>NZ_QFYR01000002.1 GCF_003254705.1 Phenylobacterium deserti
CGGCCAGGTGCAGCATCACCGCGCTGTCCTTGCCAATCGAATAGAGCATCACCGGGTTCTCACACTCGGCCACCACCTCCCGAAGGATGTGGATGCTCTCGGCCTCAAGACGCTGAAGGTGCGTGAGAGTGTCGGAGGGCAGGGCGGTTCTCTCGAAGAACCGGGCGGGCGCGGCGCGGGCGTCCATGGGCGAGACCTTACATCAACAGAGGAAATGCCGCCCGCCGCAGTGGAAAACGGCAGTCGGAGCTGGCCCTGCCGGTGACTTAGAGAACGGCCCTGAACGGTGCAAGGCGAGCGGCCCCCAGGAATTCTCTACGCTCCATGAGGGGAAATGGTCGGCACGCCGCAGCTTGTATATGTTGGGCGTTTGAGGTCATCTCGCCGCGTCGGGCGGGGGCGGACCTTTGAGGGTTTCGCTCGGAATGTCGCTTGCGTTGAGTTTGCCTGCTCCCTCCGAGCCTGCTGCGTCTGAGGCGTTGGCGATCCGCCTGCGCCGGGAAACTGCGGACGCTCACGCACAACTTGAGAACCAACTGCAGCTGCTTGGTCGGGTTTCCGACAGACAATGGTTCGTTTGCGTGTTGGAGGGTTTCCTTGGCTTTCACATGGTTTGGGAGCGAGCCATTCGCGAGCGTCCTGAGTTGCGGGCTTTTCTGGAGCCGAGAAGTCGGCTCCCGCACCTGCGGAGGGATCTGATCGCGCTCGGGCGCACTACGGCCGAGCTTGAGGCGCTGCCGCACTGTTTCGCTGCTGCCGATCTGGCTGCAGATCCCGCAGAAGCGCTTGGCTCGATCTATGTGATGGAAGGCTCCACCCTCGGCGGTCAGGTGATCCACCGCGCGTTGAAGGACACGGGCTGGCTGCCCCGGGGCGGCTTGACCTACTTTCAGCCCTACGGCTCGCGGACCGGCCAGATGTGGCGCAGCTATCAGGCTTTCGCCGAGCAGACGACGTCCGCAAGTCGTCAGGACGCGGTTTGCGCCGGCGCCAACCGCACTTTCGCCCTGCTTCAGGAGTGGTTGGCGGCATGAACGACGTTTCGCTTACCCCCACGGCTCAGCTCGATCTGGACTCGTGCGCCGCCGAGCCGATCCGCATCCCAGGCGCAATCCAGCCGCATGGTGCGCTGCTGGTGGTGCGTCCGAAGGACTTCGTCTGCCTCAACTTCAGCGCCAACCTGCTGCAGGTGGCCGGGTTCGAGCTGAAACCCGGCGACCGGCTTTCCGATGTGGCCGAAGCGCGCCAGTTGACGGCCGAGCTACGGCGGTGGCTGGACGGGGAGCATCCTGCCTTCCTGCGCACCGTCACCGTGGGCGAGTTCGTCTTGCAGGTGTTCGGCCATGTGACCGAGCAGGGCGTGGTGCTGGAGTTCGAGGATCCGCCGCACTCGGAAGCCGAGACGCTCGAGGGCCTTTACCCGCGCCTGCGCGAGTTCCTCGACGACATCGCCCGCGCTGAGGATCTGCAGGCGATCGCCGATGCTGCGGTCCGGGAAGTGCGCGCGCTCACCGGTTTCAACCGGACGCTCCTCTACTCGTTCGACGAGGCGGGTGACGGCACGGTGCTGGCCGAGGACACGGACGGCGTTCTGCCGTCCTATCGCGGCCTCCGCTTCCCCGCGTCAGATATCCCCGCCCAGGCGCGCGAACTGTATCGCTTGAACCGGATCCGCCTGATCGCGAGCGCCGACTACGAGCCGGTGCCGGTGCTGCCCGCGATCAGCCCGACCGACGGCAAGCCGCTGGACCTGTCGCTGGCCGCTCTGCGCAGCGTCTCGCCGATCCACCTCGAGTACATGCGCAACATGGGCACGGGATCGTCCATGTCGATCTCGATCCTGGTCGAGGGGCGCCTCTGGGGGCTGATCTCCGGTCACAGCCGCGAGCCGCGTCAGGTGAACCCGCAGGTGCGCACGGCGTGCGACATCCTGGGGCAGGTCCTGTCCCTTCAGGTGGAAGCGCGGGAACGGGCTGATGCGGCGGCCGAGCGGCTGTCGTTGAAGCAGGTGGAAACCGACCTCCTGGCGCGCCTCGCACTCTCGACGTCCTTCCAAAGGGCGCTGGCCGACAACAGCGAGATCTGGCTCGAGCTGACCCACGCGGCGGGCGCGGCGGTCATCACCGAAGAAGGGGTCCTGAGCACGGGCGACACACCGGAGCCGGCGGAAATCACCGCGATCGCCCATCAGCTCTTCCAGCGGGGCGACGATCACTTCGCGACGGACTCCCTCGCTCAGACCTGGCCGGACGCGGCGGGTTACGCCGCGACCGCATGTGGCCTGCTCGCGGTCTCCATCTCCCAGATTCATCCGGACTACATCATGTGGTTCCGCCCTGAGGTGATCCGCACGGTCGAGTGGGGCGGCGATCCCAACAAGCCCATGGAGCCCAAGGCCGATCGCTTGAGCCCGCGTACCTCCTTTGAACTCTGGAAGGAGCAGGTGCGCCTACACAGCTTGCCATGGCGTGACGCCGAGGTGGAAAGCGCCCGAGGCTTCCGCAACGCCATCCAGAACCTCGTCCTGAAGCGCGCTGAGGAACGGGCCGAGCTCACAGGCCGCCTAGAGCGGATCAACAAGGAGTTGGAGTCCTTCTCCTATTCGATCTCGCACGACCTGCGAGCGCCCTTCCGCCACATCGTGGGCTACGCCGAGCTGTTGTCGGAGCGCGAGAAGGACCTCGACGCCAAATCGCGCCACTACGTGCAGAGCATCAGCGAAGCCGCCGTCGCTGCCGGCAGGCTCGTGGATGACCTGCTGAACTTCTCCCAGATGGGGCGGGCCAGCCTGCACCTCGGCAAGATCGACATCAGTAAGCTGGTCAGCGAGATCCGCCGCTCCCTGGAGCCGGACGTGGCTGGACGCAAGATCGAGTGGCGTATCGGCGAGCTTCCGGAGGCCTGGGGCGACGGCCCGATGGTCCGACAGGCGCTGCTAAACCTCATCCAGAACGCGGTGAAGTACACCGGGCCGCGGGAGTTGGCGGTGATCACGGTTGAAGGCGAAGACCGTGGCGAGTCCGTCGCCTACACCGTTTCGGATAACGGCGTCGGCTTTGACCGTACCTATGTCGGCAAGCTGTTTGGCGTCTTCCAGCGCCTGCACAGGGCCGAGGACTTCGAAGGCACCGGCATCGGCCTAGCGCTCGCCAAGCGCATCGTCGAGCGGCACGGCGGAACGATTGCGGCCGACGGCGTTCTGGGCCAAGGGGCTACTTTCACCTTCACCTTGCCGAAGCGCCAAGTGGCGCTCAGAGGAGAGACGACGCGTGGCTGACCTGAGGCCGATCCTGCTGGTCGAGGACAATCCGAGGGATCTGGAGCTGACGCTTGCCGCTCTCGCCAAGTGCCAGCTGGCCAATGACATCGTGGTCGCGCGCGACGGCGCCGAGGCGCTGGACTTCCTGTATTCGCGCGGCGAGCACGCCGAGCGCTTGCCGGGCGACCCCGCCGTCGTGCTGCTCGATCTGAAGCTTCCGAAGGTTGACGGCCTCGAAGTGCTGGAGACCGTCAAGAAGGACGCCACCCGTCGCCAGATTCCGGTCGTCATGCTCACTTCCTCCCGGGAGGAGCGGGACCTGGTGAAGAGCTACGAGCTGGGGGTGAACGCCTTCGTGGTGAAGCCCGTCGACTTCAATGCATTCTTCGAGGCCATTCAGGATCTTGGCATGTTCTGGGCCATCCTGAACGAGCCGCCGCCTAGGGGAAGGGTCGATGCCTGACGCAAGCCGGCCTGATCGCGAAATCTGCCTCCTCCTGTTGGAGGACAGCGAAATCGACGCCGAACTTCTCGCGGCGCATCTCAACAAGGCGCAGCTCGCCTTCAGGCTCACGCGCGTCGTAAACCGCCGCGAATTCGTGGCCGCTCTCGAAGAGGGCGCCTGCGAAGTCATCCTGGCCGACTACTCGCTGCCGGACTTCGACGGTCTGTCTGCGTTGAACATCGCACGCGCTCTGCAGCCGGATATCCCCTTCATCTTCGTTTCCGGCGTGGTGGGGGAAGAGTTCGCGACAAACGCCCTCAAGCGCGGCGCGACCGACTACATCATGAAGCGCAACCTGACCCGGCTGGCGACAGCCGTGGAACGGGCGCTGGATCAGGCGCGAGAGCGCCGCGAACGCCGGGAAGCCGAACAGGCGCTGTCGCGTAGCGAAATGCGCGCTCGCCTCGCCATCGAGGGCGCCGAGCTCGGATTGTGGGATTTCGATCCTCGTTCCGGTGAGATGAGCTGGGATGAGCGGTGCCGGGTCTTGCTGGCGCTCGGCCCTGACGAAGAACCCACTTTCGACGCTTGGTTGGCGCGACTGCATCCGGACGACCGCGAGCGGCTGGCCGACAGCGTTGCGGACGCTATCACCTACCATCCGGACAAGACGGGGGCCTACGCCGAGGAGTACCGCATCGTCTCCCCGGACGGGCGTGAGCGCTGGATCGCGTCGCGCGGTCAGGCCCAGTTCGAGCAGGGCATCTGCACCCGGTTTGTCGGCATCGTCCGCGACATCAACGAAGAGCGCCTGGCGCAGGAAGCTCTGCGCCGGCTGACCGGCGACCTGGAGCGTCAGGTCGCCGAGCGCACCGCCGAGCGCGACCGCATCTGGCGGCTTGGGCGTGACCTCTTCACCGTCGCCGGGCTGGACGGACGCTTGCGGCGGGTGAACCCAGCCTGGCTGAACCAGCTAGGCTACCATCCGGACGCGCTGGTGGGCTCTGACTTCAGCCTGCTGATCCACGCCGACGACATCGAGGCGCTTGGGGGGGTGATCAAGCGCCTATCCGAGGGCGAAGTCATCGAGCGCCACGAGAACCGGCTGCGCCACGCCAACGGCACCTGGCGGTGGATCTCCTGGACCGCCGTTCCGGAAGGCGAGGCGTTCTACGCCATCGGCCGGGACATCACTGAGGAGCGCGCCGCCGCCGAGGCCCTGGCGCAGCGCAATCGCGAGCTCGCCGAGCAGATCGAAGAGCGCGAGCGGGTCGAGCAGACTCTGCGCCAGATGCAGCGGCTGGAGGCGGTCGGTCAGCTCACCTCAGGGGTGGCGCACGACTTCAACAATCTGCTGACAGTGATCCTCGGCAACATCAGCTTCGTCGAGCGGTGGATGTCCAAGGAGAGCGTGGACGGCAAGATCGCCGACCGCATCGGCCACATGCGCACCGCTGCCGAGCGAGGCGCGAAGTTGACCGCCCAGATGCTCGCCTTCTCCCGCAAGCAGAAGCTGGAACCCAAGCCCCTCGACCTCAACGAAACGGTCGGCGGCATGCGTGACCTGCTGCAGAGCACGCTTGGCGGCAGCGTGAGGCTTGAGACGGTGCTGAAGCCAGACCTGTGGCCGGCCCTGGTCGACCCTACGCAGATCGAGCTGATCATCCTCAATCTGGCGATCAACGCTCGCGACGCCATGGAAGTCGGCGGCGGTCTCACGGTCGAAACCGCCAACGTCACCCTGCGCGACAAGCCGAGCCGGCCGGAAGAGCCGATGCCTGGCGAGTATGTTCTGCTGGCGGTCAGCGATACCGGACCGGGCATGTCGGATGAGGTTCTCGCCAAGGCTTTCGAACCGTTCTTCACCACCAAGGAGATCGGCAAGGGGTCCGGCCTCGGTCTCGCCCAGGTCTACGGCTTCGCCAAACAGTCGGGCGGCGGCGTCCGGATCGAGACCAAGCTGGGTGAAGGCGCGACCGTGAAGGTGTTCCTGCCTCGGGCTGCGGCCCGCGCGAGCAGCGAGCCGGAACGGAAGGTCGCCCCGCGCGACGTGGTCAGCGCCAGCACCCGCAACGTCCTGGTCATGGACGACGACAGCGCAGTGCGTGAGATCACGGCCGCGATGCTCACAGACCTGGGCTTCACCGTGATCGAGGCGGGCAGCGGCTCCGCAGCGCTGGACGTGCTTCGCACCGACCAGCGCATCGACATCCTGCTCGCCGACTATGCGATGCCCGGCATGAACGGGGTCGAGGCGGCTCGCGCCGCGGTTCAGATGCGCCCCGGTCTGCCGGTCCTGTTCATCACCGGCTATGCGGACCTGAAAGCTTTGCGCGACGTCGGCGAGGACCGGATTATCCAGAAGCCGTTCCGAGACGACGAGCTGTCGCGCAAGGTCGAAGCCGCTCTGGCTGATGCGGCGGAACTCGCGCAGAAGGTGGTGCCGCTCCGACGCGGCTAGCGCGGCGGGGGTGATCCCGGCGGAGTCACGGTGCGCACCATCGAGCTGGCGCTTTGGCCGGGGCTCGTGGAGCCGAGGCTGTCGCCGCCTGTAGAGCCGATACCCATGGAGATGGCGCCTGGCTCACCCAGTCGACCAGAGCCCGGCGCGACACCCCATTCGCCACCGCGGCCCTGCGTCGCTTCAGAGCCGTTCAGGCCGGTCGTCAGACGGGGGCGGGTGTCCGGCTCATCATCGTCGTCTTCCGCGGCTGCTACGCCGGCTGTGGTCTCAGCGTTGGTCGGCGTCCGCTCGGTTCGACCTGGCTGAGGCGCGGCCCGCCCGGCGGAGCGCCGCGCCGGGTTGGCGGCGGGCTGGCTGGCGCTCGCAGCTGTCGTGCCGCCGCTGGAGCCGGTCTGGGCTCCAGCCGGGGCGGCGGCGAAGGCCAGGACGGCGAGGGCGGCTGCGGTGAGCGTGATCTTCATGGCTGTCTCTCGGGGGAGCCTGGGGTTTCCTGAAGGCAAACGGCGTGGCTGATCCTTCGTTGCCGTCAGGCGCCCCGCAGGGCGGCTGGAACGATCGTTTGGTCCATCAGCGCGTGCAGCGCCTGGACATGTCCTGTGACGCCGCGCGCGTCAGGGTCCGAGGTCATCACGGCGGTCAGATCCAGCGACGGCAGCACGTACACCATCTGACCGCCGTAGCCCCAGGCGAAGTAGACCGGCTGGCCAGCGCTCTCTTGAATCCACCAGCCGAGCCCATAAGTGTAGCCCGTATACGGAGAGCGTCCCCCTCGCGAGCGCCAGGCGTCTTCGACCCATGTGGCTGGCAGCACCCGGGTCTGGCCGCTCATGCCGCCGTTGCGGTGCATCTCGCCGAAGCGAAGCAGAGCGCGCGGCGACATCCGCATTTCGTTGCCGCCGAAGTAGATGCCTTGCGGGTCGCGAGACCACGAGGGGATCTGGACGTCGAGAGGCTCGGCCAGCCAGTCACGGGCGAGATCAAGCGTGCTGCGGCCCGTGGCGGCGGTCAGGACGGCCGAGAGGATGTGCGATGTGCCGGTGGAGTACAGCATCCGGCCGCCCGGCTCATCGACGAAGGGGCGGGAGAGGGCGTAGGCCACCCAGTTCGGACTGCTCACCCACCGCCCGTAGTTTGGGCCGGATGTCGGCTCCAGGCCGGCCTCCATGCTGAGCAGGTGCTCAACGGTGATCTGCTGCACCCGTGGGTCCGCGCTGGCCGGGACGCGCGGACCGAGGATGGGGGCGATGCGATCGGCCAGCTTGAGTTCGCCCCGTGCGATCGCGGCGCCGGCGACTGACGCAAGCACGGTCTTGGACGCGGACTTGATGTTGACCGGAGTATCCAGGGAGGGACCGCGGAACGCGCGCTCGAAAGCGGTCTGCCCGTCACGCGCCACGATCATGGAGCGCAGCTGAGGAAGGCGGCTGGCGAGTTCGACACCCTGGCCGAGCAGGGCGCCGTCGAGCCCTGGCTTCCTGCCACTCTCTGCGGCTCCAGCGGCCGGCGGCTGCGCTGCCCGGCTGCATCCGGCGAGGCTTGCGGCCGCAGCGCCGACCAACCCGCCTGCGAGGCTGCGTCGTGAAAGGCTGGTCTTCAGCATGCGACGAGGAGACCTGAAGTTGGAGGCGAGCGTGTGGCCCTACAGCGTCAAAGCGCCGGCATAGCCGGTCAGCTCCAGATACCCGCGCCCTCCGTCAGTTCGTACCGCGCCCTCCCAGTAGACGGGACCTCCGGACGCGCGGCTGTCCAGTTCCTGGTCGTCGAACAGCGGGCGGATGGAAAAGGCGCGCATCCCGCCGGGCAGGCGCACCTCAACGACCCGTTCGACAGGGTAGGCGGCGTTGGTGCGGGGCGAGCGCCAGAGCCGACGGGTGGTGAAGCGGACATCCCGCGGCCCGAACTCGGTGAACCGGCCTGCGGCGTCGCGAAGCGATCCTCCCGTCCAGACCGCTTGGCCGGACTCGTCGCGCACCTGAAAGGCCGTAAGTGCGCCGCCGTCGTCGAGGTTCAGGCCGACCCAGTCCCAGCCCACCGCGCGGGCGTCCAGCAGCGTAGAGGACCATTCGCGGTCGAGCCAGGCTTCACCCGTGACATCCACCCGGCGGCCCGCGCGGGTAACCGCACCTGAGACCTTCAGGTGAGGCAGGCTGTAGTAGTAGCTCGCCTGCTCGGGCGCTGGCCCCTTTCGGCTGTAGCCGCTTTGCCCCTGCAGGAGGATCGGCTGGGTGGGCGCCAGCACGAGATCGAGCGCGAATTCCTGCGCGCCAGCGTGGGTGCGAAAGAGCCCCTCCGGGTCGCGTCTCAGGCTCCAATCATCCAGCACGAGATCCGCATCTCCCGACCGAGCCTCAGCCAGGCCAAATCCGGCCCGTGCGATGCGCTGGTCATGCAACAGGCGTCCCGCGCCGGGATCGGAGAGGGCGGCGTGCGCGAAGATGATCTGCTTGGGCGCGAACGCACTCGGGTTTCGCTGATCCACCTGCGGCCGGCTGCGGAAAAAGGTGACCTGAAAGCCGAGGTCCGCCCCATCTGGAGCGCGTAGCCAGCCGGTGACATACCACCACTCGGTCCGGAATTCGGGATGGGAGCCATGGTCCGCCGGAAAGCTTAAACGGGCGCCGGGACGGACCTGCGGATAGGTCGGCGGCACGGGCGCGTCTCCCCGCTGGCTCGCAGCGATCCCGGGCAACAGAAGGCTCGGGGCCGTAAGCGCGAGGAGCTGACGGCGCGAGAACATCACCAGTCCTCCCGTACCGCTTGGACTGCGGCGCTGGAGACCGCGCCGCGCCCAGCGAGAACCGCAGCGCCGGCCGATGTGACCGCAAGCGCGAGGGTCAGAATGGTGAACAGGCCCCAGGGCAGGCGGGTCTCCATGGTCCAGTGGAAGGACTGCGGATTGACCACATGGATGAGCACCTGGCTCATGGCGACGCCCAGCGCCAGCCCCGCTACTGCGCCGACCAAGCCAAGCAGCGCGCCCTCGGTGGCGAGCATCAGCACGATCTGCCGTCTCAGCACGCCCACGTGCCGGAGCATGCCGAATTCCTTGCGGCGCGCGAGCGTCTGGGCGGAGAAGGTAGCCGCCACGCCCGTCAGACCGACAACGATGGCGATGGCTTCAAGAGCGTAGGTCACGGCGAAGCTGCGATCGAAGATCTGCAAGGCCACCGCCCGCAGATTGCGCGGCTCGGCGAAGTCGGTCTGACGTGCGACCGCCGGCGGCAGTAGCTCCCGGATCGCCTCAGCCACAGCCCGAGGACGGACGCCCGACGCAAGGTCCATGGCCGCCTGAGAGCGCAGCCGGTCGCCGGTGATGCGTGTGTAGTCGTCGGAGTCCAGCGCTACCGCCCCGAACTGGTTGGAGTAATCACGCCAGATCCCCGCCACCCAGACCTGCGTCGTGCCCCCTGAGCCGATCGGCAGGGTGAGCCGTTGGCCCGCCTTCAGTCGGTAGATATCCGCCATGGGCTCGGACACCCACGCCGCAACCGCGCCGACGGGGATGTCCGCGCGGGCGACAAGCGGCAGGACCTCCTTGATCGTGGCGGGGTCGAGCTCTCGAGCAATCAGACGGACAGCGGGTCGGTCCGGCGCCAAACGCAACGGCGCCTCCTGGCGGAAATCCACGGCTTCGAGTTGGGGCAGGGCTGCGATGCGCGCCTGGACTTCGGGCGGAATGCCGCCGCCGGTGGCATCCTCAATCCGCATGTACACGTCGGAGGGCAGGATCTGGACCAGCCATTCATCGACGGAGCCGCGGAAGCTGGTGACCATCACGGCCATGGCCACCATCAGGCTGGTGGACGCGACGATGCCGCAAAGTGCGATGGCGGCTTGGCGCGGCGCGCCCCAAAGACGGGCGACGGCCAATGCGACGGGTGGAGCGGGGTTCCTGAGGCGCCGCAGCGGCCGGATCAGCACACGGGCAAGCCACGGCATTGCTCCGACGCCGCCCGCCAGCATGAGAGCGATGGACAGATAGCCCAGCAACGGAAGTCCCCCCACGGGCGGCCCGAATGCGGCGAGGGCGCCTGCGCCGAGCAGCGCCACGCTGATCCACGGCATGGGCGCGCGACGTGGATCGCCTGCATCACCCGCTCCCGCTTTCAGGGCGACGGCGGCCTGGGCGCGGCTGGCCTCCAGCGCTGGGAGGAGGCTTCCCGCGAGAGCCACGATCAACCCGAGCGACGCGATCACGACTGCGGCGACCGGCGTGAACACCAGCCTCGGACGGTCAGCGGCGAAATACCCGCCGCCCAAGTCGCCACCGAAGAGGTTCAAGGCCAGGGCCGCCAGGCCGACGCCCAGCAGGATGCCGAGCCCGGCGCCCGTCACCCCAAGCACCGCGCCTTCTATAAGCACCTGGCGGAGCATGCCTCGAGGCTTCAGTCCCAGGACGCGGAGAAGAGCAAATTGCGGACGGCGCCTCGCCACCGAAAGCGATTGCGCCGAGTAGACCAAGAAGCCGCCGGTCAGCAGTGCGACCATCGCCAGCATCTCAAGGTTCACGCGATACGCGCGGGAAAGATTATCGCTGCGCCGCGCCTCGGTCTCGGCCGTGACGAGCTCCGCGGCCCTCGGCAGAAGGCGGCCAAGCTCATTCTCCACGCGTGCCCGGTCCGCTCCTTCTTGCAGCCGCACATCCAGCCGCTGCAATTGGCCGATCTGGCCGAACAGCCACTGTGCAGTGGCGATGTCCACCACGCCCAGCGCCTGACCGGAGGCCGCCGCGGGCAAGGTCCCGGCGATCTGAAGCTCTGCGCTGCGTCCCGCCGCTGTGACGGTCACGCGAGCGCCCACCGGGCGGCCGAGCGCTTGGAACGCATCTTGTGAAAGGAACAGGGCGTCAGCCTGAAACACCGCCTCGGAAGAGTCGAAGGTGTCCGCTCCTGGGCGCCGACCGATCAGGCTCGGCGTCACCGCCGCGGCGCGCAGGACATCGACGCCGAGCAAGGTGAACTGCCCGCCGGTATCCGTGCGCGCCGCCAGTTCCACCACCGGGCTCGCCATCGCGACGCCCTGCGCGCGCGCCACTTGAGGGTAGAGGCCTTCTGGGAAGCCGGCCGGCGAAACGGCGTGGATCTGCAAATCGGACTCGCCGCTCACGGTGCGAACCGCGCGTGCGAACTCGTCCAGGGCCGAGCGGTTGACGATGTGCACGGCCAGGCCAAGAGCCACGCCGATGGCGATCGCCATGATGGCGAGCACCACCCGGCTGGGCCGCGCGCGCCACTCGCCGAGCATCATCCACCGAAGCAGGGTGGGGCTGAGCGCCCGGTCAGGCGGCATGGGCAGCCACGAGCCCCTCAGACGTGAGGGTAAGGATCCGATCGGCGGCCGCGGCGGCGCGCTCGGAGTGCGTCACCATCACCGCGGCCGCGCCGGACTCGCGGACCTGGGTGCTGAACAGATCAAGGATACGCTCAGCCGTCTGCGGGTCGAGATTGCCCGTGGGTTCGTCGGCGAGCAGCAGGGCAGGCCGGTGGACAAGCGCACGCGCCAGAGCGATCCGCTGGAGCTCACCGCCGGACACCTGAGCCGGGAAATCACCGCCTCGACCGCCAAGCCCCACCCGAGCCAACATCGCGTCGGCGCGCTCCAACGCCTCGCGTTGCGCGGCGTGAGCCAACACCAGAGGCAGGGCGACGTTCTGAGCCAGGGTCAGGTGCGGAAGGATGTGGAAGGCCTGGAAGACGAAGCCGATGTTGTCGCGGCGCAAGGCGGTGCGCACATCATCCGACAAGCTGTCCAGAGCCTGGCCGCTGATCTCGATCCGGCCGCTGTCCGCCAAGTCCAGGCCAGCGATGAGGTTGAGCAGGGTGGATTTCCCGACGCCGGACTCGCCCATGACGGCGACGATCTCGCCTGGGCGGACCTGCAGGGAAAGGTCCTGGAACAGCACGCGGCCGCCGGGCAGGCTCTTGGTCAGGCCGGAGAGGGAAAGCGGCAGGGCGTCGGGCATTCCGGGATCTTACGCGGTCGTTCGGCGCGGGGCGAACGCGCGAGCCGGGCGTCGGTCGCAAGAAAAAAGCCCCCGTCCTGGTGAACGGGGGCTTTCGGATCTGACTGGCCGCCGGACCTTAGTCCTTGGCGCGTTCCTGGTAGGAGCCGTCTTCCGTCAAGACCACGATGCGGGTGCCCGTGGTGATGTAGGGCGGGACCATGGTCTTGAGGCCGTTCGAAAGGATCGCCGGCTTGTAGGATGAAGAGGCGGTCTGGCCCTTCACGGTCGGCTCGGTGTCCACCACTTCGAAGGTCGCCAGGCGCGGCAGTTCGATAGCGATCGGCACGCCCTCATGAGTGGAGAGCATGACCTGCATGCCGTCCTGCAGATAAGGCGCGGCGTCCCCGACCATGTCTTCGGCCGCCACGACCTGGTCGTAGGTTTCCGGGTTCATGAAGTGGAAGCCTTCGCCGTCCTGGTAGAGGAACTGGTAGGGCCGGTCGTCCACCGTGGCGCGCTCCACCGTCTCGGTGGTGCGGTAGCGTTCCGAGACCTTCACGCCGTCCGAGATGCGACGCATGTCGAGCTGGGTCACCGGGGTGCCCTTGCCGGGGTGGATGTTCTGAGCGCTGAGGACGACGTAGAGCTTACCCTCCAGGTCGACGACGTTGCCCTTGCGCAGCGAGCTGGCGGAGACTTTCACGTTGCTTGTTCCTCGATGACGGCGGCGCGCGGGCAAGCCCGCATGATTCCGCTAATCAAATTGTTGTTGCGCCCCTATAGCGATCCCGGCCGAAATCGCCAGTCCTTCCCCTGTCGCAGCCTTGCAACACACTGAAGCTTCGCCCTGGTGGGCGCCGGACAAGCACGCCGATCGCCGGCCCTTCCTGACTGCGCGTGCGGCGATCACGCGCGCCGTGCGCGCCTGGTTCGACGCGAAGGGCTTCACGGAGGTGGAGACCGCGGCTTTGCAGGTCTCGCCCGGCAACGAGACACATCTGCATGCCTTCCGGACGGAGATCGTCGGGCCGGCGGGCGAGCGGGCCAGCCTCTATCTTCACACCTCGCCCGAGTTCGGCTGCAAGACGCTGCTGGCGGCGGGCGAGACGCGCATCTTCAACATGGGCAAGGTCTGGCGGAACGGCGAACGCGGCGCGCTGCACCACCCCGAGTTCACCATGCTGGAGTGGTACCGCGCGGGTGAGCGTTACGAGACGCTGATGAAGGATTGCGGCGACCTGCTGCGGCTGGCCGCAGAGACGGCGGGCGCCAAGTCGTTTCGCTTCGGCGGCCGCGAAATCGACCCGTTCGAGGAGCCGGAACGGGTAACCTTGGCCGAGGGGTTCTCGCAGTTGGCCGGCATTGACCTGCTCGCCACCGTGGCAGACGACGGATCGACAGACCGCGAGGGGCTTGCCGCTCAGGCCCGTGCCGCCGGCGTGCGCGTGGCGGCGGACGACGGCTGGTCCGACGTCTTCACACGTGTGCTCGTCGACAAGGTCGAACCGGCCATCGGCAACGGACGTGCTACAGTCCTCTGCGAGTACCCTGCACCGGAGGCCGCCTTGGCCAGACGCAAGCCGGGCGAGCCGAAGGTGGCGGAGCGGTTCGAGCTTTATGCCTGCGGCGTCGAGCTCGCAAACGCGTTCGGCGAGCTGACCGACCCTGCTGAGCAGCGCCGCCGCTTCGAAGCGGACGAGGCGGAGCGCGAGCGAATCTACGGCGAGCGCTATCCAATCGACAACGATTTCCTGGTCGCTCTCGGACACATGCCGCCGGCCAGCGGCTCGGCCCTCGGCTTCGATCGTCTCGTCATGCTTGCGGCGGGCGCCCAGCGCATCGAACAGGTGCTCTGGACGCCCGTGCCCGTGCCCGTGCCTGGCTAGCGCCAGCCGGCAGCCACCGATCGAACGCTGGCGAGCTGTTGCAGGCGGGTGCGCAGGTAGGCGGCCCGCTCCTCATCAAGACCGTTCGCTTCGACCTCCAGGCGGGCGATGTCGCCGCTCACCTCCATGGCCATGCGCGCAACCCGAGCGCCTTGCGCTGGAAAGGGGCCGAGCGCGCGGAGCAGGGCGTCGGCGCCGTCCTCCATCTCGACTAGGAAGAGCCAGTTGCGCGTGGCGCCGCTGTCGTTGGCGGGCCAGGTCATTTCAGCGGCCTGACGTGTTCGACACGCAGGGCGGAGACGCCCGCGCGGTTAGCCAGTCGCTCGCCGGCAGCTTCGGCGCTGGCATCCGACAGATCCTGGATTTGCAGCGTCGTTTCGACGATCTCGCCCACCGAACGCATGCGCAAACCCGCGAGAGCCGCGCCGGAACGGGCGAGGAAGTCCTCCACCGCTTGCAGCGCGGCCTGGGTGTGGCTGGCGGCGAAGGTCAGGACGTGATGCTGGGCGAAGTTCTCAGCGGCGGACATGATCAGGCCCTCTCACGGAAGTGGCGGCCGTGGCGGCGAGCATTGCGATCCTAGCGATGTGCATCTTGGCGGTGGCCATCTCGGTGGTCCTTTGCGTGTGAGGCAGGGGCCGACCGGGCAACAAAAAACCCCGCGTCCGGTGAGGAGCGGGGCTTCGATCGTCCGATCGTGGCGGCAGGTCTTATGACGTGCGCCGTCGCCCCGTGCGGGTGATAATCATCATCATGGTGGCTTTGACGGAGGCGCAGCCGGCCGCGCGGGCTGCAAGGCCCGTCATCGGTTCGGCTTGGAAGACCTGATAGGTCATGCGTCGTCTCCTGCGCCAGCCTTTAGCGCAGTTCGGCCTCGCAAGCCAGAGGCGGCGCGCGTTGCTCCACGCCAACTTCCGGGCCATATGCCGGCGACTATGACCGCAGCCCGGACACTTCGCGATCCTCGCGCGCTCGCCGACGCCGGGTTGATTGCGCCTGAACGGCTGCCAGAGCTTGAGCGCGTCGCGGCGCAGTACGCCGTGGCGATCACGCCGCCCATGGCCGAGTTGATCGACCGCGCAGACGTGCACGATCCCATCGCGCGGCAGTTCGTCCCCTCCGGAGAAGAATTGGTGCAGCAGGCGCTCGAAAGCGCCGATCCGATCGGGGACGATGCACACAGCCCGGTCGAGGGGATCGTCCACCGGTATCCCGACCGCGTGCTGCTGAAGCCGACCCACACCTGCGCAGTCTATTGCCGCTTCTGTTTCCGACGCGAGATGGTGGGCCCCGGCGGCTCAGGGACCCTGTCGCCTGCTCAGATGGAGGCCGCGATCAGCTATATCGCCTCCCGGCCGCAGATCTGGGAGGTGATCCTCACCGGCGGCGATCCTCTGATCCTGTCGGCCCGGCGCTTAAGCGAGACCATGCAGCGGCTCGCCGGGATCGAACACGTGAAGGTCGTTCGCTTCCACACCCGCGTGCCGGCCGTGGATCCCGCCGCCGTGACGCCAGACCTCGTGGAAGCGCTGAAGTGCGGGAGCAAGGCCGTCTATGTCGCCCTTCACGCCAACCACGCTCGCGAGCTGACGCCGCAGGCGCGGGCCGCCTGCGCCCGGATTGTCGACGCTGGCATCCCGATGCTGGGGCAAACCGTGTTGCTGAAGGGCGTGAACGACGATGTCGAAAGCCTGACCGCTCTGATGCGGGCGTTCGTCGAGACGCGCATCAAGCCCTACTACCTGCACCACGGCGACCTTGCGCCTGGGACGAGCCACCTGCGCACCGACTTGGATGCTGGACAGGCGCTGATGCGGCAAATGCGCGGGGACGTGTCCGGCCTTTGTCAGCCGACCTATGTGCTCGACATTCCCGGCGGGCACGGGAAGGCGCCAGTGGGGCCGCAGTTTCTTTCCGAGGCGCAGGACGGCGGCTCCGACGTCGAGGATTTCCGCGGTCGCAAGCATCGTTACCCGCCTGCCTGAGTCTTATCGTCGCGACGGGCCGACTGTGGCCCGGCGGGCGCAGACGGCGCCCTGCGCGATCTGCTAGCACCGCCCCTCCTCTGAGTGCCCCCGAGTCGGATTTGCGCCGTGACTGATCTCACCGAAACTCCCTGGATCCGCGGCTTCGCGATCACGCCGCGCCGGCTGAGCGAAGGGGGCTGGGTTTGGCTCACCTCGTACGAGTGGCGTTGGCAGCGACCGGACTCCAGCCTTCCGGCGGCGTTGAACCCGCCGCGGGTGTACAGCCGCAAGGCTCGCTCTAAGGCGTCCAAGGTGCTGGCTGCGAACGGCTAGTCGCCGCGCCATCGATGTCCGAAAACCGCGAGACGTGAGCGCGGCGGCGGGTGCATGCTCCCGCCATGGACCTCGACTTCGAAGCCTGCCGCCAAGCCTTCGTCACCCGCGACCCGCGGTTTGACGGACGCATCTTCTGCGGCGTCCGCAGCACGGGAATCTACTGCCGACCGGTCTGTCCGGCGCGCACGCCCAAGCCGGAGAACATGCGCTTCTTCCCCTCCGCAGCCGCTGCGCAGGAGGCCGGATTCCGCCCGTGCCTGCGCTGCCGTCCCGAGGCGTCGCCGGATCTAGGCGCCTGGCGGGGCACCTCCAATACGGTCTCTCGAGCTCTCGCCCTGATCGAAGCTGGGGCTTTGGACGGCGGGGACGTGGACGCGCTCGGCGATCGGGTCGGCGTTGGTGAGCGTCAGTTGCGTCGGCTGTTCAAGCAGCACCTGGGCGCTTCGCCAGTCGCCGTGGCTCAGACGCGCCGCGTCCTCCTTGCCAAGCAGCTGATCCAGGAGACGCGCCTTCCGATGGCTGAGGTGGCGCTGGCGTCCGGCTTCGGCAGCGTGCGACGCTTCAACGAGAATTTTCAGCAGCTGTTCGGTCGCCCGCCAGGCGCCCTGCGCCGATCGCGCGGGCAGGAGGTGAGCGCCGGGAGAGCCGGGGTCACTGTACGTCTGGCCTACCGCGCGCCCTACGATTGGGAGCAGGTGATCGGCTTTCTGGCCGCCCGCGCCATCCCAGGCGTGGAAACGGTTTCAGCCCGCCGCTACGCGCGCTCCTTGGAGGTGGACGGCGCACGTGGCGTGGTCGTCGTGGAGCCCGGCGACGGCGACTACCTGATCGCCCACATTCGTTTTCCGAAGCTGCAGGCCTTGCCGGCGGTGATCGCGCGCGTCCGACGGGTGTTCGACCTGACTGCGGATCCAGCTCGCATTGGCGCTCACCTGAGCCGGGACGCTGATCTCGCGCCCTTGGTCGCAGCAAGGCCGGGGCTGCGAGCGCCCGGAGCGTGGGACGGTTTCGAGCTCGCGGTGCGAGCCATTCTTGGGCAGCAGATCACGGTGTCGGCCGCACGCAATCTGGCGGCCCGACTAGCGCAGGCCTATGGCGAGCCACTCGACGACCCCGCAGCCGAAGAGCTCGGGCTGTCGCGCCTGTTCCCTCAGCCGGGCCGCCTACTCGGGCAGGAAATCGCCGCTTTGGGCATGCCGCGAGCCCGGGCTGCAGCCCTGCAGGGTCTCGCGCAGACCGTCGCGAGCGATCCTTCGATCTTCACGCCGCGAGCTGACCTGGAAAGCGCCGTTTCTGTTCTTCGTGCGCTTCCAGGGATCGGCGAATGGACGGCGCAGTACATCGCCCTGCGCGAGCTGCGCGAGCCGGACGCCTTCCCGCAAGCCGACGTCGCCCTGCTGCGGATGCTGCCGAAGCCCGACGGCGCCCGACCGACGCCAGCCGAACTGCTTGCCCGCGCCGAAGGGTGGCGGCCCTGGCGCGCCTACGCCGCCCAGCATCTGTGGGCCGCTGACGCGGCTCAACCCAAGCCCCAGAGGAAGTCCGATGAACGAGCCGCTGCCTGACACCCTGATCCTGGATCGGCTCGACACACCGATCGGCACGGCGATCGTCGTGACCGATGAGGCGGGCGTGCTGCGGGCCTTCAACTGGACCGATTACGAGGAGCGCATGAACGCGTGGATCTCGCGCCGCTACCCTGGCGCGGCCGTTCGTGCTGGCCGCTCCCCAATTCGTGCGGCCCTTGAGGCTTACTTCGCCGGCGAAGTGAAAGCGCTGGAGCGGCTTGCCTGGGCCGCGATCGGGACCAGCTTCCAACGACAGGTCTGGACCGCCCTGTGCCAGATTCCGACAGGCGAGACCTGGAGCTATGCGCGACTAGCGCAGGCGGTGGGTCGGCCAACCGCCGTGCGGGCGGTCGGACTGGCCAATGGCTCAAACCCCGTGGCGCTCGTTGTACCCTGCCATCGGGTCATCGGCTCCAACGGAACTCTGACGGGCTATGGCGGCGGCTTGCCTCGCAAGCGTTGGCTTCTCGCCCACGAAGGCGCAAGCTTCCGGGATCAGATGGCCGCCTAAACCTGTATAATTGTTAGGCGGTTCAGAGGTCGTCCTAGCCGTCGGCGCGTTGCGTCATTGCGTGCGGGCGGCCTGGGTCCGAGCGTTCCCGGTAGAACTTCGGGAGTTCAGCTCATGGGTCTTTCGCGTCGCGCGTTTCTGGAACGGGTCGGCAAGGCGGGCGGCTACGGCGCGCTGTATGTGACCATGCAGGGCATGGGCCTGCTGGCGACTCCGAAGGCCTATGCCGCCCCGAACCTGCCGGCGGGGTCAGGCAAGGGCGTCAAGGTTGCGGTTCTGGGCGCCGGCGTCGCCGGTCTGGTGGCCGCGTACGAGCTTCGCAAGGCTGGCTACGAAGTCACGGTCTTGGAGGCCCGCCAGCGTCCAGGCGGCCGGGCCTGGAGCGTTCGGGGCGGCGACCGCATCCAGCAGATCGGGCGGCCTGACCAGACGGTGGATTGGGAGAGCGGCCGCCACCATTACTTCAACGCAGGTCCGGCCCGGATTCCGCAGACCCACCGCGCCATCCTTAGCTACTGCCGCGACCTTGGCGTGCCGCTCGAGGTGATGGTCAACGGCAACCGCATGGCCAAGCTGGATTTTGGCGGCAAGGTGGTGACCAACGGCCAAGCGACGAACGACACGCGCGGCGCCTTCGCCGAGCTGCTGTCCAAGGCCATCAGCCGCGGCT
Organism: Phenylobacterium deserti; assembly: GCF_003254705.1. Taxonomy (GTDB): domain Bacteria; phylum Pseudomonadota; class Alphaproteobacteria; order Caulobacterales; family Caulobacteraceae; genus Phenylobacterium; species Phenylobacterium deserti. Next base: position 19,051 of record NZ_QFYR01000002.1, read on the forward strand.
CGCTCGACCAAGAGCTCACGCCCGCCGACAAGCAGGCCCTGCTGGGCTATCTCGGGTTCTATGGCGACCTGAACCCTGAGCGCATGTACGCCGGCTCGGTCCGCTCCACCTTCAAGGATCCGCCCGGCGGCTATCTCCATCCGCCCAGCTCGGGCGAGCCGCTGCGGCTGAAGGACATGATGCAGTCGCGCTTCTGGGGCGCGTCGCTGATCTTCGAAGAGATCAGCGAGATGCAGGCCACGATGCTGCAGCCGGTGGGCGGCATGGATCGAATTTCCTATGCGCTCTACGAGCAGGTGAAGCCGGCGGTGAAGTTCGGCGCCGAGGTGAAGGAGATCCGGCGCCGCGGGAAGGGCGTGCGGATCGCCTATGTGGACGCTGGCGGAGCTCAGCGCCTCGACGCCGACTACGCCATTGTGACCATCCCTGTGCCGGTGCTGCGCAAGATCACCGCCGATTTTAGCCCGGCTGTGCAGAAGGCTCTGGCCAACACGCAATATCACGAGGGCACCAAGGTCGCCTGGCAAACACGTCGGTTCTGGGAGCAAGACGACTTCCAGTATGGCGGTCTCGGGTGGACCGAAGAGCCGAGCGAGCTGGTTTGGTATCCGTCGGGCGGATTCGGGGAGAAGACCGGGATTCTGGTGGGCGCCTACTCGATCGGGTTCTCAGGGCCCGAGAACCCGCGGAAATTCGCGGCGATGAGCTTTGACGAGCGTTTCGCCGTCTCCAGGCGCGTCATCGAGAAGTTCCACCCCGGACGAGGCCGTGAGCTCGGCAAACCAGTCACCGTCGCCTGGGACCAGACACCCTACAGCGAAGGCGTGGCGGTCAGTTGGGAAGAGGCTCAGCGGACTACCGACTACGCAACCCTGTGCAGGCCGGACGGGCCATTCTTCTTCGCCGGCGAACACCTCAGCTACATCAACGCCTGGCAGGAAGGCGCGGCGCTTTCCAGCCACGAAGCCATCAAGCTGCTGCAGGCGCGGGTGTCCGCGGCTTAGGGGCGGCGTCGGCGCAGCCGACTGACAACCAGCGGAGCGAGGGAGAGCAGCGCCAGAGCGGTGAGCGATCCGAGCACGGCGGGCGAATGCAACGCGGCGGCTACCGCGTGCTCCGAGTTCACCGACCGGCCCAAGCCCGAGCCCAGGCTGGCGTAGATGAAGGACGTCGGCACCGCGCCGACGGCAGTCGCGCCGGCATAGGCGCGGATCGGCGCCGCCGCGAGCCCAGCTGCGATGTTCACGAGGGAGAAGGGAAACAGCGGGATTAGCCGCATGGTGAGGATGTAGCTGAAGGCGTTCTCGCCGAAACCGTTCATCACCTTGCGCATTCGCGGGTCGCGCTTGGCGCGAGCCAACAAGGAAGGCGCCAGTGCGGTCCTCGCGGCGAGGTAGGTGAGCACCGCCGCAGCCGTCGCGCCGACCACCGTCGCAGCGCCGCCGACTGCAGCGCCGAACAGCACGCCGCCTGACAAGGTCATCATTAGGGCGACGGGCAGGCAGGCGCCGGTGAGCAGGGCGAACACCACGACGTAGATGAACACGGCCAGCACCGGAGCGGCGTCCACCCGAGCCTGAAGACTCTCCAGCCGGGCAGGGGAGATCTGTTCCAGCAGACCCATGCGCCACGCCCCGAAAGCGACCAGCAGGAGCAGGCCGGCCAGGACGAATCTCGGCGCCAAGCTAGCCAAGGCCCGTGGCGCGCGGTCATCCTCCAGTTGCCCTGGATGGCTCAACTCGTCAGCACGTCTGTCCAAATGCGCGTCCCTCAGCCTAAGGACCTTCTGCCAAGTCCCAGGCTTGTCCAGATCAAAGTCGGAGCGGCGCGGCGGTTCAGCAACATTGCTGAAAATTCATCTCAGGGTCATGGAGACGCGCCAGCACATGACGTATAACGTTGGTCGACGGAATCGAGAGCACGAGGCAGGGAGATGGCTTTCTCGACATTGACTGAGATGGTCGCTGCCGTTGTCGTGCATTCGTCCGCGGCCGCCATGTGCCATTTCGGCGTCAGCCTCGAAGCTGCGCAGCCGGAACGGGTTCAACCTGCGCCGCAGCGTGTGATCGCCCGCAGCCCTCGGAAGATCGAGAAGATCGCGGTGGATGGGCCCTCGTCTAATCGGCGGGCACCCGAAGCTCGGGCCTGAGCGTCAGGCGCCGTTCGCGTCTGAACCTCTTGTCGCAACGCATTGCGTCGGCGCGACATTCCACGTCCAACCTGAGCTGAGTCGAGCTCGCCTGTTTGCGTCGCCTGCCATCGCAGGTAATCCTTGCCGTTGGAGACGCGGGCGCGGGGACGGGCGCGATCTCGTGCGGAGTGGATGGCGGGCATGAAGATCAGGAAGCGGCGTCAGCCGTTGGATTTCGGGGCGTCCAGCGACACCGGAGCGGACACGCAGACCGCCTTTGAGCCCGCACCGCTGATCGATCAACCGATGATGGCCCGCATGGCCACCTCTTCCGAGCTGGATGCGCCCATAGCGTCGCCATCGTTCGCAACACCCGTGGCCGCCCCCAAGACGCCGCAGCCCGCACTTCGCGACGCCCAGCCGCCGGCGCCGCTTGCTGAGGACGTCTACGAAGCTCCGTCGGGCTGGCCGATCTACCTGACGGCCCTTGCGGTCTCCGTTCTTTGGGCGCTTGCGCCGCTGGCCTATGCGGTGGGCTACCGGAACCGTGTGGAGCCGTTCACGGACGACGCCTTCGCGATGGCTGTGTTCGTGCTTCTGGCGGTCGGGCCAGCGGCCTTCGTTTTCGGCGCGGCCTACATGATCCGCCAAGGCCAGAAGCTGGCGGCGGAAAGCCGGCGGGCGAAGGCGATGGCCGAGACCATGCTCGCGCCGGCGCTCAGCGCCGCAGCCGAAGCAGGCGACGTCGTCCAAGGCGTCCGCGAGGAGATACTTCGCGCCGGCGCCGCCGCGGACGAAGCGCGTGAAACCCTGCTGGCCCTCAGCCGAGCGCTGGCCTCCGAAGCCGAACGCCTCTCCGAGACGACACAGAATTCGGTGCGCACGGCTAACGAACTCGCCGGCACGCTTGGCCGGGAACGCACCGAAATGCAGGGGCTGGCCCACACGCTCGATGCTCAGGCCACCCGTGTGGCCGACTCCATCACGCAGCAGGCGCGGATGGTCGCCGAGGCGTCCGAGCTGGCCGAGACCCAGCTGCGTGAGGCTGAAGCCGCCCTGTCGGCGCGGGCCGCCGATTTGGCCGCCGCCGCCAGCGAAGCGGGAGACGCCGCCCGAACCGCTGGAGAGGACCTGGTTCGCCACATCGCACGGCTGGAGACGGCCGGCGTCGGTGTCTCGGAGCAGATCCGCGCCGTGGAAAGCGGGCTGTCGGAGCAGCGGGCGGCGCTGATCACCCTGTCGCACGCGCTGCGCGCCGATCACGAGTCCTTCTCCGACGAGGCCGACGCCCACGCCACCCGCCTTGCCGACTTCATCTCGCAAGCCCGGCTGTCGGCGATGGAGATGAGCGATCGCGCTTCCAAGGGCGGCGAGACCCTGAAGGCGCTGATGGCGGACGCGGCCGAGCAGTTCCGCGAGTTGGCCCAGACGGCCCACGCCGAGCGCGAGGAGTTCGGTCAGTCCACCCATCAGTCGCTCGAGGCGGTCTCCCAAGCCGCGGCCCGCGAGCGAGCCGAGCTGGAGGCGCAGACCCGCGCCGCGATTGCAGCCCTCCACCACGCAGCCGAGGAGACGCGCGAAGCGGCGTCGCGGCACGCCGCCATGGCGCGCGAGCAGGTGGACCAGCTATCCGAAGCCGCCTTTGCGGCGGGCCAGAAGGCGAACCAGGTCTTCGAAGCGCGCCTCGAAGAGGCGAGGGCGCTGGTGCAGCAGTCCTCGCAAATGGTCGAGCAGGCCGGCGCCGCAACCGCCCGCAAGCTGGACGAGGGCGCCTCGGCGGCCCGTGCGACGCTCCAGGAACTGGAGACAATGTTCGCTCGCCTGGAAGAGCGGACACGTCAGATGCCCGCGTCCGCTCGCGCTCAAGCTGAGCAGGTGCGCGCCGCGCTGGCCCACGGCATGGACGAGCTGATGCAGCACGCCCATCGCACGGCGGCGGAAGCGCAAGCGATCGATGCGGCGTTCCAGGAGCGGGTCCGTCGCAACTTCGACATGCTGAGCGAGGCGGTGCGCCTGATGGGCACGGTGGCGGCCGCGCCTGCCGGCGCCGCGCCGCTCTCAGCTCCGCTCCAGCCTGCGCCTGTTGCACCCACCACGCGTGTGGCGGCGCCGCCTCCGCCGCCCACACCGCCTCCGCCGGCAGTCGATCCTGCGCCGGTCGTCGAACCGCAGGCCGTGGCGCCGACGGCAGCATCCGCCAGCATGGCCGCGCCGCTGCGCGCGCCTCTGTCCGGAGCCGCTGGCCGCACCACCTTCCGTGCGGCTTATCAGGCGCCGACGCTGCGGCCTGCACCTCCGCCGCCGCCTGCGGCGGAGCCTGAGCCTCCGGAGCCCGAGCCCGTCGCATCTATCACGTCCGCCTCTGGCGCTATCGAACCGGACGAGCCGGAGCTTGAACTTGAAGACCTGGTCGTGCCTTCGCCCACGAGTTCGACGGCCGATCGCTCGCAAGCCGATCCTGCCGAGCAGATCGGCTTGCGCCCCCGACTGAAGCTGACGCCGACTGCAAGCGATCAGGAGTTCTCCTCCATCTTCGAAGCCGCAGGTGGGCCTCCTCAGGCCACGCGCGCGGCCGCTGAAACCGAGGACGAGGAGGAGGGGGGCGAGACCTGGACTTGGAAGGATCTCCTGGCGTCGATCGACGGACCTGACGCAGGCGGCGGGGATGAGCCGATCGAAGCGGCGTTGGGCGCGGAACTTGCCCGTATGGGGGTGGAGCCGGATCGCCTGTTGCCGACTGGACGGATCGACGAGATCGCCGCGGCGGTCCAAAGCGGCGATCTCGATGGCGCCCGCCAAGTGGTGAAGCGGCTCGCACCGGCCGCCACGCGCCGCATCGTGCGCCGTCTTTTCACTGACGCTGACCTGCGCAATCAGGCCGAGACCTTCGTGCGCCGCTACCAGGCGGTTGTCGACGACGCCGTGGTCCGTGATCCCGAGGGGTTCCTGATGGCGAGTCTGTTGGGCAGTGACGCGGGCCGGCTCTACCTGCTGCTCGACGCCGCGGTCGGCGACGCGGCCTGACCACAGCGTGCGTGTGCCAGCGTCCCTGAACGCCCGGTCGGAGCGCTGGCCGATCGCCGGCGCATTCGTGATTGCACGCGGCGCCAAGACGGAAGCCGAGGTGGTCGTCGCCGAGGTGTCGGACGGCGCGTTCGCCGGTCGCGGCGAGGCGGTGCCCTATGCTCGCTACGGCGAAAGCGTGCAGGGCGTGCTCGCCCAACTGCAGTCGGTGACTGCTCAGATCGCGGAGGGTGCAGACCGGGCTGCTCTGCAGGACCTGCTGCCGCCTGGTGCGGCGCGCAACGCCCTCGACTGCGCCCTCTGGGACCTTGAAGCCAAGCGTGCGGGCGTTCGGGCTTGGCGCCTGGCGGGACGAGAACGCCTTGATCCCGTGAAGACCTGCCTCACCATCAGCCTGGGCGAGCCGCAAGCGATGGCCGAACAGGCGCGGGCGGTGGCGCGGTGGCCGATGCTGAAGCTGAAGATTGGCGGTCCAGATGACGTGAACGCCGTCGCTGCGGTGCGCGAGGCGGCGCCCCGCACAAGGCTTATCGTCGACGCCAACGAGGCCCTGACGTTCGAAGACCTCGTACGGCTTGCGCCCGATTTCGCCCGACTGCAGGTCAAGCTCCTGGAGCAGCCGCTGGCTGTTGGCCAGGATGCGGAACTGGAAGGCTGGAACAGCCCCGTTCCGCTTTGCGCTGACGAGAGCCTGCACACCCGGGCCGAATTGGCCGACTGTGCACGCCGTTATAGCTGCGTGAACATCAAGCTCGACAAGGCCGGCGGCCTCACTGAAGCGCTGGCCTTACGGGAGGCGGCGTTGGCCGCCGGGCTCGAGATCATGGTCGGGTGCATGGTCTCGACGTCGCTGGGCATCGCGCCGGCCTTGATCCCTGCCCAGGGCGCGCAATTCGTGGACCTAGATGGTGGGCTTCTGCTGGCTCGGGACCGACACCCCGGCCTGACCTACCTGGGCTCGTTGATCGAGCCGCCTCCGGTGGAGCTTTGGGGCTAAGCCAAAAAAGAAAAGGCGCGCTGGAGGCCAGCGCGCCGGACCTTCTTCTGTCTGAAGCCAGGCCTAGAGGGCCGCGGCGCTCGCAACAGTCGGCCGGGCCTCCACGTGCAGAGGCGCGGCATAAGCGGGCGTCTGACGGGCGCCCAGCACCGCCGGGATCGCACTGACGCCAGGATCGTCCGGCGTCACCAGGAAGCCGCCGCGGGCAAAGGCGTCGCCATGGCTGCGGCGCGAGGTCCAAACCGCCAGCTGCGGAGCGAAGAGCAGCGGCAGCACGATCGGCGCGAAGCAGACCGAAAGGTCCGGGCGGAAGCAGAGGGCCACCACAAAGCACAGGCCCGTGAACAGTTGCCAGCCCATGGCGCGGTAGGCGTCAGCCCGCGAAACGCCGTCCGCGTCCCGCTGTTGCGGCTTCCAACCCACATCACGGCCGCGCAGCGTCTGCAGGACCGACTTGGTGTTGGCGACCATCAGCACAGGGGCCAGGGCGGCCGACAGGAAAATCTCCATGCCTAGGCCCTTGAGTATCGTGCGGGCGCCGCCGAACTCACGACGCTCGCGCGGGCGGCTCATCACCAGGATGCAGCCCATCACCTTTGGCCCGATCAGCAGGGCGCCCGACAGCAGGGAGGTCAGCATGAAGGGGGTGAATTGCGGGTTCAGGAAGTACCAGAAGGTGCTCCAGTCGACCGGATGCTGCAGCTGGATGGCCATGCCGATCACCAGCGCCGCGAACCAAAGCGGCGAGGAGATGTAGGCCATGCAGCCCATGGCCAGCTGCAAGCGGCTGATCGGGTGCAGGCCCTTGGCACGCAGCAGCTTCAGGTGCTGGAGGTTGCCCTGGCACCAGCGGTGGTCGCGCTGCATGAAGTCCAGCATGGTCGGCGGCGTTTCTTCGCAGCTGCCGTCCAGCGCGGCGGTGACGTGCACCGCCCAGCCGGCGCGGCGCAGGAGGGCCGCCTCGACGACGTCGTGGCTCAGCACGTGGCCGCCGAAGGGCTTCACGCCCGGCAGGATCGGCAGGCCGGCGGCCGACGCGAAGGCATGCACGCGCACGATGGCGTTGTGGCCCCAGTAGCTGGCTTCCGCGCCGGCCCACCAGGCCAGGCCCGCCGCCGCCACGCGGCCGTACATGCGCACGCCGAACTGCTGCATCCGGGCAAACAAGGTGGAGGCGCCGGTGATCGTCGGAGCGGTCTGGATAAGGCCGACCCGCGGATGGGCTTCCATGGCGTTGACCAGGCGCAGAACCGTCTCGCCAGCCATGATGCTGTCGGCGTCCAGCACGATCATGAAATCGTAGGCGCCGCCGAAGCGGCGAACCCACTCGGCGATGTTGCCGGCCTTGCGCTCGGTGTTTTCGACGCGGCGGCGATAGAAGATGTGGCTGTGGGCGGTGACGCGGAACGCACGGAAGGCCGACTGCTCTTCCAAGGCCACGGCGTCCTTGGTGGAGTCGCTGAGCACAAAGATGTCGAAAGCGTCCGACACGCCCAGGCGAGCCAGGGAGGAATCCATGGCTGCCAGTCGCGCGAACGCCGCGCCGGCGTCCTCGTTGTAGAGCGGCATCAGCAGAGCCGTGCGCGTTTTCGGCGGGCTCGGACGCGCGGGGAACTCCAGGTCTTCCTGTTCGCGACCGCCCAGCAGCACGGACAAGCCTGCAACGGCGCTGCAGAACCAGCAGGCGACCGCGAGGACCAGCGGCAGGAACACGGCGAAGGCCGCGATCTCCAGCTTGTCCCAGCCTTCGCGTGCGAACAGCACGGCGGGACCCATGGCCACCAGTGCGGTCATGATGAAGGCGCCGCCGAACACGGCGATGCGCCGGCTCAGCATGTCCGGAGGCGAGCTGGCCGGCCGGCTCTGAACCAGCGCGGACTCGTCTTCCGGCTCCTGTCGCGGCATCGAAAGGGGCGCTTCCGGCGGCAGCCAGGGGATCGGCCCGATCGGCGCCTCGATCCGGAGGTTCGGTTCTTGGAGGCGGCTCGCTAGATTGCTCATCGTCTGCTTCACTTCCCCGAACCCCACGAGGGGGAGAGCCCAGGCCGCTGCGTTGCAGCATGGCTTGGATTCCCAAACGATCAATCACGAAATGTTGAAAGAAGCGAGAACGAACTTAAATCGCCGGCCATTCAGGCCGCTTTTGACGCACAGCTTTCGCTTCTGAGGCGCCGTTCCAACACATAGGCGGCGACGCCAACCCAGCCCACCAGCACCACAGCGTACGCCCGCTCCCACCAGCCGACGTTGGCGTCGTTCACCGTGCCTGGGAACAGCAGGTGCTTGGTCAGGACGGTAAGCACAGCCATGACCACAAACACGATCGCCAGGAACAGCTTCAGGCGGCCCAGTTCGGGCTGCGCGCGCAGGCCCCACAGCAGCAGCAGGGGGGCAAGCTGGATGCCGAGCGCCAGATTGATCGCCAGGTGCCGCGGGTCAGGCCAAGGGTAGATCGCCGCAACGGCCAAGCCGCAGCCAGCGAGCACGAACACCACGCCCGTCAGGGCTCCGGAAATGTGGGCGCGCGAAAGGGCGATCAGGGCGAGGCCGAAGCCGCAGCCCGCAAGCGCGGCCATCAGACCGGCCGCTAGGACGCCCGCGTTGAAGATGATCGGCAGGTGCGCCGAGGCGCCGCCCAATTCGCTCAGGTATTGCCTGGCATGGTTGAAGTCGGGGTAGGCGGCTACCGCCAGAAGGGTCGTCGCAAACGCCAGAAGGGGCGCGATCATTCCACAGGCGAGCAGCATGCGCCGACGGGCATAGAGCTTCGGCGCCTGCGTCTCCGCCGAAGTCGCAAGCGGCTTCAGTCCCCAAAGCGGACGGATGGGCGGAACCCGACGCACGGCTTCATAGATCAGCAGACTTCCCGCGAAAGTCACGCCCACAAGCACCAGGGCTTCGGCGGCAGCCGGCAGGCCGCGCGGCTTCAGGAGCCAGATGGCGACCACCAGAACCGTCTGGTGGGCGAGGTAGCAGGGGAACACCGCGTCTGTGAGGTACCGGAGCAAGGGGCCGGAGACGTTGCGCAGGTGCCGATAAACAAAGCCGAGGATTGCGGCGATGGTGGCCCACTGGTCCAAGCCGAAGATGACCGCCCGCGGTATGCCCAGGAATGCGCCGCCGCCCGGGTGAGCGTCCTGCGCCATCATAACGGGCAAGGCGAGAACGGCGACGCACAGACTGATCCAGCGGAAGCGCTCGAGGTCGCGCCACAGGGTCTCACGACGGGCCAGCAGGAAGCCCAGCGAAAACGCGCCGAACGAGAGCGCGTGATTGTACCAGTCGGTAGCCAGCTGGTTTGTGAGGCCGAACAGCGGGAACAGGAGGATGCGGATCGCGATCAGGTAGGCTACCGGCACGGCCAGCGCTCGCCAGCCAGTGAGCAGATCGGAGAGCCTCGCCTCGAGGCGAGCCGCTCGCTGCGGATCGCCGAACACGGCGATCGCCGCCAAGCTGTAGACTGCTGCGTAGAGCAGGAACCAGAGGTGGTTCAGCGGTGCGCCGTTCGCCAGGCCGGCAGGGCTGAACTCCCGCAGCCACCATGCCAGCAGGCTGGCGGACCACGAGCCCTTGTCCATCGCCTCGATCCAGGACTGGATCGGCACTAGGAACAGAACACCGAACAGCAACGGCGGCCCAAGACGCTTCAGCCGAGCCGCGATCAAGGACCTGGGGCCCTGACCTGTCGACATGAACCGAAGCGCTGATCCCGACACCAGGAACAGCAGGGTCAGACGCCATGGGCTGGAGACCAGCAGGGCTTCGCGCACCCATCCGAAGGTGTGGGTGCTGCGGATGTGCCAGTCGAATGGAGCGTAGACCAGCGCCACGTGGTAGAGGATCAGCAGCCCGAATGCCGTGATGCGGATCCAGTCGAGATCATAGCGGCGCGTGCTTGCTGAAGTGGGCGACGGCGTCGGCGCGCTCGTCGCCTCGCTGCTAGGCAGCCGCGTTTTCTTCCGGGGCGGCTCCGCCACGCGAGACACAGGCGGGCGGGAAAGCGGCTCGATCGAGCTCATGCTTGCCACCGCTTGACCCAGCTTTCCGACATCGGCTGGCCGCCACGGACCAGGCGTGCCCGCAGCTCGGCGTCGGACGCCCCTTGAGGGTCATACTCGAAGCTGACGCGCGCCGCGCCCGTCGCCTCGTTCTGGTGAAGCGTCAGGTTGCGGATCGCGCCCGCGCCCGCTGCGACGTCCGCAGCCAAGCCCCGCTGAGATGACAGGTCTACGCCACCGTATTCGACGATGAAGAGCCGCACGCCCTGTGCGCCGCCCTGGCCGGTCCGCCACAAGGTGACGGGCGCGAGCGAGGCGGGCGTCACGGGGTCGGCCGCCCACCGAAGGCGGTAGCCGAAGGTGTGCTCAAGTCCCGGCTGCAGCGGCCGGGCCGGTCGCCACGACGCGACGATGTTGTCCTCCGCCTCGCTACGGGCGGGCAGCTCCACAAGGCGTACTGCGCCGGCGCCCCAGTTGGAGGTGGGCTCGATCCACGCGCCAGGCCGCCGATGATATGCGGCCTCCAGGTCCTGATAGGAGGCAAGATCACGTCGGCGCTGGAGCAGTCCAAAGCCGCCGAGGCCATCGCCATGGAACTGGCTGATCTCCACCCGCTGGGGGTTCACAAGCGGCCGCCAGAGGCGCTCGCCGGCCGGATTGCTGGCGATCAAGCCGTCAGAGTCGTGAACCTCTGGCCGGAAGTCGTCGTACCGGCGCGGCTGCTCAGGTCCGAACAGGAACATGCTCGTCAGCGGCGCAAGTCCAGCGTTGGAGAGCGCCTTACGCGGGAACAGGCTCGCCTGGACGTCCATGACGGTCGCCTCGCCCGGCGCGATCACGAAACGATAGGCGCCCGCGACACTGGGGCTGTCGAGAAGGGCGTGAACGGTGATCGTGCGGGCGTCGGGAGCCGGCCGCTCGATCCAGAAGCTGCGGAAGGCCGGGAACTCCTCCCCAGGGTCGCCCGAGCCAAGCTCCAGGCCTCGAGCCGAAAGGCCGTAGACGCAGTCCTTCGGGATCAGCCGGAAGTAGCTGGCGCCCAGGAACACCGCAAACTCGTCGAACCTCGAAGCATCGTTGATCGGCGTGTGGATCCGGAACCCTGCAAAGCCGAGCTGTGGTCCGAGGTCGCTGGTGAGAACATCACCTGCCACAGGGCCGGCCGTGAACATATCGGGCCGGTAACCGATCGGGCGGATCTGCCCGCGGTGGACTTCGAACAGTTCCACCGCTTCGCGATGCAGGCCGCCGCGGTGAAACATCTGCAGCTGGAACGGCAGCTTTTCCGCCCGCCAAACCGCCTGATCGGGCCGGAAGCGAAGGTCGCGGTAGCCGTCGTAGTTCAGCTCGGCGAGGCTGCGCGGCAGCTCCGTTGAACGCGGCTGGTACGGCGCTGCCGCCAACGCTGCGGCGCGACGGCGCACGAAGTCGGCGACCCGCGCGGTCTGCGCCCGCGCGACGTGCGGCAGCGCCAGCGCCGCAGGCGCGGCGGCGAGGACATCGCGGCGGCGGAGGGTCTGTGCACGCATACTCTGCTGAACGCCGGTCTGGACTCCGGGAGCGGTCTCGTACTCGCCGTACAGCCAAGGGCGGTCGATCACAACGACTTGAACGGCCTTTGCGACGATCCGCCGGACCCGTTGCGGATTTGGAGCGCCGGGGAGGGTGGCTCCGCGTCCGCGGTGCATCGTCAAGGGATCGAACCTGCGCCGCTCGGAGTTCTGTCACAGGGCTGCGCCAAGCTTGTGCAGGGCCAGCCGGCCACGGGCGACAAGGACAGGAACATGAACCAGACGGGACAAACGGGCGGCGGCCCGCTGCTGGAAGCCATCAACGATCCGATCGATCCCACCGTCATGCAGCTGCAGGATCAGACCGATCCCGACAGCGATGGCACGGACGGGGAAGAGGGGGACGGCACGGATGGAACTGACGGCGACAGCGACGGAACCGATGGCGCTGAAGGAGACGGCGCCGAAGGAGACGGAACCGACGGCTCCGACGCCGACGGGACGGACGGCGCGGCCTGAAGCCAGGTTTGCGGGCCTCGCCGCCCTGATCGGGGCGGCGCAGGTCGGGCCATTTCTGGAGCGCCGTCTAGGGCAGGACGCCTTCCGTACGCGGATGGCGCCTAACGCCGTCGCGCGCCTGTTCGGGTGGTCGACGCTCAATGGGGCGCTGGCCGAACATCGCCTCGTCCCGCCGCGTCTGCGACTTGAGCGGGCGGGCGCGGACATCAGCAAGGCGGCTTTCAAGTCCCGGCGGACGCGGCGTGGCGCGGTCCTGCAGGATCTAGACCCTGCAGCCCTCAACGAGGCGCTGCGCGATGGGGCGACGCTGATCGTCGATGCGGCCAATGAGTTGAACGCCCCGCTGCAACGCATCTGCGCTGACCTGTCGGCGGAGTTCGCCTGCGCCTGCCAGGCGAACCTCTACGCCTGCTGGGGGACGACCCAGGGTTTCGACATCCACTGGGACGATCACGACGTCTTCGTGCTGCAGGTCGAGGGCCGAAAGCGCTGGCTGCTCTACGGCTCAACGCTTGAAGCGCCCACGCGACGCGGCGGGCAGTTCGACCAGCACCGACCCGAAGCCCCGCTGCAGGAGATAATTCTCGAGCCTGGCGACGTCCTGTACCTGCCGCGCGGCTACTGGCATGCCGCGGTAGGCCTGGGCGGTCCCACTATGCACCTGACAGTCGGACTGACCCGCAAGAGCGGAGCCGACTTCCTGCACTGGCTGGCGGATCGGGCGCTGACCGAGCCCCTCGCGCGACGAGATCTACCTTTCGAACAAGACGACGAGGCGCTGGGCGAGCGCCTCGCCAGCCTGTTGGCCCAGGTCGCAGCTGAGGATCCAGAAGAACTTGCCAGGGCCTATCGCCGACACGTCGAGGCGACGCAGCCGCAGCGGCCGAAGCTCTCGTTTCCGTTCATCGGCGATGAGACCGAGCTGCCGGATCGAGCTCGCATCCGGCTCGCCGACGGCGCTGCGCGCGTTCTGGATCGCGGCGCCTCCGTGGTTCTGACCTGGCGCGGCGTCGAGTTCACCGTCTCGAGAGATCTCAAGCCAGCGCTGGATGAGCTCGCCGCCGGAGAAGCGATCAGTATCGCCGCACTGGAAGCGACCAGTCCGCCGGCCGCTCGACCGCATCTGACGGCGTTCGTGCAGGAGATGCTGCGCCGTGGCGCCTTCCTGATCGAGCAGGAACAGCAATGAGCTTCTGTTCGCGGGCTGCGCTCAGCGCCCACGAGACCATGGCCGGCACGGGCGTGGTGGCGCAGGCCTATGTGTTCCTGCCCGTCGCAAAGCGGTTCTGGCGAACGGCTGAGGTGAACGCCTCGTGGGCCTCTGCCGACGAGCAGGCCGCCATCAAGGCGGCGCGTCAGGGCGGGGTGGTCACGCGCCTGTACGATCCGCCGCGCGGGACGGATGACACCTGCCGTATCCTCGTCTATTCGGCCGACGCCGGACACCAACCGGCTGCGCTGCAGCCGCTGCTTGACGTGTTCGCTGGTCGGTGGCTGGCCGACGAGAGCCGCGCGCCGCGGCTGGCGGTATGCACCCATGGCACTCGCGACCGCTGCTGCGCCAAGTGGGGTTTCGCCGTTTTCAGCGCGGCAAGGGATCTGCATGCCGCCGGCTTGTCGCCCTTCGAGCCGATCCAGTGTTCCCACCTTGGCGGCGACCGCTTCGCGGCCACGGGCGTCTTCTTCCCCTCCGGCAGCATGTACGCCCACCTGGATTCCGCAGACCTGCGAGCCATGGCGCAGGGAGAAGCCGCCGGCCGCCTGACGCCAGAGCTTTACCGAGGGCGGGTGTTCGAGCCCGCGTTGACCCAGGTTCTGCGCGCCGGCCTCGCCAGGGCGGGCGTGTTCAATCACGCGTCCCTGCCGCTGGATGTCGTGCGCCGCGACCCCGCCACGGCGGAGGCGCGCGTGGACGGCAAGGCTTTCGAGATCGCTCTGGATGTGACGGAAGTCCGCTTCTTCGGCAGCTGCGGGAAGATGGCGGAAGGGAAACCCTCGACCGCGCGGCGCTTGGTTGTCGCCGGGGTCGCGGCCCTTTAACCGGCGAAGGCCTCCAGCGCTTTCGCCGCCGTCAGCCCACCATCGGCCTCTCGTGCGACTGCCTCGCCCAGCTCGCGCGCCGCGAATGCAAAGCTGCAGTCGCCAAGCACCCGCTCGACCGCACGGCGGATGCGGGCCACCCCAGCGTTGCGCGGCAGGCGCAGGCCCGCGCCTGCCGCGGCGATCCGCTGGGCGTTCTCGGGTTGATCCCGGCCCGTCGGAATGCAGATCAGCGGCACGCCCATCATCAGCGGCCGCAGCACCGTGCCGTGCCCGCCATGGCATACCACCAGCTTGCAGTGGGGCACGATCCGCTCATGGTCAGCCCGCTCCACGACCTTGACGTTGGATGCGGACGGAAGACCAGCGGGGTCGATCGCAGGTCCCAGGGTCACGATGCCGTTCACGGGCAGGGTGGCGAGGGCTCGAATGCACCGTCCAACAGTTGCTTCCTGCCCTTGATAGGCGGTGCTGAACGAGACCAGCACGTTCGCCCGACCAGGATCGATCAGCGCATCTGGCTCCGCGCCGTCGCTAACCCAGGCGGGCGCTTCTCCCAACGGGCCGGCGTAGATGAACGGAGGAGGGGGGGCGACGCGCCCGTAGTCGAAGGCGCCGCTCGCGCCCAGGAGGACGAGGCCTGCTGCGCCCAACTGGTCCAGTGTGTGGGCGACGGGGGCGAGACCCAGCCCGATTCGCGCGGCGTTCAGCGGCTCCCGACCGGCGTCGTACCAGCGAGCGATCATGCCCCGGCTGCTGCGGTCGCGCCCTTCTTCGAAGGCGTTGCGCGGGGGCGGAAAGCCCGGGCCGAACGGCGGCACGTCTGCACGAGTCGGGAAGCACCAGACGTTTGCGGTAAGAAGAGCCAGAGGCACGTTCATCGCTTCGGCGGCCGCCATGCAGCCGAAGAGCAGTTCGTTGGAGACGATGAGATCCGGCCGGAACTCGCGGATGACCTGCTGCGTGTCCCGGGCGTAGGCCGCGGCCGGGCCGGTGATCACCGCCTTGCAGACGGCGCGTACCACCGCCGGCGGCCAGCGCGTGCGCCACTCGTTGAGCGGATCGTCCTTTGCTCCCATGACCGTGCGGTTCGGAGCCGTGGGCCAGGTCTGGAAGGCAAGCCCATTGCGCTCGGCCTGCGGGCGGTTGGCCTCGTCCGAGACGAACAGCACCTCGTGTCCGCGCTCCTGCATGCGACGGGCGACGAGCAGGGCGGGCGGCACATGGCCGCCGCCTTCAAAGGTCGTGAATAGGACGCGCAAGCGGCAGCAGCCGGACGCTTTTCAGCGCCTGAAGGTTGGCGGAGCCCGTGCAGAAGCAGGCGATGCGCAGTTGCTGAGCGAGGATCTCGAAGTGCTGCATGACGGCGTCCGGCGACACCAGCGCCGCGGCCAGCACGCCGCCCGCCTGGCCGACAAGATCGGCGCCCAGCCGGATCGCCTTGGCCGCATCGACCCCGTGGCGAATTCCGCCGGAGCCGATCAGCGGCAGGTCGGGATAGGCCGACCGGACTTGCAGCAGCGCCAGCGGAGTGGGGATGCCCCAGCCGGTGAACGCCTCGGCTACCGCCTTGTCCGCTTGAGTCGGCGCGCGCTCAGCCTCGATCGCCGCCCATGCGGTTCCGCCCGCGCCGGCCACGTCGATCGCCGCCACGCCTGCATCGCGCAAGCGTCCCGCCACTTGGGCTGAGACGCCATAGCCGACCTCCTTGATGATGATCGGCCGACCAAGCCCGCTCGCTAGCGTCTGGATGGCGTTCAGCACGCCGGTCCAGGTTCGATCGCCTGCTGGCTGGACCGCCTCCTGCAGTGGGTTCAGGTGAATGATCAGGGCGTCAGCGCCGATCATCTCGACCGCTCGTCGCGCCTCGTCCACCCCATAGCCCAGCACGAGCTGCGCCGCGCCTAGGTTCGCCCAGATCGGCGTCGTCGGCGCGAGACGGCGCAGGTTCGAATCGATGCCGCCCGCGGCCTCGCCTTCGATGGCCACGCGCTGAGACCCGACCGCCATTGGGATCTGGAGTGCTTCGGCTGCCTCCGCCAGATGAGCGTTGATCGAGGCGCCCCGCTGCGGCCCGCCTGTCATCGAGCTGATCAGGAACGGCAGGGCGAGCCGTCGACCAAGGAACTCGGTCGAAAGATCGACCTGATCGAGGTCCAGCTCCGGCAGGGCGCAATGCTCCAGCGCGACGCTGTCGAACGAGCTGTTCACCCCGCCTACGCCCTGCTTCAGGGCGATGTCCAGGTGTTCGTCCTTGCGCCGCAGGATGTGTTGGGAGTCGGTCACTGAGCCCTCGTGCGACGCCCTCGTGAGCGCTGCATTCTCTTTTCCGACTGATACAAAAATAAGCTCGCGGTGTAACCCGGTTCTACCCTAGTGTGTTTAGCATCAGGGGGCTGGACGGAGTACGCTGATGGAAGCGGCCGCGTTGCAGCGTGGACAGCTGGAAGCCCTGCGGGACGTGATCGAGCGGGGCCTGTCTGACATCCTGCCGGATCCGGGCGACCCGCCGCACAGGCTGCATGCCGCGATGCGTTACGCCGTGCTTTCGCCGGGCAAGCGCATCCGCCCGCTTCTGGCGCTGCTGAGCGCTGGACATCTGGGGTGCCCGCCGGGCGCGGCCCTGCCGGGCGCCTGCGCGCTTGAGCTGGTTCATGCCGCATCTCTCGTGCTGGACGACCTCCCGTGCATGGACGACTCGGACGCCCGCCGGGGACAACCCACGGTTCACGTTCGCTATGGTGAAGATGTGGCCGTTCTGACTGGCGTGGCGCTGCTCAATGAAGCCTTCGCGGTCCTGGGCCGCGCCAACCACATCCCGGAGGCCTCCCGGCTCGCGATGGTGTCGCTGTTGGCGCGCACCGTTGGCACCAGCGGCCTGATCGGCGGCCAGGACAAGGATCTGCGCGGCTCGGTCGAACCGTCGCTTGGCTTCGTCAGCCAGTTGCACCACGAGAAGACGGGCGTGCTCTTCATCGCTTCGGTCGAAATGGGCGCGCTGGCTGCGGGCGCCGACGCGACCGTGCTGGAAGCTTTGCGCGCTTTCGGCAAGGAACTGGGGCTCGCCTTCCAGGCCCTCGATGACTTGGCCGATGGGGAGGAGGACAAGGCGTCCGTCAACCTGCTCAGCGTGCTGGGGCGCGACGGTCTACGGGACGAAGCCGGCCGCCGGCTCGAGCGGGCGAAGGCCGCCCTTGCGGATGGCGCGCCGCAGCTTGTCCCCCTGGCGTCCTATGTCGATCTTCTGCTGAGGCCCGCCGCGGCGTAGACTGCATCCATGCCGGCCATTCTGATCAACACCGTCAGCTTCCTGGCGGGCCTCGTCGCCATGGAAGGCGTCGCGTGGGCCATGCATCGCTACATCATGCATGGGCCGCTTTGGGTCTGGCACAAGTCGCACCATGAGCCGGGGCGCAAAGGTCCTGAGCTCAACGACCTCTTCGCCATCGTCTTCGCCGGCATCGCCATCGCGCTGTTCTGGGCGGGCGCTCAGCCCGGTCTGCGGCCGCTATGGTGGTTGGCGGTCGGCGTGACCGCTTATGGCGTGCTCTACGCCATGGTGCATGACGGCCTGGTGCATCGGCGCTTCCCGTTCCCGATCAAGGCGGATCGGGGCTATCTCCTGCGCCTTGTTCGCGCTCATCACCTGCATCACGTCACCCACACGCGGGAGGGCGGAGTCTCCTTCGGCTTCCTGGTGGCGGAAGATCCGGAGCGATTGATGAGGCAGCTACAGGCCCAGCGGGCCGATCGGCCGTGAACGTTCAGCGGCAGAGCCTGATCGGGCTCTCGCTGGCCGCGCTGATCGTCGGCGGCTGGCTCGCCCTCCACATTTGGGGCGTCTTCTTCCATAGCTGGAGCGTGGTGGACTGGGTCCGCGCGCCCTTGATCGTTCTGTTGCAAGGCTGGCTCGGCGCCGGAATGTTCATCGTGGCCCATGACGCCATCCATGGCTCGCTTGCCCCCGGCAGGCGACGGCTGAATGCTCTGGTGGGGCAGATCTGCGTCGGCCTTTACGCAGGCTTCTCGTTCCGCAAACTGGCTGGAGCACATCAGAAGCATCACGACGCGCCGGGCACGGCCGCCGATCCGGACTTCCACCCGGAACGGCCGGCCGACTTCGCCCCTTGGCTCTACCGGTTCTTTCTGACCCACTTTGGGTGGATCGAATTCGCTCGGGTGACGGCGGTGCTTGTGGTCTACCTGCTGCTCGGCGCGCAGGTCGCCAACCTGATCGTCTTCTGGGGACTACCGGCGATCCTTTCGGCGCTGCAGCTCTTCACCTTCGGCACGTATCTGCCGCATCGGCACGAAGAAGCGACCTTCGCCGATGCGCACCATGCGCGATCTCTGAACTATCCCTGGCTCTTGAGCCTGCTGACCTGCTTCCACTTCGGGCGCCACCATGAGCATCATCTGCACCCCGAAGCGCCCTGGTGGCGGCTGCCGTCGGTGAAGCTCGGCTAGAGACGCGACCACAGCGCCGGGCGCGGCGGCGCGGGCCAAAGGCGCTCGAGCCGGCTCCAGAGCGCCACCAGCGCGCCCCGCGCGACGAGCCAGCCCATGGCGGCTTTGGGAACGGACATGCGTGCGCCAAGCGCCTCAGGTCCACGTCGCAGGATGCGCCGACCGATCTCCCGATAGACTTCACGCGCCGCCGAAACGGCCAGAGCCCCTCGGAACGGCAGGGCTCGCAGCCCCTCACGCGAAGAACGGTAGTAGGCCTCGGCAAGCTGGAGGTGTGACTCGACCACCTTGAACACGTTCGCGCGCAGCTGCGGATCGAGCAGGATCGCAGTGTTGGGCGGCACGCCGGCGGCGCGCAGGCTCTCAGCCGGCAGATAGATCCGACCGTTCTCCGCATCCTCGGAAACGTCCCGGCAGATGTTCGTGAGCTGGAATGCGAGACCCAAATCCTGAGCGCGCCTGAGCACTTCCGGATCCTGCTTGGCGCCCATGATCACGGCCATCATCACACCCACGACGCCGGCGACGCCCCAGCAGTACTCGAGGGTCTCGGACGTGGTTTCGTAGCGGCGGCCATCGACATCCATGGCGAAGCCGTCGAGCAGCTCGAGCGGCCACTGCTCGGGCATGTGGTGGCGCAGGGCGACACGTTGAAATGCCACGAAGGCCGGGTCGGTGACCGCCTCTCCGGCCATGGCGGCGCGCGTTGTGCGGCGCAGATGGTCCAGGCGCTCGCGCCGCGTCTGGTCATCCATGAGCGCGGATCGGCCGCCATGATCCTGGCCGTCGATCTCGTCGTCGCAGTGGCGGCACCAGGCATAGAACTGCCAGACGTCCTCGCGCAGTTTGCGACCGAACAGGCGAGAGGCGAGACGGAAGCTGGTCGAGCCTTTCGTCATCGAAGCTTCGCTATGGGCGACGACGGCGTCCATCAGGCCGGCTGTAGGGCAAGATCCTGGGCGATGACGCCGGCGGTCGCCTTTGCCGAACCGACCACGCCGGGAACGCCCGCGCCCGGGTGCGTGCCTGCGCCCACGAAGTAGAGGTTGCGCACCACGTCGTCTCGATTGTGAACCCGGAAGTAGGCGCTCTGGGTCAGGATCGGCTCGAGCGAGAAGGCGCTGCCCAGGTGGGCGTTGAGCTCGGTGCGGAAGTCCTCGGGCGTGAAGATCCGCAAGGTTTCCAGGTTGGCGCGCAGGCCTGGGATGGCGCGGCGCTCGATCGCTTCGAGCAGTCGGTCGGCGTAGGCGGGGCCTTCCACCGCCCAGTCGATGTCCTGCTTCAGGTTCGGCACCGGCGAGAGCGCGTAGTAGCCGCTGCAGCCGGGCGGGGCGAGGCTGTCATCCGTGACGCTCGGCGCATGGAGGTAGATCGAGAAGTCGTCGCGCAGCGGCTTGGCTCCGCAGATCGCCTCGACGAGCGCCTTGTACTCCGGGCCGAACAGGATGGTGTGGTGGCGCAGGTCGGCCGGAGGCGGCGCCTTGAGGCCGAAGTAGACCACGAACAGCGACATGCTGAACCGACGCCGGCCAAGACTACGCCGCATCTGCGCCCCGCGCTTGTGACCGCTGAGCAGGCGCTCATAGGTGTGCATGACGTCGGCGTTGCTGGCCACCAGATCGGCCTTGAGGGTTTCGCCGGCCTTGGTGCGGACGCCGACGGCGCGATCGCCTTCCGTCAGGATCTGCTCCACGGGCGTTGCGGTGCGCAGCGTGCCGCCGAGGTCCTGGAACAGGCGCGCCATGCCGGCCACCAGCGCGCCGGTGCCGCCGCGCGGGAACCAGACGCCCCACTTGCGCTCAAGGGCGTGGATCAGGGCGTAGATCGACGAGGACGCGAACGGGCTGCCGCCCACTAGTAGCGTGTGGAAGGACAGCGCCTGCCGCAGGTGCTCTTCCTTCACGTACTTGGAAACGATCGAGTAGACGCTGCGCCAGGCTTGCAGCTGGGCGAGCTTCGGGCCGGCCTTGACCATGCTCATTGGGTCCAGGAAGGCCACATGTCCGAGCTTGAGGTAGCCTTCCTCGAAGACGGCCTGAGAGTACTTCAAGAATTCGCGGTAGCCTTCGACGTCGCGGGGCGACATGGCGGCGATTTGGCGATCGAGCTCGTCCTGGTCATTGACGTAGTCGAACGCTGCGCCGTCTTCCCACAGCAGCCGGTAGAACGGGGTGATCGGCAGCAGGTCGACATAGTCCGACAGCTTGCGGCCGGAGAGGGCGAAGAGCTCCTCCAGGCTGCTGGGGTCGGTGATCACCGTCGGGCCGGCGTCGAAGGTATAGCCGTCCTGCTGGTAGACGTAGGCGCGGCCGCCGGGCCGGTCCCGGGCCTCCAGCAGCGTCACCTGCAGGCCCATGGACTGCAGCCGGATGGCCAGGGCGAGACCCCCGAAACCGCTGCCGATCACGATGGCTTTGGACGAGTACGCGTCAGACTGGGGCATGCGAGGTCCACGGCTGGGCGGCCGCCTTGACCGCCTTGAAGATAGGTACGGGCGGCTTACCGGAAAGGATGCGAACCTTGTCCGCCAAGGTTGAGCGTCCGGCGTAGAAGCGCTCGATCAGGGGCTGAGGCAAGCGGTAGAAGCGCTCCAGGACGCGGTAGCGTTGGTCCGGCTCGGCGGCCTGGAAGAGCATGCGGTTGAGCAGACGGTAGAAGCCACGCTCGCGCCAAAGGGCGATGGAGTGGGTCCGCAGGCGCTCGCGAAGGGCGGGGCCGCCTTCATCGGCGTGGTCGACGACGAGACGGGCGGTGCGAAGGGCGTCCGGAAAGGAGTAGCCGGTGGTGGGGTGGAAGAAGGCGCCCCGCATGCCGACCTGCACGGCCTCGCGACCCGGCTCGTTCCAGAAGGCTTCGATGTCGCCGCCCAGCACCACCGGCAGCACGCCTTGCTCGCGCCGCACTACCTCGGCCACCGACCAGCCGCGGCCGCGGGCGTAGCGAAGCACTTCGCCCTCCAGCCGGACCCGATCGAGGTCGGCGCCGTCGCTGTAGCGGGTGTCCTCGATCATCAGGCGGGAGGGACCGGTGGGCAGGACATAGAGGAAGCGGAAGCCGTCCTCCTGGCGCACGGTGGCGTCCATGACGATGGGCTCGGAAAGGCCGTGGGGCCGGCGCAGCTCGACTTCCAGGCCGACGAACTTCTGCCAGCCGAGTTCGAGGTTGCGGCTGGGGCGGGCGCCGCGGCCGTCGATGACCAGGGGAGCGCTGAAGGTCTCGCCGTCCTCGCACTCGGCGTGGGAGCCGCAGAGGCGGACGACCTTGCGGCAGACCAGCCGGTCGCCGAGGCGCTGCTTGATGTGCTGACGCAGGCGGGTGCTGGTCAGGCTGCTATATCCAGTAGACAGACCTCGGGAGAGGGCCGGGAAGGCGACGGAGTAGCCTCTCCACCTATGGTCGAACAGGGCTGCGAGTTCGCCTTCCTGTTCGAGGTCGCTGTCGAAGATCGACCAGGTGTGCTCGACGGGCTCGGCCGACTCATCGAGCATGGTCAGCCTCAAATCGGGCCGGCGGAGGTGGAAATCGAGCGCAATCAGGCTATTAGCAAGGCCGCCGCCGACAAGCAGGACGTCGGTGGGGGGGCTTGTCGACACCTTCTGGGAACCTCTCGTTCTTTCTTATGCTACGCATAAAGAATGGAATGGCCGCGCGCCAGATTGTTGTTGGGAGCCAGTCGCGCTAGTTAGCTTTTGATAAGGGGAATTCGTGCCTAGGCCTAAGGGGTCACGCGACGTCGATTACGAGGAGAAGAGGGCTGCTCTTCTTCAACGCATGACCACGCGGATCATGCGCCGGGAAATCGCGCGCCCAAGCCTTCGCCAGCTGGCCGACGCCGCTGGCGTCACTGTCCCGACCCTCCGCCACTACTTCGGCGGCCGCGCCGAAGTGGTCAGCGCCATCCTCGAAGCCTACCGTGCGGCGGGCGAGGCGCGCTTGCGCGCCCTGGCCGAGACCACCGCGCCGTTCGAGGAGTCCATTCGCACCTATGTCACCTCGCTGCTGATCGCCGTGCAGGCGCCGCGCGAAGTGAAGCTGGGCGACGTCTTTGCGGTGAGCATCGCCGAGGGGCTGCTGGACGAGCAGATCGGCCCAGCCTCGCTGAAGTACATTGTCGATCCGTCCATCGAGGCCCTGAAGATCCGGCTGGACCGGCATGTGGAGCGGGGCGAGATGATCGCCACCGACACGCGGGCCGCAGCCCTGATGCTGCTCTCGCCGCTGCTGATCGGCGTGCTGCACCAGCACCACATGGGCGGCGCCCAATGCGCGCCCGTGGACCTGGACAGGACCGCCACCGAGATCTGCGACGCCTTCCTGCGCGCCTACAAGGCGCCCTGAACAGGCTGGCTCCGAACGCGTGCGGGCGCTAGGGACGCGCCAACGCAGCACGGGAAGCAACCATGATCGTTCTGGTGACCGGCGCCACCGCCGGCTTCGGCGAGGCCATCACTCGCCGTTTCATCACTGAGGGGCACAAGGTGATCGCCGCCGCCCGCCGCGCCGAGCGCCTGGAGGCTCTGGCCAGGGAGCTGGGCGCCAACCTCCAGCCGCTGAAGCTAGACGTCACGGACCGCGCAGCGGTGGAGCAGGCGATCGCCGGCCTGCCGGCGGAGTTCGCGGCGGTGGACGTGCTGGTCAACAACGCAGGGCTGGCCCTGGGCATGGAGCCCGCCGACCGCGCTTCGCTGGACGATTGGGAGACCATGGTCGGCACCAACGTGAACGGCGTGCTCTACGCCACCCACGCGGTGCTGCCCGGCATGGTGTCGCGCGGGCGCGGCCATGTGGTGAACCTGAGCTCGATCGCCGCCACCTATCCCTATCCGGGCGGCAATGTTTACGGGGCGACCAAGGCGTTCGTGCGCCAGTTCTCGCTGAACCTGCGAGCCGACCTAGTGGGGCGCGGGGTGCGGGTGACGGACCTGGAGCCCGGCATGTGCGGCGGCACGGAGTTCTCCACCGTCCGCTTCCACGGCGACGCCGACAAGGCGGCCAAGGTCTACGAAGGCACGCAGCCGATCACGGCCGAGGACATCGCCGAAGCGGTGTTCTGGGTCACGACCCTGCCGGCGCACGTCAACATCAACACCATGGAGCTGATGCCCACTTGCCAGGCGCCCGGCCCCCTGCAGGTGGTGCGCAACGCCGGCTGATCTAGGTCAGATCTCCGCGCGCGCCTTGGCGGGGGCGACCTTGCCCTCGTCTAGGTCGTAGCGGGCGGCGACGATCTTGAGCCGTCCGGCCAGGACGCGGTTCCGCAGCGGCTTGCTGCCGGCGAAAATCTCGACAGCGGCGTGAGAGGCGTTCAGCGACACCGCCGCGTCGATCTTGTCCGGGGCGCCCACCGGCACGGCGTGTACGGCCGGGGCGATCAGGGCGGCCAAGGCGCCGATCTTAGTGTCCTTGTCCTCGTCCGCGGGGTGGCCGTCCAGGGCCTCGGCGGCGGCGGCGACCGCGCCGCACCGCTCGTGGCCCAACACCATGATCAAGGGCGAGCCCAGGTGGATCACCGAGTGTTCGATGGACGCCAGGACCGCGTCGTCAACGACGTTGCCCGCCACCCGCACCACGAAGAGATCGCCAAGCCCTTGATCGAACACCAGCTCGGGCGCAACCCGGCTGTCGGCGCAGGCCAGGATGGTCGCGAAGGGGCGCTCGCCGCCGGCCACCAGCCGCCGCCGCTGGGCGTCGCCATTGGGATGCGTGGCCTTGGCGGCCACATAGCGCGCGTTGCCGGCCATCAGGCGCGTCATCGCCTGCTCGGGCGTGAGCGGCGCCTCGACCACCACCTGCGAGACGGTGGGCGTCGCCGCAGCCCCCGTCGTAGCCGCAGGCGCGACGTGAGCCTTCTTGGGCGCTGAGGCGAGGGCGGGCGAGGCGAGCAGGCCCGCTCCCGCAGCCAGCATCAGCCGCCGCCGTGAAAATAGATTGGCAGTCATCCCGCACTCCCCCCGGAGCGAATCCCTGATCCATCAAGAAGCGCCGAAATTCACTAAGATTTCGAAAGCTTGAGCGGGGGTGCAGCGGCGCTGCCGGCGAGGGCGCGCAGCCCCGCCTGCTGCACCTCGTCCGGGGCGAACCGCCAGGCCGTCGGTTCTCTGGGTGGAAAGCGGCGCCGGTCTCCCGCTACTAAGGGCCGATGCAACTGGTGTTCATCTATGGTCAGGTCGCCGCGGGGAAGCTAACCGTCGCGCGGGAACTTGCCGAGCTCAGCGGCCTGGCTCTCTTCCACAATCACTTGGTCGTCGATGCGGTGGGCTCCGTCTTTCCATTCGGATCGTCGCCGTTCGTTCGGCTGCGGGAGAGCTTCTGGCTCAGCGTTTTCGAAGAGGCGGCCCGCGCAGACACCTCGCTGATCTTCACCTTCGCGCCGGAACCGACGGTGGAACGCACGTTTCCGGAGCGGGCGAGAGATGTTGTCGCCGAGGCGGGCGGCTCGACGCTGTTTGTCGCCCTGGAGGTGGACCCCCAGGTCCAAGAGCAGCGTCTGCTGTCTCCGGACCGGGCGGCATTCGGCAAGATGACATCGCTGCCGCTGTTCCAGAGCCTGCGCACCGACTTCGCGAGCTGCTTTGCGCAGATGCCGCGGCCGGACCTGACGATCGACACGACCCGGATCGAACCGCGTGATGCAGCGGTCGCCATAGCTCGCCGGATAGGAGCCTAGAGCTCAGGCGTTGACGAGGCGCGGGGAGGCGCCATCTCTAGTGGAGAGGAGGCGACCATGACCTCATTCCCGCTCCGGCCCGGCGTCTATGGCAGGCCTCAACCGTGGCACGTTCAGATGGTCGCACGCGCGGACCAGGAGAAGGCGCGCGCGGCCGCGACGGCGGCCCAAAGACTGGCGGCGAGCCGTAGCTCGGTCCTGACTTCCGCATCGGCGACAGTGCTGCTGAGCGCGAGCGTCCCGGCTCCATCTGCGAATTCCACAGATTAGCTGCGCGAGCAGGGCGCAGCGGAAGCCTTTCAAGCCGCGGCGTCCAGAAGCGAAGGGTCCGCGGCCAAGGGCGCTCAGCGGCTCTGGATAGCCGACAGAAAAGGCGCTGCGCCCATGGCCCGATGCCGAAGAGCGTCCTAAACACGCCTGGCTTGCAGCGACGAGGGGAGAGACAACTTGCGCTCAGTCGTGACTCTTCTGGAGAGGTTGCCCTCTGTCGTCGGTCTCGCCGCCTTCCGATTGCAGTCGCGTGCGCACGCGGAGCCTACAAGCGGGCTGATCACGATCGGCTATAAACTCGGCCCGCAAGCCCGGCGCCCGTTGTCGATCCAGGTGCATGTGCGGGGCGAGCCTAGCCCGATCTTCACAAAGGTCACTCAGGCCGGCGAGCGCACGGGCGAGCTCATCTTCCATTCGCATCTCCTGCCGAACGGCTCTGTGGACCTCGTCTTCAAGGCTTTCGACGGCGGGAAGCTGGTGGGAAAGCGCACCTTCACCATCCAGGTCCGAAACCAGGGTGAGGTGGCGGAGATGGTGCGGCAAAGCCTGCAAGCCCGAGGCGCCCCGACCGTGTTCGAGGGACCTTGCGACTCGTCTGCCTATGACTACGCCGATCCCAAGCTGACGGCGTGGTTCGACCGGGACGCCAGTGCGGTGCAGGCTCATGTCGATGGCTTGATTGCGGCGGGCCGGGCCAGCCAAGCCGAGGGTGAGATCCTGCGTCACTTCGCTGAGCAGGGCTTCGCGATCCTGGAGAACGTGATCGAGCCAGAGCTCCTCGAACGGCTGAACGCGTCCCTGGATGACGCGATCTCCCGCAAGGTGGAGGGCTATGAGTACGGCTCAAGCCAGCGGATGCACAATCTTCACGAGCGGTACCCGGCTGTCCGGGAGCTATGGATGCACCCGAAGGTGATGCGCATGCTGGAGTTGATCTTCGGCGTTCCGGCCAGTCCGTGTCAGTCGCTCACCTATGTGTTCGGATCGCAGCAGGAGCATCATCAGGATCTCGTGCACCTGACGCCCTTTCCCGCCGGCCGGATGTGCGGCGTGTGGACGGCGCTTGAAGATGTGCAGCCGGACAGCGGCGAGCTGGTGGTGTTTCCAGGCTCCCACCGCACGCCCCGCATCTACATGCACACCGCCGGGGCGCCGAAAGTCCGGGACAACGATTGGACGGCGTTCGGCGAGAAGGTGGTCCCGATGTGGATGAACACCCTCGCGAAGGGCGGCTTCGAGCGGTTCGTCTACCGGCCGAAAGCCGGCACGGTCCTCATCTGGCACGAGAACCTGATGCACGGCGGCCAGCCGCGCGTGGATCTGACCAAGTCGCGCCGCTCCATCGTCGGCCACTATTTCGCGCAAGGCGCCGTCGTCTACTACGACTCTTCGGGCTTGCCTGGCTCGGTGCATGACGTGGCGGCCGCGCGTGCGGGAGCGCGGTAGGCTTCAGTCTGCTGCGCTTGCGGCGAGCAAAGCCCTCGAGTTCTAGAGCTTGGCGCCTTCCGGGCTGAGGGCGCGCCGAAGGGCGTCGAGGCTGAAGGGCTTTTCGACCACCATGCCCTGCGCACGTTCTTGGCTCAGGGCCGCGCCGGAGGCATAGCCGGTCGCGAACAGCACCTGCACCTGCGGGCGCATCTGCCGGACCCGGTCGGCGACCTGCGCGCCGTTCATTCCCGGCATCGCGTAGTCGACGAGCAGCAGATCCGGCGACAGTCCGCTTGCGACCTTCTGCAGCGCCTCCTCGCCGGATGCGGCCTCCACAACCTCATGTCCGAGCTCGCGCAGCATTTCGGCGGCCGTCGCGCGGACCTGGTGGTCGTCGTCGACCAGGAGCACGAGCCGGCGGGCGCCCAGCGGCTCGCCATCCGTCTGCTCCGGCGGGTGGCTGGCGGCTTGGTCGGAGACCCTCAGGTACAGGTGGACCGAGGCCCCCTTGCCAGGCGCGCTCTCGATCCGGATCGCGCCGCCCAGCGCGCTGATGACGCCGTAAACCTGGCTCAGGCCGAGGCCCGTGCCTTTTCCGACTTCCTTTGTGGTGAAGAAGGGCTCGAAGGCGCGCGCCAGGACGTCTTCGCTCATCCCTTGGCCGGTGTCGCTCACCGTCACGCAGACCAGCCTTTCGCTGGCGAGCTCCTGCGGCCCAGCGCCCGGAGCCAGCGCCTCGGTGCTGATGACCAGGGCCCCGCCGCCCGGCATGGCGTCGCGTGCGTTCACCGCCAGATTGAAGAGCACCAGCTCCAACTGGGTCTCGTCGGCCAGCACCGGCGGCAGATTGCGGGCGAGGTGGGTGGAGACGGCGACCTGGCCGCCAAGCGTGCGGTGGAGCAGCTCCGACATGCGGGCGATCAGGCTGTTGGCGTCCACGGCCCGGACCGCCAAAGGCATGCGGCGGGCGAAGGCCAGCAGCTGTTTGGTGAGCGTCGCGCCGCGGTCGGCCGCGATCGCTGCATTGCGCAGCAAGCGCAGGACCCGGTCGTCCTCCACGCGCCGAAGGGCGAGATCGAGGCTGCCGGTGATGGCCATGAGGAGGTTGTTGAAGTCGTGGGCGACCCCGCCGGTCAGCTGGCCGATCGCTTCCATCTTCTGGGCCTGGTGTTCGGCCTCCGCCGCCGCTCGCCTCATGCGGGCGAGCTCGAGATTGACGCTGACGCGAGCCAGCAGCTCCGCCGCGCTGAAGGGCTTCACCAGATAATCGTCTGCCCCGGCCTCCAAGCCCTGGACCTTGGCTTCCTCGCCCGCGCGCGCCGACAGGAAGATCACCGGGGCTCGCTTCAGGGCCGGCTCAGCGCGCACGCGGCGCAGCAGTTCGAAGCCGTCCACCTTGGGCATCATGATGTCGGTTAGGATGAGGTCGGGTTCTTCGGCCAGAGCAAGCCGGAACGCCTCTTCCCCGTCTCGGGCCAGGATCACCTCGTGCTGGTGGCCGAGCAGGCGGGCGACATAGGCCCGCATGTCGGCATTGTCGTCCGCAAGGAGCAGCCGGGCGCGCGGCGTCGCGTCCGAGCCGACGGGAGCGACCTCGTCCTGCGACCAGTGGAGCGCTTCCTCCACATAGGCCGCGGCGGCGATCTGGGTGGAGGCGCGATCGTCTGCGCGGGCCTGGGTGGCTGGCAGGTGAGCCGAGCCGGTCGGGATCGAGACCCGGAAGCTGGTCCCCTGGCCAGGCGTGCTCTCGACGGCGACCTCGCCGCCATGGAGGCGCACCAGCTCCTTGACCAGAGCCAGGCCGATGCCGGAGCCTTCATGGGAGCGGGACGCGGCGCCTTCCACCCGATGAAAACGGTCGAAGATCTTCGGCAGCTCGTCGCTGGGAATGCCGACGCCCGTGTCGGCGACGGTGAGCTCGACCGAGCCGGGCAGCGGCCGGAGGCGGACGGAGATCTCGCCCTTGAAGGTGTGCTTGAAGGCGTTGGAGATCAGGTTGAGGACGACCTTCTCCCACATGTCTCGGTCAAGGAAGAGCGGCTCGGACGGGGGGGCGACCTCCACCCGATAGGCGAGGCCGGCGCGCTCCACGGCCGAGCGGAAGGTGCTGGCCAGATCCTCGGTCACCTGCGCGACATCGGTGGGCACGAAGCGGGCGCTGGTGCGGCCGGCTTCGACGCGCGAGAAATCGAGCAGGGTGTTGACGAGCTTCAGCAGCCGCATGGCGTTGCGATGGACGAGCGCAAGGTCGGTGCGGCGCGCCGGCAACTCCGCAGGCGGCAGCGACAGCAGGTCCTCCAGCGGCCCGAGCATCAGTGTCAGGGGCGTGCGGAACTCGTGGCTGACATTGGAGAAGAACTGGGTCTTGGCCCGGTCGAGCTCGGCCAGAGCTTCAGCGCGGGCGCGCTCCTCCTCGAACACCCGGGCATTGCGCACCGCGGTGGCGACCTGGGCCGCCAGGAGCTGGAAAAAGGTCTGGTAATCTTCGTCCAGCTCGCGGTTCGGATTGAGGCCGGCGGTCAGGACGCCGAGCGGCGGCTGGCCTGGTGCGGCCGTCAGCGGAATGGCGACGCCGTCGGTGACAGCGTGGCCCCAGGGGCCGCCCCGAGCCGGGAAGTAGTCCTGCACGTCGGAGAAGGTGGTCATCCGCCCGCTCGCCGCCGCCTGAATCCAGGCCGGCGCCTGCGCGATGTTCACGCGGTCCGCGGCGGCGCCTTCGGCCGGCAGCCCGACGCCGGCGGCGAGGCGGAGCTCTTCGCCGTCGCGCAGGCGCAAGGTGGCGAACGGCACGTCAAACGCGCCCTCGAGCGCCTCGGCGACGGCCGCGCAGGTCGCCTCCACGCTCAGCTTGTCGGTCGCCGCTTCAGCCACTTGCCGCAGCAGCTTGAGCCGGCGGTCGCCGACGACCTGCTGGGTCACCTCGCTGCAGACGCACAGCATGCCTACGATCTCGCCGGCGTCGTTCTCCGCCGGCGCGTGAGACAGGCTGAAGTAGGACTCTTCCGGATAGCCGGAGCGATTGAGCACCAGCTGCTGGGCCGGCACCCAGTTGGCGATCCCGGTGCGCATCACCTCTTCGATCATCGGACCCAGCGTGGCCCAGGCCTCCGCCAAGGTGATGCGGATGTCGATCCCCAGCGCCTCGGGATGCTTGTCGCCGATGAGGTAGGAGTAGGCGTCGTTGTAGATCTGAATGAGGTCCTCACCCCAGATCAGGATCATGGGATAGCGGGACGTCAGCAGCGTCTTGACGGTGGCCCGCAGGCTCTGGTCCCACAGCTCGGGCGGACCGAGCGGCGTCGCCGCCCAGTCATGGACACGGCAAAGCTCCCGCATGAAGCCGGG
This sequence comes from Phenylobacterium deserti, assembly GCF_003254705.1. Classification (GTDB taxonomy): domain Bacteria; phylum Pseudomonadota; class Alphaproteobacteria; order Caulobacterales; family Caulobacteraceae; genus Phenylobacterium; species Phenylobacterium deserti. The sequence goes on from NZ_QFYR01000002.1 coordinate 49,448, forward strand.
GCCTGCGAAAAGGCGATGGGCGGCGGCGTCGGCCAGGGGAGGCGTCAGGTTCATCAGGCTCGCTCATGACGAGCAGCAGGCCCCCCGACCTTCCCCTCGTTGACCGTGTCTCTCACGTCGGCATCCTTAGAGGCAAGCGTACCGGAGACTGGCGTGAAGGGGCCCGGCGGAGGTGCTGCAGCCCCGCGCGCTCGCGTGCTCGATCCGGGCTTACCGCCCGCGGCGGGAGGTGGTGACGAGCTTCACGGGCTGGCCCGGGCGGAGGGGATCGGCAGGCTGCAGGCCGTTGATCATCAGGAAGCGCTCGAGCCGGTAGTCGTCGAAGGCCATGCGCTGGCTGAGGGTCTGAACCGTGTCCCCAGGCCGAACGACGACGACTTCCACCCGCTTGGGCTGAGCGGCGGCGAGCTCCTGCGGCGACAGGCGGTGGAGAGAGCCGATCACCGGATCCCAGATCTGCGCCCGGCCGGCCGGCGACAGGGTGACGAAGTGGTAGGCCCGGCCCGAACCGTCGGCGTAGGCGGCCACCACCACGTCCAGGACGCGCGAGCCCGACTGCGCCCGCGCCGGCAGGACCACGGCGTCGAAGCCGCCGATGCGCGTGCGCTCCGAAGCTCCCAGCTGGGCCGGCGCTTGCCCCACCGTCCGCCGCAGGACGTCGTAGGCGTAGCGTTCGAGGTCGCCGCTCAGCGATCCGGCCGAGAACTGCCCCTTGGCGCCTTCCGGTCCCTCGATGCCGACCGCTGTCGCGCCGTTGGTGAGGGTGAACCCGGAGGGCGCCTCGAAGCCGATCCGCAGCACCGGATGGGTGAAGCGCCGGTCCTCCACGAAGCCCTGCTCGGGGTCGTCGCCATAGAGCATGCCGTCGATCTGGCGGAGGTAGGCGTCCCGGCCTGCCGCGGCGGTCGCATCGGTCGGCGGCGGACCCGCCTGGCGCGCCGACTGCAGGGCGCGGGCGATGCGGTCGCCGGTCAGCGGGTGGGTTCGCGCCCAGGCGGCGGTTTCCTGCCCTTGGCGGCCGCGTCGGGCGGCGTCGAACTGGTCTTCCCGCTGGAGAGCCCCCAGCATGTCCACCAGGCCGTAGGGGGAATAGCCGCCCTGCGCGAGGTAGCGGACGCCCAGCCCGTCGGCTTCGAACTCCTGCTGCCGCGAATAGCTGAGCACGCTCAACTGGCCCGCCTGGCTGGCGATCTGCGCGACGTTGGCCGAGCGCGTCAGGGCGCCCAGGACGAGGGCGCCGATGCCGGTCACCACCGACCGTTGCTGGCGCCGTCCGGCGTGGTTGGCGGCGACGTGGCCGACCTCGTGGCCGAGCACCGAGGCCAGCTCATCCTCCGTGTTGATCAGGGTCAGAAGACCGCGCGTCACGTAGACGTGGCACCCCGGCGGAGAGGTGAAGGCGTTCACCACGTCGCTGTTGAGAACGTGGAAGGCGCAGCCGCTGCGCCCAGCGGCCCTCGCCACCCGCGCGCCGACCTGGCTGACGTAGGCCGCGACCGGGCCGTCGTACAGGCCGCCGGCGCCTTCCACCACGGCAAGGTGCTCGCGCGGGACCCCTTGGGAGGCTGAGGCGGGCGGGCCGTTCTGCCAAAGCGGCGCTTGGGCCAGGGACGCTGGCGCGGCGGCCAGCAGCGCGATCGCGGAGGCGCAGGAAACAAGGCGGCCAAGGCGGCCCCGGCGGACGACGAACGACATGCAAACCTCGACAGTTTCCGCGCCAAGAACCCATGCGTCTGGCCAAGGTTCCTGCCGCAGCAGCATGCTTCAGCTTGCGCAGATCTGCGCGGACAGGCGTGGCTGCTTGCCGGCCTCCGTGCCATCTTTCGCCGGCTCGTCGGCGACTTGGCAGCGGGCGCGTTATCGCGTGAGCGTACGGATCAGCTTGCGACGGACGGATGAGGGACGAGGGCGTGGGCGGACGGAGGCCTGGCCGTCAGGCGCCGTCCTTCTGCTGACGTGCGGCGAGCACGCGCTCGATGGCGGCCACGATGCGGCCGGCGTGGGTCAGGCCCAGCATGGTGCGGTGGTCGGCGGCGTCGATGTTGTCGATGAAGCCGGCCCTTGAAGCTGTCGCGGGGGCTTGCCGGGCCGTGTCCCAGGCGGCGCGATCGGGCGACCTTGGCCCGGCGGTGACTACGGCGACCGGCCACTGGGGGTTGAGGGGGCCTGCCGCGGCCGCTTGGCGGGCGGCGGCTCGCCAGCTTTGCACCTCGGCCAGAGCGGCGCGGCTCTGGCGCCCGGAGATGAACCCGTGGCGCTTCTCCACCTTGCCGGCCGGGGGCAGGCCAATGCGGTCGCCGAACAGGTAGAAGGGCTTGGTCAGGCCCAGCGTCCCGGCCACGGCGCCCAGGCGCGCCATGGTGGTGAACCGGTCGATGAAGGCCTGCGCGCCAGGAGCCTCGATCATCTCCGGCATGGCGGCGTCGAGGAACACAAGTCCCGCCACCTGCTGCGGATTGCGGGACGCGAACAGCCGCATGTAGAGGCCAGCCATGGAGTGGCCGGTCAGCACGAAGGGACCCGGCTCGCCCGACGCGGCGATCAGCTTCTCGAGGTCGCCGACGATGGCCTCGCCGTCGCGCGGCTTGGGGCCGGGATCGGAATAGCCCATGCCGGCGCGGTCATAGGCGCAGGAGCGCAAGCCCCGCTCGGTCAACGCCTGCTGGGTCGCGGCGAAGTCCGCCGCGCCGCTGAAGGCGCCTGACTCCAGCCAGATGGTCGGCGCCTGGGTGCGCGGGCCCTCGCACACCAGCCGCAACCGCCGGCCGCCGATGTCGACCGCGGTCCCGCGGGGCTTGTTCAGCTGGCTGGCCGCCTCGGCCGCCGCCGCGGCCGCGCCCCACGTCGCGACGAGCATCAGCACAAGGGCGAGCAGAATGCGCATGCCGATGTCGTAGAGGGCTCGGCACGGGCTCACAACCGGCTTAGCTGGCGAAGCCGGCCGCCTGACCTTGCGCCTTGCAACCTGCGCGAGTTCTGCGAGCTTCGGGGAGCGGAGGAACTCGCATGCGGATTGGCGCAGCCGGACTGGCGATGGTGGCGGCCTGGAGCCTTGGCTCCAACGCGTGGGCTGCGTGTCTGCCGCAAGGGCCCCAGGCCACGGCCTTCACCACCCGAGCGGCGCCAGAGCGTGCGGCCGGTTTGCTGGCGATGGCGGGCATGCTCATCACGATGGAGCCGTACGCCCAAGAACCTGAAGCGCATCAAAAGCACGTGCGAGGTGGCGAGGCTGCAGAATGGCAAGAGGCTTGTGAAGGTGCTTGGGACCGCGGATCCGGGCGCGCCCAGGATCATGCCCATGAGCGATCGCAAGGCGGAGCTGTTCTTCCTGATGACAGTTCCGGACATCAAGACCGTGTCCGCCACAACGCCCGCCAAGCCGCTTGGCTATGTGCTCGCCTTACGGGGTGACAAAGACGCCCTGGTGTTCCGCGCCTATGACGTGGTCCCGCCCGATGTGCAGCTGGCCGCGGACTTAGGCGCTGCGTTGGAGGGACGGGTCGCGCCGATGCTGCGCGCCGAGTTGGCGACGCACAAGGTCCAGATCTCGATGAGGGATGGCGCCGGCGAGGTGGCCGAGCGCGCCCCGGGCCCCGGCGCTCAGTAGCGGCGGCGGGCCGCTGGAGAGGTGACCGGCGCGCGGGCCGGGCCGCGCGAACGCTCGAGGCGCTGCACCACCTGCGGATTGGTGATCCGGCGATAGAGGGCCTGCACGAGGCTGAAGACGCCGAACAGGCCAAGGCCGGCGGCGACCAGGACGTGGACGGTTCCGGAGAAGGCGCCCAGCGCCTCGCCGACTCCGCCGGCGGCGCCCGGGTCCTGAGCGCTCGCGGCTCGCCACAGCAGCAGGCCGATCATCACGAACACCGCGCCACGTGCGGCGTAGCCCAGCCGCCCGGACCATTTCACCCAGGCGCGCTGGGCGGCGCGGCCGTCCAGCTGCTTCAGGAACTCCAGCTTGTAGGCGCTCCAGGCCTGGGCGAAGCCGCCGACCACGAAGGCCGCCGCCACCAGGCGCAGGAGCAGGCTGCCGCCCGGGAGGTCCAGGGCGAAGCCTGCCGCACGGTCCGCGCCCTCTCCGCCGCCGCCCTGGCCCACGAGACCGATGGCGAGGCCCGCGGCCAGCAAACCAAGCAGGATATGGGCGCCGCCGCTCAAGGCGTGGCCGAGCCGGCTGACCGCGCCTTTGGCGCCGCTTCCGGCGCCTTCCAGGTCTTCCGCCGCATCCAGGCAGCGCCAGGCCCCGTAGGCCAGAAGACCGAGGGCGATCAGGCCGAGCAGCAGGCGAGCAGGGCCGTCAGCCAAGGATCGCAGCACGTCCGAGCTGCCGGCGTCACGGCCCGCCCTGATGGCGAGATAGGCGATCAGCAGGTAGAGCACGCCGCGGGCGGCGAACCCCAGGCGCGTGAAGGTCTCGAAACGCACCACCGCGTTCATCTCAGGCCACTCCTTCGAACCGGACCTAAGAAGACGGCGAGCACAGCTTCGTTCCGCACAAGGCTCCGGCTAGAGGCGCAGGCGCGTGGCGCCGGTGAGCTGGGCCTCGCCCGAGACGCGGACGTCCTGGATGCGGCCGTCACGCACCGTCAGATCCACCTGCAGGCGGCTGGGGGAGGGCGGGTGCATGAAGCGCCCCTGCTCGATCAGCGTGGAGGCGCCCGCGAGGCCGCGGTCGTTGAGGAGACAGCCGAGCGGACCGGCGGCCATGCCGGTGGCCGCTTCCTCGGCGATGCCATAGCGGGGTGCGAACATGCGGGTGGTGGCGGCGGTCGCGCTGTCCGGCGTCAGGGCGAAGACATAGACGCCAACCAAGTCGTGCAACTCGCTGAGGTCGTGGAGAGCGGCCAGGTCAGGCGTGACGCCGGTCAGGTCGTCGGGAGCGTTCAGGCCGACCAGGACGAAGCCGTTGCCGGTGTCGACGCGGACGGGCGCGAACCTGCGGTCGACCTGGGACGGCGTGAGCCCTAGGGCGGACAGCATCTCGGCGGCGTCGACGTCGTCATAGACGGGCGGGCGCTGCTGCATGGCCGCGCGGCCGCCGTCCACGAACACCTCACGCAGGCCGTCAATCGTCTCCTTGGTATGCCGGCCGGCGGGCAGGCGGCCGGAGGCGCCGAGATAGCCGAAGGCGGCGATGGTGGCGTGGCCGCAGTGGGCGATCTGGCGGGTGGGAGTGAAGAACTCCAGCTTCAGTGTGGCGACCTCTGAGCGAGAGATGAACGCTGTCTCAGAGAGGCCCGCGCGCGACGCGAGGGCTTGCTTGTCGGATGTGGAAAGGCCGTCGGCGCCCAGCACGAGGCCGGCTGGGTTTCCGCCAGCGCCGCCCGAGGTGAAGGCCGCGACCTGCAGCAGCTCGATCTCGCGGCCGCTCACAGCCCATGCTCCCAGGGCAGTGGCTCGGCCCGGTCGATCTGGATCTCCAGACCCTTGCGATCGGTCTGGATCCAGTACTCTACGATGCGGCCGCGCTCGACGCGATAAACGGCGGAGGAGATCTCGGTCAGGGGCGTCTCGGTGGGCCGCTCGCCGAACACGGACCCAAGGTGCCGGCCCTGCTGGCGCCAGCGCACATAGACCTTGTCGCCGGCCGCCAGGGTTTCAGTGACCTCGAAGTGGAAGGCACCGAAGAGGGCGAGGAACTCGCGCACATGGTCGGCATATTCGGCGGGCGTGCGGACGACTGTGCTCTCGCCTTCGGAGGTCATCTGGTGCGCCTGCACCTGCGGGGCGAAGTAGCGGTCGGCGCGCTCGGGGTGAGCGCCGGAGCGCACCTCGGCCAGAAAGCCGGTGACCACGGCCTGCGGGCTGGCGCTGGCGGGGACCGGGGCGAACAGGGCTGCGGTGTAGAGCAGAGCGGGCAGCATGCGGTCGGGGTTCATGGTCGCCTCACGCGAGGGCTGCGGCGTCGGCCATCAGGCGCGAAAGCCAGCTGTTGCGGGCCACAAGAAAGCGGGTGAGCCGATCGCCGTAGTCGGCCCCGACAGCCTCGCGGACGCTGGTACGTTCGGCGAGCGCCCGGCGCCAGGCGCGGACCTTGGGCGTATGGGCGAAGAGCGCCACATCGGTGAAGCGCTCAAAGGTGTCGAAGTAGCGGAAGACCGGGGCGAAGGCGGCGTCCACCAACGAGAAGGCTGCGCCGGCGAAGAAGGGGCCGTCGCCCAGCGCCTCCTCCAGCCGTTCGAAGCGGCCGGCGAGGTCGGCGCGCCGGCTCTCGAAGGCGGCCTGGTCGGGCGCGTTGTAGAGGCCGCCGATGGCGTCCAGTGTCGCGGAAGCGAAGGCGATCCAGGCGCGGTGCTCGGCCCGCTCGAGCGGATCGGCCGGGTGGAGCTGAGGCGTCAGCGTCTCGTCGAGGTAGTCGCAGATCGGCGCGCTTTCGAACAGCACGCGTCCGTTCACCCTCAGAAGCGGCACCTTGCCAAGCGGCGAGATGGCTTCGAACCAATCCGGCTTGTCGGCGAGGTCGATGTCCGTGCGCCGGAACGGCTGGTTCTTCTCGGACAGGGTGATGGCGGCGCGCTGGGCGTAGGGACAGAGGTGATGGCTGACCAGTTCGAGGTCGGGCATCGCGAAGCTCCTTTCAGGATATGCGTGGAGCTTAGGCGTGGCGGTGACGCAAGCCGAATTGTAAGAATGGCAATCGCGTTTGCAACGGTGCAAGAGCCATGGACGACTGGAACGACCTGAAGCTGGTGCTGGCGATCAGCCGGTCCGGCTCGCTGACCTCGGCGGCGCGCGATCTCGCCGTGGCGCACTCGACCGCCTTCCGCAGGCTGAACGCCCTTGAGGGGCGGCTGGGGGTTCGGCTGTTCGAGCGCCTGCCGGCAGGCGCGTACGCGCCTACGACCGCGGGCGAGCGGATGACGGCGGCGGCCGAGCGGGTGGAAAGCGAGGCCGCGGCGCTCGACCGGGACCTGCTGGGCGCCGACACCCGGTTAAGCGGGACGCTGAAGGTCACCTCGTCCGAGACGCTGGGGTACAAGATCCTGACGCCGCTGATCGCCGAGTTCCGGGAGAAGCACCCGGGCATCGACGTAACCCTGGTGGTGGACAACCGCGTGCTGAGCCTGTCGCGGCGGGAGGCGGACGTGGCGCTGCGGGTGGCCAGGCCCAAGGAGCCGGACCTGCACGGGCGCAAGGTGGCCGAGATCGGCTGGTGCGTTTACGGGGCGCGAAGGCTGCTGGAGGGAGCCGGGCGCATCGAGGCCGCGGACCTGCCGCGCCAGCGCTTCATCGGCTGGGAAGAAGGGGTTGGCGGGATCAACACCGCCGACTGGCTGAATCGCACCTTGCCGGAGGGCGCCTTCGCCTACCGCACCAACAGCGTGATCAACCAGATGATCGCCGCCCGGGCGGGCGTAGGGCTGGCGCTGCTGCCCTGCTACCTGGGCGACGGCGAGCCGCTGCTGGCGCGCGTGCTGCCGGAGCCGCTGCGGGACATCGACCGCGAGCTGTGGATGGTGACCCACGCCGACCTGCGCCGCACGGCGCGGGTGCGGGCCTTCATGGACGTGATCGGCCAGGGCATCGGCGCGCGGCGGGTGGAGATCGCGGGCCGGGCCGACTAGCGCGACTTGCCCTTGCGGCGCTTGAGGAAGGCGAAGGCGGCCAGGCCCGCGAGGCCGAGGGCCACGGCCGAGCCGGCTGCGACACGAGCCCCGGCGCCGGTCACCGTAAATCTGTGGAAAGTCCGGTCCTCAACACCCCACCACGCGCGCGCCGGTTTATGGTAACCGTTCTGAGCGAAGGACAGGGCGGCCTCACGTGCGAGGTCGGCCGCTTCCGACGCCGTCCTTCCGCTGGCGATGATCTCGACAGCGGGACGGGTGGTGCGGGGGTCGTCCGAGAGCTGCCACGTTTCGCGCGTCACTGCGAAGGTTCGCCCCAGGGCGGTCTTCGGGTGGATGGCGGGGCGGTGGCGGAGAAAGCGATCGAAGGATGCGGTCATGCCATGACTGAGGTCGCGATCTTCCTATAACGCGTCGGTCGGCCGCCTCGCCGCAGCCAAGATCGCGAAATAATACCGACCGGTCACAGGTTTCAGAGTTTCCATGCGAGAGTTCATCGATCTTCCCGGCGCTTCGGGCGCCACCTACCGCTTCCGGCTTTGGCCGCAAGGCGCGTCGCATTCCCCCATGGCGGGCAACTATGTGCTGGTGAAAGCCGACGCCGAGGGCGAGGGCTATTCGGTGCTGCAGGCGGGCGTGTCCGACGACCTGTCGGCGGTGCGCGGCACGCTGGAAAAGGCGGCCAAGCGGGGCGCGACCCACATCTTCACGCGCCTGAACGTCTCGCGCGTGGTGCGCACGAGCGAGCACGAAGACATCTCGGCCGCCCTGTCCTCCAAGGCCGGCTAAGCCGCCTTAGATCGTCCTGGAATGGCGCCCGGCCTCGGGCGCCAGATGGGCGTCGAACACGGCGGCGACCGAACGGACCAGAACGCGTCCGGGTTCGGTGACGCGCAGAACCGCGCCGTCCCACTCCACAAGTCCGTCCCGAGCGAAGGGGCAAAGATCGGCGACCTCCCCGCTGATGTCCGCGAGCGCGCGCCCGTGCCGATCGCAGACGGCCTGGAGATCGACGGCCAGGTCGCACATCAGCCGCTCGATGATCTCGCCGCGGAAGCGGTCGTCGGCGGTGATCGCCACGCCTCGGGCGATGGGCAGCTGGCCGGCCGCCACCGCCTGCCGCCAGCCCAGCTCCTGGGCCACGTTCTGCACGAAACCCTGCGGCAGCGAGCCGATGGAGGAGGCGCCCAGTCCCAGCAGGGTCTTGGCCCCGTCGGTGGTGTAGCCCTGGAAGTTGCGGTGCAGGCGCTTGTGGGCGGCGGCGACCGCGAGTTCGTCTTCGGGCAGGGCGAAGTGGTCTAGGCCGATCTGCACATAGCCCTCAGCGATCAGCCGTTCGGCCGCGGCTTCGCTCTGGTCCAGGCGCTCGGAGGGGCCGGGCAGGGCGTCGTCAGCGATCAGCTGCTGGTGGGCCTTCATCCAGGGGACGTGGGCGTAGCCGAACAGGGCGAGACGCTCAGGCCGAAGCGAGACGATCGCGTCCAGGGTGGAAAGGGTGTTGGCCACCGTCTGGTGCGGCAGGCCGTACATCAGGTCGAGGTTGATGGAGCGGACGCCGGCCTCGCGCAGCCAACCGACGCAGGCGGCGATCTCCTCGAAGGCTTCCTTGCGGTTCACGGCCTGCTGGACGACGGGATCGAGGTTCTGCACCCCAAGGCTTGCGCGGTTCAGGCCATGAAAGGCGGCGGCTCGGACCCAGTCGCGGGTCAGAACCGCCGGGTCGAGCTCGGCGGCGATCTCGGCATCGGGGCTGAGGTCGAAGACATGACGCAGGCCGCCGAAGATGGCGGCGAGCTCGTCGGCGTTCAGCATGTTGGGCGTGCCGCCGCCCAGGTGGACGGCGTTGGCGGGGAGGCGCGCGGGCAGAGCGGCTTCGAGCAGCGACAGCTCCTGCAGCAGGAGCTGGACGTAGTCGCTGATCGGCTGGTGGCGGTTCACGGCGCGGGTGTTGCACCCGCAGTACCAGCAGAGCCGGGCGCAAAAGGGGATGTGCAGATAGAGCGAGACGGGATCGTCCGTCGCAAGCTCGGCCAGCCAGGCGCGGTAGGCGGCGGCGTTCACCGCGGGGGTGAACTGAACCGCCGTGGGATAGCTGGTGTAGCGCGGCGCCCGGCCGTCGTACTTGGCGATCAGCTGGGCTTGCGAAAGCGGCGCGGAAGCGAGGGCGAGCGTCATGACGCGAGCCTTGCGCCGCCGCGCCTGGGCGCGCCGTGACCTGGATCAAATCCTCAGGCGGGGCGGTCCTCCGGATCGTCCACAAGGATGCGGGCGGCGTCGCCCGCCGGGTCTTCGTACTGGCCGTTGCGCAGGGTCCACCAGAAGGCGAACAGGCCCATGGCGCCCAGGAACACCGACGCGGGCGCGAGGTAGATCAGCAGGTCCATCAGCGGCTCCTCAGCCGAAGGGCGTTCAGGGTGACGATCAGCGACGAGCCCGACATGGCTAGTGCGGCCACGAAGGGGTTCACCAAGCCGAACATGGCCGCCGGCGTGGCGACCAGATTGTAGAGGGTGGCGAAGCCGAAGTTCTCCATCGCGCGGGTGCGCGATACGCGGGCGGTGTCGACGGACTGCGCCACCGCCATCAGCCCTTCGCCCGAGAAGACGAGATCGGCGGCGTTCTGGCTGGCGTCCAGCGCCGTGCCCGGCGCGATGGCGGCGTGGGCGCGGGCGAGGGCGGCGGCGTCGTTAAGGCCGTCGCCGACCATCAGCACCTTGCGGCCCTGAGCCTTGAGGGCGTCGACGGCGGCCGACTTGCCTTCGGGCGTCAGGCCGGCGCGCCAGTCCTCGATGCCGGCCGCAGCGGCGGCGCGGGCGACGGGATCGGAGAGGTCGCCGGACAGCACCTCCACCGTCAGGCCGCGCGCCTTGAGGGCGGCGATGGCCTGGGCGGCGTCGGGGCGCAGGGCGTCGGTGAAGCGGAAGCGGACCTTGGTGTCGCCTTCGAAGCCGAACCAGATCTCGGTCTCGCCCGAGGTTTCGCCGGAAACGCCTACGAACGAAGCGCGGCCGAGGCGGGCTCGGCGCCCGTCGATCATGCCTTCCACGCCTTGGCCGGGGTGCTCGACCACCTCGATGGCGGCGGGGCCCGGACCGGCTTCCGCGGCCAGAGCCTTGGCCAACGGGTGGGCCGAAGCGCGGGCGAGGGGCGCGGCCGTGGCTACCAGGCCGGTCGGTGCATCGAGCAGGCGCGGCTTGCCCTCGGTGAGCACGCCCGTCTTGTCGAAGACCACATGGTCCACTTCCGCTAGGCGCTCGAGCGCGGCGCCGGACTTCACCAGCACGCCGCGCCGGAACAAGCGGGCGGACGCGCTGATCTGCACGGCGGGGACGGCGAGGCCGAGGGCGCAGGGGCAGGTGATGATCAGCACGGCGACGGCGCGCAGCAGGGCCTCGCGCGGGCCAAGGCCCAGGGCCCAGCCGCCGGCGAAGGTCAGGGCCGCGGCGGTGTGCACCACCGGCACGTAAATGGCCGAGGCCTTGTCGGCCAGGCGGACGTACTTGGACTTGGCCTGGGCGCCGGCCTCAACCAGGCGCGCGATGGCGGCGACGGCCGAGTCCTCGCTGCGGGCCGTGGCGGTCAGGCGCAGCAGGCCCGACAGGTTAAGAGCGCCGGCGCGGCAGAGCTCGCCTTCCTGCACCGGAACGGGCGCGGTTTCGCCGGTGAGCAGGGCGTTGTCGAGCTCTGAGACACCAGCGGTGACGCGGCCGTCCACGGGGATCCGCTCGCCCGGGCGGACCAGCACCTCGTCACCAACTGCGACGTCGCTGAGCGGCTTGATGCGCTCGCGTCCCTGTCCATCGAGCACGGTGGCGGCGGGGGCCTGCAGGGCCAGAAGGTCGGCGGCGGCGCTGCGAGCCTTGGCGCGCAACTGGTGGTCCAGCCAGCGGCCGATCAGCAGCAGGAACAGCAGGGAAACGGCGGCGTCGAAATAGGCGTCCGGCCCGCCGAGGATGGTCTCGGAGAAGCTGATGGCCAGGGTGAGGATCACGCCGATGGAGATCGGCACGTCCATGTTGGCCCGGCGGGCCCGCAGCGAGCGCCAGGCGCTCTCGAAGAAGGGCATGCCGGCGTAAAGGGCGCAGGGCGTGGCGACCAGGGCGCTCCACCACTGCATGAAGGTCCGGGTGGCCGGGCCGAGCTCCTGCCCGAACAGGCCGGCCCACAGCGGCACGGTGAACATCATGCTGTTCATGGCGCCAAAGGCGGCCACGGCCAGGCAGAGGATCAGGCGGCGGCCTTCCTTGTCGTGCGCGAGCGCGGCCTGCCCGGGATCGTAGGGCGTGGCGGGGTAGCCGGCCGCTTCCACGGCCGCGATCACGGCGGCGGGGTCAGCGCCCTGGGCGCTCCTGAAGGCGACCGTGAGCTTGCCGGAGGTGAGGTTCAGGCGAGCGCTTTCCACGCCGCCGACGGCGGCGGCCTCGCGCTCGATCTTGGACAGGCAGCTGGCGCAGCGGGCGCCCTTGACCAGCAGCTCCAGAGTGGGAGAGCCGCCGTCGCGACGCTTGAGGAACGCCGAAAGGTCCGGGGCGCGGGCCAGGTCGTAGGTCAGGGCCACGTGAGCCTCCGTTCGGCTTCAAAGGCGTTGTTGCGGGCGTCGTGGGCGAACAGGGTCAGGTCCCAACTGCCGGCCAGGCCCTTGGCGTCGGCGACGTAGCGGCCGGGTTCGACCTCGCGGAAGGCCAGGGTGATCTTGCCGGCTTCGGTGGCGGGGCGCTCCAGGCGGCCACGAATGGTCAGCCCGACCAGCGGGGCGTCCTGGGCGTCGCGCATCTGGATGGCGACGACGCCGCCTTCCTGCGCGGCGGAGGCGCGCCAGCCGAGGCGTTCCTGGGCGGCTATCTGCTCCAGCTTCTTGTTGTAGAGGAGGCCGTCCTCGTAGGGCGTCACCGACACCTGGCCGGGGAAGGTCCGCAGGGCCATGACGGTGAAGGCCACGTCCACGGCGATCACCACCGCGAAGAAGGCGATCATCCCGGCCAGGACGTGCCAGCCGGTGATGCGGAAGGGACGGCGAGCGCGGCGGGGCTCGAGGCTGGCGACGCTCATCGGGCGGCTCCGGTGACAAAGGTGGTCTTGGCGACGGCCTCCACCTTGCCGTCGGTGACGGTGAAGGCGGCGGGCAGGTCGGGGGCGGTGAGGGCGGCCGGCGGCGCGTTCACGAAAATCCGCACGGCGGTGACCTCGTTGGGCGGAGCGATGACGGTAAGCACGCCTTCGGTGGCGGGCTCGCCGGGGATCTTCAGCTTGGCGCCCGGAACGCCGGCGAAGGCGACCTGCAGCGTCTTGGGCTCGAAGCCGCGGTTGGCGATCTTCAGGGTGTAGCCGTCACGCACAGCGCCATCGTGCAGGCGCACGTACATGGGGTTGCGGTCGCGCAGAGCGTGAAGATCCAGAGTGCTTCGGTTGGCGAAGCCCCACAGCATCAGCCCGCTGACCAGCGCCAGGGCTGCGCCGTAGTAGACGGTGCGGGGACGCACCAGCGGGTAGACGGGCGTCTGCTTGGCCGCCCGTGCGGCGACGGCGGCATCGGTGTCGTAGGCGATCAGGGCCTTGGGCCTGCCAAGCTTGCCCATGATCTCGTCGCAGGCGTCGATGCACAGGCCGCAGTTGATGCATTCCAGCTGGGGGCCGTTGCGGATGTCGATGCCCATGGGGCAGGCGACCACGCACTGGTTGCAGTCCACGCAGTCGCCGCGTCCTTCCCAGGAGGCGTTCTTCTTGTGGGCGCCGCGGGGCTCGCCGCGGTCGGTGCGGTAGGTGACCTGCAAGGAGTGCTGGTCGAGCATGGCGCCCTGGATGCGCGGCCAGGGGCACATGTAGGTGCAGACCTGCTCGCGCATGAAGCCGGCCAGCAGGTAGGTCGTGCCGGTCAGCACGGCGCAGGAGACGTAGGCGGTGGCCGGCGCCTTTCCGACCCAGAAGTCGCGGATCAGGTTTGGCGCGTCGTGGAAGTAGAAGATCCACGCGCCGCCGGTGCCGAATGCGATGGCGAGCCAGACGAGGTGCTTGCCGGTTTTGCGCCAGAGCTTGTCGAAGCTCATAGGCGCGGCGTCCAGGCGCATGCGGGCGTTGCGGTCGCCCTCGAACAGGCGCTCGACGTAGATGTAGAGATCCGTCCAGACCGTCTGCGGGCAGGCGTAGCCGCACCACAGACGGCCGAACAGGGCCGTCGTCAGGAAGAGGGCCAGGGCCGCCATCACCAGCAGGCCGGTGATGAAGTAGACCTCCTGAGGCCACAGCTGGATCCAGAAGAAGTAGAACCGCTGGCCGGTGAAATCGACCAGCACGGCCTGGTCCGGCAGGGCGCCGGGACGCTCCCACCGAAGCCAGGGCGTGACGTAGTAGATAGCCAGCGTCCCGATCAGCAGGGCCCACTTGATGGCCCGCCAGCGGCCGTGCACCAGCTTCGGGTAGATCGGCACCCGAGCCTGGTAGAGGTCGCCCGCGGCCTTCTTCTGCCGCACCCGCTCGGCGGCCGAGACGGGAGTTCCGCCCGGGCCGGCGCGACGCTGGGCCGGATCAGGCCCGCGGGTGCGGTCGATGACGACGGTCACTGGCGCTACTGACCCCCAGCGTTGGCGTGGACGTAGACGGTCAGGGCCTTGATGGTCTCAGGGTCCAGACGCTTGCCCCAGGTCGGCATGACGCCGCCGCGGCCGTTCCAGATCTGCGCCTTGATGTCCTCGCGGTCCGAGCCATAGAGCCACTCGGCGTCCGTCAGGTTCGGGGCGCCCATGGCCTGGGCGCCCGTGCCGTCAGGAGCGTGACAGGCGGCGCATTGCTCCTGATAGAGCGTCGAGGCGCGCGCCACGGCGGCGGCGTCGGCCTTACGGCGCGACAGGTGGACCACGTACTCGGTCAGGTCGTCGATCTGGGCGGGCTGGAGCATCTGGTCACGGCCGAAGGCGGGCATCTGCGACAGGCGTGCGCCGTCCTCGCCCGAGCGGACGCCCACCTCGATGGTGTGGTGGATGTCCTCCAGGCTGCCGCCCCAGAGCCAGACGTCGTCGCGCAGGTTGGGGTAACCCTTGGACCCTGCGCCGCCCGTTCCGTGGCAGGTGGCGCAGTTGTCGCCGAACACCGAGGCGCCGAGGGCCAGGGCGTAGGCCTGCAGCTGCGGATCGGCTTCGATCTGCTCCAGGCTGGCGTTGGTCAGCTTGGCCGCTTCCTTGCCGCGGATCTGCTTGAACTCGGTCAGGTCCTGGGCCACCTCGGCCCGGTCGGACTTGCCCAGCAGCCCCTTGGTGTAGCCGTTGATGCCCGGCCAGGCCGGCATCAGGATCCAGTAGACCACGCAGAAGGCGACGCTGGCCCACATCACCCACAGCCACCAGCGGGGCAGGGGATTGTCGAGCTCGCGGATGCCGTCCCACTCGTGACCGGTGGTCTCGACGCCGGTGTGTTCGTCGATCTTGCGGTCAGACATGATCGCTCTCGTCCTTCTCGAGCGGAAGTTGGGCGAGGCGCTGGAACGCCTCCTTGTTCTTGGGCCAAAGGGCGTAGATCAGGCCGGCCAGGAAAATGGCGGCGAAGTAGAGGGTCCCGCCCTGCTGGGCGAAGCGGGCCACCGTCTCGTATTCGAGGCCGCTCATCGCAGGTTCTCCGGGGCCTCGGCCTTGTAGGTCTTGAAGTCGACCAGGGTGCCGAGCATCTGCAGATAGGCCACCAGGGCGTCCATTTCGGTCACCCGCTCAGGATCGCCGTCGAAGTCGCGCTGGGCGATCTTGGCGCCGTAGCGCTGCTTCAGCTTGGGGCCGTTGCTGTCGAAGGGATCGGCCTGGGCCAGGAGGTCCGCTTCGGCGTTCTCGATCTGCTCGGCGGTGTATGGCACGCCGACCTTCTTCATGGCGGCGAGCTTCTGCTGGATGTCGTGGTAGTCGAGGTCGGTCTTCGCCAGGAAGGCGTAGGGCGGCATGACCGACTCCGGCACCACCGCGCGCGGGTCGATCAGGTGGGCCTTGTGCCACTCGTCCGAGTACTTGCCGCCGACGCGGGCCAGATCAGGCCCGGTGCGCTTCGACCCCCATTGGAACGGGTGGTCGTACATGCTCTCGGCGGCCAGGCTGTAGTGGCCGTAGCGCTCCACCTCGTCACGCAGCGGGCGGATCATCTGGGAGTGGCAGACGTAGCAGCCTTCGCGCAGGTAGATGTCGCGGCCGCGCAGCTCCAGCGGGGTGTAGGGGCGGACGCCCTGCACCTTTTCGACCGTGCTTTCGAGGTAGAAGAGGGGGCTGATCTCCACGAGGCCGCCGATGGCGACGACCACGAGGATCCCGATCAGCAGGACGAGCGAATGGCGCTCGAACTTGCCGTGGTGCTTCCAGAGGGACATTTGCGGGTGCTTCCCTATTCCGCCGCGATGGCGACGGGGGCGGCGGGACCGGCGGCCGCGGCTTCGCTCTGGGCGAGGCTGGGCATGCGGATCGTGCGCCACAGGTTGTAGGCCATGATCACCGCGCCGCTGAGGTACATGAGACCTCCGAGCGTACGGATGACGTTCTCGATGTGCTTGGCGGCGACCGTCTCGACGAAGGAGTTCGCCAGGAAGCCCTGCGGCGTGTATTCGCGCCACATCAGGCCTTCCATGATCCCGGAGACCCACATCGCGCAGATGTAGAGCAGGATCCCGGTGGTCGCGATCCAGAAGTGCCACTCGACCAGACGGTTCGAATACAGGCCGCTCTTCTTCCAGAGCCACGGAACCATGCAGTAGATGGCGCCGAAGCTGATGAAGCCGACCCAGCCCAGCGCGCCCGAGTGGACGTGGCCGATGCCCCAGTCGGTGTAGTGGCTGAGCGAGTTGACCGCCCGGATCGACATCAGCGGGCCTTCGAAGGTGGCCATGCCGTAGAAGGCGATGGAGACGACCATCATCCGGACCACCGGGTCGGTGCGCAGCTTGTCCCAGGCGCCCGAGAGGGTCATCAGGCCGTTGATCATGCCGCCCCAGGACGGCATCCACAGCATGATCGAGAAGGTCATGCCCAGGGTCTGGGCCCACTGCGGCAGGGCCGTGAAGTGCAGGTGGTGGGGACCTGCCCAGATGTAGATGAAGATCAGCGCCCAGAAGTGGACGATGGACAGGCGGTACGAATAGACCGGCCGCTCCACCCGCTTGGGCACGAAGTAGTACATCATGGCCAGGAAGCCGGCGGTCAGGAAGAAGCCGACCGCGTTGTGGCCGTACCACCACTGCACCAGGGCGTCCTGGACGCCCGAGAACACCGAGTAGCTGGTGTGGTTCAGCAGGCTGACCGGCATCGCCAGGTTGTTGACGATGTGGAGCATCGCGATGGTCACGATGAAGGCCAGGTAGAACCAGTTGGCCACGTAGATGTGCGGCTCTTTGCGCTTCCAGATCGTGCCCAGGAAGACGAGCAGGTAGGCGACCCAGACAACGGTCAGCCACAGGTCCACGTACCACTCGGGCTCGGCGTACTCCTTGGACTGGGTGATGCCGGCCAGGTAGCCGGTGGCGGCCAGCACGATGAACAGCTGGTAGCCCCAGAAGACGAACCACGGCCAGATGCCGCCGGCCAGACGCGCCTTGCAGGTGCGCTGGACGACGTAGAAGGAGGTGGCGATCAGCGCATTGCCGCCGAAGGCGAAGATCACGCCCGAGGTGTGCAGGGGGCGCAGCCGCCCGAAGTTCAGCCAGCCCGCTTCGGGGAAGTAGAGCTGAGCGGGCCAGGAAAGCTGGGCGGCGATGAACACGCCGGCCAGCAGGCCGACGACGGCCCAGAACATGGTGGCGATCACGCCGGCGCGGATGACGCCGTCCTCGTAGCGGCCCGCATCGAAGCGGAAGCGGCCGGAGGACAGGCCCACGGTCATCACCGAGGAGGCCAGCACGAAGGCGCCCAGGAAAACGTAGCCGTGCAGGCGGAAGGATGGGTCCTGCGTGAAGGCGGCAGCCAGCAGGCTGACCAGCGCGCCTACAGCGCAGAAGGTGAAGAGGAGGATGGCCCCGAAGGGCGTGTCCTCCTGGCGAGCGGTTATGGCTGTCATGGCCCCCGACGAGTCACATGGGTGGATCTGTGCTCGTCAGTGCGCCGGGTGCGGCCAAGCCGCCTTGATCCAGGTCAAGGCGTTCCTAGGGGCGGTGGACGACAAGGCGGGTGTTCAAGGAGCCCGCCGCTATGTCCCAAGCCGCCTCACGCGACCTGACCTTTCTGGGGATCGGGCTGCTCGCTTCGGCCGCCATGTCCGGCGTACTGGCCTGGCTGCACATGCGGGCGCTGTCGCAGGCCTATGGCGTGATCTGCGGCTCGGGCGGCGGCGAGCTGGCGCACTGCCCGGCGTGCTATGCGGCGGTGGGCTTCCTGGCGTCGGGCCTGCTAGCCCTGGCCGTCGCGGCACTGCCGCGGATGCGCCGGCTGAAGGCGGCGGCCTAGACCGCGGTCGCAGCCAGGGCCCAGGCGAGGCCCGCGCCGGCGATGCTGAGGCCGTAGGGCATTCGGCGACGCTCGGCGCCCGGGCCGTTTGCGGCGGCGGGCGCCAGCCGACGTGCGGCGATGGTCAGGGCCGCCTGGACGCCGCCGACGAGGGCCAGAGCCATGACGAACACCGGCAGGCTCTCGAAGGGCATCCACATGGCGGCGGCTGCGAGCAGCTTGACGTCTCCGCCGCCCATGCCGCCCACCAAGTAAAGGGCGAGAACCGCACCCCCGATCACCGCGACCGAGGCGCCGCGCGAGAGCCATTCGCCTGCGCCGTCGGGAAGGGCGAGCAGCAGGGCGGCAAGGGCCAGGGCGGCGCACAGGGCGTTGGGGATGCGGTAGCTGGTAACGTCCCAGACCGCGGCGACCACGAGGATCAGGCAGAAGACGGCCAGCGCGAACATGGTCAGTTGGCCATGCCGGAGAGGGTGCTGAGCAGTTGCAGGCCCACGGGGATGAAGATCACCGTCAGCAGGCAGGGGAAGATCAGCAGCACGAGCGGGAAGGCGAGCTTGACCGGCAGCTCGGCGGCCTTGCGTTCCGCCTCCAGGTAGCGGGCCTTGCGAAGTTCGTCGGAGAAGACGCGCAGCGCGCCGCCGAGGCTGGTGCCCACCGCTTCGGACTGGATCAGCATGGTCACCAGAGACCCGACTTCCTCGCTGGCCGAGCGCTTGGTCATGCGGTTGAGGGCGTCGGCCCGGCTGGCGCCGGCCTGGATTTCGGTGAGCAGGATGCCGAACTGTTCGGACACCACCGGATGAAGCTCGGCGAACTCGCGCACCAGGCGCTGGATGCCGGCGCTGAGCGTCGCGCCAGCCTCGATGCTCACCACCAAAAGGTCTACGGCGTCGGGCAGGCCAAGACGCATGGCTTCACGTCGCTCGGCGATGCGGCGGTCGAGCAGGATGTTGGGCACGAAGAAGCCGAGGTTCGCGCCGACCATTAGCGGCGCCAGGAAGCCGAGCGAGCCTTCGAGCCCCAGGGGCAGGCTGACCAGCAAGGCGATCGGCATCAGCACCAGGGCTGCGGCCACCCGAATGCCGAAGAAAGCTTCGGCGGCGCGGTCGGAATAGAAGCCGGCCTGGATCAGCCGCAGGCGAAGGGCTGCGCGGCGGTCATCCTCCAGCGCCCCTTTGCCGGTGGCCTCGCCCCAGCGGGTCAGCAGGTGCAGCGCTTGCGGCGTCAGGCGCCCGGCGAGGCCCTGCGCGGAGGGCGCAGCTGTAGCGCCGAGCCGGGTGTTCAGGCGCGCATTGAAGCCGTGGTCGGAGAGCAGCAGGGTGGCCGCACCGGCCGCCAGGGTCAGGCCGGCGAGCGCAAGAAGGACCACGAGCAGGAGCTGTGCCATGGGTCAGATCCTGAAGTTGATCATGCGCCAGATCACCAGGGCGCCAATGAGCAGGAGGACGGGGGGGACCGACATCAGGGGCCAGAACAAGGGGTCCGGCATGGCGGCCTTGTAGTAGTCGGGGTTCAGCGTGCTGAGGATGCCGGCGACGGCGGGGGGCAGCGCGACCACCACCCAGAAGGTCATGCGACCTTCCGCCGAGATGGCGCTGACCTTCTTGCGCAGCTGCGCCTTGGAGCGGAGCGCGTCGCCGAGCTTCAGCAGGACTTCGGAGAGGTTGCCGCCGGTCTCGCGGGTGACCTCCAGGGAGGCGACGAACATCCGCAGCTCCGGTACGGGAAAGCGGCGGATCAGGTTGCGAAGCGCGGTGTCACGATCGAGACCGGCGCTCATCTCGGCCATGACTTTGGCCAGCTCGGGACCGACCGGATCAGGCATCTGGCGCGCCGCCACGGACATGGCGGTGGTGACCGGGTGGCCGGCCTGCAGGCTGCGAGCCATCAGGTCCACGGCGGCCGGCATCTGGGCGACAAACTGCTTGCGCCGGCGCGCCGCCAAGAAGGAGAGCAGGAGGATGGGGCTGGCCACGCCGCCCCAGACGGCGGCGAGCAGGGACAGCAAGGCTGGCATGTGAGCCAGCTGCATCAGCAGGAAGAAGGTGAGGGTCATGCCGCCCGCACCGAGAGCGACCTGACTGGGCCGGAGCGGCGAGGCGGCGGTGGCCAAGCGAGCTCGCAGCCACGGCGCATGGGTGTCGAGGAAGCGGTCAGCGGGGCTGCGTTCGTCTTCTTCGCGGGCAGTCTGCTCGGGGGCATGGCTCGCCCGAGCGAGACGACGCGAGAGGGTGCGCCCTTCGCCGGCGTAGGTGCGGAGGGTGAGCCAGACGCCCTGAACCGCCGCAGCGAAGGCGAGCACCACCAGGAGGTAGAACAGGGTTGCGAGGGCGTTGCTCATCTAGGCCGCCATGCCTTCCGGCAGCGGAATGCCGTTGGCCTTCAGCAGGTCGAGGAACTTCGGGCGCAGACCCGTCCAGACGAAGCGGCCCTGGATCTTGCCCGCATCGCTGACGCCGGTCTGCTCGAAGCGGAAGATCTCCTGCATGGTGATCACGTCGCCTTCCATGCCGTCGACTTCCGAGACGCTGATCACCCGGCGCGAGCCGTCGGTGAAGCGCTTCAGCTGGACCACCACGTCGATCGCGCTGGCGATCTGGCTGCGGATGGCGCGGGGGGGCAGGTCGAGGCCGGCCATGCAGACCATCTGTTCCAGCCTGGCGAGGGCGTCGCGCGGCGTGTTGGCGTGCACCGTGGCCATGGACCCGTCGTGGCCGGTGTTCATGGCCTGCAGCATGTCGAAGGCTTCGCCCGAGCGGACTTCGCCGATGATGATGCGGTCCGGCCGCATGCGCAGGGCGTTCTTGAGCAGCTCGCGCTGGGTGATCTCGCCGCGGCCCTCAATGTTGGAGGGACGCGTCTCGAGGCGCGCCACGTGCCGCTGTTGAAGCTGGAGCTCGGCGGCGTCCTCGATGGTGACGATCCGCTCGCGGCCGCCGATGCCGGTGGACATGGCGTTGAGCAGGGTGGTCTTGCCGGTGCCGGTGCCGCCGCTGATCAGGATGTTCTGCCGGCACGCGACGATAGCGGTCAGCATGTCCGCGCAGGCGTGGTCCATGGAGCCGCCGGACACCAGCCGGCCCATGTCGTAGGGCACGCGGGCGAAGCGGCGGATCGACAGCAGGGAGCCGTCCACGGCGATGGGTGGGACCACGGCGTTGACGCGGCTGCCATCCGGCAGGCGAGCGTCCACCATCGGCTGGCTTTCGTCGATCCGCCGGCCGACCTTGTCGACGATGCGCTCGATGATGCGCAGCAGGTGCTGTTCGTCGGCGAAGCGGATGTCGGTCAGTTCGATCTGGCCGAATCGCTCGACGTAGACCTCCTTGTGAGTGTTCACGAGGATGTCCGAAATGTCCGCGTCCTGCAGCAGGGGCTCTAGCGGGCCGAAGCCCAGGAGCTCGTGCATCAGGTCATCGATCAGCCGCGAGGACTCGCTTTCATTGAGCGGTCGGGCGTCTTCCTTGAGAAGGATGGCGACCAGGTCGGAGACCTCGGCGCGAACCTGTTCGGCCGGACGGTTCTGAAGCCCGGCGAGGTTCAGCCGCTCGATCAGCCGACGGTGCATGTCCGTCTTCAGCTCGAAATAGGCGTCGTCCCGCACGGTGTTGGCCGGGGGCGCGAAGTTGCGCGGCTCCGGCGCCTCGTAGCGGACGCCTGCGCGAGCGGGCGTCGCCGTCGCGAAGGAGAGCCTCATGCATCGACCTCCGCAACGGCCGCACCGGATTCCAGAGCCTCGAGGCGGCGCTCGAGCTTGGCGGCGGCGGCGGCGAGGTCCTTGGCCAGGCGGCTGGAAGGATAGGCCTCGACGACCAGCTTGCCGCGGTCGGCGGCCTTGACCGCGTTGGCGTCGAAGGCGAGGGCTGCGTCGACGCCCATGTCCAGGGTCTTGCCGATGCGGGCCGGCTTCTCGAAGGCGTCGATCACGCCGTTCAGCTTGTTGAGCGCGAAGAAGACCGGCCGCTGGACCTTGGCTTCCTTCAAGGCGTCGAGCACGCGGCGGGCGCCCAGGGCGCCGGCCACTGTGGGAGTGGACACCAGCAGGATCACGTCCGAGCGCGACAGAACCTGGAAAGTCCAGTCGCTCCAGGCGGCGGGCAGGTCGACGAAGGTGCGCTCGAATTGGCTGGCCGAGTGGTCCAGCAGGGTGAGCGCCAGCTCCGGCGTGACCGCATCGAGCGGCACCACAGAGGTGGGCGGCGCCAGCAGCTTCAGTCCGGTGGCGTGCTCGGTCATCACGCTTTCCAGGAAGCGGGCGTCGACCCGGCCTTCGGCGCGCAGGATGTCCACCAAGGTGCTGCGCGGCTGGAGGTCCAGGGCGACGTCGGTGTCGCCGAACTGGGTGTCGAGATCGAGCACGGCGGTGCGACGGGCCGGTTGGCGGCGTTTGGCGCCCGCGCCGGCCATGATCGCTGCCAGGTTGAGAGCGGCCGTGGTGGCGCCCGCGCCGCCGCCGGTCTTCAGCACGGAGATGATGCGGCCTTGGCCGCTCACAGCGCCGGTGCGGCGGCGAAGCAGCTCCGACAGGCTTCCCACCACCGCATCGAGGCTGAGGGCTGAGGGGAGCACGTCGGCGGCGCCGGCCCGGAACAGCCGGCGGACGTCTTCGGCGGTGGCCGAACTAGGCGCGGCGATCAGCTTACGGTCGGGCAGGATATGGGACAGCCGGTGGAAGTCGTCCAAGGCGGCGGGTTCGCCCGATTGGACGGCCACGATGACGGCGGCGGCGTCCAACGCCTCCACCTGCAGGGAAGCCAGCGGAACCTTGCCAACCGCTTCGACCCGGAACTTGCCCAGCTGGCGGGCCGCGGCGCGGACGGTCTCAACCTGGTCGGGCGCAAGACCGATGAGCAGGATCTGAGGCTCGTTCTTCATGGCGTGCCGCTCCCTGAGGTAGAGGTCATGTCGCCGGAAGCTTGGCGCATGCCGACTTCCGAGGTGCCCGTGACAGGCGGCTGCTTCACGCGACCGCGTTGATAGCGATCCACCGCAGCCACCCCTCGTGCGCCTGAGCTTTCCGGCGGCAGGTCGGTTTCCGTGGGCGGGATGATCTGCGCGTCCATGCTGGCCACCGCTTGGCCGAGCGTCGGCGACAGAGGTGCGTCCAGCGGCGTAGTGCAGGCCCCGAGGGCCAGCAGGGGCAGGATGGCAAGCGGCCGGATCATTGCGCAGCTCCCTGGAGCGCCGGAGCCGGCGCGGTCTTCGGATGGTCGGTGGTGCTGGTCAGCAGCAGCTCCGCGCCCGATGGCGCGCCAGCGGTGTCCGTCGGCAGGATCAGGTTCTTGCGATCGGTCGGCTTGGCGAGGTGAGCCGTGACGATGATCACGACCTCGGACTCGTTGTTCTCGTAGGCCGTGGAGCGGAACAGCGCGCCGAAGATCGGCAAACTCGCCGCGCCCGGCAGGCCGCGCATGGAATCCGAGAACTCCCGGCGGATCAGGCCGCCGATGGCGAAGCTCTGTCCATTGCGCAGTTCGACGGTCGTCTTGGCGCGGCGCGTCGTGATGCCGGGGACGCGGAAGCCCTGAAGCTGCACGCTGTTGTCGCGGTCGAGAGCGCTGACTTCGGGCGAGACCAGCAGGTTGATGGTCTCGCCGTGGACCGTGGGCGTGAAGCCGACGCTTACGCCGTAAGGCTTGTATTCGACCGTAAGCAGGACCTGGCCCACGCCCTGCATTTGCGGGACAGGCACCGGGAACTCGCCGCCGGCGAAGAAGGTGGCGGTCTCGCCGGAGAGCGCCGTCAGCTTCGGCTCGGCGAGGGTGGAAGCAAAGCCCTTCCGCTCAAGGGCTTCAAACAAGCCCTGAACGGTGAAATTGCTGCCGATCTCGCCGGCGCCCAGGATGTTGGCCACCGCGTCGGGGTTGGTCACGAGCGGGGCGAGGTCCCATACGCCGGTGTCCGACCAAGCGCCCGTGACATTGGTCACTCCGAGCTGCTTGAGCACGCTGCGCTTCACCTCGGCGACGTGCACCGAGAGCATGACTTGCTCGGCTGCACGAACGCTCATGAGGTTGAGCACCTTCTGAGGGGCGTACCGCTCGGCCAGGGCCGCGGCGCGGGCGGCTACTGCGGAGGATGAGACGGTGCCGCTGAGCACCAGGCCGTCGCCCTCGCTCGAGACGGTGACCGGCTCGCCCGGCATGATCTCGGTGAAGGCGCGGTTCAGGGCTTCAAGGTCATAGCCCACCCGCAGGTCCATGGCGGCGATCGGCCGGCCGGTTTCACCGGAGGGCATAACCAGAAGACTGGTCGCGCCTTGCGCCTTGGCCAGCACGTAGATGGTCTTATCGCTAAGGGGGACTACGTCGGCGACCTTGGGGTCGCTGACCATGACGCGCCCGACGGTCTGATTGAAGCGCAGGATCTTGGACCCGCCGACCGGCAGGGCGACCTGGCCGCCGTAGCCGGAGGCGTCTGCGGAAATGGTCCGCACAGGCCCTTCGACCTTCGGTTTCGACTGCGCCGCCTGAACGGGCGGGGCGAGCGCAATGGCCGCCGTCGTCAGCACCAGGGCGGCGCGTCGGACGCAGCTTGTCGCCGTTCGCTTGTGGTTGTTCATGTGCGTTCCCCCGAAATTTCGTTGGCTATTCGCGTGCGACGGCGACGCTGGACGCTTCGGCTCCGCGCCAGACCTGGACGCTCGGGCCTTGCGGGCTGGCGCGCCGGACGATGCGGGCAGGCCGGGTGCGCGGCGCGGGCGCGGCGGCGGCGGCCAGGGTGAGGTCGCCGGTGCGGACCGTGCGCACCGCATTGTCGCCGCGCGCCAGCGGCTCCTCGGCGCTGCGCAGGGCAAGCGAAAGGGTGCCGACCTGACCGGCGAGGGCCAGTTTCTGGGCTTGGGCGGGCGTCACTTCGATCGTGGCGGCTTTGGCCACCAGCGGCTCGTTCTTGCTCTGATCGGCTTGCTGGTCGACGCCCAACACACGGACGCCTTCCAGGAGGATGTCGGTCCGCATTACGTCGTTTTCGCCTTCGCCACGGGTGACGAGGACGTCCACGAAGTCGCCGGGCAGGACGAAGCCGCCGACGCCCATGACGTCATCCACCCGGATGGTGCTGGCGCGCATGCCAGCACGGACGACGCCCGAAAGGGTCGCCCGGCCGCCGGGGCCGGAGATGCGCTGGGGCAGGATGGGCTCGTTGGCCGCTATAGGCGCGAGCGCGATGCGGTTCACGCCGCCGGCGGTGAGTTCGGCCACGGACCGGAAGGCGCCGGCGGGCGCCGCACCTTCCGGCCAGGGCTGCAGTTTCAGGGACGCGGCGTCGATGGGCTCGCCGAACCCGATGGACTTGGCGGCCACGACCACCTGAGTACGCCCCGAGAGGGCGACAGGCGTCGGCGCGGCGTTGGCGCTGCTGAGGCTGCGAAGACCCCAAACGGCGCCGCCGCCGACCAGTACGGAGGAAGCCAGGAGAACCAAACCGACGCTGCGCATGCTCGCCCCCTGTTCGCTTACTTAAGAGTGGTGTTGCCGGCGAGTTGGGTGCCGATGTTGTTGAAGGCGACGGTCACCTTGTCGTCGAAGGTAGAAAGCACGCCGACCGCGATCACCGCCATCAGGCCCACTACCATCGCGTACTCGACTAGAGCCGCGCCGGACTCGTCTTTGCGGAGGCCAGCAAGGCGGGATTTGAGCTGGGTCAGGCGGACTTGAGCCGCCACGTAGGCTTTGGTCATGGGGTGGTCCTCTGGATCTGTGTGGCTCGGCCCCCGGGTCACCCGGCGCCGATCGCGACAGAAACAGAGCTTAACCAATGCGGTTCCGCGTATGGCCGCGCTACAAACCGCCTCAAATCAATCGTTTACCAGTCAAGCTATTGGAAAGCTTAAGCTTATTTTTGCCGCAAACTGGCCATATTTTTTTAACGCTACGCTGGAGCTTACCATTCCTGTTAAGCTTTGAGGCGCAGGCGCTTCAGGCTTGAGCATGTCGGAGGGCTTGGCGCCCGGCTCCGCAGACCTGCGAAGCGCCGCCGTTAGGACGAGAGGGTGACGTCCTCGTCGCCATGCGTGGAGGGGTCCGGATCGGCGAGGACGCGCACCAGCTCCAGCACCTTGCGACGCAGCCGACCACGCGCGATCCGCGGGAAGGCGCCGGCCAGTTCTAGGCCTTCGGGGGTCAGCAGGAACTCCTGGGTGCGCGCATCGCCGGTTCCTCCGGTGTCGTGGGAGGCCTCGCCGAGACCTTCGTAGAAGTAGGCGATCGGGGCGTTAAGCGCCTGGGCGATCTCCCAAAGCTTGGAGGCGCTGACCCGGTTGGCGGCCCGCTCGTACTTCTGGATCTGTTGAAACGTCAGCCCCAGAGCGTCGGCCAGAGCTTCCTGGGTGACGCCCATCTCCTTGCGCCGCATGCGGATCCGCAGGCCAACGTGCCGGTCCACCGGGTGCGGGCCCTCGTCGCCGAGGTCGTGGCGTTGCGAGGTGGCGGCCAGGTGGGGCGAGAGGGACATGGGCGGGAGCTCCGGACGCAAACAGGCTGGCCGTGTTCGGGGCGCCGGCCGCTGCGAACGGACAAAAGGCCAAATGGCGAGCGAGGGACAATCCGGCGCTACCCAAACTGGGGTAACGCGGGCCAAGTGCGGCGCCGCGCCGCACTATGGTCAAGCTTGATGCGTTTTCGCGCCTGCTCAGCAGGCGGAAGCCGAAGCGTCACAGGACTTGGCTAGAGCAATCCCAGGGCTGGGCCGCGCGCGAGTCGCAGGCTGTCACAGAACTGTTGTGCTCGCGAGGTAGAGCCCAGCCAAAGCGTCCGCGCACGGAGAATTCGAATGCTCAAGCTTGGTCTTTCGACGGGCGTCGCCCTGATGGCCGGCGTCCTGCTGCTCGCCGGCTGCAACAAGCCGGCCGGCGACGCCAAGGCCGGGGGGCAAGGCCCCGCCGCCGCCTCGGCGTCTATCTCGGGGGCGGGGGCGACCTTCCCCGCGCCGCTCTACGCCCGCTGGGCCGAGACCTACCGCGCCAGCAGCGGTCTGACCCTGAACTACCAGGCGATCGGTTCGGGCGGCGGCGTGAAGCAGATCCAAGCGAAGACGGTCGACTTCGGCGCGTCGGACAAGCCGATGAAGCCGGAAGACCTGGACAAGGCCGGGCTCTACCAGTTCCCGACCGTCATGGGCGGCGTGGTCCCCGTCGTGAACCTGCCGGGCGTCCAGCCGGGCCAGCTCAAGCTGAGCGGACCGGTGCTGGCCGACATCTACCTGGGCCAGATCAAGAGCTGGCGCGCGCCGCAGATCGCGGCTCTGAACCCGGGCGTGAACCTGCCGAACCTGCCGATCACGGTGGTGCACCGGTCGGACGGCTCGGGCACCAGCTTCCTGTTCACCACCTACCTGGCGGGCAAGAGCCCGGCTTGGGCGCAGCGCGTTGGCGCCAGCGACGCGGTGGAATGGCCGGCCGGCATCGGCGGCAAGGGCAACGACGGCGTGGCCGCCTTCGTGAAGCAGACCGGCGGCGCCATCGGCTATGTCGAATTCGCTTACGCCACCCAGAACAAGCTGACCTTCACCCAGCTGCAGAACCGCGACGGCGCGTTCGTGTCGCCGACGGCGGCCGCCTTCGCCGCCGCCGCCGCGGGCGCCGACTGGGCCAACGCGCCGGGCAACTACCTGCTGCTGATCGACCAGGCGGGCGGCGCCAGCTGGCCGATCACCGGGGCGACCTTCATCCTGGTGCATCGTCAGCAGGCTGACGCCGCCAAGGGCCGCGCGGTGCTGTCCTTCTTCGACTGGGCCTACAAGAACGGCGACCAGGGCGCAGCGCAGCTCGACTACGTGCCGCTGCCGGCCGCTGTGAAGGACCTCGTCCGCAGCCAGTGGGCCAACGTCAAGGGTCCGGACGGCCAGCCGGTCTACACCGGCGGCTGACCGCCCGAGCCGGTCGAGCGGGCGTCCTTAGAGCCCGGCGTTCCGCTCGACCGCCTTGGAAAGCGCCGAACAGTCAATGTCGGCGCCTTCCTGCTCGATCACCTGGGACAGGTGGGAGCGAACCACATCCAGGACGTCCATCGGCGCACCGAGCGCGTCGGCGGCCTCGCCCACGAGGCGCAGGTCCTTGAGCGCCAGCGGGGCGGCGAAACCCGCCGGGCGGAAGCGCTCCTCGACGATCAGTTCGCCATAGATGCTGAAAACGGGCGCGCCGAAGATGGTGCCGGTCAGCACCTCCAGCAGCGCCTTCTTCTCGACGCCGCCCTTGGCGGCCAGCGCCATCGCCTCCGACAGGCTTTCCACCGTCGAGAGGATCATGAAGTTGCCGCACAGCTTCACCAGGTTCGCAGCCGATGGCGTCTCGCCCACGGTGAACAGCCGCTGGCCCATCGCCTCGAACAGCGGCGTGGCGCGGGCCACCGCCTGCGGCTCCCCAGCGCTGACCACGAACAGCTTGCCGGCCTGAGCCGCCGGCGGACGGCCGAACACGGGCGCGGAGACGAAACCCTGTCCTCGATCGGCGTGGGTGGTCGTCAGCCTGTCCGACAGGGCGACGCTGATCGTGCTCATCGAGATGTGCAGACCACCGGAAGGCAGGGCGCCCAGCAGGCCGTGCTCTCCCTCCAGCACGCTTTGAAGGGCGGCGTCGTCCGCGACCATGGTGATCACCACGCCGGCGCGCGCCGCGTCGGCCGGGGTCTGGGCGATGGCGGCGCCGAGTTCGGCAAGCGGCTGCGCCTTTTCGGGCGTGCGGTTCCAGACCGTCACCCGATGCCCGTTCCGCAATAGGCTCTGAACCATGGCCGTGCCCATGGCGCCGAGGCCGACAAATCCAACGTCCATCCGGAAATCTCCCTACGCCGCAGACAAGCGGCGGCTGCGCTGGCGCAACGTACAGGCGCCTGGCGGAGCTGCCATCAGGCGGGTGCGTTTCACAAGCCGGGGCGTCGGTCGGTTGGCGGCGGCCCCTGAGGGAGCCTGCGGTGTACAAGCGTATCCTTCTGGCGTTCGACGGTTCGGTGGAGGGGCGGACGGCCCTGCGTGAGGGCGCTCTGCTGGCGAAGAGCTGCGGCGCACAGGTTCATCTGCTGTCCGTCGTGTCGGAGACGGGCGGCATGGCGATCGGCGAAGGCGCATTCGCGGGTGCGGTCGCCCTGCACCAGGACCGCTATCGCGAGGTGCTGGAGGAAGGCGCTGCGCGGCTGCGGGCGATGGGCTTCAATCCCACGGCCGAGCTGGTGGTCGGCGATCCGGCGCAGGCGATCGGGGAGGCGGCTCGAAGAGTTGGAGCGGACTTGGTCGTGGTGGGCCATCGCCGCCAGTCTCTGCTGGCCCGGTGGTGGGCGGGCTCGACGGGCGCCTACTTGGTCGACAGCGTGGACTGCAGCGTCCTGATCGCACGCACCGTGATCTCCGACGAGCTGTTCGAGCGCAGCGCCGACGTCGTCAGCTAGCCTCGCACCGAAGCACTTTCACGTCTGGGTTGAAAAAAGTCTGGTGCGTGATGGCTCGCTTGATGGCAGCCTCGACAATCGATGGTGCATCACCACCCAGTGTTCTTGTTTCTGTCCATGGTTGTCGCGGTCTTCGGTTCGTGGACAGCCCTGGATCTGTTCCGAAGGGTGCGATCGCACATCGGGCGCACGCGCCTGATCTGGCTCGGCGCCGCGGCCGTCGCCATGGGGGCCAGCATCTGGTCCATGCACTTCGTGGCCATGCTCGGTTTCGATCCGGGCTCGCCCGTCAGCTATGACCTGCCCCTAACGTTCTTGTCGCTCTCGTTGGCCATCGGCGCCACGTGCGGCGCGTTCTTCGCCGCCGCGCACGAGCGGGCGAAAAAGCGAAGCCTGCTTGTTTCCGGCCTCGCCATGGGGATCGGCATCTGCCTGATGCACTACGTCGGCATGGCCGCCCTGAGCACCGCGGTCTCACTGGGACACGACATAAGGCTGGTAGGCCTCTCCTTCGTCATCGCCGTGCTGGCGTCGACCGCCGCACTCTTCGCCGCTCGTCGTGAGCGCTCGTTGCGCTGGCGAGGAGCCGCCGCCGTGATCCTCGGCGCAGCCATCGTGGGAATGCATTACACCGCCATGGCGGGGCTGAAGCTCACCCATGCCGGAGGGGCCCACTCTGTTCATGGCGCACCTCCTTTCGTGCTAGCCGCCGTCGTCGCTGGAGGCACGATTCTGGTGCTGGCGCTGGCGCTTCTCGCCTCGCTCTACGATCAAAGGTTGAACGTTCTTGCGGCGCTCGAAGCTGGGGGCGTGGGGTACTGGGAGCTGGCTCTGCCGCGGAAGACCTTGCACGTCTCATCCAAAGGCAAAGAGATCCTGGGGCGGTCCGCCGATGAGCCGTTCGGCGAGGCCGAGTTGTTGAACGCGCTGGAACCAGCCGAGCATGACCGCCGCACTCGCCTGCTGGACCACGCGATCAACAATCACGTGGAACTCGATGCCGAATACCGATTGAGGCCCGTAGGCAATGCGGCGCGCTGGATCAATGTGCGCGGACGAGTGGTGAACGACGCTGCGGGCCGGCCACGCCGAATGGTTGGCGTCGTGTTGGATGTCACCGAGCGGCGCGAAGCCTTCACCGCCCTTGCGGAAAGCGACAGACGACAACGGCTGCTGATCGATGAGCTGAATCACCGCGTGAAGAACACCCTCGCGACGGTGCAGTCGATTGCGCGACAAACAGCGAAGACAGCCGAGTCGATCGAGGACTTCAGTCAGCTTTTCGAGGCGCGGCTGCTCGCCCTGTCGAACACACACAATGTGCTCACGCGGGGATCTTGGGAGAGCGCCAGTCTTCGGGAGATCCTGGAGCAGGAACTGCACCCGTACGACCAGCAAAGAGTGGTTGCGAGAGGGCCGGCTGTGCGGCTGCCCGCCCGGCATGCCCTCGCGCTCGGGATGGTGCTGCACGAGATGACCACCAACGCCGCCAAGTATGGTGCGCTGTCGGCGGAGTCCGGCCAGGTCGAGGTCGACTGGAAAATGCTAGAGGGTTCGCAGGGCGGGGATCTGGAGATCACCTGGCGCGAGACAGGCGGTCCCACGGTTCAGCCGCCGAAACGTCGCGGATTTGGAAGCCGATTGGTGCAGGGCAGCGCGGCCGAGCTCGGCGGGCGCGCCGAGGTTGAATATGCACCTGAGGGACTGCGCATGCGGTTGACCATGCCGCTTCCAGACCCGGAGCCGGCGTCCGGACTAGATGTCCTGGCGGGTCGTTCCGGCCGCGTGTGAGCCGCCATCGGTCGGCGCGCGCATCTGACCCGCAGCCAAAGCTTGGGTATTCGGCTAAAGCGGCAGCAGGAGTCTTCGGCATGGCCATTGTTTCGCCCGCCGCACCCCCTGGTGTCGGTCGAGGTTATCGCATCGCGTTCCTGATCGCGTTGATTGTCGCCCCGCTGCTTGTGGTGCTGACATCCGGCCTGTTGTTCGCGAGCCTGGTGAGCGTCGCGACCTTGCGGGGCGAGGTGGAGGAGTCCTACCGGACCCGCGAGCAGATCCAGCGGGTGTTCTCGCTGCTGCAGGACGCCGAGACGGGGCAGCGCGGCTTCATCGTCACGGGCCAGGAGAGCTTTCTAGAGCCCTATCACAGTGGGGTGGGCGCGCTGGACGCGCATTTGGCGTCGCTGGACAGCCTTTTGGCGGACGAGCCAGGCCAACTTCAGCGGATGAGGTTGCTGCGGCAGCAGGTCGATCTGCGGCTTAAGCTGCTGGCCGAGGGGATCAAGGCCCGACGCGCTGACGCCGGCTTTGGCGCGCAGTTCGTCGCCAACGGCCGCGGCAAGGCGGCCATGGACGAAATCCGACGGACTGTGGGGGAGATGATCCGCACCGAGTCGTTGCGCCTGGATCAGCGAACGGCGCAGGTTCGGGTCCGATCGCTCCACACGCGCATCATGGCCGGGGTGGTTTCGGTGCTGCTTCTGGCCAGCCTGATGTTGGCGGCGTGGCTGGTCCATCGGCACACCCAGTCGCGGCAGATTCTGATGGAGAGGATCGAACAGGAGCGCGCCCGGCAACTCGGCATCTTCGAGAGCACCATGGACGCCATCGTCACGCTGAACCCCAGCGGCTCGATCGAAACTATCAACCGGGCGGCCGAGACCATGTTCGGCTACGACCGCGAACAGCTGGTGCGGCGGGACGCATCGCTGCTGGTGGACCTCGCGCCCGGAGAAGGGCTGTTCCTTCAGCGGCTCGCCCTCAAGGGGGATCCGGAACTCGGGCTGGCGCGCGAGTACACTGGCCGGCGCAAAGACGGTACGACCTTCCCGGTCGAGATCGCCCTGGGCGCCCTGCGGATGCGCGATGGCGTGCACGTCGTGGCGGCGGTGCGCGACATCACCGAGCGGAAGGAAGCCGAGCGGCTGAAGGACGAGTTTGTCAGCACCGTCAGCCACGAGCTGCGCACGCCGCTGACCTCCATCGCCGGATCGTTGGGGCTGCTGGACGGCGGCGCCGCCGGGCCGCTTCCGGAGAAGTCCGCGCGGCTGGTGCACATCGCCAAAGTGTCCTGCGACCGGCTGGTGCGCCTCATCAACGACCTGTTGGACGTGCAGAAGATCGCCTCCGGACAGGTGCGGTTCGACATGCGGGCCATGGACCTGCGGCAGGCGGCAGGACGGGCCGTGGAAGGCATGTCTGGTTTCGCCGACGAGCGGCAGGTTCGGGTGGCGTTCGCCGCGCCGTCGGAGCCGCTGATGGTCAATGGCGACGCGGACCGGCTGATCCAGGTGCTGAACAACCTGCTGTCCAACGCGATCAAGTTCTCGCCAGCAGGTGGCACGGTGACCCTGAGCCTCGAGCGGGGGCAGCAGGGCGTGACGGCCCGGGTCAGCGACCAGGGCCCGGGCGTGCCGGAAGGCTTCCAGGCCCTGCTGTTCCGCAAGTTCGCCCAGGCGGACGGATCCAGCGTACGCAGCATCGGCGGATCGGGCCTGGGTCTGGCCATCTCCCGCGAGATCGCCGAGCGGCACGGCGGCACGCTGGTGCTGGCGCAGAGCAGCGACGCCGGCGCGACGTTCCAGCTGTCCCTGCCCAGCGCCCAATTGGACGAGGTGGGGGCGGGGCGCATGCGCCTGCTGGTCTGCGAGGACGACGCGGCGCTCGCCAACGTCGTGGCGCGAGGCCTGGAGAAGGACGGCTTCGCCGTGGAGATCGCCCAGTCGGTCGAAGGGGCGGAGAGCGCTCTACGCGCACGGCCTTTCGACGCCCTGTTGCTCGATCTGCACCTGCCCGACGGTGATGGCCTGTCGCTTGCTCGGCGGCTGCGGGCGGACCCGGCGCTGCGTGGCCTGCCCATTGTGGTGATGAGCGGCGACGACGCCGGCAGCATCGCTGGCCTGACGGTGGCGGACTGGATCGGCAAGCCGGTGGACATCGGTCGCCTTCGGGAAGTGGTGGCGGGAGCGCTCGGCGGGCGGCGGCCTCTGACCATCCTGCACGTAGATGACGACCTGGATCTGGCCGAGGTCGTGCGCGTGGCGCTGACCGGAGCCGGCGAGGTGGTCGCGATGGACAGCCTTGGCGCGGCTCGCGCCTGGCTTGAGCGCCGCCGGCCGGACCTGGTGATCCTGGATGTCGGCTTGCCCGATGGATCCGGCCTCGATCTTCTGCCCCTGCTGGGCGAGGAGGGTGGCGCCCCGCCGGTGATCATCTATTCGGGGCAGGAGGTGGACGCCGATGTTGTCGGCAAGGTCGAGGCCGTGCTGACCAAGTCGCGGGTCAGTTTCGACGCCCTGGCGCACACCGTCCGCAGTCTGACCCGCCAACAGGAGCCCTCCGCGTGAGCGCCGCCCGCATCCTCTATGTCGACGACGACGAGTTCATCCGCGAACTCGTGGAGTTCGCTCTGGCGCTCGACCCGGAGCTCGAGGTGCGGACCGCCGACAGCGGACCTGCGGCCATAGCGGCGGTTCGCGACGAGGGCTTTGCGCCCGACCTGCTGCTGCTGGACGTGATGATGCCGCAGATGGACGGTCCCACCACCCTGGGCGAGCTGCGCAAGCTGCCGGTTTGCAAGCAGACCCCGGCGGCGTTCTGCACGGCTCGCGCCCAGCCGCACGAGCAGGCTTCGCTGCGCGAGGCAGGGGCCGTGGCGGTGCTGACGAAGCCTTTCGACCCGATGTCCCTTGCCGGAGAGGTGCGGGCGATCCTGGCCCGCGCTGCGGACGCTGCCTAGGCGGCGGGCAGGATGCCCACTTCGTCAGAGCGCATTCGGTCCAGATGCGGCTCTACGGCTTTCCGGTACCGACCGACGCCGTGAGTGGGCGCTGATCCTGCGCTTTGCTTACGCCGCCGCCCGACTGAAGCCGCGCCGGGTCATAACGCCCCAGCTCTCCTGCTTGCGCAGGAACTGCCAGGCGCCCCAGAGCCGCCAGACGTTGTTGATCTGGCGATAGCCGAAATTCTCGACCACGGCCGCGGCCATGAGGACAGCGAGGCTCTTCACGTCCGGGAAGCGGCGCAGCTCGGTCTCCTCCAGCGCCAGGGCGCCGACGCTGATCACCACGCCGAAGCCGAAGCTGACGGCGAGGAAGGCCCAAAGGAACTCGGTGTTGAGAATTCCCAGCAGCCAGAAGGCCGGGATCAGCACATAGCCGGCGAGTTCCACGAAGGGGCCCAGGACGTCCACCAGCAAGATGTAGCCGAAGCCCACCGAGCCCACCCGGCCGTAGCGCGGGTTGAAGAGCATCCCGAAGTGCTTGGAGAAGGTCTCCAGGGCGCCTCGGTGCCAACGGGCGCGCTGGCGCCCGAGGATCTGCAGGGTCTCCGGCGCTTCGGTCCAGCAGACCGGCTCGGGCACGAAGACCACACGGTAGGGCATGCGCTCGCGCCGGTAGTGGCGGTGGATCTTGACCACCAGCTCCATGTCCTCGCCAACCGTGCCCAAGGTGTAGCCGCCCACCGCCCGGACCGCTTCGCGCCGGAAAAGGCCGAAGGCGCCTGAGATGATCATCAGCGAGCCCATCTCGCTCCAGGCCAGACGCGCCATCAGGAAGGCGCGCAGGTATTCAATGGTCTGCAGCAGGGCCAGGAAGTTGCGCGGCACGCCCACGCGGGAGACGCGGCCGAACCGTATGTCGCAGCCGTTTGCGACGCGCACGGTGCCGCCCACCGCCACCACCCGCTCGGGATCCTCAACAAAGGGACGCACGGCGCGCAGCAAGGCGTCCGGCTCCAGCAGGGAGTCGGCGTCCATGGAGCAGACGATGGGCGCGCGGGCCAGGTTGATCGCAGCGTTCAGGGCGTCGGCCTTGCCGCCGTTCTCCTTGTCGATCACCAGCAGGC
Organism: Phenylobacterium deserti; assembly: GCF_003254705.1. Classification (GTDB taxonomy): domain Bacteria; phylum Pseudomonadota; class Alphaproteobacteria; order Caulobacterales; family Caulobacteraceae; genus Phenylobacterium; species Phenylobacterium deserti. The sequence continues at coordinate 84,641 of NZ_QFYR01000002.1, forward strand.
GCGGCTGGCGGCGGCTGCCGTAGAGGCCGCGTATGGCGGCGCAGGGGGCGATCGCTTCGTAGCTGCGCTGCACGGGCTCGAGCTCAAAGGTGTCGATCAGCGCCTGGAGGGTGCCGTCGCCGGAGCCGTCGTTGACCACGACCACTTCGAAGCTCGGGTACTGCAGCGCCAGAAGCGAGCGCAGGCTCTCGCCGATGGTCAGCTCTTCGTTATAGGCCGGCACCAGCAGGGCGATGGGCGGTGCGGCCTCCGCGTAGCGGCGCCAGACGAGGCTGGTCTCGGGAAGCCCGCGTTGCCGGCGCAGCGCGCGCGAGGCGACCAGCAGCTGCCAAATGTGGAAGCTGTTCTGGGCGAAGCCCGCCAGGATCACGAACCCGGCGATCAGCGCCGAGAACCTTGCGGCGGCGAGGGCGAGGTCATGCAAGGTCATGAGGGCAGCCCCTGTTCGGCCAGCGCGAGGGATGCTGCGCGGCTCGCCACGTCCGACGCTTCGCGGGCGGCGTGTTGGAGGCGCTGCAGGCCGGGCGCGCCAAGCTTGCGAAGCGCGGCGGCGGCCTGGAAGCGCACACGCCAAACGGCGTCCTCCAGACCTGCGCAAAGATCGTCCGCCAGGCCGTCCAGGCCTGCGTCGCCAACGGCTTCGGCGGCGGCTGCGCGCACTTGGGAGTCGGGATCCTGGAGCGCGCGGGCGAGGTGAGGCCGGGCAGCGGGATGCTTGAGCCGGCCCAGGGCCTGCACGGCGGCGGCGCGGACCTCCGCGTCCGGTGCGCCCACGTGGGCGGCCAGGATGTCGAGCGCGGCGTAGTCACCCGCCGAGCCCAGCGCATCCAGCACCAGGACCCGCAGGGTGCTCGGCAGCAGGTCGTCTTCCAGGGCGGAGATGGCTTCGCCGGGTTCGGCGGCGACGCGATCGCGCAGGAAGTCGCCCGACAGCCCGGAAAGGGGCAGGGCGCCGACCTTGAGGTCGGCCAGGACGCGGCCGAGCGGCACGTGGCCGCCGGCTTCGGCGATGGACTTCAGGGCGGCGAGACGCAGCTGAGGCGCGCCGCTGGAGACCACCTGTCGCAGGGCGGCTTCGGTCTCCGGGCTTGGAAAGGCCGCCAAGGCCTCGATGCAGGCGCGACGGCCCGCGGCCGAACCGCGGGTCAGCCGCCGACGCAGGGTGGCCGGCACGCCGAGGCTGTCGAACGCTGCGAGCACCAGCGTGCGGTCGGCGCCGCGCACCAGGCTTAAGAACTCCAGCAGGCACTCCGACATCAGCCGCGCGCGGCCGGCGAAGGGGCCAAGATCGCGTTGAAGGTCGCACTTGCCGAGCAGAAGGGCGATCAGCGCCTGCTCCACCGACTTGCGGGCGGCCGCCCGACGCGCGGCGCGGCGGTCGTGCCAAAGGCGCATGGCCAGCAGCACGCTCATCCAGGACAGCGCGGCGAAGGTCATGCCCAGCGCCAGCAGCCAGATGAGGGTGAGCAGGGCCATCAGAAGCGACGCGAGACCGCGAGCGTGAGCTCGTCGCGGTCATAGGCCGGCCGCATCTCGTGGGCGCCGCCGATCCGCACCACCGCAGAGCCAAAGTCGTACTGCAGCCCGGCGGAGACCGCCTGCAACGGCGTCGTCACACCCTGCGTGGACTCCGGCGCGTCGGCCCAGCCGAGGGAGGCGCGCAGGCGAGGGGCGACCTGCCAGCCCAGGCCCAGGGCATAGCCGTCGCGGTACTCGTCCTGCTCGTCGAGGACGTTGATCCAGCGGGCCTGAAGGGTGAAGCCTTCGCCGCGTGCCAGGGTCGCCACGGGGTGCAGCGAACGCACGTCGCCCACCGGATAGCGCGCCCAGGAGCCGTCCAGACCCAGCTGAACCGTCCAGCCTTCGCTGATCGACCAACGCTTGCCGGCAAGGCCGGCGCGGACGGCGATCTCGGGTCGGAAGTCGGCGTCCGGCGCGCCGCCCAGCGCCAGGTATCCCAACCGGTTGGCCGCGAAGCCTTCGACATAGAGGTCGGTCCGGCCGAACTGGCGCACGTACTCGGTGCTGCCGCCTAGGGTCACGCCGCTGGTCAGGCGTCGGCTGAGAGCGAGCGTCGCCAAGGTGCTGTCCGGAAGCGGGCCGGAAACGCGGGCGCGACTGACGGAAGCGTCGAAGCGCCAGGGCATTTCACCCTCCCGCAGGGCCGCAGCGATCTGGTCGCGCAGTTGGACGGCGTCGGGGGTGGGAGCTTGCGCCTGAAGGGCGGGCTGCAGCCTGCGCTCGGCCTCGGCGGCGTCGCCCCGGAACAGAGCGATCCGGGCGCGGGCGATCTGGACGTCGGTGTAGGACGGGGCGAGGGCGAGGGCGCGGTCCAGGGCGGCGTCCGCCTTGTCAAAGCGCTTAGCCGCGGCATACGCCAGCCCGAGATTGAGCCAGATGTCCGCGTCCTGCGGCTGAGCCGAGGCGGCGCGTTCCAGGGCTTCGGCGGCTTCGGCGGAGCGTCCGGCCAGCCGCAGCTCGCGGCCGCGGGCGAAATCGTCGACAGGCGCCTGGGCCAGGGCGACGGCGGGCGCGAGGGAGAGGAGCCCCGCGGCGGCGACAAGCGGCATCCTGGACATGTCTAGGCCTGAGCCGCCGGCGCCAGTCTCTGCAGCCTCGCCACCAGTTCGTCGGGATTGAACGGCTTGGCGAGGTAGTCGGCCGCCCCGAGGCGCAGGGCGCTGACCACGTCCTCGTCGCCCTTCAGCGCGGTGAGCATGACCACGACAATGTCGCTCGATGCCGGATCGTCCTTGAGCCGGCGCAGGGCCTCGAAGCCGTCCATCACCGGCATCATGGCGTCGAGCACCAGGATGTCTGGCCGCTCGACCTGCACCTGCTCAAGGGCGGCGCGGCCGTCCTCCACGCTGCGCACGGCGTACCCGGCGGCGGAGAGCTTGTGCTGGAGGATCTCCCTCAGAAGGGGATCGTCGTCGGCGATCAGAACCTGGGACTGGGGCATGCGACGCACCGGAAGCGAGACTCAGAAAGGACGGGACGGTCGCCCATCGCCTCGCGCCATACCACGACGCCTAGGTGGTGCGAGCAGACCTATGGTCGCGCCTAACGAGGCAAGGCTTGAGTGTGGCGTCGGCGCCATCGGCCTGCCGGCTGGACGCCAAGGAGCCGGACGTCCAAGAATGGCCGCGCTCTGCAAGAGGGCGCTGGGAGGAATTCGAGTGCAAACCATGTTTCGCGCCGCGCGCAGGTTCGGTCTGGCGTTGGCGGCCGCCGCGGCGTGCGCGTCCGTCTCAGTGGCGCAGCCTGTGGCCCAGCCGGCGCCCACGCCCGTGCTGGTTGCGGCCGACCTGCGGGACGGCGTGGACCTGAACGGCGCCTGGAACTACTCAATCGACCCGTTCCGCGACGGTCTGGCCGGCTTCCACGGCGAGGAGGCGGGCAAAGGGCACCGGCGCTATGACGAGACCGACGTGGCGGCGGCCGAGAAGGCCGACCCGCAGGCGCTCTACGAATATGACATGCGCCGCTCGCCCGTGGCCTATCTGCCCTCGTCCTGGATCACCCAGGATCCGACCCTGCGGCATTACGAAGGCCTGATCTGGTACCAGCGGACCTTCACGGCGCACTTGAAGCCTGGGCAACGGGCATTCCTGCGCTTCGGCGCGGTGGACTACACGGCCCATGTCTATGTGAACGGCAAGGCGGTGGGACGGCATGAGGGCGGCTTCACGCCGTTCGCCTTCGAGGTCACCGGCCTGCTGCGGGACGGCGAGAACCAGGTGACGGTGGGCGCGGATTCGCAGCGCAATGCCGACAGCGTGCCGCCGCCGGTCACCGACTGGGAGAACTACGGCGGCATCACGCGCGCGGTGAAGCTGGTGGTGACACCGGCCACCTTTGTGGACGACGCCTGGGTGCGTCTGACGCGGGACGGCCACATCGCCGCGAGCGTGAAGCTGGACGGGCCAGGGGCGGCGAACGCGCCGGTGCGGGTCCGTGTGGCGGGCGCGAACCTGACGATCAGCGGCCAGACGGACGCCAGCGGAGCGTGGACCGGATCCATCCCCCGGCCCCGCGGCCTGCGCCTCTGGAGCCCCGAGAGCCCGACGCTGTACGACGTGACGGTGGAGGCGGGCGGCGACGTCCTGCGCGACCGCATCGGCTTCCGCACCATCGAGGTCCGGGGCGAGGACATCCTGCTGAACGGCAAGTCGGTGTTCCTGCGCGGCATCAGCCTGCACGAGGAGGAGATCGGCAAGGAGCCGACGCGCGCCATCACGCCGGCCTCCGCGCGAGCGCTGCTGAGCGAGGCCAAGGTCGGCCTGAACGGCAACTTCGTGCGGCTGGCGCACTACCCCCACAGCGAGGTCATGACCCGCGCCGCGGACGAGATGGGGCTGTTGGTCTGGAGCGAAATCCCCGTCTACTGGCGCGTCGCCTTCTCCAATCCGCAGACCCTGGCCAACGCCCGCAAGATGCTGGCCGAGAACATCGTCCGGGACCGCAACCGCGCCTCGATCATCCTGTGGAGCGTGGCCAACGAGACCCCGATCAGCGAGCCGCGGACGGCGTTCCTGTCGACCCTGGTGGACGACGTGCGCGCGCTGGACGACAGCCGGCTGGTGACCGCGGCCCTGCTGGCGGACCGCACGGAGCGGGATGGCCATCCCGAGCAGGTGATCAACGATCCCCTGGCGCCCAAGCTCGATGTCATGGCGATCAACACCTACAACGGCTGGTACTCGGGCGATGCGCTGTCAGCGGTGCCGGCGATCACCTGGCGCTCGGACTACCGAAAGCCGCTGATCTTCTCCGAACTGGGCGCGGACGCCCAGGTGGGCTTCCATGACGAGAACGGGCGCAAGTTCTCGGAGGAGTTCCAGGCCGAGTACTTCCGGGCGACCCTGGCCATGGCTGACAAGGTCAGCTTCCTGCGCGGCATGTCGCCTTGGATCCTGAAGGATTTCCGCTCGCCCCGGCGCCAGCACCCGGTTCACCAGCAGGGCTGGAACCGCAAGGGGCTGATCAGCGAGACTGGGCAGCGCAAGCAGGCGTTCCAGGTGCTCGCCGACCACTACCGCAAGCTGGCGGAGAAGGCCGGCCGTTAAAGCCGGCGCTTCAGGTCGTAGACTTCCGAGCCGGCTAGCAGGAAGGCGCCCACGCCGAACAGCTGGGTGTCGTCCGGCAGGACGTGGTCGGGCGCTTCCCCGACCTGCTGCACCCAACCCAGGCGGCCGTCCGGACGGACGGCGCGGGCGAGGGCGGCCCAGCCCCGCTCCACCGCGGGGCGGTAGCTGGCGTCCAGCAAACCGCTGTTCAGGCCGAAGGCCAGGCCATAGGTGAAAAAGCCCGTGCCGCTGGTCTCGGGCGTGGCGCCGGGGCCGCCTTCCAGCGAGACGGGCCAGTAGCCCTCCGAGCCCTGGAGCTGAATCACCCGGTCTGACATCTGCCGGAACTGCGCCTCATAGCGCGGCCGGGAGGGGTGGTTCTTGGGCAGGGACTTCAGCATCGCCACGAGGCCTGCGTAGGACCAGCCGTTGCCGCGGCTCCAGAAGATCTTCTCGCCCTTGGGGCCCCGCTGCCCGATGAAGCGGCTGTCACGGTAGTAGAGGTGCGAGGCCGGGTCGTAGAGCAGGGCGCTGACCGCCTGCCATTCGGCGTCGGCGTAGGCGAGGTACTTGGGATCGCCGGTGAGGCGGGTCATCTCGGCCCACAGCGGCGGGGCCATGAACAAGGCGTCGGACCAGCACCACCGATCTGAGCAAGCCGCGCCGGGCGAGCCGCCGGCGGCGAAATCCAGGGTGGTCCGGGGCGGCGCCGCCAAGACGCGGTCGAGACGGGCGCGCACCACCGGCAGAGCCTCCTTTTGGCCGGCGTTTTCGGCGGCCCAGAGCCAGGCGCGTCCGATGACGTGGTCATCGGCGTGGTAGGTGCGAGGGCCCAGGTCCCATCCCTCGGCTCGGCCTTTGGCCACAAGCGCCTCCCGAAAGCGGGGGTCAGGGGAGCGGGCGGCCAACTGAGCTAACCCGACGTAGAAGGCGCCCTGGATCCAGCCGCGGGGCTCTTCGGTGTGGTCGCGGAAGGTGCGGACGTAGCCGAAATCCGAGAGGTGGGCGATCTGCCAGGCGCCGACCCGCTCCATGGCCGTCAGCACGGTCGCAGCGTCAGCCTGGGCCCTTGCGGGCTGAGCCTGGGCGGGGGGTGAGGACAGAGGGGTCGTGATCGCAGCCGCCGCCAGCAGCAACGCCGCCCCACTCTTGCGCCAGCTCGCCATGCCGTCCTCCCTGTGTGTTCGTTGGACGCCAAGTCATGCTAAGCCGGCCAGGGCGGTCAAGCCGCCCGTGGGAGGGCTCATGCTTCGACATCCTTCGGCGCTGGCGCTGGCCGCCTCTTTGCTCGTCGCGGGCGTGGCCCAGGCGCAGACGCAAGTCGACCTCGTCGCGGAAAACACCGAACCGGTGGCGCGTAAAGACGCCCTGATCGAGGCGCCGGCGAGCCTGCTGACGCGGGTGGATCGGCGGAACCTGGCGTGGACCGCAGCCGTCGATGGCCGGCCCGCGCCGGCGCAGGCGATCGACCGCAATGGGGACGGCTTCATCGAGGCGGTGGTGCTGGTGGCCGACTTCCGCCCCAACCAGCGCCGACGGATCACGCTGCGGCCAGGAGCCGCCGAGACGAGCTCCCGCGTGCAGGCGGTGCTGAACGTCCAGGCGGGCGCGACCAAGACAGGCGAGACCTTCCAGGGCGGGCGGTTCGAGCCGGCCGCGCGGCTGGACGTGCCGGCCGAGCACACTGTGCATGACAACCTGATCGCCATGGAGGGGCCGGCCTGGGAGTCCGACAAGGTCGGCTATCGGCTCTATCTGGACGGGCGCAACGTCACGGATGTCTACGGCAAGAAGCAGCCTGAGCTGGTGCTGCACCGGATTGGGCTCGGCCAGGATGACTACCACGCCGAGGCGGCGTGGGGGATGGACGTGCTGAAGGTGGGCGAGGCGCTGGGCGTCGGCGGCCTGGGCGTGGTGCGGGGCGCCATGGCCGAGCAGATCGGCCAGGTTGATTCCATCAGCGCGGCGGTGGAAGCGAACGGGCCAGTGATCGCCGCGGTCCGCGTGGACGACCGCGGCGTGCGCGTAGGCGATGGGCGGACGGACCTGACCGCGCGCTACGAGATCACCGCTGGCAGTCGGTTGACGTGGGTGCGCGCACGAGCGGGCGCCGACGCGCCGCTGGCCGCGGGACTGGTGAAGCATCCCGGCGTGACGGTGCTGCAGTCCGCCAGCGGGGGCGACTGGGCCTACCTGGCCAGCTGGGGGCCGCAGGCGGAGAACCGGGACGATCTGGGCTTAGCGTTGTTCTACCGCGTGGACGAAGCCAAGCCCGCGGACGATGGACGCAGCCTCTATGTGCGGTTCGGCGAGCCGCAGAACGTCCGCTACGCCTTTGCGGCGGTTTGGACCAAGGATGGGGACATCCACGACCTCGCGGCGTTCCGCGCGGAACTCGACCGCACCCTGGCCGAGCTGGAGCATCCGATCCGCGTCGCGCCCCTGCGCTGAAGGGAACGTTCCTGCAGGCCTGACCGTTGGACGCAGGTCCAAGGCCGCGCTTGCTGGCCGGGGCGTTTCCGCGCGCCAGGGGGTTTGCACGTGTCCCAGTCCGACCGCACCGTTTCGGTGATCATCGCCGCCAAGAACGCCGGGCGGACCATCGCCCGCGCGGTGAGTTCGGCGCTGGCGCAGCCCGAAGCGGCGCAGGTGATCCTGATCGACGACGGCTCCAGCGATGACACGGTGGCGCGCGCCCAGGAGGCTGCGGCGGGGTCCGACCGCCTGCTGATACGCTCCATGGCGGTCAACGTCGGCCCCTCGGCGGCGCGCAACAAGGCGCTGGAGTCGGCCACATCGTCCTGGGTGTGCCCGTTGGACGGCGACGACTATTTCGAGGTCGGGCGCCTCGGAAAGCTGCTGGACCAGTCCGACGGATGCGACTTCGTCGCGGACGACATCTCGATGATCTACGCCGATCGGCCGGAAGAGCCGATGCGGCGGCTGATCGGAGAGCGTGAGCCGCTGCCGATGACGCTGAGCTTCGCCCGGTTCGCCGAGGGCAACATCAGCCAGCCGGGAATGCCCCGCCGCGAGCTGGGTTTCCTGAAGCCGATCATGCGCCGCAGCTTCATCGACGCCATGGGTCTGCGCTACGACGAGACGGTCCGGTTGGGCGAGGACTACGTGTTCTATGCCACCGCGCTGGCCAACGGAGCGGTGTTCAAGGTGCTGGAGCCTTGCGGCTATGTGGCGGTGGAGCGGAGCGACTCCTTGAGCGCCACGCACACCACCCGCGACCTGCAGGCGCTCCTGAAGGCCTGCACGAGCCTCGCGTCCGCAGAGCGGCTGTCGGAGGAAGACCGACGCGCGGCCCGGCGGCATCTGGCGCAGGTGCGGGCCAAGACCCGCCTGCGCGAAGTGCTCGATGCGCGGCGTGAAGGCGGCATCGTTCGAGGGCTGAAAGCCATCGTCGAGCGGGCTGCGGACGCCCCCTACATCGTCAGCCAGATCCTGGCCGACAAGCGCGCAGCGGCGGCCAAAGCGACGGCCTGACGCCGCCTTCAAGCTTTATGGTCAAGTTTTACGGAAGCTGTGCAACGGCTTCGCTTTGCCGACGTTAACGAGCTCGACTGTGAAATGTGGCGTCGGTGTGGCTTTCCGGCGCCCACGGGAGGGCGCTTATGAACCAGCAAATCCACGACATCATCCTTGCGCACGCCGGTCTGCCGGCAGGTGTCGAGATCACCGATGAGACCGACCTGTACCGGGCCGGCATGAAGTCGTTCGCTTCGGTCCAGCTGATGCTGGCGCTGGAAGAAGCTTTCGACATTGAGTTCCCGGAAGAGATGCTGAACCGGGCCACCTTCCGCAGCGCATCGGCTATCGAGCGCGCGGTCTCGCAAATCTCTTCCGCTACGTTAGTCGCATGAAGCCGGCCGGCGCTGTCGCCGGTGCAAGCCTGGCCGAGCGGGTGCGGGCGGCTGCGGAGATCGCGGCTGAACACGCCGAAGCCGTAGACCGCGAGGGCCGCTTCCCGCATGAGGCGGTCGACGCCATGCGCGCTGGGCGCCTGCTGGCCCTGTCGGCGCCTGCCGAAGTGGGCGGCGAGGGTGCAAGCCTGGCCGACATCGCCGGCATCTGCACCACCCTGGGCGGGGCCTGCGCCTCGGCCGGCATGGTGTTCGCCATGCACCACATCAGCCTGGTCAACCTGCTGGACTGTGGGATGGAGAGCGCCTGGCATCGGGAGTTCCTGACCCGTGCGGCGAGCGAGCAACTGCTGTTCGCATCCTCCACCACCGAAGCCGGCGTCGGCGGCGACCTTCGCCAGTCGATCTGTGCTGTGGAAGCGGACGGCGAGCGGTTCAACCTGGCCAAGAACGCGCCGGTGATCTCCTACGGCGAGGAGGCGGACGCCATCTTCGCCACGGCCCGCCGCGATCCGGACGCGCCCTCGTCAGACCAGGTGCTTTGCGTCCTCCTGAAGGACCAAATGGAGATCGAGCGGGTCTCCACCTGGGACGCGCTGGGCATGCGGGGCACCTGCAGCCATGGCTTCCGCTACAAGGCCAACGCCCCGCAGGAGCAGATCCTGCCGCGGCCGTTCGCCGACATCGCCGCAGAGTCCATGGTGGCGGCCTCGCACCTGCTGTGGAGCAGCGTGTGGTGTGGCATCGCAAGCGACGCCCTGGCTAAGGCCCAGGCGTTCGTCACGGCCGAAGCGCGCAAGAACCCTGCCGTGACGCCGCCCGGCGCGCCCAAGCTCGCCGAGACCTACACGCGGCTGCGGTTGATCGAGGCGGCGATCCGCGACGGGCTCGCCCGCTGGGACGTCATGCGCGCCAACCCGGACGCGGGGCCCACCATGGGCTTCGCCTTGGCCATGAACGCGCTGAAGGTCTCTGTCTCCACCGAAGCCCTGCGCGTGGTGGACGAGGCGCTGATGATCTGCGGGCTGCAAGCCTACAAGAACTCCGGCCCCTACAGCCTGGGCCGGCACCTTCGCGACATCCATTCCGCCCGCCTGATGATCGGCAACGACCGCATCCTGGCCGGCGCCGGCCAACTGCTGCTCGTGCAGCGCACCGCCCAAACTCGGAGATCCTGACATGGACGCCAGCGTCACCCTTCTGGATCAATTGATCGCCGAAGGCCTTCTGATCCGCACCGGCGTGGAAGGCCTCTACGGCCGCAGCGGCGTCTTCGAGGACGTGATCGTCCGCTTTGAGGCCTTGGTCAGCCGCGTCGGCGGCGCGGACGGGGCGGAGGTGATCCGCTTTCCGCCAGCCATGACCCGCCGGCAGCTCGAAACGTCCGGCTATATGAAGAGCTTCCCGCAGCTGGCCGGCACGGTGCACAGCTTCTGCGGCGGCGACCATGACCACATGGACCTCTTGGCGACGCTCGACGAGGGCGGCGACTGGACCCAGAAGCAGGAAGCGACCGACATCGCCCTGACGCCCGCCGCCTGTTACCCGCTCTATCCAATGGTGGCGGCTCAGGGGCCTCTGCCGCCGGGCGGGCGGCTGTTCGACGTTCAGTCCTATTGCTTCCGGCACGAGCCGAGCGCCGATCCGGCCCGCATGCAGCTGTTCCGGATGCGCGAGTACGTTCGCGCCGGCACCGCCGAGGAGGTGCAGGCCTTCCGCCAGCGCTGGATCGAGCGGGCGGAGGAGATGATCGCCTCGCTGGACCTGCCGTACGAAGTGGTGCCCGCCAACGATCCCTTCTTCGGCCGGGCCGGCCGCATGATGAAGGTGAACCAGCGCGAGCAGGGGCTGAAGCTGGAGATGGTGATCCCCGTCGCCAACGCTCAGCCGACGGCTTGCCTGAGCTTCAACTACCACCAGGACCACTTCGCCCACACCTGGGGCGTGCGGCTGGCGGACGGCGGCCCGGCGCACACGTCGTGCGTGGGCTTCGGCCTGGAGCGCATCGCCCTGGCGCTGTTCCGCCACCATGGCCTCGACCCGGCGGCCTGGCCGGACAACGTGCGCCGCGTCCTCTGGGGCTGACGGTGGACGCCTGCCTGCCTTGGTTGAACATCGAGGGCTTCCAGCCTCACGCGCTGCACGCCCCCGATCGCACCTGGGCCGAGACCAACTGCTACGTGGACCTCTGGATCGAGGTCCTGCATGCCCTCGGCCTGCCCGCGGAGGCGGCGCTGGGCTTTGCGGCGCGGCAGGACTTCGAAGGCGACCAGTTCAGCTTCACCAAGTTTCCGCTGGAGGATTTGGAGACGCTGTTCGGGCTGCGGGTGCAGGAACTGGCGATCTACGAGCCGGTGGAGCAGCACGCGCTGTTGCAGATGTTGCGAGGCCGGATGTGCCTTATCGAGGTGGACCCGTTCTGGCTGCCGGACACCGGCATCGCGGCCTACCGGACCACGCACGGCAAGACGACCATCGCGCCCAACCGCATCGACCTTGCGGGCAAGCGGATGGAGTACTTCCACAACGCTGGCTACTTCGTCCTTGAGGGCGAGGATTTCGACGGCGTGTTCCCGGCCTCGACGCCCTATGGCGCGCCGTTCCGTCCCTACGTGGAGTTCACCACGCTGGAGCCCCTGCGGCTCCCGGCGGAGGAGCTGAGGGCGAGGGCGGCGACGCTGTTTGCAAGCCATTGGGCCAAGCGGCCGGCGCGCAATCCGATCCGCGCCTTCCAGATGGAAGCGCCGGCTAGGGCTGAGGCTCTGGCAGGACGGGGCGAGCAGGCGTTCCACGATTTCGCGTTCCACAACCTGCGGCTTCTGGGCGCCAACTTCGACCTGCTGGGCGCTGGGTTGACCTGGCTGTCCGACGGCGCCGACCCGCGCATTGCGGCGTGCGAGACCATTGCCGCCACGGCCAAGGGGGCGCAGTTCCAGTTGGCGCGAGCCGTGGCTCGGCGGCGCTTCGAAGGTTTCGCCCAGGCGCTGGATCCGGCCGCTGAGGCATGGGAGCGGCTGTTCGCCGCCGAGCCGATCCAGCACGCGGCCTGACGAGGCCCACGGGGGATGGAGCGGCTGGAGGAAGGCTGGCAGATGGCGGCGACGCCTGCGGGCGCCTGCGCCACGCCGGCCGATGCACGTGCCCTGCCCGACTGGGTCGAGGCCCGCGCGCCGGGCACGGTCGCCCAGGCGCTGGAAGCGGCCGGCCTCTGGCGGCGAGACCAGCCGACACCTCTGCATGACCAGGACTTCTGGTGGCGCCTGCCGCTGCCGAGCACGGGGCCGCAGCGCCTGCGGCTTGAAGGGCTGGCGACCTTCGCCGAAGTCTGGATCGACGTTGCGCCGCTGCTCGTCTCCAGCTCCATGTTCGCGCCGGCCGAAGCCGAGGTGCAGATCGCGCCGGGCGCAGAGCTGTGGATCTGTTTCCGTGCGCTGACGCCGAAGCTGAGCGGCAAAGGTCCGAGAGCGCGCTGGCGGCCGCGGATGATCGAGCATCAGGGCCTGCGGCTCGTGCGCACGACGCTGCTGGGCCACATGCCGGGCTGGTGCCCGTCTGTGGACATCGTGGGTCCCTGGCGACCGATCAGCCTGACCGCGACAGAAGCCCTGCACTCATCGGACCTCAGGCTGCAGACGGACTGGACCGGCGCCAGCGGACGGCTGTTGGCGGACCTCAGGTTGTCCGGAGCGCTCGGCGAGGTGGTGCTGGCCTGCGGGGACGCCGAGGCGGCGATGACGCCCACGCCGGATGGTCGCTTGAAGGTCGAATTGGAGGTCTCCAGCGCCGAGCCATGGTGGCCGCACACCCATGGCCCTCAGCCGCTTTACCCGGTCACGGTTCGGGCCGGTGGTCAGACGCTGGAGCTCGGCCGGGTCGGCTTCCGACGCCTGGAGGTGGATCGCGGGCTCGATGGCGAGGGCTTTGCGCTGCGGCTGAACGGCGAGGCGGTGTTCTGCCGGGGCGCGGCGTGGATCACGCCCGATCTGGTGGCGCTGAGCTCCGGCCGCGAGGCTTATGAGCCGACGCTGCGAACCGCGCGGGATGCCGGCTTCAACATGGTCCGGGTGAGCGGGGTCGGGGTCTATGAGAGCGCCGACTTCTTCCGGGTCTGCGACGAGCTCGGGCTGCTGGTCTGGCAGGACTTCATGTTCGCCAACTTCGACTATCCGGCCGCCGACCCTGCGTTCCGGGAGCTGGTGCGCGCCGAAGCCGCCGCTGTCCTGGCGGGAACCCAGGGCTCTCCGTCCCTGGCGGTGCTGTGCGGCGGCAGCGAGGTGATGCAGCAGGCGGCGATGATGGGCCTCGACCCCGCCGCCCTGGACTGGAGCCTGTTCGAGACGGTGCTGGCCGACGTGGCGCGGGACCTTCGGCCTGATGCGGCCTTTGTGCCCAACACACCATGCGGCGGGGCCATGCCGTTCCAGGCCGACAAGGGCGTCACCCACTACTACGGCGTGGGCGCCTATGAACGGCCGCTGGAGGATGCGCGTCGGACCGGCGTGCGCTTTGCGGCAGAGTGTCTGGCGTTCGCGAATGTGCCGCAGCCGCAGACCCTGGCGCGTGGCCTGAACGCGCCGGCCGTGCATGACCCGCGCTGGAAGGCCCGCGTGCCTCGCGACCGAGGGGCGAGCTGGGACTTCGAGGATGTCCGCGACCACTACCTGCAGCGCCTGTTCGGCGCAGACCCTTACCGGCTGCGCCGGGAAGACCCGGACCTTTATCTCGATCTGTCGCGAGTGGTCAGCGGTGAGGCCATGGCCGCCGTGTTCAGCGAATGGCGAAGGGCAGGGTCCGGCTGCGGCGGTGGGCTGGTCTGGACGCTTCGGGATCTCGAGATCGGCGCAGGGTGGGGGCTGATCGACGCCGATGGAGAGTCCAAGCCGGCGCTGCACGTGCTGCGGCGGGTGCTCCAGCCGGTGCAGGTGCTGTTGACTGACGAGGGCGTGAACGGGCTGGCGGTTCACCTGATGAACGAGACGGGTGCGGCCTGGTCGGGCGAGCTGCGGCTGGCGGCGTTCGGCGACGAGCCGGGCGCGCTGATCGACGTGCGGCGCGAGGTGATGCTGGCGCCCAGGAGTGCGACCACCCTGAGCGGGTTCGAGCTGGTGGGGCGCTTCTTCGACCTGAACTACGCCTACCGGTTTGGACCACGCGCCCACCAGATGGTGTTGGCCGAGCTCCGGCACGGTGAAGAGCTGGAGAGCCAAGCCCTGCACGTGCTGCCCGGCACGCCGCGAGCCGGCGCGGGCGCGGTCGAGACCCGTGTGGAGCCGGACGGGCAGGGCTGGCGCCTGACGCTGCGCGCCGAACGGCTCCAGCCCTATGTGCATGTGGCCGACGCCGCCTTCGCCCCGCAGGACGACTGGTTTCCTCTGGCTCCGGGCGAGCCGCGAACCGTGCGGCTGTCAGGCCGCCAGGGCGCCGCCGGGAGCGGCGAGCCCCAAGGCGAGATCCTCGGCCTCGGCGGGCGCGTTCTGGGCGCTTACGGCTGACACTTCGCCCGTCAGGGCGGTGGCGAGGATCAGGTCCAGAAGCCGGCGGCGGGCCGCTACCGGCGTCAGGCCATGGTCGGCCCCGTCCAGCCAAATGCGCTCAACGTTGTTCAGCTGTTTGAGCGGCCCGCCGTCCTGCCCCAGCAGGGCGTTGAGATCGGCGTGGCCTTCGCCGCCACGGCAGTAGAGCATGCTGATGGCGACGCCGCGCTTTTCCAGCGTGCGGAAGGCGTCCAGCGTGCGGCAGGCGAGACCGCGGCGATGACCGCCCAGTATCCCCCGCAGCTTCATCAGCATGGCAGGGCCAAGGCGCGCCAGGGCCGCCTCCAGGTTGAGGTCGCCGCGCACCCAGCGGACGAGCAGCTTCAGCGGATCGCGCACTTGGCGCTGGTAATGGCCTACCTTGTCGAGGGCCGCTTCCACCCCGCCCTGGCGGTCCCAGATAAAGCGACGTTGGTTCACCAGGATGATGCGCCCGATGCGGCTGTCGCGCAGCGCCGCATGGAAGGCCATGAAGGCGCCGCTGCAGCGGCCGACGGGAAGCACAGGACCAAGGCCTTGGCGCTCCAGCCAGTCCACGGCCGAGAGGGCGTCTTCGACTTGGCTTTCATCGTAGAGCTGGAGCGGCTCGGCGCTGAGCGGGCCGGGGCTGTCGCCGGCTTCACGGCTGTCGAGGCGCAAGGAGGCGACGCCAGCGGCGGCGAGTTCGCGGGCGTAGTCCACGTGGGAGCGCGCCCAGCCAACGTGAGGGTCGCCGCCCGAGCCCAGCAGGAGCACGGTGTCGCCCCGCCGCCGACCCTGCGGCTCGCACAGGACGCCAAAGAGCTGGTGCGGGCCGATGCGAACGGCCGTCTCGCGGAAGGTCGCAGTCCGGAGCTGGTCGAGCGCGGGCAGCGTGGAAGCCTCGCCGGCTTGAGCCGGAAACCGGCTCTGCATCCAATCGGTCACAGCGGCGATCACGTCCACCGGGGCATGTGCTGCGGTGGGATTGCCGAGCGCCGCTTCGTAGCCGGCGTAGGCGACTTCGGCGACTTGCGCGCCCAGTTGGCGGAGACGTTCGGCGAGGCGCGTGTCGCCTGGCCGGCCAGGACGGGCCGCCACCAGCACCTGAGGCGCTGGAGCCTGGGCCAGGTCCAGGAGGTTGGCCACTGAGAGGCTGGTGCGAAGGCCGTCCGGCAAGGCGAAGCCGGCGACCGCGCCGGGGGCTGCGATGTCGGCCGGCAGGTGCATGGTTTCGGCGACCATAGCGCCCCAGGCGGAAAGCTCCCGCAGGTAATCCCGGCCGCGAGCGGGCGGGGCGAGCAAGGCCAGACCTTCGGCTTCAACGCTCGGGGCCGCGAGCGCAGCGACCGTGGCGCCTAGCCCTTGGCCGATGATCACCAGACGGCGGACGCCGGCTTTCCTGAGGGTGTCAGCGCCGAGGCGCGCCGCCTCCACGAGGCTGGCGAGGCCAGCGACCTTTTCCGGGTCCCCTAGGGAGTCGCCGCAGCCGGGATAGTCGAAGCGAAGCGTCGGATATCCCGCGTCCGCCAGGTTGTCGGCGAGCATGCGCCAGGCGCGTCTGAGGCAGAGCTCTTCGAAACCCCAGGGGCTGCAGAGCAGCACGCCAGTTTCGCCGCTCGTTCCGTGCAGCCACCCCGCGCAATCGCCGAGCGTCAGGGACAGGGCTGCAGGCCTGCGGGCACTTTCGGGCGCCATATTTTCGCCTCCATTCAGCGCGGCACCAACCCGCTGTAGTGGAGCTATGTTCCCGAGCCTCGGCGACTTTCTGCAAAGCTTGTCAGCGGCGGTCCGGCTCGTAGATCACCCGGAACGAACTGCAGGCTGCGGGGTAGCCTTGAACGAGGCTCCGGGCCACCGCGCCCCGGAAGCCCATCTCCACGGACAGCTCGCAGCCCTGTGGCGAACCGTCGACTTCAACGGTCCGCCGCCAGATGTAGACGACGCGCCCGTTCACCGTCCGCCGTTCGTGCCACGGGCCGAACAGGGCCACTGCGTTCTGAATGTCCTTGCCCTGCAAAGCGTCGGGCGCGTCGACCACCGCGGTGGTGCAGCCGCAGAGCGCGCCAGCGAGGATGGAGAGAAGGGCGAGGCGTCGCAATGCGGCTCCAGATCTAGTCTTCATATGGTGCAGCTTCGGGCTGTTCCCGGCGCCCGGCAATGGGGCAGGGGGACGCGCAGGCTTCCCGCGCCGAGCGCAAACCGTGCTAGTGACGCCCGCGTCGCTTCACGTCCAGAGATCTCGATGCTGCACAACCCTTTCACCCGCGCGCCGGCCAAGATCGCGGTGCTGGGCCTCGGCTATGTGGGCCTGCCGCTGGCGGCAGCCTTCGCAGCGGAGCACGAGGTGGTTGGGTTCGATATCGACGCGCGGCGGGTGGAGGAACTGCGCCGCGGCCATGATCGAACGCTGGAGGTTTCCGAGGCGGACCTGAAGGCGGCGGACAAGCTGACGTTCTCGGCCGACGAAGCCGATCTAAAGAGCTGCAACGTCTTCATCGTCACGGTGCCGACGCCCATCGACGCCCATAAGCGGCCGGACCTGTCGGCCCTGATGGCGGCCAGCCGTACTGTCGGACGGTCGATCGGCCAGGGCGGCGTGGTTATCTACGAGTCCACCGTCTACCCCGGCGCGACGGAGGAGGACTGCGTGCCGGTGGTGGAGCAGGTCTCGGGCCTGACGTTCAACCGGGACTTCTTCGCCGGCTACAGCCCGGAGCGCGCCAATCCGGGCGATCCGCACCACCGGCTGGCGAACATCATCAAGGTGACCGCGGGATCCACGCCCAAGGCGGCCGACTTCGTGGATGCGCTCTACGCCCAGGTGGTCACGGCGGGCACCCACCGGGCCAGCTCCATCAAGGTGGCGGAAGCAGCCAAGGTGATCGAGAACACGCAGCGCGACCTGAATATCGCGCTGATCAACGAATTCTCGCTGATCTTTCATCGCCTTGGCGTCGACACTTCGGAGGTGCTGGCGGCGGCGGCCACCAAGTGGAACTTCCTGAACTTCCGCCCGGGGCTGGTGGGCGGCCACTGCATCGGGGTCGATCCTTACTACCTGACCCACAAGGCCGAAGCCCTGGGCTATCACCCCGAGGTCATCCTGGCTGGGCGACGCATCAACGACGGCATGGGCGCCTACATCGCCCAGGGGCTGGTGAAGGAGATGATCCGCCGAAGCCTGCCGGTGAACGGCGCCCGCATTCTGGTGATGGGCCTGGCGTTCAAGGAGAACTGCCCGGACCTGCGCAACACCCGCGTGATCGACATCGTGCAGGAACTGGCCGACTACGGCGCGCAGGTGGACGTTTGGGATCCGTGGATCGCCCCGGACGAAGCGCGGCACGAGTATGGGATCGAACTGGTCGAGGGACCTGCGGCGGATGGCTACGACGGCCTGGTGCTGGCCGTCGCGCACCAGCAATTCGCGGACTTGGGTCCGGAGAAGATCCGCGCCCTGGGCAAGCCCGGATCGGTGCTGGTGGACGTGAAAAGCGTGCTGCCGCGAGGCGCAGCCGACCTGCGGCTCTAGATCAGCCGGCGAGCAGGGCGACGGTGGCGGCCACGCCGCCCCAGAAAGCGGCTCCGCTAGCCAGCATGATAAGCATGCCGTGCTGGGCCCCGGCCTTGTCGCGAGCCTGCGGCGTCTCCGGGCCTGGAGCGAGCTGAACGAAGCGGTTGGTGCGCTTGGCGCGGCCCTGCCGGGCGGGGCTGAAGAGCGTGGCGGCGCGAGTTTCCTGTCCCATAACGGGCAGTTTCAGGCGCGCCGCGCGAACAGGCCAAGCCGCACGCCGCCGCGCGGCGAGATGTCGCGAGATCCGCGGATCAGCGACGTCCGTAGTAGTCCAGATACCAGTCCACGAAGCGTCCGACGCCCACCTCGACCGGCGTGGTGGGAGCGTAGTCGAGGGCCGCGCGCGTTTCGGCGATGTCGGCCTCGGTGCGAGCGACGTCGCCCGGCTGCATGGGCA
Organism: Phenylobacterium deserti; assembly: GCF_003254705.1. GTDB lineage: Bacteria > Pseudomonadota > Alphaproteobacteria > Caulobacterales > Caulobacteraceae > Phenylobacterium > Phenylobacterium deserti. The sequence goes on from NZ_QFYR01000002.1 coordinate 103,048, forward strand.
GGAGGTTCAGCTCCGCCTTCCGGCCGAGCTTTTCCTGCAGGACCTCGATGTAGCGCATCAGCTCGACACGCTGGGAGTTGCCGATGTTCAGCACGCGCCAGGCGGCCACCCCGCTGGTGGCGGGATCCGGCGACTGGGGATCCCAGGTCGGGTTGACCTGGGCGGGGCGGTCTAAGGCGCCGATTACGCCTGAGACGATGTCGTCCACGTAGGTGAAGTCGCGCTGCATCTTGCCCTGGCCAAAGACGTCGATCGGCCGGCCCGAGAGGATCGCGTCGGTGAACTTGAACAGCGCCATGTCCGGGCGTCCCCATGGCCCGTAGACGGTGAAGAAGCGCAGCCCCGTGGAGGGGAAGCCGAACAGGTGCGAGTAACTGTGCGCCATCGCCTCGTTGGCCAGCTTGGTGGCCGCATAGAGCGTGATGGGGTGAACGGCGTGGTCGTGGACGTTGAACGGCAGCTTGCCGTTGGCGCCATAGACTGAGCTGGTGGAAGCGTAGACGAGGTTCGCGGGCTGCACGGCCCGGCAGCCTTCCAGGATGTTCAGGAAGCCGACCACGTTGCTGTCGACATAGGCCTCGGGCTTTTCGAGGCTGTAGCGGACGCCGGCCTGTGCGGCGAGGTTGACCACGCCCGTGGGCCGGGTCTCGGCGAAGAGGGCGGCCATCCCGTCGCGATCGGCAAGGTTGAGCCGCGCGTGGCGGTAGCCTGGCTGCTTCTCCAGGATGTCGAGCCGCGCCGCCTTGAGGGCAGGGTCGTAGTAGGCGTTGAGGTCATCGACGCCGATCACCTCATCCCCGCGCGCCAGCAGGCGCTGGGACAGGTGAAAGCCGATGAAGCCGGCCGAGCCGGTGACCAGGATCGCCATATGGGGTTCGCCTCTCGCTACCCGCTGAATATGGCGCCAGCGGCTTCTGGTCGAGGTGCGGTTCTTGACTTGTGAAAAACAGCCGTTGCGAAAGGGAACCTTTCAACGGACAAGGTGTTAGCGCTCCCATTTTTTCACCAAATCGATGACACCGGTGTCACAATGCGCTGCGCAGTGGACGAGCAGAAGTCAACATCAAGGTGATAAGTCCCGGGCACTTGAGGTCATGACAACGTTGTCACTATGCCGATACTCACCGGAGGGCGGCTGAGTCCGCATTCTGCCGTTGAATTTTCACGTTGTTGTTTGACAGTGATTGGATCTTCTTCGTACTCGAGCGTTAGTACTGAGCGCCCCCGCGGCGCCGCTTATGTCGCCCCGGCTCCTACAGCCAGGGCGCTGATGACCTTTGGGGAGTTTCATGAGTCAGAGCGTCATTCCGGGCCTCGAGTCCGCGCCGACCAAACACGCCAAACTTCTCGCCTGGGTGCGGGAGATTGCGGAACTGACGAAGCCGGAGCGCGTCGTCTGGTGTGACGGCTCCCAAGCCGAATGGGATCGGGTGACCGAAGAGCTGGTCGCCGCCGGCACCCTGAAGCGGCTCAACCCCGAAAAGCGGCCGAACTCCTTCTACGCAGCGTCGGATCCGAGCGACGTGGCGCGGGTGGAAAGCCGGACTTTCATCTGCTCGGCCGATCCGCAGGACGCCGGACCGACCAACAACTGGTCCGACCCGACCGAGATGCGCACAACGCTGAACGGCCTGTTCGACGGCGCGATGCGGGGCCGCACCATGTACGTGGTGCCGTTCTGCATGGGCCCACTCGGCTCCAAGATCAGCGCCATCGGCGTGGAGCTGACCGACAGCCCGTACGTGGTCGTATCCATGAAGATCATGACCCGCATGGGTCAGGCTGCGCTCGATCAACTCGGGACGGACGGCGAGTTCGTCCCTGCGGTGCACACGGTTGGCGCGCCCCTGGCGCAAGGGCAGGCGGACGTGGCCTGGCCGTGCAACCCTGAGAAGTACATCGTCCACTTCCCGGAAACCCGGGAGATCTGGTCCTACGGCTCCGGTTACGGCGGCAACGCCCTGCTCGGGAAGAAGTGCTTCGCCCTGCGTATCGCCTCCGTGATGGCGCGTGACGAGGGGTGGTTCGCCGAGCACATGCTGATCCTGAAGCTGACCTCGCCCGAGCAGAAGACGCACTACGTCGCCGCCGCCTTCCCCAGCGCCTGCGGCAAGACGAACATGGCGATGTTGCAGCCCAGCCTGCCGGGCTGGACGGCCGAGACCATCGGCGACGACATCTGCTGGATGCGGTTCGGCGAGGACGGCCGGCTCTATGCCGTCAATCCGGAGGCGGGCTTCTTTGGCGTGGCGCCGGGCACCGGCCAAGCCACCAACAAGAACGCCGTCGACGCCCTCCACGGAAATTCGATCTTCACCAACGTGGCGCTGACGCCGGACGGCGACGTCTGGTGGGAAGGCCTGACCGAAGACAAGCCGGCCGAGCTGACCGACTGGCGCGGCCGTCCGTGGACTCCCGACAGCGCCGAGCCGGCGGCCCACCCGAACGCCCGCTTCACCGTTCCGGCCGCCCAGTGCCCGGTGATCGCTGGCGAATGGGAGGATCCGGCTGGCGTGCCGATCAGCGCCATCCTGTTCGGCGGCCGCCGCGCCAGCGCCGTGCCGCTAGTCACTGAGGCTCGCGACTGGGCGCATGGCGTGTTCATGGCGTCCAACGTGGCGTCGGAAGGCACCGCCGCAGCGGAGAACGCCATCGGCGAGCTGCGCCGCGACCCGTTCGCGATGCTGCCCTTCTGCGGTTACAACATGGGCGACTACTTCGCCCACTGGCTGGCCATGGGCGCCAAGGCCGACACCTCCAAGCTGCCGCGCATCTACTTCGTGAACTGGTTCCGCAAGGACGAGACGGGCAAGTTCGTCTGGCCGGGCTATGGCGAGAACGCCCGCGTTCTGAAGTGGATCGTCGAGCGCCTGGAAGGCCGGGCGGACGCCAAAGACACCCCGATCGGCAAACTGCCGACGGCCGACAGCCTGGACACGTCGGGCCTGTCGCTGAAGCCGGAACAGCTGGAGCTTCTGCTCAGCGTCGACCCGGATATCTGGCGCCAGGAAGCGGAGCTGATCCCGCCCTTCTACGCCAAGTTCGGCGATCGCCTGCCGCAGGCTTTGTGGGCGGAATACGAAGAGCTGAAGAGCCGCCTGCAAGGCTCCAAGGCGAGCGCCGCCATGGAAGCCGCCGAGTAGGGCGAAAGCTCAGGAATATCCGAGGGGAGCGGCGGAAACGCCGCTCCTTTTTCTTGTTGGGCGCTCAGCGCCCGGCGACGACGCGCAGGTGAGGAGCGGCGCCGGGTTTCTCGCCGCGGATCTGCGCCACGAGGTCGAACAGGGCGCGGCGCACCTCGGCGACCTCGCCACGCTCCGCGTGCGCCTGCAGCCCTTCGAGGTGGTCGGCGGTGACGCGCAAGGCGGAGCTGGAGATCACCTCCATGACCTTGGGCGCGCAGGGGACGGAGCGTTCCGTCTCATCGAGCAGCGCTTCGGTGAGCTTCTCGCCCGGCCGCAGGCCGGTGACTTCGATTTCGATGTCCTTGCCGGGCGTGCGGCCGGACAGGGCGATCATCTGCTTGGCCAGATCGATGATGCGCACCGGCGCGCCCATCTCTAGGAGGAACAGCCGCGCGTCGCCAGCTTCACCCTTTGCCGAGGTCGCGGTGGCGTGCAGCACCAGCTGAGACGCCTCCGGGATCGTCATGAAGAACCGCTCCATCTCCGGATGGGTCACGGTCACCGGGCCGCCGCGTTCGATCTGCGACTTGAAGATCGGCACCACCGAGCCCGCTGAGCCCAGGACGTTGCCGAACCGCACGGCCGAGAAGCGCGTGCCGTCGCCGACGGTTTGCTGGGCCTGGATCACCGCTTCGGCAAGTCGCTTGGTGGCGCCCATGACATTGGTGGGATCGACGGCCTTGTCGGTGGAGATCAACACCATTTGGGCGGCGTGCGCCGTCTTCGCCGCTTCGGCCACGTTCCAGGTGCCGATCACATTGGTGAGCACGCCTTCGCACGGGTGGCGCTCGACCATGGACACATGCTTGAGGGCCGCGGCGTGGAACACCAGGTCCGGCTGTTCGGCCATGAAGGCGGCGTTCAGGCGGGCGGCGTTACGCACATCGCAGAGCACGGCGCTGCGCGACATGTGCGGGTAGGTTTCCGCCATCTCGCGCTCGATCTCGAACAGCGAGGTTTCGGAGATATCGAGCAAGGTGAGGTGGGCGCACTTGAACCGGGCCACCTGGCGGCAGAGCTCGGCTCCGATCGAACCGCCGGCTCCCGTGACCAGAACGCGGCGGCCACGGATCAGCTGAGCCACCGGTGCGGCGTCGAGCTCGATGGGGTCGCGGGCCAGCAACTCCTCGATGTTGATCTCCGGCATTGGCAGGAGAGTGACGCCCTCGTGGTGCGAAAGGTCGACGATCGACGGCAGACGCAGCAGGCGGATTCCGTCGTTCTTCAGCCGCCCCAGCTGGTCGGCGGTGAGGCCCTTCAGCCGCCCCGGCTCCTCGAGGAACAGGATGGCGCGGGGATAGCGGTTCCAGCGCCGGAGGTCGGCTAGCGCCTCGTCCAGGCGTTCCAGCGACTCGATGATGCAAACGCCGCGTACCTGCTGCCCGACATCGCGCCGGTCGGTGCCGACAATTCCGACGGGGGTGTAGGTCCGGTCATGGCTTCGGGCGACATCGCGCAGGTAGGTGTCGGCGGCGGCCGGCGGGCCGATCAGCAGCAGGCTGGTCGACTGCCCTACGCGGTCAGTAACCGCCTTGAGGGGTGAGAAGGTGTCCAGCGCATGCTCGTGCAGCGCGCGACGCGCGATCCGCAGCCCCATGGAGCCGATCATCTGGAAGATGGGGGCCATGAACAGAGTGGGCCGCGGCAGGGCTTGGGCGCGATCCAGCACAAAGATGCAGAGCAGGAACACGCCCACGGTGAGCAGGGCGATGCGCGCGAGCACCAGCGCGTCCGGAATCGAGGCGTAGCGCCAAGGGGACAGCTCGCGGCGGAACAGAAGGGTGAAGAGGCCGGCTAGTGCGCCGTAAAGCCCAACCAGCTGCGCCATTGTCAGGGACGGCGAGGGGCTCAGGGCCAGTGTGGTGAGGCCTGACGGGGCGATGCTGTAGGCGGCGCTGAACGCAGCGAAGGCGATCAGGACATCGGCAACAATGGTCTGAGCTCGAAACGCCAGCCGTTCCATGCGCCGCACTCCGCTCACTGTCGAATCCAAACCTGAAACCTGGAGTGCGACAGGCCGCACCTTTTTGGGGCGTCAGCTCCACTGGAACGCGAATCGCACACGTTCTGCGCGTCGCGAGATAGTCCTAACCTTAGAAACTGCACGTCGTGCATGCAACGAAAAAGGCCGCCGCGGAGGCCTATGGCGAGCTGATCTGGTTCCAAAAAGCTCAATCGAAACGTGGCTTTGAGGCCGACGGACCCCATGTGGTCGTAGGGGTAAATCGCGTTTGGTGTCACCAGTGCTGCAGGTGAGGCTCTTGCGCAGGCACCCGATCCGATCCGGTCACCGGCCGAGAGCGGGGTGAAGCCGAGGTGAGTCCCGCTTCAAGCAACAGCGTCTCGCCATTGGTGTGGCGCGAAGCCGGCGACGCGAAGAAGACGGCGGAGGGAGCGATGTCCGCCGCCTTGGACTTGTCGAACACGGCGTATCGATGAACCCGGGGCAGACCGCGTTCGTTCGGATCCGCGCGCTAGGGCGCGGGCGAAGGACAGGGGCATACCGCGAAGTCGCTGAAATCCTTGCCCGTCATCGCCTGCTCCCGTTGTTTGCATCCGGTCTAGCGGCTAAAGCCCGCCGCATGGAAGAGACCCACCTGACCCAGCTTGGCCGCGACGTCCGCGGCTTCGCGAGCCCTGAAGAGGCGGTGCTGGAGCGCGTGCCAAACCCGCACGCCGACAGCCTTTACCTGACCCGATTCACGGCGCCGGAATTCACCTCGCTCTGCCCGGTGACCGGACAGCCCGACTTCGCACATCTGGTGATCGACTACGCCCCGGCCGATTGGCTGGTCGAGTCCAAGTCGCTGAAGCTCTATCTGACCTCCTTCCGCAACCATGGGGCGTTCCACGAGGACTGCACCGTGGCCATCGGACGGCGGCTGGTGGCCGAGTTGGAGCCACGCTGGCTGCGTATTGGCGGCTACTGGTATCCCCGCGGCGGCATACCGATCGACGTGTTCTGGCAGACCGGGGCCCCGCCGGAAGGCCTGTGGCTGCCCGACCAAGGGGTGCCGTCCTATCGCGGACGTGGCTAAGCGCCAGATCAATACTTCAGGTAGTAAGGTGAGCTTGCGTATAAGCTGCGCCTTTCTGCCAGCGATCATCAGATGTCGCTGAGCTTTGCCGACGGGGACGACTGGCTCTCCTCTCAGGAGAATCCCGTGCGGACACACTTTCTGCACCCTCGCGGGCTTTCCAAAGCGGCCGAGGGGGCCTATACCTGATCACGCCCAACTCTCCTCGGGCGTGTCACTTCAGGCCGGGCGGTGCGGCGCGTCGCCCGGCCGTCGTGTGTCTGGAGCGCTGCTTGCGCTCACCAAGGCGTCACCCCCAGCGGGACACCAGCTTAGAGTGATCGGGTCGTTCCCGCTCCAGCGGCGGCTCGACCACCGTTCCAATCAGGATGAAGCCGGCGACCTTCTCGTCCGCGGACGCGCCCAGCAAGGCCAGGGCTTCGCGGTCGTACGAATACCAGTCGGTGATCCAGTTAGCCCCGAAACCCATGGCCGAGGCCGCATAGGTCAGGTTGGTGCAGACGGCGCCCGCCGACAGCAACTGCTCCCACTCCGGGATCGCGGCCGCCTTGGGCGAGCTCACCACCGCGATCGCCAGGGGAGGGATCTTCAGCTTGCCGAGCTTGCTGGCGGCGACCGCGTCGCCGCGTGATTGCGCCAGTTGCTCGAGGCCGGCGGCAAACCGGTCCTTCGCGTCCCCCTCCAGTACGACGAACCGCCAGGGCGCGAGCTTGCCGTGGTCGGGAACGCGGGCGGCCAAGCGGATCAGGTCTTGCAGCTGAGCGGCCGTAGGCGCTGGGCTTCGGAGGGCCACCGCAGGGGCCGAACGCCGAAGCGCCAGGAAGCGGAGCACCTCAGGGGACGGAAGGATCTGCAGCGGAGCGCCGAACTCGGGGGCGGGCGGCAGAACAGCGTCGGTCAAAGGCGTCTCGCATTTCTCTGGAGCGGAGGTGTCCGCATCTTTATGGGTTCGCGCGCCCGCTCTTCAAGGCAGCGCAGGACAGATGTCGGACAAACCCGCCTGGCTTCGGCCCCACGGACAGCCCTGGAAGCGTGTCTCGCAAAGGCTCGTCTACGAGAACCCGTGGATCAGCGTGAGTCACCACGAGGCTGTCGCGCCGACGGGGCGCCCAGCCCAGTACGGCGTCGTCAGCTTCAAGAACCTGGCTATGGCCGTGCTGCCGCTGCACGACGACGGCACGGTGATCATGGTCGGCCAGAACCGTTTCGCGCTGTCGGACTACAGCTGGGAGATCCCGGAAGGCGGCTCGCCTCTGGACGAGGATCCGCTGATCGGCGCGCAGCGCGAGTTGGCCGAGGAGACCGGCCTGAAAGCGGCGGAATGGCGAAAGGTGCTGGAGGTACAGCTCTCCAACTCGGTCACCGACGAGCGCGCGATGGGCTACGTGGCCTTCGGTCTTAGCGCCGCCGACGGCGATCACCACGTCGACGACACCGAAGAGATCGTCATGCAGCGCGTGCCGTTCCGGGAAGCGCTCGATGCAGCCCTGGCCGGACATTTGCAGGACGTGCTGACGGTGGCGATGCTGCTGCGGGCCTACCATATGGCGCGGGAGGGAGACCTGCCGGACGCGCTGGCGCGCGCCATGCTAGGATAGGAGAGCCGCCTTTGGGGCGGGAGGACGCCATGAGCCAACGTCTGGAAGTGATCGATCCCGCCGCCGCGCCGCCGGTTTGGGCGGCCCTGCGCAACGAAGCGGAGGCTGCGGCGCGTGACGAGACCGCGCTCGCCTCTCTGCTGGCTACGACGATCCTGAATCATAAGAGCCTGGGCGACGCCTTGTCGTACCAGCTGGCGCGCAAGCTGGGGGACCAGGAGCTGCGGGCCATGACCCTTCGCGAGGTGGCGCAGGACGCCTATGCCGCCGATCCGGCTTTGGTGGACATGGCCGAGGCGGATCTTCGGGCGGTCTTCGAGCGCGATCCGGCCTGCAAGGGCTACATCCAGCCGTTCCTGTTCTTCAAAGGCTTCCTGTCTCTCCAGACCCATCGGGTCGCCCACTGGCTCTGGGGCCAAGGCAGAGAAACCCTGGCGCTCTACCTGCAAAGCCGGACTAGCGAACTCTTCCAGGTGGACATCCACCCGGCCACGCGGATCGGGCGTGGGGTGTTCATCGACCACGGCACCGCCATCGTCATCGGCGAGACCGCGGTGATTGAAGACGACGTGTCCATGCTGCAGGGCGTGACCCTGGGCGGCACGGGCGCGGAACGCGGCGACCGGCACCCCAAGATCGGCAAGGGCGTCCTGCTCGGCGCCGGCGCCAAGGTGCTGGGCAACATCAAGATCGGCGACTACGCGAAGATCGCCTCCGGTTCGGTGGTGCTGAAGCCGGTGCCGGCCGGCTGCACGGCGGCCGGGGTGCCGGCGCGGCTGGTCAACTGCCCAACCTGCACCGAACCGGCCAAGAGCATGGACCACACGCTTGCCGAGGCTGTGTACGACTACGTGATCTGAGGTTTGCGCGGCGCGCCCAAGCGGTTAGGTTCGCGCCGAGTAAGGACTTCAGGAGCGCCTCGCGTGGACGAAAAGACTATCCGCAAGATCGAGACCCATCTGCGCGGGACCTTCGCCAATGCGCGGATCACCCTCGTGCCGCGCCCCAAGCAGAAGGACTCCGCCGAGGTCTACATCGGCGAGGAGTTCGTCGGCGTCGTGTTCCAAGACGAGGACGAGGACGGCTCGTTCATGTTCGAAATGGCCATCCTGGCCGAGGATCTGCCCTAGGTCCTCGCGGCCGGCGCCATCTGCGTCAGCATCTCCAGCGCGCGCTGGCGAATGCGGCGCTCCATCGGGGTTGAATCGTCGAGATCCACCCTGATGGCGTCGGCCATTTGCCGGACCCGGTCCGGATCGTCCATCGAGAGCCGGAGCATCACAAGCAGCTCCAGGGCGAAGACGGACTGTTCAAGCTCGTCCATGTCGCGACCCTAGTTAGCGCTGATGTGAGCGCTACCGCCCTGCGATTGCAGAAAGCGACGGCTTTGCGCGTCTTCCTTGAAATTCAGAGGCGAAGCTCGCTTTCCGCGTAGCTCGCCAGGATCGCGGCGGGATCCGCATAGATCGCGCGGCAGCCGGCGGCCCTGAGTTCGGCCTCCGGGAAGCCGCCGCACAGAACGCCGACGGCGCCGAGGCCGGCGCGGCCGGCGGCCTCGGCGTCGAAGGGGCTGTCGCCCACCACAAGCACATCACTGGCGGTGAGCGGCGCCAGCTTCTCCAGGGCCGCCTGGAAGATGTCCGGAAAGGGCTTGGAGCGTTCTGCGTCATCGGACGTGGTCTTGACGTCGATGAGGTCGGTGACGTCGGCAAGATCCGTGTAAACGGGCAACTCGTCCGCTTTGCAGGACGAGCCAATGGCGATGATGACGCCGTCGGCCTTGAGGCGCTGGAACAGATCTCGCACCTGCGGGAAGCCACGAGCCTTCGGCAAGTAGTCGCGTTTGAACAGTTCGCTTCGGAAGGTCTCGATCTCCTCGCCGCGCGCCTCCAGCATGTCAGGTGGAAGGAAGACCGGCATCAGCTGGTCTCCGCCCTTGCCGATCTGGCTGCGCACCGCGTCGTAAGCGACGTCGAGGTCGAAGTGTCGAAAGGTGTCCACCCACGCCGCGGCATGCAGATCGACCGTGTCGATCAAGGTGCCATCCACATCGAAGATCACCGCCCGGGCCATCACGCGCTCCTGTCGAGGCGCAGACAACCCGCAAGCGGAACCGGTGTTCCCGCGCCTAGAGCGCCTTCAGAGCGCGAGCGTGGTCGCGGATCAGGGCTCGGGTGCTGGCGTCGACGTCGAACACACCGTACCAGCCCTGCGGCTCATGCGGGGGATCGCCCAGGTAGGACAGGTCGCCCGGACGGAACTGCTTTTCGGCGTGCTGCGCCCGGCCTTCGCCGTTCCAGGCCCAGAAGTTGGAGCCGGCGAGAGGGCCGCGGACCGCGTGCTGCAGGACCGCGGCGTAGATCTGTCCGTAGTAGCGGTCTCGGAAGGTCGTGGGCGAGCCGGGTTCGAACGAGGCGTCATCGCGCGGGTAGCCGAATTCCTCGATGACCAACGGCTTGTTCATGCGGCGGGCGATCGCCAGATGGCCGTCGATGTACTCGGCGACCTTGGCCGTGGCGTTGGCGTGGGTCTGCGCAATGCGCTTGGGATCAACCCAGCCCCAGTTCTGCGGCCAGATGTGGGTGGTCACGTAGTCGATGGGCGGCTGATGCTCGGTCTCGACGCACTCGGCCATGGACAGGCAGCCCTGCAGCCCCTCGCTGCCTGTGGAAACCAGATGGTTAGGGTCGATAGACTTGATCAGGCGGGCAGTGTCGCGCACCCAGGCGTAGAAGGTGGGCAGGTTGGGCGCGCCGACCTTTTCGCTGCCGCCGGGGCGCGGCTCATTGGCCAGCTGCCAGGCCATAATGGCAGGGTCATCGCGGTAGGCCGCGCCGGTTACGGTGTTTGTGCGGCCGACCACGGCGCGGACGTAGTCGTGGTACATGCCGACAGCGACGCGGCTCTTGTAGAAGTCAGCGTTGAAATCGGCGAAGGCCGGCCAAGGGTGCGACGGGTCTCCGTTGTCGATGTAGCGGCCGCCGTTGGTCCAGTAGAGATAGGTCATCATCCCCCCGGACCACTCCCAGAAGTTGGTCAGGTAGATCACGGCCTTCATGCCGCGCCGGCCCATTTCGGCGAGCAGCAGGTCGAGGCCTTTCAGCAGGGTCTCGTTGTAATCGGAGCCGCGGTTGCGGAAGGCGGGCTTGATCGAATTCTTGAGGGGCGAGTCCTCGGACGAGCCCAGCACGCGGATGTTGTCGACGCCGGTTTCCACGAGCCGGTCCAGTTCGCGCGCCAGGCGATCACGGGCGCCGAAAGGCGCGTCGGCGCCCAGGTACGCGCCGTACCACATGTTCGAACCAGCGTAGCGGTAGGGCCGTCCGTCGATGCGAAAGCCCATGCCCTCCGCGGTGACGTAGCCGGGGCGGGCTGCGGCCAGCGCGCCAGGCGCGGCGGCAAGGGCGGCGCCGGCGGCGAGAATGGAACGGCGGCTGAACATGATCTTCCTTCGCAAGGCTTCACTGTCCTGTTTCCACGGCGCGGCGGCGCGGCGTCAATGGGCGGCGTCAGCGGATCTGGGTCACTGCAAGTGAGCCGGCCGGAAGGGGTGTGATCGCCGGCTGGGCTTCTGCCAGGCCGAGCCAGTCCGCCCATTGGGCGCGATGAAGGATCACGATCTGACGGTCGTGGTAGGGCGCGATGTCCGGGCCTGGCGCGCAGGTCAGCATGGTGAAGCGGTCCTCACGAACCAGTCCGGCGATGCAGAACAGCTCTGACTCGGTGCTGGTGAAGAGCCACTTGGACTTCGGCGCCTTGTCGCCGGTGAACTCGTAGAAGCCATCGGCCGGGATCAAGCAGCGACCGACAGGGAAGCGGCGTCCTTCGGAACGGAAGTTGATGATCGGTCCGCCTTTCCGGCCCGGCGGCGGCGGGAAGCCCCAGCGCAGTTGCTTCAGTTCAGCGCCTTCGGGCGATCCCACCAGGATCGGGGCGGGGTCGGTCGGACGAATGGAGTCGCGCGGCTCTAGGTTGGGCGCGCCGCCAGCCCAGTGCAGCGGGATCTGCTGCTGGCTGAACTCGAGAGCGATCCGGTCCAGCGCCTGCTTGAAGCGGTATTCGTTGCACATCGCCCGCAGAGTGGGGCGGCGGATCACCTGTGAGCAACCGTATAAAAACTACAATCCGCCAAGAGGCGGTTCTATGATCCTCATGCGACGCCGCGAATGATGCGGCGTGCCTGATAGGGGGGAATGATCGCGGTGATGTGGGCCGCCCAGCGCAGGCGGGCGTCGTGACGGGTCGGGCCGGCGACGCTTTCCAGGTCGAAGAGGCCGCCTCGCGAGCCGCGCAGCAGGCGCTTGACCAGCACCTCGTCAGTATCGACTTCGACCACAACTACGTGGCCCAGCATGTCAGGGGTGGGCGGGGTCCGCTGGTCCTCGAAGTAGATCAGGGCGCCGTCGTCGGCGATGCCGCGCATCGAGTGGCCGACCACTCGCAGGGCCACGGCCTTGTCGGTGCCGCCAGGTGGAATAGGGGCCAAGTCACCAGCGTCCTGCCCCGTGGCGAAGAGGACCACGCCGTCGGGATTAGCGCCCACGCGACCGATGATGGGCACATAACCGGGCTCGGCTGTGGGGCGCATAGGGCCGGCGGAGTCGTAGAGCCATTCGGGCCGGACGCCGAACGCGGCGGCGTACTCCTTGGCCCGTCGATAGGAGAAGGCGGCGTTGCCGTTCTCGTTCGAGGCGTAGGTGTTCCGGTTCCAGCCGAAAGCGTCCGCCGCCGCGGCGGCGGTTTCGAAGCCCTTCGCGATCCGGGCTTCGCGGAGCCGCTGAGGGCGGCTGTCCATGGAAGAGTCTGCGGTCATCTGCCGCTGTAAAAAACATACAGGAAAAATTTGCGCAAGCCCTGTACCTTTCGTACAGTTCACGCATGGCGACAGTACATCACATAAATTCCACTCACGCGAGCATCAGCTATGCGGCGCTTCGTCATGGGGGTGAACCTCCGGCGCGGGCGCGATCGCTGCTGGGGCTGGACGCGATCGTAGCGGGGCGGCTGGAGCGGCTGTTCCAGACGCGAGGGCGGACGGAGGAGGCGGCGATGCGGCCGAAGTTCGCGCGGTGCGAGGCCCACGTTGCGGCCGTGCTGAGGGAGGGCGGGTTCCCCGCTCTGGTGCGATGAGCGCGGGGCTGGAGGATGCGGCCAAGCTGGTTGCGGGGGCGCTGAGCCGACGCAAGCCGGAGGAGCGGGGCGAGTTCCTGCGCCAGCTGCTCGCGCACACGGCGGCCGGCCTGGTGATCATCCAAGGCGAGCGGGAGGCCGGAGAGGCCGTCTACCGGTTGGCGGATGCGGTGGTGGCGCGCGGCGCGCGCTGAGCGAAAACAACGACTTACAGGAAGGAGCGGCGCATGGGACGCGCTTGGGATCCCGCGCGGGACACGCGCGAGCGGCTGCTCATGCTCGAGCAGCGGGAAAAGGCGCGGGCGCAGGCCCGGGCCGTGGCGGAGGGCGTGGCGGAGACCGTGGCCCTGTCGAAGCGGCGGGGCTCCGCCTTCAGCAAGGAGCCGGCCGGCAAGGGCGGGCGCGAGACGCCGTATCAGCGGCGCACCGGGCTGGACTGGCTGCACCACAAGGGGCGGATCAACGACGGCCAGAAGGCGGCGGGCGAGCGCTACGGCGCGTGCTTTCGGCGGGCCGAGGCGGAGGCGCCGATCGGCTCGACACTGGAGATCCAGCCGGGCGGAGGCTCACGCGGCGAGCCGGCGCTGGAGGTGGTGCTGAGGGTGGCGGCGCGCAGGGCGCGGGCGCGGGAGGAACTGGAGGGCCTGCGTTCGAGGCTGATGGCGCAGCCCGATCTGGTGGGCGCGTGCGATATGATCTGCGGGCGCGAGCTGACGCCGCGGGAAGCGGGCGGCGGAGAGCGAGAGGGGCTGCGTCTGGAGGCCGTGCTGAAGGTCGCGCTAGATCTTCTGGGCGCAGGTTGACGCGGCGCCCCGGGTCGAGGGAACCTTAGCCTGTCACATGTTATTTTGGTGCGTGGCCATCCCAAGCGTGAGCTCAGCTCTGGGCGGGGCGGTACCTTCCAACCGCCTGGAGGCCTGATGTCGGCAGCGCCCGACTCGACGAGTTGCCACGCCGAGCCCATCCACATCCCAGGATCCATCCAGCCGCACGGACTGCTGCTGATTGCGGATCGTGACCTGCTGACCATCCGAGCCGTGGCCGGGGACGTGGAGCGGCGGCTGGGCGTGACCGACTGGTTGGGTGCGAACCTGGCGAGCGTGATCGGCGACGAACTCGCCGCCACGGTGGGACGCGCCGCCCACTCCGGCGGAGCGTCTGGCTATGCGGGGCAGCTTCGCACCGAGGCCGGCGAGTTGCTCGACGTCAGCGCCCACCAGGCCGGTGAATTCATGCTGGTGGAGCTGGAGCCCGGGGTTGGCGCGGCCACGTCGGCTTCCGCCGTGCTCGGGATGCTGGAGCGCGCCGGCGCCAACTTCGAGCGGGCCGCGAACTTGCAGGAGCTGTGCGAGCGAGCCGCGCGGGAGTTCCGGGGCGTCACCGGCTTCGACCGGGTGATGGTCTACCGCTTCTTGGACGACGCGGCCGGCGTGGTCTTGGCCGAGGACCGGGCGGCTGGCATGGACTCGTTCCTGAACCACCATTTCCCGGGGTCGGACATCCCCTCGCAGGCGCGCGCCCTCTATGTGCGCAATCTCGTGCGGGTGATCCCCAGCGCGGTCTACGAGCCGGCGCCGATCCGCCCGCGCGAGCCGGGCGGCGGCGCCCTGGACCTTTCCGACAGCGCCCTGCGCAGCGTCTCGCCCATCCACCTGCGCTACCTTCAGAACATGGGCGTGGGAGCGTCGGCCTCTGTGTCGATCGTGGTGGACGGACGCCTGTGGGGGCTGATCGCCTGCCACCACGCGACGCCCCGGCTGCTGACCTATGACCAGCGGGCGGCCTGCCGGACCCTAGCCTCGGGCCTGGCCCGTCAGATCAAGGGGCGGCAGGAGGCCGAGGCCTATCGAGAGCGCGTCCGCCTGCGCGGTCTGGAAGACGAGATCCGCGAACTGCTGCGGCAGGACGACGAACTGGACCTCAGCCTGACCGACCACCTGGACCAGGTGCGCCGGATGCTGGCGGCCGACAGCTTCGCCTTGCTGAGCGGGACGCAGACGCTGTGCTCGGGCGCCTGTCCTGGCGAGGCGCACCTGCAGGAGGTGGCGGCCTGGGTGCGGGCCAACCATTCCAACGCGCCGTTCGCCACCCACCGCTTGGGCTCCGTGTTCTCGCCGGCGCAGGAGTTCCAGGAGATCGGCAGCGGCTTGCTGGCGGTGGTGCTGCCGGGTCAGGAGCCCACCACCCTGATGTGGTTCCGGGCCGAGCGGGTGCAGGTGGTCGAATGGGCCGGCAACCCACACGCCGCAGTCAAGGTGGGCCCGCTGGGCACGCTGACGCCGCGCTCCTCGTTCGAGGCCTGGCGCGAGCAGGTGAGAGGGGTCGCCCAGCCCTGGTCCTTGCCGGAGATCGAGGCGGCGGGACGGCTGCGCCGAAGCCTGCTGGAGCTGCGTCAGCAACGTCGCCTGGGTGAGCTGAACACCCGCCTTGGCGCTTCGGTGGCCGAAAAGGACGGCCTGCTGGAGCAAAAGGAAGTGCTGCTGCGGGAGATGAACCACCGGGTGCAGAACAGTCTGGCGCTGGTTTCCAGCTTTCTGGCGCTGCAGGCTCGGGCGTCGGACAAGCCCGATCTGCAGGCGGCGCTGGAGGAAGCCCGCCGCCGGCTGGGCGCCGTGGCCATGGCGCACCGACGGCTCTACCGCGCCGATCAGATCGAGACCATCGACATGGCCCGCTACATCGACGACCTGTGGGCGGATGTGGCCGAGTCCTTGGGGCCGGAGTGGAGGCGCGAAACGGTGCTGACGCTGGCCCCCATCCTGCTGCCGACGGACCGGGCGGTGACCCTGGGCCTGATCCTGACCGAGCTGGTGATCAACGCCAACAAGTACGCCTATGGCGGCGCGCCAGGCCCGCTCGCCATCACCCTTGAGGCGTCAGGGAGCGATCTGCGCCTGATCGTGGCCGATCGTGGCAGCGGCCGGCCAGCGTCGGCCGCTTCGGGGTTCGGCAGCCGGATGATGAATGGTCTGGTGAGCCAGCTCGCCGGCGTGCTGGAGTACGAGGACAACATGCCCGGTCTAAGGGCGGTGCTCTCGGCGCCGATCAGCCACGATGCGAGTTTAAGACCGAGCGCGGGCTGAAGCGTCGCCTTGGCCCGCGGACAAGGTGGGAGGTTGAGGATGCTGGGATCTGCGCGGCGGCTGATGGGAGCTCTGGCGGCGGGCTTGGCGCTGGGCGCGGCCTGTCCGGCGGCCGCTCAGACGGGCAGCATGGATCCGGAGCTCCTGAAGCCCAACCTGGTGGAGGTGGAGCCTGGACGTCGGCTGCACATCGCCTGCACGGGGAAAGGCTCGCCGACGATCCTGTTCGAACAGGGCGGCGAGGGCTCCATCGCCAACTGGCGCAAGGTCCAGGCGCAGGCGTCGGCGATCAGCCGGACCTGCTTCTACGATCGAGCAGGCTTCGGCCTGAGCGATCCGCCCAAGGACCCGGTGGACGGGATCCATGTGACCGACGACCTGCGACGCCTGCTGCTGGCCGCGGACATCCGCGGACCTGTGGTGCTGGTCGGCCATTCGATCGGGGGCTTCTACTCGACGCTGTTCGCCGACCGGTTTCCGCAGCAGGTGGCCGGCATGGTGCTGGTGGACCCGGGCTTCGCCGGCCAGTGGGCGCCGACCGGCCGGCAGCGCCGGCGTGAACTGCAGGCCATGGCCAAAGGTGGTCAGAAACTGAAAGCCTGCGCCGAACTCGCCCGCCAGGGCGCGTTGAGAGCCGACGCGCCGCAGGGCTGCTTCAGCCTCGCTCCGGACCTGACCCCCGCAGAAACGGAGTACGTGCTGAAGGGCTTCACCCGGCCGTCCTGGTACGAGGCCGAGGTGGAGCAGTCGAACAACTACTTTCCGTCCGGCGCCGAGCCGGAAAGCCTGAGCTGGAAGCAGGAACGTCTGGCGCGCCGCGACTTCGGGAACATGCCGTTGGTGGTGCTGTCGGCGCAGACGCCGCCGCGCGAGCCGGTGCAGAACGACAAGGCCTATGCCGAGGCCTCCGCCCGCTGGAAGGAGGGGCACCGCAGGCTGGCGGCGCGCTCGACGCGCGGCGAATGGCGAGAGGTGGCGGGCGCCACCCACTTCATCCAGCTGGATCAGCCTGCAGCCGTGGTGGAGGCGATCAGCCAGGTAGTGGCCCAGGCGCGCGAGAGCGCGGCGCCGGCGCCCAAGGCCGCCAAGGGGAAGGCGACCAAGGGCAAGGCTGCCAAGCCGCGAAAGCCGGCTGCCAAAGCGGCCGGCAAGGCGCGGTAAGCGAATGCGTCCGGGCGAACCCGGACGCCGCAGGATCAGCGGGGTTTGACGAACTTCAGGGTCATGCGGTCGCTTTCGCCGATGGCCGCATACTTGGCCCGATCCACGTCGCCCGCGCGATAGGTGGGCGGCAGCGTCCAGACGCCGTTCGGATGGTCCGTGGTGTCCTTCGGGTTGGCGTTCACCTCGGACGCGCCGACGTACTGGAAGCCCGCAGCCTCAGCCAGACGGCGCACAGTGGAGACCTTGAGGTAGCCGCTGGTCTTCTCGCGCGCCGTGTCGGCGCTTTCCGGCAGGCGGTGATCGACCACGCCCAGAACGCCGCCTGGCTTCAGCATGGCGAACATCTGGCGGAAGGCGGCGTCAGCGAAGGGCGTATCGCCCATCATCATGTTGTGGACGTTGCGGAAGGTCACGACGACGTCGGCCGTGCCGTCCGGAACGCCGGGCCCGCCCTGGGCCGGGAAGGCCCCGACCTTGATCTTGCCGTAGAGAGCCGGGTTGGCCTCCATCATCTTGCGGACGCCGGCCTGACCGCGTTCGGGCGCCACGGCGTAGTAGGTCCCGCCGTTGGCCAGATAGGGGGCGAGGATCTCAGTGTACCAGCCGCCGCCCGGCCAGATCTCGACCACCGTGTCGGTGGGGTCGACCTCGAAGAAGTCCAGGGTTTCGACCGGGTGCCGGTAGCGATCACGTTGCGTGTTGGCGGGCGTGCGGGTCGGCGCCGCCACCGCGGCCTTTAGAGCCGACTGGCGCGCGGCGGGCGTCTGGGCGGCGGCCGGCGTGCCGATCATCGCCACGGGCGCGGCGGTCGCAATCAGGGCGGCAGCCAGGGTGAAGGTGGTGACGGTTCTCATGAGGCCCTCCGTTTGAATTGCGGCGACTGTCCGACACAGACGTCGTCCGCACAAGACGCGTTGGCTGGAAGGCTGCGGGGTCCGCCGCCCGTCCACGCCAGCGCGAGACGAGCGGAGGGTCTGCTCAGGTGGAGCGGATCAGGCCGCCGGCGCGAGCTTGAACTCGGCCTCGAGGTGCAGGGTGACTTCATCGCCGACCATGGGGACAGCGTAGTTCACACCGAAGTCTGAGCGCTTGATCTTGGTCGTACCGTCGAAGCCCAGGGAATAGGTCTTGTCGAGCGGGTTGACGCCGGACTGGTGGAAGTCAGCGCGGATGGTCACGGGCTTGGTCACGCCGCGCAGGGTCAGCTCGCCTGTGATGTCGGCGGTGTCCTTGTCGACCAGCTTCAGGCTCGTAGAGCGGAAGGTGGCGGTCGGGTGGTTGGCGACGTCCAGGAAGTCGGCCGTCTTCAGGTGCTTGTCGAGCGCTTCGTTCAGGGTGCCGACCTGGGTGGTGTCCACCTTGACCTCGAGCTTGGCCGCCTGGGGCGACTTGGGATCGATCTGCAGCGTGCCCGTGCCGCCGGCGAACTGGCCGGTATAGGTGGAGAAGCCCAGGTGATTGACCGACCAGGTGATCTTGGAGTGAGCCGGGTCGAGGTTGTAGCGGCCGGCGCGGACCTGAGCTGGATCGCGGTTGAAGGCGTCCTGGGCCTGGAGGGCGCCGGTGGCGAGAAGGGCGACGGCGGCGCCGGCGAGAACGGAAAGCTTCAGCGACAAGGCAGGGTTTCCTGAACAGCTGTGAGGAGCCAATCAGGTGGCTTGCAGCTTAGCTGCGATAAAGCGGGCGGCGGGTGTTTCACTACTACCCAGGCGGAAACAATCGCAGCGAGAGACTGGCCCTGGGCCGGCGCGCCGCTAGTATCCCGGGCCCGACCACACACCGCCCCAGCAGGAGCAGGCGAATGTCCCAGAGCCCTTGGACGCACCACCGCAGCAGCAGCGTCGCGGACGACATCGAGTTCGAGATCAAGGGCCAGGAACTGCAGTTCGTGGAAATCGAGCTCGATCCCGGCGAGAGCGCCGTGGCCGAGGCCGGGGCCATGGTCTGGAAGGACGCCTCGGTGCAGATGACCACAGTGTTCGGCGACGGCTCCGGCGGGCAGGGGGCCGGGTTCATGGGCAAGCTGCTGGGGGCGGGCAAGCGCCTGGTCACCGGAGAGAGCCTGTTCACCACTGTGTTCACCCACAACGGATCGGGCAAGGCGCGGGTGGCGTTCGCCTCGCCGACCCCTGGCGCCATCCTGCCGCTGCACCTGGCGGAGCTGGGCGGCACGCTGATCTGCCAGAAGGACAGCTTCCTGGCCGCGGCGCGCGGTGTGTCCATCGGCATCCACTTCCAGCAGCGGATCATGACCGGCCTGTTCGGCGGCGAAGGCTTCATCATGCAACGCCTGGACGGCGACGGCTGGGCCTTCGTGCAGATGGGCGGCACGATCACCGAACGCGTGCTGGCGCCCGGTGAGGAGCTGCACGTCGATACAGGCTGCCTGGCGGCCTACACGCCCAGCGTCGATTTCGACCTGATCCGGGCGGGCGGGGTGAAAAGCATGCTCTTCGGCGGCGAGGGTATCTTCTTCGCGCGCCTGCGCGGCCCCGGGCGGGTGTGGATCCAGTCCCTGCCGTTCTCCAGGCTGGCTGGGCGGATGCTGGCGGCAGCCGGTGGGACGGGCGGCCAGAATCGCGGCGAGGGTTCGGTGCTGGGCAACCTCGGCGACCTGATCGGCGGCAACAACTGATGCGGGGCGCGGCCGTGGCGGCGGGGCTGGCGGTTCTGGCGCTGGCCGGATGCGAACGGCAGGCGGCCGAGCCGGCGCCCCCGCCAGGGTCTGCGCCGGCATCAGCTCAGCCGGTCGCGCCACAGGCCGCCACGCCTGAGACGGGCGCAGCCGCCGCGCGGGCGTCCGAGGTCCCGGCCACGGCGCCGCTGCCTCACCCCGCTCAGCCGGCGGGTCGTGCAGAGCTGGACGCCTGCCTGAACAGCGGCGAGGCGGCGCAGGGCGTGACAAGCGCCATGGCCGAATGCCTGGGCGCGGAGTTCGAACGGCAGGATGGGCGGCTGAACCGCGCCTACCAGGCCGCCATGGCGGCGCAGGACGAAGCGGGCAAGGCGCAACTGCGGCAAGCGCAGAGGGCGTGGATCCGCTTCCGCGACCAGAGCTGCCGCGAAGGGGCGACCGGCGGGACCATCGACCGGCTGAACGGGCCGAGCTGCATGGCCGATCGCAGCCGGGAGCGGGCGGACGAGCTGGAGCGGCTGGCGCAGGTTGGCCGCTGAGGCGTCTCCTCAGAACGGGAAGAAGGTCGGGATCGCCAGGGCCGCCGCCGCCCAGGTGACCAGGTTGAGCGGCAGGCCGATCTTGAGGAAGTCCAGGTAGCTGTAGCCGCCCATCTCGTAGACCAAGACGTTGGTCTGGTAGCCGAACGGGGTGGCGAAGGCGGCGCTGGCGGCCATCATCACCGCGACCAGAAAGGGCTGCGTGCTGACGCCCAGGCTCTCGGCCAGGGCCACGGCGACGGGGGTGAGCAGCACGGCCACCGCGGCGTTGGACAGGATCTCGGTCAGGAAAAGCGTCACGCCGTAGAGCAGGATCATCGCCATGTGCGGCCCCAGGCCTTGCACCATGCCGATCAGCCCCTCGGTTGCGGTGGCGGCGAGGCCGGTGAGTTCCAGCGACAGGCCGATCACCACCATGCCGGCGATCAGCAGCAAGATCTCGGGGCGCAGGCCGCGATAGGCCTCGTCCGGACTGATGACGCGCAGGAGGATGAGCACCACGGCGCCGGTGAATGCGCTGGCGGCGATGGGAGCCCAACCGACGGCCGCCACCGCCACGACGATGACGAACACGCCCAGCGAGATCAGGCCCCGGCGAAGATCGAGCGGCCGGTCGTTGGGCAGGAAGACGGTGGGATCGCCAACCGACCCGTCTACGCGCGCGCTGGCGTCTTCCAGCGCCTCCGCCACCGGGACGGGCGGGGAGGCGGCCTTGCCGGACAGAAGGCGCGGCGCGGCAAGCGCGAGGTAGAGACCGCCGACCAGGGCGATGATCAGCCCAACGGGGGTGACGTCGAAGATGTTGAAGGCCGGTTGGCCGGCGCTGCGGGCCATGTCGTTGACCAGCAGGTTGGTGGAGGTGCCGATCAGGGTGCAGCTGCCGCCCATGATGGTGACGTACGACAGGGGGATCAGGTAGCGGCGCGGCGAAAGGTTCAGCGAGGTGGAGACGTCCCTCACCACCGGTGCGGCAAGGACCACGATCGGCGTGTTGTTGAGAAAGGCGGAGGCGGCGCCGCACAGGGCGATCACGATCCAGACTCCCAGCGAGCCTAGCCGTCGGCAGAAGCGGATCGCCACGCGGATCAGCGCGCCGAGCAAGCCAGACTGCTCCATCGCGTAGGCGATCACGAACAGGGCGGCCAGGGCTAGGATCGCCGGGCTGGCGAAGGCGCCCTGGACTTCCGAGGGGCGCACCACGCCCAGCGCCATCAGCGTGGCCGCGCCGGTCAGGGCCACGATGTCGGACCGCAGCTTGCCCCAGATCATCGCAGCGACGGCCGCGATCAGGACAGCCAGGGCCGCCGCTTGTTCGAAACTCATCGGCCCAGCGTAGGTCAGGCCGCCGGTCGCTGCTATGGTGCCCCGATGGGATCGCCGCGTTTTTATGGAAGGGCGGCCTGCCTGGCGCTCGCCGCCTCCCTGGCAGGATGCTCGCGACCAGCCGAGCCGGCGCCCGAACCTGCAGCTCCCGCCCCGAAAGCCGAACCGGCGCCTCAGGCTCCCGTGACGCTGCCGGGACCGCAACCGTTCGTGGGCCGCGCGGAGCTGTTGCAGGCGGTGGCGCAGGCGGCCAGCCGCAGTGCGGCGGGCGCGCCCTATGACGACAGCATCCCCAAGATGGCGGGGCGCCGGTTCGAGCTTCGGCTGCCCTTCGGCTGCTTCGGCCCAGGGGCGGGGGACATCGCCTATGCCTATGACGCCAAGTCCCAGGCGCTGAAGCTGACCGCTTCGCCGGTGGACTGGACCGACACGCCGTGGGCGGCGCGGCTGGCGCATAGCGGGGACGTGGAGGCGGTGGAAGGCTTCTGGATACGGCGGCCCTGGCTGCTGGTGGAGACCTGTCCGGTTGCGGGGCTCAGCGGCGAGGCGGGCGCCGCGCCGGAGACCGTGGGGCTGGCCGAGGTGTTCGAGACCGGCGGCTCGCGCCTCTCGCGGCGGGGCGGCCGGGCCTATCAGGTGACCCGCAAGACCCCGCCCGAGGCGGTGGGCGCGGGCGGATGGCGGCTGGTGCTGCGCGGACGCATCGCCAGCGACGAGACCCCCGTGCGCTGTGCGAACGAGGGTCCGGAGACGCGGCCTGCGTGCCTGGTCCGCGTGGTCTTCGAGCGCGTGGCGTTCGAGGACGGGGCGGGCCAGACCCTGGCGGAGTGGTCGAACTAGGCGGCGGCGCGGCTGCGCAGGCGGTCGAAGTCGGCGACCAGGGCCTGCAGGGGCTCGTCCACCCGGGGAAGATCGCGCGGGCGGCCTTCAAAGAGGATCGACTGCAGCTCGTCGCGGGCGCGGCGGACGCGGCTCTTCACCGTGCCCAGCGGGCAGCCGGCGATCTCGGCGACTTCCTCGTAGGACATGCCGCCGGCGCCGACCAGGATCAACGCCTCGCGCTGGAAGTCGGGGAGCATGGCCAGGGCGCGGCGGACGTCCTCCAGCTCCACCTGGGCGGAGGGGTCGTCGGGGGCCACCAGGGTGCGCTCCATGATCTCCTGATCGTAGTCGGCGTGCCACTTGCGGCGGCGGCCGACAGAATAGAAGCGGTTGCGCAGGATGGTGGCGAGCCAGGCGCGCAGGTTGGTGCCGGGCTGGAACTGCTCGCGGTTCTGCCAGGCCTTCATGACGGCTTCCTGGGC
Source organism: Phenylobacterium deserti (assembly GCF_003254705.1). Classification (GTDB taxonomy): domain Bacteria; phylum Pseudomonadota; class Alphaproteobacteria; order Caulobacterales; family Caulobacteraceae; genus Phenylobacterium; species Phenylobacterium deserti. The sequence goes on from NZ_QFYR01000002.1 coordinate 126,047, forward strand.
CAGGTCCTCGGCCTGCTCGAGGTCGCGGCACAGGGTGCGCGCGAAGGCGCGCAGGAACGGAACGGCGGCCAGGAGCTCGCGCTCGAACTTGGCTGCGGAATAAGACGTGGACGCGGACATGCTGAATCCCCCCAAGAGTTCTGCGCCAAGGAAACGTCTACGGCTCAGCTTGGTTCCTGGCATGATCAACAAAGATGTGACCGCGCCCTGTTCCTCGTTTGTTCTTGACGTCCGCGCGTGTTTGTGGGAGAGTTCCTGCACGGTCGACGGGTGCGAGCGGTGTTCGGCCATCGGTGCTGGTTGCGCTACCATTTCTGGGCTAGTCCTTCGGAAAATATTCCGGGAGGACGTCACTTGACCCGCAAAACCCTGCTCATGTTCAGCATGCTCGTCTCGCTTTCCGCGAGCGGGCAGGCGATGGCGCAAGCCACCCAGCCCCTGCCTGCGGCGGTGGCGAACCTGCCGTACCGGAACACGCAGCTTTCCGTGGAGCAGCGGGCGGCCGACCTCGTCCGGCGCATGACGCTGGAAGAGAAGGCCCACCAGGTGGGCCACACCGCGCCGGCGATCCCGCGCCTGGGCGTGCCGCAATACAACTGGTGGAACGAGGGCCTGCACGGCGTCGCGCGCGCCGGCTTCGCCACTGTCTTCCCGCAGGCCATCGGCATGGCCGCGTCCTGGGACGCGCCGCTGATGCAGAAGGTCGGCGACGTGGTCAGCACCGAGTTCCGCGCCAAGTACGTGGAGCGGCTGCATCCCGACGGCGGGGCCGAGTTCTACCGGGGCCTGACCGTCTGGTCGCCCAACATCAACATCTTCCGCGACCCGCGCTGGGGCCGTGGGCAGGAGACCTACGGCGAAGATCCGCACCTGACCTCGCAGATCGGCATCTCCTATATCCGCGGGCTGCAGGGCTCGAACCCCAATGGGTTCAAGACGATCGCCACCTCCAAGCACTTCGCGGTGCACTCCGGGCCGGAGTCGAACCGGCACAAGGAGGACGTCCACCCGTCGGCCTTCGACCTCGAGGACACCTACCTGCCGGCCTTCCGGGCCACCGTCATCGACGGCAAGGTGCAGTCGGTGATGTGCGTCTACAACGCCGTCTACGGCGTGCCCGGCTGCGCCAGCAGCCTGCTGATGACCGACTACCTGCGCACCGCCTGGAACTTCCCCGGCTACGTGGTGTCGGACTGCGGCGCGGCGGCCAACATCTTCCGTCCGGACTCGCTGCACTACACCAAGACGGCCGAAGAGGGCGTGGCGGTCGGCTTCAAGGCCGGCATGGACCTGATCTGCGGCGACTACCGCAACAACATGAGCACCGAGCCCGAGCACATCGAAGCTGCGGTGAAGAGCGGACTGCTGCCGCAGGCGGTGCTGGACCAGGCGCTGCAGCGGCTGTTCGAAGCGCGCATCCGCCTGGGCATGTTCGACCCGCCGGGTTCGGGCCCCTACGGCCAGATCACCGCCGCGCAGAACAACACGCCCGAGCACGCGGCGGTCTCGCTGCAGATGGCCAAGGCGTCCATGACGCTGCTGAAGAACGACGGCCTGCTGCCGTTCAAGGGTGCGCCGCGGCGGATCGCGGTGATCGGCCCGAACGCCGACAGCGTCGACGCCCTGATCGGCAACTACTACGGCACGCCGACCAACCCGGTGACGGTGCTGGCCGGCCTGAAGGCGCGGTTCCCGAACGCCGAGATCGTGCACGTGGAAGGCACGGGCCTGGTGGGTCCGGCCAGCGCGCCGGTGCCGGACGCGGCGTTCTGCGTCGACGCGGCCTGCACGACCAAGGGCCTGAAGCAGGAGACTTTCGGCAACGTGAAGCTGGAAGGAGCGGCCGAAGCCCGCACCAGCGCCAACGCGGCCTTCGACTGGACGGGCGATCGTGAAAGCTCCGCCCGCTGGACCGGCTACATCACGGCGCCGGAGACGGGCGAGTACCGGTTCCGGTTCGCCAGCGACAACGGCTACCGGGTGTTCATCGACAACAAGCCGGTGGTGGAAGAGTGGGGCGTGGGCGACGCGCCCTCGATCCTCGACGGCGGCGTGCGGCTCGAAGCCGGGAAGCGCTACCCGATCCGGGTGGAAGGCTTCCAACGCGGCGTGAAGGGCCGCCAGCGCCTGATCTGGAGCCTGCCGAGCAACAACGGCGACGACGCGGTGGCCGCCGCCCGCAACGCGGACGTGGTGGTGTTTGTGGGCGGCCTGTCGGCGCGCGTCGAAGGCGAGGAGATGAAGCTGGAAGTACCGGGCTTCGCCGGCGGCGACCGCACCAGCCTCGACCTGCCGGCGCCGCAGCAGCAACTGCTGCAGCGCGTCCACGCGACGGGCAAGCCCACGGTTCTGGTTCTCATGAACGGCAGCGCGCTGTCGGTGAACTGGGCCGACGCCAACGTGCCGGCCATCGTCGAAGCCTGGTACCCGGGCCAGGAAGGCGGGCACGCGGTGGCCCAGCTGCTTGCCGGCGACTACAGCCCGGCCGGCCGCCTGCCGGTGACCTTCTACAAGTCCGCCGACCAGCTGCCGGCGTTCAGCGACTACAAGATGGCCGGACGGACCTACCGCTACTTCAACGGCGAGGTGCTTTATCCCTTCGGCCACGGGCTGAGCTACACCAAGTTCAGCTACGCCAACCCCAAGGTCAGCAGCGCGCGGGTGGCCGCCGGCCAGCCGGTGACGGTGTCGGTGAATGTCACCAACAACGGCGCCATAGACGGGGACGAAGTGGTGCAGCTGTACACGACGCATCCGGGCAAGGCCGGGGCGGCGGTGCGCTCGCTGCACGGCTTCCAGCGCGTCAGCCTGAAGAAGGGCGAAACGCGCACTGTCCAGTTCACGCTGGACGAGCGGGCGCTGAGCACCGTCGACGAAAAGGGCGTTCGCCGGATCGATCCGGGCCAGGTGCAGATCTGGGTCGGCGGCGGGCAGCCGGTGGCGCGCCAGGGCCTGGCTCAGGCGCCGGGCGTGCGCACCCAGTTCCAGCTGACGGGGTCCAAGACCCTGCCGAAGTAAGGCGCGTTCAGGGCCTGGCGCGCGAGGGCAGGGCTGCGGCCTCCTCGGGCGTCAGGCGGCGCACTTCGCGCACCTGACAGGTGTTCGGGCCAAGCGGGCCCGGCACGATCAGCTCGGCGTCGGCTCCCGTGCAGACCGTGGAGCCGGCGCGGGAGCGCAGGGCGACGCCTTGCGCCCAGTCCACGTCCCGGCAGGGCGCAAAGAGCGCCAGCTGGTAGATGTCGCCGCCGCTCACGCGGACATTGACCACATTGTCGTCGGCCGCGGCGAAGCCGTTCACGTTGCGGGTCCAGAAGCACTGGCGCGGCGCAGAGCCGGCCTGGGCGCCGGGCGCCGCCTCACGGCCCGGAGGCGCGGCGCATGCCCCGACCGCCAAGGCCATCAGGCTGCTGATTGCAGCGAAGGGGACGGGGCGCATCGAATCCTCCTGCTCTTAGCGGCGAACGCGGGCGTTGGGCGGGTGTTCCGGGGCGCGCTGGGAAGCAATTGCCGCCCCTGTGCGCCCAGCAACAGAGTAAACGAGCCGTTAGCGGCGTTTGGTAGGAAGATATTACCCATCCGGTCCGGCAAAACTTGCCAGCGGCAGAAGTTGCCCGGCAGCCGGCAGGCCGTGACCTGCTTGTTTTGCCTAGGAAAGTGGCCCGGTGGGCAGTTGGCCCGAAGCTTGATTGGTCATCCCGGCGGGCAAAATGCCTGCGGCTGTCAAAACGACGGCGAGTGACCTTGAAAGAAGGACCCGGGCACAATGCCTATGAACAGCGTGAATACCAATGTCGGCGCCATGGTGGCGCTGCAGAACCTGAACAAGACCAACAGCGACCTCGAGGTCACCCAGTCCCGGATCAACACCGGCAAGAAGGTCGGTTCGGCGAAGGACAACGGGGCCATCTGGGCTATCGCCCAGAACCAGCGTTCGACCTCCAACTCCCTGAACGCCGTCAAGGAATCCCTGTCCCGCGGTCAGTCGACCGTCGACGTGGCGATCTCCGCCGGCGAGACGATCTCCGATCTGCTCGTGCAGATGAAGGAGAAGGCCCTGGCGGCCACGGACACCACCCTCGACACCAACAGCCGCGTCGCCCTGAACGACGACTTCAAGGCTCTCCGTGACCAAATCGGCAAGGCGATCGCCAACGCCGAGTTCAACGGCGCCAACATGATCAAGGCTGAGGGCGTGCAGGTGCAGGCCCTGGCGAACGCCAAGGGCAGCTCGGTGATCTCGGTCGCCGCGCAAGACCTGTCGCTCAGCAACGGAATCGGCGGCTCGGGCGTCGATGAAACGGCCTCGATCGGCACGCAGACCATCGCGACCGACATGGTCGCCAACCTCGACACGGCCATCGCGAACGTCTCGAGCTCGCTGTCGGCTCTCGGCACCGGCTCCAAGTCGCTGGGCTCCCACCTGGAGTTCATCGGCAAGCTTCAAGACTCGATCGACGCCGGCGTGGGCAACCTCGTCGACGCCGACCTGGCCAAGGAAAGCGCAAGGCTGCAGGCCCTGCAGACCAAGCAACAGCTTGGCGTCCAGGCGCTGTCGATCGCCAACCAGTCCTCCGGGACCCTTATGAGCCTCTTCCGCTAAACGCGGCGGCGCGCGGGGTTCTCAGCGGGCTCCGCGCGCCTCTTTTTCTCAAGCCGGCCAAGGTTCGTGGCCGCGCTGACGACGCTGCAGGTCGCCTGACCGCGCGCCTTCCGCAAGTTCTGAAACACCGCTCCACCCGCCCTGGCCTGCGCCGCGGCGGGTTTTGTCGTTTGCGCCTGAGGCTCCCGAACCTGCGCGCCATACGAAGCGGCCATTCCAAACACCTGACCGACAAGGAAATCTTCGATGGCCCGTAGCCCAAGGCAGAAGCAGCCGACGCCCCGCAGCAAGCGTCCCAACAAACGGGGCGAGGTCGTCCAGGTGCGCTATTCGCGCGAAGTGGCCGAGCGGATTTGCGATCGCATGTCGAAGGGCGATGTGTGGTTCAAGATCTGCAACACCGACGGCATGCCGGCCTATGCGACTCTGTACCAGTGGCTGCGCAAGTACCCCGACTTCGCCGAAGCCTATGCGCAGGCCAAGGAAGTGGCCGGAGAGCTGCGGGCCGATCAGGCGCTGATGGTCGCCGAAGCCTGCACCCCAGCCACAGTCACCGCCGATCGGCTGAAGGTCAGCACACTGCAGTGGATGGCCTCCAAGCACGCGCCGGCTCGCTTCGGCTCGCGAGGCGCGAAGGCAGATCCGGAAGAGGTGGTCATCACCATCAAGCCGCGACAGTTCGAGCGGGCGGTTCGGGCGGACGGCACGATCTATGTGCGCGACGTCACCCCGGGCGAGGGAGATCGCGATTGAAGGCGCGCACCCTGCACCTGCCGGTCAGCTGGCGGCCCAGGCCATACCAGCTCGACCTCTGGAATCACCTGCTCGGGGGAGGCCTGCGGGCGGACGTGGCGGCTCACCGCCGCTGGGGCAAGGACGAGGTGGCGCTGCACTGGACGGCGCTGGCCGCGTCGAACCGGACCGGCGCCTACTGGCACCTGCTGCCGGAAGCGGCCCAGGGACGAAAGGTGATCTGGGACGCGGTGAACCCCCACACGGGCAAGCGGCGCATCGACGAAGCCTTCCCTCGCGAGACCCGGGTCGCGCGCTACAACTCGGAGATGAAGCTGGAGCTGGCCAACGGCTCGACCTGGCAGGTGCTCGGTTCCGACAACTACGACAGCCTGGTCGGCTCCTCGCCGGTCGGAGTGGTCTTCTCAGAGTGGTCGCTGGCCAAGCCCGAGGCCTGGAGCTTCATCCGACCCATCCTGGCGGAGAACGGAGGCTGGGCTCTGTTCCTTTGGACGCCGCGCGGCCGCAATCACGCGACACGCACCTTCGAGAGTCGGCAGGGGGAGAAGGGCTGGTTCACCCTGCGCTCGCCCGCCACCGAGACGGACGTGTTCACGCCTGAGCAGCTGGAGCAGGAGAAGCGCGAGTTCATCGCCGAGCTCGGCTCGGAGGAGGAGGGCCTGGCGCGGTTCGCGACGGAGTACATGGTGGACTTCAACACCGCCCAACCCGGCGCCTACTATGCGAGCCTGTTGGGCCAGGCGCAGACCGAGAACCGCATCGGACGCGTACCTCATGACCCTGCCTTGAAGGTGGACACCGCCTGGGACCTGGGCATCGACGACTACACGGCCATCTGGTTCTTCCAGCAGGCGGGCAGGGAAGTGCGGGTCATCGACTACTTCGAGACCAGCGGCGTTGGCCTGCAGGAGGTCGTCCGCCAAGCGTTGGCCGGCAAGCCGTACGTCTACGGAACCCACCATCTGCCGCACGACGTGATGGTGCGCGAGCTGGGGGCCGCAGGCCGCTCGCGGCTGGAGAGCCTGCACGGGCTCGGGGTGTGGCCGGTGGAGGTGGGCGCAGCGATGGACCCAGAGGAGCGGATCAACGCCGCGCGCCTGATGATCCCAATCTGCTGGTTCGACGCCGAAAAGTGCGATCTCGGACTCACGCGCCTGCGGGCCTACCGCAAGCGCTGGAGCCGGGTGACGCACAGCTATTCCGGCCCGCTGCACGACGAGGCGAGCCACGGCGCCGACGCCTTCGGTGAGTTCGCGGTGACCCGGCGTGGATCGGCGGGCCCACGAGCGGCCGCGCGGCGGCCCGCCGGCCAGGCGCTGGGCTGGATGGGCTGAGCCGCCCCTGCGGCGCAGGTCAGGCGAAGACGAAGTCGCGGGCGTTCAGGCCCCACAGGCTCTGACCCACAAGGGTGAGGCTGTTCTGGCCGTCATCGGTCGTGATGACCACGCCGGTCCAGGTCTGGCGTGCGTGGGCCATCAAGTCGTTGAAGTTGCTGAACACTGCCGGCGAAATCTGGATGACGTCGCCGGGATCCCACTGCGGCTTCAGCCAGAGGAAGCCTGGATCGTAGTGGCCGGACTGGAAGTCCGTGATGACGTCGTGGCCGAAGTCGCGGCCGAAGACGAAGGCGTCGTTGTCCCAGCCGCCCGTGAGGGTGTCGTTCCCGGCGCCGCCCTCGAGGGTGTCGCAGTCGTCGTCGCCGAAGATCACGTCAGCGCCGGCCCCGCCGAGGATCTGGTCGCAGCCGTCGCCGCCCCAGATCTTGTCCGCCCCGCCTCGGGCGTCGACACGGTCGTTGCCGAAGAACCCAAAGATCTTCTCCCCGCCATTCGTGCCGGTGAGGCGGTCCGCCCAGATGGTGCCGCAGATGTCCGGGCCGTTGGGCACGCCGGTGATCTTCACGCTGGCCGTGGCGACGCTTGATTGCAGGGCGCCGTCGGTGGCCAGGTACTGGAAGCTGACCGTGCGGCTCTCGGCGCCCGCCAGGTCCGCGTCGCCGGCCTGTGGCTGGACGTAGAAGGTTCCGTTGGCGTCGAGCACGACGCCGGGGGGAAGCGCGCCCACCGCCTTGAAGGTGACCGCCTGTCCGTCCGGATCGGTCGCCGAAAGGCGTCCGGTGAAGGTCTGGCCGCCGGTGATCTGACCGGTGAAGGCCTGGGCCACCGGGGCGCGGTTCGGCTCCAGCACCAGATTGTCGAAGGCGCCCCAGTTCTCCGTCGCGCCGCTCACGTTCCAGCTGAGCCAGAGCAGGCCGGACTTGAACGCCGCCGGCAGGATCACCGTCTGGAAGGCGTCCACGTTGTCCGTCGTGAAGCTGTACTCGACGGTGTCGTAGCTGCCGGCCTTCAGGGCAGTGAAGTTGAAGGTGACGACCTGCGTCCCGGTGAGCGGCTGGTCGCCGTTGAAGCCCTTGAAGCTGAAGCCGTTGACGTCGATGGACGAGGCGCCGAACGCCTGACCGCCGGCAGGCTTCACCGTGATGGTGTCGCTGCTGAGCTGATTGATCAGATAGCCGCCGGTGCCCAGGTTCGAGATGTAGGCGCGGTTCCAGAAGGCTTCGCCGGTGGGGGTGGTGGCGGCGAACTGGCTGGTGAAGCCGAAGCCCTGGTTGGCGTAGCCGGTGAGAAGACCCGTCGGCACGTCTTCAAAGCGGATGGTGATGCTCATGGCGGGCTCCTGCTGTCCCGAAGCGGCACAGGTCCGCGCGGCCGGGCGTCTTGCCGCGGCGGATTGCAAGAGCTGAGCCTTGGGAGCGGGAAGGCTCAAGCCGTCTCCGGCGGGATGCAACCTTCGCCGCCCGCCGAAGGTTCAGCTGCCGATTCGAACGGAGACCTTTCACATGAACGGCGTTGGCATTATCGGCGCGATCGTCATCGGCATCCTGGCCGGCTGGATCGCGGAGAAGGTGATGGGCCGCAACCATGGCCTGCTCACCAATCTGATCGTGGGCCTGGTGGGCGCCTTCCTAGGCGGCTTCCTGGCGAGCAGCATCGGCTGGAACACCGGCGCGGGTTGGATCCCGAGCCTGATCGTCTCGACGCTGGGCGCGATCCTGCTGCTGTTCCTGGTGGGCCTGTTCCGGCGCCGCCGGGTCTAGGTCTGCCGCTCGGACGGTCGAGCGGCGGAGCTCAGGCTTCCCGCCGCTCGGCCACCAGCCATGAGGGCTCGCGCGGCAAACCGACGGCGGCCCCGGCCGACTGCAGCTCGGTGACGCGCGGGCCGTCGAAGCCTGGCACGAAGCCGACCTCGTCCCAGGTCAGGTACGGGCGCCAAAGCAGAAGGTCGTAGGCCGTGCGAAGGTCCACGCCCGGAAGGGTCTGGAGTTCGTCCAGCGATGCTGAGTTCAGGTCCACCATGCCGGGAGAACCAGACTAACCTGCGTTAGGTTCGATCCAGTTCCGAGAAGCCTGCCGACTGTGGCCTCAGGGATACGAAACCGTCAGGCCATAACGGCCGACGTAGGCGCCGGAGGTGGTGCTGGAACTGAGGGGCAAGGTGGCGTTCACCGAGATGCTGGTGGAGCCGGGCGCGCCGGCTGCTCCAGGCACGACGCCGGTCGTTTGGTTTGGCGACAGGCTGAGGCGCAGTTCGTCGCCGCCCTTCTCAGGCTTCAGGCTGATCACCGACGGGGCGCTGACACTGTAGGTCTCACCACCGAGCCCGCTGAGCGTAAAGGTGGCGCCGTCCACGCTGGCCACGGAAGAGCCCGTCTTGGGGCGCATGACGGGGGTGGAGGCGAGCGCGGTCGCCTGACCAAGAGCGATGGGATCCAGAATGGTCACCGATCCGGACGTGGCCACGGAGGCTTCGGCGCCCGAAAGCGATTGGCCGGCGGCGGCGCCGGCGAACGCAGCCGCGCCGAGGAACGTCAGAACCGTGTGCGGCCACCCCATGGCGTGACCATAGCCGTTTCGCCCGGAGCGTGCAATTTGTCGGACTCGCTCGACGATCGGGAGGGCGGCCGCTGAGAAAAGCTTCGCCGGAAATCGAACTGGAGGGGCGTGCGCCGTGATGGTAGGGCGCGCACCGCTCGTCGAGGAGCCAGTTGCTTGAGCGTTGAGAACCCCGCTTCCGATCCGACCTCCGCCGCGCCGGTGTTCCTGCAGGACGGCGGCAACATGGGCGCCCGGATGCGCGCGCATGACTGGTCTTCCTCGCCGCTCGGCGCGCCGACCACGTGGCCGCAGTCCCTGCGGACGACCGTGAGCATGATGCTGAACACCCTGCAGCCGATGTTCATCGCCTGGGGGCCCGAGCTGGCGTTCATCTACAACGACGCCTATGCGCCGATCCTGGGCGCGCGCCACCCCACCGCCATGGGCGCGCGGTTCCGCGACGTTTGGGCGGACATCTGGCCGGACTTGGAGCCGCTGGTGGAGAAGGCGCTCTCGGGGCGGGCGCACTGGGTCGAGGACATGCCGCTGCTGATGCACCGGCACGGTTTCCCGGAGCAGACCTATTTCACCTTCACCTACAGCCCGCTCTACGACGAGGCCGGACAGGTCGCCGGCATGTTCTGCACCTGCGTGGAAAGCACCGGGCGGGTGGTGGCCGAGCGCCGGCTGCGGGAGATCGCCGACGCGCTGGCCGAAAGCCAGGAGCGGCTGCGGATCCAGCGCGATCGGCTGTACGCCCTGTTCGAGGAGGCGCCCGGCTTCGTGGCCGCCATGGACGGCCCGGAGCACCGCTTCTCCATCACCAACGCGGCCTACCGCCAGCTGATCGGGCACCGGGATGTGATCGGCCTGAGCGCCCGCGAGGCGCTGCCCGAACTGGAGGGGCAGGGATTCTTCGAGATCCTGGACATGGTCTACTCCCTGGGGGAGCCGTTCCGCGGATCGGGCATGCGCGCGGCCATCCAGCAGATGCCCGGGTCGGCGCCCGAAGCGCGCTACGTGGACCTGATCTACCAACCCATCCGCGACGAGACGGGGGCGGTCACCGGCATCCTGGCGCAGGGCAGCGACGTGACGGCGCGCGAGGAGCTGGTGCATCGTCAGCAGCTGCTGCTGAACGAGCTGAACCACCGGGTGAAGAACAACATGGCCACCGTCCAGTCGATGGCGGCCCAGACGGCGCGGCAGGCCAAGGACCTGCCGAGCTTCATCCGCGACTTCGAGGGGCGGCTGATCGCCTTGTCGCGAACCCACGACGTGCTGACCCAGAGCGCCTGGCTGGGCGCCAATCTGCAGGACGTGCTGGCGCAGGAGCTGGGCGCCTTCGCCGAGCGCGTGGTGCTGGATGGGCCGGCGGTGCAGCTGAACTCGACGCAGGCGCTGGCCATGGGGCTGATCACTCACGAACTGGCCAGCAATGCCGTGAAGTACGGCGCCCTCGGAGGCCCGGAAGGGATGGTGTCGGTGGTCTGGCGGGTGGAGGAGGGCCGGCTGAAGCTTGCCTGGCGCGAGCAGGGCGGGCCGCAGGTGAAAGCACCCAGCCGGATGGGCTTCGGCTCGCGTCTGATCTCGCGTCTGTCGCGTGGCGACTTGCACGGCGAGGCGCGCATGGACTACCACCCGGACGGATTAAGGATGGAGCTGGAGGCGCCCGTCGAGGGCTGACCATGCGAGCTTCGTCTCGCCCCGGAACCTGCTGCGATCCGAAGCGTTGCTATAACGTCGTTTGGGGCAAATTCTGTTGAGCGCCGCACACCTTCGACCCGGCCCGGGCCTGCCGCACGCGCGACGGGTGGTTTGACCGTGGACGACGCCCTGCGCTCTCCTGACGCCGGCCGGCCGCGGCTGGCCGAACAGATGGCCACCCACGATTGGGCCTCGACGCCGCTTGGCGCGCGGGAAACCTGGCCGGCCCCGCTGAAGACCATGGTCTCGGTAATGCTGGACAGCCGCCAGCCGATGTTCCTGCTGTGGGGCGAGCGGCGGATCGTGCTCTTCAACGACGCCTATCTGCCGGTGCTGGGCGCGCGAGCTGGGGCCGCGCTGGGCCGCGGGCTGCTGGACGTGTGGCCAGAGCTGGAGCAGGACGTGGGGCCGTTGATCGAGCGCGCCTACGCGGGCGAGGCCCTGCACTTCGACGACCGGCCGTTCGTGCTGGAGCGAAACGGATACCCAGAAGAGGCCTTCTTCAGCTTCTCCTACACGCCGGTGCGGGGCGAGGGGGAGCAGGTCCTGGGCGTGCTCTGCCTCCTGCAGGAGACCACGCGGGAGGTGGCCAGCCGGCGGCGGCAAGCGTTCCTGCTGTCGCTGGAAGCGGCGCTGCGGGTGCTGTCGGACTCCCACGAGATCATCCAGACGGCGCAGCGGATGCTGGGCGAGCACCTGGGCGTCAGCCGCGTGGGTTATGGCCGCGTGGACAGCGAGGCGCGCTTCTTCACCACCGACCGCAACTGGACCGATGGAAGCGTGCCGCATCGGAGCGGCGTCCACGATCTGGCTGGGTTTGGGCCGGACGTGCTGGCCAATCTGCGGAACGGCGTCCCGCTGGTCATCGACGACGCCTATGCCGATCCGCGCACGAACTTCCCTGAGGCCCGGGCCGCGTTCGACGCCATCGACACCCGCGCCGTGATCACGGCGTCGCTGCTGAAGAACGGCAAGATGGCCGCGGCGCTCTATGTCCACGACCGCCAGCCGCGGCGGTGGACCTCCAGCGACGCCGAGCTGGTGCTGGAAACCGCCGAGCGGATCTGGTCGGTGGTGGAGCGGGCCGAAGCCGAGATGCAGGTCGGACGCGTGCTGGAAAGCATGCAGGAGGCCTTCGTTCTGCTGGACCGGCAGTTCCGGGTGGTGCGGATCAACGCCGAAGCGCTGCGACTGGACGGCCGTCCCGCGGAGGCGATGCTGGGGCGCACGCACTGGGAGCTCTGGCCGGGCAGCGAGAACAACATCTTCGGCCAGCTGTATCAGGACGCCATGCGGACCATGCGTCCGGGAAGCCTGGAAGGCCCCTACGACCGTCCGGACGGGCGGCGGGCCTGGATGGAGGTGCGGGTCTATCCGTCCCAGGCCGGGCTGGCGATCTTCTACCGGGACATCAGCCGTCGGCACGAGGCGGCCCAGCGGCAGGCGCGCATCGAGGCCGAGCTGCGGGAGTCGGAAGAGCGCCTGCGGATCGCGCAGCGGGCGGGGCGGATCGGGGCGTTCGAGCTGTTCCCCGACACGGGGATGATCAAGGTCTCCGAGGAGTTCCAGCGCCTGTGGGGCCTTCCCCGCGACGGCGAGTTCAAGACGCACGAGCTGCTGGCGCAGATCAACGCCGACGACCTGAAGCAGGTCGGCACCGGCCAGGCGTACCTGGACAACAATACCCTGGAGTACATCGAGTACCGGATTCGCAGAGCGGACGACGGCCGCGAGCAGTGGATGGCCCGCCGCGGCGAGGTCATCACGGACTCCACCGGACGGCGGCGGTTCCTCGGGGTGTCGTACGAGATCACGGACCGCAAAGAAGCCGAGCTGGCGCTCCAGCGCTTGAACGAGGGGCTGGAGGCGGAGGTCGCCCAACGGACGGCTGAGCGGGACCGGATGTGGCGGCTGTCCACGGATGTAATGCTGGTGGCCGGGTTCGACGCCTCCATCGTGGCGGTCAATCCGGCCTGGACGACCCTTTTCGACTGGAGCGAGGACGAACTCATCGGCCGCGCCTTCCTGGATCTCGTCCATCCGGACGACGTGGCGACCACCCTGGCGGAAGTCGGGCGCCTGGAGCAGGGGCTGACGACCCTGAGGTTCGAGAACCGCTACCGTGGACGGGACGGCGAGTACCGCTGGGTGTCCTGGACCGCCGTGCCGTCGGAGAACTTCATCCATGCCGTCGGCCGTGACGTCACGGCGGAAAAGCTGGCTGCGGCCGAACTGGAGCAGACCCAGGCGGCGCTGCGCCAGGCGCAGAAGATGGAAGCCGTGGGCCAGCTGACCGGCGGCATCGCCCACGACTTCAACAATCTGCTGACCGGAGTCCTCGGCAGCCTGGAGCTGCTGACCCGCCGGCTGCAGCAGGGGCGGCTGAACGAGCTGGATCGATATGTGTCGGCGGCCACGACCAGCGCGAACCGCGCCGCCGCCCTGACCCAGCGGCTGCTGGCGTTCTCGCGACGCCAGCCGCTGGACCCCAAGGCGGTGGACGCCAACCGGCTGCTCAAGGACATGGACGAGCTGCTGCAGCGCACGGTGGGCGAAGCCATCGAGCTGGAGTTCAAGCTGGACAAGGTTTTGTGGACCACGCGTTGCGACCCCCACCAGCTGGAAAGCGGCGTACTGAACCTGGCGATCAACGCCCGGGACGCCATGCCGGACGGCGGGCGGCTGACGCTGGAGACCCGCAACGTCGAAGTGAGCGCCGCAGAAGCGGGGCGCGACCTGACGCCGGGGCCCTACGTCTGCATCTCAGTCAGCGATACGGGATCCGGCATCGCGCCGGAGATCCTCGACCGGGTGGTGGAGCCGTTCTTCACCACCAAGCCGATCGGGCAGGGCACAGGCCTTGGCCTGTCGATGATCTATGGTTTCGCCCAGCAGTCGGAGGGCCACCTGCAGATCGAAAGCCGGGTTGGCGAGGGCACCACGGTGCGCCTGTATCTGCCACGCGCCCAAGGCTCGGTGGACGATCCGGACGAAGAAGCGCCGGCGGAACTCTCACCCGTGGCTGAAGCGCGCCAGGAGGTGGTGCTGGTCGTCGAAGACGAGACGGCCGTGCGAGACTTGGTGATCGAAGTCCTGTCGGAGCTGGGTTACCGCACCTTAGAGGCGACCGACGGGCCCTCAGGGCTGCAGGTGCTGCAGTCCGACAAGCGCATCGATCTTCTGGTCACAGACGTTGGCCTGCCCGGCCTGAACGGGCGGCAGCTGGCGGATGCGGCCCGGGCTGTTCGACCCGAACTGAAGGTGCTGTTCATGACCGGCTACGCAGAGGCGGCCACTCGCGCGTCGGGGTTCCTGGACTTGGGCATGCAGATGATCACGAAGCCGTTCGCCATCGAGGCTCTGACGGTGCGCATCCAGGAGATGTTGGCGGACGGCTAGCGTCCGCGCCTAAAGGAGCCGGCTCTGGGCCGCCTCCTTGAGGGGCAGGATCCCCGGCTCCCGCATGCGGATGGTGAAGGTGGAGCCCTTGTCCGCCTGGATGTCGAGCACGCCGTCGAGCTGCTGGACCAGCGAGCGGACGAGACGCATCCCCAGGCCTTTGCCGCTGGACGCTTCGTGCGGCATGCCGCAGCCGCTGTCGCCGACGGAGAGCACCAGGTCGCCAGCGTCGTGACGAAGGCAGACGCGGATCACGCCGACGTTCGGCGGAGGGAACGCGTGCTTGGCCGCGTTGGTGACAAGCTCGTTGACGACCACGCCCATGGCCACGGCCTTGTCGAGGGGCAAGCTGGCCGGCTCGGCCGCGACTTCCAGCCGGACGCGATCGTCGGTCATCAGCGATCCGGCCAGACGTTCGCACAGGTCGCGCAGGTAGGTGGCGAAATCGACCTGGTCCTTGCTGCTGGAGCGGTAAAGGGCCGCGTGGACGTCGGCGATGGTCTGAATGCGGTCGATGGCGCGGTTGAGGTCTTCGCGGACCTTGGGCGTGGCCGTCAGCCGAGCCTGCATGCCGAGCATGGCGGACACCATGGCAAGGTTGTTCTTCACCCGGTGGTTCAGCTCGTCGAACAACTCCGTGTGGCGGGCTTCGGCCACCTTGCGGTCGGTGATGTCCACGATGAAGAGGGCAAGGCGATCATCGCTCACCCGGCTGAGGTGGATGTCCAGCCAGCTGGTGCGGCCCGCATTGAATTCGAAACTGACCGGCGCGCCCTTGAGCGCCGTTTCGCACGCCTGCAGCCAGGTCGGCGGCGGGTCGCGCAGGATCTCGCTCTGCCGCTTGCCGATGATGCTCTCGTCGGCGCGCAGAAGGCGTAGGAGGGCGGGGTTCGCTTCCAGCACCGTGTAGTCGAGGATCTCGCCCGACGGGGCGCGGACCGCTTTCACCAGTGCGAAGCCGTCGGACACACTTTCGAACAGCGTGCGGTAACGCAGCTCCCGCTCAGCCAAGCGCGCCAGGCCGATGCGTCGACGGCGGAGCAGGGTGTCCAGACGAGCCCCCACCATCGCCACCAGCGCGCCCGAGACTCCGTAAACGACCAAGTTGGCGGCCGGGCCGCCTCCAACCGGCCGGATTGCGGCAGGGCCCAGCAGGAACCACCATCCAAGCGCCGTGCTGATGGCCAGGGTCACCGCCGCCGGCAGCCAGCCTCCAAGGAGGGCGGCGGCGAGCAGTGCGGGATAGAAGAAGCCGAATGCACCCAGGCCCGGGAGCCGCTGACTGAAGGTGGAGTGAAGGGCCGCAGCTGCCAAAACCAGAGCGATGCCAATCAGGGACGCCCATGCGACCCGCATGGCGGAAGGACGACCCTGGACCGAACTGACGCTGGAGCCCCCCATGCGCTTCCCCGATGTTCGCCTTGCAGGCGTATTAAGCGCCTAAACTCAAGCCATGGCGAATCTCGAATCACTGTGCGGAGCAAGTGACGCCGTGAGCTGACGAGATATGCATCAAATGAAAAGCGACGAGAGTGCTACCGCTCGTAGATTAGCGGGGGCAGGTCACCCCTAAATCGTGCTCGCAATTTGGGCAGTGTCTTTGAACATCGCCTGCGTTGAACTGGGTGTGCGCGCTCCTATTGCGGCGGGCGACCGCGGCGGCTCCGCATGCGGTGAACTCTTGATTGTGGTTCGACTGGTGAACTCACTCGCGCGCGCGTTAAGGTTGTGCCTGCCGCAGCGTGGAACGACTCGCCCGAGAGGCGGTTCTCGCCCCGTTCGAAGGAGCTAGGTGATGCGTGGCCTGACCATGTTGCTGATCGCCTTGGCGGCGATCGGAATCTCAATCGTCGTCTACCTGGCGACCGGCGGGCATTTCGTCTTCTTTTTCCTGCCTTTGCTGTTCGGTCTTCCGCTGCTGGGGCGCCGCCGAAACTGATGGCCAGAACATTCAGACCTCCGGGAACCTGGGCCGCCCGGAGGAACTTGATGGAACGCCGAAACCAAGAACGGGAGATTGAAAACATGCGTGTTGTTGCTTGCGCCGTGGCCCTTGCTGCGGCTGGACTTCTGACGGCCTGCGCCTCCAACGGCGGCGGGGACATGGCGAGCACCGGGACGGCGTCGACCGCCTCCAACACCAGCACCGGCGGCGCCTACGCCGCGAGCTCCGACCCGAGCGCCACCAGCGATGCGTCGGCGACGGCGGGCGCGACCCAAGGCTCCAGCAGCATGAGCGGCTCCAGCAGCATGGGCACCTCCACCGGCATGACCGGCTCGACGGGCACGTCGACCGACATGCGCGCCGGCGAACGCGGCTAAGCCCGAGGCGAGCATGGGGGCGGGCGTAAACGCCAAGAGGCCAAGCGCGCGCCTCTCGGTTCTGCTGGCAGGCGCGGCGGCGGTGCATCTGGCATGCGTCGCCGCGCCGGCTTTCGCACAATCACCCTCCGGCTGGACCGATCCGCCGGTGGGATCGGCCGCGCCTATGGCGCAGCCGGATGCGGCCGTTCGTGCGGCCCTGCGGGAGAGCTATCTCGCGGGCCATGGCTCGCACGAGACGGCGAGCTTCTATCGCGATCGCGGCTATGCGCCGCTTTGGACTGCAGGCGGCGCCGTGCGTCCAGAGGCGCGTCGGTTGGCGGAAGTGTTGACGCAGGATGGCGCAGACCGTGAGCACGAGCTGCTCAGCGCCCTGGAGGCTGCCGAGGGCAGCGACGCCGTGGCTCTGGCCCGCGCAGAGATCGCGCTCTCGGACGCGTTGGCGGCGCGACGTGCGCCGGCTGGCGAAGCCGATGGCGGTCTCGCGTTCATCGACACTGAGATCGCGCCCGTGTGGCTCGGCGGCGCCAAGGCTTTGGAAGCCGCGGCGAAGGCGTCGTCGTTGGCGACGTTCGTGGACGAGGCCAGCCGGCGCAATCCCCTGCAGGAGGCGCTGTCCAAAGGGCTGGAACGATATCGCGCCAGCTGGGGCAGCCTGCCGGAGGTGAAGGTCGCGGCCGGGCCGGTGCTGGCCGCTGGCGCAACCGGCGTACGCGTCAAGCAGCTGCGCCGCCGCCTGGGTCTGCCGGAGGCGGGGGCGTACGACACTGACCTCGAGGCGGCGGTTTCGAACTTCCAGGCCGCGCATGGGCTCGCGGTGAGCGGACGGGCGGACGCTGCCACGCTGGCGGCGCTGAACGCCGGTCCCTGGCGCTACGAACAGATGATCCTGGCGAGCCTGGAGCGGGCGAAGGCCCTGCCGCCGTCGCTGGGTGAGCGCTACATCCTGGTGAACGCCCCGGCCGGAGAGCTGAAGCTCTACGACGGCGGGCAGATGGTGAAGCGAATGAAGGTGGTGGTGGGCAAGCCCACCCTGCCGACCCCGATGATGGCGGGCGTGCTGCGCTACGCCGTCTTCAACCCCTATTGGAACGTGCCCGAGGACCTGGTGCAGACGACCATCGCGCATCGGGTGCTGACGCAAGGGCTGGGCTACCTCGACGCGGACGGCATGGAGGTGTTCGAAAGCTACGAGCCCGACGCGCGCAAGCTCGATCCTGCGGCCGTCGACTGGCGCGGCGTCGCCGCCGGAACGGTGAGCGTGCGGGTGCGCCAGAAGCCCGGGCCGAAGAACATGATGGGGCAGGTGAAGCTGGCCTTCCCGAACCCGCTGGGCATCTACCTGCACGACACGCCGATGAAGGAGCTGTTCGGGCTCGACCAGCGCACGGCGAGTTCCGGGTGCGTGCGGCTGGAGGACGCCATGGCGCTGACCGAGCTGCTGATGGACGGCGAAGCCGAGGCGTTGAAGGCTGCGGCCGCCAATCCCGAGACGCCCGCGCCCCTGCCTAAGGCTGTGCCGGTCTACATCACCTACCTGACGGCCGAGCCGACGGAGGACGGGTTCATCTTCCGGCCGGACGTTTATGGGCGAGACAAGGCGTGGTCCGCGCAGCTGGCCCGGCGGCACGCCGCAGAGCAAGCCCAAGCTCAGGCCGGGGTGACGGAGAACGCAGGCTAGATCCGCGCCTCAGGCTTTCAGCGTGAAGAGGTGTTCGCCCGCCCGGCGCACCTCGATGGCCGCAAGTTCTCCGTCTTCGAGCCGCAGGCGCGCCTTGCGCAACGCCTCCGCCGGCGTCGCGCAGGTGACCGGTTCGAACCGGCGCTCGCCCTGGGGGGTCTCGAGGAAGAGTTCATAGGTCTGGAGCATGGAGGGGCGTGGGTAGCCCCGCCGGCGACGGGAAGCCTTGATCCAGATCAAGAGGGCTGCCGCATGTGTTCTCTGTTTGTTCTTGACGACCGCGCGCGTTTGTCGTAGGTTATTCGTACGGTTGATGAGTGCGCCCGCAGCGCCGCGAAGCGGCGGCAGTGGCGCAGAACGGCCCAGGCGGGCTGAGCTCCCAAGGACAACATCATGAACATGCGGGTTTTTCCGACCGCGGCGATGGCCGCGGCGACCAGCGCTTTGCTGTGCGCCTGCCAGACGGCGGGCGATCCCGGCGCGGTGTTGAGGCAGTTGGGCGAGACCTATGCGCACTGCGAGCGGCACATCACCTACACGGCCGCGGTGGGGGTGCTCGTCCCCGGCGCCTCCATCAGCGGCAGCGTGGACTGCCCGCCGCAGCCGGCGGGCGTGGCGGTGCAGGAGGATCTCTCCGACGTGACCTTCCCATGAGCCGGTTCACCGCGCACCTGGGCCTGCGGCTCGCCGAGCGGGCGGACGGGGCGCCGGAGCTGACGGCGGACGGGCGCTGTTGCTGGCTGGTGGCCGCGCCGCTGACTTACGAGGTGGGCGAGGTGGGCTCCGGCGAGACCATCACCGTGCCGGCCGGCGCGACCACGGACCTTGCGTCCATTCCGCGCCTCGCCTGGTCAATCGGCTATCCGCCGGATGGGCCATGGCTCAAAGCCGCGGTGGTGGATCCACATATCCTTCGACCCGCGGATGCGGCGCCAGGTGCTGACGCGAAGGCCGGGCGGCTACGCGCTGGGACTTCCGTCCGAAGACAGGCCGGAGGACGTCCAGCGAGAGAGGTAGGTGCGCACGTCCCCTGGCCAGCTCGCGACGGCGGCCTGGAACGAGGGCAGATCGGACGCGAACAGCGCCCGGGTGGCGTCTTCGAAGCCTGCCAGATCGCCGGCCAAGGCCGACATGACGCGATAAGCAGCGTCTCGCGCCTGGTGGGAACGGTCGACCTCCGCCGATCGAAGGCGGGCCTGATCAACAAGGCGGCGAAGCGTGGCGGAAGCGCCCCCTGGTTGCGTCGACAGCCAGTCCCAATGGCGCGGCAAAAGCGTCACTTCTCTCGCAACAACCCCCAGCTTCGGTCGCCCGCGGCCACGCGGCGCCTTGGCTGATTCGACTGGGGGCACGGCGAGCGTGGGACCCCGCAGGTCCAAGTCGATCGGGCGGCCGGTGCGATCATCGAAGACCAGGACGTGGGACGCGCCGGAGGCCAGGGCCTCGGCGGCTGCGCACGCGGCGACTCGCGCCGAGCCTTGGGCCAGGCGGCGATGCTGAACAAACACCGTGAAGCTATCGGAAGTATCGCTCATTGCGTCCGGGTATAAACCGGCGGGAGCTCAAAGCGAGAGCGCAGACGCCGAAGCGTCCGCGCTCATCGCAAAGGAAGAAGTGGTGCCGCCGGGCAGGATTGAACTGCCGACCTCAGCCTTACCAAGGATGCGCTCTACCACTGAGCTACGGCGGCGAAAGGCGAGGCGGGCGCTATAGCCAACGATGCGCGCCGGGCCAAGCGCAAAATCGAAGATGTCGAACTTGACCCTGTGGACGAGCCGTCGCACCGGTCGGGAATGGCCGATAACGACACGTCCAAACCGCCAACCGATCGAGAAGCCAAGCTGGCCCAGGCGCTGCGAGCGAACCTGCGCCGTCGCAAGGCGGCAGACAGGCCCGAGACGACCAAACGTTCAGACGACAAACAGGACTGAGGCGGCCTTTGCGCTGCCGCCCCTGGATCGCTAGATAGCTGCCAAGCATCTCCCCGCGCGTCGCGCGGCGCATCGAAGGATTTGGATTGGACCGCATCGCCATCACCGGCGGCGCGCGGCTGGAGGGAGAAATCCCGATCAGCGGCGCCAAGAACTCGGCCATCAAGCTCATGGCCGCCAGCCTGCTGACCGACGAGCCGCTACGGCTCACCAACATGCCGCGTCTGGCGGACACTCGCTTCTTGGGCAAGCTGCTGCAGCGCCTGGGAACCGAGGTGGTCGAAGGCGACGGGGCCGCCGGTCCTGAGACTCTTCTGACGACGCGAGAGATCGTCAGCGGCTTCGCGCCCTATGACCTCGTTCGGCAAATGCGGGCTTCATTCAACGTACTTGGCCCGCTGCTGGCGCGCACCGGTCAGGCCAAGGTTTCGCTGCCTGGCGGCTGCACCATCGGAGCCCGTCCGGTGGATCTGCACCTCAAGGCGCTGGAAGCGCTCGGCGCGCGCATCGATCTGCACGAGGGCTATGTCTACGCCCAGGCGCCGCGCGGCCTGAGCGGCGGCGAGATCGAGTTCCCGTTCGTTTCCGTCGGCGCCACGGAGCACGCGCTGCTCGCCTGTGTCCTGGCGAGCGGCGAGACGGTTCTGAAGAACTCCGCCTGCGAGCCTGAGATCGTCGATCTCGCCGATTGCCTCAACAAGATGGGCGCGAAGATCACCGGCGCTGGCACGCCGACGATCCGCGTGCAGGGCGTCAGCCGCCTGTCGGGCGCGACTCACGCTGTGCTGCCGGATCGGATCGAGACTGGCACCTATGCGCTGGCCGCGGCCATGGCTGGCGGCGAGGTGCGGCTGACCAACACTCGCAGCGACTTCATCCAGGCGCTGCTCGACAAAATGGTCGAGGCGGGAGTTGAAGTCACGCCGCACAACGACGGCATGACGGTGAAGCGCAATGGCGCTCGCCTGAAAGCCGTCGAGGTGGAGACCGATCCCTATCCCGGGTTCGCGACAGACCTGCAGGCCCAGTTCATGGCGTTGATGACGCTGGCCGAAGGCGAGAGCGTCATTCGCGAGACCATCTTCGAGAACCGCTTCATGCATGCGCCGGAGCTGATCCGTCTCGGCGCCGACATCGTCGTGCAAGGCGGCGAAGCGCGGGTGCGTGGCGTCGGCTCTCTGGAGGGCGCGCAGGTAATGGCTACGGACCTTCGCGCATCGGTCAGTCTGGTGATCGCGGGCCTAGCCGCGCGAGGTGAGACGGTGGTGAACCGCGTCTACCACCTGGATCGTGGTTTCGAGCGCCTGGAAGAGAAGCTGGGCGCCTGTGGCGCACACGTTCGCCGGATCAAAGGCGACAACCACGGCGCGGAGGACTGAGATGGCAAAGGCCGCGCCCTTGCGCCTGCTCGCCGAGGATGGCGACGACCTCGCAGTAATCTCCGCCGCGATGCAGGATGCCGTGCTCAAGGTGGGTGACATTGCGTTCGAGCCGAAGGCGCGGCGGCTGACCCTGGCGTTCAACCGCTTCCGCTGGGAAGCAGGTGGCGGCGAGCGCATCCGTTCGGGCCTCCAACTCGGCGGCGTTCTGAAGGTCGAGGCGCGGAAGATCCGCCGAGACGCTAAAGACGCGGTTCTGGAGATCCTGGCCGTCACCTTCGAGCCGGCGGAAGCGCCGGGGGGTGTCGTGACCATCAGCTGCGCGGGCGGTGGGGACATCCGCGCCAGCGTGGAGTGCGTCGAGGCGATCCTGGCCGACGTGTCGCAACCCTGGTCGACACCGCGAACTCCCGCCCACGAAGTTTGATTATGCGTCGTTTCCGGTTCGAAGATCCCGGCTTTCAGGCCGCATTCGCAGCTTTCGTCGATGAACGACGCGAGACGCCCGAAGAGGTGGACGCCATCGTTCGCGACGTGATCGCGGCGGTGCGGGGCGAGGGCCTTGAGGCGCTGCTACGCTTTGCGCGCGAGTTCGACAAAGTGGAGCTGAACGAGCAAAGCATCCGCGTCAGCCCCGAGGAAATCGAGGCGGGCGCCGCTGCTTGCCCAGCCGATGTGCACGAGGCGATCGCCTTCGCCGCCGAGCGGATCCGGCGCTACCACGAACGCCAGCGTCCCGCCGATCAGCGGTTCACGGACGATGCGGGCGTCGAGCTCGGCTGGCGCTGGGGTCCCTTGGACGCGGTCGGCATTTATGTGCCCGGCGGACGTGCGGCCTATCCGTCCACCGTGCTGATGAACGCGGTTCCGGCCGCTGCCGCAGGCGTGGGCCGCATCGCGATGGTCACCCCGCCCGGGAAATTGCAGCCGGCCGTGCTCGCCGCCGCCAAGGCTGCAGGCGTGACGGAGATCTGGCGCGTGGGCGGGGCTCAGGCGGTCGCCGCCTTGGCTTATGGGGCGGGACCGATCCGGCCTGTCGACAAAATCGTCGGACCTGGCAACGCATTCGTCACCGCGGCCAAGCGTCGGGTCTATGGCGCCGTGGGGATCGACGCCCTGGCGGGGCCTTCCGAAATCGTCGTGGTCGCGGACGGAGCGAACAATCCGGACTGGATCGCAGCCGACCTGCTGTCGCAAGCCGAACATGACCCGGCGGCCCAGTCGATCCTGATCACCGACGACGAAGCTTTCGCCGCGAAGGTGGAAGCCGCTGTGGAAGCGCAGATCGCCACCCTTTCGACCGGCGAGACGGCGGAGACTTCCTGGCGCAACCACGGTGCGGTGGTCATCGCACCGCTGGAACAGTCGCCCCCGTTAGTGGACCTGATCGCGCCCGAACACGTGGAGTTCGCGGTCGCAGCTCCGGAAGAGCTGGCTGAGCGGGTGCGGCATGCCGGGGCCATGTTCCTGGGACGGCATGCTCCGGAAGCGATCGGCGACTATGTGGCGGGCTCCAATCATGTGCTGCCCACCAGCCGGGCGGCGCGGTTCTCCTCGGGCCTCTCGTTGTACGATTTCCTGAAACGCACCTCCTTCGTGAAGTGCGACCCGGCGTCCTTCGCCGCCCTGGCGCCTGCCACTGTCGCCCTCGCGGAAGCTGAGGGGCTCCCGGCCCACGCCCGTTCCGCCGCGATCCGCATGGGGCAGGGCTGAGGCCAAGCTCGGCCGACCTGCTCGGATCGTTCTGCTGCCGTCTTCGTTTGAACGCCTTCAAGGCGCGTCCACGAAGCTGAACAGTTCCTGTCAAACCGGCCCAAAGGCCGTTCAGGATGCCGGTTCTAGATTGCGCCTCATCGAGGTCCTGTTGGGCCTCTCAGACACGCAATGGACGGAGAGCGAAGATGAAGACGTCGAAGTTCAGCAAGACGATCAACGGCGCCGCGGCGGCCGCCATGCTGGCCGGTGCGCTGGTGGCGGGCGGGGCGACGACGGCCTCGGCGCAGAGCCTGGTCCCGGGTGTGACCGGCTGCGGCGCGGAAGGCGTGAAGCAGGAGCGCGGCGCGCTGATCGGCGCCCTAGCGGGCGGTCTGCTCGGCAACAGCGTTTCGGGCCGCAACCGGACGACCGGGACTGTTGTCGGCGCGGCGGTCGGCGCGGCTGCTGGCTCGGCTGTGGGCTGCCAGATGCAGCACAACGATGCCCGCCGGAGCTACAGCTCGACCTACACGCGCGGCGGTTACCGGCTGTCTTCCGACATCTCGCCGGCCAGCTACCGCCGGATTGACCAGACGCTGGTTGCGACCAGCACCGTGAACCTGCGCTCGGCTCCGAGCACGCGGGGCGGTCGGGTCGGCCAGCTGCGCTCGGGCGAGCGCTTTGAAGCCCTGGCCGAGGTTCCGGGGACCAACTGGATCCTCGTGGGGCAAGGCGGCGTGGGCGTGGGCTATGTGCACGCCGATTACGTCCGGCCGGTGGGCGCCCGTTACGCGTCCTATCGTTAAGCTCAACGCAAGGCTTGTGGCCCCCGGTGCGATCGCACCGGGGGTCTTTTCGCGTTTTTGCTTGCGGCCGTTGTCGTGCATCGGATGACGACACTGGCCGGTTTGGCCTAAAGCGAATGGGTCGCCTCCACGGAACCCATGGCCACCACGTCCGCAAAGCACCGCCTGCAGAGCGTCGAGCTCGACGAGGACACCCTCGCGGCGGCGTCGCGCGATCAGGAGCAGGAGCGGCAGATCGCCATCTTCGATCTCCTTGAGGAGAACCTGTTTGTGCCGGAAGGCGCGGAGACGGGACCCTACGACCTCAAGATGGGGCTGGTGGAAAATCGTCTGGTGCTGGATGTGCGCGGGCCGGGGTACGAGCGTCGGCACATACTTTCGCTCTCGCCGTTTCGCAGCCTCATCAAGGACTACTTCCTGATCTGCGAGAGCTATTATCAGGCCATCCGCAACTCGACTCCCGCCCAGATCGAGGCCCTGGATATGGGGCGGCGCGGCTTGCACAATGAAGCGTCCGAGTTGCTGCGGACCCGGCTGGCCGGGAAGATCGAGACGAACCTCGACACCGCGCGGCGGCTGTTCACCCTCATCTGTTCCCTCCATTGGCGAGGGTGATGCCGTTGTCGGACGAACAAGCGCCCACGCGCCCTTCCGCCGTTCTGTTCGCCTGCAACTTCAATAGGGTCCGATCGCCGATGGCTGAGGCCTTGCTCAAGCGGCTGGTGGGCGATCAAGTGTTCGTGGACAGCTGCGGGCTGAAGCCCTCGTCAGCGGACCAGCGGGCGGTGGAAGGGGAGGGGGTAGATCCGTTCGCTGAAGCGGTCATGGGCGAGCTCGGCTGCGATCTTTCGCGCCACCGACCCAAGACCTTCGGCGAGCTCAATGACGACTCGTTCGACCTTGTGATCTCGTTGACACCCGAGGCTCAGCACACAGCAGTCGAGCTGTCCCGCGGGCGGGCCACCGAGATCGAATACTGGCCGACCTTCGACCCCACTCTCGTCGAAGGGGCTCGTGAAGCTCGGATCGCCGCTTACCGGGAGGTGCGGGACGCCTTGGCCGCGCGCATCGCGAAACGGTTCGGCGGCTGAGGCGGCATCGACCTCGACCTGCCACCTGCGTTATATGGGGGAGTGGTACCGGCTCGCAGCCTGTGATCAGGGCGCGGGCCGTCCTTTTATGATGCCCCGTTGGAGCCTGCATGGCGAAAGAAGAGCTGCTGGAGTTTCCGGGAACGGTGAGTGAAGTCCTGCCCAACGCGACCTTCCGCGTGAAACTCGAGAACGATCACGAGATCATCGCGCACACGGCTGGGAAGATGCGAAAGAACCGCATCCGCGTGTCGGCTGGCGACAAGGTGCTCGTCGAGATGACCCCGTACGACCTCACCAAAGGTCGCATCACCTTCCGCGTCCGCTAGATCGTATTTCCATTGCAGAATGAGCCGCAGCGCCTGGTCCTGGCCTCCGCCAGCCCCAGACGGCTCGACCTCCTCCGTCAGATCGGGCTTGAGCCCGACGCCGTAAGCGCGGCCGAGGTCGACGAAACACCCCATCCTTCAGAGACACCCCGCCAGCTGGCAAACCGCCTCGCCGTGGCCAAAGGAGAGCGCGTGGCGGCGCAGGAGCCGGCGGCGTTCGTCCTGGCGGCCGACACGGTTGTGGCGCTGGGCCGTCGCATCCTGCCGAAGGCGGAAACGGAAGCTGAGGTGCGGCGCTGCCTCGAGTTGCTGTCCGGACGGAGCCATCGCGTGCTGACCGGCGTTTGCGTGATCGCACCGGGCGGTCGCTCCGCGCACCGACTGGTGGAAACCCGCGTGCGGTTCAAGCGGCTGAGCCGCACGGACGTCGAACTCTATTTGGCGTGCGGCGAAGGCCTGGGGAAGGCCGGCGGCTATGGCGTGCAGGGGCGAGCCGGCGCTTTTGTCACTACCCTGCAGGGGTCCTATCCGAGCGTGGTCGGCCTGCCGCTCTATGAGACGGCCGCCTTGCTCGACGGTCTGGGGTATCGTCGATCATGAGCGAGCGCCGCGCATTCCTCGACCGCAGCGTAGGCGAAACCCGAGGCGTGGTGACTATCGACGATCGCCCGGAGCGGCTGCTGATCCGCCGCGACGGGGACGACCCGAGGACCTCCCTGGGCGCACGCCTCGTTGCACGCGTGGCGAGCGTCGAATCGGCCTTGGCCACGGCCTTCCTCGACCTTGGCGGCGCGGAAGCGATTCTGCCCTTCCGCCCTGACCAGCGGCCAATCCGTGGCGCGTCGGTGGAGGTGGAGATCCGCGCTGAGGCCCGACGCGGGAAGCTGCCGATCGCCCGGCTGGTTGGGCCTGGGGAAGGGGAGCCCCGCCTGCTGGCGCCGCCGCCCACCCTGGAAGAGGCCTTGCGGTCGTACGTGCGTGACGGCGACATCGAAGACGGTCGCTTGGCGCGCGAGGTCGCCGACGAGGCGGAGGCCGAGGTGCTCGAAGTTCTCCATCCTCTGCCCGGCGGCGGCGTGCTTGCTATCGAGCCGACCCGTGCGCTCACCGCAATCGACGTGGACCTAGGTGAGCGCAAGGGCGCGGACGCCAAGAGGGTGGCGCGCCAAGCGAATCTCGCCGCGCTGGCCACGGCCGCTCGTCTGCTGCGCCTGAAGGGTCTGGGCGGCATTGTGGTTCTCGATCTGGTTGGGCGTGGGCACGACGGCAATGCGCTGCTTGCCGCGGCTCGCACCGCCTTTGGCCCGGATAACCCCGGGGTCGCCATTGGGGCCGTGGGACGATTCGGCACCATGGAGCTGTCATTGCCGCGGCGGGTGCAGCCGTTAGCCGAGCGCTTGTGCACCGAGAGCGGCGCCCTGACGCCACGCACCGTGGCTCAACGCTTGGTCCGGCTCCTGGAGACGGAAGGCGCTTCGAACCCGGGCGCTCGCCTGGAGGGGCGCTGTGCTCCGGAGGTGGCGATCGAGGCTTCGCCTCTCGTGCGGAAGCTCGGTGAGCGTCTGGGCGCACGCTTCAACATCGTCAGCGAGCCGACTGCAGCCCGAGAGTTCGTCGAGGTGCGAGCGATATGAGCCAGTCTGGGTGCCCGATCTGCAGCAAACCCACGGCGACGGCGTACCGCCCGTTTTGTTCGCGCCGGTGCGCCGACGTCGATCTTCAGCGCTGGCTCTCCGGCGCCTATGCCGTCCCTGCGGTAGAAGGCGGCGACGGGCCTGGCGAAGAACCTGTTGAAGACTAGCGCGCGGCCGCTGGACTTCCTGAATCGGCTCCCTTATAGAGCCGGCTCCCGCGTCGGCGGCCCTTGCCTGGGTAGCTCAGTTGGTAGAGCAGCGGATTGAAAATCCGCGTGTCGGTGGTTCGAATCCGCCCCCAGGCACCACTTCCTTCCTAATGTCGAAGGTTATACCCTCACAGGGTGTCTGCCGATCGCGCCCGCGATCGCCCGCTGTCTGACCATTTGCACCGGCGGCTGGCTACGCTGGAGGCAGTTTTCGAAACCGCGGTTCCGCCGAAATTGCTGCGCCGCAGCATCGAAATTCCCGGACTAGTGGAATTCTCTAGGCTTATCCTTCGCACAACAATTGTGCGTCGCAGCAGAGCTGCTGTGCGTCGCTGTTTTCCTAGGCAGGGCGGGTGCTCTGACCCCTTGACGCTTTGATATGAGGTTGCCAAAGACCCGAGGCCGCAAGTCTAACATTGCGGTAAGACTTCGAGTTCCTTCGGGGACACGGGGTCGCCTCGCGCCTTCGAAACGCCCTTCCACGTGTTGTGGAGTACGCGTTACGGGTCGGGCGCAGCGACAGCGGTCTGTCATCTGCTCCGGATAATAATCTGGGTGGGCGGCGGGCTTGTTTCAACTAGGGTGGAGACGCTCTCGCGCGACGACCCTCCGGCCAATCGTGCTAGACCAACCAGGAACTGGCGACAGATGCTCGACAACAAACGGAAGACCCCTTTCATCGCTCTCCTCGGCGCCGTGGCGCTGATGGCGAGCGCGCCGGCGTTCGCTCAGGACGCCGCCGCTCCGGCCGCTCCGGCCGCCGCTGCTCCGGCTGGCGACGCCGCCGCCGCTCCGGCCGCCACCCCCGCTCCGGCTCCGGCTGGCGAAGAGGCTGGCGCGCCCCCGCAAATGGAACACAGCGGCAAGCTCGGCGTCGGCACCATGTTCATGGACGCCGACCCGGTCGTTAAGACCATCATGATCGGCCTCGTGCTGGCCTCGATCTTCTCTTGGACCCTGCTGGTCACCAAGATGATCGAGTTCCGCGGCCTGAACCGCACCTCGGACAACTTCCTCGAAGCCTTCCGCGGCGCGCGCTCGATCACCGACATGGGCCGTATCTCCCAATCGGAAGACTTCCAAGGCAACCCGCTGGCCGACATGGCCGCCGCGGCCGCCGCCGAAGTTGAGCTGTCCCGTCAAGCTGGCCTGCAAGTGGCCGGCGAACACCGCGACACCACCCTGGCCCGCGCTCAAGCCGCGGTCGGCGCGGTGCAAGCCCAGCTGGGCCGTCGCCTGTCGAGCGGCATGCAGTTCCTGGCCTCCGTCGGCTCCAACGGTCCGTTCATCGGTCTGTTCGGCACCGTCTACGGGATCATGAACTCGTTCATCGGCATCGCGAACACCAACACCACCAACCTGGCCGTCGTCGCCCCGGGTATCGCCGAAGCGCTTCTGGCCACCGGCCTGGGTCTCTTCGCCGCCATCCCGTCGGTTATCTTCTACAACTACTTCCAGACGCGGATTTCCGCCTACGGCGCCCGCACTGAAGGTTTTGTGGCTGAACTGATGAACGCGATCTCCCGGCAGCTCGACAAAGGAGCCTAAGCCACATGGGAGCCAAAATGTCAGGCTCTGGGGGCAGCCGCTACGAGACTGATCAGAACGCTGACATCAACGTTACACCCTTCGTGGACGTGATGCTGGTGCTGCTGATCATCTTCATGGTGGCTGCGCCGATGGCCGCGGTGACGGTGGAAGTGACCCTTCCACCGGCCGTCGCGAAGCCAGGGGTCAACCCACCTAAACCCGTCTACATCTCTTTGCAGACGAACGGGCGCCTGTTCATCCAGGACAACGAGACGGACCTTCCCAGCCTTGGGGACGACCTTCGCCGGAGCCTGGGTGAAAAGCGGAACCCGACCAGGGAACGGATCTTCATCCGCGCCGACCGAGACGTCGAATACGGCGACTTCATGGGCGTGATGAACATGCTGCAGGACAATGGGTTCTACAGCGTGGCCCTGGTCGGTGAAGATCGAAACACGTAGGGCGGTGACTCATGGCTGAAGTATCGCAGCAAGACACCGCCTCGCCGGTCTACAACCCGTTCGACGAGCCGAAGCCGAAGAAGAACAAAGGCTTCACCATCGGCTTGATCATCGTGCTCCTGCTGCACGCTCTGCTCGCGCTCTACCTTTGGAAGAGCCGTTTCGAGCCGCAGTTCAAGGAATACGTCGATGACGTGACGGACGTGGAGATCATTAAACCGGCTCCGCCTCCGCCGCCGCCGCCGCCCCCGCCGCCGCCGCCTCCGAACACGCCGCCGCCGCCGCCGCCGCCATCGCTGCAGCCGCGTCCGCCGGTCGCCGTTCCGAGCGTGCCCCAGATCCCGCCGCTGCCGGTTCCGCCGGTTCCGCAACGGATCGAGGACCCGCGTCCGCCGGCCCCAGTGCCGGCTCCGCCGGCCGAAGCGCCGCAGCCCCGTCCGTCGGTTCTCACGAACCCGGATTGGTCGCGTCGCCCGAACGCGGAAGAGCTCGCCCGGTACTATCCGGAACGCGCTCAGCGGATGGGTGTCGAAGGCCGCGCCACGATCAGCTGCTCGGTGACCGCTCGCGGTACGCTCGAGAACTGCTCCGTGGTTTCGGAAGACCCGCCGAACCAAGACTTCGGCGAAGCCACGCTCCGCGCGGCCAAGCTCTTCCGGATGCGTCCGATGACCAAGGATGGCGCCCCCGTGGAAGGCGGCACGGTCCGCATTCCGCTCCGGTGGGTTCTGCCGAAGTGATCGTCGCCGCCACCTGAGGCGGGGACAACCAGGATCAGCCCCGAGGCCTCGCCTCGGGGCTTTTTCTTTGCGCAATCGTGCTGCTCTAGCCGCTCCGGCGCTTGATCAGGAAGCGCAGCGCGACTACAAACCGGCCCTCGCGACGTGCCGCCCTAGCTCAGTTGGTTAGAGCGCCAGATTGTGGCTCTGGAGGTCTCCCGTTCGATCCGGGAGGGCGGTACCATCGCAAAGCATTCAAAGGACTGAGGAATTTCCTCGGTCCTTTTTTGTTTCCAGGGGCTCCGTTGCACTCTGGTTGCAGGCCTCGTTGCACTTTTCGTTCGCGGCCTGTTCAGGGGCGGCCCCGCGGCGGGCGGCGAGCCTCGCCTCGGCCGCGTCGGCCAGGCGGATGCGGTCGGCCTGGCGCCGGTACTGGGCGAAGCTCGAGGCGCTGCCGTGCCCCATCATGGCCGCGCCCTCGGCGTCGCTGCAGCCGGCCAGCGCCAGCTCCACCCCGCGGGTGTGGCGCAGGCCGTGCAGGTCGTAGTCGCCGCTGTCGATGGCCCCGTTCTGATGGAGGCGGGCGACCAGCTTGCGCAGCTCCAGGGCCAGGCCGTCCTCGGTGTACGGCCGGCCGGCCACGTTGTAGACCAGGGTGGTCGTCGCCAGTCTCGGCTCGCCGGGCCGGGCCTTGCGTCCCCGGCGGGGACGGTCCGGCGGGCTTTCCGGCGTGCGCCCCAGCCAGGCCGTCAGCCGCGGATCCTCCGGTACGTCGACGCGGATCCGGCGCTTGCCGGACATGAAGCGGACCCGGCCGGCCTCGCGCGCTGTGCGGGGGATGGCCACCAGGTCGCCGCGGCGGGCGCCCACGTAGCGGCCCACCGCCAGCGCCCGCGCCAGGCCGAACTTCTCCGCCGCGAGCGCCGCCTCCATGACCTTCGCGAACACCGCGTCGGACCAGATCAGGTGCGGCTCCTTCAGCTCGCGCGGCCGGCGCACCTGTCCGACCAGCGGGAAGGGATCCTTGGCCAGCCGACCGGCCACAAGCTGCGGCTTGAGGACGTTCTTGAGCACCTGCAGGCGGATGTTGGCGGCGCGGTGGCCGCGGCGGGCCCAGGCGCCCTTGAGCCGGTCGACGAACGCCGGGGTGAAGGCCGAGACCGCCAGCCGGCCGAGGTCGTCCTCGAACTCCTTGAGGATCAGCCGGTACTCGTACTTGGTGGAGGCGGCCAGGATGCGGAAGTCGGGGCTGGTGAGCTCATAGGCGCGCAGGGCGCCTGAGAAGGTGCTGGGCGGGGCGGCGGCGTCGGGCGCGAGATCGGCGACGAGGGCGGCCACGTGACGGGCCAGCGCCGCTTCGCCGAGGCCGTCGGGCAGCCGCACCGACGGCAGGCCCCGCTTGCGCAGGTAGAGCTGGACCGTGCCGTCAGGGCGCTGGACGCGGTTGACGTACTTCATCGGGCCTCCGCGGACCGGAGCCGCCCCGCTCGGAACGAGGGCTGCGGGCCCGGCGCTCCACGGCGGCCAGGGCCCAGTCGAATCCTTCCAGCATGGCCTGGCAAGCCCCTTCGCCGGCGATCCCCTGGCCGGCCAGCCGCTGCACCAGGGCGTCGAGGTCCTCGCGGCGCCAGCGCTTCAGGCGGGCGGCGACCACGATCGGGGCCACGTTCTCCCGCCGCAGCAGGCTGGCCGCCGTGCCGGGGCCCAGCGTCAGGTAGGCGGCCGCCGTGGCGAGGTCCATCAGCGCGGGCCAGTCGGGGCAGGGGGAGCGGGGCATGTCCGGACATCGGCCTCCTAGACGCAAGCAGGGCACAGGCGCCCTGCCGCCGCCAAGCCGTAGGCCTACCCGTCCGGGAGCCGATCCCGCTTCGGCGCCAGCAACCAGGTTGCGGATTTGCAGTTCATGCACTACTTACTGCAAAAGTGAGAACCGCCATGCTCGCCGCTCAGGAACAGCCCCGCACCGACCTCAAAGAGGTGGACTCCGGCAAGGCGCTGGAAGGGGCGTTCGCGATCCTGGCCAAGTGGCGGGTGTCCGCCGACCAGGCCCGCGTGCTCCTGGGATCCCCGGCCGAGCGCACCTTCTATGCCTGGAAGGCGGGCAATGGGGTGCGGGTCCCGGCCGACACCCTGCGCCGCATCGGCTACATCGCTGGCATCTGGAAGGCGCTGCAGATCGTCTATTCCGATCCGGCGCTGGCCGACTCCTGGATCAGCCGGCCGAACGCGGGCTTCGGCGGCCAGACCCCGCTCGAGCGGATGCTGGCCGGCGACGTGACGGACCTGGCCGCCGTGCGCGCCTACCTCGACAGCGCCCGCGCGCCCTGGAGCTAGACGTGGCCGAGCGGCGCGTGAAGTGGTCGCAGGCCTGGCGCATCATCGCCTCGCGATATCCGCCCATCGACCTCTTCGAGCGGGCCTCTCCCGACCCGCGGGTCTGGGAGGCGCTGATCGCCCTGGAGCAGCTGACAAATCCGCGGGTGCGGGACGAGGCAGGCGACATCCGACTGGTGGCGCCCGAGGACCGCATAGCGGGGCCCGGCGCCAGCTGGGTGATGGCCTCCTTCACCCATGTGAACCCCAGGGGCTCGCGCTTCAGCGACGGACGCTTCGGCGTCTACTACGCCGCCCGGGAGCTGGAGACCGCGATCGCCGAGACCCTCCACCACTTCGAGCGCTTCGCGCGGGACGCGGGCGATCCGGTCCGCACGGAGGACATGCGGGTGCTGGTGGGGACGGTGGACGCGGTGCTCGAGGACGTGGACGCCCTGGCCGAGCCGCGGCGGTCCGCGGTGCTGGATCCCGAGAGCTACGCCGCCTCGCGCGCCTACGCCGCCGAGGTCCGCGACGCCGGCGCGCTGGGCCTCGTCTATCCCAGCGTGCGCCGGGCGGGCGGCCGGTGCGTGGCGGCCTTCACCCCCCGCGCGGTAGGCGTTCCCCGCCAGGAGCGCCACCTGCAGTATCGCTGGAACGGCGAGCGGGTGGACCGCTACTTCGACTACGCCGCCGAGCGCTGGATCCCGGTCTGAGCTCGCCTGACCTCATGGTGCGACCCCGACCGCTGCGGCGGAGGGGCCGCGCTCAGGCCAGCCGGGCCCCGTTCGGCACCTCGCGCTCCGGCGCGGCGAGCACGATGGCGCCCTGCGCGTCGGCCAGTCCGAGGACAAGCACTTCCGAGCGGATGGGTCCGAGCTGGCGGGGCGGGAAGTTCACAACGGCGAGCACGCGGCGGCCCACGAGGTCCTCGGGGCTGTAGCGCTCGGTGATCTGGGCCGCGGACTTCCGCACGCCGAGGGTCGGTCCGAAGTCGATCATCAGGATGTAAGACGGGTTGCGCGCCTGCGGGAAGCGGGCAGCCTCGCGGATCGTGCCGGCGCGCACATCCACCTTCAGGAAGTCGGCGAAGCTGATGGGCTCGGCGGCGGGCGCGGCGGGATCGTGAACCAGGTGCATGGCCGTGAGTACCGCCGCAGGCCGCTCGAGCCTAGAGGCGCGGGGCTTCGCGGCGGGGCAGGCCTGGCGGCTGGCGCATCGGCTTCGGTCCGGACCGCCCCCGTTTCCCCAGGTCGAGGCGCGCCTTCCGCAGTCGCCCCGCACCTGGCGCGGCGAGGATCGCATTTGATGGCCGTCGAAACGGCGGCCGGCGGGAAAGGTTGATCGGGATCCCACGGGCAGCTGGTCCTCATGCAGACCGATCTCTTCCTCTGCACTGCGCGCAGGCCTTCCGGTACGCGCGTCGACCTCTACAGGCTCGCGGGCGGCGCGCTGCTCTACATCCCCATCGTCCCAGGATGGGAGCAGCAGTGGGACCGGATCTTGCGGGAGCGGCGATCCGGGCCGGCGGACGTCCCGTACCCCTGAGGCGGAGAGGCTCGTGACGCGCCGCCGCGGCGGCCCGCGCACCGCGCCTCCCAGCTTCCCGAGCGGGAAGATCGAACTGCCTGGACGGGCGCTTGCATCAGAAACTTCCCGAGCGGGAAGAATGCGGCGGCTGCGGGCGCCCCCGCCGGCGCCAGCGGAACGGCAGCAAGGCTACCTGGCGATGCCGCGAACCACCCCGGTGTCCGCCGCCCTTGACCCCTCGGCCGCCGACGAGCCCTGAGCCGGCCCGGGCAGCGCAGGTCCGTCCGGGAGGGACGGCGGGCAGGGGGAACGCCGGTCCGCCAGGGGCTTGCGTAAGGCCGCGTTCAGCCGGCGGCTGCGCCGTCCGCGCCGGTGCAGCGCTCCGCCGCGACAGGCGCCGGTTCGGCCGCCGCCGGCTGGAGGTAGAGCATCGGGCGCGCCACATCGATCACTGCACGCTGCCGGCGCATCACGTCCTGGCCGATGATGCCGTGGATGGGCGTGGCGGACAGGCGGCCGAGCACGGTCGTCAGCTGGGAAAGGTCGGCCAGCATCAGGTGCTCCTGGCGGATGCTCACGGCGCCGACCTGCAGTGCGTCGATCGCCGACCTGGAGGCCTGCAGGCCGCCGCCGAGCCCCATGGCCGCGCCCGCGACTCCGCGCTGCGGCGAGAGGCCGAACATCTCGGCGTAGCCGGCGTGGACGACGCTGACGTTCGCCCCCGTGTCCAGCACGAAGGTGGCCGGCTTGCCGTTGATCTGTCCCTCCACGGTCTGGTGCCCGCTGACCAGCCGGCTCAGCGGCACGGCGCTGAAGCCGAGCAGGCACAGGGCGTGGTCCACCGTGCCGGCCTGCTCCGGGCGGTACTCGACGCTTGAGGCCGGCGCGGGTGGGGACAGGCTGTCGCACCCGGCGGCGAGCACGCCGAACAGGGCGAGGATCAGGGGTGTGCGTCGGCTCATGCTCCGCGCAATCCGCGCCGGACGGCGGGGTTCCGCCTGTTGGCGATCGCCCGTCGCATCGCAGCCTCGAGCCGGCTATCCGGCGCGCCGCAGGCGCGTCGTCGCCTCCGCCGTCGTGGCGTTCTCGATCTTCGTCCAGAGGCTGAGCATGCCCTGGATGATCCACCGCCTCGGCCTGACCCGTCCGGCCGCCGACCCGGCGGATCGGCAAGACCCGGCGACGCGGCCGGCTAGCGGCGGCGCCCGTGAGATAGGCCGGGACACGCATGAGATCCGCGGCGAACGGACCGCCGCGCCGTCCAGCGGCAAGGGGGCGTTCGGCTTCAGTCGATGGAGGCTTGTCTCGCCGCGGAGGCCGGCGATCGTCCGTGACAAGCGAGTCGCTCAGAGCGCAAGCGATCGAGCGACTGTATAAAACCTACAGAAAATCTTTGGCGCTGTACCCTTTATGTTCTAGTCTGAGCGCATGACCCATTCGCGTTCCCGCCGGGCGCCGGCCGCCCTTTCTCTCAAAATCGGAGCCTGGTTTGAAGCCCAGGCCACCGGTTGGGCGGTGCTCGCCATCCCCGCGATCCTGGTGCTGCTGGCCGCCGTGACGGTGGCGGGATGGCTGCTGACCTGACGCGCGCGGCGCACGATCGCCGTGGCGCAGCCGTTCGGCGGCCGCCGCGGCGTTCCCGCAGATGGGCCGCGGAGCCGGCCAGCAGGATGGGAGGCGGAGGAAGGGCTCAGGCGGACGGCCCCGGCGTGGGGTCGGAAACCTGAAGGAGGGCGCCATGGGCGCCGCATATCGGAATCCCTTGCGGGAAGGCGAAGCGCTCGCCGACATCCGCCGGCGGGCGCAGGCCGCCGGGCCCGAAGCGCTGGACGCGCGCGAATGCCTGGCCCTGGCCCTGCGGCGGGCGACCGGCGTCCAGGCCGGCCCGCTGGCGGCGGCCCTGCTGCAGCGGTTCGGATCCCTGCCGGAGGCGCTCGGCGCGCCGCCGTCGCGGCTGGCCGAGGTCGCGCCGGCGCCCGCGGCGCTGGAGATCGCCGTCTGGCGCGAGCTCTTCCGCAAGAGCCACGAGGCGGAGCTTCGCGCCCGTCCGGTGCTGTCCTCGGGCGCCGTGCTGCAGGACTATGTCCGTGCGGTGCTGGCGGCTGAGACGCGGCAGCAATGCCGGGCCTTGTTCCTCGACGCCCGCAATCGCCTTGTCCGCGACGAGCGCCTGACCTGCGGATCGGTGGACCATGCGCCGGTCTATCCGCGCGAGATCCTGCGCCGGGCGCTGGAGCTCGACGCGGCCGCCCTGATCCTCGTCCAGAACCGCCCGGCGGGGCAGGTCGAGCCCACGTCGGAGATGGTCGCCGACACCCGCTCTCTGGTGGACGCCGGGGCCGTGCTGCGCATCGCCGTGCACGACCACCTGCTGGTCGCCGACGGGCGGGTGGTCAGCCTTCGCGCCCGAGGGCTGCTGTGAGCGTCGCCTCGCTGGAGCCCATCGTCCGCGCGCTCGGCGGGGACCTGTGGGCCGGAGGGCTGCGGGCCAATGTGCCCGCCCCGGGGCACGGCGCGCGGGATCGGTCGGTCTCGCTCCTGCTGGAGGGCGGGCGCGTGGTGATCCACAGCTTTGGGCGGGCGGACTGGCGAGACGTGCTGCGGGACCTGCAGGCCCGCGGCCTGGTGGATGCCGACGGACGGCTGGCGGGCGTCAGCCCGACCGGCGCCGCGACGATGCTCCCGCCGGCCATGCTCTCGCCGGCGGGGCGGCGGCGCACGGCCGAGCAGCTCTGGTCCGAGGGCGGCGCGTTGCAGGGCCTGGCGTCCCGGCACCTGGCGCACCGGTCGGTTCGGACCCGGTCGGCCGCCCTGCGCTTCCACCCGGCGGTCCCGGCGGCGGTCTACGCCGGACGCGGCCGGCGGCGGCCGGCGCTGCTGGCGCGGGTTCAGGCGCCGGACGGCTCCACCTGCGCCGTAGAGATCACCTATCTGGCCGCTGACGGGTCGCGCGCCGCGCTGCCGCTCGCCCGCAAGACGGTGGGCGTGCTGCCGACGGGGGCGGCGGTCCGCCTCGACCCGCCCGGTCCGACTCTGCTGGTCGCCGAGGGGGTGTTCTCGGCCCTGTCGGCGGGCCAGCATTTCGGCCTGCCGGCCTGGGCGCTGCTCTCCGCGCCGCGGCTGCCGGGCTGGCGCCCGCCGCCGGGCGTGCAGGCGGTGCTGGTGGCGGCCGATCGCGGCGCGGCCGGCGAGCAGGCGGCCGCGGGCCTGGTCCGGGCGCTGCGGGCGGACGGCTGGCGCGCCCGGGTCCGCCTGCCGCCGGCGCCGTTCGGGGACTGGAACGAGGCGGCGGCCGCCGGGGCCGGGGAGGTGGAGCGGGGGCGGGGAGGGGCGAGCCGGACGGACGGGTGGTCCGGACCGCCGGCTCGGAGACCCTGACCATGACCGCTTCCCAGATCCCGGCCGGGCGCCGGCTGACCGTGCCGCTCAAGGACCTCGGCGTCGCCCCGGAGAACCTGCGCGCCGAGGAAGCCGCGGACGCGGACATCCCGCGGCTGGCCGACACCGTCCGCGCCGCCGGCCTGATCTATCCGCTGGTGGTGCGCCGCGGCCGACGGCGTGAGGCCGAGCCCTTCCAGGTGCTGGACGGCCGGCGGCGGCGCCTGGCCCTCCTGTCCCTGGTGGAGGCCGGCGCCATCGCGCCCGACGCGCCGGTCGAGTGCCTGCTGGTGGAGGGACGGGCGGCGCAGGCGGCGGCCGCGGTGATCCCGAACCGCGAGCATGCGCCGGTGCACCCGGCGGACGTCATCGCCGCCATCGGCAAGCTCCGGCGCGCCCACATGGCGACCGGCCAGATCGCCGCCGCCCTCGGCTACGAAGAGCTGGAGATCAAGCGCCTGGCCGCCCTGGCAGGGGTGCACCCGCGGGTGCTCGAGGCTTACCGGCAGGATCGGCTGACGGTGCGGCAGGTCCGGATGCTGGCCCGTCTGAAGGACAAGGACCGGCAGGAAGGCTTCGCACAGGCGGCGCTGGACGGCGTCCTGCATGACTACCAGCTGCAGGCCCAGGTGCAGGGCGGGCGAGTGACCGCCGACGACACGCGGGTTCCGCTGGTCGGACTTGCGGCCTACCAGGCGGCGGGCGGCCGCATCGAGGCCGACCTGTTCGGCGAACTGCCCGACGCCCTGCTGGACCCCGACCTGCTGGCGCGCCTGTGGCGGGAGCGGGCCGAAGCCCTAGCGGCCGGCCTGGAGGCGGAAGGCCTGGCGGTGCAGCTCGGAGACGAGGGCGGCTACCGGGCGCCGGAGGGCCTCCTGCACCTGCCCTATGTCCACGTGGGCGGGCTGCCGGAGGCGCAGCGGGCGGTGTTCGAGGCGGCGCGCGGCCGGGCGGAGGCCGCCGAGGCTGCGCTGGAAATCGCGGGCGGCGCGGCCGCGTCCGACCAAGCCCTGGCCGAGCATCTGGCGGCCCAGCTGGCGGTGGCCCGCGCCAAGGTGACCGACGGCGAGGTGGCCGCCGCGCGGCTGGCGCCCAACGGGGCGACCGGCCTTGACGTCAGCTTCTTCTGGCGGCCGGCGCCGATCCCGACGGAGGTCGCCCCGGACCTGGCGGCCGACGACCCATCCGCTGATGCGCCCGCCTCGGAGGACGCCGAGGCCCCGGCGTCCCTTGCAGCTGGAACCCGGGCGCCGCCGCAGCCGCCGCCCGGTCCGCTGGGCGCCGGCCATGCGCTGCACGACGCCCGAACGGACCTCGCCACCCGGGCGCTCGCCTGCGCCCTGGCCAACGATCCGGCCGCCGCCCTCACCGTGCTCACCGCGCACCTTCTGCGGCTGCTCACCG
Organism: Phenylobacterium deserti; assembly: GCF_003254705.1. GTDB lineage: Bacteria > Pseudomonadota > Alphaproteobacteria > Caulobacterales > Caulobacteraceae > Phenylobacterium > Phenylobacterium deserti. The sequence goes on from NZ_QFYR01000002.1 coordinate 164,793, forward strand.
CCGCGCGGGTCGGGCGGGACGCGACCGCCCTGACGGTGCGGGCCGAGGCCTACGTCGGCGCTCGTCCGCCGATCGCCGGCCTGGACGCTGACCTGAGGCGGCGGCTGGTCGCGCGGCGGGAGGCGCTGGAGGCCTCCGGCCTGACGCCCATCGCCTGGACCGCGGGGCTGGGCGCCAGCGAACAGCTGGCGATGCTCGCCGAGCTGGTCGCCGTCTGCCTGGACCTGCGGGAGCCCCGCACGGACGCCGTCCGCAGAGCCGCCCGCGCCGAGGCGGCGGAGATCGCCGGCCTGTGCGGAGCCCGCTTCGGCGGCTGGACGCCGGACCCGGCCTACCTCCGCCTGCACGGAAAGGCCGAACTGGCGGCCATGCTCCAGGGGCTCGGCGACACGGATCCCAAGGCCTGCGGGCTGAAGAAGGACGAGCTGGTGGCGCGCGTCGCGTCTCTGGCGGCCGCCCAGGGGTGGGTCCCTCCGGAGCTGACCTGGACTTCAACCCTTGAGGCGTCCTCGCCGGAAGCGACGCGGCATGACCCGGCAGGCTCCGAGCCCGATCCAGCGAGCCCCGACGAGGCGACCGCGGCCCAGGATATGGCGCCGCTTGGGGCGGACCTGCCCAACGGGGCGGCGGAGGTCGAAGCAGGTGACGCAGCGGACCCGGCGGAGCCGGCTGGGGAGGGCGCGGACGCGGCGGCGCTCGCGGCCTGACGATCGGGGGCCTCCGCCGTGCGGAGGCCCTTTCGTCTGCTGGGTCGTGGAGCGGAGGAAGGGCGGAGCGGGGCGCCCGGGTTGGCCGGGCGGAGACCTGTCATGTCACCCCATCCTCAAGACCCGCCGGGCTCCGGCGGCTGGACCCCCGAACGCGTCGCGCGGCTGGAGCAGCTCTGGCGGGACGGCGTCAGCGCCAGCCAGGCGGCCGCCCGGCTCGGCGTCACCCGCAACGCCGTGATCGGCAAGGTGCACCGGCTGGGCCTGTCGCAGCACGGCGCCCACGCGCGGGCCGCCGGCGCGGTCGCGCCGACAAGGCGCAGTCACCGGCCTCGCACGCCGTCCAAGTCTCGGCCCGTCGCAGCGGCGGGATCGTCCGCGAGAGCCAGGCCGGTCAAGGCGGCCGGCGTCCGAAGCAAGGCTGCGGAACTCGAGGTCGAACTCCCGCCGCTCGCCTGGGACCTCGCAGCCCTCACGCCCCGCCAGTGCCGCTGGCCGATCGGCGATCCCAGGGCGCCGGACTTCGGCTTCTGCGGGCGCCCCTGCGTCGGCGGGCCCTACTGCGCCAGCCATGCGGCGCGGGCGTTCCGCGGCCGCGGCAAGGCGCCTCCGGCGGGTCGGCCGGCCGGAGCGGGCGCCTGAAGGGGCCAGGCCGGGGACGGCCGGTCAAGGGACGCGCGGGGCGCGCTCTGGCGCCCCTGACCGGCCGTCCCCGCCCCGGCGGGAAAGGGCGCGAGCTCCGGCTCGCCAACCCGAAGGAGACCGCCATGATCCCGCTCACCACCCCCTTGCTGACCCCTGGCGACCTGCCGCTGGACGCCTTCGACGCCCTGAGCAGCGCCCTGGAGGATCCACGGCCGCACCCGACCGCCGAAGCGCTCGGCCAGCTGGGCGCCGCCCTCATGGGCGAGCTGCTCGACACCCTGCTGGGCACGGCCCTGGAGGACTTCGCCACCCCCATCTGCGAGACCTTCATCGGCGGCCTGCATGCCGGCGCCCAGCGCGTGGAGCGCGAGGCCGACCGCGCCCGCGACAGCCTCGCCCGGCTGCTGCGCGACTTCGACGGCTCGGAGGTCGCCGACGACGAGCTGCAGCAGGCCAAGCGCCGCGCCGACGCGGCCGACGTCGCGGTGCGGGCGATCGAAACCGTCCGCGAGGCGGCGGCGGACGCCTACGCCCAGGCCACCGGCGAGACCTGGAGCCCCTGGCGCGGATCGGCGCGGGCCGGCTCCGTCACGGCGGCGCAGCTCGACGCCCAGGCGGCGCTTCGGGCGCTGCAGGCCCGGCGGCAGGCGGAAGCCGACCCGGGACGGCAGGTGGTGGCGTTCCGGGCGGCCCCGCAGGCGACCGGCCTTGAGGACGCCCGGCGGATCTTCGATGCGCTCAACTGGGCTCTGGGCGAATGGCCCGAGATGACCCTGGCTCTGACCGGCGCCCCCGGCGGCGAGCGGCTGGCGCTGCGTTGGGCGCAGCAGAAGCGAGTGCGGGTCGTGCTCGCCCGGCCGCAGTTCGACCGCCACGGACGCGCCGCGCCGTTCCGGGCCAACGACGACCTGATGGCGCTGGAGCCGGTGTGCGTGCTGGTGCTCGCCCGTTCGCTGGATCCAGTCCGGGCGGCTGCTCCCTTCGGCCCGGCGCTGAACCTCATGGAGCTGGCCCAGGCCAGGGCGGTGCGCTGCGTGGCGGTGCGGGCTCGCACCTGACCCGGTACGGGCGGCGTGCGGTCCTGACGCGCGCCGCCTGCTGCCGCGCCGACCGTGAGATCAGGCTTCGGCCGAGCCCTTCAGGGTGTGGAGCAGGCGCAGCAGGCTGCGCTGGCTGAGCGGCGTCAGGCGACCCCAGGCCGCCACCAGCTCCGCGGCGCCGAGGGCATGGGCGCGGAGCAGGGCCTCCTCGGCGGACGGACGCTCCGGCCGGTGGTCGACGGGCGCCAGAAGTTCGGCGGCGCTGCAGTCCAGGGCGGCGGCGATCTGCAGCAGGCGGCCGACGGAGATCCGCGCATCGCCGTTCTCGTACTTCTGCACCATCCACCAGGTGACGCCGATCCGCTCGGCCAGCGCGCCCTGCGACAGGCCCAGGGCCCGGCGACGTGCGGCGACGAGTGCCGCGACGAGGGCTTCTTCCGGAGGCGGCGCAGGGGTCGGCATGACCGGGCAGACTGCACCGCTTCGCCTGGGTCCGGAAGATCGCGCAGACACGGCCCCGAGTTGGTGTTCTGACGCGCCCAGGGCGGCCGGCAGCCGCCTCGCAGGGCCGGCAGCCGGGGCATTCACCGGCGTCTCGTGCTCGTGACCTTGCAAGCGCGGCCTTCGCTTCGGTCGGTGCGACGGGCTAGAAGAGGGCATGGGCGGCAGGAACTCACCCTGGCGGCGGCCGAGCCGTCGCCCGGTTTCCAGGCGGAGCGGGGCGAGGTCCGCGCCAGGACATCGCGGGGGCGGGCGACCGCTCACCGGATGGCGGCTTGCGGCGGCCTGCGTTGGCGCCTTTGTCATGACCGTGGCGGCCGGCTGGTGGGGGCCGCAGGTGCTCGACGCCGTGCGGGCCGCCGGCGTGGAGACCGAGGCGCCCGGCGATCCGACGCCGGTCGGCGCGGCCGGCGGAGAGCTCGCCCGCGTCGCGCGGGTGGTCGACGGCGACACCCTGCTGCTGGTCGGCGGCGAACGGGTCCGCCTGCTGAACATCGACGCCCCGGAGATGCCCGCCCGGGCAAGCTGCGAGCGGGAAGCGGCGCTGGCTTTGGAAGCCAAGGCGCGCCTGGAGAATCTGGCGCCGGCCGGCGCGGCGGTGACGCTGCGGCGCGACGGCGAGGACCGTGACCGCTATGGGCGGCTGCTGCGCCGGCTGGAGGTGGACGGCGAGGATGTCGGACAGCGCCTGACCCGCGAGGGCCTCGCCCAGACCTGGCGCGGCCGCAAGGCGCAATGGTGCTGAACAGGTTCGGGGGCCGGTCCCCGTGCTTCGGACTTTGGGGGCCGGCGCCTCCGGCGCCCGCGCCGGGCCGGTGACGGCCGACACGGACGGGCGCCGGGCGCACCGGGGCAGGTGCGCGGCCGGAGGGCTTTGCGCCGCGTTCCGGCCAGGCGGACCAGGACCTCCCGGCTGGAGACGTGGACACCGGGATCCCCCTCCTGGCGACGGCGCCGCGGGTCCGCCGCAGGGGCGGCGGGGCTCCGGCCGTCAAAGGGTAAGACGCACGCGGCGGCCGGACACCCTTTCGCCAGAGCGCGATCGTCAGGGCAGCGTCGATGGGTGCGCCGACGCGGGCCTGAGCCGCCGGCCGCCGTTTGCGGCGCGTTCCGCCTCGAGGTCGTAGAGAGACGTCACCGCCGACACGAAGGCGTCCGTGTCGCCGGCGTCGAACACCCCGCTCACCGGCCGATGCGCCAGGTTCGGCGCGGCGAGGGTCAGCTTGCCGGAGCTGTAGCGGTTCACCTCGGCGACCGCTGTCGACAAAGGCGTGTTGCGGAAGGTCAGGCGGCCGGTGGTCCAGCCGGCGACCGCGGGATCGGCGGGGCCCGGGGCCGACAGGCCGCTCGCCGTGGCGGTGAGCTGCTGGCCAGGGGCGAGCACCGCCGTCCGGGCGGCGGGGTCCGTCGCTGACGGGGCGACCTCGACCTTGCCGTCCAGCAGGGCGATACGCACACTGCCCGGCGCCCGCCACACGTCGAAGCGGGTGCCGAGCGCCCGCACCTCGGCGAGGCCGGCGTCGACCACGAAGGGACGGGACGGGTCCTTGGCGGCTTCGAAGACGGCCTGGCCGCGCCGCAGCCGCACCCGCCGCTCGCCGGCCGTGAAGGCCAGCTGAACCTCGGAGTCAGTGTTGAGCCGCAGGCGCGAGCCGTCCGGCAGGGTCACGACGCGCTGCTCGCCCACCCGTGTCTCGAAGCGGGGCTGTTGGGGGCTGCGGAGCACCAGCAGGCCGCCGGCGGCCACCGCCAGCGCCAGCACGGCCCCGGCGATCGGCAGGGCGCCTGGCCTGCGAGCGCGTGGTCGGCGCCCGGCGACGGCCGGCCGGCGCTGGAACGCCGCCGCCGTGGCGGCGGCGAGCTCCGGGTCGGCGGCCAAGGCGCCGGCTTGCGTCCAGGCCGCCTCCACCTCGGCGTAGGCCGCGGCGTTCTCCGGAGCCTGCCGCCAGGCGCGGAAGGCCTTGAGGTCGTCGGTGCGGACCGACACCCGGCTGAGCCGGGCGAACCAGCGCGCAGCCTCGTCGCGGGCGCGGGCCGGCGCCCTTCGGTGATCCTGTGTCATCGCCCTCAGTCCCGCAGCGCCGCCGCGCAGAGCGCCAGGGCCTTGGTCATGCGGCCCTCGATGGTCTTCACCGACACGCCGCAGCGCTGGGCGATCTCCTCGTAGGTCAGGCCGCCGAAGCGGCTCAGCACGAAGGTCTCGCGCAGGTGCGGCGGCAGGGACAAGATCACCTGCTTGAGCAGCACCGTCTCCGACTGGTGGGACGGCAGGCCGGCCGCCGGAGCGGCGTCCTCCGGCGCGTACTGCGGGCGCGCCGCACGGCGGCGGGCCGCGTCGCGGGCGGCGTTGATCGCCACTCGGGCGAGGAAGGCCCGCGGGTGGCGCAGCTGCGGCTGGGCGCCGGCGGCGCGGGCGAAGGTCTCCTGGGCCAGGTCCTCCGCCTCGCGCGGTCCGAACCGGCGGCGCAGAAAGTCCAGCAGCCAGCCGCCGTGCTCCCGGAACGTCGCTTCGAGGTCGAGGCCGGCTGCAGGGGGCGCCGCGGCATGCGCCGGACCGGCCGCGTCACGCGCGTCCGCGGCCGAAGCCGCCGCGGCGGGATGGATCTTGGGTCTGGCGTGCGCCGAGCCGTTCACGGGTCGTCCCCAAAGCGTTGGGGCGGCCGGATGCCGGATCGGAAACGCAGCCTGTGGAGTCAGCGCCCGGGCGGCCGAATCCGGCCGCCGCGGCCGGCGCTCACGTCAGGAGCGGCCCGCCTCGGGTTGGTTCGCGCACAAGAGGTTTCCACGCCCCGCCGGGACTGCGGCCCCGGCGCTTCAAGCGTGGCGCCTTTGTGATTCGGTGACAAGCCGGCCGGCGAACTGCGCTCCGTGAGCGAAGGAAACGCCTCTCTCGGAGACTTCGGCGCCCTGCGGGCGGGCGCAGGTCGCGGCGCGCTTCGCGGCGCTGGCGCGGCGTGGCGGCCGTCAGGCCGGGAGACGGGCCGGTTCGCAGGGAGTTTGGTTGAGCCGTTCGGCCAGGCCGCGGGCGTCGGCTTCGGCCAGCGCCAGGGGCGTGAGGCCGAGCAGGGCGGCTTCGCCGGTGAGCCGGTCGATCACCCGGAAGCGGCCGGGCACGATGTTGGGGCGGACCACGAAGCGGGGGTTCATGGACGAGGAGGCTGCGCCGAGTCCCGGACCGGAGGCAACGGTGGAGCTTGCTGCCCGCCGTCAGGCGAGGATGCGGCGCTCGCCGCCGCGGGCCCGGCGGTTGAGCAGCTCGGCCAGGTGCTCGGCGTCCTCGCGGCCGAGGTCGTCCTGCGGAACCATGGCGATCACCGCCGTCTCGCCGGTCCAGACATCCACCACCTTGAAGCGCTCGGCGCTGCGGGCGGGACGAAGGACGAAGCGATCGGTCATGCGGCAGGTCCCTGGTGACGGTTGGCCGCTGGGCGGCGGCCGGAGAGGGGTCGGGCGTTGGAAACCCCTTGTGGAGGCTCGGTGCTTGGGCGGTCCGGCCGCTGCCGATGCGGTCGCCCGCATCCCCCGGCTCCAGGCCGGCGCCCTATCTCCCGACGCCCGACAGCCCGGTTGTAAGCCGCCGGCCGGCCGGGTGGAAGCACGAGGACGCGCGCCGCGCGGCGGCGCGCGGATCTGCAAGGGGCAGGGGCGTCGGTGGGGCGGCGCCTGGCGGATGCAGGCCAAGGGCGACGGTTTGGGCGCGAGGACGAGAACGGTGGGAGGGTGCGCGGCTGTGCGCGGCGTGGGTCAGCCGCCGGCGGGACCGGGCGGCGCGAACGGGTGGCGCGGGCTTCACGAGGCGGGCGGCGGCGTGGCCCGGCATCGGGCGCCGAAACGGTGAATGCCGCAGGGGTTGGTCGCCGCCGCAAGTGGGAGGCTTGAAGGCGGGGAAGGCCTTCCCCTGCGCCCGAGCCGCAGGTCTCGGGCGACCCCTTCCAGCGGGGCGCGGCCCCGCAACGCCCCGCGTGGTGCGCTTGGTCGGACACGTCGTGAGGGTGAAGCGGCCCCGGCTGCGTCTTCCGGAGGATCGGCGTGGAGGGATCCTATGGCGGCGTTCGGGGTGCGGGCGGAGGCGGAAGACCGCTGGCGGGTGAGGCTGGCGCCGCTGCAGGGCGCCTACGCCCCCAAGACGGTTCGGGAATACGCCCGCGACCTGGCCAATTTCGACGTCTGGTGCGCGGCCCGCGGCCTGGCGCCCGCCGTGCCGGCGGAGGCCGAGACGGTGGCCGGCTATGTGACGGCGCTCTTCCCGGAGTATGTGGCCAGCAGCGTCGCGCGGATCCTGGTCGCCCTGCGCTGGGCGCACCGGCTGGGCGGCCACCCGGAGCCGACGCGCAGCGAGACGGTTCGGCTGGCCTACCGCGCCGGCCTGCGCCGCCACGGGGCGCGGCCGCGGCAGGCGCCGCCGGCGGACGCCATGGTGCGCGACCGGCTGCTGGCCGCCTGCGGCGACGACCTGCTGGGCCTGCGGGACCGGGCGATGTTCTGGATGGCCTACGACACCCTGTGCCGGCGCGGCGAGCTGATGGCGCTGCGGCTGGAGGACCTCGAGCGGCTGTCGGACGGCGGGGCGCGCCTGCGGGTGCGCCGCTCCAAGGTCGATCCGGAGGGGAAGGGCGCCCAGGCGTTCCTGTCGCCGGCGGGGCTCGCGGCGGTGGACGCCTGGCTGGCGGCCGCCGGCGTGACGGAGGGGGCGATCCTGCGGCGGGTCCGGCGCAGCGTGGCCTGCAGCGGGCAGATGAACGGGGTGGTGCTGAACCAGCGGCTGCGGGCCCTGGCTGCGGCGGCGGGGCTGCAGCCGGCCGGCTCCGTCCGGCTGTCCGGCCACTCCTTCCGGGTGGGCGCCGCGCATGACCTGGTGATGGGCGGCCGGACCCTGCTGGAGGTGATGCGGGCGGGCCGGTGGACCCATGCGGATACCGTCGCCCGCTATGTGCGCCACGCGCCGGTGAACCCCTGGGCGGCGGGACAGGTCGAGGTCGTCAAGGCGGCGTCCGACGGGGAGGCAGATGACGAGGCCGAGCGCCACCCGGTCGCGCGCTGAGCGGGCGCGGCGGGTGTGGCGGTGTCGGGGTGCTGCGGCTCGCGGCTGTGGTGAGCAGGGGGTGACGGATGGACGGGGGATGGATGGCGCGGCATTTCGGGGACGACCCGTGGCCGCCGTGGGCGCTGGCGCTGGCCCGGATGCAGGGCGCCTACGCACCCAACACGATCCTGGCCTATGCCCGCTGCTTCGAGCGCTTCGAGCGCTGGTGCGCCGGGGCGGGGTTCTCGCCGCTCCCGGCCGAGGCCGACGCCGTGGCGGGGTTCGTGTCGCACCTGTTCCCCAGCTGCGCCCGCAACACGGTGGTGCAGTACCTGCGCTCGATCCGGGCGGTGCACCGGCTCGCCGGTGAGCCGGACGTCAGCTACAGCCTGCCGGTGCAGCTGGCCTTCCGGCGCGGCCGGCGCGAGCACGGCCGGCCGGCGCAGCAGGCCTATGGCCTCACCGCCGCGATGCGCGACCAGCTGGTCGCCACCTGGGCCAACGATCTGCATGGCATGCGCAACCGCGCCCTGCTGCGGCTGGCCTATGACGGTCTGTTGCGGCGAAGCGAGCTGATCCGACTGGAGGTGGAGGATTTCGAGCCGCTGCCGGACGGCACGGGCAAGATCCTCGTGCGGCGGGCCAAGAACGATCCCTTCGGCCAGCGCTACGCGGCCTACCTGTCGCGCGAGACCACGGCGGCCGTGCAGGCCTGGTTGAAGGCGGCGAAGATCGAGCGGGGCCCCCTGCTGCGGGCCATCTGGCGAGGGCGGCCGCTGCCGGGCCATGCGGACCCGCGGCTGGTGAACCAGGTGCTGGCCCTGGCGGTCCGCCGGGCGAAGATCCCGCCCGATATCGCCCGGCGGCTGAACGCCCACTCCTTCCGCATCGGCGCCGCCCAGGACCTGGCGGCGGCCGGGCGATCGCTGATCGAGATCATGCGGGCCGGCCGTTGGCGGCACCTGAGCACGGTGGCGCACTACGTCCAGTGTGCGCCGGTGAACGTCTGGGCGGACCAAGGGGAGGGGACCGGCGGCGGCGTGGAGGAGAAGCGCCTGTGGCGCTCGGCCGAGCAGTGGAACCCGCGGGAGGGACCGCGCACCGACGGCTGACCAGAACCGGGGCGCGGGGCGCACGTTGTGAGCTCATGGATCAGGATCGTGAACGCGCCCATCGGGCCTGGCGGCAGGCCGAACGGATCAAGCGGCTCTCGGATGGGCTCGTGAAGCTCGGCCCCTTGCGGCTCGGGGTGGACGGGGTGATCGCCTGGGCTCCGGGCGCTGGGACGCTGTACAGCGCCGGTGCGGCGGGTCTGCTGCTCTATGAGGCCGTGCAGGCGGGCGCCAAGCCGGCGACCCTGGCGCGGATGGCGGGCTACCTGCTGGCCGATACCGGCGCCTCAAGCGTGCCGATCCTCGGCTGGGCGATCGACACCCTGTTCCCTGGCCACCTCATGGCGGCGAGAGCCCTGCAGCGCGATATCGAGAAGCGGCACGGGAAGAGCGAGCTTCCGGAGGACTGGGGGCGGGCCAGGAGCTGGTTCGGGCGGGGGCGACGAGCTTCTGGGCCGCAGACCGTCGACCTGCCCGAGGGAAGCTGGCGGGCGAAGTAGTTGCGCTGGGCACCCCCACGCCTTTTGATGGAGCTCCATGACGTTCGACCTGCGTCCGATCCCAGCCAACAAGCGTGGGTGAGCTGCGGAGCGACTCTGCTCGCCGCCCGCGCGCAGCACCCACGCACTCGGGAGCAGCGACCTAGTTGACGCGTTCGTCCGCGAGCTGCCGCGCGCTCGTCGAGGATCGGGCTGGCACCAGGGGCGTCGGCTGCAGGAGCGCTGCCAACAATGCCGCGAGTTCGTTCGTTGATTTGTCGAACTGAGAGCTGAATTGTTTGGTCGCGTTCGTGCGACTCCTCTGTTGGGCCGTGGTGCTCTCGACTGTGGAGAGGATGGTAGCTGGAGCCCGCGCCAAGAACTCCGCTTCGCTCTCGAAAACCGCCCCCCCGAAGGGCTCGATGGTCTCCCGCACGCAGCACTGATCGATTCCCAGCACCGGAGTGCCGTAAGAGAGCGCCTCCAAGTTGACGATCCCCTGCGTCTCATTGCGATAGGTGCTCGGGAAAAGCAAATAGTCGAGCTGGCTAAAAAATGCCGCCTTGGATTCCCTCACTGCTCCCCAAAGCACGAGCTCAACGTTGAGTTCATGCGCTACTTTCGAGAGTTCCTTAGAGGTCGCGTCGTCAAGCGGCCCTGCGACCTCAAAGGTGGTAGGGTGGTGCCTCGCGGTGCTTCCCGCAACGGTCAATGCGCGGAACAGTCCCTTCTCGACCGGGTGGGAGCCGCTCATGAAGCCGAGCCTTATAGACGCATCGTCGAGGCTGCGCGGCTGTGGGCGTGGTTGCGCCACAAGGAAGGCGTTCGTGAGCGTCAGCGGCGCCGGCGCGCGTCTCGAATACCTGCCGTCGAACTCAATAGCCATCTTTTCGCATTGGAAGATGTGGACCGCGTCGGGCACCGCGCGAATGATCAACGGTATGAGGTTATCGTGCTTCCTGACGTAGCTATAGCCGTGATGGTGCACGAAAACCCGGAGCCCGCGCATTCGGCAGAGTAGCAGAAGAGGAAGCGCAAGCGCCTTCCCGGCATTGCTCTCCAGCGAGAAGTAGACGGCGTCCGGCTTGCCGGTTGCGAGACCCGCTAGCCGTGAGACTGACGACCAGGTTCTGGCGACTAGTCGGTGGACCAAGGAGCCGCCCATGCCCAGGAGAGGATAACGTTGCACAATTGCGCCGCGCCTCTCGAGCTCATCGAGAATAGCGCCGGTGCATGTCGCGGCTCCCGTCAGAGACGGCGGGAGAGGTCCGAATGCGGCGATCTTTCGGGCGGCGCTTGTCACGTTTGGAATCGTCGCATTCCTAGAGCCGCCAGCCCCTTCTTGATCTTATGGTTGCGCATCGCGTTGGTACGCAGAAGGCCGCGTCGGAAGGCCTGCTCAGCAAAGGGAACCAACTCAACGGCACCTGGGAGATCTGGGGGCCCCGGTTTGTCCCAAACGGCGGGGCGGGGCCCGCTGAGCAACGCCTTCGCAGACCCGACCGAGTTGTGCGTCGCCGAGCTGTCAAAGCCGATGTTCGTCACAAGAGACTTCGGCGGCATAACTGCAAGTCCGTCAGCTTTGAAGACCGACCACCACCAGCGGATCGCCCAGCTGTCCAGGCCCCCTCGCATCTGCTTGCGCAGCATGTCGGCAAACGGAAACGTACCGCCGGCGTTGAAGCTTCGTTCGAGCAAGGGGTCGGAGTCCAGCTCCTCCCATCCGGTAGCTTGAGCGTCGAAGTGCTTCCAAGCCCGCTTCCAAGTGGCCCATCCCCATGAGGTGGTGAACCGCTGGAACGATCCGGATCTCTGAGACTCGAACTCAGGAACCGAATATTGGTAGCCCCCTACGTGCATCACCTGTTCGCTGCTGGAATATTTCTCCAAAGCGCCCTGGAACCATAAAAGGGCGGAAGGCTGTAAGAGCAGGTCGTCTTCTACCACGATCACAGAGCCGTACTGGTCAGTCAGCGCTGTAACGGCGCTGATGATCGAGTTCGCGAGGCCACGGTTCGCCTCTTGAGCAACGACAGTCATGTTCGGCCGCTTGCGGAACCCAAGTAGTTCTCGCACCGCTTCGACGTCAGCTACCGCCGCCGCGTTCTTCGGTCCATCAGAATAGATGTGCAGATCATGATCCGCAAAGCCTTCGCATGCCTCTAGCGCGTCGAGTGTTCGGGATAGGTGATCGGCTCGACGGTAAGCAAATAATGCAATCGGCGCTTTCACTTAGAGCCTCAGACGGTGGCGGGTGCCCGAGCTAGGATCGGACGCCCCCATTTCGGTTGATTTATAGCTCAGTAGTAGCAGGCTTAGCCGTAAAGAAATATCACCTTCCCAGAACACCAACTGTGAGCGCAGAGGCAGACGTGAGCAATCCCGCGAGACCGGCGAGCGACTGCGGTCTGACCCTCGTCTCCTACGGGCGGCAGGGGCACCGGCAGGAGTATATCGATTTCTTCTCACGAACACTCGCAGGCGGTTTGATCCCGTCTCTCGCTGAGCATTGGCGCGATGCAGTGCCGGTCGCCGAACCGGTGCTTTTCCTGATGATTGAGGAGGATACAGTTGGATTCGCGAGGGCGGCTATTCGCCGTTCATTAGCGGGGCGACGGACCGTCGGCCTCCTCTTCCGACCGGTCGAATGTGCACGTCCCCGATCCACGCGAACGCTCGTCAAGGGCTTGGCCATGAGGGTGCTGAAGCGTTGGCCTGGCGTGTCCGTCATCAGCATTCTGCCGGCTGATGTGGAGCCAGCCGTTATTTCCGTCGCCACTGACTGGATCTACGATCCGCAGTTATGGGACCTGCCGACAGTTGGGGCGTCCGTGATGAGCGCTATGGCCGTTGAGATCCGTGAGGCGGCAGGCGACCGTACGGTTGTCGTCGCGCTCGGCGCGCAAAACGAGGACAAGGGCTTTCACCAGTTTGTGGAGATCTGGCGCTCAAGCGAACAGCTTCGCGAGCGATTCCTGTTCGTCGCGGCTGGCAAGGTTGCGTCCGAGTCAAAGGGGATGGCGGACGAGTTCGTAAGGGCCGGCGGTCTCCTGCGAGACGGCTTCGTCTCCGATGAAGATATGGCGGGTGCGTATGCGGTCGCGGATCTCATGTGGAGTTGCTACGGGCCGCAGTACAATCAGGCCTCGGGCATCTTTGGTCGGGCAGTTCAGCGGGCAGTTCCCGTGGTGGTGCGGCGCAATTCCTATGTGGAGGCTCAGGCGCGGCGATTCGGATTTCCGAACCTTTCGCTCGACTGGACTGAGGCTCGGGAAGCTGCCGCAAAGCTGTTGGGGTGGTCACCTCCCGATCGACCCAACACCGCTAACCTGGTCGCGGGCATGCGCGCACGTAGTCTGAAGGCGCTGACTCAATCGCTTGGACGATGGACCGCGTGAACCTCCGCAAGAACATTAGCTGGAACGTCGCTGAGGTTGTCGTCACGAGCCTAGGACTGTTCCTTCTGTACAAGATCATCATCGCCTCTGTCGGGGTCTCTGGTGTCGGCATATGGTCGCTTGTGATGGCGGCGACTTCGATTGCTCGGGTGGCTGACGTCGGTGCGGCTGCTGGCCTAGGTCGCTACATCGCCCTCGCTGACCGGGAAGGACCACAAGCTAGAACTGCCATCGATTACATTGAGACGGCTTGGCTCCTCAATTTCCTGCTCTATCTTACGCTCGGCTTGCTGCTCTACTGGCCGGCCTACATGGGGCTGGGTCTACTTCCAGATCCCGCTGTTATACGTGAAGCGCGACAACTCCTGCCGTTCGCCATCGGGTCTTTTGTGCTCATGAATCTAACGGCAGTAGTGAATTCTGCTCTGCTTGGTCTCGGCAAATCTTATCAGAAAAGTGCTCTTTCGATGCTGGCTGCGATAGGGCAGATCGGAGTGGCTGTTTTCGCGATCCGGTCGTTTGGCCTTCGCGGTGTCGCGCTCGCTCAGATGGCTCAGAACCTGTTCATCTGTATTGTTGGCTGGCTGCTCACGACGCGTGCTGCCTCAGGGCGTGTAGATCTGCGCCTGCCCTGGCGGCTGCGAATGCAGCCCCTTCGTGAACTTCTTGGCTTCGGCCTGCGACTTCAGGCTGTCAACTTAGCCACCTTCCTGCATGAGCCTGCCGTAAAGCTCGCTTTTTCTGTTGTTGGCGGTGTCCACGCGTTGGGCCTCTTCGAAATGGCTTCTCGCGTCGTTCTTCAGGCACGCCAGCTACTCGTGACGCCGAGCCAAAACCTGACGCCCCTTTTTGCGCGAGCTGTAGCCGAGAACGATCCAGCGCTCCGCGACCTCTATCAACGTGCGGTGACGCTGATCATGCTTGTTGCTGTTACTGGGTTCGGCATTCTCGCGCTGGGGGCTCCTCTGCTGAGCAAGCTCTGGCTCGGCCGGGTTGATGGTATATTTAGCCTCACGTTGGCTGTTCTCTGCTTCGCTTGGCTGTTCAATGTGGTTTCAGTTCCGGCTTACTTGCTCGGAGTTGGTTCGGGCGTGGTGCGATGGAACCTTCTCGGTAGCGCCGTCACCACCGTCTTTGGCCCCGTCTTCGGGATTTTTCTGGGCATCATGTTTGGGCCGCTTGGCGTGACAACGGGCGCAGCGATCGGCATCGCCTCTGGAGCCCTGCTGATCAGCGTCCAAAACTGCCGAGCTCAGCGCCTCCGAGTTCTGCCCGAATTCCCAGTCATGACCCGCGAACTGCTGGCCTCGATTAGTCAAATCCGGCGAGTTGGATGAAGATACTCCACCTAGTTCATATTCCCCGCCACTCGGGGGCTGAAGTGCTTGCGAGAGACTTGTGTATCCAACATCGGATACTGGGGGCACGCTCAGCGATTGCGTCGAACGCTCCCGCGGCTGAAGCTTTCGAGCCGGAGCTCGCTGCGTTGGCCGAAGCCGGTGTTGAGCTCTACGTTCCTCGCGAAGAGTTATACGGGCTCGCCCGCTCGCGGAACTTCGCGCGTGCTTTTGCTGCGTTCGAGCCAGACGTGGTGTTTGCGCATTCTTTGCTCCCTGCGCTTTACGGCCGAATTGCTTTGGCCATGGTCAGGAGGCGACCGCCGATCCACTTCGTCCTGCACAGCAGCACCAATGACTTCTCTAACTGGAAGGCGCGCTGGGCGGAGCGCATGCTTGTGCCGCTTACCCGCAGCGTGATCGCTGTCGCAGAACCCGCTGCAGCCAACTACAAGCGAAACGTGCCATGGGGCCCCGAGCCTCAGGTTATCTCAAACGGGGTTGACGTGGAACGTTTCCGGACAACTTCCGAGAAGCGCAAGGAAGTCAGGGACCATCTGCAAATCCGGCCTCACGAACGAATTCTGCTTCAATTGGGGCGGATCGCTCCGATCAAACAGCAGTGCTTCGCAGTGAAATCCTTGATGAATGTTCTAGCCTCCAATCCAAGCGCGAGTCTCTGGTTCGCTGGCGTAGTTGAGGACGAGAATTATCTTCGAGAGTTGGTGGCTGCGATCGAAGGGACGGGGCTAGGCGGCCGGATCCGTTTTCTCGGCCCGCGGAGGGATGTCCCTAACCTGTTAGCTGCAGCAGACGTCTACCTTATGCCGTCTATCGCGGAGCAGCATAGCATTGCGCTTTTGGAGGCGCTGTCGAGTGGGGTCCCCGTCGTGGCGAGCGACATACCCAGCTTCGCGTTCGCAAGGTACATGCCCGGTGTGACACTGGTGCCGTTAGATAACTCCGATGAACTTGCTGCATCTGTCGCAGACCAACTGCGGCGCAGTGAACGTTACGTGCGGGACTTGAGTGACTATGACGCCGGGCGGACGGCGAGGGACTATTTAAAGATTGCGGGCTTTGCGTCTGACGTGGGCCCAGCATAGTCGTTTGTTGAGTGGGCGTAGTGCTCGCTAGGGCAGCTGAACTATGCCAATAGCTGCGCACGTCCGGCAACTCACCATCTATATGCAGTAGGCCAGTAGAAGCGCTGCTCACGATGTTGTGCAGCCGACGAGGGGATGGGTGCAAAAACTCTGTGCGAGATGAAAAGAAGAAAGAAAAGCGGCTCCGTGGCGATCGGTTGACTGAACAGCGCGATCACGAACGCCGGTAGAAGGCTGGCGAAGAAGTAGCGAGTGTCGCGTACCGCTCCAAGCAAGCTAGAAACTATGATGCCGATGCCAATCAAGCCGTACGTTGAGACCTGGGCGATGAGGTTGATGGCAAGGTTGCGTCCATCAGGCTCGCCGCCGATCAGCAGATCCTCACTTCCGACGTTTCTGATTGCGTTCATCCGCTCCACGAAGGAGATGGTCGCGTTCGTGTACTTATACCCGAGCCCAATATATGGGATGTTGTATGTCACAGCGATTAGAATGAACGCGGCAAACGGCGCGACTACCAAGTAGAACCACCAAGGAAGCCGGAGTCGTGCGCCTATCACGCCGCCTAGCGTCACCAAGGCAACTAGGCCCATGGTGGAGAGGCTTGCAACAGAGGCTATCAAGCATATCCCAGTCGCGAGCGGACTCCATCGTCGGAAGCTGCAATATCCAGCTGCCCAGCATGCAAACGCCGGGAATATTCCAACCTCTCTGAAGAAGCCCGAGAGACGTGGCATCATCCCGAACCACGTTGCCACGTAGTTGTAGACGGTCGTTCCGGGCAAGATGATCACTGCTGGGCGAGGATAGCCGTACCAGAAGTGGCCGACGCTTAGGGTCTCAACGCGAACCCCAGCCAGCAGCAGTGTGAAGGAAAATAGTAGCGCCGCCGACAACACCACTATGATCACCGCGATCGCGTCGAAAAAGGCGCGGCAGCGCTCTGGCGTTGCGAGCACGACCGAGCCCACGAAAACGCCTATCAAGCATACGACGGATGTCTTGGTGGTTATGTCGAGTGTTTGAGAGCGGGTGCCGGCAATCACCAAGAGAATGAGAAACACGGCGAACGCAGCGTAACCTCCAAGTTGCGCTGATCCACCGACGACTGGCTGTTTGTGAGCAGCGCTGATCAGAGCTGAGCCCAAGGCTAGCGCGGCTGCAATCAAGAGAGCCGGAAGTGCGTACAGTTCTCCCAAAGCAGTGGGTCGAGAGAAAAAAAGTGCAAGTGCTGACCCGGATATCATAACGATATCAGGACGCGGCATTCGCAGATTCAGCTGCGCCATAGGATACGCCGAGTTAATCCTGGTTAATAAAGGGGGCCTGCCGCTCTGGTAATCGACCCGGCACTTATGAGGCCGCTGCAGTACCAAACGTGCGTTCACATTCCTCATACACTCCCGCAATCCCGTCTCGCAGGCCGATGCTCGGGGTCCAGCCGAGCCCGCGTAGCTTGTCGCCGCTCATGAGCTTGCGGGGGGTGCCGTCGGGCTTAGAGGTGTCGTTGCGGATCTCGCCCTGGAAGCCGACGACGTCGCAAACCAGGCGGGCGAGGTCGCCGATGGCGATGTCCTCGCCGGAGCCGACATTGACGTGCTCGAAGTCCGAATAGGTCTTCAGCAGGAAGATCAACGCGTCGGCGCAGTCATCGGCATGGAGGAACTCGCGCCGCGGCGTGCCGGTGCCCCAGATGGTGATGGCCGGATCGTTCGCGACCTTGGCCTCGTGCGCCTTGCGGATCAGGGCCGGCAGGACGTGAGAGGAGTTGAGGTCGAAGTTGTCGCCCGGCCCGTAGAGGTTGGTGGGCATGGCGCTGATGAAGTCGCAGCCGTGCTGTTTGCGGTACGCCTGGGCCAGCTTGATGCCGGCGATCTTGGCGATGGCGTACCACTCGTTGGTGGGCTCCAGCGGGCCAGTGAGGAGGGCGTCCTCGGGGATCGGCTGGGGCGCGAACTTCGGATAGATGCAGGACGACCCGAGGAAGAGCAGCTTCTCCACATTCGCCCGATAGGCGGCGTGGATGATGTTCGCCTCGATCATCAGGTTTTCATAGAGGAAGTCGGCCGGGTAGGTGTCGTTGGCCAGGATGCCGCCGACCTTGGCCGCGGCCAGGACCACGGCGTCCGGCCGGTTCGCCTCCATCCAGGCTTCGACGTCGGCCTGGCGGCGCAGGTCGACGTCGCTCCGCGTGGCGGTGAGGACCTCGCAGTCCTCACGCGCCAGCCGGCGCACGACCGCCGAGCCGACCATCCCGCGATGGCCGGCCACCCAGATACGCTTTCCCTTCAGCTGGTACATCAAGCTTGGCTCAGGCGTAGGCGGCGATGGGGTCGGTGAGCATGGACTTCAGGTCCTCCCGGACCATTTCGCGCGCCAGCTCCCGCACGCCAGTCTCGTGTTCCCAGCCGAGCTTGGTCTTGGCCTTGGTGGGATCGCCGAGCAGCAGGTCCACTTCCGTAGGACGGAAGTAGCGCGGATCGATCTCGACCAGGCACTTGCCGGTCTTGGCGTCATAGCCCTTTTCATCGACGCCTTCGCCTTCCCAGCGCAGCTTGAAGCCGGCGTCCTCGAAGGCCCACTCGACGAACTGACGCACGGTGGTCGTCTCGCCGGTCGCGAGAACGTAGTCGTCGGCCTGATCCTGCTGCAGCATCATCCACATGCCGCGGACGTACTCGCGGGCGTGGCCCCAGTCGCGCTTGGCGTCGAGGTTGCCGAGGAAGAGCTTGTCCTGGCGCTTGTGGGCGATGGCCGCGGCGGCCCGGGTGATCTTGCGGGTGACGAAGGTTTCGCCGCGCAGCGGGCTCTCGTGGTTGAAGAGGATGCCGTTGGAGGCGTGCATGCCGTAGGCCTCGCGGTAGTTCACCACGATCCAGTAGCTGTAGAGCTTGGCCACGCCGTAGGGGCTGCGCGGGTAGAAGGGGGTGGTCTCCTTCTGGGGCACTTCCTGGACCAGGCCGTACATCTCCGACGTGGAGGCCTGGTAGAAGCGGGTCTTCTTCTCAAGACCCAGAATGCGGATGGCCTCCAGCAGGCGCAGGGTGCCGACGGCGTCAGCGTTGGCGGTGTACTCCGGCGTCTCGAAGCTGACCTGCACATGGCTCTGGGCGGCCAGGTTGTAGATCTCGTCCGGCTGCACCTGCTGGACGATGCGGATCAGGTTGGTGGAGTCCGTGAGGTCGCCATAGTGTAGGATGAGGCGCGGGTTCTCCTCGTGCGGATCCTGATAGATGTGCTCGATCCGGCCGGTGTTGAACGACGACGAGCGCCGCTTCACGCCGTGGACGATGTAGCCCTTTTCGAGCAGCAGCTCGGTCAGGTAGGCGCCGTCCTGGCCGGTGACGCCGGTGATGAGTGCGACCTTGCGGCCTTGCGCGTCGGGCATGTGAGTCTCTCGGCTGATGCTTTGGTTGTTGTTTCTGAGCGGCCTTAGGCGGCCACAGCGGCGGCAGGCTGCCGGGCCAGGACGTCATCGAAGACGGCCATGAACCGGCGGGACACGGCCGCCATGTCGAAGTTGGCGATGGCGTAGGCACGCCCGGCGTCGCCCATCCGCTGGCGCGTGAGGGGCTGGTTGCGCAACTCGCGCGCGGCGGCGATGAGGGCGGCAGTGTCGCCCGCGCGGATCGCTCGGCCGGCTCCGGCCTGCGTCAGCATGCGGGCGGACAGGTTCTCCAGCGGCGCGGAGAGCAGGGCCGGCTTGCCGGCGCATAGGTAGCTCAGCACCTTAGAGGGCACGGAGTAGCGACCGGCGTCCTCCTCCAGCAGTGCAACGAAGGTGTCGGCTGCACCCAGCGCGTCGGGCAGGGCCTCGATCGGCTCCAGACCCTTGAGGAGCAGGTTCGGGCGCGGGTTGGAGTCCAGCTCCAGGCGCAGGAACTCAGCGCCGGCGCCGACGGCGGAGACCACCACCTTGACCGCCGGATCATCTTGGAACGCGTCGGCCAGGGCGCAGAGCATCATCGGGTCGTGCTTGAGGCCCAGGGTGCCGGAATAGAGGAAGACGTAGCTGTCCGTCAGGCCCATCCGCTCGGACCAGGCGTTGGCCTTCGGCCGCAAGGGAATCTCATTGAGAGCGCCCCAATTGGGGATGATCTCCACGTCCTGGGCGTCGACCTTGAGCTGCTTGAGGCCGGCCAGGAAGTCGTCGCTGATCACCACGATGGCATCGCTGCGGTTCAGCAGAGTGGCTTCCAGTCGCTCGTACCAGAGCGCGGCGAGCCCGCCCGCGCCGAAGAACTTCGAGCTCAACAGGTTGCGGACGGCGAGGCTGTAGAAGTCCTGCATCCAGAAGACGAAGCCGGCGCCGGCGCGCCGCGCGGCAGCCATAAGGGGCGCCTGAGACTCCAGGGGCGTGTTGCCAGAGAGGATCACGTCGGGCCGGAACGCGGCGATCTCGGCGCCGGCCTTGCGACCGTACTCGATGTCCTGGCTGCGGCGCTTCAGCAGCTGGTCCTTGCGGTAAGGCTCGGAGATGGCGATCGGGAAGATCTGCAGGGTTTCCGGATCGTCCGCCTTGCGCTCGGTCGCGCCCTTCGGGCCGGGGTCGCCTTCGAAGAAGAAGTGACCGACCTGATGGCCCTCACGGGCGAGCTGCCGGGACAGCTCGAAGACAAACGGGTGACCGGCATAGTCGTGAATGGCGATACGCATGACGTGGTCGTCCCGGCGGAGGATCAGTACGAGCCCTTGCGGGCCAGGACGGCCGGCACGGTGGCGAACAGGATGCGGACGTAAGTCTGGGCGCTCCAGCGCTTGGCGTAGAGGACGTCCATGGCGACGCGCTGGCGGTAGTCGACGTCGTTGCGGCCGCTAACCTGCCACAGGCCGGTGATGCCGGGCTTCACCTCGCAGTAGCGGGAGAACCAGCGGCCGTAGCGCGGCACCTCCGCAAGCACGATCGGACGCGGGCCGACCAAGCTCATCTCGCCTCTAAGGACGTTGAACAGTTGCGGCAGCTCGTCGAGGCTTGAGACGCGTAGGAAGCGCCCGAGGGCGGTGATGCGCGGATCGCGACGCAACTTGTGGTCGGCCTCCCACTCGGCGCGCGCCTGGGGGTCGCGGGCGAGGAGGGCGGCGAGGCGCGCTTCCGCGTCTATGACCATGGAGCGGAACTTCCAGCACCGGAAGGTGCGCCCTTCGAAGCCGATCCGGCTGTGCCCGAACAGGACGGGTCCGCCATCGTGCGCCCACACAAGCAGCGCGATGGCGCCCATCAGCGGCGCCAGAAAGAGCAGGGCGGCGCTCGCGATAACGATGTCGAACAGGCGGCACAGGTCCACGCCCTGCTGCGGCGCCGAAGCTGGCGCAAGGCGCGGCGCGTCCGCGGTCTTCGTCCCGGAAAGATACATCTTAGGCCCCCAGCGCCCTTACCCAACCTTTACCGTGCGAACAGCGTGCCAGCAAAGCTGTTCGACGAACGCTGAGCGAGTTTCTGCTGCGGTGCGGCAATTCGCGCACCAATTTGGGTCGCGCTTCATTCACATCCCGAAGTTGCGCGGAACGGGAGCAGAGTTTCCGGCCGTTAAGGGCGTCCGGAGACCAATTGTTAGGCGTCGGCCTCTTAGCTTGGGCGTGTCCTCACAAGGAGTTCGACGTGGCTCGACCCCTGCAACGCCCCGAAACTGCCGACCTGCACGACGGGGATGCAACTGGCGCTCCGTCGATCCAGCTCGCCGACGCGGCGAGCCTCCAAGGCGACAATCCGGTCCGGCGCATGCAGCGCGAATTGGCGGTGGCGATGAGCGGGGCAGGGGAGCCGCGCTGGTCCGCCCGCCGAACGCTCGGCTTCGTGGTGCTGACCAACGGGCTCTTCTGGGCTGCGCTAATCTGGGGCGCCGCGAAGCTCTGAACGCCTCGGCAGCCTGAAACAGAAAAGGGCCTCCCGATCGGGAGGCCCTTCTTGTTTGCGGCGCTCGGCCGCCTCAGCTCGCGTAGTACTTCTTGTATTCGGCGTAGTAGTAGCCCGGGTCGCCGTAGCCGTACTTGGTCTGCGCCTTCATATCCATCTGGGTCAGGGCGACGCCGGCGATGTGAGCGCCCGTGCCTTGGAAGAGGCGGAAGGCGCTTTCGACCGCGTGCTGCGGCGTCTTGCGCCAGCGGGTGAGGAAGACCACCGCGTCGGCCTTCGGGGCCAGCACGCGGGTGTCGGCGACCGGCAGAACCGGCGCGGTGTCGAGAACCACGAGATCGTATTGAGCTCGCAGAGCCTGCAGCAGACGGTCCATGGCGGCCGTGCCGAACACGTCCTTCGGCGTGTAGCTGCTCTTGGCGAGCGGCAGCACGTGAGCGCCGGAGGCCTCGTCCACTACGGTGGCCTGTTGCAGCGGGACGTCGCCGCTGAGCACTTCCAGGAGGCCGATCGCCGGTTCCGCCTTCAGCAGGCGGTTGACGCTGCGGCGACGCAGGTCGCAGTCGACGATGATGACACGCAAGCCTTGGATAGCGGCCGTGCGCGCCAGGCACATGGAGGTGGTGGTCTTGCCTTCGCCCGGCAGGGACGAGGTCACGGCCACGATCTTCACAGGCTCGCCGAGGCGCGCATAGGCGACAGACGTGCGCAGGCTCCGGAAGGACTCCGAGAAACTGGAGAGCGGCTTGGCCACCACATAGTCGATGGGATCGAGGTTCGAGCCCTCGGCCACGGTCGCGAGCAGCGGAACGGCTCCGAGGTAGGAGGACTCCAGCCGGCGCTCGACGTCTTCAGCCGTCGTCAGACCGCTGTCGAGCATCTCAACCAGGGTGACCGCGCCGACCCCGGCGCCCAGGGCCAGAAGAAGGCCGAGAGCGAGGTTCAACGGCACCTTGGGCGCGCTTTGGTTGGTCGGGATCTTGGCCTTGGAAACCACCCGGGCGTCCGACTGCTCGATGCCCTGCTGGGTGCTCGTTTCCTTGTAGCGGTTCAGGTAGCTCTCATAGAGCGTACGAGACGCGTCCGCCTTCCGCTGCAGCTCGTTCAACCCGACCATGGCCCGGTTGTTGGCCGCCAGGGTGCCCTTGGCGCCGCCCAGGCTGCCGCCGATCGCGCCGGCCCGCTGCCGGGCGACCTGCACCTTGGCTTCCAGGTTGGAGATGATGCGCTGGATCTCGCCTGAGATCTGGCTGTCGATGTCCGCGAGTTCGCGCTTGGCCTTCAGCATTTCGGGGTGCCGCTCGCCGTAGCGACCTTGCAGGTCGGCGACGCGCGCACTGACCTCGACGCGCTGCTCGCGCAGCTTGGCGATCACCGGAGAGCTGAGCGCTTCACCCACGTCCTCGCCCGTCGAACCGCGGGCAAGCTGGGCGCGGGCCGTGTTCAGCCGGGCCTGGTCTTCAGCCACCTGCGCCTGGGCCTGGGTGAGGCTCTGGTTGTAGTTCGAGATCTCGGACTCGGTGAGGTTGGTCCCCGAAGCGCTGAGCAGGTTGTTTGCGATCTTGTACTGTTGGACCGCCGCCTCGTCGGCGAGCACCTGACCCCGGAGTTCCGACAGGCGGGTGTTCAGCCAGCCGGTCGCCTGCTGCGTCGCGTCGAACTTCGCTTCCAGCTGTTCGAGAAGGTACAGCTCGGCGAACTTGTTGGCGATCTGCGCAGCCTTTTGCGGGCTGGTGGACTCGTAGCTGACGTTGATGATGTAGGTCAGGCCAGCGCGCTTGATGGATAGGCCGCCCAGCACATTGTCGACGATCCGCTCGTGCTGCTTTTGCTGCTCAATGGGGCTCAGGGCGACCTGGCTGGGCGCCTTAGCGCCAAACAGCGCGGCGATGCCGCCGGCCACAGCCTTGAGGCCGGTGGGCTTGGCGACGGCCGAGTTGAACTCAGGATCGCGGTCGAGCTTGAGCGCAGTGACGACCCGCTCGGCCAGTTGCCGCGACTTGAGGATCTCGACCTCGGTATCGACCACGCTGGAGTCCGCCGGCAAGCCAGAAAGCACCTGCTCGACGTTCGTGACATTCTCCTGACGCGTGTCGAGCATGACGTTCGCCGTGGCCGTGTACTTCGGCGTCGCGGAAAGTGTCAGCAGGATAGCAGCCAGGAAAACCGCGCCTGCGACGGCAAGGAACAGCCGCAGGCGGCGGCGGAAGGCGAGCCACAGCCGCCGGAGGTCGAGTTGACCTCCGACCAGGCCGGCCAGACGACCGGTGCCGCCCGGCGCGTAAGCGTCAGGCTCGAGCGCAGAAGCAGGGCTGTGTACGTTCATCAGCAGTCTCGATTTGGGCGCGCCAAGCGCGGCTTTGCGGCAGACCGCTACCAGTCTTCAAAAATCACGCCAGACCCCAACCTGGGGTCGCGACGATATGTCAGTACTGAAGGGTAAGCGTGGCGCCGACGCGGTTGACTTCGAAATCCTGGCCGCCGGCGGCGCCATCGGACTCCTGTTCGAAGTGGGTGACGCCGACGGTGAGCCCGACGTTGCGGTTCATCAGATAGGTGGCGCTTACGCCGGCCACGAACCGCTTGTCCTCGCGGTCGATGCCTTCGTAGTCGTCGTTGCCGTAGGACGCCTGCGCCCCGACGATCACGTTGCGCAGCAGCTCGTAGTCGAGTTGCGCCCCGAGGTTGCTCGACAGATAGCCGGAAGAGCCGATGATGCCGGCGTCTTCAACCGTGCGGGATCCGGTCAGGGTCACGGTCACGAGTTGCGTGGGGAACCACTCCACCTGCGCCCGCGCGCCGAGGCCGTCGATCTCATTGAAGCGGGGATCGTCGAACTCCTGATGGAGGTAGCCGACGCCGAGCTCGCCGCGGACCAGAGCCGAAAGCTCGAAGTTTGCACCGACCAGCGCCTCGTAGCCCTCGGAGTCACGGTTGACGAAGGCCGGGTAGAGGCTAGCCGAAGGATTGTTGAGACGATAGGCGCGGGTGTTGCCCGACACCTGAGCGAATAGCGCCGTGTCCGGGCTGACGGCGTACTCGGCACGGCCGGTCACGGTGTAGACGCTCCGGTCGCGGTCGTCCTGCAGCACGGGCGCGCCGGTGGTGGTGACGCCGTTTTCGTAGTCGAAGCGGCGCACGTCGAAACGGCCCGACACGCGCAGGCGGTTGAACTCGCGGATCGCGCCGATGTTGGCGGTCGACAGCTCGTAACGGATGGGTTCGAGCGTGTTGGTCGGGGAGGCGGACGACGTCCGCGGCTCAACCAGGCGCGACCAGTCGGCGCCGCCGCGCACCTGGAACGAGCGAAGGACGTCAAGGCGGCCTTGGGCGCCCACCGAGTACTCCTCGGTGTTCTCCGTTTCGAGATCCTTGAAACGGTGGATCTGAGCGCGGGCGAACGCCTGCACCATGTGTCGCGACCAAGTGGAGGTCAGCACCACTTCGGGGACGACGTGCGCGACGATGTCGTCCTGCTCGTTCACCGCGGTCGCGTAGACGTTGTCGTTGTGCTCGACGGTGGTGGTCAGCTTCGGCCAGGCCATGAAGGCGCCGGCGCGGACGCCCAGGGCTTCGTAGCCTTCATGGGGGCGCTGCCGCACGGCGATGTTGCGGTCACGGCGGAAGTTACTGCTTGTGTCGCTGGCTTGAGCCAGGGCGCCGCGGGCGGACTGGGCGTTTGCGGCGCCGCCAGCCGTCAAAGCGATCGCCAACCCGGCGAAAAGAATACGCTTGTTCGAAGTCACGTTGACGCCCCGTCAAGTTGCAGCCGCGCGCCTTGCGGGCGGCTGTCCAAATCGCTCGATGATGATCTTTTGATATCGGACGGGCGGCGTCGAGGCCGCCCGCCGTAGACTGTCGCTTAGCGGTGCTGACCGCCGCCGCCGCCGCCGCCGCCGCCGCCCGCGGCGGGGCCGCCGGCGATCGCTGCAGCGCCCACGGGACCGCCTGCCGCGCCTGCGCCCGTACCGGCGCCGCCCGTCGCACCCGGAGCTGCGTTAAGCTGCGCCGTGACGATCGCTTGCTGCGTCGTGAGGGCGGCGTTCACCGCCTGGGTCACCGCCGCTTGCGCGGTCGGGTTGGCGGCGATGCTGGGCACCGACGCCACGATGCTCGCGACGCGCGCTTGCGCCTGTTGGAGCGCCACTTGCTTGATGGCCGGATCGACGTTGGCCGTCACCTGAGCGATCGCCAGGTTAACGCGAGCCGCCACGGCTTCCGGCGATTGATCGCCTTGCGCCACCGCCGCTTGCACGGCCGCCGCGATGCTGTCGGCAAGAGCCGCGGCTTGTTCAGCCGCCGTCTGCGCCTGGGCGATTACGGGAACCGCCACGCCGCCGAGCAGAGCCGTCGCGGCGAAGAGACGCGCTGCGGCGCCGAAAGAGAGTTGCTTGAGGCTCATCGGTCCCCCCACCAGAATCCAAAGCGGCCAAGGCGCCGCTTGGTGAGCTACAGCCACAACGGCGAAGCTTTCTCAACTCCTAATAATCAACGTTATGGTAACTCACTGCTGCGGTGCACCCATTTCGGGTGAACTGTGGTCAACGAGTGACGCTTGCTTCGGCATCGTTGAGCCAAAGAGTGAGCCAGACCGCGCCCATCGGATCCCGCAACAGCGGAACCGCTTGCCTCAGTTGCTTGCGTGTTGACCACGTCCGCCCTAGCGCCAGGGTCTCCTTCTTGACCGCCTCTCTGAGCTCCGGCGGCAGCTGCTGGGCGAAGTTCAGGGCGAAGCGCACGCGCCAGCCCCCCACGTCGGGGTCCATCGCGACCAAGTCATAGGAGCGCGACAGCTCAGTCCGGGCAGTCGGGGTGAGCGTGCCGGTCGCCAGGGACTCCGCGTAGGCGATCCGTAGCCGGGCAGGGGTGTCGTACGGAAACTCTGCGAGTGCGGATCTGCTAAGCTGCACCGCTCGAGCGCGATCGGCCGCCGGCGGAGGCGCTTCCGGCGCAAGGAGCGGTTCTGCGCGCCGGTCGTATCCGGCGGCGAGACGCATCAGCGTCACGGGGCCGATCCGTACTTCACCTCCAGCGTTGAGGGCGACCAAGGCGAGGCTGGCGCTCACCAGCGTCGTGATGGCGAGCCCGGCGACCGCCGCCGTTCTGGCGGACTGAGATCGGGTGTTCATCGACGCGAACTCCCCTGTGCGAGGCTGACTTGCAGTCCGAGAAGCCAGGCCCAAAGCGCCGCCATCGAGGGCACCTGGAGGGCGAAGTCGGTAAGCCCGTGGGCCAGGAACACGACGTCCACGGCGAGAAGCGCGGCGAGCAGGCCGGTCATCCGGCTTCTGCGAAGCGCGCCGCGAAGGGTGATGAAAACGAGGACGCCGATGCAGAGGAACATCGGAGCCGCCCCCACGATCCCGGCTTCCTCGAGCCACTGGATGTACACGTTGAGGATCGCCTTGATGTTCCAGAGCACCTCGGCGTTGGACGGATTGATCAGCGTCTTGTTGACGGTCTCGGCCGTGCCGAGGCCGTAACCGAACAGCGGCGAGTCCAGGAACGCCTGCCAGTGCGCCGCCCAGATCTCGTGCCGCACCACCGCGTCTCGTTCGGTGTGGAAGGCGCGCTCGATCAGCCGGTCGCCGACCAGCCCCAGTACGAGCACCAGGGACAGGATTCCGCCGAACGCGCCGAGCAGGGCGCGGGAGATCTTCAGGCCGCCGGTGGCCAGCAGCACCAGAAGGTAGGCCGCCGCGCCCGCGAGAAACGCCAACATCGCGCCTCGTGAGGCCGACGCAAGAAGGCAGACCGTGAAGGTGAGGGCGGCCGCCGCCAGCGGCAGCAGAGCGGTAAGATCCGGCTTGCGCTCGCTCTTCAGCTTGCGCCGAAGCTCGGGCAGCGTGAGCAGAAGCAGCACGGCAAAGAAGGTGCCGGCCGTGTTCGGGTTCAGGAAGCGCGCCTCGAGACGGTGACCCTGGCTCTGATAGATCGCGCCGGTGGCCGAAGCGATGAAGGCCCAGAGGCCGAAGGCGACGCCAAACGCCAGCGTCAGGCGAACAGCGTAGCGGGCGCGGTCGTCCCGGGCGCCGCAGGCGCACCCCACCAGGAAGAGGCAGGCCAGGCCCATCAGCCGGACCAGCTCCACGATGGTGGCGGAACGGTCGATGGTGGACGATGCGCTGCCCGCGCCGACATACGACCACACCGGGTGAGCGCCGCCCGGCGTCCAGGGCGTCAGGGTCAATACGCCGACACCGATCACCAGGGCGAAAAGAGCGCCCGGCCACTCCAGGCCTTTCAGGCGCAGAAGGTCATCGCGCATGCGCGGCTGAAGAAGCGCCGCGAGCACGAAGACGGCGCTGATCGCCGCAAGGAGCAAGGCGGCGTCGTACAGAGCGCCGTATGCGAGGTGCGCGCCATAAAGCAGCACGACGCTGGCGATGGCGACCCAGCCGCCTGCTGGCGGCGGCCAAAGCTTGTCGCCGTGCGAACGGCGGCTGGCGAAGCGTGCGCTTCGACCTGACTCAATGGACGTGTTCAAGAAGGTGGCCCCCGCCGTTGCGCGGGAAGGAAGCCTATCGGATGGACGCGATCAATAGGGCGCCGCGCGGCATGTCGGCTTGCGGCTTCGGATCTTGCACCATGGCCCAGCTGAACGCCTCCCCATTCACCTGACGTGCGCCCCAGCGATAGTTGACGGCGCGCCAGGGTCGGACCCAGGGATTCAGGTTGTCGAGGACGTATTCGCCCTCTCGGGTGCTGACCAGCAGCACAGCGTGACTTTCGCCCCAGCTCGTCGTGGCGAGGGCGATGTTGAGCGCCTCGCGCGGAACGCCGACGTCCGCGAGCTGGCGCTGCTTCTCAAGCACGTAGTCCTCGCAGTCGCCGAACCCGCGTCCTTCGGCGATCGGCGCCGCCCAGTAGTCTGTCCGGCCGTAGCCTTCAGCATCCGTCCGGCGGGCGATCGCCCGGTTCACCTTGGCGTTGACACGGTTCAGCTTGGCCCAGAGTTCGGGCGTCATGGCGGGCGCCTGGCTCGCCTCCTCCGACGGGGCTCCCGGCGTGACGAACACGGCGTGCGTGGTGACGGCCTGCCGCTCGACGACGCTGGTCAGCAGCTCGGGGAGCGCTGTCAGGACGAGCGGCTGCGGCGCTGTCGGCGCAGGTGCGGAGAGGCCTGTCGCCGCTGGCGTGGCGCTGGCGCTCATGGCTTGAGCCGGGCTCAGGGCGGCAAGCAACGCCGCCCGATCCGCCTGGGCGCGGGCGGCGCCCAGGATCACGGCGCCGATGTCGGCGCCGCAGTCTTCAGGTCGACGCTGGCAGAAGGCGACATACCCCTCTGGCGGCAGGGCCGTGGCCCCCATTCGCATGGTTTGGCCCGGCTGAGGCGCTGCAAAGGCGGCAGACGCCGTCAGCCAGAGCCCTGCGGCGAGCGTGAGCCCGCGCAGAGTCCTATATTGAAACACCACACCATCACCTGATTAGTATTGTTGGTGATGTTCTACGTGAGCGGCTGTTAAGCGCGTCTCTACTGTTGTGGTTATGCGATCGTGAAGCTTTTAGCGGCCATGGTGTACGGCGCGTTTATTGACCATGTAGTTCGCGCGTTCAGCATGAATACAGGGTTCATGCGCGGCCGTTGCGTTTACATGGCGTTCAGCATATCTTCGACAACACGGTCCGATACGGCGGCCGTGAGCTGAAGCGCAGCGGCAGACCGGGCGCGAGGGGCGGCGCGAACACGGCGCCAGCGTCCTTCGTCGCCGCCCACCTGCCTCAGGCGCCACTCATAGCCGGTGAGATCCCAGCGCCGGACCCAGTCCGTCAGATTGTCGAGCACGTAGTCGCCCTGACTGGTGCGCACCAGCAGCACCGCGTGCGTCTCACCCCAGGGCGTCACGCCGATGGCGATGTCGAGCGCGTGAGGCGGGACGCCGGCCGCCTTTAAGGCGCGGCGCTTCTCGAGCGCATAGTCTTCGCAGTCGCCGACTGTGCGTCCGCTCTCGAGCGGGGTGTCCCAGAAATCAGCGACCCCATGGGTCTGCCGGTCCTCGGCGCTTTGGATAGCCGCGTTGGTCTGGCTGTTGACCGTCTTCAGCAACGTCCACAGGGCAAGGGACATCCGGAGCGGACCATCTGCCGGTTGCGCATCGACTTGCAGGCGCTCTGCGACCTGTTCGGAAGAGAGCGCCGGTTCACCCGAGACGCTGTTCAGCGTGCCGGCGCTCGGACCCACCGCCGACGGCTGCAAATCGAGCGAGGGGACCCTTGGCAGGGCAACGCTCTGCGCCTGGCGGCCGCCACACCGCGTCGGTTCGCGGCGGCAGAACTGAACGTAGCCGCGCGGAGGCTTGACGCTCGGGCCCAGTTCCAGCGCCGCGGGCGGCGAGGGCGGGGCCGCCAGGGCTGGCAAACCCGTCAGGCACAGGCCTGCAGCGAGCGGGATCACCCGCAACATCGCATGCTGAAACACCACACCACCACAGACTTCTATTTGTTGGGGTGAGTGTCCGCCGGTCCCTCTTAATGAGGCTTCTAGGGATGTGGTTAGCCGGACGTAAGCATCGGAATCGTTAAGGTTATCGCCCTGTGAAGGCGCCGCATTCGCCTGTGTTTCGAGGTCGAGCGCCAGCCTCTGGTGCGGCCGATGGACCTGCGCCATTCCATGCTTCGCCGCACTGCGGTATGTGTCGCGCGGGGACGTTGGTCTACGGAGCGGGATTGAAGATGCGACGCTTGTTGGCGCTGGCGGCGGTTGTTGTCGCTTGCATGGGTTTTCTGATGTTCGGGGGCGCGGCGTCCGTGGCCCAGGCGCAGGAAGCCGGTCGAGCCATCGCGGACTATCGGCTGGGCTCGGGCGACAAGATCCGAGTGATCACCTTCGGTGAGGAAGCGCTCACCGGCGAGTTCTTCGTCGGCGGGTCTGGCAAGGTCTCCTTCCCGCTGATCGGCGAAGTTCAAGCCGCGGGCCTCAGCGCGCCGGAATTCCAGCGCGCCGTCGAGGCCGCCCTGAAGGAAGGCTACCTGAAGGAGCCGCGTGTCAGCGTGGAAGTGCTGAACTACCGTCCGTTCTACATCCTCGGGGAAGTCACCAAGCCCGGCGAGTACCCCTACACCAACGGCCTGACCGTGCTGAACGCCGTGGCCACCGCCAACGGCTTCACCTACCGCGCCAACACCAAGAAGGTGTTCATCAAGCGCGCCAACAGCGACAAGGAGGAGGAGCTGGCGCTCACCTCCAGCACCCAGGTCGCTCCGGGCGACACCATTCGCATCGCGGAGCGCTTCTTCTAGACGCTTCGAAAAGGGCGCCGGAGACGGCGCCCTTTCTGCATCTGCGGCGTTTTCGGCCGGGCTTGTGTCCGAAAGGCACAGCTTGTGCTGGTGTTTGCCCGACGCATGCGTAACAGGGCGAGCTTGGAATGTTCGGAGGCGAGCAGTGACCGTTTATCCGGTGATCATGTGCGGCGGGTCGGGGACGCGCCTGTGGCCTGCCTCCCGTCCCACCTTGCCCAAGCAGTTCCTGCCGCTCCTGGGGCCGCTTTCAAGCTTCCAGACCACGGTTCAGCGGGTCGCCGACATCCCCGGGGCTGTGGCGCCGTTGGTGGTGGCCGGCGTCAAGCACCAGCGCTTGATCGAGACTCAGCTGCAGATGATCAGCGCCGACGGCGCGCTGCTGTTGGAACCCGAAGCACGCGACAGCGCCGCCGCGATCGCCGCGGCGGCCGCGTGGATCGAAGCGCGCGATCCTGACGCGGTGGCCGTGGTGGTGTCGGCCGATCACCATGTGCCGGATCCAGACGCCTTCTGCCGCTCGATCGCGGCCACCCTGGAGGCCGCTCGTGAGGGGGCCATTGTGACGCTGGGCATTCAGCCCACCGAGCCGGCCACGGCTTACGGCTACATCCGCCCGCAAGCTGGCGAGGGGGGCGTGCTTCCGGTCGAAGCCTTCGTCGAGAAGCCGGACATGGAGCGCGCGCGCGCCTACATGGCTGAAGGCTACCTCTGGAACTCCGGCTACTTCGTCGCCACGGCCCGGACGCTGCTGGGCGAACTCGAAGCCTTTGCGCCGGAGATCGCGGCGGCGGCGCGAAAGGGCGTCGCGCAGGCGCGGGGCGACGGCGCCCTGACGCTCGGGGAGGCGTTCCGCAGCGCTCCGAAGATCTCGATCGACTATGCGGTCATGGAGAAGACCTCTCGGGCGGCGGTGCTGCCGGTCGACTTCGCCTGGTCGGACCTCGGCGCCTGGGACGCGGTCTGGGCGGCGTCGCCGAAGGACGACCACGGCAACAGCGTCTCGGACGGCGCTCAGGCTATCGGCTCTCACAACATCCTGGTTCGCGCCACCGAAGGCGTTCACGTGGCGGTCGTCGGGGCGGAGAACCTGGCGATCGTGGTCGAAGCCGATGCCGTTCTGGTCTGTCGGATGGATGAGAGCCAGGCCGTGAAGACGGTCGCGGCGGCCGCGCCCGGCGCCCGCTCGGCCCTGACCTCGCTGAAGGCGGCGGCCGACTGGTACGAACACTGGCTGACCACCGCGGCCTTGCCGCTGTGGGCGACGCTTGGCGTTGATCCCCGCAACGGCGGCTTTCGCGAAGGCCTGACGCTGAGCGGCGGCTCGCACGATCCGTTCCGCCGGGTCCGGGTGCAGGCCCGCCAGGCCTTCGTCTATGCCGCGGCGGCCAAGCAGGGCTACGAGGGCCCTTGGCTGGGGGTCGCTCGCCGCGGCCTGGACTTCCTGCTGGCGCACGGCCGCCGGCCGGACGGGATGATCGTCAGCCAGCTGGCCGGCGACGGCAGGGTGCTGGACGACACGGCGCGTCTCTACGAGCAGGACTTCGCCATGCTGGCCATGGCGGCGCTGCATGAGCTGGAGCCCGGCAGCGGCTGGGCCGACCAGGCGACGCAGCTGCGCACAGCCATCGGCGCGATGCGGCACC
The DNA here is from genome assembly GCF_003254705.1 of Phenylobacterium deserti. Lineage (GTDB taxonomy): Bacteria > Pseudomonadota > Alphaproteobacteria > Caulobacterales > Caulobacteraceae > Phenylobacterium > Phenylobacterium deserti. The sequence continues at coordinate 196,881 of NZ_QFYR01000002.1, forward strand.
CGCAGGGTGGATTCCGCGAGGCGGGGTCTCACCCTTTCCAAGCAAATTCGACGATGCATCTCCTGGAAACCGCGCTGGAATGGCAGGCGGCGGGCGGGGACGCCGAGTGGGCGGCCTTGGCCGACGAGCTCGCGGGCTTGGCCCTGGACCGCTTCATCGATCCCGAAACCGGCGTGCTGCAGGAGTTCTTCGACGCGGAGTGGCGTCCGATCACCGGCGAGGCCGGGCTGGTCGAACCGGGGCACCATTTCGAATGGGCGTGGCTGCTTGAGCGTTGGGGCGTCAGCCGCGGCGATGCGCGCGGCAGGAGTGCGGCGCGCAAGCTGTTCGAACTGGGCAAGCGTGGCGTCGACACGGAGCGCGAGGTCGCGGTGAACGCCCTGTGGGACGACCTGTCGGTGCGCGACGCGACGGCTCGCCTTTGGCCGCAGACGGAGTACCTGAAAGCAGCGCTCATCCTTGGGGAGGAAGGCGACGCCCTGATGGCGTGCCGAGGTCTGGCGCGGTACCTGGACGTCCCCACCCGCGGCGCCTGGCGCGACAAGATGCGGCCCGACGGCAGCTTCGTGGACGAGCCGGCGCCCGCCAGCAGCTTCTACCACATCATGGTCGCGCTCCAGGAGCTGTTCGACACGGCGCGCCGCGTCGGTTAAGCCGGCGTCGCCGCGTCCGGGGCCAGCCGGGCGGCGCAGGCCTGCTCGACGAGCCGCTGCAGGACGCCGACCCTCTCGATCAGCCAGGCCAGCTCGTCCGGCGTGATCCGGTAGTGCGGCGAGTAGCGGGCGTCCACATAGGCTCGGCGCAGCAGCTCCCAGCTGCGCTGGGCGAAGCGGCTGTCGCGCGGCCAGGCCTCGATCAGCTGCGGCGCGACGCGCTCGGCCTGCGAGCGCAGGAAGTTCAGCTTGTGGGACTTGGGGCTGTAGAGCGTCAGGACCAGCAAGAGGCAGTGGTAGAGGCGCTCGGTGGCCTGGTGGAGCAGGAAAGCACTCTCCTTCAGCATCTCCCTTCGCGCGCCGTCTACGGCTAGCTGACGGAAGTTCTCTGCGCTTTCGAACCACTGCTCAAAATAGCCCTGCGCCTCGTGGCGGGCTTCCTCGGGGGAGAGCGGCTGGGGCGCGTCGAACGGGTGGTCGGGAGCTTCGTAGAGGGCGACGCCGTCCTTGATGATGTCGGTGAAGAACGGGCGGCCGCGCTTGAGCTGCCTGTTCACGTCGGAAAGGGCGTGGACGATGAAGTGGGAGGGCGCGGTCAGTTCGCGGCTGATCTGGTAGGCGCGCAGCAGGTGGTCGTCGGCCGGGCCCCAGTACTCGGCGAGGTCGGCGAGTTCCTCGTGGTTGACCACCACCAGCAGGTCGTAGTCGGAGGTGTAGCCGCCGATCGGGTCCTGCACCCAGTCGCCGCGGGCGTAGCTGCCGTACAGCACCACCTTGAGGATGCGGCCGGCCTTGCGGTGCGGCGCCGTCTTGCCGGTCAGGGCGTCCCCGAACTCGGCGAAGAGGATCTCCACGATCCGCGACAGCTCGCGGCGCTTGGCCTCCGGCAGATGGTCGAGACTGGTCCTCACCGGGCCTTCCGTGTTGCGGCGCTGCGGCGGAGCGCCGTGGGCGTTCTTGCGAGTCTGGACCAAGCGGCGCTGCGGTCCAAGGGGCAGGTCTACGGAGAGTCTCGCTGAGTCGCGGGCCCGCGTCTTGGACTTGGCGGACCGGCCGGCCTTGCGCGGTCGCTTCGGGCTGGATCTGGACCGGGCCGGGGCGGCGGCGCAACGGCCGGCGCGGCTTGTCTTCCCCTGGGCCGGGCGGCCCATTCCTCGCGAGGCAAGAAAGCCGCGCCCCTGGCCGTCTTGCTGGCGGCGGGCTTCGCCTGCGCCGCTGACCCTGGCCCGGTCCGGTCGATCGCCATCGCGGCCGCGGCAGGCGCGGCGCGGACCCTCAAAGGAGACTATCCCATGGCGACCATCGGCACCTTCGTGAAGACCCCGGACGGCAGCTACGCCGGCTCGATCAAGACCCTCAGCCTCAACGTCAAGGCCGCCCAGCTGCGGCCCAACGAGAAGGGCGACGACAAGGCCCCGGACTTCCGGATCTTCGCCGGCCAGACCGAGTTCGGCGCGGCCTGGAAGAAGACCTCCCGCGAGAACCGGGACTACCTGTCGGTGAAGCTCGACGACCCCAGCTTCCCGCAGCCGATCTTCGCCTCCCTGGTGGAGGCCGAGGAGGGCTACAGCCTCATCTGGTCGCGGAGCCGCACCGTCAACTGAACCGCTCCGATCTGCGCCCCGCCGGCATCCGGCGGGGCGCCTGCGCTTCCGGACCTGACGCCCGCCGCGCCCTGCGCGGCGGGCGTCCTGCCGTGTTTGGGTTCTTCATCTGCCCGGCTGGGGCGCGCCCGGGCGGCGCGGCGGGTGGACGGCGCGGGGCGCGTAGGCTTGCGCCTCGTGGCGGCCGAGGGGAGGGGGCAGTCTGCTTGGGGTGTGGGAGCGCAGGATAGCCTTGCCGGCAGCGTGTAGACACAAGGACGCGAGATGACGGTGCTCAGCACCCGGATCCCGGACGGGCTGGCGGCGCAGGTCGAGGCGCTGTCGCGCCCGGCAGGCGGGCGCTCGGCCTGGCTGGCGCAGCTGGTCCTGTCGGCGGTGGCGCGCGAGGGGGGCGGGTGCGGAGCGGCGGCGGGCGAGGCGCGGCGGCTGGCCGGCGGGCGGTCGGCGCGGCTGATGGTGCGGCTGTGCGAGGCCGATGCGGCGGCGGCGCGGGCGGCGGCGTTGGCCATGGGCCTGTCGCGCTCGGCCTGGGCGGCCGGGCTGGTGGCGGCGCACCTGCGGGGCAGGCCCTGCTTCGGGCGGGACGAGGCGCGCGCCCTGCTGGCGATCCAGGGCGAGCTGCGGCGCATCGGCGTCAACGTCAACCAGATCGCCCGGGCCCTGAACGTGGCGGTGCTGGAAGGGCGGGTGCTGGAGCTGGAGCTTTCCGCCGTCGCCGACCTGAGGGCTGAGCTGCGCGCCCAGATGGGCGGCCTGCGGGCCGCCGTGGCCGGCAACCTGGCGGCGTGGGAGACCCTGTGGTGAGCGACTTCCGCCTGCTGCGCGGCTTCGAGGAAGCCTGGCGTCCGCCGGTGCGGCTGCAAAGGCCCGAGACGGTGCTCGGGGCGGGCGGCGGCGCGGCGGCGCGGGCCCGGCTGGCGCGGCTCGTGAGGCGGGCGCCGGAGGTGATGGTCAAGGTGACCGGGCGGACGCGGGATGCGGGGCACCTGCGGGCCCACCTCGAATACATCACCCGGCGCGGGCTGCTGGAGGCGGAGGGGCCGGACGGTGTGGTGTCGGGCCGGGACGAGGTGCAAGAGACGGCGCAGGCCTGGGCGGACGCCACGGAGATGGAGCCCCGCCGCTGGGCGGGCGCGCCGCTTAGCCTGTCGCTGGTGCTGTCCATGCCGGCCGGAACGGACGCGCTGCGGCTGCACGCGGCGGCGCGGGCCTTCGCCCAGGAAGCCTTCGGCGACGAACGGGACTGGCTGATGGCGCTGCACACCGACGCCGACCATCCGCATGTGCACCTGACGGTGTGCGCGCTGGGCTGGGACGGGCGGCGGCTGAACCCCCGAAAGGCCGACCTTGAGGCCTGGCGGCAGGGCTTCGCCCGCGCCCTGCGCGATCACGGGATCGAGGCCGAGGCGACCCCGCGTCGGGCCCGCGGCGTCGCCCGCAAGGCCGAACGCGGCGCTGTGCGGCGGATGCGCGAACGCTGGGCGGCCGGGCAGGGGGCGGCGCCGCGGGTGCTCGCGTCGGCGCTGCGGGAGGCGGCGTCCGGCGGGGTGGAGGAGGGGCCCTGGGCGGCGGCCCGGCGGCGCCGGGCGGTGGTGCAGGGGCTCTATGCCGCCCAGGCCCTGGCGCTGGCCCGCGCCGCCGACCCTGCCGACCGGGCCCTGGGCGCTCAGCTGGCCGCCTTCGCCGCCGCCATGCCCGAACCAGAGACCCGCCGCGAGCGGCTGGCGAGGGCCCTGCGCCGGACGGTCGATCGAGATGCGCTCGGGGGCGGGCCGGATCGCAGCCGGGGGCGGTGAAGCCGGACCGGACGCGACGCGGCGCCCTCTGGCGAGCGGCGTGGGAATCGGGAAGGAGCAGGCGGTGTCCGGTTCCGTACCTGTCCTGTCCGAAGCCGATCCCGCCGAGCTGGAGCGGATGGCCGCCGCCCTGGAGGCCAGCGGCCGCTACCGGGTGCTGCGTAAGCTGGAGGACTGGTCGCCGGTCGCGCCGCCGTCAGGCGCGCCGACGCGGCTCGGGCTGTTCGTGGACGTCGAGACCACGGGTCTCGATCCCGCCCGCTGCGAGATCCTCGAGCTGGCCATGGCGCCCTTCACCTATGGGCTGGACGGGACGATCTATTCGGTCGGGGCGCCGTTCCACGGCCTGCGCGAGCCCTCGGCGCCGATCCCGCCGGAGGTGACGGCGCTCACCGGCCTCACCGACGAAATGGTGGCCGGGCGCCGGATCGATCCCGCCGAGGTGGCGGCCTTCGCGGCGCCGGCGGCCCTGGTGGTGGCGCACAACGCCGGCTTCGACCGCCGTTTCCTGGAGCGGTTCTGCGAGACGTTCACCACCAAGCCCTGGGCCTGCTCGATGAGCCAGGTGGACTGGGCGGCGGAAGGCTTCGAAGGAACCAAGCTCGCCTATCTCGCCGGCGGCGCGGGGTTCTTCTACGAGAAGCACCGGGCCACGCATGACTGCCTGGCGGCCATCGCCCTGTTGGGCCGTCCGCTGCCGCGCAGCGGCGCGCCGGCCCTGGCGCGGCTGCTGGAGGCGGCGCGGGCGCCGGTCTACCGGATCTGGGCGGAGGGCGCGCCCTTCGACCTGAAGGATCAGCTCAAGGCGCGCGGCTATCGCTGGAACGGCGAGAGCAACGGCTTGCCGCGGGCCTGGTGGCGGGACGTCGCCGAGGCGGAGCGCGCCGACGAACTCGCCTGGCTGCAGGCCGAGATCTACCGTGGCGAGGTGGATCTGCTGGTCCGGCGGATCGACGCTCACGACCGGTTCTCCGATCGCTGCTGATCACGGGGGTACGCGTGCGGCCGGGTATCGCAAGGGAATCGCACGCCTGTGCGGCTAAGCTCCGCCCATGAAGCAGCATACCGGCGATGAGATCCGCACGATCATGGCGGAGATGCCTCCCGCGGCGATCGAGGCTCTGCAGACGCCCCATCGGGATCATCAGATCACCGAGCGCGAGGCGCGCTGGTGGGGCTATCTGATGTTCGCGCGGACCGGCGCCTACGAGGGTGAAGCGTTCACGGTCAGCGTCATGGGGACGGGCGGGACGTGGACCCAGCGCTTCCTGGACTACGTTCTTGCCGACCGTGCGTCGGATGCCCGGTGGGGCCTCAAGCGGAAGGCTTGGCCGGAGAGCGGCTTCGAAAAAGTCGCCTAGGTGTGAAGGTCTGCTGCTGACTCTTAGCTGACCTTAGGTAGGTCCGCTCTCGGGCGGCTCGAAATCTCGATTCAGTGCGTCGGCTGCTGAGCCTAGCTGGCGTTCAGGGCTTCCGCCCACCCCCCAGTGGCGCAAACCAGCCCTGCATGCCCAAAGGTGATGGGCCTTGGAACACCAAGGACGGTTGAACGTGGAGCGAAGCTCACATGAACAGGTCACGTTCTCGCTCGAACAACGCAAGTACCTCATCAGCGACGACCCGGATGGAGGCGTCCTTCCGGTCACGGCTGCGGGTCAGGAGGAACACTTCCTTGCTTGAAGGCACCGCTCCAAGATCGCAAATGCGCAACAGTGGGTCAGCGCGTCCGATATAATGAGGGATCAGGGCGAGACCGACGCCAGAACGTGCGGCGATGGCTTGTAGGAACTGATCCTTGGCGCGAAAGGCGACGCGAGCGCGCGGGAACTGTTTGGCCATCCAGGTTGCCTGGGAAAGGTAAGCGTCGGCCTCATTGAACCCGATCAGGATCAGATTGCCGCCCTCCTCGACCGCGCGACAGGTCTCTTCCGTTCCGTAGAACGCGTAGCCGACGGTGGCCAGCGGACGCGCCAGGACATCCCCGTCCTTCGGCTTGTCGAAGCGGATCGCGATGTCGGCTTCATGCCGTTCGAGGCTGACGGATCGCAGCGCAGGCGCGAGATCGATCTCCAGCCCTGGGTGACGAATGGCGAGAGCCGGGAGACGCGCGGAGAGGAAGCCGCCGGCAAGGCCAGGGGACGAGTTGATGCGCACAAGGCCCAACGGAGCGCCGTCCTGCAGGCCTTGGCTGAGGATTTGAGCCGCCTGCTCCATGTCGCTGGCGGCCTGAAGCGCATGCGTGCCGGCCGGCGTCAGCACATAGCCTTCAGGCCGCCGCTCGACGAGCTTCTCACCAAGACATGCCTCTAAGGAATGAAGCCGACGCGAGATGGTCGCGTGGTTGACAGACAGGCTTCGTGCAGCGGCGGACAGGCTCCCGTGCCGTGCCAGCACCACGAAAGTCCGAACATCCTGCCAATCTAGATCTGTGCGTTTTTTATCAGCCATTGATCAGAGATAGCGAATTTTCGCGCCCTCGGCAGCGCCCTACATCCGCTCACCAGGCAAGCATGAAGGACGCTCAACAATGTCGGACATCAAGAAGGTAGCCATTGTCACGGGCGCCTCGCAGGGCATCGGCGAGGCTATCGTGAACGGGTTCCGCGCGCGCGGTTACGGCGTGGTCGCCACCTCGCGCTCCATCCAGACCTCAGCTGATCCGGATCTGGTGACCGTCACCGGCGACATAGGCGACCCAGACACGGCCAAGCAGCTCGTCGCGGCCGCGCTGGAGAAGTTCGGCCGCATCGACACGCTGGTGAACAACGCTGGCATTTTCATCGGCAAGTCGTTCACGGACTACACGGAGGCGGATTACCGGCTGAAGTCGAAAACCAACCTCGACGGGTTCTTCTTCGCCACCCAAGCCGTCATCCCAGTGATGCTGCAGCAGGGCAGCGGCCATGTGGTCCAGATCACGGCTTCCACGGCGGAGTTCGCCAGCTCGCGTTCGCCGGCCTTCATCGCCATGCTGACCAAGGGCGGCATGAACGCCGCCACCAAGAGCCTCGCGATCGAGTACGCAACCCGCGGCATCCGCGTGAACGCTGTCGCCCCTGGCGTCATCCGCACGCCGATGCACGACCCCGCGAGCGTCGAGCAACTGGGGGCCTTTCACCCCATGAACAAGCTGGGCGAGGTCGAGGATGTCGTGCGCGCCGTCCTGTACCTGGAGGATGCCGCATTCTCCACGGGCGAAATCCTTCACGTGGACGGCGGTCTGATCGCTGGCCGCTGATCCTACTCAGGAGAGAGCGCCGGCGGCGCTCTCCGTTGCTTCCGGAGACCTCCAATGCCGATCGTGAACATCTTCGTCACCCGTGAGGGAACCAGGCCAGGTGCAGACCAGACCACGGCCGAGCAGAAGGCCGCGATCTACAAGGGCGTCGCGGATCTTCTCTTCGACGTCATGGGGAAGCCCCGCGAAGAAACAACCGTAATCTTCCACGAACATCCGATCGAAGACCTGGGCCAGGGTGGCCTGCCGCTGGCGGACTATCGCCGCCTGCACGCTGCCTACAGCCAGCCAAGCGCCTGAAATCGCGTCGCCAAGCGTCCCGCTCGATCAGCAGCCGGCAGACCAAGGACACCCTCGTGGGGCGGGCGAGCCGGACCGGGTTCATCCCGCATCCCGCCCGTCGGCTCCACCCGGGCCCTCTCAATCCGCGCGCCTTCTGACGAGCCGATGTTCCACTCCCCCCACAAAGAGGACTAAGCCGAATGACCACTGCTCATGTGGAGGCCTACTTCAATGCCCTGAGCACCAGGGACAATCTGCGGATCGTTCCGCATCTTGCGGACGATATCGTTCTTCGCGGTCCGATCTTCCCTGAGCCAACCCTCGGGAAGGACGCGGTCGTGGAGGTCCTCACGGGCTTCCTAGAGACGATCGATACCTTAGAGGTCAAATTGAGGTTTGCTTCCGACCGCGACGTGGCCGTGTTCTTCTCATTCACGTGCGACGGCGTTACGGTCGACGGTAACGAGCACCTGCACCTCAACGAAAACGGTTTCATTGATCAGATCGAGGTAGCGTGGCGGCCGCTTCCCTCAGCCGTCCTCGTCCAGGAAGTGTTCGCCAATAAGCTCGGTTTTGCGCCGATGCGTCTTGTTCCCGCGTCCGAAGTTTGAGGTGAGCGACTAGCCCGGCGTTCGGATGGTCGTCTGCAAGCTGATCGATCACGTTGCGCCGGGCTAAAGCCTCGTTGGCAAGGGATAAGCGCCAGTTGGCATGATGCGGACCTTACAGGTCAGGGCTCCAACGTCTGCTTGTTGGCAGACCGCCCATGTCTGCTTCTGGCGCGAGGCAGAACTGATGGACGTAGAATGATGACGAGGGACGAAGGCCAACGCAGGAGGCGTTCATGGCCACCCTTCGGCGGGGTCGCTGAACGACCTCGTGCTCTCGCGGGCTAGGAGGCGCTTATGGGTCCTGCAGATGCACTACTCGGCTTAGCGTTGCTGGTTAGCGGCTCGCAAACTAGCTCTGGCGTCGGTTGCCTGCCCTCGAAGCTCGAACCACTGCGGCCGATGCCGGCTGGCACCCGCGCTCTGACGGAAGCGGAGACGCGGCAAATGCTTGTAGGGAACGTTCTTTGGGAACCGGGCTCGATGCCGCCACACGCCCATGACGCGTCGTATAAAGCGCACCTCAGGCCTGATGGCTTGTTCCAGTACGCAGGCAGCAATGGCCTTGCAGTGTCACCGCCTGAAGCCCGACCGTACCATATCGCTGGCAACGAACTCTGCCTGGAAGACATCTGTCGGAGGTTCTTCCTCGAACCAGGCGGACTCATCCTAGCCGCCGATCCGGCAGGAGACGTCTCCTTGGCCTATCCCGCGGTGATCAGCCGCGAAGAGACAGACCCACCACGGTGCGCCCCCATCGGCCGACGCTAAACCCGCTGCTTCAACGCCGGACCCGCAGCAGGATCGTGCGCGCTTCCCACCCATCGCTTGATCGTTCTGCGTGGCAGGCCATCGGTGTTACGCCGAGATCCTGAAGGTCCGCTTCTGAGCCGGCAGTCGATGTCCGCTCTTGGCGCGCAGCTGACCTTAGGGAACGTCGAGCGACGCTGCGAGATGGTCTACGATCGCCCTGACCTTCGATGATGGCCGCGGTCCTGCGGGGAAGACTGCGTACACTTCCGCCGGATCGAGCTGATAGGCTCCAAGCAGCTGTTCAAGCTGACCGCTTCGCAGCTCCTCTCCTGCCATCACGCGGGTCGCTAACGCGATGCCCAGCCCCGCCACGGCGGCCGCCAGCACGCCCGGCGCCGAGTTGATCCAGAGCCTTGCAGACACATCGACGGCCGTGACGGTCTGGTTGTGGCTGAAGCGCCAGCTTTCACGACCGAACAGGCCGTGCTGAAGGATGCAATCGTGCCGGGCGAGCTCAGCCGGAGTTGCTGGCCGGCCGTTCGCCGCCAGATAGGCGGGTGACGCGACCACCAGCCTCGCGACGCGCGCGAGGCGGCGGGAGCCGAAGGTGGAGTCCTCCAGTGGTCCGACCCCGATGCGTAGGGCGACATCCACTCCGTCGGTGATCAGGTTTTGGCGCGCGTCGCTCATAATCATCTCGACCCGAAGCTCCGGATGCTGCGCCAGGAACGGCGCCAGGGCCGGGATGACCGCACGGGCGCCGTAGAGCACCGGCGCCGCCAAGCGGATCACGCCATGCAGCGAGTCTGCACCCCGGGTTGCCTGCTCGGCCTCCTCCATCTCCGCGAGCAAGTACTTCGCGCGCTCGAGATACAGCGCCCCTGCGTCGGTCAGCGAGACGCTGCGGGTGGTGCGCAGCAGCAGCGTCGCGCCCAGCCGCGCCTCTAGAGCGCTGATGATCCGCGAGACCGACGGCTGCGAGAGCTTCAACTCGCGGCCGGCGCGCGAAAGACTGCCGCTCTCCGCGACACGCGCGAACACCGCCATCTCCTGCCAGCGATCGCCCATTCGAAACTCGGATAGATGTTGTTCGAATGCGGTGGATACACCGACGGAGCTGAATGGCCTAGTTCTCGCTCATGGCGGCTTCACCGCCATACAGCCCGCCCGCGCCTCAGGATCAGGCGGGGGGGACTGGCACCGTCCCGCAAGGATCACGTCTTCATGCCGATCAAGATCTATGGCGACCCCGGTTCGGGAAGCCTTCGCCGCGTCACATCCGCAGCCGCGATCATGGGCGTCGCCCTCGAGCGCGTGAACATCGACCTCTTCAGGGGCGAGAGCCAGACCCCCGATTTCCTGGCGCTGAACCCCCATGGCCTCTCGCCTGTGATGGTCGACGGCGATTTCGTTCTCTACGAGTCCTCGGCGATCAACCTCTACCTCGCGGAGAAGGCGGGCGGCGAGCTGCTCGGGGCCTCCACGCGCGAGCGGTATGAGGTGCTTCAATGGATGTTCTGGTCGGGCGAACAGTGGCGGATATTCGCGACGCTCACGTTCGATGAACGGATCGGGAAGCGCCTCATGGGCCAGCCCGAAGATGAGAGCATCGTCCGATTGGCGTTTGCGAAGATCCGGGCGGGCGCGGCCGTGCTGGACGCGCATCTAGCGGATCGGCGCTTTGTTGTCGGTGATCGGGTGACCTTGGCGGACCTCGACATCGCAGCGCCCTTCTCCCAATCCCACCGGACGAAGATACCGCTCGGTGAATTCCCGAACCTCGTGGCTTGGCAGCAGCGGTTGCTGGAGACGGTGCCTGCGTGGGCTCAAACGAAGCGTGAGGTCGATGCGCGGATCGATGGCGCGCTCGAAGCCGCCGGTATCCAACTGTGAGCGCGGAAGGCTCGACCATGGATCACGAACTCTTCTGGATCAGCGGCAGCCCCTACGCTTGGCGGGTACAGCTGGCGCTCGAATACAAGGGCGTGCCGTACGCCTCTCACCGTATGGAGCTGGCCAAGCAGGAGCATAGCTCGCCCGCATTCCTAGAGCTTAATCCGCGAGGCAAGGTGCCGGTGCTCAAGACAGGCGGCGCGGCGCTCTACGAGTCCGTGGCGATCATGGCCTTTTTGGACCGCACCTATGCTGCCGTGCCGCTGTTCGGCCAGACGCCGCAGGAGCACGGCCGCATCTGGCAGCGCGTGAACGAGTTCGAGAACTACACTCGCGATCTGCTCGTGGAGGTCGTCCGCCCATTGTTACGCGGCGAGGCGACGAACGATCCTCAGGGCATGCGGGCGGCCGCCGTTCGCGCGTACGACGCGCTCGGTTGGATAGACGAGGCGCTGTCGATTACGCCCTATCTGGCGGATGACCACATCACGGCAGCCGACATCGTCGCCCTGCCGCATATCCAAATGCTGCGCCGGGTCTCAGCGCGCCCGGAGGCTGTCGAGATGGCGCTCGGCCTCGAAGACCTCGGTGCGCGTCTGCCAGCACTCGGGGCCTGGTTGTCGCGGTTAGAAACGATGCGGGGCTACGAGGCTGCCTATCCACCCCACTGGCGGAGGTGAGCAGGGGCATGCAGGGCGGGACGGCTGAACGTCTGCTTGTAGGCTGCTAACCAAGGTCCCCTCTTGGCGCATAGCAGATCTGCCGTGGATCCGACCTGGACGGCAGGGATCATCTGCGGAGCGGGCGGGATCAACTCAGCTGCGAGCAGGAAGCGGAACCCGGCTACCGCGGCGGGCAGGGTGAACTTCGTCCAAAACACCAACGACGAGGGAGCGCTCGCCCACCGGCCTGCCGACAGGAGGGTGAGCGCCGCCATCTGTGTGCAGCCGCGCTCGGGCCGGCGCCCTACTGCTCGAGGTAGGTCGCCTTGAGCTTGGCGAGTTCGGCCGGGCCCACCCCTAGTTCTTTCTGGAGGTAGACATCGAACCCGCCGTGACGGCGATCAATCTCGTCGAAGACCGCTTCCAGGTATTCCGGCTCGACGCCCTGGAAGACCTTGACCACCTCAGGGGGCAGGCTGGCGAACATGCGCATCTCGGCCGTCGGGGCGCGGTTCGCAGCCGGGGAGAGGTTCATGCGGTAGTAGCGGTTCGAAAGCGCGTAGTCGGCCAGCACCGTCTCGCGTGGCACGCCCAGCGCCGTCAGCACCAGGCCGGTGGCCACCCCGGTGCGGTCCTTGCCCGCGGAGCAATGGTAGAGAACCGGCCCCTCCGCCGAGAGTAGGGTCTGGAAGAGCTCGCGGAACTGCTCTCTGTGGCTGTCGAGAATGCCGGGATAGAAGGCCGCGAAGGTTTGGCGCGCCTTGGTTTCGTTGATGCCGCCAGCGAACGCCTTAGCGAAGCCGCTCATGTCCATGTCGTAGTCGCGGGCCTTGATGATCGGCTGACCAGCGCCAGGCCAGCGCGTCGGCTCGTTCGCGCGTTCACCCTTGGAGCGCAGGTCATGAACGGTGCGGATGCCCAGGCTGCCTAGCTCGTCGGCTTCACCCGGCGCGATCTGCGAAAGGCCGGCCGAGCGGTAGATCACGCCCCAGCGGACGCGGCGGCCGTCGATCGTGCGGTAGCCGCCGACATCGCGGAAGTTCTGCACGCCCTCGACCGGCAGGACGCGTTCGGCCACGTGCAGGGTCTCGCCCTTGGCGCCCCGCAGCGTGACGTAGAGCCGCCGGCTCGCGGGCGCCGCCAGTGTGTGGCGGCCATCCCGATCGTCGTTCGAGACCAGCTTGAGCGCGGAGGCGGGGGCGTCGGGCCGTTCGGCGACCAGGACGTCGACCGCCGCGTTCGGGCTCGCCTTCCAGGTGACGGTGAGCGTGTCGCCGGTCCGTTCAACGGCGGCGTCGGAGACCTGGGCGAAGGCGGACGTGGAGACGAGCAGGCTTGCGCTCGCCAGCAGTGCGAGAAGACGCATGGTTTGGGCTCCGTGATCAGGGTCAGTAGGTGAAGCGGAAACCGGCCATCCAACGACTGCCGATCTGCTCGACTTCGCTTGGATGGTTCTCGTCGCCCTCGTAGGCGATGTAGGTCTCGTCGGTGAGGTTGTTGGCGTCGACGAACACGGAGAAGCGGTCGTTGAGCGCATAGCGGACCGAGAGATCCAGGCTCTCGTAGGCTTTCCGGTACTGGTCGCCGTAGCCCACAAGGCTCAGGGTATCGACCCAGTCGTCTCGCCACTGGTAGCTGAGACGCGCGGACAGGCCGTGCTTCTCGTAGTAGACCGACGCGTTGACGATGGTGTTCGAAGTTCCCGGGAACGGCGCCGTGCGGCCGTCCGGCGTCTGGAACTCGCCGTCAAGGAACGCCAGGTTCCCCTGCACGCCGAGGCCGTCGAACGGCGCCGGCAGGAAGACGAACTGCTGCAGATAGGCCAGTTCCAAGCCGTACAGCTTGCCGTCGTCGCCGTTCAGGGTGGTGGTGTAGTCGTAGCCGCTGCGGTTGATGCCGCCGGCGTTGTAGCGATCGTCGCCGACCACCGTGGTGCTGTTGAACAGCACATTGTCCACGTGGCGGTAGAAGGCGCCCACCGAGACCAGACCCGCGCCCGGCAGGTAGCGCTCGAGCGAGGCGTCGAGACCCCAGGTCTTCTCCGGCTCCAGGAGCGGGTTGCCGCCCGAGACCACCTCGTTGACGTCGCTGACCGACGCGCCGGTGCGCACCGTCCCGAACGACGGCCGCGAAATGGCGCGTTGCGCGGCCAGTCGCAGGAGGAGGTCCTCGGACAGCTCGAACTTGGCGTTCAAGCTGGGGAAGAGCTGGGTGTCGTCATTCTCGACCTTCAGCGGAGTGACGACCGCCCCTGCGGTGACGAACCCTTGGATGGTCTGATCCAGACGCTCGACCCGCAGGCCGGCCACCACTTCCGCCGGCCCGGCCCGGAACTTCGCCATGCCGTAGCCGGCCAGCAGCTTCTCCTCGATGGAGTAGCGGTCGGAGGGCGCTGTGTTGACGGACGGGTCGTAGCGGCCGGCGGTTTGCAGCGCAGCCAGGCCCGAACGGATGTCCGCGGTCATGCGCTCGTTGTCGACGTAGTTCACGTCGAAGCCGCGCGGGAAGCCCGAATCCCAGGGCCTGTCGGTCACGTATGCGCCGGGGTTGAAGCTGAGACCAACGGTGGGGAACAAGGCGAAGATCGCCACCGGCGGCGCGACGCCGGAGAGAATGGCGCCGTCGATCTGGCGGTCGTCATACTGGGCGCCGAACGAGACCTCGACCTCCTGACCGTTCCACTGAAGGGCGCGCGTGGCGTCGGCCTTGTAGATCCAGCTCTCCGAGGTGACGGCCGAGGTCAGCGGCAGCACCAGGTTCTGGTTGAAGTTGCCCTGATTGAGCGCCGCCAGCGGCGCGCCGCGCGCAAACGATCCCGCGGTGGCGCCGGGGACAGTGCCGAACAGCGTGATCACCGGCAGGTTGGGGTCTGACAGGTCGTAGCTGAGCGAGGGGCGCAGGGCGACCGATGAGGAGGAGTATTGCTGCAGCACCAGCGGCAGGTCGGTGGTGTTCTCCGTCTCAGTCTGGTTGACCCGCCAGGAGGTGGTCCAGCCGCCAATCTGGTGATCGCCGCCGATGGTGTTGATCAGGTTCCAGTTGCGGTACTTGCCGTAGTTGAAGCTGCCCCGCACCGGGACGCCGACAAGGTCGCCCCGGCTGGCGCCCCGCACGCCCGAAGCGGCAGAGCCGATCTGGAAGACGTACTGGTTGCGCTGCTCGTCGTCGTTGAACTCGGTGTAGAGGGATTTCGCGAACACCGAGTGGCCGTCGGCCGGCCGGAATTCAATGGTCCCCATCAGCGCGTTGTTCTCGCGCTCCACGAGGTAGTTGCGGACGTCGATCGCGCTGGCCACGCCCGCGGCGTCGTAGTCGAACTCGCGATTGTCGGTGGTCTGCTCGCGCAGATAGTGCGAGGCGGCGGCGGCGAAGCCCCACCTTTCGTCCGACCAGGAGACGCGGGCCGAATACTGCTCCTGCTTGCCGCCGCCCAGGTCCATTTCCCCTAGGCCGAGGTCGGCCGAAGCGCTGAAGCCAGGGCGGTCGAACGGCGACAGGGTGCGCAGGTTTACGCGGGCCACCACGGACTCGGCGGAAAGATCCGGCGTCAGCGACTTGTTGACCTCGAGCGCGCTCAGGATAACGGCCGGAACGGCGTCGAAGCGGAAGGCGCGCTGCCCGCCCGCCTCATCCACGCCGATGACCGTGATCCCGTCGATGGAGACGCTGGTCCAGCGGTTGGGCGCGCCACGGACCTGAAGATAGCGCTCCTGGCCCTGATCCCGCTGAACAGCCACCGCTGGAACCCGGGCGAGCGCGGCGGCCGAGTTCTGATCGGGGAACTGGCCGATGTTGTCGGCGGCCACGATGTTCACAAGGTTGTCGGCCGCGCGCTGCTGCTGGAGCGCGGCCATCTGGCTTCCGACGATGGAGCCGGTGACGATGACCTCGTCCACCGTGTCATCTGGAGCCTCAGCTCGGACGACCCCGGCGCTCAGCGCCAGAACGGCGGCGCCGGCGAACAGTTGGGCGGCGCAGCTCGAGCGAGCGGGCCGCGGGCGGATAATGAACATGAGGTCCCCCGAAAAAATTCAAGGGCCGACTACCCGTCGAACATGTGTGCGGTGCAACGATACGGCGACAATTCCGTGAAAACCGGGATTATCAGAACGATTGTACGGTCGTGCGCGACGCGTGAAAATCGGCTAGGAACGCCTCGTGAAAGAGAGCGCAGCCGCCACTCCGCAGGGCCGCCTGATCACCGCGGTGCTGGATATCCTGATGGCCGAAGGCGTGCGAGGCGTGAGCGCGCGCGCCCTGGCCGAACGAGCGGGGGCAAGCGCCTCAGCGGTGAACTACCATTTCGGAGGGCGCGAAGGCCTGCTGGCGGCGGCGTTCGAACACGCGTCCCGTCAGGCGGCGGAGTGGCGGACGCGGGTCCTGGCCGCCGCGCCGGAAGCGGCGCCTCCGGAGAGCCTGGCTTCGTGGCTGCAGGCTTTGATTCAGGACCTCTGCCGTCAGCGTTCGCCGATCCTGGCGGTGCGCGAGTTCCGACAGCTCGCGGCGCGGATGCCGTCATTGCGAGCCACGGCCGCCAGGGATCAGGCTGCGGCCGACGCCTTCTGGTCTGAGGTCTGCGCGCGATCCGGCCTTCCGGAGAGATGCGGGGCGACGCTGTCGGACTTCGCGGCGGGCGCAACGCTGGTGCATGGCCCGGAGGCCGATTGGATCCAGGAATTGCCGTGGCTGTCGCAGACCTGCATGCGGTTCGCGGCTCGGCTCTCCGGGCGGCGGGCGGACCTGCCGGGGTGGGATGGCTGGCGGGCCAACGCCGAGCGCCGGGGCGCGGCGAGCGCGGGCGACTGGCGCCCGCCGACATCGGAGGCCGCGGTGCGCATGCTGGACGCGGCGATCGAGATCGTCGGACTGCATGGCGTCGAGGGGCTGACTCACCGGGCGGTGGCTCAGGTCGCGACGGCCTCCCTGGCCAACGTCACCCACCACTTTCCGAGCCAGGCCAGTCTGGTCCACGCGACCTTCCGGTGCCTGCATGAGCGCGCCACGGAGGAGGGGGCCTCCAACCGCCGGGCTTCGCCATCCAGCTTGTCCCCGCGGACCATCGCGGACTCCTTCGTAGACTTCCTTCTCAAACCGGGCGGCGACCTCCATCCGGCCGCAACCGCCTTGGAGGAGTTGATCCTGTTCTCCGCTCGCGAACCTGAGCTGGCGGGCGTGGCGCGACAGCTCCGCGCCGGGCGCGGTGAAGGATCGATGCGATTGCTGGACGAGATGGTCCAGGCCGGCGATGCGCTTGATCGCCTGGACGCCCACATGATCTCGACCCTGCTGATGGGCTCGATCCGAGGCGTCTATGGCTTGGAGCCACTGGAACGCGACGCGTGGCTCAGACCGCGTGCGCGGATGAACCTTGAAGGATTGTTCGGCGCAGGAGCGGCCAGCGACGCTGGTGAAGGCTGCGTCTCGGCCGTTCGCTAGCCGTCGCTGCCAGGGTGTCTGGTTAAGGCTGGGCGCAGATGTCGCCTTACAGGGTAGAAAACCCACTGCAGTAGCTTCGATCATTCCATGCTCGCCGACTGCGCAGGGGAACTGCGTGCCGCCTGTACCGGAAAGGTCCAATTCCAAGCTGGAGGTCGATCTTCGCTATCCACCCATGACCGACGTTCAGCAGACCAAGTGAGGCGCGCCACTCCAGGCAGGCGGAATGTCTGCTTCTGGACCGAGCGCGAATGTCGGCTTCTGGCGCTGAGCTGTCGTCGCACACCGTCATCGGAGTGTCGTCACTCGCAAATATGAAACGTTTCACTTCCTGAGCGGAGCGAGACGTATGACGAGATCTGATTACCTCATTTCGGCCGGTCTGACCGTTGCGCTGTGCGGCGGCAGTCCGGCTGCGGCGCAGGTCCAGCCGGAGGAACTGGAGGCGGTGGTGGTCACCGCGCAGCGGTTCGGCTCTGGACTGACGCGGGCCAGCGCCGCGCTGGGCGCCGATGACATCCGCGCCCGACCCCTCGGCGCCGACATCACCCAAAGCCTGGTCAAGATTCCCGGGGTACAGGTCTCAACAGGTGACAGTCGCGGCGGCAGCTTCTCGTTCGAACTCTATATGCGCGGGCTCACCGACGAGCAGATCGGCTTGACGATCGATGGCGTGCCGACCGGCGACAGCCGCTTCAACGGGGGCTCGCCGCCGCAACGGTTCATCGAGAGCAGCAACATCGGCCGCATCGATGTCTCGCAGAGCGCCGGCGACATCGGAGCGCCGTCGCGCTTCGCGCTGGGCGGGTTCATCGACTTCGTCACGGACGATCCGCGGCGGCAGGCCGGGAGCGCCGCCGAGGCCGGTGCCGGATCCTACGATTTCCGCCGGGTGTATGGCCGTCTGGACACCGGCGAGTTCGCCGGCCTTTCCGCCTACCTGTCGGCCTCGCACCAGGAGAATGATGTGTGGGCCGGCCGCCGCAGCCGCGGCTCCGAGCGCGATCACATCGAGATCAAGGCCTTGAAGCGATTCGAAGGCGGCTCCACGATCCGCGCACGCGTGTCCTACAACGACCAGGTCGACAACGACTTCAACATCGTCACGCTCGGGGAATTCCAGGCGGCGCCGGGCAGCGACCGGGCGACCGACGTGATCAGCGGCATACCGGCAAGGGACGTCGACTTCGGCGGCGCGCTGGGCGGCGCGCGGCATGACCTCCTGGCCTACGTCAACGTGGATCTGAAGCTCGGGGAGGCGGTCAGCGTCGCGTTCAACCCGTACTATCAGACGCTGGAGGGCGAATCCTTCCGCTACCAGGACCGGTCGCGCGTGCTGACAGGCGGCGATCCGCGAAGAGTGACCGGCTATGGCGCCACCGGGGGCGCGCAGCGGCCAGCCCTCACCACCTTGCGCAACAGCAACGCAGTCGGCGGACCGGCAGACATGCGGGTCACGCCGCGTGACCGGGAACGCTACGGCGTCACGAGCGAGATCCGCGCCGCCTTCGGCCGCCACAACCTGCGCGCGGGCGGCTGGTGGGAGGGCGGCGACTCCAGTGAACGGCGCAACTTCTACCCGATCATCAATCCGGCCCAGGGCATCACCTACGACCGCGACCGGCTGAGCTATGTCGAGTACGAGCGGACAGCGTCGGTGGAAACCACCATGTTCTACGTGCAGGACGAGGTGCGGGCGTTCGGAGACCGGCTGAAGCTTGACCTCGGAGCCACCTGGTACGACGTCGCCTATGACGCGCGCTCGCCTTTAGAGTACCGGGCCAACGTCAAGTTCTCGCAGAACTCCGACCTCAACCCCAAGATCGGCGCGGCCTGGACGCTCGGCCGCGGCTTCGAGCTGTTCGGCGGCTGGGCCCGGAACTTCGCGGGGATTCCGGAGGACGCTTTCCTAGGATCGACCGCCGTGATCCGCCCAGGCGACCTGGAACCCGTTCGAACCGAGAACCTGGACGCGGGAGTGCGCTTCGTCTCCGACCGTGCGGCTTTCCTGCTGCAGGCCTATCACGTGGACCTCAAGAACAACGTCGGGATCGTTCCGCGCGACTCGACGGCGGCGCTCGAGCCGGACGAAGTGGTCCGGGGCAATGTCGCGACCCGAGCCGCCAACATCGCCGGCCAGGTCAATCGGGGCGTGGAGCTCTCCAGCTTCTACGACTTCGGCGCGGTCGACCTCTACGCGGCCTATGCCTACCAGGACGCCAAGCACGAGGATCCTGCGCCGGGCAGCGCGGCACGGCGCGCGCTGGCCTCGGTCGGCGTGATCGGCGGGAAGCGGGTGCGCGACATTCCCGAGCACAGCCTGTACGCGCAGGCCGGCTGGAAGCCGACGTCCGCCCTGCGTCTTGAGCTGAACGTGCGCTACGTCGGCGAACGGGTCGGCGGCCACATCATTGAGCCGGTCACGTTCCGCGAGGCCGGCGTGGAGACGATCGACGCCTATACAGTCGCGGGTCTGATGGCCGCCTATGACTTCCGGCCGGCGGGCGGCCCTGATCTGCGGCTGCAGGTCAACGTGGACAACCTGTTCGACGAGGCCTTCCTCGGCGCCGTCAGCGGGTCGACGGCGACCCAACCGGAGTTCGGCCTGCAGACGGGAGCGACGGTCCGCACGCTGGACCGCTATTTCGTCGGCGCGCCGCGAACCGTCACCGTTTCATTGCGGGCGCAGTTCTGATCCGGAAGCGTTGACAGGGGATTGGCGAGGCTCCACCGGGGAAACTCGGCGGCAGGAGGGGCGAATGTCCAAGGGGGATGCGCCAGCGGGAAGGGCGTCTGTCCGGCCTACGCTGAAGGAGGTGGCGAAGGCTGCGGGCGTATCGCTGGCCAGCGCCTCCTATGCCGTGAACGGCGCCGGTTCAGTGGGGGAGGCCACGCGAGCCCATGTGCTCAAGGTGGCCGCCGAGCTCGGCTACCGGCCGAACGCGAGCGCCAAGGCGATGAAGACTGGGCGCACTCACGCCATCGGCCTGATCGTGCCGGATCTGACCAATCCCTTCTTCCCCAGTCTGGCGCAGGTCGTGATCCAGGCGGCGCGGGCGCAGGGCTACAGCGTTCTGCTCACCGATACCGAAGGTTCGCCCCAGTCTGAACTGACAGCCGTGGATCTGCTGGTCCGTCAGGGCGTCGACGGCGTCGTGTGGTTCCCGATCGATGACACGGGGCCGGTGCAACGCCTCATTCGCGGCGTGCCAGCGGTTGTGCTGGACCGCGCGCTGGACGGCTACGATGTGGTTCAGGCGGACTATGCCCAGGGCGGGGCGCTGGCGGCGGACCATCTGCTTGATCTCGGTCACACACGCATCGGTGTGATCACTGGGCCCTATGCCGCATCCAGCGCCCGGCAGCGGGCCGAGGCGGCTATCGCGCGGATCCAGGCGCGTGGAAGCTTGGCTTGGACCGTCAGCAACGCCTTCTCCGTGGACCTCGAGCCGGACGTGCGGACGGCCTTGGCCTCGAGCACGGCCACGGGGATCATCTGCGGCGCAGACCTGATCGCCATCGGCGCGATGCGCGAGCTGCGGCGCATTGGCGTGCCTGTACCGGAGCAGGTGTCGGTGATCGGGTTCGACGACATCCCCTGGGCGCAGTGGCACGCGCCGGCCCTTTCCACCATCGAGATGCCCGTCGAGGAGATGGGCGAGGCTGCGGTCGAGCGGCTGCTTCATCGGATGGCCAACCCGCAGGAGCCGCACCGTCGTCTGGTGTTCAAGGTCGGACTCGCCGCGCGCGAGTCGACGGGACCTTCCCCGCCGTGAGATGGGCGCGACTGGGTCTGTCGCTGGCGATCTCCCTCGTCGCGTCCGCCGGCTGGGCGCAGCCTTTCGTGAGGCTCGAGGCGCGCCTCGCCCTGGGCCCCGGCGTGGGCGAGCCGCCGTTCGGCGGGATTTCGGGCGCTGACTATGACCGGCGCTCAGGAACCTGGGTCCTGATCAGCGATGACAAGTCGGAGCATGGGCCCGCCCGGCTTTACGCCGCTTCCATGCGGTTGGCCGCGGGCGTGGTCCGGTTCGAGCCTGGTCCGTGGACTGCGCTCCGCCCGTCCGTCGGCGACTTTGGCCCGCCGGGCTCAGGGAAGGAGGCGCCGGACGGCGAGGCCGTGCGCCTTGATCCCCGCGGCGGGCTGGTCTGGGCCAGCGAAGGCGACCCCGATCACGGACGCCCGGCGCGGATCCGGCGGAGCGGCGCGGACGGCGCGGTGAGGGAGGCGCCACTGCCGCGGCAGTTCCGTTTCGACCCGTCCGGCCGGCGCGGCCCTCGGCGCAACGCGGTCATCGAAGGCCTCAGTTGGAGCGCCGACGGCCGCGACCTCTGGGTCTCGCTGGAGGGGCCTTTGATTGAAGACGGCCCGCCGGCCAGCTCGGACCAAGGCGCCATGGTGCGTCTGTCTCGACTCAGCCGCCACGGGCGCGTGCTGGCCCAGTACGCCTATCCGATCGACCGTGCCGCGGAACGTCCGCCAGCGGGCCGGAACGCCGACAACGGCGTAAGCGAGATCCTCGCCGTCGATGCGCATCGGTTGCTGGTGCTGGAGCGGTCCGGCGTTCAGGGCCCAAGCGGCCGCTACACGTTCCACATCCGGCTCTATCTCGCCGACGTCTCGCAGGCGGACGATGTTCGAAGACGGCGGGCCCTGGCCGGTCCCGTCGTGCGGTCGGTCCGCAAGACCCTGCTTCTGAACTTCGACGAGCTTGAGGGGCCGGGAGTCGGCAACCTCGAGGCCATGGCCTGGGGGCCGCGACTGGTCGATGGCGCTCCCTCGCTGATCCTCTTCTCGGACAACAATTTCGAAGTCGGCACACCGACCCGGCTGGTTGTTCTGCGCTTCGGGAACTGCGCCCCGGGCCGGATTGACCGAAACGTCCGGCGCCGGTCTCCGCCATGGGACGTCCCCCGCCAGCAACGAACCACTCCGCGCGACCGTGTCCGAAGTTGTCCGCCGGCCACCGGCGGCAGATCGAGAGGTCCGGCTCAGGCCGCAAGCGGCTCGACACAGACAGATGATGGCCGCGTCACAGGTTCGTTGCAGATTGATGCGACGGAGCGCGCCGATGAGCCAGGCGGCGTTGCAAGCATCCCTGTCCGCACCGGGCCTCCGCGACGGAGCGAGCAGCTTCGCCGACCTGGCGCGGCGGTTACGCGGTCCGCTGATCCGCTACTTCGTGCGCCGCCTGGGCCCTTCGTGCGAGCCCGAGGAGATGGTCCAGGAGCTCTTCCTGCGCCTGCTTCGCCGCCCCGACCTGACCGCGCTGGACAACGTCGACGGCTATGTCTTCGAAGCCGCGGCGAACCTCTGCCGTGACAAGGCCCGGCGCAACCGCAGCTGGCCGGAGCCGGCCCGCCTCGACCTGCAGGGCCTGGACGCCACGGACGACGCGCCGGGCGCGGAGCAGGTGGTGGGCGGGCGCCAGAACCTGGCCCGCGTGCGCTCGGCCCTGCGCGCCCTGCCGGCGCGCACCCGCACGGTCGTGATCCTTCGGCGCTTCGAGGACATGAGCCACGCCGAGATCGCCGCACGTCTGCGCATCTCGGTCAGCGCCGTCGAGAAGCACCTTGCGCGCGCCATGATCGTGCTGCGCGATGCGCTGCAGGAGACGGGCGGATGAGGTGGCGGCGGAAAACGGCGGCGGCGCCGTGCGAGCCCGCGGCCGAGTGGTTCGCCCGCTGCGACGCCGGCGCCCTGTCGGACGAGCAGCAGGCGGAGTTGGCCGACTGGACGCGCTCCCCGGAGAACGCCCGCGCGCTGCACGAAGTGGAGGCCGCCTGGGCGGACCTGAAGGCGGCCGCGGCGGATCCGGACCTGCTGACCCTGCGCGCCCAGGCGCTGCAGACCGCGTCCGGCGTCGACCGCCGTCGGCTGATGGCGGGGCTGGCGGGCGCGGGGGCGGCGGCCGGGGCGGGCGGAGGGGCCCTAGTCTTCGCCACCGCCGCAGCGGCGACGATATCGACAGGCGCGGGAGAGCGCCTCGTTGCGCCTCTGCCGGACGGCTCCTCCGTGACGCTTGCGCCCCTGAGCCGTCTGAAGCTCGATTTCGGCGGCGAACGCCGACAAGTGCGGTTGATGGCGGGCCAGGCCTGGTTCGAGGCCCGGCATTTGGCGGGCGCGCCGTTCGTTGTCGTGGCGGGCGAGGGCGCCGCCCGCTGCCCCGGCGGGCGTTTCCAGGTCACACTAGGCCCGGGCGGGCCTGAGGTGCTTTCGGAGACGGCGTCCCTCTCTGTTACGATCCGCCGTGGGGCCGCCCCCTTGCGGGTGACGGGGGGCGAGGTGCTCACCGGGCCGGCTCGCCTCCGAAAGCTCGGACCCACGGAGGTCGAGCGCGCCACCGCGTGGCGCGAGGGCCTCCTCGTGTTCGACGACTGGCCGCTGGGCGAGGTCGCCGCGGCCTTCAACCGGTACTCGGCGGACCGGCTGGTGGTGGCGGACGCCGCCGCCGCGACGCGGGTGTCCGGCGCCTTCCGCTATGAGGGGGCGCGCGACTTCGCGCAGGCGCTGTCCTCCCTTGGGCTGCAGGTCCGGCAAGTCGACACAGCCTTGTGGCGAGTAGAGCCGCCTCCGGGCGGCCGGGTTGAGGGTGGTGACGCGGCTTCCATGAAATTTTCGCGACAGGATGAGGCTTCGCCAGCGCCCTGAGTTCCTGGGTTCGACGGTCACCGACCGGAACTGTTGGGGCGAACACCATGACGAGCTTCTTTTCGTGCGGCGGGCTCCTCCGTCGCAGCCTTCTGGCCTGCTGCGCGGGCGCGGCGCTGATGACGGCCCACGCCGCTGCCGCGCAGGGCGCTGAACGGCCCGGGCCGATCGCCATCGACAGCCAGCCCCTGGGTTCGGCTTTGACCGCCCTGGCCCGCCAGGCTGACGTCCAGGTGCTGTTTGCGCCCTCGCTGGTGCGGGGACGGCAGGCGGGCCGTGTGTCCGGGAACTTCGAACCGCGCGAGGCGCTGCGCCAGCTCCTGGTCGGAACCGGGCTGAGGGCCACGCCGACGGGCGAGCGCACCTACACCATCACCGCAGAGACCGCCGCCGCACCCTCCGTGATGGAGGAGCTGGTGGTGACCGCCCAGAAGCGCGCCGCGGCCATCGAGGATGTGCCGGTGGCCGTCGCCGTGGTCGACGGCGAGGACGCCACGCGCCGCAACATCACCAGCGTCACCGACCTCGTGGACGAGGTGGCGGGCCTTTCGGTGAATTATGCGTTCGGCGGCACCAACTACGGCTTGATCAGCATTCGCGGGATCGGCGGAGCCGACGACTACAAGCCAAACGGCAACCCGTCGGTGGCGCTTCACGTGGACGGCGTCTACCAGACGTCCAACGCCTACCTCGGCATGCCGCTCTTCGACCTCGAACGGATCGAGATCCTGAAAGGGCCGCAGGGAACCCTCTACGGCCGCAACACCACGGCGGGCGTCATCAACGCCATCACCCGGGGACCGGGCGATCAGGTGGAGGGCCGCGCCCGGGCCGAGTACGGCAGCTACGACTACGTGGCTTTCGAAGCGGCCGTCGGCGGCCCCGTGACCGATCGGGTGGGCCTGCGGCTCGCGGTGCTCGCGGAAGCCGGCGGCGGCTTCATGGACGGGGCCGGGGCGGGCCTGCTGGCGGGCTTCCGCCCCTCCGTTCGCGGCGTGGTCCAGACCCAGGTTCCGCCGCTCGTGAACCCCGGCCGCCGCGAGGGCTTCGGCGACAAGAACCTCGTCGCCGGGCGTGGAACCCTTTCGGTGGCCTTCGCGCCCGAGACCGAGCTCACCTTGAAGCTGTTCGGCAGCCGCGACCGCGGCGACACGCGCCAGTATGACCGCATCGCGCGCAGCCTGGACGCCACCCTCGCCAACGCCGGCGAGAACGCCGACCCCTACGAGTTCTACTCGGTCGCCTATCCGAGCCATGAGATCGACATCTACGGCGGCTCCGCGATGCTGGAGCACCGCGTCCGCGAGAACCTGAACTTCACGGCGGTGGGCGGCTGGCAGGGCTCCCAACGGGCCGTCCAGGGCAACGGCGACGGCTCGCCCTATCCCGCCTCGCAGTTCGACGCCGACGAGACGCTCAGCCAGGCTTCGCTGGAGCTTCGTCTGAGCGATGAGACGGGCGGCCGTCTCGACTGGCTGGTGGGTGGCTTCTTTGTCCGCGACGAGGTGGACTTCGACACCAACTGGATCAGCTATTCCGCCCTGACGATCTACGACAACCTGCATCAGCAGGAGCGCGACAGCCTCGCCGCTTTCGGTCAGGCGGACTACCGGCTGACCTCGCGGCTGCAACTGTCCGCCGGCCTGCGCTACACCCGCGACACGGCGAGCTACCGGGGTCGGAACGTGGACCGGAACCCCTGGGGCATCAGCACCTTCACCACGACCTTCGCCACCACCAATCCCTTCGTCTGGGACGAGGATTTCGAGGACGACAACGTCTCCGGCCGCCTCACGCTGAAGTACGACGTGACGTCGGACCTGAACGTCTTCGTGTCGGCGGGCACGGGCTATCGCGGCGGGGGCTTCGACGGCACCTCGATCTTCACGGTCGCCGAGACCCAGCCGTTCGCGTCCGAGACGGTGGACGCCTACGAGGCGGGCCTGCGGTGGACCACCTCGCGCCTGCGGGTTTCGCTCGACGCGTTCCGGTACCGGTTCAAGGAGCTGCAGGCCACCACCCGGCTGTCCAACGACACCAACGGGCGGGCCAACGTGGGCCGTGCGCGCAGCGACGGCGCCGAAATCACCATCGGGGCCGAACTGTTCCGCACCGGGCGTCAGAGCTTCTACCTCGACGCAAGCGCGACCTTCCTCGACACCGAGGTGCTGTCCTTCAGCTCGAACCGCGTGGCGGAGGTTTTGCAGACCGTCGGCGATCCCCTGCCGGGCGCCCCCGACGTGTCGGCCACCTTGGCCCTCAACCACCACCTGGAGTTGGCCGGCGATTGGCGGCTCGACAGCCGGCTGGGGGTCACCCACCACGGCGAGGAGTCGAACCGCTTGAACGCCAGTCCGGGCAACACGGCGCCGGCCTATACCCTGGTGAATGCCCGGGTGGAGCTGACCGCGCCCGGAGACTGGTCGCTCTACGCCTATGGCCGCAACATCACCGACGAGGTGTACTTTCCGGAGCTGAACGGCGCGGCTCGCCTGGTCGGCGCGCCGGCGACCTATGGCGTGGGCGCCCGGTTCGCGTTCTAAACCCACCAGCGGCGGCCTGCCTCAGGCGGGCCGTCGCAGGGAGACGCAGCATGGCCCTTCGCCGACGAACCCTCATCGGATCCGCCCTTGGCGCCGCCCTCCCGGGGGGCGCGGCGGGGCAGTCGAACATCGACTGGCGCGGCATCCCGCGGCTGATGCAAGGCCCGGTGCTGGGCCCTTGCGGACCCGACGAGGCGAGCATCTGGACGCGCAGCAGCGGCCCCTTCGCCACAGCGATCGAATTCGCCCCCGATCCGGGCTTCTCGGGGTCGCGGCGAACCACCCCGCGCACCGCCCGAAGGGGCGAGGACTTCGTGCTCGTTCACCGGCTGGAGGGCCTGCAGCCGGCGACGACCTACCACTACCGGGTGCTGGTGGACGGCCGGCCCAACCCGGACGACGCGGGTCATGAGCCCTTCCGCCTGACCACCGCACCCGTCCTCCCGTCCCGATTCCGGTTGGCCTTCGGGTCGTGTGCGCGGCGGGCGCGCTACCCGGTGCAGCCCATATGGCGCGCCATCGAGGCGGCCCGTCCCGACCTTTTCGTATGGGCCGGCGATGCGGTCTACGCCGACACGCCCGAGCCCGAGATCCTCGCGGAGGAGTACCGCCGCCAACGCGACCTGCCGGAGATCCGCCGGTTCATGGCCACCACGCCCCAGCTGGCGATCTGGGACGACCACGACTACGGCCTGAACGACCACGACCGCCGCCACCCCGGCAAGGTGGAGGCGTTGAACACCTTCCGCCGCTACTGGCCCAATCCGGAGCTCGGCGTGCAGAATGCGCTGGGCGCGTTCTTCCGGTGGTCCTACGGCGGCGTGGACTTCTTTTTTCTCGACGTGCGCTTCCACCGCGATCCCAACGACCAGCCGGACGGGCCCAGCAAGACGATGCTTGGCGCGGTGCAGCGGCGCTGGTTGTTGGACGGACTGGCGGCAAGCCGCGCGACCTTCAAGGTCTTGGTGTCCGGCTCCGGCTGGAACGACAGCAAACCGGAAGGCGCCGACTCCTGGGCCTCCTACACCTTTGAACGGGACTTGATCCTCAACGAGATCACCAGACGCGGGGTGACGGGCGTGCTGCTGCTGTCTGGCGACACTCACTATGGCGAGTTGAACTGCCTGCCGTGGTCGGAGCGCGGCGGCTACGATCTTTACGAGCTGGTGTCCTCGCCGCTCGCCCAGGACACCGTCGACCTCTACCTCGCCGCGCGCCCCATACTGCGGGTGCGACAGGCGTTCTCGGGCGACGTGAACTTCGGCTTGTTAGACTTCGACCTTGCGCCGCCGGATCCCACCGTCGGGCTCGAACTGCGGGACGAAGGGGGTCATGCCGTGTGGCCGCCTGTTCAGCTGCGTGCGTCGGAGCTCACTCCGGGCCGTAAGACCTGGCCCCAGAAGATCGACGCTCTTTCGCGCGAGCGCTGGAACCGCGCCCAAGCTGGACGCGCCTATTATTGAGCTTTGTTCGGATGTGGCTTCCCGAAACAGCAGCCTCTGCGTCTGCGCGCAGAGAGGCAGAGCACTGTCCAGGTTGTGCATTGTAATCTTTGAGATGCTCGCCAAACGGCTGCCAGGGCCTACACCGCCACGGCGGCACCGAGGGGAGAGACTCAGCCTGAAGTGCACCCAGATGTCCGCTCTGGGTGTCGAGCGGACTTTCGGAATGTCCGCTTACCGGATGATACGGGCGTCTACCTTGTCTCGTGCTCCATCGCGGCCGCCGCCAGATCTGCGCCGTGGGGCAGACGGCCGTCAGCTTTCCGTTCGCTATAGCGGTCGACCAGGTAGTCAGAACGGTCCCGCGTCAGCAGGGTAAACTTGTAGAGTTCCTCCATCACGTCCACGACGCGGTTGTAGTAGGCGGAGGGCTTCATGCGACCGTCCCGCTCGAACTCCTGAACGCCTTGGCGACGGAGGACTGGTTCGGGATCGTGATCATCCGCATCCAGCGGCCGAGAAGGCGCAGGGTGTTCACGGCGTTGAACGACTGCGAACCTCCACTGACCTGCATGACCGCGAGCGTGCGTCCCTGGGTTGGGCGCACGCTACCGACTTCCAGCGGAATCCAGTCGATCTGCGCCTTCATGATGCCGGTGATGGCCCCGTGGCGCTCGGGGCTGCACCAGACCTGGCCTTCCGACCACATCGAGAGCGCTCGCAGTTCCTGCACTTTCGGATGATCCGGCGAGACGGAGTCCGGCAGCGGCAGGTCGCGCGGATCGAAAATGCGGGTCTCGGCGCCGAGGCGTTGCAGGATGCGCGCCGCCTCCTCGGTCAACAGGCGGCTGTAGGACCGTTCCCGCAGCGAACCGTAGAGCAGCAGGATGCGCGGCGGATGCGTCGAGATCCTCGGCGGCGCAAGCTTCTCCAGCGTCGGCGTGTCGAGGTACTGCGCCTCAAGGGCGGGAAAGTCGGTCATCGGCGCACCTCACGCAGCGACTTTAGTCTGTCGCATTGTTCCTGTATTGTCGAAATATGGAAACCAAGTCCGCCGTCGCAAGCCTCGGCGCTCTGGCGCACGAAGGCCGGCTCTCGACCTTCCGCCTGCTCGTTCAGGCGGGCCCGCAAGGCCTGGCTGCGGGCGAGATCGCCCGGCGCTTGGGCGTGCTGCCGAACACCCTCTCCGCCAGCCTCAACGTGTTGAGCCATGCCGGCCTGATCGAGCCACGCCGCCAAGGCCGGTCGATCATCTACACGGCGCGATACGACGCGATGCGCGAGCTGCTCGCCTTCCTGATGGAAGACTGCTGCAGCGGCTCGCCGGAGATCTGTGCGCCGCTCGCCGCCATCGCCAGCCAGGCGTGCTCAGCGGAAGGCGCCTGCGCCTGATGAGTCTCGTTCCTCCCGCGCCGGCCGCTGGTGCGAAAGCCATGTCCCGCTTCGAGCGCTTCCTCACCCTCTGGGTGGCGCTCTGCATCGTGGCAGGCGTCGGCTTGGGGCATCTGTTCCCGGCTGTGTTCCAGGCCATTGGCTCCGCCGAGCTCGCCAAGGTGAACCTGCCGGTGGCGGTGCTCATCTGGCTGATGATCATCCCCATGCTCATGAAGGTCGACTTCGGCGCGATGCGCCAGGTCGGCCAGCACTGGCGCGGCATCGGCGTGACCTTGTTCGTGAACTGGGCGGTAAAGCCGTTCTCGATGGCGGCGCTGGGCGCCGTCTTCATCAGCGACCTGTTCCGGCCCTACCTCCCGGCTGGGGAAATCAACAGCTACATCGCCGGCCTGATCCTGCTGGCGGCCGCGCCCTGTACGGCCATGGTCTTCGTCTGGAGCAATCTCACCCGAGGCGAGCCGCACTTCACCCTCAGTCAGGTGGCGGTGAACGACGCCATCATGGTGGTCGCCTTCGCGCCCATCGTAGGCCTGCTGCTCGGGCTCTCCGCCATCACGGTGCCTTGGGAGACGCTGTTGCTGTCGGTGGGGCTCTACATCATCGCGCCGGTCGTGCTCGCCCAGCTGGTCCGTTCCACGCTGCTGAAGCGGGGCGGCGAGCCTGAGCTGCAACGCGTGCTCGGTCGGATCGGCCCGCTCTCCCTGACCGCACTGCTGGCGACGCTGGTGCTGCTGTTCGGCTTTCAGGGCGAACAGATCCTCGCCCAGCCGGCGATCATCGCCATGCTCGCGGTGCCGATCCTGATCCAGGTCTACGCCAACTCGGCCATCGCCTATCTGCTCAACCGCGCGACGGGTGAAGCGCACTGCGTCGCCGGTCCCTCGGCCCTGATTGGCGCAAGCAACTTCTTCGAACTGGCGGTCGCCGCCGCGATCAGCCTGTTCGGCTTCTCGTCGGGCGCGGCCTTGGCGACGGTCGTGGGCGTGCTGATCGAGGTGCCGGTGATGCTGACCATCGTCGCGATCGTGAACCGGTCCAAAGGCTGGTACGAGCGCGACGCGGCCGTTCAACGGGTGGCGGCGCGTTGCGCCCCGCCAATCACGAGGTGAACTGCATGTCCGACTTCCCGATCACCATCTTCCACAACCCGGCCTGTGGCACGTCGCGCAACACGGTCGCCATGGTGAAGGCCGCCGGCTACCAGCCTGAGGTCGTTCAGTACCTTCAGGCCGGCTGGACCAAGCCTCAGCTGCAGGAGTTGCTGAACGCTATGGGCGCGAGGCCCCGCGACATCCTGCGCGAGAAGGGCACGCCGGCCGCCGAACTCGGCCTGCTCGATCCGAGCGTTAGCGACGACACGATCCTCGACGCCATGACCCAGCAGCCGATCCTGGTGAATCGGCCGATCGTGGTGA
Source organism: Phenylobacterium deserti (assembly GCF_003254705.1). Taxonomy (GTDB): domain Bacteria; phylum Pseudomonadota; class Alphaproteobacteria; order Caulobacterales; family Caulobacteraceae; genus Phenylobacterium; species Phenylobacterium deserti. The sequence goes on from NZ_QFYR01000002.1 coordinate 227,250, forward strand.
CGCCCAAGGGCGTGAGGCTCTGCCGCCCCTCCGAGGCGGTGCTGGACCTGCTGGAGCGCAGACCCGCCAGCTTCACCAAAGAGGACGGCGAAGGGGTCCGACTCTAGCCCGCGATGTCGGCTTCTAGGCGGGAGCCAAAGTCCGCTACCGACCCATGGCGGACCTTCGCGGTACGGCTTCCATCGTGGGATGAACGATCTGCTCGCCGACGCGCAGCGGCTTCTGGCCGAAACGGGAGCTACAGGCGGTAGCGGTCTGGTGGCTGCGCTGGAGCGCCTGCGAACGGGGCCGGGCCCTGTACGCGGTCACCACCCCTCGAGCGACAGGTGGTGACGCGTTGGCCCTACGGCTCAGCGGTTTGGGCCGCCTCGATTTCCTGGGTTGCCGGGGCCGGTGCCGGGACCGTCGTTCATCGGCGGGTTGCCTGGCGGCTGCGGGTCGGGGCCGTTGCCGACGCCGTTGTTGCCCCGGACGATGCCGCCGCCGCCCGAAGCGGCGATCGCTGGCGAGCTCATGCTGGTGGACAGCAGCGCGGTCATGGCTGGCGGCACGATCACGGCAAGCTTGCCAGCTGTGGACAGGAATGCGCGGCGATCCGCCGTCGCATCTGCGAGTTGTTTCTCAATATTCATCCCAAAACCCCAAACAGCGAAAACCACGGGGACCTGCAGTGTTCTCACAGTCCCGGCCGTCAACCTTAGGTGGGCTGGCGTTGTTCCTCGTGTGGGCGAAGGTTTATTGCAACCTCAGGCGAGGCCTGCCGCCGCAGGTAGATCTTGCGTCCGTTCATCAGGAACCGGCCATTGCGACCTCGTGGTGTCGCGGGAGGTTCGCTAAGCGCGACTAGATCGGCGAGAAGGCAGGCTTCACCGCGGCGAGCGTGGACATGCAGCTGATGACCCGTAACGGACGTTCCGCAGAGCAGGTCACCCACGTTGCACCGGTCGCGTTCAGAGATGGCCAGGGTCACGGGCGAACCTCTATACCGAGCGCCTTCGGCGGAGGATCGTCGAACGCCCGCTAACCACCCATAGACGTCCGCAGGGCAGGTGAGGGCGGCCGAACGGGCGCTTGAAGGTCCGCTTTTGGAAGAGACGCTAATATCTGCTTCTGGCGCTTAGCCGCTGGTTGCTCCGGCCAGTCCCAGGATGGCGGCTGGCACGAGCAGATCCTCCGAACCGCCTAGGCTCAGGCCGATGTCGGACTCGGCTTCAGGCTCAAGTCTGGCGTCATCGAGAAGCCAGTCTATGAGCGTCAGCCGCTCGCTTGCTGGCTCGAGGGCGCCTCCGGGCGGTTCGCTGAGGAGGCGATCAAGCAGTTCGCCAAGCGGCTCCGCGAACCCGTTACGGCGGGCCGGCAAACCGAGGTGACTGCGGGAGCAATCGGCCCCCGCCGACCGGAGCCGACGCCGGTGTTGCGTTCTCAGTTCGGAGGCCACCTGGAGCCTGCCTTGCTTGTGTTGCGGGAAGCGCTTGCCGTCGGGACGGGCTGTCGCGCCATCTTGCGCGGGTCTCAGAAGAAGCCGCCGTTTGCGAAGACGAGCTGGCCGTTGATCCATTCGCCGTCGCCGGAGCACAGCGCGGCGATTACGTTGGCGACGTCCTCGGGCTCGCCGATGCGCCCGTAGGGGATCTGCTCCGCCGCCATCCGCCGGACCTGCGGCGGAACGCGGAACAGGTCGGTGTTCGTCGGGCCGGGGGCGATCGCGTTGACCGAGATGCGACGGCCAGCCAGCTCCTTCGCCAGCGAACCGGCGAACATTTCCTGAGCGGCTTTCGTGGCGGCGTAAGGGCCGTGGGTGGCGCGCTTCTGGGTCATCGAGGTGGAGGCGAGGGCGATGATGCGGCCGCCGTCCCGGGTTCGACGGGCCGCTTCGCGCAGGACGTTGAAGCTTCCCTTGAGGTTGGTGGCGATCATCCGGTCGAAGCCCTGGTCCGTCATCTGCGCCATGGGCGCCACGTTCATGATGCCGGCATTGCTGACCACCACGTCGACGCCGCCGAAAGCTTGCTCGTTTGCATCGAACAAGCTGCGCACCGCGCTCGGGTCGGCGACGTCGGCCTGCCGGGAGATGGCGCGTCCGCCGGCGGCCTCGATGCTCCTGACCACCCCAGCCGCCAATTCGGCGTTCGTCAGGTAGTTCACGGTGACGAAGTACCCGTCGCGCGCCAGGCGCCGGGCGGTGGCCGCGCCGATACCCCGGGAGGAGCCGGTGACCAGGGCGACGCGGGGGGCGCCCGCTCGCGGCGGAGCGGCGTCTAAGCGGGTCGACGGTCGGGACTGTGCGGACGCGGCTCCGGCGGCAAGCGCCGGCGCTCCGGCAGCTGCAAGGGCGAGCAAGGCGCGGCGGGAGGTGTCAGTCATGGGAAATAGCCTGTTGCTGAAGGACGGCCGATGGGCCGGCGGGCCCCGCTCCGAGGCGGGACGTTTGGGGGAGGGCGGCTCAGAACCGGTAGGCGAGGGCGACGCCTGCGGTCGGCTGCCAGCGGCTCCCGGCATCGACGATCGGACTGTCCGCGGCGTCCCCCACCAGGTAGACGGCGCCCGCCCGGCCGATCACGCCGAGGCTCGGGGTGAACCAGTAGCCTGCGGTCACCCCGAGACCGAGGTCGCGCATCCCGTGCCCGGCGCTGTAGGCGGGCAGGCCGCTTCGCACGCTTTCGACATCCGAGACGCCGAAATAGGTCGTGGCGTAGTCCGCGTCCGCCCAGGTCGCCTGAACATCGAACGAGAGGACGTAGTCCGGCCTGCGGACCGCGGCGTAGCTGGCGCTCGCCGTCATCAGCAGGCCGTCGTGCACGCCGGAGACGTCGTGGAGGAGCGTGAGTTCTGTGAGCACCGAACCTTGGCCGGCCGAGTCGCCGCCGAACTGGTAACCCACGAACGCCCCCGCTTCGATCGCGGTGTCCAACTCAGAAAGCTGTCCGACGGGCCCGTCGGCGTCGGTCCGCGAGAGCCGTCCGCTTACGACGGGCCCGAACGATAGCCGTGAATCCGACGCCAGGTCTGCGCGCGCCTGCAGCCCGCGAAGGTGAAAGTCGGCGCCGCCCAGATCGACAGTTCCGAAGGCGAAGGGAATGGCCCGGACGCTATCGGCGCCGTCGAAGTCCGGCGCCATGCCGACGCCAACCGCCACGACGCCCTGCGGCGCGCCATCGGCAGGCGATGTTTGCGCCGACGCTTCGGCGGCCGGCAGGCTCAGTCCGCCAGCCGCGGCGATAAGCAGGAAGGCGCGGATGTTCGGCCGCGAGCGATCCCCGTCGGAGTCCCAGGCCGGCACCTCGATCTCGATCGTTGCGGTTGGCGGCGCGCCGTGGGGTTTTGCCCCGGGGTTTCGGCGGGAGGCGGGTCTGCGCATCGTTGGCTCCACGTTTGAGTGAAGCCATTGTCCCGGAGCCCCGGCTGGACCGCGCGCCTGAAGCCCGACAAAACTTGCCCGATCCTCCGGGATGTCAGGTCGCGTTCTTCGAAGGTCCACACCTCGCCGTGGGGCGGTCTCGCCGCTCAGCGGGCCGCGTCGGCCAGGAAGACCTTGCACTCGCGACGTCACGCTTTGGCGCGGCGCCGAACATGCGCGCGTAGTCACGACTGAACTGGGAGGGGCTTTCATAGCCCACCTGGTAGGCGGCCTCTCCGACCTTGGCGGCCTCCATGACCATCATCCGGCGGGCCTCGAGAAGCCTCAGCTGCTTCTGATACTGGATCGGCGTCATGGAGGTCAGCGCCTTGAAGTGCTGATGAAAGGACGAGGCGCTCATCCTCGAGGCCTCGGCCAGCTGATCGACGCTGAGCGTCTGGTTGAAGTGATCGCGCAGCAGATAGATCGCCTTCGCGATCCGCTGGGCGTGGGTCCCCGGCAGCGCCAGCTTGCGGAGATGGTCGCCGTGAGGGCCGGTCAGGAGACGATAGCAGATCTCGCGCATGGCGGCGGGGTAGAGGATCGGGACAGCCTCCGGCGTGTCGGCGATCCGGATGAGGCGAAGCACGGCGTCGGCCAGGGCGGCGTCGACCTTCCCGACAAAGGCGCCCAGGGCCGTCGCTTCGCTGTCGACGCGCGCCGAAGGCAGCTGCTGCAGCACCTCGCGCACCATGCTCGTGTCGAGTTCGATGTTGACGCCGAGGAAGGGCGTCTCGGCGCTTGCCCGGGTTACGCGGCCGCTGGCCGGGAGCTCGACGCTGACGATCAGGCATTCCATCGCGCCGTAGTCCAGGGTGTCGTCCCCGAACACCAGCTGCTTGGCGCCCTGGATGACGACGCAGAGGGACGGCTTGTAGATCTCCTGCGGCGGGATCTTCTCGCGGAAGGCGCGCATCAGGTGCACGCCGCGCATCGGCGTGCTGAACCGACCTTCGCCGCCGCCGTGCGCCTCGACGTAGGCCGTGGCCGCCGTTTGCAGCGGCGCAGCCAGGGCGGCGGCGACCTCTTGCGCCGTCTCCGCGATGGTGATGTTGCGCGTCAGCGAACCCGTCATGGGGAAGGGACCTCCACACTCTGAGGCAGTCCGTTTGATCGGTCGTCCTCTGGAGCCTCGGGTCAACTGTGCTGCGGCGGGCGGCGGGCCCGAGGCGGGCGCCGGCTTCCCAAGCTTCGCGAGGCGATTGCAGATCTCGCGGCTATCGACTTATCGCAACTGAACGCCAGTCAGCTGTTCCGACATCTCCCACAGCCGCGCGCAGGCCGTTTCGTCCAGCGCGCGCGGCGGGATCTTGGCCGGCGCGGGGAAGCCGCGGACTTCGGCGGGGCCGTCCGGCCCGTAGTAGCCGCCGCCCTGCGCGCTTCGATCCGTGGCGGCGAACAGCGTCGGCAAGGCGCCCTGCGGCACGGGCTGGAACAGAAACCAAAGGGCGCTACGGACCCGGCGCATGGGATGGCCGCCTGGCGTGTTGAAGAGCAGCTGGGTGCGGGCGACGCCGGGGTGAGCGGCGATCCCGGCGACGCCCCAGCTCGCGGATCGGCTTCGGCGGTCGAATTCCAGCGCGAACATCAGGCAGGCCAGCTTGGACTGGGCGTACACCGGCATGGGACGGTAGCTTCGCTCCGCGTTCAGGTCATCAAAGTCGATCTCGCCCTGTCGGGCGGCGACGCTGGAGACGCTGATCATGCGCGGGGAAACGCCATTCCGCAGCAGCGGCAGGAGCGCGGCCGTCAGGGCGAAGTGCCCGAGGTGGTTGGCCCCGAGCTGGAGCTCAAACCCGTCGGCGGTGGTCTGGCGCTTCGGAGGCGTCATGACCCCCGCATTGTTGATCAGGAGATCGAGCCCGTCGAGCTGGCCCTTGAGGCGCTCGCCGAAGGCGGCGACGGATGCCAGATCCGCCAAGTCGACCCGTTCGAACCGTACGTTGGCCCGGGGCGCTGACTCACGGATGCCGTGGACCGCCTCCGCGCCCTTGGCCGGGTTGCGGCCGGCGATGATCACCTCGGCGCCGGCGCGCGCCAGCTGCAGCGCATCCTCATAGCCCAAGCCGCCCGTGCCGGTGACGACCGCCCGACGGCCGCGCTGCGAAGGGATGTACTCGGTCGTCCACCTGGTCACGTCTTCGGCCTTCCTACGAACGCGCCTTCCGGCGCCCTCGTGGGGACATAGGACCCATGGCGCGCGGGCCCCATGCCCGAAGTCGCGGAAAACGTGCCTGATCCTACGACGGAGCCGGTTCAGACGTGGCGGGTGGCTTGCTCCAGCAAGGCGCGATAGTTCATCACGTCGCGCTTCGGAGCGACGCCGAACATCCGGACGTACTCCCGGCTGAACTGGGACGCGCTCTCATAGCCGACCTCATAGGCGGCCTGGGCGACGTTGGCGGTCTCCGCCACCATCAGCCGTCGCGCTTCGAGCAATCGCAGCTGCTTCTGGTACTGCAGCGGGGTCATCGAAGTCAGCGCCTTGAAGTGCTGATGGAAGGACGAGGGGCTCATGCCGGCCGTGTCCGCCAGCTCCTCGACCCGAAGCGCCCGGCTGAAGTTGTCGCGCAGGAGGCGGAGCGCCTTGGCCACCCGCTCCGCGTGGGTCTCCGGCATGGCGAGCTTCCGGAACATGTCGCCGTTCTGGCCGCTGAGCAGCCAGTAGCAGATCTCGCGCATGATCAGCGGATAGAGAACGGGAACGGCCTCGGGGGTTTCGGCGAGCCGCACCAGGCGCTGAACGCCGTCCGCCAGGCCGCCATCGACCTTGACGACGAAGGCGCAGGCGCCGCTCGGCGCGACGGGCTGCGTCGCCGGCGGGGCGAGCTGCTGCACGGTTTCGCGCACCATGCCGAGGTCGAGGTCTATGGTCAGGCCTACGAACGGTTCGTCGGCGCTCGCCTGGATGATGCGCCCCGCCGCCGGGAGCTCCATGCTGACGACCAGGCATTCCATCGCGCCGTAGTTCAGCGTGTCCTCGCCGAAATGGATCTGCTTGCCGCCCTGCAGAACCACGCACAGGGACGGGCGATACATCTGCCGATTGGGCATGCGCGCTTCAAAAGAGCGGATGATGTGGACGCCGCTCATCGGCGTCTTGAACAGTCCCTCTCCGCCGCCGCGTGCGGACACATAGGTCTCGACGGTCGACAGCAGCAATCCCAGGCCGGGCTTCTCCGGCTCGGCGGTCGCGACGGCGGTTGTAGGAATAGGCAGAAATTCTGCGGCTTCCGGCATTCTGACCACAAGACACTCCCTCTAGCGTGATGGCGCCAATCAGCCGGGTGAGTGCGTACAATGCTCAATGGAAGCGCATCGTCAACAGAAATCGGAAGAGTTCTGAGGGTCGACCATCAAGATGGTCTCAGCAACACGCGATCGTTGATGCTCCTGCTCACGCTCGTGCTCGTCAGTATGTTCTGTCAGGTCGATAGAATACTTCCATTCATCTTGGCGGAGTCGATCAAGCGGGAGCTATCGCTCAGCGACACCCAGATCGGCCTCATGACCGGCCCGGCGTTCGCGGTCTGCTACACGCTGCTGTCGCTGCCGATCGCCCGTCTTGCGGACAAGGGCTCGCCACGGCTCGTGCTCGTTTCGTGCATTCTGGTCTGGAGCACCATGACGGCGCTCGGCGGCCTCGCCGGAAGCTTCGCCCTGCTGGCGGCCAGCCGTTTGGGTGTGGCGCTGGGCGAAGCCGGCGCGATCCCGTCCGCCCATGCCCTGATCGCCCGGAAGATTCCGCAGACGCGGCGCGGCCTCGCCATCGGACTGTTCTCGATGGGCATACCGCTCGGCACCATGGTCGGGTTCGCTGCAGGCGGGGCCCTCGCGGACACGCTCGGCTGGCGGCCGGCGTTGATCGGAGCCGGAGCCATCGGCGGCTTGATCGCCGTCCTCACCGTCGTGACATCCGGGCCCACGCCGCCGCCGAAGACGAGCGCGGACACGGCCGAGCCCTTCGCCCAGGCAAGCTTGCGTCTCCTCTCGTCCCCCGCCTTTCGCTGGCTGATGATCGGCGGGGTGGCGCTCGGCTTCGCCTCGGCCCCGTTCTACGCCTTCGGCGCGCCCTTCCTCATCCGCACCCATGGCTTCACCGCCGGAGAGGTCGGTCTCGCCTTTGGCCTGCTGCAGGGCGGGATGGGCGTCATCGGCACGCTGGGGGGCGGCCGGCTGTTCGATCGCGCGGTCGCCTCCGGGCGCGGCGGCCTGCTGGGGGCGCAGGCGGTGCTGCTGCTGATCGCCGCCGGGACCACAACCGCGGCGCTGTTCGCGCCGGTCGGCTGGATGTCGATCGCGCTGTTTGTCCCCGGGATGCTGTCGTTCGCCTTCCTGCTGCCCGCCGTCTTCGGCGCGGCGCACCTGGTGGCGGGGCCGGGGCGTCAGGCGCTGGCCTCCAGCCTGCTAATGATCGCCTCCGGCCTGCTGGGTCCGGCGTTGGCGCCGCTGTTCGTCGGGATGGTCAGCGACGCCGCCAGCGCCGCGCAGGTTTCCAACGGTCTTGGGCTCGGCCTGCTGATCGTGCCCGCGGCCAGCGTCCTGGCTGGCCTGGCGACATTCGTCGCAAACCGCCGGTGCACGGCGGCGCTCTTCCGCACCCGCTAAGCCGTCAGCAGCGGCAAGAACGAGCCCGTTGTTCTACATAGCGGCGGGCTTGGTTCTGAATGGCCGCTTTCGGCGGTGACGCCAATGTCTGCTTCTGGCGCGGAGCTGACCGGCAGCTCTGGGGCCGTTGATGTAGCGGGCGCACAGACGGCTTGGTGCGACCTTCGCCGTCGAAGCGCCTCCGGCTCTGTAGCCTTCGTCGGAGCCATGGAGCGATCCGCGGACCGCGCGTGGGTTCGCGGTGACCTGGGTGGCTGACGAAAAAGGCGAAGGCCTGTCGAATCCGGCCGGTCCTCCACGTCTCCCTGCTGACGCCACGCTGGGCGTCGGACATTCTCGAGCCCGAAGGGGGGACCAAAACCGTGCAGTACATGCTTCTGATCTATGAGCCGGAGTCCGCGTACCAGGGGGAAGCCGGCGAGCGGCGCCTGACCGAGATCGTGGCCAAGCACATGGCTTTGGCGGAGGAGCTGATCGCCGCCGGCGTTCAGACGGGCGGCGCCGGCCTTCAGGGCGTCGACACCGCCACCACGGTCGTGACCCAGGGGGGTCGGCAGACGCTGCACGATGGTCCGTTCGCGGAGACCCACGAGCAGCTGGGCGGCTACTACATGATCGAGGTGGATGACCTCGACCAGGCGCTGGCGATCGCGAGGCGCGTGCCTGTTGCAGAGGGCGGCAAGGTGGAGGTCCGGCCGCTGATGCGTGAGGACGGCTGACGGCGGGCGGATCGCGGCGGCGCGCCCGAGGATTGTCGCCGCCCTGGCCGCGCGCTTCCGTGACCTCGACCTTGCCGAGGACGCCTTCTCGGATGCGGCGGCGGCGGCGCTGGTCGCCTGGCGCCAGCAGCCGGCGCGCGATCCGGCCGCCTGGCTCTGGCGAGCCGCCATGCGCCGCGCCATCGACGCCAGACGCAAGGCGGCGGTGCGGGACCGCGCGCAGCACGACCTGCCGCAGCCGGAGGCCACGCCCGAGGAAATCCTGATCGCCGCTCGGGAGCCGATCCCTGACGAGCGCCTGCGCCTGATCTTTGTCTGCTGCCACCCGGCGCTCGCCCCGGAAAGCCGCGCGGCCCTCACCCTGAAGGTGGTGTGCGGCCTTTCCACGGAGCGGCTGGCCCGGGCGTTCCTGGTCGGCGCGCCGGCCATGCTCCAGCGCATCACCCGCGCCAAGCGGAAGATCCAGGCGGCCGGCGTCCCGTTCGCCATTCCGGAGCCGTCTGACTGGCCCGAGCGCCTCGACGCGGTGCTCTCGACGCTGGAGGTCGCCTACGCACAGGCCTTCGAGGACGCCGCCCTGACGGACGACGCCGCACCCTTCGCCGCCGAGATGCTGCGGCTGTCCGGCGTGCTGGCCGAGATTCTTCCGCAAGAGCCGGAGGTCCTCGCCCTGGCCGCCCTGGTGCGGTTCGCCGAAGCCCGGCGGCCGGCGCGCCTGGACGGCTGCGGTGTGATGGTCCCGCTGGAGGATCAGGATCCCGCCCTCTGGCGGCGTGATCTGATCGCGGATGGCGCGGTCCTGCTGGAACGCGCCGCAGAGCTGGGCCGACCGGGCCCGAGGCAGGTCCAGGCCGCCATCCACGCGGCCCACCTGTCACGCGCGGAGACGGGCGCCACCCCTTGGATCGAGATCACCAAGCTGTATGACGCGCTGCTGGCCGTGCGCGCCGACGTGGTCGTGCAGGTGAACCGCGCGGTCAGCCGGGGCAAGGTTTTCGGGCCAGGCGAAGGATTGAGCGCGCTGGCGGGACTGGCCGACGAGCCTCGCGTGCGGGCATGGCGCCCGTACCATGCCGCCCGGGCCCAACTGTGCGCCGATGCGGACCACTATGAAGCGGCCATCCAGGCGCTTCAGGCGGCGCTTCGCCTGTCGCCGCCGCCCGCCGAGCGGCGCTTCCTTGAGCAGCGGATGAGCGAGGCGACGAAAGCCCTTGGTCGGTCCAGGCCTGCGCGCTAGCGCGCCGTTGTGGATCAGCAAGTCGAGCTCGGCATGTGACGCCGAGCTCGTCCGGCAAGGTAGACGTGGCGTTCGGATCGTTGACGAGGACGGACGGAGCTACGACGTCTCAGGTTCGAGGCGGCGATCAGGTCTGGGGAGGGCTCGGTCGGCTCCGATCAGAACGCCCGCATGACGACACGGGACCAAAGATGACGACGAGCGCAAGCCCGACGAGCTGAGCGCGTTCCTGCTGCATGTTAGTTGCTGGAACGCATAGCGTTCGACGATGTTCAGGGCCTGCCTCGAAGGGGCAGGGGCGAGGCTGACCGCCCGCTTTGCGATCCGCGTTTCTCCGGCCGAGACTTCGGTAACCTGAAGGGGCTGCCTCCACATGGAGCCGTCTCAAAGCGCGAGCGCAGTAGCGAAGCTCCTGGCCGAGCATTACGCCGCTACTGGCCCGCCGATCATGGCGGAACTCGCAGCCGTTGTCCGATCCGCTCAGACCTTCTTCCCGGATCTTGAAGACTGGGCCGTGTTCCTGAATGTCCTGACGCGTGCCCAGGCGTCCCCTGAGTTCGCACAACTCTCACGCCCGGCCCTTCTCAGCCGCGCCGTCCCGGTCATCCCTGGCCTTGGCACGAATGTTCGCTCAGTGGCGGACGCGAGCGGCATTCCGAGAGAGACAGTCAGAAGGAAGGTCCACCGCCTTGTTGAGCGGGGATACCTGGAGTGGCGCGACAGCCGGCTCTACCCAACTGCCTTCGCTATGGAGCAACTGGATCCTTTGCGGATGCAAATCTACGCGAGCGTCGCAAAGATCTGGCTGATCGTGGAGCGTACGCGCAACAGCTCGGGCCCGTCGCTGGACCCTTGCTGAGGGGCGATCGCCGACGCGCCCAAGCTGAGGCAGATGATCTAGTCCAGCCGCTGCGCCACCTGCCGCCGTGGGATGGCTGAACCAGCAGTCAGATCGCGCACCGCGATCCGATGGCTGCGGCTCCATAGCTCCGCACGAGCCGCCCTGATCTGAAGCCCCCTGAAACTTCGTGCGCGCAACTGCCATGTCTTCTGCGCGGAACGTGCAACTGCACGCAACTCGCGCGCCGTCGAAGGCCTTCACCCTAGGTCGGCATGCGGGTCCTCCTTTGAACAGCCACCAGCGGCAACGCTTTGGGGGTCGTGCTGCGCCGAAGCTCGGGCGACCTAATGCGGATCGTTGGCCGTCGTCGGCTCCTTGCCGCCGTCCCGCGACGCTTCTGGCGGACCGCCTCACGCTCCGCGCCCAATGTCCGCAATGAGTGGGAAGCAGACTGCGGAAAGGTCCGCTCTCCAATCCGAGGGTGGGCAAGCCGCGCCGGTCGCTTCCCGGCCCCTTAGCACGTGGTCCTCACGCCGTTAGCTGGCAGCCTCGCCCCGCCAGCCGTCAGCACGAGGGCCAGGTGGATTTTCTCAAGATCCTGCGCAGCTTCGAGGAGCTGATGAATGCCGCATGGGTCCAAGGAGCGGACATTCGCCGCATGCCACGAGCGGGCATCCAGAGCGTCAGCTCCCGGTGGACAGCGGACCGTTTTCGTTAGCTCCGGAGATCCCGAGCATGGCAAGCAGGCGGTGGCAGAGCACATCAGGTGGGGCTGACGCGTCGAATGGGACGCCGAGCTCAACGCCATCAGCACGGGCGAACAGGGCCGCCTCTTCCCGGAAATGTTGATCCTCGAACTCGGCTTCATCGACAGCTCGGGAGGCGCGACGGATGCCGATCCGCCGGAGGTTCTCCTCCACAGGAAGCGTCAGGCGGAAGCAGTGGAAGAGCAGGTTGGAGGTGAAAGCGTGGAGGCGTTCAGCGAGATCCGCGATCTGAGCCGGGGTGGACCAGTAATGGTTGATCACAAAGCAGCTATAGCCGTTCGCTAGATGGTGTTTGACGAGGAGCGCTATCGTCTCGTGCAGATACGACGTCTCGTCAGCCGGCGGTGGGTTGCACGCAGTCAACCAGTCTCCATCCAGCGTAACCGATCCTTCGATCGCCTCGCCGAGCACCTCGCCCAGCGTGGACTTGCCGACGCCCAAAGGGCCATTCAGCAGAACAATCAAGACATCGCGCGACATGCATAAGCGTAGCGGAGCCCGCAGGCTGTCTGCAAACGGGTTGAACGCGGACATCAGGATCGATCCCGAAAACGGACATCCAGCGGCGGGGCGCAGGACTATGCCGCTGCGCTCCGATTTTGAGAGCGGGCTGGCGGAGGTTGTTTCACCGGCGACAGGACGACTGCTCAGTCGGAACAATCGCCCGGAGCGGTCGGGCCCCTTCAAACCGGTTGAAGCCAGCGCTCCACTCCGCCGTGACGTGCACAGGCTCCGGCCCGTACACGGGTCGAGGTGTAGGTGCCGTCTCGGCACTTGGCGGTGGAGCTCTTTGGCGGGACGCCGTCGGTGCTGGGGGGCGAAACGCTTTTCGACACACGCGGCGACGGCCCTCCAGACGCCATGCATTGCTGCATCCACGCCTGGTAGTTCACGCCGTCGGCTTTGCCGCTCGATTTGAGGGCCTGCCATTCGTTGGCGCACTGCTTCATCCGCGCCTCACCCGTCGGGTTGCTGGCGCGTGCAGCACTCGGGAGATGTCCTGCGCCTCCAATCAGAACCAGGCCGAAGAATATTTTCGCGATGAATAATGGCATTGGCGCCTGCTGCGACTGGAATTTCCTCAATTCTCATTGAATGCAAAAGGTCTGCGAAAGTTGTCGCGTCCCGATGCACCCGTGGGTTGCTGCCTTAGCCCTAGGAACTAGCTGGCGCTTCAGACGCTTCCGGCCCCGACGATTCAGTAAACAAGACAGCTATTGCTGATAAACGTCACCACCGACGTCTAGGGTTAACCGCTGCTATGCAGAGAAATCCGGCTGTAACGCCAGTAGAAGCTATACCGATCGTAGAAGAGAAACTTCACGTCACTAAGCAGGCGGTGGAGACAGACCGAGTCCGCGTCACCACCCAGGTCGAAGAACGCCCGGTCGTCCTCGAAACGGCCTTGGAGCGGCAAGAGCTCGACGTCGAGCGACGGACCGTGAACCACCTGGTTTTCGAAGCGCCGCCGCCCCGTCAGGAGGGTGACTGCCTCATCCTCAGCGTGGTTGAGGAGCGCGCCGTCGTGGTGAAGCAGCTCTTCGTGATCGAAGAAGTGATCGTACGGCGGCGCTCCTTCATCGAGCCGGTGGAAATCCCGGGCAGCGTCCGCGCCACCCGCGCCGTCGTTGAACACCTCCCAACCGACACCGACCCACAAGGAGCTGACGCTCGTGGGTGAGCCCCCGCACAAGCAGGGGGCGCCGCCCCAGTACGTCCATGTCGATAAGAAGAAGGCCCCTAAGTGGCGGCTGTGGCTTCTGCTCGCGCTGGCCCTCGTCGCGCTCTTGCTGCTGCTCAGCCGGTGCGGGAGGCGGGAAACGGAAGTCGCGCCCCAGACCGCCCCAGCCGCGCCCGCCGCGCCAGCAGCAGAGGCGGCTGCCGCCCTGCCAGTCGAGCAGGTCACGCTGCCAGGCGGACAGACCGTCGGCTTGGCGCCGCAGACCCTGAACTACGAGTTGCAGCGCTTCTTGGCCTCAGATGCGCCGGCGCCCCGCACCTTTACCTTCGACAAGCTGAACTTCGACACCAACGCCGCGGTGATCCGCAGCGTGGACCAGCCCACCATCCAGGCCCTCGCCCAGATCCTGAACGCGTACCCCAACGCCAGGGTGCAGCTGATTGGCTTCGCCGACGCTCGCGGATCCGAAGCCCAGAACGCCCAGCTCGCCTCACAACGCGCGGCGGCCGTGTCCCAGGCTCTCGTGGCGGCGGGGGTAGACCCGTCCCGTGTCAGCACCGCCAGCGGCGGCGAGAGCAAGCCCGTCGAAAGCAACGCCACGTCGGAAGGGCGGTTCGAGAACCGCCGCACCGACCTGATCGTGACCTCCAAATGACCCCCAAGGAGCTATCCATGACCCGTACCATCACAGCATTCTTCGATGATCGCAGCGATGCGCAAGCCGCAGTCGAGCGCCTGCAAGCCGCCGGCCTAGGCGCCGATGACGTCCGTATCCACGACAAGTCAAGCCCAGGCTACCGCGACGACTCCTACTCCAGTGGCAGCCAGCCGGGCATCTGGGCATCGATCAAGAACGCCTTCCTGCCTGACGACGACCGCCACGCCTATGAAGAAGGCGTGCGGCGGGGCGGCTACCTAGTGACCGCCGACGTGGACGAAGCTCGCGCCGACGCCGCGGTCCGCGTCCTCGAAGAAGCGAACACCATCGACATCGATGAGCGCAGCCAGCAGTGGCGCGCCGAAGGCTGGAACCGCCCGGCCCAAGGCCTCGCCGCCGTGGAGCACACCGGCTCCGAGCAGGCGATCCCCGTGGTCGAAGAGCAGCTGGTCGTCGGAAAGCGGGAAGTTGCTCGCGGCGGCGTCAAGGTGCGCTCCTATGTCACCGAGACCCCTGTGCACGAGCAGGTGCGCCTGCGCGAGCAGCATGTGGAGATCGAGCGGGTGCCGGTGAACCAGCCCCTGTCGGCCGTTGACGACGCGTTCCAGGAACGGTCGATCGAAGTCTCCACTACCGGCGAAGAAGCGGTCATCGGCAAGACCGCCCGCGTGGTCGAGGAAGTGCGCGTCTTCAATTCGGAGGACGAGCGTGTGGAAGACGTGCAGGACACCGTTCGTCGCACGGACGTGGATATTGAAGACACCCGCACTCGGCCTGAACCGCGCTAAACGCAGACCTCAGGCAAGGACGCCCGCCGCGTGAGCGGCGGGTGTTGCTGTACCCGAACCATTCATTGGCTGGGAACGCCCGCTCCTGGCGTGGAGCGGGCGCCCGTCCTACTCGGCTGCAACGGCGAAGGCCGTTCGCCGGTGGGACATCGCCAGGACCAGCAGCAGGCCCAGGCCCGACGCCGCGGCGCCGGCCAGCGCGACTGCAGGATAGCCCAGCCCGCTGGCGATCACGGCTCCACCCACGGCCGCTCCGATGGCGTGCCGAGGTTGAAGGCGCCGATGTTGACCGCCGAGGCGAGGTTCGGCGCGTCGCCGGCCGCGGCCATGACCCGGACCTGAAGCGGCGGGACGAGGGCGAAGCTGGCGATCCCCCAATCGTCGGAAACCCGACAGGTGGCCCATGGCGGCTGGGTTATAGAGGCCTTGCGATGGCTGACGCCCTCAACATCTACACGTTCATAGGGCTGCGGAACGACGGGTCGTCGCCGCAGGCCGATTTCGTCTATCTCGCTGATGATGATCTCGCCCGCGGCGCCGCGCGCCGATGGCTGCAGGAGCATGCCAGCTGTGACGCCGCCGAGATCTGGAACGGAGCAAGGTTGGTCGGCAAGATCCGCGCTCTCGCCGGCCCCGGTTGATACGACTGGATCCTTCGCAGGGCGGGCTCCTTGGGCAGCGCCGAACGCCCGAGCGTTCATCGGCGACCCGAAAGGGGCTCAAGCTCGTGGTCTCGATCGTCGCTCAACGATCTTCCGGCGACCTCGCCAGAGTTCAGCGCGTCGGCCGTGAAGAGGTAGGGCCTCGAACGTCTCGATCGCCGACGTCGGGGCCGCGCACCTCGAACGTGCAGCCAAAGGAGAGCCGATCCGCCTCGTCGTAAACGCGCAATGGTTTCGCGCAGCCGATCGCCAGCCAGCGAAGTCCGCCCGCCGTCCTGGCTGCATCGCAGCGCCGGGTCTCACTGGATGCGTTCGAACCTGTCGTCATCCCACTGAAGCGCACTGATTGAGCCCGTCGCTGTCCGCGAGAAACGGACGGGAGCCGGATCCGCAAGCGCCTGCGATACCAGCAGGACCTCGTCCCCGCCGAGCGGAAGAAGGTCGGCCTTGAAGACGCCTGCGTGCAGGATCAGGCCATGCGCCCCTGAAACGACCACCAGCTCACCTAGCCGCGGGTGGCGATAGCTGCCGGCGAGGCCCGCGGGTACGGGGTCACCCTTCGTCCGGTCCAGGGCGGCCCGCCACTGGCTGTCAGCCTGGGCGATGGCAGATGCGCTGCGCGCCCCGTCGGCGATCCGCTGGGCGCCGCGCTCGGTGGCGCGCGGATCCCCCCGCCACAGGTCGAGGGCTTGCTGAACCAGAGCCACGTTGAAGCTGTTCGCGCCTGTGTCTCCGACGGAGAGCACCGCGACGCCGATATCGAGCTCCGGGATGAACAGGGCGATGGAGCGGCAGCCGACATAGCCGCCCGATCGTGAGACGTAGCGCCAGCCTTCATACTCGCCCAGATCCCAGCCAAGGCCGTATCCGTCCCGGCTGAGGCCGTTGAAGGTCGCGGACTGCGGCGCCTCCTTGCGCCAGGTGCGGCGCAGCGTGCGCGCCGGAATGGCGCCTTCCGCCGCCGCCTCGCCGCGCAGGAAGATCTGCAGAAAGCGGCCTGTGTCCCGTCCGCTGGTGTACATGCCGCCCGCGGCGTTGAGGGCCGCCGTGGGCTTCAGGGCCAGCGGCGTCCATCCGCCCTGGCCGCGGCGGGAGTGGCAGCGCGCGACATCGCCCACGGGGAAGTCCTCCAGTCGCGCGGAGCTGTGGCGCAGCTTCAGCGGCGAAAGCACCTCACGCGCCAGCAGGTCACGCCAGGTCAGCCCGGTCCGGGCTTCGGCCATGGCCGAGTAGACGAACGGCCCGAAGTTCGAATAGCGGAACTCGGAGGGACCACGCTGGACGTAGCGCGCCAGCTGGCGGGGTGTCTCGGTCGCGGTGATCTGGCCGGTGTAGACCGACCGGAAGACCAGGCCGCCTTCCGACAGGCCCGAGGTGTGAGAGAGCAGGCGGGACGCGGCGACGTCGCCCACGCCAGCACCCAGCTGAGCTTCAGGCCATGCCTGGTCCAGGCGGGTGTTGAGCGGCAGCACGCCTTTCTCATCCAGAATGGCGGCAAGCAGCCCGGTGTAGGCCTTGGTGGTGGAGGCGTTGTAGATGGGCGTATCGAGGGTCATCGGCGCCCCGCGGTCGGCGTCGCGCATGCCGCCCGCGTGCTCGTAGAGCGTGGAGTTGCCGGTCACCGCAACGACCACGAAGCCTGGCGGAGCGCCCGGGGTCCGGCTCAGGCGCGCGACGAAGGCGTCCATGTCGCGGCGGAAGGCCGTCGGCGACGGCGCACCAAAGGCGACCTGAGCCGAGGCGAACCACACAAGGAGGGCGAGCAAGGATCGACGCTTCATCGCCGCGCCATAGCAATCCGGCCGAGCCTCGTTCTTGAACGGATGTGACCTAGCCGAGCAGCCTGCGAAGGCGCCCTGGCGCAAGGCCGGTGAGTTCGACGATCGCCCGGTTCATGTGGGCCTGGTCCGCGAACTCGGCCGCCTGCGCGCTTTCGGCGAGCGAGCCGCCCGTCAGGAAGGCGCAAAGAGCGCGTTCGGCCATGATCCGTCGGCGGTAGCGGCTGGGCGTCTCGCCAAACCAACTCACGAAGCTGCGGGTCAGGTGGGCGCGGTGCACGCCAAACTCGGCCGCGAGCTCGGCGACAGACACCGGGGTGCACTGCAGCCGCTCGCGCGCTTTCCGCACCCAAGGCGGCGCGCTGCCGATCCGGGCGCCTGAGGGCTCGGACTGCTTGGCCAGTCGCCAGAGCGCCTCCGCCGGATCATGCGCAAGGACCCTGCGCACAGACGCCAGGTTCGCGGAACGCCAGCCGATGTGCTTCGGCACGCCTTCGTCGGATCCCACTGAGAGATTGAGGATCAAGGCGCCGCGCACGCCGAAGGTGACCGCGTGTTCGGCGCCGGCCGCGCGCGTGGTCAGGCGCCCGGCGTCGACCGCAAAGTCGGACGCAGGCTGGCTCTCCCGGAAACTGCCGGCCAGCACCATCGAGATCTCGGCGCGTGAATGCTCGTGCCGGGTCTGACGCAGGCCCGGCGGGTAGTACACGAGCCTCGTCTCGCTTCGCCGGCTGATGGCAAGCCGCGCGCTTCGAACCTCGAGAGTCTGAGACATGCCGGCAGATAACGCGATGATCCTAGAGCGGCAAACCGGCACGCGACAATCGCCCCCGCTTTGTCTCGGCTCACGCACCAAAGGCGCTCCAATCCGCGACTGGCTTCCAACAGGGCTGCTGTGGGTGTCACCCAGAGCAGCCCGTGTCCGCTTGTGAGCAGGCGCCGACATCTGATTCGGGTCGATAGCTGACCTTGGGAGGACTCCCCAGAGCGGACATCACAGGTGTGCTACCGGAGCCGGTTGAAAGCTTCATTGCGCTCTCCGCGCCTGTGGCCGTAGATGCTGCGCGATTGGGGGAGCTATGGCGGACGCAGATCTCGAGTTCAGCCAGCGTCGAACCGCGCGCCTCAACGAGGAGATGGCGAGGGTTCTGGCGGATAATGTCAACGAGGCCGTCTGCTTCCTCGATGAGCACTACCGCGTCGTCTTCATGAACCGGGAAGCCCTGCGGCTGGACGGACGTCCGCCGGAGGAACTCATCGGAAAAAGCCACTGGGAAGCGTTCCCGGCCAGTGTGGGCACGGTTGTTGAAGCCAACTACCGCCGCGCTATGGACGGCGAAGCGCTCGAGTTCGAGCATCGCTACCGGTCCGACCTGCACGACATTTGGCTATGCATTCGCGCCGTGCCGACCAGCTGCGGCCTGGCCTTGTTCTATCGGGACATCGGTGAAGACCGCCGCTCAGCCGAGCGCTTTGCGGAGGTGAACCGCAGCCTCAACGCCGTGCTGGACAACGCCTCGGTGGCCATCTTCCTGATGGACGAGCATCAGCACTGTTCTTACATGAACGCGGCCGCCGAGCGGCTGACGGGCTACACCCTGGCTGAGACCCGCGGCAGGCCGCTGCATGATGTGGTCCACCATACGCGGCCGGACGGCTCGCCGTATCCGCTCGAAGAGTGCCCGATCGACCGCGCCTTCCCGGAGAACAACCACCAGCAGGGCGAAGAGATCTTCGTCCACAAGGATGGTAACTTCTACACGGTCGCCTTCACCGCCAGCCCGATCCGGGATGAGAGCGCCAAGTCGATCGGCACAATCATCGAGGTGCGGAACATCACCGCTGAAAAAGCGGCGTTGGCGGCACGCGAGCTGCTGATGCGGGAGGTCGACCACAGGGCCCGAAATGCACTGACGGTCGTGCAATCCATCCTGCGGCTCACCCGTGCCCCTGACCTTCAGACCTTCAAGGACGTGGTGGCTGGCCGGGTGGATGCGCTCGCCCGCTCGCAAGGCATGCTTGCGGCGGAGAAGTGGGAAGGCGCCTCACTGCGAGGCCTGGTTTCGCAGGAACTGGCGGCGCTCGTTCCGCCGGCGCGGTACGTGCTGGACGGGCCGGACGTGATGGTCGCCGCCATACAGGCGCAGCCTGTGGCGATGATCGTGCACGAGCTCGTCACTAACGCGATCAAGTACGGCGCACTTCACGAAGAGGAGGGCCAGGTTCTTGTGACCTGGTCGGCCGGCGCAACCCTCAGACTCGAGTGGAAAGAGGTGGGCGGCCCGGCCGTGGACGCGCCCCCCGAGCGGCAGGGTTTCGGCGCACGCCTCGTCAGCCAGTTGGCTGAACAGCTTCGAGGCAAGGCCGAGTACGACTGGAAGCCGGAGGGGCTTACTGTGCGTCTGGAATTCTCGGCCACTTAACTTTGCCTCAGCGCCGCCCCGTGCCGGCCGCGCCGTCCAGTTCGGCGTTGTTCGCCGATGACGCCTTGGGTCGGAAGCGGAACTTGGCCCCGGTCGCGGAGCGGACAGTCACTTGGCTGCTGATGAGCAGACGCTGGACGGAACGCGGATGTTCGCCTCCGCCGGGAAGCGCACATTCTGCGGAGTAGCCTGCTTCGTCGCCGGGACTTCGAAGTGCCGGCGCCCCTCAGTTTGGCGGTGCGCCCCCAAGCAATGCGCCATCAAGCACAGTGAGCTTCGTGCCCGCGGCGGCTCCGACCCCGGCGTCGGTGATCACGAACGTAGCACCCGGACGCAGAGCTTCACTGAGTGCGGCTTGGAATGCCCGGGGCGCCTGAATCTTGTTTAACAGGATCTCGTCCGCTGGCCTTCCAGCCTCTTCTTTGTGGCCAGCCACACCTAGAAAGATCCAATGCGGCCGGCGGTCGGCGTCAGGCGCGTAGGTCGCGACGTGCAAGCCCGCGGCGGCGCTTGGCGCCAGGGCGACGCTGCGCCCGATCTCCACGCCGTTCCTGAGCACCACGATGCGCTGATCGCGCCTTGAGACAATGACCGTCAGCGGGCCGCGTGGCGAGGCTTCCGGCCGCCAGCGGAACTCTTGGTCGCGCAGAGGGGCAGCCGATGCGGCTCGTCCGCCAGCCTCGACGGGAGCCAGCAATGTGCCCGGCGCGGCGCGCACATGGTCACCCGCTCCGCCGGCTATGACGACGGTCGCGCCAAGGTGCGTCACCTCGAACAAGGCTCTGGCGAAGGCCATCGGCAAGTGGACGCAGCCGTGGCTCTCGGGATAGCCCGGCAATCCGCCAGCATGCAGCGCCACGCCGTCCCACGTCAGGCGCTGTTGAAAGGGCATAGGGGCGTTGTTGTAGCGGCTCGAGTGGTGCTTTGCGTCCTTTTGTAGGATCGTGAAAACGCCAGTTGGCGTCTCGTGACCAGGCTTGCCGGACGAGATGGTGCTGACGCCGATCCGCACGCCGTTGCGGTAGACGGTGGCAAGCTGGCGCGACAGATCAACGTAGATCAGGAGCGGGCCGCTCGGAGCGATCTGCGGGAGCCATACCCACTGACCAGGCTTGAGCAACTCCGCCTGGCGGGCGAGCTCGGCCGGCGAGCTCGCCGGCAGGCCTTGGGCGCGTGCCTTCTCGCCCGCTGCGCTGGCCAAGCCTAGAGCAAGCGCAGCGGCGGTCAGGGTGAAGCGCATGGCGCGACGACTTAGAAGCGCCGATGGTCGCGCTCGTCGACCGTGTCGCAGTTCCCTCGGAAGCCGGCTTGGCCGTTTTCGACGGAGATCCTGCCGCTTCGACGGTCAACCTGCACCCGTGGCTTGTTGAGGGCGCTGAACCGGAACTGGGCTGTGATCCTGTCACGCCCGACGGATACGTCCGTGAGCGGCCACCAGCCGCCATCGCCGCCGGCGTTGATGGGCGGGATCAGCGATCTTGCCGGCCGGATCCGGCCTGTGTTTCCCCAGAACTCCACCATCACGGTGGCGTCGAAGTTCTGGCTTGAAAGCTCCATCCGGTTCTTCGGAACATAGTGGTCTTTGTTGTTGTCCCACTCGTAGCCAGGACGGCTCTCGACGACCGGGCGGCGGCCCTCGCCATAGCAAACGAGCGTGATGTGCTCCTCGCCCGAGCCGGGAGGGCCGCCATACCCGGGACGATAGCCGCCGCCGAACTCCGGCCGACTCGGCGGGCGCTGTGCCTGTCCGCCACCGCGGCGGCAATCGGGAGCCGGAGTGGTGACGATGGACTGATAGCGGCCATTGGATGTGGCGACCGAAAGGCACACGCCGCGACGGTCGTTCCACCAGTAGGTCCAGGAGGTGTCGTCTCCCTGCTGTCCGCCGACGTTCACGTAGCCGCGCGCCGCAAGCTGAGCTTCGCCCGAAGATCCGCGCGCTCCAACCAAGTCGCGTACATCGGCCGGGGTGTTTTGCGCGGCGGCCGAGCTGGCTGCGAGCGCGAGGAAGATGCCGAGCAGACTTCGGCTGATGCGCATGGCGGACCCCTTGTGACCTACGAACTCTATCTCAACCGCGAAGCGATATTCTTGCAATAGGCACGGTTGGCGTCAGTTTCACGTCAGGTCAGAGGCGGGCGCTCAGCAGGCCTGCAAGCGCGAACAGCGTCCAGTCATTGAGCACATGAGCGAACGTCGAGGCCCAGATGTTCTTGGTGACGAGGTAGGGCACGCTCAGCGCGAGACGGGCGGTTCCGATCACGGCGAGCGTCTGCACCACATGCCAGTCGTAAGTCGGCAGGTGCAGCAGCGCGAACAGCACGGCCGATCCCACCCAGGCGACCACGACCGACAGGCTCCGGTCGCAGCGCGCCTTCGCGAAGCACGCGGTCAGAAGCGCCAGGAATGGAATGATCGTGATCAGCTCTTCTCCGAGGATCTGCGGTGCGCTCGCAGCGACAAACAAGACGAGTCGCGCCGCATCAAGGTCGCTGAGGTCAGCTACAGCGGGATTGGGTGCGACGCTGATGCGTGTGACCAAGAGCATGCCGACAAGGCCGCTGCAGGAGAGGCTTAGGACAGCCCCGCCGAGGCCGACTGCGATGTCGCGGCCAGTCGGTCGACGAAAGAGCACGTGCCATCTGGGCCCGGCCATCACCCGAAGGGCAGTGAGCATGAGGCAGGCGAACAGCACCATGGGAGCTGCTTGGGAGAACACGCCAGCCCAATCGCCATCTAAAAAGATGAGTGTCGCAAAGGCGGCCGCCGCGACGAGCAATGCCGCTAGCCACCGGATCGCAGGCAGGGCTGCTGGCTCACCGTCGTAGAAGGGGAAGTCCCGCCGCCTGGTCTCGTGGTCACAGGAGGCTCGTTTCCACATGATAGCGGCCCTCGATGTCGGCAAACTTCAGCTCGGCTGAGCCTAGAGAAAAGCGACGGGGATCAGGATCAGGAGGAGGTAGGTCACGGAGACGAACAAGCACCAGATTGCTTGGATCAGCGCGCGCAATGTTCCCATGGGGGTGCGACTTGCAAACCAGCGCGTCTGCGCCGTCAGGAGCCAGATGCATCCGGCGCCAAGAAGCGCCGCGCCAAAGGCGTTCGGCAGATCAGGGCGCTGGAGGATAATGCCGCCAATGCCGACCACCAGGGCGAACGGGCTAACAAGGAAGCATTGTGCATAGAAGGGAGGGCGGAGCGACTGGCGGGAAAGTGGGACCTGCCTGCGCCCCAGCAGGGATGAGGCGGCGACCAACGGGATCAGACTGAACAGCAGCGCGCGGAACAGCGCCGCATTTTGCGGGGAGTTCAGGATCGCTCTTACTGTCTCGGATGAAGTCTGCGGTGTCGGCACGTGAAGCGCCATCCCAACGGCGTTCACCAGCACCACGGTCAGCAGCAGGAACAGCGGCGGGGATATGGCGTCATCGTAGCGCTGATCTTCCGGATCGGCTTGCTCTGCGTCGGAGTAAGTCATCGCGCCGATTGGTCCGACGAAAATCCGCCAGAGGGTACGTGGATAAAACAGCAGCCAGGTTGCGACCTCAAAGATCAGATCCTCGAAGCTGCGAAGCAGTTTGAGAAAATCCAAGCGACCCTCGTGTTGGTTCCTTGCCGGCCAGACGCGTAGCGCCCCTAAGCTGCCATCGGAGACGCTCGTACGCCATCAGCTGAGCACTAGCTAAGCCCTACCGCACGGCGTCCTCGCAACGCGCTTGGGCGCCATTCACAGCAGACGCTCAGAACATCCGGATGCAGCCGCTGGATGATGCTGAAGTGCAGAGCCTCGACAGGTCGAACTCGGAGGCTAGCCTCCCGCCCGAGAGCAGATGGTGCGAAGTGTAGGCTAGCGTCGGGAACGACGCAGGTACCGCAGGTTCGTTCCCCTCTGTATGTCGTCTTCCGACCCGAACCGGTCATTGGCTGCGAACGTCAGCCATGGGTCGGGAGCCGACATCAGCCAGGAGGCGGAAAGCGGACGTCCTGAGCTGCCGCCATTCAGGCTTCTCGAACGCTGCAGGTGGGAGGCTTTGGCTCGGGTGGGGCAGCCTGAACAATCGTGGCATGCGTCGCGACTATGATGTTCGATCGCGCCTGAGCGTACGATGCGACCTCAGCGCGATCCCCGTGACGCTCAGGGCATTTCGGTTCGGGACGTCTACATTCCCGACCTCCAAACCGACACGCTCAAGCAGAAGAGCCGGAACGTCCGCTGGCCTCAGCGTCGCCGCCTGCCAGGAAGAAGCGCAGGACATGCCGACATTGACCGCGCTAGCCGGCACTCGGTGACAGGGTCACTGTGACCTCCGCAGGGTAGCTCCACATGGCGCCAGACAGCCCGTCAACTGCGTAGCCGAGCGGTGCTTGGACGCGCGAGCGTGACGACATCGACGCCTTGATCTCCGCAACGCCCGGCTGGAATCCCGCTTTCTCGCAGCGGACCATCAAAGGACGACGGCCTCGGGATAGCTTTGCGCGGGTGTTCCCGGCCATGAGGGTCGCCACCTTTCGGTTGGCGTCGGTGATGACGCAGTGCGCGCCTTCCACACCGGGCGTCACCACGGCGATCTCTTGGCTGGTTCCCTGGGTTAGGGTCGCGCAGCCGGCGAGACTGATCAGAACGGGAAAGACGAGAACCGGTTTGGTCATGGCTTGGCTCCTCGAGCGGCGGGGTGACCGCGTCCGCGTTGGTTTGGGGCGAAAGGTGTTCGACGACAGCGCCGTTCGCGCCCGTCAGGCGAGCCGTTGATGGCTCAGGGTCTCCATGGCGGCCCAGAGCTTCGAAGCGGCGTGGGCATCCTGGGCGCGCTCCGGTATTGGCGTCTCGCCGGGCGGCCCGAGGATGTGACCGAAGCCGGCTGGCCCGTAGTAGCGGCCCCCGACGGCCTTCGAGTCGGTCGCTGCATAGAGAAGTGAGAGCGCCCGTCCCGCCGGGTCGCGAAACATGAAGGGCATGTTCTTGAACCGGAACCCTTCCTGGCTGTCGGGGCCGGGCCCATCCAGCACGATGTGGGTGCGCGCGGTTCCAGGGTGGGCGGCGATGCTTGTCACCCCGAGACCGGCGTCCTGGCTGCGACGCTGGAACTCTTGGGCCAAGAGGAGCATGGCCAGCTTCGTCTGGTCGTAGGAATTCACATAGTCGTAGGCGCGGGCGAGCTGGAGGTCCGAGAAATCGAGTTCGCCGTTGGCTCCGCGCAGGCTCGCCACCCAGACGACCCTGGGACTGCGTCCCTGCTTCAAAAGCGGGAGCAGTTGCGCCGTCAGTGCAAAATGGCCGATCACATTGGTCGCCATGCAGCGTTCGAACCCGTCGACGCTGACCTCCCGGTGACGTCGGCCCATGACCCCAGCGTTGTTGACCAGAAGGTCGAGGCCTCGGCCGCCTTCGTGCATCCGGCCGCAGAAGGCCGAGACCGACGACAGGTCGGCAAGGTCCAGAGGCTCGTAGCGGATCGTCGCGCCGGGGACTTCGGCGCGGATGATCCGAACCGCTTCAGCGCCGCGCGCCTGTTTGCGAGAGGCGATAGTCACATCGGCCCCGGCTCGCGCGAGTTGCAGGGCCACATGATAGCCGAGGCCGCTGAGACCGCCTTCCGGATGGCCGTTGCCGCCGGTCACCAGCGCGGTGCGCCCGCGCTGGGACGGGACATCTGCCGCCGTCCAGCCACCGTCGGCCGATCCTGTCGATGCGCAGCCGCCGAGCGTCGCTGCCGTCAGCCCAACGGCTGAGAGCGCGAGGAGCCCGCGCCGAGACAGTCTGGAGGCGGGGTCGTGGGGACGCGAATCAAAGCGGTGCTCAGCGTGGTCGGTCGTCATGGCTCACCTCGTGAAATCCCCTTGAGGCTATCGACGCTGGCTTCGGGCGATATGCCGATTGGCGCGGAAAACCTGCCCAATGCTACGGGCCGATACGGGCCTGACCCTGGGCGTCAGACCTCCGCCATGCGGTCGAAGCTCACCCCCATGAGGTCTTCCGACACCTGCAAAAGTCGCGTGGCCGCCGCCTTGTCCCGGGCTAGGGGCGGAACCTGCGCCGCGGCCGGGAGCCGGTCAGCTCTGCAAAGCCATCCGGCCGGTAGTAGAGGCGCCAAGCCCCCACAGCTGACGGGCTTGCTGCCAGAGTTCGGCCGCGGGACCCGCGCGTCGCAGTTCCGCTTCGGCCATCGCGTCCCGAACACTCGCCGCCTCGAACTCGTCGCTTCCTGCGAAGTGGCCAGCGGCGTCGACCAAGTACAAGCGATACCCCGGCACGAGGTCCTCCAATCAAGCGGGCTGGGCGCCTATGATCGAGGCTACGGTCCGACTGTCGGCGTGTCGACGTTGCCTGTTCGACCGAGGGTCGCTGCCGGCACGCGCCGGCGCGGCGCGGGTTTCCAGCAGCCCGCCCGGCTGGCCCTCATCGCTCGGGCACCTCACAGGCCTTCCGCACGGCCCTGATGAGCTGAGCCGTTTCGAACGGTTTCGGTAGCAGCACGCTGCGCGGCACGCCTTCGGTTCTCCAGACATGCTCGCTGTCGCCGGAGTTCCCGACGCTAGCCTCACGTCGGACCGTCTGTCCGCTCCGACCGAAGCTGACGTTCAGCAGGCAGATGAGGGAGCGCGCCACGCAGCCTGAACTCAGCCTCCAGGCGCGGAACGCCTTCGTCCCTTCCTGGCCAACGCAGATCGCCTCAGCGATCATGCGGAGCTGGACGATGCGCTCGACAAAGCCCGCTGGCTGGTTGCCGCGGCGACCGCGGCCGCCCTGAGGGCCCGGCTCGTGGACCTCGCCAGCGAGGACGCATCAGGCGTGTATGCTGAAGGGGTGCAATGGGCCGAAGCTCCGGTCTGATGCTAGGCTTCGCAGGCCTGCCGCGCCGAGGTCCATATGCCGCGTCGGGCGATGCTCAGGCTTTCGCGGCAACTGCATGCCGCCTGTTCCAGCCCCGGCAGGTCGAGCAGCTCCAACGCTCCGCGTCCGGACCGGATGAGGCCCGCCCGCTGAAGCGTCGAGACGGCCGCCGCGATGGTCGTTCGCTGGACGCCAAGCAGTTGCGCCAG
This sequence comes from Phenylobacterium deserti, assembly GCF_003254705.1. Taxonomy (GTDB): domain Bacteria; phylum Pseudomonadota; class Alphaproteobacteria; order Caulobacterales; family Caulobacteraceae; genus Phenylobacterium; species Phenylobacterium deserti. The sequence continues at coordinate 253,850 of NZ_QFYR01000002.1, forward strand.
AGCATCCTGAGTGACCATCAGGAGCGGCGTGCCGCTCCTGTCGTTCGTGTCCAGCAGCGCACGCGCCAGGCGGTTTTCGACGGAGTGCAGGGCGTTGCAGGCGACGAACTGGCGCGCTTCGATCAGCAGCAGCTCCACATACCGGTGAACGGCGTTCCGAAGAGCCGGGCTCTGATCGAAGAGTTCCCGGTAGGCGCTGGCGGGAACCCGCAGGACGTTCCCGGGAAGGTGGACCGCCAGGCGCGAGAAGACACGCTGGCTGCCGCAGGCCTCGAAAGCGCCGAAGACACCTTCAGACCCGACAAGCGTCACATCGACGCTCTCGCCCGCCGAAGTCCCGGCGGCCACGGACAGCACCGCCGTTTCGGGAAAGAAGACCGCCTGGAGCTCACCTTCCGGGTGCTGAAGTACGTCGCCCTTGTGCGCCTCGATGCGCCGAGCGCGATGTTCGAGCTTGCTGAGCGCCGCCGGCTCGAGCTCGGCCAGCAGAAGGTTCGGACTCGTCGGTTTCATGAAAACACCCCCCCCGCGACTCCTCCGCTATAGCGGGAGAGCGCTCGGCACACCGTCTGGAACCCGACAGGGCGAAGGGGGAAGGCTGTCGCCGACCTGACTAGGGGGATGCGGACGGAGGTTCCTGGGCCTCAGCCTGCTTGGCGACCTCTATGAGTTCCTGAGCGCTCTCGAGAGCCGCCTCAGGCGTGAAGGCCCCCTGGACGTTTCCAGGGCCGGTGATCGCGACCTCGCCGTCCACGGCGCCCGCTTCAAGCGGCTTGTCATAAGTGGGACGCGGCATCTGCGTGCTCGAACTTCAGGCAACTAGGTCGCGAACCTAACATCTGACGTTCGCCGGCGTTCCCCTGGCGCGGGTTGCGAGCCACGCCGTTGCTTCGGCAGGGTAGGGGGCTGCGCGACGGTCGCCCCGGGGACGTCGGCCTCCCGCCCGCCGGAAGCGTCCGGTTCTGGTTCTCGAGTCCGAGGCCGGCGTCGTCACGCGCAGAGTGGACTGACGCAGCTGGGCGACGCGGGGGCTCCGCGGATCTGGCGCCGGACTGATGGGAGGGGATCGGCGGCCCCGTCTCAATGCACGCAGAGCCAGGGCCGCCAGGCGCTGCAGGCGAACAGCCGAGCGCCAGGACCGCATCTAGGCGCTTGAGACGCCCGTCCAAGCCTTGCGGTCTGCGGCAGGCGGCCGCGGCCCGTCGGGGCAGGGCCGCCGGCCCGGTTCGGCGTCTGCGGGCGGGCGTCCAGCGCGCCGATCGGTCCTGTGCGGATCCGCCTGCCTGGGCGAGGCCCGGTCCGCTTGGCCGGCCGAGCCGACCGGGTGGTGGTGCCCCGAGCCGCCTTGCCTTGCGCCCCCGTCCTGAGCTACGAGCGCGCACCACCATGGACCCGCCGCGAGGGCGGGTGGCTATCCCGGCCGCCGATCCGCCGGGCGATATCGCCGGACCGCCGCGCTGCGGCCGGCGGGTTCTGATGAATCTTCCATGTCCGTCCTTGCATCCGCGCGCCAGCAGTGGCTCGCAAACCCGCGTCGCGACCTGTTGTCCGGCACGGTCGTGGCGCTCGCGCTGATTCCGGAGGCCATCGCCTTTTCCATCATCGCCGGGGTCGACCCGGCGGTCGGCCTCTACGCCAGCTTCGTCATCGCCGTGACCATCGCCTTCCTGGGCGGACGGCCGGCGATGATCTCCGCCGCCACGGGCGCCATGGCGCTGCTCATGGCGGACCTGGTGAAGGACCACGGCCTCCCGTACCTGTTCGCCGCCTCGCTGCTGTGCGGACTGATCCAGATCGTGGTGGGGCTCCTGCGCCTCGGCCGCTACGTGAGGTTCGTGTCGCGGTCGGTGATGACCGGCTTCGTCAACTCGCTCGCCATCCTGATCTTCCTTGCGCAGATGCCGGAGCTGATCGGCGCCGGCTGGCAGACCTACGCCATGGTCGCGGCAGGGCTCGCCATCATCTACGGCCTGCCGCGGCTGACCACGGCGATCCCCTCGGCCCTGGCCGCCATCGTCGTGCTCAGCGCCTTCGCCATCTCCACGGGGCTGGATGTCCGGACGGTGGGCGACATGGGCCAGATGCCGAGCGCCTTTCCGGTCTTCGCCCTGCCGCAGGTCCCCCTCAGCTGGCAGACGCTGACGATCATCGGCCGGTGGCGCTCACCCTGGCGTTCGTCGGCCTGCTGGAGAGCCTGCTGACCGCCAGCCTCCTCGACGACATCACCGATACGCCGTCGGACAAGGATCGCGAGACGCGCGGGCAGGGGATCGCCAACGTGCTCTCGCCGCTGTTCGGCGGCATGGCGGGCTGCGCCATGATCGGCCAGTCGATGATCAATGTGTCGTCCGGCGCGCGCGGGCGTCTGTCGACGCTCTGGGCCGGCGTCTTCCTGCTGTTCCTGATCCTCGTGCTGCAGGACTGGGTGGCCAGGATCCCGATGGCCGCGCTGGTGGCGGTGATGATCATGGTGTCGATCGGCACCTTCGACTGGGGCTCCCTGCGCCGCCTGCCCTCGACGCCCCTGCAGTCCTCGATCGTGATGGCGGCCACCACGCTCACGGTGGTCGCCACGCACGATCTCTCCAAGGGCGTGGTCCTCGGGGTCCTGCTGAGCGCCGTGTTCTTCATGCGCAAGGTCGGCAAGACCATCCAGGTGGTCGAAGAGCCTGCTCCTGAGGGGCAGCTGCGTTACCTGGTGGCGGGGCAGCTGTTCTTCGCGTCCGCGGACGTGTTCGCCGCGGCGTTCGAGCATCACGGCCATCCGGAGCGGGTGGAGATCGACCTGTCGGAGGCGCGCCTGTGGGACCTGACCGGCGTCGCCGCGCTGGACAAGGTGGTGTTCCGCTACCGACGCCAGGGCGCCGAGGTCGTGCTCAGCGGTCTGACGGCTGCGGAGGAGGCCCTGGTGGAGCAGGTCGGCAAGCACGACAAGACCCATCTGCCCTTGTCGGGCGGCCACTGACGTCCCGGCGGCGATGGGGCGGCCGCGCCGCGCCGGGCGACGATCGAGGCTTTGCGGGCGGGGCGTCGATGACGCGGGCGCACCCAGGTGCTCGGCGCGCTAGCCGAGGCTGCCGTCGAACCGATCCGCCAGACGCTCCCGCCGGAACTGTTCGACCACGTGATCGACGAAGGCCCGGGTCTTGGCCGGCAGCTGGGCCCGGCTCGAATAGTAGATCGAGATGGCGCCCGCGTCGGCCCACCATCGAGGCGCCAGCCGGACCAGGCGTCCTGTCGCAAGGTCGGCGACGACATCGGGCATGGCGAGCATGGCGACGCCGAGGCCGAGGCGGGCCGCCTGTCGCACGGCCGCGGGATCGTTGACCACGACGGACTGCGCCAGCCGCGCGGGCGCCTCCTCGCCAGCCGGGTTCCTGAATGTCCACTCGCGGATCCTGCCGGTGGTGTCGCTGCGCATGACGACGCCGCTCCAGCCTGACAGCTCGGCGGGGTGAGACGGGAGCGCACGCCCCTCGAGCAGGCTGGGCGACGCGACGGCGACGATGTGCGCCGGCGCGAGCGGCCGGGCCACGAACCCGACCGGCAGGTCGAAGCCGCCGCCGATGGCGGCGTCATAGCCCTCGGCCACCAGGTCCACCTGCCGGTTCTCAAAGCGCCAGTCGGGGCGCACCAGGGGGTAGCGCGCGAGGAACTCGGGAAGCAGGGGCAGGACCACGTCGGCGCCGAAGGTCAGGCTCATGGAGACCCGAAGGACGCCGGCCGGCTGGTCGCCGCCCGCCACCGCGGCGATGGCGGCCTGCACGCCCGCGAGGTCGTCCCGAAGCGCCAGCAGGAAGCGCTCTCCCGTCTCCGTGAGGGTGAGGCTGCGGGTGGAACGGTGGAAGAGACGCACGCCCAGGTTCCGCTCGAGGTGGGCCACATTGCGGCTCACGGCCGCCGGCGTCAGACCCAGGCGTCGCGCGGCGCCGGAGAAGCCGCCCGCCTCGGCGCTGCGGACGAAGCACTCGAGATTGGCGAGGCTCTCCATTTTCAACCATCCCTTGAAGATCATTGGCAGGATAGGCGGCTAACCGCGCCGGAACAAAGCGGTGATCTTCAGCTCCATCGAAACCCCAGCGACGGAGCGCGACATGACATCTTCCCACCCACCTCTCGCCGGCAAGACCGCCCTGGTCACCGGCGGCTCGCGCGGCATCGGCGCGGCGATCGCCCGGCGGCTGGCCGCCGACGGTGCGGCCGTGGCCATCACCTATTCGGCCTCTCCGCAGCGCGCCCGGGACGTGGTTCGCGACATCGAGGCGGCCGGCGGCCGGGCTGTGGCCATCCAGGCCGACGCCGGCGACCCGGCGGCGGTTCGCGCCGCCGTGCAGCGGACGGCGCGGGAGCTTGGCAGCCTGGACATCCTCGTGAACAACGCGGGCCTCGGGACCGGCGGCCCGATCGAGGATATCCCGTTCGAAACCTACGAGCGGGTGATCGCCGTCAACGTGACCGGCGTGTTCGTCGCCACCCAGGAGGCGGTGCGGCACATGAAGGCCGGCGGCCGGATCATCCACATCGGTTCGTCCATGGCCCGCTACGCGGCCTTTCCGACCGCCTCGCTCTACACCCTCACCAAGGGGGCGGTGAGCGGCTTCAACCGCAGCCTGGTCCGCGACCTTGGTCCCAAGGGGATCACCGTCAACACGGTCCATCCCGGTCCCACCGACACGGAGATGAACCCGGCGGACGGCCCGGTCTCGCAGATCGTCGGTCCCGGCATCGCCGTGGGCCGCTACGGCCGCCCGGAGGAGGTGGCCAGCGCGGTGGCCTATCTGGCCAGCCCCGAAGCCGCCTTCGTCACCGGCGCCGACCTCGCGGTCGACGGCGGGTTCACGGCCTGAACCTCGAGCGCAGGGAGAACTCGGATGACCACCCTCGGCATCATCGGGGCAGGCGGCGTCGGCGCCGCCATCGGCCGCTCGCTCGCGCGCTCGGGCCTGCCGTTCCTCATCGCCAACCGGCGCGGTCCGGACAGCCTGCGGACGCTGGCGGACGAGCTCGGTCTGGCGACCCCGGCCACGGTCGCGGAAGCGGCGCAGGCCGACCTCGTGTTCGTGGCGGTGAACTGGTCGAAGCTCCCGGCCGCCCTGGCGGGACTGGGCCCGTGGAACGGCCGGATCGTGGTGGACGCCAACAACCCTCTGGAGGCGCCGCTGTTCAAACCGGTTGACCTCGGCGGCCGTGCTTCCACCCAGGTGTTCGCCGATCTGGTCCCCGGCGCGCGGGTGGTGAAGGGCTTCAACACCCTTCCGCCGGAGCTGCTGGGCGCGGATCCGCAAGAGGGCGGCGGGCGGCGCGTGCTCTTCCTGTCCGGCGACGACGCCGGCGCGAAGGCCGAGGTGGCGGCCCTGGTCGACCGCCTCGGATTTGCGGGGATCGATCTCGGCGGCCTCGAGACCGGCGGTCGGCTGGGCCAGTTCCCCGGCGGTCCCCTGCCTGGGCTCAATCTGGTGAGGCTGTAGGACTTTAGGTCCTGAAACTGGAGCGGTCGCGATGACCGCTCTCGGCGCGCCCCGATCACAAGGCGCGTGTCGGGTCTGCGGCGCGTCCCGGCGTCGGGGCGGGACACTGGACCAGGCGGCGCCTCAGGCGGCGGCGGCGACGCAGAGAACGCCAGCCCAGATGGGCGGGCGTGAGCGCCTCCCGCAACAACACGGAGCCGGCGAGCACGGGAACATCGGCTCGAGGCTCGTCATGACGGCGAAGGTTCGCGTGATCCCGATGGCTGAGGGGCTGCGGAAACAAGCTCGTCCGTGTTACGGGGCGTCATGCGGCTTGCTCTTCCCCGGCGTCAGGCGGTGATCTCCAGAACCCGCATGCAACTTCCTCTGCGGCGCTGGCTCCTCCTCATGTCGGGCGCTGCGCTGGCGCCGGTGCTGGTCCTCACCGTGGTGCTGCTGTTGGCGCGGTATCAGGAGAGCGCAGCGCGGTTCGAGGCGGATCTTGTGAGCCGCACCCGCGGGCTGGCTCTCGAGGGCGAGTCCCTCCTGAGCCAGGATAGCGCGCGTCTTGAGGCGCTCAGCGTTCGCCGGACCTTGCAGAGCGGCGACTTCAGGGGCTTCGAAGCCGAGTTGCGGGACGCGGCGCGGGGCGCTCCGGGATGGTTTGTGCTCCTCGCGGAGGACCAGGGGCAGGTGATCAACACGCGCCTGCCTCCAGGGGGGGCGCTGCCGCCGGCCGGAGGCTTCCCACAGTCCGCCTGGCAGGAGCTGCAGGCAGGTCGCACCCGCATCTCGGGCGTGACGCTTGGCAAGCTCAGCGCCGAACCCATCGTTGCGATCGACACTCCGGCGGTCATCGGATCGAAGCTGTACGCTCTCAGTTACATTCAGCCCGCCCGCCGCTTCGTGCCCTTCATACGGGCGAAGGTCCGCGAGCCCGGCCGGATCGCCGTCATCCTCGATCAGCAGGGCCGCATCGTCGCCCGTTCGGCCAATGCGGAGCGCACGATCGGCGGCTCGGCGACCCCGGACCTGACCCGAGCTGTGCGCGTCCGCTCCGAGGGCGTGATCCGCTCCCGGACCTTGGAGGGCTTGCCTTCGATCCTCGCCTTTAGCCGGGCGCCCTCAGGTTGGACCTTTGTCGTCGCCGCCCCGCAAAGCGAACTGACGACGGCGGCATGGCAGGGGGTCGCGGTCGCCGCCGCCCAGCTGCTGCTGCTGCTTGCGACGGCGCTGGGGGCGACGGCGTTCTTCAGCCGCCGGATCGCTCGAGACCTGCAGAACCTCGAAGCCGCCGCGGCCGCGCTCGGCGAAGGACAGCAGGTGCGAGAGCGATCCACCGGGCTTGCGGAGACCCAGCGCGTTCACGATGCTCTCACTTCCGCCTCAGCCCGGCTGCTCCGACACGATGCGGAGCAGAAGCAGGCGCTCGAGCGCCAGAGCACCCTGGTGAACGAGCTCAACCATAGGGTCAAGAACACGCTGGCGACAGTGCAGGCCCTGGCTCGGCAGGCCCGCAAGGAAGCCGCCGGCGAAGCGTCCCTGGACGGCTTCGAGCACCGGCTCATGGCGCTTGCCCGCGCTCATGACCTGCTGACGGCGAACAGCTGGCAGAGCACGGACCTGAGGGACCTGGCCCGTTCGGTCTTGGCTCCGCACCGGGGGATCAGCTTCAGCGGACCTTCCTTCGCGCTTTCCTCCTACGCCGCCGTGTCCTTGGTCTTGGTGCTGCATGAACTCGCCACGAACGCCGCCAAGTACGGGGCCTTGGCCTCGGGCGGCCGGGTCGTGCTTGAATGGGCCGTGGATCACGCCCGCCCGTCGCTTGATGCGACCTGGACGGAGAGCGGCTTGACGAAGCCGGAGCCCACCGGGGCCGAAGGCTTCGGGTCGCGCCTGATCCGCGCAAGCATAGAGCGGGAGCTACAAGGCTCGCTTGAGCGAACATGGGGCGAGCGAGGCGTTACCTACCGGTTCCGCCTCCCTTTGACGGAGCGCCTTACGGGTCACGCGGGAGTCCCCGAGGTCTCCACACGAGCCAGCGGCGCAGGTCCGATTCCGAACGGTCGCTGACAAGGCGTCGCAGACGTTCGGCAGCCGGCGAGGATCCGGGATGGACCTGCCTTCCATCTTCATGCGCGCGCGTGCGCCGACGCACGGCGTGCTCGCGCGGCCGCGCCGTCTCGGCCTCGCCCCGTCGCACCCGCTGGCGGACGGCGGACGAGTCCACGCGCTCGGGAGGTTGCACGCCGACAGGCCAGCCTCTCGTCAGACAACCTGCCGGCCGCGGCGCCCGTGCGCGGGACGGCCGTTCTGCTCGTTGGCCGTGCGGCGAGCCTTGCGCCCGGTCAGGCCGGCAGCGGCAGCGGCAGCGGCTCGGGCAGCCGGCGGGGCTCCGGATCGGCGCGGGGTCCGGCGCGGTCCGGGTCGAATGCGATCTGGCGCAGGAAGCCTGCAACGGCTTCGGCGACAGCTTGCGGCCGGATGTGGTGCAACATATGGCCGGCGCCCTCGACCACCTGGATCTCGCCGCCGGGCAGTTCGCGGGCCAGGCGACGGGACTGATGCTCGCAGCTGACGATCCTGTCGCCGTCGCCGCTCAGGATCAGGACCGGGCCGGCGACGGCCTTCAGCCGCCCCGCCAGCTTCCCCGCCTCCAGCGGCATCCTGGCCGTATCGGCGGCCGTCGCGCGAAGCTGCGAAGGCCGCAGCGACATGTCGGAGGCGAAGCCCCGCCGGAAGTGATCCGGAACCTCGGCGGGGGAGAACATCTGCTTGAGCACCAGCGGCGTCATCAGGCGCCCGAGAAGCGGGGATGCGGTGAACCGCATCACGTCGCCGAGCCCCGGGATCGCCGGACCGCCCAGCAAGGGGACGTCGAGGCGCGCCGTCGGCCAGTAGTAGCCTGACATCAGCACCAGCCCGCGGACCCGGTCCGGCGCGGTCAGCGCCGCCTGCATGGCGACGAGGGTGCCCCAGGAGTGGGCCACAAGAACCGCCTCCGGGACGTCCAAAGCCGTCATGGCTTCCAGGAGCAGCCGCGCCTGATGTTGGGCGGTCCAGGACCGGTTCCGCGGCCGGGCGCTGTAGCCGAAGCCGGGGCGATCGAAGGCGATGACACGGTGGCCTTGCGCCAGCGCGTCGAAGAGGCCGGAGAGCACGTAATCCTCCGAACTGACGCCGTTTCCGTGGATCAGCACCAGCGTCGGCCCGTGTCCGCGCTCCTGGTAATGCAGGCGAACGCCGTCCACCGTGACGAAGCGCCCGGCAGGCGGGTTGCGTCCTTCCGTCCGTTCGGCCGCCAGGTGATTGCCGATCGCCGCGGCGATCAGCGCGCCGACAGCGACAGCGGCGACGCCGGCCTTGAGCGGGAGCTTGGCGCCGGCGCGGGACGTCCTGCCGCCGGCCGGCAGCCTGGCAGTGAGCTGGTTCATCGCATCTTCTTGGGAATGTGAGAACGCACGGCGCCCCCTTCGCGACGATCAACATTGTGCAGCGCAACATCGTTCCGCGGCGGCTCGATCAATTCCCTTGGTCAGCGCGGTCCCGGACGCGGAGCCAGACCCGCCGGGATCTTCGCCCGATCAGCGGGCCGATCGGGTGTGGTGCGCACCCGACGCGGCGCGGAGCTTCGTTCCGGCGCCGCTCTGGCGACGTCGGACGCTGCCGGACACCGGCCTGCGGCGCGGTCGGGGCATGAACCTGACGCTTCCCGCCAAATAGGGGTGATCGGTGCAATCGCGGCCGGCGCGGCGCTGACATCCTCGGCGCAGACCAGGGAGCGACGGTGAAGATCAGGGCGCCAGCCACGGGAAGGTTCGCGGTGCTTCGGGCTCCACGGCCGCCAAGCCGGCGCCTTCAAACACCGGCGCGACGCCTGATCGCAGACCGCCGCTGACGCGCCCCTCGCGGCGCCGCAGCAAAACGCCCTCGAGCAGGTGAGATGATGAACGCCATGACCGGCCTTTGCGACGCGCGCTCCGCCCCGAACGAATTCGTTGAGATCAACGGCCGCAGGCTGGCCTATCGCAGCGTCGGCGAGGGTCGTCCGATCCTGCTTTGCGTGCGGTTCCGCGGCAACATGGACTCCTGGGACCCGGCGTTCCTGGACGGACTGGCGGCCGAGGGCTTTCGGGCCATCGTCTTCGATTACAGCGGTCTGGGGCTCTCCAGCGGCGTGCCGACCTACGATCCGTCGGAGATGGTGCGGGATCCCCTCGACCTGATCGAGGCGCTTCAGCTGAAGGAGGTTGTGATCGCCGGCTGGTCCCTGGGCGGGCTGGTCGCTCAGATCGTCGTCGCCTCGAAGCCCGGGCAGGTGACCCACGCCGTGCTGATCGGCTGTGGCCCCCCCGGACCGCTGGTGAAAACCGCCGAACAGCTGTTCTACGATACGGCCGGCATCGAGGTTTACGGCCTCGAAGAGGAGGAGATCCTGTTCTTCGAGCCGAAGTCTGCGCGGAGCCGCGCGGCGGCGCAGGCGTCGGTGGCGCGCATTGCGAGCCGGACGGAAGCGCGCAGCCGGCCGGTGCCGATCGCGTTCGCGCGCGCCAAGCTCGGGTCCGGACCGCGCAACCCCAGCTTCCCCGCCGACCATGTGCTCGAGGCGCTGAAGACCACCGATCTGCCGATCCTGCACATCGGCGGAGACCACGACATCATCTTCCCGGTCGAGAACTGGTACGCGCTGAACGGTCAGCTGCCGACGGTGCAGCTCCTGACCTACCCCTCCGCAGGTCACGGTCCGCAGCACGAACACCCGGAGGCCTCCGCGGCCCACATCGCAGCGTTCGTTCGAAGCACACGCTCGGCGATCTAGGGCGCGGCTCAGGGCCGCCGGCGAGGGACGGAGCCGACGTGCTCAGGCGAGCAGCGCAACGGCGGCGCGCACGTCCCGCGTGGTGCGTCCTTCGTTGAGGTTTCCGACCCGCTCGGCGAGCCGCGCCCGGACCGCCGCGTCCCCCGGTCGGTGTTCAAGGAGGCTCGTGGCGGCGCGCAGGGCGAGCGCGGCCGCGCCCTGCTGGTCGGCCAGCCGTTCAGCGGCCTCGAACCGGGCGCAGGCCGACGCGAGATCGCCAGCTGCGGCGAGGGCGAGGCCCTGTCCCCGCAGGGCCTCTGGCGCGCACCAGCCGACCGTGCCGGCCTGGCAGCGGCTCACGGTCTCGTCGGACAGGAGCCGCGCGTCGATCACCGCCAGCTCGTCCAGCGCCTTGATCGCCGTGACCCGCGGAGGCGGGCCGCCGAGCCGGAACCGGCGGGCCGCCGCGAAGGCGTGTCCCCAGCTCTCGTAGACGACAAGGGAGCGGCCGACGGAGAGGCGCGTCAGCCGCTCGATCAGGGTCTCGACATCCGGATCCCCGCGCCAGAACGCGACCGGGCAGGCCGCCGCCGAAAGCACATAGGCCTCGGTGAACGCGTTCTCGATCGCCGCGGCCCGGGCGAGCGCCGCGTCCACGACGGCGCGCGCCCGATCCGCAGCCCCGGTGAGCCAGAGCGCGCGGGCTTCGATGACCTGCATGGCGCAGACCTGGTCGAGATGCACCTGGCTGTGGAAGGCCGAAGCCACTTCGAGGCACGGCTCCGCCAGGACCTCGGCGACGAGGTCGAGCGCGCGATCGTGCCGCCCGAGCATGTGGGTCTGCAGGGCCAGCAGCCGCCGCTGGACCAGCTGCGCATCGCGTGATCCCGTCCGCTGCACCACCGGCGTGAGACGCTCGGCGAAGCCCAGTGCGGCGCGGTAGTCGGCGCGCATGGACGCCTCTCCCGCGAGCCCCCAGACCGCGATCCACTGATGGCGCACGTCCTCCTGGGCTTCGGCCAGCGCAAGGCAGGCCTCGAAGGATTGCGGGACGAGCGGGTGCAGGCCGCGAGCCTGCACCACCGCGTGCGCGAGCGCGGCGTGCATGCGCATGCGGCTGTCGGCCGACGCGCCCGGTAAGGCGAGGCCCCGCTCGAGCCATCCGATGTACTCGTCAAGCAGGACAAGCTGGAACCAGAGCGAAGCGGAGGCCGCGACGAGGTCGGCGGCCGCCTGGACATCCTGGCCGGCCGAGAAGCGCCAGGCGAGCGCCGCCCGGACTTCGTCGATGATCCGACCGTGAACCTCGGCCCAGGCCTGGTGAGCGGCCGGATTCCAATCTTCGTTCGCCTGGGCGATCAGCCCCTGCACGTGACGGGCATGCCGCGCCGCGATCTCCGGCGCCCGAGGGGAGGCCTGCAGCTTGCGGGCGGCGTAGATCCTGGTGGTTTCGAGCAGCCGGAAGGTAAGCCGCGGCCCGGTCCGCTCGCGCGCGAGAAGGGACTTGGCTGAAAGCTCGCCCACGGCGGCGCGCACGGCGGCGGGCGACAGGTCATCGCCCGCCGAGACCTCCACGGCCGCCGCGAGGGAGAACGGGCCACGGAAGACCGCCAGGGCCTCCAGGACCTGCCGCTCGGCCGGGGAGAGAAGGGCGTAGCTCCAGTCCAGGGCCGCGGCGATCGTCTGGCGCCGCGGCAGGGCTGTTCGCCGTCCGCCCGACAGCAACTCGAGATGGTCGTGCAACTGTCCGGCCAGGCCCTCGAGGCCGAAGGCCTCGATGCGGGCGGCGGCGAGCTCGAGCGCCAGCGGAAGACCGTCGAGTCGACGACAAAGCTCGGCGGCGACCGGCGCGTCCGCGTCGGTCAGCGTGAAACCCGCCCAGGCGGCCTCGGCCCGCGTCACCAGCAACTGGATCGCCGGATACTGCAGGGCCTCGCGGGCGGTCAGGTCGCCGGCCGGCGGCGCCGCCAGAGCATCGAGGCGGAGAACCCACTCGCCCTCGCAACGTAGAGGTTCGCGGCTCGTGGCCAGGATGGCGAGCGTGGGGCAGGCCTGGAGCAGTTGTTCGGCGAGGCCCGCCACCGTCTCGACGACGTGCTCGCAGTTGTCGAGCACCAGGAGCCAGTCGCCGCCCGCAAGGTGGCGGACGATGGCTGGCGTCGGATCGCTGGACATCACCGGCAGTCCGAGGGCGACGGCGAGCGTGCTCGCCGCGAGACGGGCGTCGGCGAGGGCGCTCAAGTCGACGAAGGCCGTCCGGGCCGCCGCGCCCGCATGGCGCCGCGCCACGCTGGTCTTGCCGACGCCGCCGGGCCCGACGAGGGTCACCAGACGCTGGTGCTCGAAGCGCTGCTGCAGATCGGCGAGCAGCTCGCCGCGGCCGATCAACTCGGGGGCGGCGACAGCGTCCGGGTCCCGCCGCACGGGGGTCGCGGAAGCGGCGTCGAGGACCGCCGTCGCCAGGCTGTAGCCGACGCCAGGCACGCTGGCGACGAGATCCTCCGGCCCGAGCGCCTTGCGGAGGCCGGCGATCTGCACCCGGAGGTTCGCCTCCTCCACATGGAGGCCGGGCCACGCCCGGGCCATCAGCTCCGCCTTGGGGACCACCGCGCCCCGGGCCTCGGCCAGCGCCCAGAGGATGTCGAAGGCGCGGGAGCCGAGCGGCACGGCGACGTCGTCCCGCAGCACGCGCCGCTGCGCCGGGAACAGCGCGAAGCCGGCGAAGTGCAGCGCGGCGGCCGGTCGGGTGTCGCTCGTCTCGAGCATCGGCGCGTCTCGGTGGGATGGAAGCTGGCGGCCAACCTACACCAATCCGACCTGACGGGAGAGGGTCGCCGCCCGCCGTCGCCTTGCGGCTGCCACCTTGTGTTCCCGCGCGCGGCGCGCCGGTCGGCGGGCGCGGGGGATCAGGCGCCCGTCGCCGGCGACCTGAGCCCCGGCGGCCAGGCCTCTGGCGCTGCGACAGACGTCAGACCGCCCAGCAGGCGCAGCCGAACGCACCCCAGAAGGCCGCGGCGTCACCGGCCGGGGCGGGCCCGTAGGCGCGGGCATGCTGGTGGCCGTGCACGCCGCAGGGTCTGGCGCAGCCGCAGGCGGAGCTCAGCCTGGCGAGGGCGTCGTCGCTGGTGGCGGGGCGGGCTGTGGACGGACGGGCGTGCTGGCCGCCGAAGGTGCGGGTCGGCGACCAGTCGGGCATGGCGGGGGGCAGGGGCGGCGCCAGGTGGGCGAAGGGGCCCGAGCCGTGCACCACCTCGCCGCCCAGCAGGGTGAGGTCCGAGCTGATCTCTGCGATCGCCTGTTCGGGGACGTGGACGTAGTCCGCCGAGAGGACCGCCAGGTCCGCCAGCTGGCCGACGGCGATCTGCCCTTTCTTGCCCGCCTCGCTGGAGAACCAGGTGTTGGCCTGCGTCCAGAGCCGGAGGGCCGCCTCCCTGTCGAGGCGATTGGCGGCGGGGTAGAGCGGCAGGCCGCCGACGGTCCGGCCGGTGACGAGCCAGGCGAGGCAGACCCAGGGATTGTAGGACGCCACCCGGGTGGCGTCGGTGCCGGCCCCGACGCGCACGCCGGCCGCCAGCATCCGGCGGATCGGCGGCGTGGCTTCGGCCGCGCGCGCGCCGTAGCGCGCCACGAAGTCCTCGCCCTGGTAGGCCATGCGGTGCTGCACGGCGATGCCGCCGCCCAGGGCGGCGATGCGATCGATGTTGCGGTCGCTGATCGTCTCGGCGTGATCGAAGAACCAGGGCAGGCGATCGATCGGGGTGTCGCGGTGGACAGTCTCGAAAACGTCCAGGGCCCGGCTGATGGTCTCGTCATAGGTGGCGTGCATCCGCCAGGGCCAGCGGTTCTCGGCGAGCAGCCGGATCACCGGCTCCAGGTCGGCTTCCATGTTCGGCGGCATCTCCGGCCGCGGCTGGCGGAAGTCCTCGAAGTCGGCCGCCGAATAGACCAGCATCTCGCCGGCCCCGTTGTGCCGGTAGAGGTCGTCGCCCTGGCCCGGCCGCACCTGCCCGGCCCAGCCGGCGAAGTCGGCCAGCTCCTCCCGCGGCTTCTGCGTGAAGAGGTTGTAGGCGATGCGCAGGGTGAGCTGCCCCTCGGCATGCAGCGTCTCGATGACCTGGTAGTCCTCCGGGTAGTTCTGCAGGCCGCCGCCGGCGTCGATCACCGAGGTGACGCCCAGGCGGTTCATCTCGCGCATGAAATGGCGGGTGGAGTTGAGCTGGTAGTCGGGCGGGAGCTTCGGGCCCTTGGCCAGGGTGGCGTAGAGCAGGCTGGCGTTCGGCCGGGCCAGCAGCAGGCCCGTCGGGTTCCCCGCCGCATCCCGCTGGATCTCGCCGCCGGGCGGATCCGGCGTCTCACGGGTGTAGCCGACGGCGCGCAGGGCGGCGGCGTTCAGCAAGGCGCGGTCGTAGAGGTGCAGGATGAACACCGGCGTGTCCGGCGCCGCGGCGTTGAGCTCGGCCAGGGTCGGCAGGCGCCGCTCGGCGAACTGATGCGCGCTGAAGCCGCCCACCACCCGCACCCACTGGGGCGGCGGGGTGACCGCCACCTGCCGCTTCAGCATGGACATGGCGTCCGCCAGGCTGCGGACCCCGTCCCAGCGCAGCTCCATGTTGTAGTTCAGGCCGCCGCGGATCACGTGCATGTGGCTGTCGATCAGGCCGGGGACCACCCGCCGCCCGCCGAGGTCGAGCACCTGGGTCCGGGGGGCGCGGGCGCCCAGGAGGTCGCGGGCCGCGCCGACGGCGGAGATCCGGCCGGCGGTGATCGCCACCGCCTCCGGGTCGAGGTTGGCCGGGTCGAGGGTGGAGAAGCGGCCGTGGATCAGGATCAGGTCGGGAGGGGTCATCGCGGCCTCCGAGGGGCGGGCGTGGAGAATGGCGGCGGCGCCGGCCGCCAGGCCGCCCAGCACCGGTCGGCGGGTGAGTGGGGTGTCCATCGCCAAGACCTCCGGGGCGTCAGCCGTCCGCGCCCGGCTGCGGAGGCGGCCTGGGCGACAGCGGGACCCGGCGGATGTCGCGATCGGCGTCGGTGCGGGTCTCCGCCAGCCCGGCCGGCCGGGCGACCAGCTGCCGGATCCGCGCCGGGACCTGCTCGCCCACCAGCATGCCGAACAGGCCGACGAGCGCGATCACCGGCGGCGCCGGCGATCGCACCTGGAAGGCGCCGTAGAGGAGGCCGGCGGCGAGCCCCATGGCCAGGGCGATCAGGTAGGGCTTCATGGCGGCCTCGCGGGAGGTGGGCTCTGACGGGCGCGCTCAGCCTTCGTGCGCGTCGAACATGGTCTTGGCGTAGATGATGCCCAGCCCGTAGGCGCCGCCGTATTGCGCGGCGATGCCGGTGGTCAGGGCGTAGGTCTCGGCGCGACCCCAGTCGCGCTGCAGCTCGAGCAGGTACTGCAGGGCGGTGAGCGGCTGGGCGCCGGCCTGGATCATGCGCTGGACCGCCCGTTCGTGGGCTTCCGTCGACACGTCGCCGCAGGCGTCGGTGATCACATAGGCCGCGAAGCCCTGCTCGAGGGCCGAGAGCACCGGTCCGACGATGCAGACCGACGTCCAGAGGCCGCAGAACACCACCCGCGTGCGGCCGGCGGCGTTGATCTCCGCAACCGCCCCGGCGTCCTCCCAGGCGTTCATGGTCGTGCGGTCGAGCAGGCGGTGGTTCGGGAAGGGCGCGGTGACCTCGTCGAACATCGGGCCGGAGAAGCTGCGCTCCGCGACGGTGGTCAGGAGGGTCGGCACCCCGAACCCGGCCGCGGCCCGCGCCACCAGCGCGGCGTTGGTGCGCAGCAGAACCGGGTCGATGGAGTGGGTGGCGAAGGCCATCTGCGACTGGAAGTCGATCATGACCAGGGCATGGTCGTGCGGGGTGAGGAGCCGGGCGGCGGGTGCGGCGGTGGCGGTCAGCGGCATGGAGGCCTCCGAAGGGCGTGCGGGGTGGGACCTGGAGAAGGGGGGCGGAAGGCGCGCGTCACCCGGCCGGGGGCGGCGGCTCGTCCAGGAAGGCGGCGACGTCCCGCCCGACGAGCTGGGGATACTGGAACATGAAGGCGTGGCCGGCGTCCGGGTAGAGGATCAGCCGGGCCTGGGGCAGGGCCTGCGCGAGCGCGTAGGACTGGATGGTCGGGATCATGTTGTCCTCCACCCCGTTGGCGACCAGCACCGGCTTGCGGATCTGCGGGGCGCGGCGCAGCAACGAGGTCTCCGGCGTGCCGACGTCCGAGCCGGCCGACAGCATGGCCCGCCAGGTGGCTTCGCTCACCCGCACGTCGAAGGCGCCGGGCCGTTGCCGCAGGCGCGCCAGGTGCGCCCGGCCGGCGGCCTGGCTGGTCGGCGTGTTGCGGAAGAACAGGAAAAGGAAGTCCTCGTCCGTGTTCACGGGCTTGGTGGCGACCTGCAGCGCCTCGGCGCGCAGGTTGGCGCCCTCGACATAGCCCGCGCCGCTTCCGACGATCACCAGCCGGCGGACCAGCTCGGGATGGTCCAGCGTCAGCTGCTGGGCCACCAGGCCGCCGAAGGAGTAGCCGAGCAGGTCCACCTCCTTCAGGCCGAGCGCGCGGATGAAGGCGGCGGCGTTGTCGGACCAGCCCGCCAGGCGCGGCGAGGCGAGGCCGTCGGTCCGCGCGACCCCGACATTGTCGAAGATGATCACCCGTCGGGTCCGGGCCAGGGCGTCGAGGAAGGCCGGGTCCCACTCGTCCATCGAGCCGCGGAAGCGGTTGAGCAGCACCAGCGGCCTGGCCCCGGCCGGTCCCACCGCCCGATAGGCGTAGGTGACCTCGCCGACCTTCAGGCTCGAGGTCGGCGCGCAGACCGACAGGCAGCGGTCCGGCGGCGCGGCGGCGGCGGGCAGGGCGGGGGCGCTCAGCGTGAGCGCGGCGACAACGCCGGCCAGGGCGCCTCGCACGCGGCGGGTGTGGCGGTTTAAGCGCATGGCGGGACTCTCCGGAAAATG
This sequence comes from Phenylobacterium deserti, assembly GCF_003254705.1. GTDB lineage: Bacteria > Pseudomonadota > Alphaproteobacteria > Caulobacterales > Caulobacteraceae > Phenylobacterium > Phenylobacterium deserti. Next base: position 271,046 of record NZ_QFYR01000002.1, read on the forward strand.
GGGCGGGACGGCGGCGCAGGAGCTCAGGCCGCGGCGTCGAGCGACGCTGCGTGGGTGATCTCCGCCCGGAACAGCTTGGAGACCGGGCAGATTTCGTGGGTGCGGGCCACGTGGGCCTGGAAGTCCGCCAGGCTGAGATCCGCGACTTGGCCGCGGACGGTGAGATGCACGGCGGGGATCACGAAATCTCCGTCCTGCTCCTCCAGGGTGACCTCGGCCTCGGTGCGCAGCGCGTCCGCCTTCAGCCCGGCCTGACCCAGCACCAGGGTCAGGGCCATGGTGAAGCAGGCGGCGTGGGCCGCGGCCAGCAGCTCCTCGGGGTTGGACCCGGGCCGCCCCTCGAAGCGGCTCGCCGCGCCGTAGGGGAAGTCGCACAGGGCGCCGCTGGCGCTCGAGATCGAGCCGCGGCCTTCGAACGCGCCGCCGGTCCAGGTCGCGGACCCTCGACGTTTGACCTTGATGGGCATGGACAGCGCTCCTCGGCTCGGGTGTGTCCGCAGAGCATCCCGCATCGGGCGTCGCCTGGATTTGACGGAACCGGCGCCGATTGTCTGGACCGGCGTGGCCGGCCGGCGTCCGCCCGGAGTCGCCGACGGGGCGCCCCCGCCAGAACGGAAAAGGCCGGCGCGCCTTGCGAGGCGCGCCGGCAGTCGGTCGGCTCAGGTTGGGCGGGAGGTGGCCGACGGAAGGGATCAGGCCGCGGCCAGGGGGCGGGTCAGGCGGCTGTGGGCGTTGGCCGCCGCCCAGTCGAGGGCGTAGTCGGCCACGGCCTCCCAGCCCCGGTCCAGGCACGTCCAGTGCGAGCGGTCCTCGAAGATCTTGAGCTCCGTGCGGGAGGCGGCGCGCTTCTGCTTCTCGAAGATGGCCCGGGTCATGCTCGCATCGGCGATGAGGTCCTTGCCGCCGCCGATCAGCAGCAGCGGGGCGCGGGTCCGGCTGCTCCAGGTGATGGCGCCCGCCGCCTTGAGGATGCCGTCCCAGTAGACCTTGCCGGGCGTCGGCACGATGTAGCGGTCGTACATGGCGTCGCTTTCGTGCAGCGGCAGGGTCTGCGCAAAGCGGGTTCGGAAGAAGGTGCGCGACATGTGCATCAGCTTGCCGCCGCTGAACGGGTCGGACAGCACCGGCCAGGCTGAGACGATCGCGTGGGGCCCGAGCGGGACGCCAGGCGTCGGCGCGGGGTCGATGGCCACGCCCGCGGCGCCGTGCCCGCGGTCCAGCAGGTGCTGCACGAACACGCCGCCGAGCGAGTGGCCGATGAGGATCGGCGCTTCCGGCAGGCTCTGGATCAGCCGCTCATAGTGCTCGACGATCCGCTTCTGGCCGACCTTGGCCAGCGCTGGATCGGGTTGATCGCGCAGGGCCCGGGGCTCGCGGTCGTCGAGCGGCCAGTCCGGGGCGATGACGGTGTAGCCGCGCGCCTCGTAGTGTTTGCGGAAGCCGTCCCAGCACCTGGCGTTCAGCCAGGCCCCGTGGATGAGCATGATGGTCTTGGACATGGCGTTCTCCTTGCGCAGATCGGCAAGCCTGTTCTGAGGGCGCCGACAGGGTGGGCGAAGGGCGGGCGCCTGGTCTTGGACGTTTCCGGGCCGGCTGGCGCCGAACAGGCCCGCCGGCGGCGGGCTCTGGCGCTGGCGCGCCGGGATGGATGCCGCCGGGAGGCGGGCGAGAAGATCCGTGCTGGCGCAGGGCGAAGACTGGCGGCTCACCGGCCAAGGCGGCTTGACCGCGCAACCTCGCGACAAGCGGAAGCGGGCCGCACAGCCTGCGCTGTGCGGCCCGCAGGCGCGTCAGGGGCCTTCGGGTCGATTGGCCGCCGGTGGATCGCTTGCCGGGAAGGACTCCTCGAGCGCTTCCTCCAGCCGGCGGTCCTGATCGCGCCTGTCCCGGTCCGCCGCGCCGGGCGGTTCGCTGTCGCGGGGTTCACCCATGGCTCAGTCGAGACCTGCTGGGGTTTGCTCGCGAAGGCCCGGGCGGCGACGGGTCGGCGCCGGGCAGGGCGCCTCCCGAGCGAGCACCTCGACGATCCCGAGCACCGGCCGGCCGTCGACGCGGCAGGGGATGAAGCCCGCCGTGACCCAGCGCGCCCGGGGCGGCGCGCCGGTCGGCGGAAAGGTCCAGAACCGTCCCATGCTTCGCTCCGCGCGTCGTCGGGGGTCAGGCCCGCAGGAAGGCGAGCAGGTCGCCGTTGATGATCTCGGCGTGGGTGGTGGCCATGCCGTGGTCGAAGCCGGGATAGACCTTGAGCGTCCCCTGCCTCAGCAGCCCGATGGTCTTCAGCGCGGACGCCTTGATCGGCACGATCTGGTCGTCATCGCCGTGCATCACCAGAACGGGGATGTCGATCTTCTTGAGGTCTTCGGTGAAGTCGGTCTCGGAGAAGGCCTTGATGCAGTCGTGGTGCGCCTTGACCCCGCCCATCATCCCCTGCCGCCACCAGTTCTGGATCACCCCCTGGCTGACCTTCGCGCCCGGACGGTTGTAGCCGTAGAACGGGCCGGACGGGACATCGAGGAACATCTTGGCCCGGTCGGCGGTCAGGGCGGCGCGGAAGCCGTCGAACACCTCGATCGGGGTGCCTTCGGGATTGCCGGGCTTCTTCACCATGACCGGCGGCACCGCGCCGATCAGCACGGCCTTCGCCGCCCGGTCGGTTCCGTGACGGCCGAGGTAGCGGGCGACCTCGCCGCCGCCGGTGGAGTGGCCGATGTGGATCGCATCCTTCAGGTCCAGGGCGAGCACCAGGGCGCGCAGGTCGTCCGCGTAGGTGTCCATCTCGTTGCCGCCCCAGGTCTGGGTCGAGCGGCCGTGGCCGCGGCGGTCGTGGGCGATCACGCGGAAGCCGCGGTCGGCGAAGAACACCATCTGGGCGTCCCAGTCGTCGGCGGTCAGCGGCCAGCCGTGGCTGAAGACGATCGGTTGGCCGGCGCCCCAGTCCTTGAAGTAGATCTGGGCGCCGTCCTTGGCGGTGACATAGTTCATCCTGCGGGGCTCCTTGGAGGCGTGGGGCGCCGTGGCCAGAGGCTGCGCGGCGGCCTGGTTCGCCAGGGCGCCGCCCGTGGCCGCGCCGAAGCCGGCGGAAAGCACCGCGCGGCGGGAAGCGGTCTGAGTGTCCGTGCTCATGATGTTCGGGTCCCTGGTTGAGGTTGGCCAAGGAACGTTAGGCGGCGGCGGCCGACGCCGATTGGACGGTTCCGGCGCCAGTTGAAGGACACGCTCCTGGCGATGCGCCGCCGTGCTGCTGCTCAGGCGAGACTGCGGTGCGGGAGGCCGGCGCGCGCGGCCGGCGGATCGTCAAAAGCGCCGTGCCTCCGTTCAATCGTCCGGGCGGGCCGTGCGGCTAGGCTCGCGGACATCATCCGGAGCCGTTCCATGTCCAGTCCTTCCGAAAAGACCGTCGTCCTGGTGCATGGCGCCTGGGTCACCACGCGGTCCTGGGACACCTTCCGCCGGCCTTTCGAGCGGGCCGGCTACCGGGTGCTGACCCCCACCTGGCCGGGGCTGGAGGGGCTGTCAGCCGCCCAGGTCCGTCGCCACCTCCCGGTCGGCTTCGGCAGCCTCAGCCTCGGGCGCATTGTCGATCACCTGGAGGCCTATATCCAGGCGCTGCCGCAGCCTCCGCTGCTCGTCGGGCATTCCTTCGGCGGCCTGCTGGTCCAGAAGCTGCTCGATCGCGGCTGCGGCGCGGCGGGGGTTGCGATCAATCCGGCGCCGATCGCCGGGATCGTCCCCGGACCGACGACCCTGGCGGCGGTGCTGCCTGCGCTCGCCCGCTGGCGCGGGTGGAGCCGCCCCTATGCCCACACGCGGGGCAGCTTCGGGCGGCAGTACGCCAACACCGCGCCGCATGATCTGGTGTCGCGGTTCTTCAACGAGGCGGTGATTCCGACGCCAGGCCGCATCCTGCACCAGGCCGCGACCTGGCTGGGCACCGGGATCGACCCCCGGCGTCGCACCCAGCCGCTGCTGATCACCGGCAGCGAGGCCGACCGCCTGGTCACCCCGCATCTGTCGCGCGCGGCCTACGCGATCCAGCGACGGGCGCCCGGCCTGACCGACTTCAGCTTCTATGACGGGCTCTCGCACCTGCTGATCGCCGAGCCAGGCTACGAACGGGTGGCGCGCGACGTGATCGGCTGGCTCGAAGCGCTGCCGACCTTCGCCGGCCGGCCCCTGCGGGCCTCCGACGCCTGCCCGGGGCCCGGACCTGCCGCCGACCGTCGCGTGCGGGTCTGACGACGGAGCCGCGCCAGCAAGCGCCGATCGGTTCAATCCGGCCGGCGCGGTTGCAGGCAGGCTAGGGGCTTCGAAGAAGGAGCCTCGAAATGGTCGACCGCACCCTCCGCCGGGCGTCAGGCGCCCCCGTCGCCGACAACCTCAACATCGAGACGGCGGGCCGCCGCGGCCCGGCGTTGCTGCAGGATGTCTGGCTGCTCGAGAAGCTGGCCCACTTCGACCGCGAGGTGATCCCCGAGCGCCGGATGCACGCCAAGGGCGCCGGCGCATTCGGGACCTTCACGGTCACCGGGGACATCCGCCGCTACTCCCGGGCGGCCCTGTTCTCCGAGATCGGCAAGCAGACGCCGGTGTTCGTGCGGTTCTCGACGGTCGCCGGCGAGCGGGGCGCCGCCGACGCCGAGCGCGACATCCGGGGCTTCGCGGTGAAGTTCTACACCGAGGAGGGGAACTGGGATCTGGTGGGGAACAACACGCCGGTGTTCTTCTTCCGCGACCCGCTGCGGTTCCCGGACCTCAACCACGCGGTCAAGCGGGATCCGCGCAGCGGGCTGCGCAGCGCGCAGAACAACTGGGACTTCTGGACCCTGCTGCCGGAAGCCCTGCACCAGGTGACCATCGTGATGAGCGACCGGGGGCTGCCGCGCTCGTACCGGCACATGCACGGCTTCGGGAGCCACACCTTCAGCCTGCTCAACGCGGACAACGAGCGGGTCTGGGTCAAATTCCACCTGCGAACCCACCAGGGCGTCGAGACCCTGACGGACGCCGCCGCGGCCGAGCTGATCGGTCGCGATCGGGAAAGCCATCATCGCGACCTGTTCGACAGCATCGAACGCGGCGCCTTCCCTCGCTGGACCCTGTGCGTTCAGGTGATGAGCGAGCGCCAGGCGGCGAGTCACCGGCACAACCCCTTCGACCTCACCAAGGTCTGGCCGAAGGCCGACTACCCGCTGATCGAGGTCGGCGTGCTGGAGCTCAACCGCAATCCGGACAACGTCTTCGCCGAGGTCGAGCAGGCGGCCTTCTCGCCGGCGAACGTGGTGCCGGGCGTCGGCTTCTCGCCGGACCGGATGCTGCAGGCGCGGCTGTTTTCCTACGGCGACGCGCAGCGCTACCGCCTCGGCGTCAACTTCGGCCAGATCCCGGTGAACGCCCCGAAATGCCCGTTCCACAGCTATCACCGGGACGGCGCCATGCGGACCGATGGCAACCTCGGCGGGACGATCAGCTACGCGCCCAACAGCCAGGGCGTCTGGCGCGACCGGCCGGACCTGGCGGAGCCGCCCCTGCCGCTCGACGGCGCCGCCGCCCATTACGACCACCAGACCGAGGACGATCACTTCGAGCAGCCCGGGGAGCTCTTCCGGCTGATGTCGCCCGCCCAGCAGGCGGTGCTGTTCGCCAACACGGCCCGGGCGCTCCAGGGCGCCGCGCCGGAGGTCCAGCAGCGGCACGTGGCCAACTGCCTGCGGGCCGACCCGGCCTACGGCGCCGGAGTGGCGGCGGCGCTCTTAGAGCTGGGCGGCGGGACCGCCGCCCAGGCCGCCGAATAGCCGGGGTCGCCGCGCGGCGCCGGTCCTCACGGCGCCGCGCATCCGCCCGCCGGCGGCAGGGCTTGGGCCAGCGCGTGCGGCCCGCCGGGCGCGGAGGCGCCCGGCGGGTCTTGTCGGCTTGGCGGCGGCGAGCTTCAGGACGGCGGCCTGCGAGTGCGCCGGCCGGCGCACCCATGGGGCGTCAGCGCAGATGGCGGGCCAGGAACTCGGCCGTCCGGCTGTCGGCCAGGGCGGCGTCGGCGGCATGGAAGTGAGCGCCGCGGTGACGGGCGAAGGCATGGTTGCGGCCCGGATAGGTGTGCACCTCGGCGTTCGGGCGGCGGCTCAGGGCGTCCTGGATCTTCGCGCGGGCTGCGGCGTCGATGTATTCGTCCGCCTCGGCAAGATGGGTGAGGAAGGGCGCGCGGAGGCTGGCGGCTTCGGCCACGAACCGCTCCGTGCCGCCGCCGTAGTAGGCGACGGCGGCGTCGACCTCGGTCCGGGCGGCGGTCAGGAAGCTCATCAGCCCGCCCAGGCAGTACCCCATCACCGCCACCTTGCCGTCGGCCCCGGGGAGGGTGCGCGCCGTCGCGACGGCGGCCTGAACGTCGGCGACGCCCTGGTCGATGTCGTAGGCTCCATAGAAGCCCAAGGCCTTCTCCCATTCGGCCGGATCGTCGCCTTCGCTCTCGAAGCCGGGCTCGAAGCGCCAGAACAGGTCCGGGGCGAGGCCGATATAGCCCTGCGTCGCGAAGGCCTCGGCCACCTCGCGCATGTTGGCGTTCACCCCGAGGATCTCCTGCAGGACCAGGACCACGGGGCGCGGCGTGGTCGCCTCGGGGCGGGCGACAAAGGCGCGGAAGGGGCCGTCCGGCCCGTCGATGGTGATGAACTCGGGCATCTCGGAGTCCTTGCGTCAGCTTGGCCGCGCGGCGGCGGCGGGGAGGGTCAGGCCGCGACGGGTGCGGCGATGGACTGGCCGCGCAGCCAGGCGCGCGGACAGGCGCCGGTGGTGCGCTTGAACACGCGTGTGAAATGGGCCTGGTCGCAGAAGCCGGCTTCCAGGGCGAGGGCGGCCAGCGGCATGGGCGTGCTCAGCATCAGGCGCTGGGCGAATTCCACGCGCTTGCGCGCGACATAGGCCAGCGGGCCCTCCTGGAACGAGACCCGGAACCGGCGACTGAAATGGTTGGCGCTCAGCCGCGCGAGGGCGGCCAGGTCGGTGACGCGGATGGGCGCGCCGAGGTTCGCCGCGACGAACCGGCTGACCTTGTCCACCTGCCATTTGGCGAGGCCGCCGAGGTCGGCCGCGGCCGGCCGATCGTGCCGCAGAAGGGTGAGGGCGCGGTCGATGCAGTCCCTTGCGGCGTCCCGATCCTGCTCCACGGCGGACCGGGCCGCGTCGAGCAGGGCTGCGAGGCCGTGGGCGTTGACCAGCGTCAGGGCGCCGGGCGGCGGGGTTGGGGTGGGTTCCAGAAGCTGCAACATTGGGGGTCCTCCGGTGCGGCGCTCGGGGCGCCGTGACCAGGGCAGCTTCTGCGGGGGGCGAACAGGGCGCGAGTTAAGCCCTGTAAAACGTCGAAAACCGGCGATTTACGACGCGGGCTTCAAGGCGTCGGCCGACGTGGTCGCCCCGGCAGAGCGGGTTCGTCCAACGGCTGGCGTCTTGCGGCAAGAAACCTGTAGCCCCGTCTGAGACAGCCTGCGGATCGAGATCATCTCGGAGATCGCCGCATGACACCCGCGCCTGAAGCCGCAACCTCGGACCGCCCCGCCGCGGCGGACGCCGACGCCGCCCTGGTCGAGAGGGTGCACCGCCTGCAGGACGAGGTCCGCGGGCTGGCGCACGAGCATGTGCATCGGTTTGAAGAGGCCCTGCGGGCGCTTGCGCGCCTGGCGACGGATCTGGCCGAGGGCGGCGAGGCCTACCCGCCGGGCGTGCGCGAGATCGCCCGTCGGGCCTCCGAGGAGTGCGACGGCTGGGCGCTGAGCGTGGCGGCGATCGCCGGTCGTTTCCCCTGACCGATCTCAGGGGCGCCACGTGGCGCGCAGGCCGATCCGGCGCGGCGCGTTGATCGCGCCCTGCGGATAGCCGGCCAGGGCGGTCGCCGCCGTGACGTGTCGATCGTCCAGCAGGTTCTCGCCGAACAGGGTCAGGACGATGCGGCCCCCGGGCGGGCTCAGCGACAGGCGGGCGTTGAGCTCGCTCCAGTCGCCCGACTGGTAGGTCGGCTGGTCCTGGTTGGTTTCCAGGTAGAAGACGTTGCTCTGCAGGCGCAGGCTCGCCGCGGCCGCGAGACGCCAGCCGGCGCCCGCCTGACGCCAGGCTTCAGCGGTGATGGCGCCCTGCCAGCGCGGGGCCCGGCTGAGACGGGCCCCGTCGATGGCCTCCTGGATGAGGGGGATGGACGCCCCGTAGGCGAAGCGGGCGGAGCCCGGCACGGCCGGCAGAACGCCGTCCGTGAACCTCGCGTCGAGCCAGGCGAGGCTCGCGTCCAGCTGGAAACCGTCCCCGAAGACGGCGATCTCCGCCTCGGCGCCGTGGGTGCGGGCGCTGGCCACGTTGCGGATGTCGATGCCGCCGGAGGTGACCGGCAGGCGCACCTGGAGGTTTTCGTAGTGGTAGCGGAAGGCGGCGGCGTTGATCCGGAGACGACGGTCCAGGAGCTCGACCTTGAGGCCGCCCTCCAGCGCGTCGATCTCCTCGGGATCGAAGCCGCGGTTCAGGCCGTAGACGTTGAAGCCGCCCGACTTGAATCCCTGGCTGAAGTTCAGGTAGGCGAGCGCGCCCGGCGCAAACCGGTAGTCGAGCACCGCCCGGAGCGACACGTCGTCGAACTGCCGCGTGGCCTGGAAGGTCGGCGGGGCGGCCACTGCGAACCCGGCGGGCACCACCTTCCCGGCGGGCGGCGCGAAGCCGCCGGCCAGGGTCAGCACCGTCTGGGTCAGCGAAAAGACCTTCTCCTCCCGGCTCAGGCGGGCGCCGCCCCGCAGCGTCAGGCGGTCGGTCGCGCGGACGCTGGCGTCGGCGAACACGGCCCCCGCCCGCACCGTCTGGCCTGCGTCGAAGGTCGCGCGCGTGCCGAGCCGGAAAAAGGCCCCCGCGTTCTGGATGATCGAGGGGTGCACCTTGTTGCGCTCGCGCATGTGGAAGGCGCCGGCCACCCAGGCGATGCGGGCGTCTGGGGGGCTGGCCAGGCGGACCTCCTGCAGCCATTGCTCATGGGTCAGGCGCACGGTGTTGTAGGCCTCCACCGGCCCGCCGGTGCGATCCGCGGGCGCGGTGTTGTCGGCGTCGCCCGATCCGCCCAGGCTGAAGCGCCGGTAGTTGCTCACGGTGGAGAGCGTCATCCGGCCGAGGCGGTGCTCGCCGAGCAGGGTCGCCGCCTTGGTTTCGCTCCGCAGGTCGCCAGGCGTATCGAAGGCGTACTGGCCGCGGTCCAGCACGCGGCCGAGATCCGGACGCGGGACGAAGGGGGAATCGGCCGGACCGCCCGTGAGCGCGGCGATCCGGATCAGGGCGACCTCGGCGTCCTGCCGGCGGTATTCGCCGATCAGGTCGAACCGGCTCCGCTCGCCGGGCGTCAGGCGCAGCGTCAGGCGTGCGGTGGTGTCGTCGCCGCCGCCGACCTTGCGGCCGGTGATCACGTTGCGCCCGAACCCGTCCCGGTGGGCGTGGCCGAGCGCCAGCCGCGCCTGCAGCCCGTCGCCGGCGAGCGGGCCGCCGAACGCCGCTTCCGCCTTGAAGGCGCCCAGCGAGTCCCACCGGGCGTTCAGAACGCCGTCCGGACGCGGCGTCGGGCGCCGGGACGTGACCAGCACCGCGCCGGCGGTGGCGTTGCGCCCGAAGAGCGTGCCCTGCGGTCCGCGGATCACCTGGAGGGCGTCCACGTCGACGAGATCGGCGGTGGAGACGGACAGCCGCCCGATGTAGGCCCCGTCCACATAGACGGCGACCGGCTCGTCGGCGAAGAAGTTGGCCCCGCCGTTGGCCCCACCGACCCCCCGGATGGCGAGCGGCGCGGCGCCGTAGCCGACATCGCCGGTGGCGACCAGGCCCGGCGCCCAGGCCGACAGGTCCTCGAGGGTGCGCAGGCCCTCCGCCCGTGTGCGGTCGCCGCTGATGACGCTGACGGAGAGAGGGACCTCCTGGAGGGCTTCCGGTCGTCGTTGGGCGGTGACGATCAGCTCCGCAAGACCGGAGGCGGCGTGATCTTTCTCCGGCGCCTCGGCCTGCGCCGCGGTCGCCGCCAGGAGTGCGGCGAGGCTCGAGCCGGTCAGCCGTGGTCGCATGCGTCGCTCCGTAGGCGCGAACCGTCCGTTCCGCTGGCGCGAAGCTGTTCGAGCAGCGCTCGGGCGTGGACGACATCGTTTGTGAGGGAGGTGGCGTCCACGCGCTCCAGAAGGCGGTGGAGGCTGGCGTGGGCCTCGGTCCGACGGTCGCTTGCTGCGAGCAGCTCGGCCAGGCTGGCGGCGGCGCGCAGCCCCCAGCCCAGGGCGCCCTGCCGCTCCGAAAGCGCAAGCGCGTGGCGGAACGCCTGTTCGGCCTCGGCGACGGCGCCTGGGCCGCCGCCGCGCAGTCTCGCCGCGCCCCGAGAGCGGTGCATCTCGGGGGCGAACCAGACCTCGTCGTTGTCGGAGAAGCGTTGGAAGGCGGCGGAGGGATCCTCCGGCGGGAGCAGGGTGGCGAACAGCTCGTCCAGCGCCGGCATGCGGACGCTGCGGGGCGCGGGTCGCAGCTCCGCCGGTGCGGCCGGGTTTCCCTCGAGCCGGTCCAGCACCGCCCGGTAGCGCAGGCCCCAGTGGTGCCAGAGCGCGAAGGTCTGCTTCGAGCTGGCGGTCAGGATCTCGACGTAGCGCCGCGCTGCGTCCAGCTGGCCGGACCAGATCATCACCGGGCACAGGTTGATCGCCAGGGTCCAGCTGCTCGTGTAGGGATGGTTCAGCCAGAGCAGCTCGTCGAGGCAGCTCTCGGCCGTGTCGATCGCTTCGTCGGGACGGCCGGTCACCCACAGGACGCGGGCGTAGGTGGCGCGGGCGGCGCACCACTGGTCCACGTCATAGCCCGTGATGATGATCTTCGGGAACGCCTCGCGCGGACGGCTGAGCGCCTCCAGCAGGTGCGCCTGGGCCTCGCCGTGCCGTCCCAGGTCGTGCAGGGCGCGGCCGAGCAGCCGGTGGCGCCGGGCCACATAGAGCGGCTCGGGACGGGGCGGCAGCCGCTCGCCGTACTCCCGGGCGTACTGCATGGCCGCCGTGTAGTCGCCGGCGTTGCCGGACAGTCCCTGCAGGACCCACGTCAGCAGCAGTTCGGTGGCCTTGTCGCCCATCCCGCAGGCGAGCTCCCGGGCCTGGACGAAGTGACCGACAGCGGCGCGGGTCAGCCCGTTGCTGACGTAGTCGGCCATGCCCGAGACCATGTGGACGGCGCAGCGCTGGCGCGGCTCGCAGGACGGAAAGTCGACGCTCGCCAGCGCCAGATCGAGAAACCTCTGATTGTCCGTCAGCAGCGACAGGCGGAGCCAGAACGGGATGGCGGCTGCGGTGAGCTCGACGGCGAACACCGCGCGCTGCGGATCGGCGAACGCCCAGTCGAGCACGAACCGCACGTCGTCCATGAGCCGGCTGCAGGCCATCATGGCGGCGTGGTCGCCCGCGGCGGCCACCTCGCGGAGGCGCAGGCAGAGCAGGCGGCCGCGTTCGGCGAGCACGCCGTCGGAGCGCCCCGAGGCGCGCAGCTTGTCCAGCGCGTAGGTGCGCGTCGTGTCGAGCAGGCGATGGAAGCGGCGCGGCTGGCCATCCGCGGGTTCGGCCGTATCCGTGGCCAGCAGCGACGTGTCGATCAGCCGTCTGAGGGTGTCCCGCGTCGGCCGGCTCGGGGAGCCCGTGGCCGCCACCAGGGCTTCCGCCTCCTCCAGGGTGAACCGCGTGCAGAAGACCCCCAGCGTCTGGAGGACCTCCCGCTCATCCTCGGCCAGCGTCTCGTAGCTCCAGTCGAGCGTCGCCCGCAGGGTCTGGTGGCGGGGCAGGGCGGTGCGACGTCCCTGGGCCAGCAGGTCGAGGCGTTGGCCGATCTCCCGCTCCAGCACCTCGAGTTCCACCACGCCGCAGGTCGCGGCGGCGAACTCGATGGCCAGCGGGATCCCGTCGAGCCGGCGGCAGAGGCTGCCGATGACCGGCAGGTCGGGGTCCTGGACGTCCGCCGCCGCCTGGGCCGAGGCCCGCTCAAGGAAAAGCTGCACGGCCGGATAGGAACGCAGCCGGTCCCCCGGCTCGCCCTCGGCCTGCTCGGGGAAGGCCAGGGGCGGCAGCCGGTAGGTCCATTCGCCCTCGGCCCGCAGGGCTTCCCGGCTGGTGGCCAGGATGGTCACCCCGGGAGCTGTCCGCAGCACGGTCTCGACGAACACCGCCGCGGCGTCGACCACCCGTTCGCAGTTGTCGAGCACCAGCAGCAGGTGCTTGCTCTCCAGCCCGGCGAGCACTCCCGGCAGCATGTCGTCGGAGGTGATGCCCAGGCCCAGGCCGGCGGCCACGGCGGTGGCGACCGACCCCGCGTCGGTCGCGGCGGCGAGCTCGACCAGACAGGCCCCGTGCCGGAACCCGGCGGCCGCGAGACGCGCCGCGCCGAGGGCGAGGGTGGTCTTGCCCATGCCGCCGGCCCCGACGATCACCAGCAGCCGTCGGTGCTGGAGCTGCTCGGCGACGTCCGCCACGTTCGCCTCGCGTCCGATCATCGGGGTGAGCGCGGCTGGCAGGCGGAGGACCTCCGGCGTGGCGGCGCGCGGGGTCGGAGGCTCGCCCCGGCCGCCTTCCACCGAGGAGAAGCGGTAGCCGCGTCCGGGGATGTTCTCGACAAAGGCCTCGCCCTTGGGATCCTGGCTGAGTGCGCGTCGCACGGCGGTCATGTGGACGCGGAGGTTGGCCTCCTCCACGGTCGTGTTCGGCCACACCCGCGCCATCAGCTCGCGGTGCGAGACGATCTCGCCCGCGTGCTCGACCAGGACTTCCAGGACGGCGAGCGCCCGGCTGCCGAGCGGAACGGCCTCGCCGTCGGCGAGAAGGCGGCCTTGCCGCAGCTCGAACGGGCCGAAGCGGTAGCCGCTCAGTTCCGCCATGGCGCCGCTCCTGGCGGGACGCCCACGCGCTTGCCCGAAGCCGGCTCCGCGCGACCGCTCGGACGAAGAACGGACGCCTCCGGGGGCTGGCGGTTCGGGGTTGCTGATCGGCTGGGCATGTTGGGCACCTGCCGCCAACATGCTTGGAGGGGCCGCGCCCTGTATTTGCCGATCCGGACGCGGTTGACCGAAACGGACGTCACGGAATCTCGCGACCGGCGCGGCCCGGGCCGGCTCACCCGAGAGCCGGGCTGGTCATCGCCCCGTCAGGGCTGGACGACAGGCGGCGCGCGGCAGATCGGGGAGGGCGGGCCGGGTTCGAACCGATCGACTGCAGCGGCGGGGCTCTTGTTCGCGCTCTGCACGAGACCCGCGGGCCAGGCGCAGCTCGCCGCCGCCAGGGCGGCGAGCGCGACCTGTCGGCGGCGGGGGCGCGGCATCTAGCGGGCGAGCTTCGCCGCGGTTTCGGCGATCTTGCGGCCCTGATAGCGGGCGCCGGTGAGCTCGTTGGCGGTGGGCTGGCGGGATCCGTCGCCCCCGGCGATCGTGCTCGCGCCGTAGGGGCTGCCCCCCGTGACCTCATCGAGGGTCATCTGCCCCGCATGGCCGTAGTCGAGACCGACGATCACCATGCCGAAATGCAGGAGGTTGGTGATGATCGAGAACAGGGTCGTTTCCTGGCCGCCATGCTGGGTGGCGGTGGACGTGAAGGCGCCGCCGACCTTTCCGTGGAGCGCCCCGCGGGCCCAGAGGCCGCCGGCCTGGTCCAGGAAGTTGGCCATCTGCGAGGCCATGCGGCCGAAGCGCGTTCCACACCCCACGACGATGGCGTCGTAGTGCTCGAGGTCGGCGACCTGCGCCACCGGGGCGCTCTGATCGAGCTTGTAGTGAGCGGCGGACGCGACCTCCGGCGGCACGAGCTCCGGCACGCGCTTGATGTCGACCTCGGCGCCGGTTTCCCGCGCGCCTTCGGCGACGGCCTCGGCCATCCGTTCAACGTGGCCGTAGGCCGAATAGTAGAGGATCAGGATCTTGGTCATGTTCAGGTCCTTGGCGGCTGACGTGCGTCATCCTGGGGTTTGCGCCGGGTGGGGGATTGAAGCGTTCCGCGCGTTCTTGTGGCGATGGCGGTCAGAACAGCGGGGCTGCGCCGGCCGCCAGATGGACGGCGACCGCCGCGGCCAGGCAGGCGAGGGGGATGGCGATCTTCAGCATGGCGGCCTCGCAGGCGGATGCGCTTGGGAAGTCGCTCCTCCCCCGGGTCGGGGGAGGCGGGGGAGGAGCGACCCTCGGGCGCCGGCTGTGGGGGGCGCGGCGCCCGGAGCCTTCAGAGCCTGCGCCCTGCGACGGCGCCGCGATTGCGCGATCCCGCGCCGGCTTGCGTGGTTCCCCTGCCGCGGCGCCGGCTCAGGCGCAGGCCCGCTGCAGAACGGGGGCGCCCTGGCGGCGCAGCCAGGCGGCCGGCGAGGCGCCGGTGGCGCGCTTGAACACTCGGGTGAAGTGCGCTTGGTCGCTGAACCCGGCCTTCAGCGCGACGACGGCAAGCGGCGTGGCGCGCGCCAGCAGCAACGTCTGGGCGTGTTCGATCCGACGCCGGGTCACATAGGCGAGCGGCGTTTCGCCAAACGAGGCGCGGAAGCGCCGGGTGAAATGGCGGGGGCTGAGCCGCGCGGCGGCGGCGAGCGCCGAGACGGGGATCGGCTCCTGCACATGATCCCGGACATGGGCGGTGACGCGATCGATCTGCCAGCGCGCGAGCCCGCCGGCCGGCGGCGCCTCGACGGGCTCCCCCGCCCGCAGCAGCCGCAGGGCCTGCTCCAGGCAGACCTCGACCACCCGCGCCTGGTCGCTGCGGAAGGCGGCCCGGGCCTGCTCGAGCAGGGTGGCGAGCCCTTCCGGCGCCCCGTCGCCCGCGCTCCGGGCGTCGGCGGTCCGCGACGTGGCAGGCATGGTTCGCTTCCTCCTGCGTCCGCTTGAGCCATGGCGGCGACAGCGTTGTCAGGATGATTGCGGAACCGGCGGCGGAGGGCATCTTCGCCTTGGCATAAGGGGCCTAGACCTTCGTCTAGGGCGGCATGCCCTCAGGTAGGGTCGGGCGCACCCCTCACGCGAGGTGGCCGTCGCCGATCGCCGCGTCCACCGCCTGAAGGAGGGTGCGGGCCTCAAAGGGCTTGCTCAGGAACGAGGCGGCGCCGGCGGCCAGCGCGCGCTGCCGGATCGCGGGGGTGGGAAAGGCGGTCAGCACGATCACGGGAAGCGCCGGCAAGCTGCGCTTGAGCTGGTCCTGCAGGTCCAGGCCGCTGATCCCGGGCATCTGGACATCGGTGATGATGCAGTCGTATCGGACCGCGCCTTCCTCGGCGAGAAAGGCTTCCGCCGTCGGAAACAGCCGGACCCGGCAGCCGGCGGACCGCAGCAGGCTCGACAGGCCGGCGCGGATCGCGGCGTCGTCGTCGATGATGGCAATCAGCGGTGACTTCACAGGACGCTACTCTGGGACAGGGGCAAGCGGAACACCACCGTTGCGCCCTCTTCGGGCGCGCTGGAGACCGAGATCTCGCCGCCGTGCGCTTCGATCACGCTGCGGCAGATGGCCAGACCCATGCCCATGCCGGTCGGCTTGGTCGAGAAGAACGGCTGGAACAGCTGGCCGAGGTGCTCGGCGGGTATGCCGGGACCGGTGTCGGAGACGGCGGTCACCACCTGGTCGCCCTCGGCCCAGGTTCGGACTCGCACCAGCTTTTCCGGGCGGCTCGCGCAGGCCTGGAGCCCGTTGAGGATCAGGTTGACGAGCACCTGTTGCAGCTGGATCGGATCGCCGCGCAGGGGCGCGATCTCGCCGGGGGTCTCGAGACGCAGCTCGCAGCCGTGGCTGCGGGCTTCCCGGTCCAGGATCTGGAGGCTGGACCGGATTAGGGCGGGCAGGTCGATGTCGGCGCGGCGCGGCTCCGAGCGGCTGATGAACGCCCGGGTGCGCTCGATCACCCCTTGCGCGCGCTCGACGTTCTGCAGCACGGCGCGGGCCGCCGACTGGGCCTCCGCGAGATCGGGTTCGGGCCGGACCAGCCAGCGGATGCAGGCGGCGGCGTTGGAGGAGATCGCGGCCAGGGGCGAGTTGACCTCGTGAGCGATGGAGGCGGTCAGCGCCCCCATGGTGGCGATCCGCTGCGCGCGGGCGACCTCCGACTCCGCTTCCGCCAGCCGCGCCTGATCGCGCTTGTATTCGGAAATCTCGACGATGCTCACCATGATGTCGGCGAAGCTCTCGAGGGACTGGGGCAGGGCGGCGGTGACCAGGCAGTCCACCAGCGAGCCGTCCGCCCGGCGAACCTTGCTCTCGGCGATGTAGACGTCGTCGCCCCGGGCGAGCGCCCCCAGCCATCGGCTGAAGGTGAGATAGCTGTGCGGCAGCACGTCGGCGAGGCTGCCCAGCAGTTCGGCCTTGTCGGCCGCCGCCATCAGCTGCACCGTGAAGCGGTTCACGTCGGTGATGCGCACCGCGGCGTGGAGCGCCTTCTTCTCGTCGGGCCGGGCGTCGAAGTAGCCCGGGATGTCCGTGACGCCCGACTGCCGCAGCTCGAGCATCCGGCGCCCCACCGGGGTCCAGTCCTCCCGCCAGATGGAGATGCCGGCCCGGTCATAGATCTCGCTGAACCGCTGGTTGGCGGCCTCCGAGGCGCGCAGCGCCCGCTCGCCGGTCAGCCGCGCATGCACCAGCAGAAGCGCGCAGATGGCGAGCGCGGCGAGGGCCACGAGGTGGGACGCCGCCAGGACGCCGTGCGCCGCCATGGCCGGCCAGGTCACGAGCGCTGCGGCGATGGCGAGGCCGGTCGCCAGCAGCCATGGCGAAGGGCCCGGCGTCTTCTGCGACGGAGACGGCGCGGAGCGCGCCCAGCGCGGGAGATCCGGACTGCGGGCGGCGCCGGCGGGCGACGGCATGGGCGCAGGGGCCGATCCCGAAACCTGGGGATCCAGAGCGCTCAACGATGTTCCCTCCGGGGGAAACCCAGGGTGACGCACCCAAAGTCGAGGCGCGCCGCCCTTTTAGTCACGGCGCAGCCCGCCGACACTCCATACCATGGTATAGTGGCGGGAGCCGCGCGATTGCGCTGCTATCCTGTGGCTGTGATCCGCTGACACGGCCCGCGCGGGCGCTGCGCGCGGCCAGCGGCGTCGCTTTGCACGAGGAGCGATGGGTGCGGGAGGTCTTCAGTCGCTGGCCGGAGGGCGGGTCCGTAACGCCGCCGGAAGACGGCCGCGACGGCCGATATCCGCTTTGGGCGACACGGGACGGCGAGGATCCGCACCAGGGCTATTCGCGAGTCCAGCGCCTGCTGGTGATCGTCGGATCCGCCGCCGCCGCCGCCGGGCTGGTCAGCCTCGGGGTCTGGAGCCAGCCCAGCCTGGGGGTGAACCTGGTGCTCGCGGGCCTGGCCGCCGCCGCGGCCGTTCTGGGCGCCCACCTGCTCCTCGGCCGCGTGCGAGAGCTGCAGCAGCGGCTGCGGGAGAGCGAACGCTGGAACCAGACCCTGTTCGAGCGCAGCGGGGTCGCCCTGTGGCGGGAGGACTGGTCCGCCGTTCGGGACGCGGTGCTGCGGCTGATGGCCTCCGGGGTCCGGGACATGGAGACCTATTTCGCGGCCCATCCCGATGAAGCCCGGGCGCTGCGCAAGCAGGTGATCATCAAGGACGTCAACGCCTACGGGGTGCAACGGATCGGCGCGGCGGACAAGGCGGCGGTGCTGGGGCCCCTCGACAGGATCCTTCCGGACACCGACCACACCTTCGTCCAGTGGCTCGTCGCCTTCGAACGCGGCGAGGCCTACTACCGGTCCGAGACCCACCTGGTGGAGGCGGACGGGCGCGCGGTTGACACCCTGTTCACGGCGGCCCTGCCGAGCGACATGCGTGGGTTCGAGGACATCCTGGTGGTGGACCTCGACATCACCGAGTTCAAGGCCGCGCAGGCGAGGGTGGCCGCGGCGGAACTGGAGATCGCCCGGGCCTCCCGCGTGACCACCATGGGCGCCCTGTCCGCCTCCATCGCGCACGAGGTGAACTCGCCGCTGGCGGCGATCATGTCCCAGGCGGAAGCCAGCCTGCGTTGGCTGGAGCGCGGAGAGCCGGACGTCGCCGAAGCCCAGGCGGCGATCAAGGCGGTGCTGGCGAGCGCGGCGCGGGCCCAGGCGGTGGTGGAGCGCACACGCGCCTTCCTGAGCAACAGCCCGCCCCACGCCGAACCCCAGGACCTGACCGCCACGGCCCGGGAGGCGGTGCTGCTGATCGAGCGCGAGCTGCGCAACCTGGGCGCCTCCGTGCACATCGACGCGGAGGACGGCCTGCCGGCCGGACTGGCCGACCCAGTGCATGTGCAGCAGGTGTTCGTGAACCTGATGCTGAACGCCGCTCAGGCGATGGCCGCCCAGCCGGGGCCCAAGGACCTGGTGGTGACGATCCGCGCGGAAGGCGAGATGCTGCGGGTGGACGTGCGCGACAACGGGCCGGGGATCCCGCCGGGGCAGCTGGGCACGATCTTCGATCCGTTCTATTCGACCAAGCCCGGCGGCATGGGCATGGGGCTTGCGATCTGCAAGACCTGCGTCGGCGCCCAGGGCGGGCGGCTCTGGGTCGCCAGCACGCCCGGGGAGGGCAGCACCTTCTCCTTCACTGTCCCGACGGCCCGGGCGGCCTTGCCGCTGGGAGACGCGGCCGAATGACCGGCGGGGTCGTCTACATCGTCGACGATGACGTGGCTCTGTGCGAGGGGCTCGACGCGCTGATCCGGTCGGTGGGCCTGCGGACCCGCTGCTTCGCCTCGGTGGCGGCGTTCGTCGAAGCCGAGCGGGAGGAGGTCGCCGGCTGCATCGTGCTTGACGTGCGGCTGCCGGGCATGAGCGGCCTGGACTTCCAGTCGAACCTCCAGCGGTTCGACATCCGCCTTCCGGTGATCGTCATCACCGGTTTCGCGGACGTGCCGATGTCGGTGCGCGCCATGAAGGCCGGCGCCGTCGACTTCCTGACCAAGCCGTTCCGGGACCAGGATCTGCTGGACTCCATCGCCATGGCCCTGGCCCGCGACGCGGAAAGACGGGCCGCAGAGGGAAACCTGGCGGAGATCCGCAGCCGCTACGAGACGCTGACGCCGCGGGAACAGCAGGTGATGCGCGAGGTCGTGGCCGGGCGCCTGAACAAGCAGGTGGCGGGCGATCTGCAACTGAGCGAGGTGACGGTGAAGCTCCACCGCGGCTCCTTGATGCGCAAGATGGGCGTGCGCAGCCTAGCCGATCTGGTCCGCTGCGCCGAGCTGCTCAAGCTCGCCTGAACGCGCCGCGGCGCCCTCGGCGAGGGATTCGTTGAGGTACCCCGACGCGCGCAGGCGCTGGACGGTGAACTCGATCAAGGCGGATGCGCGGGATGCGGCGGACGTCCCGGTGAACCCCGATCCAGGCGGTCCGCATCGGCGCCGGCTCAACGGTCGGGATCTCCACCAGCCCGGGCGTCTTCCGCCCGAGGCATTGGGGCAGGATCGCGATGCCTGCGCCGGCAAGGCAGGCCTGCGCCTGGGCTTCGCGGCTGTTGCTGCGCAGCGCGATCCGGGCGTCCGGCGCGAGCCGCGCCAGCCAGGCCGCGTCGGCCTGGCCCCAATGGGCGTCGTCCATCTGGATCAGGGCGTGACCGGCCATGCCGGTGCGGCAGTCGGGCGCGCCGCGGCGGTCCAGATACACCGGCGAGGCGAACAGCCCATGCGGGACGTCGGCCGCCTTGCGCTGGAAGATCTCCCGCTGATCGAAGGGCGCGAAGCTGACGGCGATGTCCGCCTCCCGCCGGGTCAGGCTGAACAGCCGCACGTCGGTGAGCAGTTCGACGGTCACGGCCGGGTGTTCGAGGCTGAACTCCGCGACGATCGGAGCCAGGACACGCGCCGCGAACCATTCGATGGCGGTGACGCGGATGGCCCCGGACAGCCCCGCGTCCCGTCCGGTGATGGCTCGCTCGACGGCCAGCGCCTCGCCCTCCATCCGTTCGATGTTGGCGAGGATGGCGGCGCCCGCCTCCGTCGCGACATAGCCTCTGGGCGTCCGCTCCAGCAGCCGTGCGCCCGTGTCGGCCTCCAGGCTCGCCAGGCGGCGTCCGACAGTGGGTTGGCTGAGCCCCAGCGTCTGCGCCGCGCGGGTCAGGCTTCCGGATTTGGCGACAGCGAGGAAGACCCTCAGGGCGTCCCAGTCCACGGCGCGTCCATACAAATCTGAATAACGACCAGCCAAGACTGGGCACTCACGCTGCAGCTTTCAATGGCCACCTCATCGGACGTCGTCGCACGTCAACGAAAAGGAGGTTTCCATGCGCTCTGCGCTTCTCGCCGCCGCCCTGGCTCTTTCCGCCGCTCCGGCGCTGTCCCAACCGATCGCCTCGCCGAAGGCCGAAACCATCCAGGCCGCCTTCGACATCGTGCGCACCCAGGTCCGCAGCGACGGCGCGGACGTGGTGTTCGAGGTGCAGGTTCGGGGCAAGGCGGGGGAGATCCGCCCGAAGGCGACGGGGCAGTTCGCCGGCAGCGCTGTCTACAGCTACGTCTGGCCGACGTCCCTGGACAGCGCGGCGGTCGGCTTCGAGGCCGGGCAGGGGATCCTCGCCCTGGCGGTGACCTTCCACCCGGACTTCGACGACGCCGCCGGCGGCGGCGTGAACCGGCACGTGTGGCACCCGCACTGGGTGGTGCTGACGCCGGACGAGGCCTGCGGTCCCAAGGCGCTCAAGGTCCGGGACATCCCGCCGGGCGCCAAGCCGAAGGTGCCGCCGACCTGGCCAGGGGTCCCGCTGCTGATCGACAGCCCGACCTATCCCACCGCCTTGCGGACCGACACCGTGACGGTGCGCGTGCCGGCGGAGACCATCGGCGCGGTGCAGGGCGTGAAGTTCGACGGCGTCACATCGGCGCTCAAGGTGAACGCCAATCTGCACGCCCCTCTGCTGTGCATCAGCGACGTCTTCGACGTGGCGTCCGGCGATCTCAGCCTGCCCGGCGTGGTCCGCTGAACGAAGAGGTCGCGTCGGGCGCCCGGCGCGACCGCACCGAGGTTCCCACATGACCGATCCCGCACCGCCGCTTGTCACAACCCGCTGGTTCAATACGCCCGAGACGATCGACCTTGAGCGTCTCCGGGGCCGGGTGGTCGCGCTCTACGCCTTCCAGATGCTCTGCCCCGGCTGCGTCGCTCACGCGCTGCCGCAGGCGATGCGGCTGCGCGAGGCGTTCGGGTCGGACGATCTCGCGGTTCTCGGCCTGCACACCGTGTTCGAGCATCACGCGGCCAACAGCCCTGGGGCCCTGGCGGCGTTCCTGCACGAGTATCGCATCGGCTTGCCGGTGGGACTGGACGCGGCGGCGGCGAGCGGTCCGATCCCCAGAACCATGGCGGCGTACGGGATGCGGGGCACGCCCACGCTGGTGCTGATCGACCGGCGTGGCGACCGCCGGCGCCAGGTGTTCGGCCACCTCCCGGACCTGGCCCTCGGCACCGCTGTGGCCGGGCTGGTGCGCGGGGATCCCGCGGGTGCGGCCGTGCCGGCGACGGCGACGGCAGATACGACGCTGCAAGGCTGCGAGGAGGGGCGCTGTGCCATCCCCGGGGCTTGAGCTGAGAGGCGGGAAGGCGCTGGTCCTGCAGCACGTCCCCCACGAGCATCTTGGCGCGTTTGGACCGGTGCTGGCCCGCCGGGGTTTGTCGGTCGAGGTCCGTTCGGGTCGGGACCTGGCCGCGCCTGCGGTCTTGCCGGAGCTGCTCGTGGTGCTCGGAGGCCCGATGGCCGTATACGAGACCCGGGCCCATCCTTACCTTGCGGAGGAGCTTCGTCTCATCGAGCGGCAGCTGACCGCCGGCCGTCCGGTGCTCGGCCTTTGCCTGGGCGCCCAGTTGATCGCCGCGGCCGCCGGAGCGCGCGTGTTCCCGGGCCCCGGTTTCGAGCTCGGCTTCGCGCCCGTCCAGCTGACCGAGGCGGGGCGGGCGTCTGCGCTCGCCGAACTGGAGGGCGCGGCCGTCCTGCACTGGCATGGCGACACCTACGATCTGCCGCGCGGCGCCGAGCGGCTGGCCTCCACCGCCGCCTATCCGGAGCAGGCCTTCTCGATCGGACGCGCGGCCCTCGGCCTGCAGTTCCACATCGAGGTGGACGGCGGCGAGATCGCCAGCTGGATCGCTCATGGCGCGGCGGAGATGCGCCGCGCGGGCGTCACCCCGGCCACGCTGGAGGCGCAGGCCGCGCGTCATGCGGCAGATGGCCGGGGCCGCCTCGCCGAAGCGGTCCTGGGCCGCTGGCTGGACGAGGCGGTTCTCTGATGGAGCCGTCCTCTCTCGCCGACGCGCTTGCTCGCGTGCGGGCGCGGATGGCGTTGGCCTGCGCGCGAGTGGGCCGTGACCCGGCCGAGGTGCGGCTGCTGCCGATCAGCAAGACCCAAGACCTGCAACGGCTGCGGGAGGCTGTCGCCGCCGATCTCGACGAGTTCGGTGAAAACAAGCCGCAGGAGTTGGCGGCCAAGGCCGAACAGCTGTCCGAGCTGGGCCTGCGATGGGTTGCAGTCGGACGTCTGCAGACCAACAAGGCCGGTCTCGTGGCCGCGCACGCCCACGAGTTCCAGGCCCTGGACTCTCTGCGAGCGGCTGAAGCGCTGCAGCGGCGGCTGGAACGCCTCGGGCGGCGCCTGCGCGTGTACCTTCAGGTCAACACCTCGGCGGAACCAAGCAAGTCCGGCGTGGCTCCCGGTGAAGCCGCGGATCTCGCCCGCAGTCTGCGAGGCTTCGACGCGCTCGAACCGGTGGGCCTGATGACGTTGGCGATCTGGTCCGACGATGAGGCGCAGGTCCGCGCCTGCTTCCGCCGCCTGCGGGACTGCCAGGCGCGGCTGCGGGAGGCGGCGCCGGACGCCGGTCGCTGGGACGAGCTGTCGATGGGCATGTCCGGCGACTTCGAACTCGCCATCGAGGAAGGCGCCACGGTGGTGCGGGTCGGGCAGGCGATCTTCGGTGCACGCGCCCTGCCGCACGCCCACTACTGGCCGGCCGGCTGAGCTTCGGCGGGCGTGGATACGGTCCAAATCGCGCCGCTACGTTCAAGCGGCGCCCCAGGATGTGAGGCACGCTGGTCCAGGAGACTCCGAGCCGAGGTTGGAGTGCGGGAGCCGACGATGAGCCAGTTCGACGACGGCAGGAGGATCTGCTTGTGTTCGGCGCCAGATGGGCGGGACGGCGTTGCATCAGGCCGGTGGCGACCTGGACCCCGTTCATCCGGGGCTGACGGCCCGCCGCAGGGTCTCGACAGGGCGGCGTGAGCTAACGTCCGCGTTGCGACATGCGGGACAGTTGAGGGAAGGGAAGACCCATGAACGCCGTCGTGTTGCTGCCCGTGCTGCTGGTCCTCTTCGCCGGTGGGCTGATCGCCCTTCAGGCGCCCACCAACGTCATGCTCGCGCGCGCCGGGGAGTCCGCCGTTTTGGCCGCGTTGATCTCCTTCGCCGTCGGGACGGCGACCCTGCTGGCCGTCTGGCTGGTAAGCGGCCATCGGTCCGGAGCCGCGTCTCTCGGAGCCTTGCCCTGGTACGCCTGGATGGGCGGCGTCTACGGTGCGGTCTATGTCGCCATCGCCGCCTACGCCGCACCTCGGATCGGCTTGGCGTCGCTGATTACACTCGGCGTCGCCGGTCAGATCATCATGGCCATGTGGTTGGACCACATGGGCGCCCTCGGCCTTGCGCGGCACGCCATCAGTCCCTTCCGGGTGGGCGGCGCCGTGCTCGTGATCCTCGGTGTCGTGCTGGTGCGCCGCGGCTGAGCCTGGCGGCGGAGCCGACCCTTCTGTCCGTTCGAAGTCGCACACATCGCGTCAAACCAACCTCAGCTCCGGGTCCGACGCATGCTGGGTGAAGACGGGGGCTCAACGCGTCGTATCGACCCGCTGCCGGGTCTCCTTCACTTGCTCAACAAGGCTTCCGAACTCGCTCGGGCCTGGCGGCTTTTGATGAGCGACCCGCTCTTCTACGACCCTCAGGCGTCGGCGGGCGGTGTTCAGGTTCCGCCTTAGCCGCACCACGACGTCACACGCGACCTCAGATCCCAAGTTGATGAGGTCGAGACCACGCAGAACGTCGAGATCTGCCTCCAGTTCGTCGCGCCGGTAGGCGAACTGCTTCTGGCTGACCATGCCGTTTCTTACGCCCGTGTCGATCACGCGCAACGTGCGTTCGCGGTGTTGGGCGTGACATTGAGAGCTTCAAGCTGGTCGCGATGCGCCGCGTCAAAGATGCGCTCCGGCTCTGCTGCAAAGCGCGTCCAGCAGCCCTCGCTGTCTGACAAAGAAAGCGCGCTGCCCGGACAAGCGCCCCAGCGCCGCGTCGGCTGACGCTGAGCGTGCGGCGATGTCTAGTCGAAGATGTCGAAGATCGAGCCGCGTTTCCGGCGCCCGCCATAGCCGTACTCGCCGCGTTCGCCGTACTCGCCGCGTTCGCCGTACTCGCCGCGTTCGCCCCGTTCGCCGTATTCGCCGCGCTCTCCGTACCCTGCGCTCCACGGCTGCGGCGGGGGCGGCCGGACCTGGCCGCCCGGGGCGGGCGGCGGCGGGGCGTCCTGGGCGGCCGACGCCATGAGCTTCTCGAGTTCGCCGCGATCCAGCCAGACGCCCCGGCAGGTGGGGCACATGTCGAACTGCACCCCGGCGCGGTCCACCGTCTGCATCGAGCTGTTGTCGTTGGGGCATAGGAGGAGGGGCATCGAGGCTTCCTGGTCTGGGGAGGCCGGACGCCGCGGCGGCTCGAGCCTCACGTGGGAACGTGATGCGTCCGACATCGCTGCGATCGGCGTCGATCTCAGCCAGAGGGGCCCGGCCCGCCGCCCAAAGATGGAAGCTGCAGGGGGCGGCGGCAAGTCGCCCGTTGCGCGGGGCTTGTGGAAGGGCACCCCGGGATCGAGACTGGCTGCGCCGGTCCGCCGCCGGTCCGCCGCCGGTCCGCCGCCGGAGCGCAGAGGAGACGCCGCTTGATCGTTCTGGCCGATGTCCTGAACCGCGAGGAGGTGCTCGCCGTCCGCGCGGGGCTCGCCGCTGCGCCGTTCCGCGAAGGGACAGCCACGGCCGGCGCCGCCGCCGGGCCGGTCAAGCACAATGAACAGGCCCAGCCCGGCGATCCGGGGGTGATCGCCCTGGCCCGGCGCGTGCGGCTCGCGCTCGAGGCCCATGCCGGGGTGCGCACCTTTGCACGGCCGGTCCGCTGGTCCGGGCTGATGTTCTCGCGCTACGGATCCGGGCAGCAGTACGGCCTGCACACCGACAACGCGACCATGTACGGCGGAGATGGCCAATCGCTGCGGAGCGACCTCAGCTTCACGCTCTTCCTGTCGGATCCGGACAGCTATGACGGCGGCGCGCTGGAGGTGCGCGACAGGGCGGCGGATCGGGCGTTCCGACTGGAGGCCGGATCGGCGATCCTCTACCCGACCGGCTGCCTGCATCGCGTGGCCCCGGTGACCCGCGGCGTTCGTCTGGCCTGCGTGGGCTGGATGCAGAGCCGGGTGCGCCGCGCCGACCAGCGCGAGATTCTCTACGACCTTGAGCAGGTCCGGGCGCGGACGGGGGCCGGCGAGGCCGCGCTCCTCCTCGACAAGACCCTCGGCAACCTGCTCCGGATGTGGGGCGAGGACTGATTGGCCGGCCGTGGCGGCTTCAGGCGCCGGTCGTCCCGGCCCGAGGATGATGGTCCAGCACGCGGACGATCTCGAAGCGTTCGCACCACAGCCGCATGTCCGGGGCGAAGTCGCCGTTCCGGGTGAGATTGTCCCGATGGGTCTCGCGCCAGCCGGATAGGCTCTGGTCTGCCTCGCCTTCGTCGGCGGCGGATGCGGCGTCGACGTCGGCGAGCCGCCGCTCGCTCAGCTTGGTGGTGCGCAGCACGAGGCGCGGGCGTCCCGCGCCGTCTTCCGCCACCCGGCTCTTGTCGAGCGAGCGGCCGTAATCGAAACACCAGCACTCCGCCGAAGAGGGCGACCCTGGCGAGCTTTAGCCAAGAAGCGTCCACGAAGCCCGCCTGTAGCTCCCCGGGGAGAGCTGTAAGCGGCGCGAATGCACAACGTTGTCGGGCATCTCGGCGAAGTCCGCTATGGGTCGGTAGCGGACATTGACTTCCGGTCGGACAGCGGACGGTTGCCCGCGCGTCGCCACAGCGGAACGCCCTTCGAGCGGGTGAAATGATGAACGCAATGACCGGCCCCCGCGACGCGCCGTGCGCCGAAGGGGCGTCGGATCCTGCTTGCGAGCGATTCCGCGGCAACATGGACCCCGGAACCCTGCCTTCCTCAGTCCGGCTGGATGCGGACTGTCATTGCGCCGACAAGGCCGCCCGAACGTCCCCGATGGTTCGCCGCCAGCCCTCGGTGGGGTGTTGTCGGAATAATCGGGCGTCAGGATACCAGTCGCTTCGGATCCCGTCATTCCAACGCCAGTCCAAGCCCGCATCCGGCAGGAGCACCCAGACAGGCACTCCCATGGCCCCGGCGAGGTGCGCGACGGAGGTGTCGACCGTCACCACCAGGTCGAGCTTCGCGATCAGGACGGCCGTCTCGATGAAGTCCTGGGCGCCGGTGTCCTCCGGCAGGATGCTACCTCCCATCTGTAGGAGATCAGCGGCCGACTCGGGCGGCAGCGACCGGTTCGCATCATTCGGGTGGGTCAGGCTTCCTCGGGTCGCCACGCCGACTCCGCCGATCTTGGGCGCTGAGAGGCCAATGTACTGCGCTGGCAGAGGGGCGGCGATCCCGAGGCGCAGCGGCAAGGATCCGATGAAGGTCCAGGCGTCGGCTGGCGGCAGCGGTTGATTGACGTAGAAGGGCGTCCAGTCGTCTGCAATCACCCGGAAAAGCCGACTGAGCACCGGATGGCAAGCGACGGTGACGTGCGCCCCCAGCTCCCGGAGCCGGGGCACGTAGCGGGCGAACATCATCTGATCGCCAAACCCCTGCTCGACAACGACCATGATCCGCATTCCGCTCGGGTCGCCACCGCTCCATTCCGGATACTCGACGACGGGGCAGGTGATCCGGGGCCGCATGAACTCGCGCCGCGCCTCCCACAGCGGCCAAGCCGCGCTGTAGCGCCGCTCGGCGAGCAGGCGCAGCGCTTGGGAGAAGGGTGACGGAACGGACGTGGCTGCCGGACGCATGCGCGAGCCATAGCATGACGGCGGCGCATCCATGCATCTGCCGACGGTCGCCCGGCGGCAGGCGAAGTGCTCGGCGAAGCGCTCGGCGAGGGGCTGCGCCGGGACCTGCGTGGCCGCTATCGGCGACCGCGCCCGCGGCTCTACGCCTGTGTTGTTGCCGAGCGCACCATGTTCTAAGCAGCGGGCATGGCGACCGCCGCACAGCTCCACGACCAAGCCACTGAGTGGGAGCGAGCGGGCGACCTCGAAGCGGCGCTACAAGCCTATGTGGCGGCCTCGGAGGCTGACCCTCTAAGCGGCGTCCTCAAGTACAACGCGGGGAACATCCAGCGCCGATTGAAGCGCTTCACGGATGCGCAAAGGTCGTACTCCGAAGCGCTGGCTCTCACGCCCAATCTGCACATGGCGCGGTTCATGCGCGCGACATGCCTTCTGCAGACCGGCGACCTGTTCAACGGCTTCCGGGAGCTAGAGGCGCGGAAGGACTGCCCCGGCTTCGACGATGTTCGCTATGGCCTGCCCAGGCAGTGGGCCGGTGAGCCGATCGCCGACAAGCGCCTGTTCGTCTACCCGGAGTGGTTCCAGGGTGACCTGATGCAATTCGGCCGGTTCGCGCTCCTGGCGCAGATGGCCGGGGCGCGGGTGATTCTGGCTGCACCTCCGCCGATGCATGCGATCCTGCGCACGATGAGCGCCGACATCGAGCTGATCGATGCGGAGGCCGTGCCTGAGCGCTATGACTTCGCATCGGCCTTGATGAGCCTGCCCGCCGGGTTTGGAACACGCTTGGACACCGTTCCACGTGGCGTCTACCTCCACGCGGACCAGCAGAGGATCGAGCGCTGGCGCGCTCACATAGGTTCGGGCGGTCTGAAGATTGGGATCGTCTGGCAGGGGTCTGCGCTTGCTGCAGACCGCTCTGTGCCCCTGTCCGCGATGGAGCCTCTCACGCGTGTGCCGGGTGCTCGCCTGATCAGCCTGCAGAAGGGCGGGGGGTTGGACCAACTCCCGGATCTTCCGCAAGTGGAGACCCTCGGGGACGACTTTGACTCCGGTCCGGATCTCTTCGTCGACACGGCCGCAGCAGCGATGTCCTGTGACGTCGTTGTGTCCGCTGACACCAGCGTCGCCCACCTTGCCGGCGCACTTGGCGTTCGGACGCTTGTGGCGCTTCCCTGGCTTGGCGACTGGCGTTGGCTGGAAGGGCGATCTGATACGCCCTGGTATCCGACCATGGCGCTCTTTCGCCAAGCGACGCCAGGCGATTGGCGCACTGTGTTCGAGCAGATGGCGGACACCCTAGCCGACCCGTCGTGCTGACTCCAACGGCGCCGCGCGTGACCGCCGTTTGCGCCCACCGTCCTCGCGGGGCGGCCCCGGCCTGAAGCTGACGATCCAAGCCGCGCTGCTCAGCGTGGAAGTGGTGGACGCGCGGCCGCGCCTCAGACCGGCGCACCCCCGAGGGCCTTGTAGATCGCCACCACCTCGATGTTGGCGGCGGTCTGTGCGGCCGCCAGGGCGTCCTCCGCCTCGAGCCGCGTCCGCTCGGCGTCGAGCAGCCGAAGGAAGTCCAGGCTGCCTTCCCGGTAGCGGAGGCCCGCCAGCTCGGCGGCCCGGCGGGAGGCCGCCACCTGCTGCGAGAGGCTGACGACCTGGAGCTGCCGCTCCCGGTAGGCGACCAGCGCGTTCTGCAGGTCCTCGACCGCGCGCAGCACCGTCTGGTCGTATTGCGCCAGGCTGGCGTCGTTGCGCGCCTGCGCGGCGCGCAGCCGGGCGCGGGCGCCGCCGAGGTCGAGCCCGGGCCAGGAGACGGCCGGTGAGACCGACCAGGCCTGGGCGCCGCTCCTGAACAGGCTGCCGAGGTCGCCGGACAGGACGCCCACGAAACCGCTGACGCGCACCGCGGGGAATAGCTCGGCTGTGGCGACGCCGGTGCGGGCGGTGGCCGCCGCGAGGCGGCGCTCGGCGGCGCGCACGTCGGGGCGTCGCCGCAGGAAGCTGGAAGCGTCGCCGAGGGCGACAGCCTGGGGCGGCGGGGTGTGGGCCTTGGGCGCCGAGAGCGCGGCGAGGTCCGGGTCCGGGTCGCCGGGGCGCAGCCCCACCAGCACCGCCAACCGGTGGCTGGCCTGGGCTTCCTGCGTCCGGAAGGCGGGGAGGGCGGCCTCGGTGGCGCTGAGGCGGGCGCGGGCGCTTTCCACGTCCACCGGGTCGGCGGCGCCCACCTCGTAGCGGACCTGGGTCAGGCGCAGGGTCTCGCGCTGGGTGCGGGCGTTCTCCTCGGCCACCGCGCGGCGCGCCTGCGCGCCCCGCAGCTGCAGGTAGCTGCGCGCCACCTCGGCGGCGAGGGTCACCCGGGCGTCCTGCAGGTCCGCCTCGGCGGCCCCGACCTCGGCCCGGGCGGCCTCCACCTGCCGCCGGACCCGGCCGAACAGGTCGATCTCCCAGGCCGCGTCGAAGCCGAGCTCCGCCGACTCCAGGTCCACCCGCCCGGCCGTGAAGCCCGGCTGCTGGCCGCGGCTGCGGTTGTAGGCGCCGCCCACCGACACGCGCGGCAGCGGGTCGAGCCGCGTGTCGGCGAACAGGGCGCGCGCCTCCCGCACGCGGGCCAGGGCGATGCGCAGGTCGGTGTTGGAGGCCTGCGCCCGGGTGATCAGCCGGGACAGCTCGGGGTCGCCGAAGGCGCTCCACCAGTCGGCCGGAGCCGGCGCGGCGGTCGTGTGCTCGGGCGGCGACACCAGGGCGACGGGGGGCTCGGTGCGGGCCTCGTAGGTGGGGCCGACGGCGCAGGCCGAGAGGGCGGCCGCCGAAGCTCCGATCAGAAGGGTGCGGATCAGCATCATCTGGGAAGGTCCGTCTATTCGGCGGCCAGGGGCAGGGCCGCGGCGTCGCCCCGCGTGGGGCGCGCCTTGCGGCCGGTCAGGCGGCGGATGGTCCAGTAGAAGATCGGGGTGAACACCAGGCCGAACAGGGTGACGCCCAGCATGCCGGCGAACACCGCCACGCCCATGGCCCGGCGCATCTCGGCGCCGGCCCCGGTGGAGATCACCAGCGGGGCGACGCCCATGATGAAGGCCAGGGAGGTCATCAGGATCGGCCTCAGGCGCAGCCGGCAGGCGGCGAGCACCGCCTCCAGCACGCTGTCGCCTTCCAGCTCGCGCTCGCGGGCGAACTCGACGATCAGGATGGCGTTCTTGCAGGCCAATCCGACCAGCACGATCAGGCCGATCTGGGTGAAGACGTTGTTGTCGCCCCCGGCCAGGCGCACCCCCGCCAGGGCGGACAGCAGGCACATCGGCACGATCAGGATGACCACCAGCGGCAGGCTCCAGCTCTCGTACTGGGCGACCAGCACCAGGAAGGCCAGCAGCACGCAGATCGGGAACACCAGGATCGCCGTGTTGCCCGCCAGGATCTGCTGGTAGGTGAGCTCCGTCCATTCGAAGCCCATGCCGTTCGGCAGCTCCCGCTGGACGATGGCCTCCAGCGCCTTCTGGGCCTGGCCGGTGCTGTAGCCCGGGGCCGGTCCGCCGTTGATCTCGGCGGTCAGCAGGCCGTTGTAGTGGCTGGTGCGCTCGGGGCCGGTGGTCTCGTGGGTGGTGACGAAAGCCCCCAGCGGGATCATCTGGCCCGCCGCGTTGCGGGTCTGCAGGCGCAGGATGTCCTCCGGCTGCAGGCGGAAGCGCTGGTCGGCCTGGACGGTGACCGGGTAGGTGCGTCCGAAGCGGTTGAAGTCGTTGACGTAGAGCGATCCCAAATAGACCTGCATGGTCTCGTAGAGGTCCCCGAGCGCCACGCCCTGGGCGCGCGCCTTTTCGCGGTCCACCTCGGCGCGGATCTTGGGGACGCCGATCTGGTAGGAGGAGAAGACCCCGGCCAGCGCCGGCTCCTTGGCTGCGGCCGCCACGATCCGCTGGGTGGCCTCATTGAGCGCCTCGGGGCCGAGCCCCGCGCGATCCTCGATCTGCATGCGGAAGCCGCCGATGGTGCCGAGGCCCTGGACGGGCGGCGGCGGGAAGACGGCGATCTGCGCCTGCGGGATCTCGGCGAACTTCTGGTTCAGCTCGGCGGCCAGCGCCGTCGCCGATTGCGCCTTGTCCTTCCGCGCCTCGAACCCGTCGAGCACCAGGAACAGGGCGCCGGCGTTGGGGCTGTTCACCAGGCCGTTCACCGAAAGGCCCGGGAAGGCCACGGCGTGCTCGACGCCCTTGGTCTTCAGCGCAAGGTCGCTCATCTGCCGGATCACCGCCTCGGTGCGGTCGATGCTGGCCGCGTCCGGCAGCTGGGCCACCGCCACGAGATAGAGCTTGTCCTGCTGCGGCACGAAGCCGGTGGGGGTGCGCAGGAAGGCGCCCACCGTCAGCAGGATCAGCACCCCGTAGATCACCAGGGCGATGGAGCTGCGGCCGAGCATCCGCGAGACGCCGCCCACATAGGAGTGGGAGAGCCGGGTGAAGGCCCGGTTGAAGGGCCGGAACAGCCAGCCCAGCGAGCCCTCGATGAGCCGCTCGAAACGGTCCTTGGGGGCGTCGTGGGCGCGCAGCAGCACCGCGGCCAGGGCCGGCGACAGGGTGAGCGAGTTGAAGGCCGAGATCACCGTCGAGATAGCGATGGTCAGGGCGAACTGCCGGTAGAACTGCCCGGTGAGCCCGGTGATGAAAGCGGTCGGCACGAAGACCGCGCACAGCACCAGGGCCGTCGAGACGATCGGGCCGGTGACCTCGCGCATGGCCTTGCGGGTGGCCTCCATGGGGGAGAGGCCCAGGGCGATGTTCCGCTCGACGTTCTCCACCACCACGATGGCGTCGTCGACGACGATGCCGATGGCCAGCACCAGGCCGAACAGCGTCAGCGCGTTGAGGCCGAAGCCCAGGGCCATCATCACCGCGAAGGTGCCGACCAGGCTGACCGGAACGGCGGCCAGCGGGATGATCGACGCGCGCCAGTTCTGAAGGAACAGCACCACCACCAGCACCACGAGGACCAGCGCCTCGAAGAGGGTGTGGACGACGGCGTCGATGCTTTCGTGCACAAAGCCGGTGGTGTTGTAGACGATGTGGTACTCGACCCCTTCCGGGAAGTCCTTCTTCAGCTCCTCCATGGTGGCCTTGACCCCGTCGGCCATCTCCAGCGCGTTCGTGCCGGGGCGCTGGAACACCGGCAGGGCGACCGCCGGCTTGTTGTCCAGCAGGGCTCGCAGGGCGTAGCTGTCAGAGCCGAGCTCGATGCGGGCGACGTCGCGCAGATGGCTGATCTGCCCCGAAGGGCCGGCCCGCAGGATGATGTCGCCGAACTCCTCCTCGCTGGCCAGGCGGCCCTGGGTGTTGACGGAGATCTGGAAGTCGGCCTGGCCCGGCGCCGGCGGCGCGCCGACCTGGCCGGCGGCCACCTGTACGTTCTGCTCGCGCAGGGCGGCGATCACGTCGCCCGGCGTCATCGAGCGGGCGGCGAGCTTCTCCGGGTCGAGCCAGACCCGCATGGAGTAGGGGCCCTGGCCGAACATCTGCACGTCGCCCACGCCATAGCTGCGGGCCAGGGCGTCCTTGATGTGCAGCTGGGCGTAGCTCGCCAGGTAGAGCTGGTCGTAGCGCGGGTTCGACGAGGTCAGGTGGACGACCTCGATCAGGGTGGGGGAGGCTTTGGTGGTGGTGACGCCGACGCGCTGCACCTCGGGCGGCAGCTTGGAGAGCACCTGCGCCACCCGGTTCTGCACCAGGACCTGCGCCTTGTCCGGATCCACCCCCAGGGCGAAGGTCACGGTGAGCGCCATGGCGCCGTCGGCGGTCGCCTGCGAGGACTGATAGAGCATGCCCTCGACGCCGTTGATCGACTGCTCGAGAGGCGCGGCCACGGTTTCGGCGATCACGGCGGGATCGGCGCCGGCGTAGGCGGTGCGCACCACCACGGTCGGCGGAACCACCTCCGGGTACTCGGCGATCGGCAGGATTGGCAGGGCGATCAGCCCGGCGACGAAGATGACGATGGACAGCACGACGGCGAACCGCGGCCGGCTGACGAAGAAATCCGAGAAGGTCATGGCGAGGCTCGCGTGGGGGTGAGCGGGGTCGCGCGGTCCGCGCGCGGCGCGGCCGGTCGACAGGTCGTGCGTTGGAGCTTGGTCCGCCGGGTGAGGGCTCAGCCGGTGGGGCTCAGCCGGCGGCGGCGCGCAGGCTGTCCACGGCGGCGGTGCGGGGCGCCAGGCTGGCGGCCTTGGGACGAACGGCGTCGCCGGGCTTGACCTTCTGCAGGCCGGCCGTGACCACCCGGTCGCCGGGTTTCAGGCCGGCGGTGATGACGCGCCAGTCGCCCACCGCCGGCCCGAGGGTCACCGCGCGGTACTGGACTTTGTCGCCCGGCCCGACCACCAGGACGAAGCGCTTGCCGAGGTCGGTGCCGAGCGCCAGCTCGGGCACCAGGGCGACCGGCTGCGGCGCGCCGCTGACCAGCCGCACGCGGGCGAACAGGCCCGGCGTGAAGGCGGCGTCGCGGTTGTCGAACACCGCGCGGGCGACGATCGTCCCGCTGCGGGCGTCCACGGCGTTGTCGATGAACTGCAGGCGGCCGCGGTGCGGGAAACCCTCTTCGGTCATCAGGCCCATGAGCACGGGGCTTGCGTCGCCGCGCTGCGCGGCGGCGTACTTCAGATAGGTCTGCTCGTCGGTGTTGAACGCGGCGTAGATCGGCCCGTCCGAGACGATGGTGGTCAGCAGATCCGAGGGCGTCACCAGATTGCCCCGGGTGATCAGCGCCCGCGAGACCCGGCCGTCGATCGGCGAGACCACCCGCGTGAAGGCGAGGTTCAGTTCGGCGGCGCGCAGGGCCGCGCGGGCGGCCTGCAGATCGGCCTGGGCTGCGCGGGCCTGCGCCGTCAGCCGCTCGGCCTGGTCGCGGGCGATGGCGTCCTGGGCCATCAGGCGCTCGGCGCGGACCTGGTCGGCCCGGGCGAGTTGCGCCGTAGCCGCGGCGCGTTCGACGGCCGCCCGCTGGCGGTCGACCTCGGCCTGGAAGGGGCGGGGATCGATCTGGAACAGCAGCTGTCCCTTGCGGACCCGCGCCCCCTCCTGGAACGCGGCCGAGACGATCTCGCCGGACACCCTTGGATGCAACGACACCGCGTCCAGCGCCTCCAGGCGGCCGGTGAAGTCGCTCCACTGCGGCAGGGACTCGAAGGCGACGGGCGCCACCTCGACAACCGGCGGCGGCGGGGCGGGGGCTGCGGTCTGCGCATCGACGCCGCAGCTGGCCAGGAACAGGGCCGCGACGAGCGCGAGCGCCCGGGAAGGGAAAACGTCGGACATGGCGGAGGCTCCGAGCGGGAGCCCGCCGCGCGAGCCCCTATTATCTACCGTGCGGTATGGAATAGGGGCTGATGCTGCGCCGCGTCAATCGATTCTAGACCGTTCGGTATATAAGTTTTCTTGGACCTCGGGCGCAGAGAACCTAACGGCTCGGCCAGAGGGCGAGCGTGGTGTCGACGAGCTTGCGCAGCGCCTCCACGGGCGCGCCGGCGCCGGCCTGCAGGCAGAGCCCGCCCGTGACGGCGCTCAGATAGCTGACCATCGCCGCGGGCTCGACGTGATCGGGGAAGTCGCCGTCGGCCTTGGCCTGCTCGAAGCGCCTGAGCAGGGCCGCGTCGGATGAGGCGCGCCGCTTGACCACCTCGGCGCGGATCGACTCGGCCTCCGTGCCGCAGTTGGTGGAGCTGATCACGCCGAGACAGCCCTTCGGGTCCGGGCCGACCTGCATGTCGAGCACGCCGTTCAGCAGCCGTTCGGCCACCCCTTTGGCGGTCGGCGCCTCGAGCGCCGCGCGCATGAAGGCCAGCTTGTCCCGCTCGTAGAGGTCGAGGGTCTTCTTGAAGAGCTCTTCCTTGTTGCCGAACGCCGCATAAAGGCTGGGCCGGGTGACGCCCATGGCGTCGGTGAGGTCGGTCATGGACGCGCCCTCGTAGCCCTTGCTCCAGAACACGCGCAGCGCGGCGGCCAGCGCCGCGTCCACGCAGAACTCTCGCGGTCGTCCGCGCGCAGAGGATTTGGCCAGGGCTTCCATACCGACCGTTAGATAATCCTGGCCGGTGACGGGGTCCAGTGCTGGCGGGCGGCGGCGAGGTTCAAGAGGCGCAGGTCCTGGGCACGCGCTGCGGGTTGTCGCCGAATAGCGTCAGCCGCGATGCGGATCGTCGCCCGAGCTCGGCGGGGCGCGCGATCGGGACGCCTGCTCCCTCGGCGCGGCCGACCTCGGGAGAACGGATGCGGCGTGCTCGGGCGTTGCTTGGGTCTGAGCCCGCGCGGTCGCGCGCCAGCTTCAGCGAGCGGCTTGGCTGAAGGCGCCAGCTCCTGATGCCAACGCTGCGCCTCTCGCAAGGCAGGACGCGGCGCCGACGTTAATGAGGCATGGGGGCGGGTTCCCGGGACGCCACCTCAGCCTCCCTGCGATGGAGGCCCGCTCCCCGGAAGACGATCGCCGCGATCGCCAAGCGCGTAGAACCGCTCGATGCGTGTGAAGTGGTAGGCCGCCGTCTCCAGCGTCTGGGTGGCGATCTGCAGGGCCAGATAGTCGCGCCCGAACGGCCGGCACCGGTCCTTCAGCGCCCGGAGGGCCGCCCAGTAGGGACGCAACCCTTCGAACGCTGCGATCGCCTCCGTCCGGTCGCCCAGCCGGTGGTTGCTGGTCGCGGAGGGTTGCGTCTCCATCCGGACGTCCACCTCGAAGAAGCGTCGCCGCCGCGTGAAGTGGAAGGCGGCGGTGTCCAGCCCGTCCAGCGCGATGCCCAACGCCATATGGTCGGGCCCCAGGCGCGGGCACTCGGCGCGCAGACGCATCAGCTGCTCCGCATGAGGGATCAGCGCCTCGAAGTGCCTGAGGGCGTCTCCAGGCTGGCCAAGGCCAAGGTAATTGCGCTGCACCATGACGAGCTCGGGTTGGGCGTGCAGAACATAGCGGGAACATCAAGCGCCCGCGACTCCATGAGGGTTGCAATCGTGGGCGGCGCCGCCTTTCCGGCCGGGTTGAGGCGGTTCCCGCCGCGTTCTCGTCCGGTCCTTGCGCCGTTCATGCTTGTTGTCGGCCGTATGTCATCGGACAAGGCGGCAGCCGGCCGGATCACCGAGGTGGCTGGTTCTTCCTCCAGCGCGGCTATTCGCAGCCCACGCCGTGACAGTGATAGTCGCCGGTGCGGCAGTTGTTGTGGCAGCCCTCGGCGTTGAGGCCGCTGGGATGGGGGTGGGCCGCCGCCTGCGCTCGCAGCCGGGCGAAGGTGGGGCGCGATGCGGACGGCAAGGCCGGAGGCTGCGACAACTTCCTCATCACCCTGCAGGGCGGGGCGGTGTCGGTCGCCTATGTCCGCACGCACGACTGACCGCCCGCCGCCAGCAGGCCGCCTCCGGGGTGCAAGAGTTGTCACATACGCCCGCTAACGGGGGCCCCGCGTGCAGGGACCGGCCTCTGCCGAAGCGGCGCGGGGAGGGGCGATGCGGGCGATCGATCCGGAGCGAACCCAGTGGTTCCTCCGCCACGTCCTGCCGCATGAGCCGGGACTGCGGCGTTGGCTCGCGCGCCATCGGCCGCCCGGCCTGGACCTCGAGGACGTGATCCAAGAGGCCTATGCGGTGCTGGCCGACCTGCCGAGCGTGGCCGACATCCAGTTCCCGCGCGCCTACCTCTTCCAGGTGGCGCGCTCGGTGATCACCCGGCATGCGCGCCGCGCGCGTGTGGTGTCCATCCACCTGCTGGACGACCTGACCCAGCTTGAGCAGGCGGACGAGGAGCCGTCGCCGGAGCGGGTGGCGATCGATCGCGACCAGCTGCGCTGGCTGGCGCAGGCGATCGCCGCCATGCCGGCCAAGACCCGCGAAGCCTTCGTCCTGCGGCGGGTGGAAGGCCTGTCGCAGCGCGAGATCGCAAGACGCATGGCCATCTCTGAGAACACGGTGGAGAAGCACATCGCCCGGGGCCTTCGATTCCTGATCGAGTGGTTCGCCGATGGCGGAAACACCGGGCTCGAGGCCTCTAAGCAAAGACAACCGGAGATCGCGCCGTCAGATGGCCCACCCAGAGTCCAGTCGATCCATTGACGCGGCGGCCGCCGTCTGGACCGCCCGGCTGGATCGTGGGCCGCTGTCGGACGAGGAGGCGGAGGCGCTGGAGGCCTGGCTGACCGGCGATCCCCGCCGGCGCGGCGCGCTGCTGCGCGCGCAGGCCCTTTCGCTGTTGAGCGAGAAGGGGCAGGCGCTCGGGTCCGGCTTCGATCCTGACGCCTTTGTCGCGCCCGCCGTCCCGGCGCCGCCCGGCCCCTCGCGCCGGCGCATGCTTGCCTGGGGCGGAGCCGGGACGGCCGCCGCAGCGGCGGTGGCGGCTCTGGCGGTCGGCGTTCCGGCGGCCGGCGCCATCACCACCGAGGTCGGCGAGGGGCGGCGGGTGACGCTGGACGACGGATCCACCGTCCTGCTGAACACCGACACCCGCCTTCGCGTGCGCTACAACGGACGGGTGCGGCGCGTGGCGCTGGACTACGGCGAGGTCTATGTCACCGTCGTGCCCGACCCGGCGCGTCCCTTCGTGCTGGACGTCCAGGGGGAGGCCCTGCGCGCGCGGCAGGCCGCCTTCCGGGTCCGGCGGCTGCGTGGCGCGCCGGTGGACATCCTCGTGGACCAGGGCGGATTGCTCGTGGAGGGGCGCGAGCCGGTGCTGCTGAAGGCCAACATGCGGCTGACGGCGCCAGCCGGCGCGGCGGCCGGCGGGCGGCCGCAGACCGTGGCGCCCGACGTGGTCGTGCGGCAGCTCGCCTGGCGCGACGGCAAGATCGCCTTCGAAGGCGAGCGGCTCGATCAAGCCGCCGCCGAGTTCGCCCGCTACAGCCGCACGCGCATCGAGATCCTCGACCCCGAGCTCGCCCGCGAACCGGTCACCGGCCTGTTCGCGGCCAGCGACCCGGCGGGCTTCGCCCGGGCCGTGGCCGGGGTGTTCGGCGCCCAGGTGACCGAAGTGCGGGGCGCCCTCGTGCTCCACCGGCCGGCTTCTCCTTTGTGAAATTTTCCCGACAGGAGGCGGAAGCGCGAAGCTGAAGCCCTCTCAGGTTCCAAGGGCGCGGCGCGGGCCGCGTGCAGAGGGGGCCTGAGAGCGTGTTCTTCCGTCATTCCATCCTGTCCACCACCGCCGTCGTGCTGGCGCTGGCCGCGGCCGCGCCGGCCCACGCCCAGGTGCGCACCTTCGACATCCCGGCGCAGCCGGCGGTGAAGGCCATCCCGGAGCTGGCCCGCCAGGCGCAGATTCAGATCATCGCCTCGGCCCGCGACCTGGCGGAGGTCCGCACGCCCGCACTGTCCGGGACTATGGAGACCCGCGAGGCGCTGCGCCGGCTGATCGCCGGCACGCCGCTGGAGATCGTCAGCGACGACGGCCAGGTAGTCACCCTGCGCTCCCGGCGTCCGGCGGGCGCGGAGACCCCGGCCAACGGCCGCGGGGCCGTCACCGGCAGGGTGCTCAACCCCGTCACGGGCGACTACGTCCGCAACGCCGAGGTCCGCGTGGACGGGGCGGCGGCGGTGCTCACCGACGAGGGCGGCGCCTTCCGCCTGAGCGGCGTGCCGGCCGGTGCGGTCACCGTGACGGTGAAGTACACCGGCATGCAGGACGCGGTGGCGACCGCGCAGGTCGAGCCGGGCGGGGTGGCGCATCTCGACGTCCAGCTGCGGCCGCTGGCCTATGCGGCCGACGGGGCCGGCGAGGTCGAGGCGCTGACCATCGTGGCCCGCCGGCAGGGGCAGGCGGCGGCGATCATGGAGCGGCGGGCCTCGCTGAACGCCAAGAACGTGGTGGCGGCCGACAACTACGGCGCCCTGACCATGGGCGACGTGGGCGAGTTCATGAAGCAGATGCCCGGCATCTCCCTGGACTACACCGAGGTGGACGCCACGGCGGTGCGGATCGGCGGCCTCGACCCGAAGTACTCGACCTTCACGGTGGACGGGGCGCGGCTCGCCACCGCCACCTCGAACAACAATGCCGGGCGGCAGAACTCCTTCGAACAGATGTCGATCACCGGCATCGAGTCCATCGAGCTGAACAACACCCTGACCGCCAGCATGGACGCCGACGCGCCCGGCGGCTCGATCAACCTGCGCAGCAAGTACGCCTTCCAGCGTTCCGGCCGGGAGGTGCGCTTCCAAGCGGGCGCGGTGGGCACCTCGGACAGCGGCCTGTCGCGGGCCTATTTCCCCGACGACCGCAAGCATTCGCGGATCTTCCCGTCTGGCCAGATCGGCTACGCCGACGTGTTCCTCGGAGGGCGGCTCGGGGTGGCGTTCAACGCCAGCTACAACGCCAACTACGTCCAGCAGGACCGGGTGCAGGTCGACTGGTCCTACCTGCCGGGCGGCCGGGTGCTGCCCTACCAGGTCATGTGGCGGCCGGGGCCGAAGTTCACCCACCGGGAGGCGGCCAACCTGAGCGCCGACTACCGGATCACCGACGAGCTGACCCTCTCGCTGCGCAGCACCTACTCGTTCTACGACGTCGAGTACTTCAACCAGTACACTTACCTGATTTTCGGCAGCGCCACGGCCACCCAGGCGACGGCGGACTCCACGCCCACCCACATCGTGGTGAACCCGAACGGTACGAACACCCGGCTGCACACCCAGTATTCGCATCGTTACGCCGGCACCCCCTCCTACCTCATCGCGCCCCGGCTGGAGTACAAGGGCGAGACCTTCGAGGCGGCGCTGCGGACCAGCTACTCGAGCTCGGAGTTCAATTTCCGCGACAACAGCAAGGGCTTCTTCCAGCGGACGGACAGCTATCTGACGCGCATCGGCTTCACGCTGGACCGCGCCTCCGAGGACTCCCGGGCCTGGGTGCTGCAGCAGACGGCGGGCCGCCCCTGGGGAGACCCCACAAGCTTCAACCGGGACGACGATATCGGCAACAACATCCGCACCTCGGAGTCCGACGCCCAGAACAGCATGCTGACCGGCAATCTGGACCTGAAGAAACGGCTGAACATCGGCGAGGTCCCCGTGACGCTGCTGGCCGGCGTCGGGGCCCGGCGCAACGCCTGGAAGACCAATGAGGGCTCCTACCGCCAGTTCCAGTATGTCGGGCCGACGGGCGACCTGACCCAGCGGGCGCCGGAGGCGGTGATCCCCTGGACGCGGAACTACGATTTCAGCATCCACGGCTTCGACGCCGGAAACATGAACGCCCAGAACTGGCGGGCCGACAGCAACTACGCCGTCTACGACATCTACCAGGCGCACCCCGAGTACTTCGTGCCCGACACGGTGGGCAACCTGAAGCGGCTGCTGGACAACAACAAGCGCATCGAGGAGCGGGTCGAGGCGGCCTATCTGGAAGGCCAGACACGCCTGGGCCGCGCCGCCTTCGACCTGGGGCTGCGCTATGAGCGGACCCGCACCGAGGCGCGGGTGGCCGACATCCGCCCGGCGCGGGAGGTCACCGCGGCCGGCCTGTCCACCAGCACGGTGCAGGGCCTGCTCTACCAGTACCGCAACGGGACCTATTCGGCGCGCAAGGGCGAGTACGCTGACTGGTTCCTGAGCGGCGGGGTGAAGTACGACTTCTCGCGGCGGCTGGTGGGCCAGCTGGCGTTCAGCCAGTCCATCCTGCGGCCGGACTACGGCAACCTTGGCGGCGTGGTGTCGGTGGACGACAACAACCTGATCGTCAGCGTGCCCAACCCGGAGCTGAAGCCGGAGCACTCGACCAAGTATTACGCCAGCCTGCAGTACTATCTGGAGCCGTCCGGCATCGTGGCGCTGTCCTACTACGTGCTCGACATGAAGGACATGCAGGTTACCGGCCTGACGGTGGATCCGGCGGAGGTCGGCTACAGCGCCGAGGACTACGCCGGCTACACCTTCCGCAGCGCCCAGAACGCCCCGGGGGTCAGCACCAACAAGGGCCTGACCTTCGAGTACGACCAGCAGCTGACCTTCCTGCCGGGCGCGCTGCGGGGGCTGGGCCTGCGCGGCTCGATCACCCGGGTCGATCCCGATGGCGAGCGGGTGAACCTGCCGAAGACCGCCGCCAACTGGGGTGTCCGCTACAGCTACGGGCCGTTCGACATCCAGCTGACCGGCAACCGGCAGTCCAAGTACCGGACCAGCGGTCTGAACAACACGCCGACCACGGCCAACAACGGCATCCTGTACCACGCGCCCCGGGAGATGTGGAACATCAGCGCCAGCTACCGGCTGAATGATCGCTTCGACGTGATGCTGGCGGGCCGCAACATCTTCAATGCGCCGGACGTGATCTACTCGAACGTGTCCACGCGCCTGCAGCAGTACAGCATCTACGGCTCCATGTGGAACGTCGGGGTCAAGGGCGTCTTCTAGGCCGTCTTTCGCAAACCCAAGCGTTGTCCGGCCGCGCGGCCGGCGAGGGGAGACCTCATGGTTCTGACGATGGATCGTCGCCGCCTGGTTCTGGGCGGCGCGATGGGGCTGGGCGCCCTGGCGCTGACCGCAGGCCGCAGCCTGGCGGCGGAGGTGCTCGCCGCCTCCGGCTTCACCCACAGCGTGGCGAGCGGCGAGCCGGGCGCCGACAGCATGCTGCTGTGGACGCGCTATGTGCCCCGCGACGGCGCGGCCACGGCGACCCTGCAGGTGGAGGTCGCGCTCGATGCGGATTTCCGCCGTGTGGTGGGGGGCGGCGCGGTGCGCACCGGCGCCTTCCGGGACTGGACGGCCAAGATCACGGTGGACGGGCTGCGGCCCGGGACGGTGCACTGGTACCGCTTCATCGCCCCGGACGGGGCGACCTCGCCGGTGGGACGGACCAAGACCCTGCCGGCCGGCGAGGCGCGTCGCTTCCGGCTGGCGGTCTTCTCCTGTTCGAACCTGCCGTACGGCTGGTTCAACGCCTACGGCCATGCGGCCGAGCAGGGCGACCTGGACCTGTGGCTGCACACCGGCGACTACATCTACGAATACGGTCCGGCCTCGATCCGCGAGGCGGCGTGGACGCCCGGGCGCAGCCTGCAGCCGGAGCACGAAATCCTTGCCGCGGCGGACTACCGGCTGCGCTTCGCCTGCTACCGCGCCGATCCGGACCTGCAGCGTCTGCACCAGATGGCGCCCATGGTGGCCCTGTGGGACGACCACGAGTCCACCAACGACAGTTGGGAAGGCGGAGCGCAGAACCACCAGCCGGCCAAGGAGGGGGACTGGACCGCGCGCAAAGCCGCCGCCATGCAGGTCTACCGTGAGTGGATGCCGGTCTCCGAGGCGCCCTGGGCGTCCTACCGGATCGGCAGCCTCGCGACCCTCTACCGGACGGAGTCGCGGCTGCTGGCCCGCACGCAGCCGGCCGACATCGGCGCCGCCTTCCGGGCGGCGGATCCGGATCGGGCGCTCGAGCAGTTCCGGGACGGCGCATGGCGCGACCCGTCCGCCACCATGCTCGGCTCAGACCAGGAGAGCTGGCTGCGGCGCGAGCTGAAGGCCAACGCCCGCACCTCGGCATGGCAGCTGGTCGGCATGGGGACCATCCTTGGCCGGACGGTGATGCCCGCCGAGGGCCTGACGTGGTTGCGCCCGGACGCCGGCGCCCGGACGGTCGCCAAGTACGACAATTACATTCGGGCGGCGAAGCTCGGCATGCCGATGTGGATGGACCGTTGGGACGGCTATCCGGCCGCCCGCGCCCGCCTGCTGCAGTCGGCCCAGGCGGCGGACGCCA
This sequence comes from Phenylobacterium deserti, assembly GCF_003254705.1. Lineage (GTDB taxonomy): Bacteria > Pseudomonadota > Alphaproteobacteria > Caulobacterales > Caulobacteraceae > Phenylobacterium > Phenylobacterium deserti. The sequence continues at coordinate 313,831 of NZ_QFYR01000002.1, forward strand.
ATCTCGTGATGATCGCCGGCGACAGCCACAACGCCTGGGCCTATTCGCTGGTGGAGGGCGGCCGCCCCGCCGGAGTCGAGTTCGCCGGCCAGAGCGTGACCTCGAACGGCGCCGAGGGCGACTTCGGCGCAAACCCTGCTGTGGTCGCCCGCGGCTTTGTCGCCGCCAATCCCGAGCTGGGCTGGGCCGACACCAGCCGGCGCGGCTACATGATGCTGGAGGTGACGCCCCAGCGGGTCGTCGGGGAATGGCGGTTCCTGCGCACCATCAGGTCCCGCGATCTCACCCTTGCGGGAACGCATCGGATGCAGGTGGAGCGCGGCCGCAACGCCTTCGCCGCGGAAGGCGCTCAGGTATGAAGCGCCTGCTGCCCCTGCTGCTGCTGGCGGCCGTCGCGGCGCCGGCCCAGGCCGAAGGCCCGAGGGTCTCGCCGACACCGCCCCTGAACCAGAACGGCGGGGCCTGGCCGTCCGGCCACGTGCAGGGTGTCGCCGTCGACCTGAAGGGCGGCTACATCTATTACTCCTTCACCAACCTGCTGGCGAAATACGACTTCCAGGGCCGGCTGGTCGGCACCCTGGTCGGCTGGACCGGCCACCTCGGCGACCTCGACTTCAATCCGGCGGACGGGAAGGTCTACGGCTCGCTGGAGTACAAGGCGGACAAGGCCTTCTACATCGCGGTGATCGATGCCGCCCGCCTGGACCGGGTGGGCGTGCAGGCGAGCGCTTCGGACCTCTTCCGGACCGTCTACCTCTCGGAGGTGGCGGAGGACTACGCCGCGGACGTGAATGGCGACGGCCGCTTCGACGGCGACGACGGCAGGTTCCGCAAGGACGCCGCCGCGTCGCCCGATCACCGCTTCGGGTGCTCGGGCATCGACGGGGTGGCGTTCGGCCCGGCGTTCGGCCGCACGGACGGCAAGCGCTTTCTGACGGTGGCCTACGGCATCTATGGTTCGGTCGACCGCGCCGACAACGACCACCAGATCCTGCTGCAGTACGACGTGGCCGGCTGGGGGCGCCTCGCCCGGCCGCTTACCGAGGCCGCGCCTCACCGCAGCGGTCCGGCGGAGCCCCGGGCGAAGGTGTTCGTGCGCACCGGCAACACCACCTACGGCGTGCAGAACCTGGCCTACGACAGCGCCCAGCAGCGCTGGTTCATGGGGGTCTACCGCGGGCGGAAGCCCGGCTTTCCGAACTACGGCCTGTTCGCGGTGGAAGCCCGCGCGCGGCCGGTGGAGGGGGATCTCGTGGGTGTAACGTCTGCCGCGGGCGAGGGGTGGGCCCGCGGCGCCCTGCTGCCGCTGGCGGCAGACGGCTTGCGGGATCCGGCGACGGGCGTTCGCGGCTGGAACCAGAAGGCGGACGTCGGGATGCAGCCCCTCGGCGACGGCCTCTGGTACCTGGCGGCGAACGGCCGGCGCGGCGATCTGCAGACCGCCGACCTGACGCTCATGCGCTGGACAGGCGATCCGCATGCGCCCTTCGCGCCCGTTATGTCGATAGATCGCTGACGTTGGTGGAAGCAGGAGGCGGCGACCCGGCGCGAGAGTGTCCGCTATGGGTCGTAAACCGACGCTCGCGAGGTCTGCTTCACGCTTGGACCGCTGCACGGTTACGCCCGTAGATCTGATTGCGGGTTCAGTCGGTCAGGGCACTTCACCATCGATGGTGATCTTCATCGGCAGTCCACCTAAGGGGCGCAGCGAAAGGTCGGTGATCGGCCACGGCGGCTCGCCAGCCAGCTCAAACCGTGCGGATCTAAAGAGCGTAGCTAGAGCCGCTGTAAGCTCTGTGATCGCGAACGCAGCACCGATGCAGATGCGAGGCCCTGCTCCGAAAGGCATGTAGAGGTGACGGTCAGGCGGCGATGCGCTTGGAGCAAACCTGGATGGCTTGAAAGCGTCCGGCTCGGTCCACCAGCGGCGATGACGATGGAGCGCGTAGGTGGGGATCACCACCCGATCGCCGCTCTTGAGGACATGCGGCCCCAAGCGCGCGTCCCCCGTGCAGACACGGGTCATCATGTACGCAGGGGGGTAGAGACGAAGGGCTTCGCAAATCACCTGCCGCGTGGAGACAAGCTGTTCCACATGCTCAGGCTGGAGCGGCCCTTCGCCGATCACGCTTTTCGCCTCGGCTCTGAGCGCTGCGGCGATGCTCAGGTCCGAGGACGCGAGGAACACCGCCCAGGCCAAGCTCACGGCCGAGGTGTCGTGTCCGGCTGCAAGATAGCCGGACACGTTGTCTTCGAGGAGGTCGGGGTCGGTCGTCAGGCTGCGCGTTAAGTTGCTGCCGCCATTCTCTAGCGAAGCGCAAATCAGCCGCCGTACGCCTTGTCGGAACGCAGTCAGGTTTGCTGCGGCCGGGCTCGGGCGACCATCGTGGTGAGCGTCCGGCGCGAGGAAATAGCTCAGCCGCATCGTGCCTGCCTGCTTCAGCAGCCCTCGAAGGTGGGCCAGAAGCTCGTTACGCTCGAGCCCTTCCGCCTTCCCTGGGGAGAAGAAGCTGTCGACGAAGGCGTCAAAGGCCCAAAGCAGGGCGCCTTCGTAGACGTCCTGCACCACTTCCGGTCCCTGCAGTCGCCATCGCTTCAGCAGGCGTTCCGCGGCTCGGCTCGCCACAGGGCCGAATTGTTTCATCTCGGCGGGCCGAAAAGCCGGCGCAGCTAATCGTCGTTGCCGCGCCCATTCAGCCCCTTCAGAAACCGCGAGCCCACGGCCCCAAATCGGCCGGGTGATCCGACGCCACAGCGCGCCATGCACAAAGGTCTCGGCTTGGTGGACTAAGACCTCATGGATGGCGACGGGATCCATGACGAAGAGCGGAGCGCCGGGCAGCGGAGGTCGATAGAATGGCTCCTCGAACACGGCCGGCGGCCAGCTTTCGATCGAACGTGTGACGGCGAGCTGAAGGCGTCGCCACGGCGTAAGACGTCTCGGTCCGGGAGCTGAGGGACAGAAAAGCTCATCGGCAAGCATGCTCTTCAAGCGCCACCTCACCATCTCTGATAAGACAATCGTCTAAATTTAGACGGGAGTCCAGAATGTCAGGAATCCACAGGGGCCGGATCCGCACCATCGAGGCGGTTCTCGATGCAGCGAAGGCGCTATTCGAGGAGCGACCCTATGAGCTCATAGCGATGGAGGAGATCGCCGCCCGGGCAGGGGTGGCGAGGGCGACGCTGTACTACAACTTCAGCTCCAAGCAGGAGATAGCGGTGGCCGTTAGCGAACGCGAAAGGCGCCGCGCTTTGGAGGGGCTCCGCCAGCTGATCGACGCCGAACCTCCCGCGGAAGATGTGCTCCAAGCGGTCTTCTGGAGGGCGGGGCAAGCGAACACGGCCATGAGCGAAGTAAGCCGGATCGCCACCCTTGCTGCGCTAAGTTCCGGCGCAGGGCGCCGACCTTCACCAGATGACCCTTGGTCCACCCTGCGCGCGCTGGAGGACTTGGTGCGCCTAGGCCAGCGTCAGGAAGTCTTCAGGTCAGATCTGCCGGCAGAGCGGCTTGCTCTGATGATCGCCGGCCTTCTTCTCCAAGTCTCTTTGGCCGCGACGCCAACCGACGTCAGCACACCCGCTTGGGCTGAGGAACTGGCGGGGCTGGCTCTGGACGCGCTCAAGGCCCGAAGCGCCTGAGGTGGCGCGAAAGCCCAGAGCTACGGTCAGCTTCTGACCCGCAGAGGCCTTTGCACGCGCTCTCGGGTAAGGCTGAAGGAAGTCCGCTTTGCCGCCGGGAGCCAACGTCCGCTCCCGACCCGTTGCGGACTCTCAACTTCCTGTGCCGCAATTGCGCTGGTCTTGGGTGCTTCCGAGATGGATGGTGACCCACTACGTCCTCATTGCTGCCCTCCTTGCTCTCTGCGGCGTCTCGTTTGGCGAGAGCGAACAGCTGGGGCTGCGGCTAGCGGTGCTGCACTTGTCGGAGCCGCAACCGTCGCGGCGTTCCAGGTCTGTAGCCCAGAGTCCCGAGACGAGCATGGCTTGGCGTTCGAGGTGCTGCCTGTTCGCGTCAGGGTTTAGGTTGAGCTGACCACCCCCGAGTATCCACTGTACGTCAGCGCGGGCCGGATGGTTTGGAGGAGGGACGGCCGGGGCGCATGCGCGTGTGCTAACGACGATCGATGCGGCCCTGAAGAAAGATCCCGATCTCGGCCGCCCCAGATGGATGGGTAAGCAGGAGCTGGATTCCGGCATCCGGGACATGCCGCGCCGGTGGAGGCCTAAGTTCCCTTAGGCTCGCCGTCGCCAAGCCCAGGCAACGGCGGCCACGGGGGCGGCGAGTGCTAACCACGAGACAGCATTCCATGCCCCATCACCCACCAGGGCGGAGACAAGGCCGACCAAACTGGCCACCGCGATAGCCAGCGGTAGGGCGAAGGTTCGCGTTAGCTTTGACGATTTCGGCGCAGCCATGCTCACTCCGCCGCCAGGGCGAGGGCTTCGGCGTCTTCGGCGCGGGCGGCGGCGGGGGCGCGTCTGCGGGAGAGCCATAGGTAGAGGCCGCTGGCGAGCACCACGATGGTGGCGAGGTCGAGCAGGGCCCAGAGGATCTTCAGCGGTAGGCCGCCGTAGTCTCCGAAGTGCAGCGGCTGCGAGAGCGACAGGGCCTTGTTGTACCAGGGCATGTGACCGACCGCCGTGAAGGCGCCCGTTTCGGCGTCGATCAGGGCGGGCGTGATCAGGTGCTCGGTCAGCGGACTCGAGCCGTGAAAGAAGACGGCGTAGTGCCGCTCGGTCGAGTAGGATCCGCCGGGGAAGGCGACGAACTGCAGCTCCATCCCGGGGAGGGCGGAGACGGCGCGCTGGACGGCGGCGTCAATCGAACTCGGTCGCTGGGCGGGAGCGCCGTGGTGGCCGGCGGTCAGCGCCGCGAGCTCGTGAGTCTTCCAGAGGTCCATGATCGGCGTGGCGAGGGTGTTGATCACGCCCGTGAGGCCGACGACCATGACCCAGGCCACCGTCACGACCCCCAAGAGGTTGTGATAGTCGAGCCACTTCACGCGACGGGACCGGCTGATTCGTAGCGCGCCTAACTCGAGCTTGCGCATGAACGGCGCGTAGAGGACCACGCCAGAGACCACGGCCACGGCGAAAAGAACGCCCATCGCGCCCAGGAACAGCATCCCCGGCAGGCCCAGGAACATGTCCGTGTGCAGCTCAAGGATGAAGTCCATGGCGCCGCCACCCGCGACCGGCGGCACGAGCTCGCCGCTGGTTCGGTCGAAGGAGGCGAAGTGCATCTCCGAGCCTGGGGCGTCCGCGCGTGGGCCGGTGGTGACGTTCACCACCGGACGCTCGGTGTCGAAGCTCATGAAGAGCGGGACCTCGCCAGGCCGCTTGTCGAGCGCGATCTGCAAGATCTGGTCGTAGCCGAGAAGAGGGCCGCTCGGATTGGCCGGCTTCCAGCGGTCATGGCCCAGGGCGTCGTCGATCTCGTGGTGGAAGATCAGCGGCAGGCCGGTCACGCAGAGCATGAGCAGGAAGACCGTGCAGATCAGGCTCGTCCACTTGTGGACGAAGGACCAGGCGCGGACGGTCTTCGGCGTCATGATAGCTAGAAGTCCACGGAGGCGGAGACGAGCAGCGTACGCGGCGCGCCCAGCACCAGGTAGTTGGCGCCCGGGTAGCCGCCAGCCGAGGCCCAGTAGTCCTCTCCGGTGACGTTTTCCAGCCGGGCGCGCACCGTGATGGGTTGGCCGGCGACCTGAAGGGCATAGCGTGCGCCGAGGTCGAGACGCGTCCAGGCGTCGAGTGCCACCGTGTTCAGCCCGTTGGCCCATTGCGATCCGGTGTGGGTGATGCGGCCTTCGAGGATAAGCCCCTCGGCGGCGGGCACGTCCCACTCCGCGTTCAAGCTCGCTTGGAAGTCCGGGACGCCGATGGCGGACCTGCCCTGGAAGGCGGCGGTGGCGCTGCGGGCGATCTCGGTGTCGAGCCAAGTTGCCCCGCCGATCACGCGCAGTCCCTCGACCGGCTCGCCGTAGACGCTCAGCTCCACCCCGCGGTTCTGCTGCTCGCCGCCCGCGGTGAAGCGGGCGTTCTCGACGACCGCGCTAGGCATGGTGGTGTTGAAGACGCTGAGCGTCCCGCCGAAGCGCCCAGCGTCGTACTTGGCGCCCGCCTCGACCTGCTCGGCGCGGAACGGCTCCAGCACTTCGCCCGCGTTGACGATCGGAACGCCGCCGCTGGTCGCCGGCGCGATCTGCCCGGGGACCAGGGCCTCGGAGTAGTTGGCGTAGAGCGAAAGCTGCTGGCTCGGCTTATAAACGAGGGCGAAGGCGGGGGTGACGGCGTCAGATTTGTAGCGGGAAAGCTCCGCACCGGAATTGTAGTCGAAGGACGCCGTCTCGATCTCCTGACGGCGAAGGCCGACGGTTGCGAGCACGGCGCCGTCAAGGAACGACAGCATGTCGGCGATGGCCAAGCTGCCGTTCTCGGTCCGCTCCGTGACATGCGGGGCGTCGAAACTGCCGCCGACGAAGAAGTTCGGGACCGGCGGGGCTACGGCCGTCGGCGCATAGAGGCTGCCTGGAAAACCCGCGAAATTGGAGAAGGCGTAGGCGTTGCGGGACTTGAGGCTGACCGAGGAGGCCGAGACCACCAGGCGGTGGCCAACAGGGCCCGTCTGCAGCTGAGCCCGCAGGCCGATGTCGGCCGAGACCACGGCGTCCTCGCGGCGGTTGTCGAAGCGGTAGGCGCTGGTGACGCCGCTGGCCTGCGCCGTCGGGTTGGCCAGCACGTTCTGCTCTTCACCGTCGCGGCCGCCGACCGCGGCCCACGCCGAGAAGGTGTCGGTCAGATCGACCTCGCCGCGCACAACGCCGAACAGCTGCCGCTCGTCGGTGTAGGTCCAGGGCTGGGCGAAGTTGCTGTCCGCCGAAGGCGGCTCCGGAATAGCGCCGGCCGGCGTGACGCTGGGGCGCGGCGCGTCGATGTGGTGGTCCTGTAGTCCCACGTCGGCGGCGAAACGGAACCGCTCGCCGCGATAGTCGAGGCCGAGGGCCGCGACGCCCAGCTCGCGCTGCTGGCCCTGGATGGCCTGCTCGCCGTCCCGGCGCGCGAGGTTGAGGCGAGCGCCGAAGTCGCCGAAGCGGCGGGCGACGTCGGCCGCGCCATAGAGCTGGCCGCCCGTCTCCCAGCCGGCGGTGAGGCGGGTGAGAGGCGCGTCGGGCGCCCGCTTGGGCACCAGGTTAAAGGCGCCGCCCACGCCGCTGCCGCCGGGGGCCGCGCCGTTGAGGAAGGTGTTGGCCCCGTGGAAGACCTCCACACGCTCGAGGAACTCGGCGGCCACGAACTGGCGGGGCAGGATGCCGTAGACCCCGTTGTAGGCCATGTCGTCGGAGTAAACCGGGAAGCCGCGGACGACGTAGAGCTCCTGGAAGTTGCCGAAGCCCTTGGCGACGCGGACCACAGGATCATTCTGCAGGACGTCGGCGACGCTGCGGGCCTGCTGATCGAGCATCAGCTGCTGGGTGTAGCTGGTGACCGCGTAGGGCGTGTCCATCACCTCCAGCGCCCCAAACAGGCCAACCCGTCCGCCACGAGCGACCTGCCCCCCGGCGTAGGCGCCCGGCAGCTCGACCTGCGAGCCGCCGGTGACCACCACAGCCTCGACTTCAGGCGCATCGGTCTGGGCTAGAACAGGGGGGGCGGCGATCAGGACCAGGGCGGCGACGCTAGACGACGAGAACAGACGCATTGGAACCCCGATTGCGAATAATTCGCAATAGCAGAGGTGCAGCGTCGCGGGAACCGCTTTCTGATCGGGCGGCTCAGCGCGGGTTGAAGCTGATGGTTTCGCTCTTGCAGCGCATGCGTGGGGTGGGCAGGCGCTCGCTCCCGCGCGCGAACCAATAACCGCTTCCCACCCATGGCGGACGTTCAGGGTCCGCGAGCGCGATGTCGCAGGCCACGAGGCCGGCTCCGAAGCCTGCGTGGCGGACAGCCTGCAGCGCTGCCGGGCTGTCTTCGCATAGGCTCCACCCGCTCGCAGAGCAGCTCCGATCGCCGCCAAACAGGCATGTGCCGGCCGAACCTGGTCACGGCGCATTGACGGCAGGCCGGGACCTTCCGATAGGCTGCAATGCGCTGCTCGGCGCGGTGACGCGCGGAAGGCCTTTGGGATGTCGAAGAGAGCCGAGGTGCAGATTTCACCGAAGAAGGCGACGGAGTCGATGGATGTCGCCTTGGGCGGCGCCATCCGGCTGCGGCGCCGGTCGCTGGGCCTGTCGCAGGACAGCCTGGCCCGGCAGTGTGGGGTCAGCTTCCAGCAGATCCAGAAGTACGAGAACGGCGCCAACCGGATTCCCTTCTCCCGCCTGGTGCAGATCGCCCGGGCTCTGGAGTGCCGCGTGGCCGACCTTCTGGTGGTGCTCGACGCGGGGGACGGAGCGCCGCACAGCCCGGACCTCGACATGCTGTCGCGCCTGCGGACCCCCGGGGCCATCGAGCTCCTGGGCGCATACGAGAAGCTGTCCGAGGCGGCTCGCACCTCGTTGGTGAGGCTCCTCGGCCAGGTGGCGGCGGAGCAGCAGCGCGTCGGGAGAGGTCCGTGAACCTCTCCGCCGTGCTGCCGATGCTGCTGGTGCTTTCCGCCGGCGGACTGATCGCGTTGCAGGCGCCCACCAACGTCATGCTGGCACGGGCCGGTGGCTCGCCGATCCTGGCGGCGCTGATCTCGTTCGCCGTCGGCACGGCGACGCTGCTTGCGGTCGCGCTGGCGAGCGGAAGTCGGCCTGCGGCCGCGCCGTTCGTCGGCTTGCCCTGGTACGCCTGGATGGGCGGCGTCTATGGCGCCATCTATGTCGCCATCGCGGCCTACGCGGCGCCGCGCATCGGACTGGCGTCGCTGATCACCATCGGCATCGCCGGTCAGATCGTCATGGCGATGTGGCTGGATCACGTCGGCGCGCTGGGCCTGGCGCGGCACGCCGTCAGTCCGGCGCGTGTGGGCGGGGCCGTGCTCGTGATCCTCGGCGTGGTCCTGGTGCGTCGCGGCTAGGGTTGCGCCGGCCTTTCGGCGACCGTCGCGGGCGGCTGGACCGCCTCCGGCTCCCCCGTCTAACTTGCGCCGATGATCGGGGGGCTTCGAGATCACGCAGCTCAGCGACGCCTGCGGCTGCAGGCGCGGGTGCTGGCGGTCATCGCGGTGCTGCTCGCCGGCATGTGCGTGTGGCTGGCCCGGGCGTGGGACCGGGAGCACCGTGTCGCCGAGTGCTGGCGGGACATCGCCGAGGGCGAGACCCCGGCCGAAGGGTCGTGCGGATCAACGAAATAGCCCCCGGGCCTGACGGGGCGCCGGGGGCTTGCGGGGTTCCTCGGGGGGCTCGTGAACCGGAGTTGTCGTCCTGTCCGCCCGCCGTCAACAGCCTGCCCAGGCTGTGGTTCCGGCGTCCGGGAATTTACAATTGAGGGTCGTGCTTAGAGCATCCGCCGCAACTCGCGCCCGATGATCTGTTCGCGGGGGGCATGGGCCAGGGTGTAGGTCCCGGCCGGAGCCGGTTCTGCGAACCCGGCCTTGCCCGGTCCTTCGAGGTTCAGCCAGGCCAGCGCCTGCTCGGCTGTCAGCACGGCCGGCGTGCGGTCGTGGATGGGCTCGACATCGGGGCAGCAGGGGCCGGTGACGATGTGAAGCTTTCAAGGCCTTCGGGCATGTCGGCCGGCGTCGCGCGGTCCCAAAGGCCGGCGAAGTAGCGGATGTCGCCGCCGGCCCAGCTGATCTCGTGTCGCGTCTTCGGCTGACCCTTCTTCCAGCCCGGCGGCTTGGAGTACTCGATGAAACTGGTCAGCGGCACGATGCAGCGGCGCGCCTTGTACGGGCCGCGAAAGGTGGGGGCGGTGTCCACCGTCTCGAAACGTGCGTTGGTGCACATGGAGCGCCAGTCCTTGACGGACCCCTTGTGGAAGTACGGCACCATCCACCAGCGCAGATCCAGGCCCGCAAGCCCGGCCCGCGGGCTGGCCGGGTCCGCCGGCCGCAGAATGGTGGCGCGGTCGGTTGGCTTGATGGGTTCTCCGGGCGGGCGGTTAGCGGCCGCGTCCAGCCACACGACCGGGATCTGCAGCTGCGCCCATTGCGCGGAGATGGCGTCGCGCGCCTGGCTGAACCGGTATTCGTTGCACATGGCGGCGAGCTAAACGGCGGAGACACGGTCTGTCGAGATCACCGCATCCGAATGCGGCCGCCATGCGTCTCGACCTTAAGGCTCGTCTTCAGGGTCGGGCGGACCGCCCCGCTGCGTTAGCCAGGCCTGCGCCAGGCGTTCGCGGGTTCGGACATCGTCGCACAATTTCTCGAGTATTTCGCTGAAGCCAGCGATCAGGCTGGCGGCCTCGAGGCGGGGGATCACCTCCGGAGCCCTCTCGACGAGGTCCAGGAGGGCCAGGTTCACAATTGTCAGGAACTTATTGTCCGAGGTCAGCACGGCCAGTTCGGGGCATCGCAGCAGGATGGCGGCCAGCAGGGCGAACGGGTCGCTGTCGGTGGCGCGGGCGAAGAGTTCGAGCTTGTCGAGGTGAAGGCGGCCGGCTCCCGCCTCGAAATGTTCGTACGAGCGTTGGGGGAGCCCCATGGCCGCCGCCACCTCGGCGGTCCGCAGCCGCCGATGGCGGCGAACCGCGCGCAGCGTGGCGGCCACGGCGACGCCGTCCGGTTCTTGGGAAGGCGCTGTCGAGAGCGGCATACGCAAACCAGGCAACCAGAAATAGACTGCCCAGCTTCCACAGGCCGGCGCGGAGATCAATGTCGAACCGCGTTTTGTCCGTGTTCGGAGGGTGCGCGCCAGCCGCCGCTCAAAACATGCGCAGACAGACGCGGCGTTTCCGCAAAGAACTTGCGGGTGCGCCGCAAACCGACTGAATAATTTCGTTTTTCTTGTTCCTGGTCGCGCTGCGGGAGTCGACGTCGATTGCGCTTGCCCGCAAGCTGGCGGGGCGAGGAGAGCGCCTGACATGGACCGTGCGGAGCCGTTTGCAACCGCCCTTACCGCGTTGCGGGAGGCCGTTGCGGAGCGCATCTATCCGCCAGGTGCGCGCCTGAAGGTGCAGGGTATCGCCTCTGGGTTGCGTTTAAGCCCGACCCCGGTTCGGGAGGCGCTGAGCCGCTTGGCGGGTGAGGGTCTGGTGGAGGACCGCCGCGGGGAGGGCTACTTCACCTGGCGATTGTCGCCGCCGGATGTGGCGGAGCTCCTCGATCTGCACCTTGCTGTCCTGCTCGCCGCCCTGTCGCGCCCGGGTCCGCCGCCTGCGGCCTCGGCGTCGGCGTCCCTGGACGCAGCGCTTGGCGACGGAGGCGATGCGCTTGCGCCCGTCAACTGGAGTCGCCGGCTGTTCGCCCAGGTGCTGCGCGAGCGCGCGGGTCGGGTGCTGGTGGGCGTCCAGGCGCAGGTCGACGCCCGGCTTCGACCGGTGCGCCGGATCGAGCCCCAGGTGCTGGAGAATCTGGCCGCCGAGGCCCGGCTGCTCGCCGCGGCTTATGAAGGCGGCGCCCCGCGGCGGCTGGCGGCCGAGCTGCGCCGCTTCCATGCGCGTCGTCGGCGGCTCGCGGTGGTGTTCGCCCGTCAGCTGCAGGGCGAAGATATAGACGAGATATAGATAGAATATCGAGGCGCCGGGGCGCGCAATCCTCGTCGTTCCGCCAGTTCCGGCGGGACATCCAGAAGAGGAATGATGTCATGCGTAAGCTCAAGAAGATTCTTCCCCTGCGTCTGGTCCGGCTCGGCGACGTCAAGCGCCAAACCAACGGGGGACCGTTCGGCGCCAAGCCCGAGATCGACCAGGTGCTCCGCTACGACGACTGATCTGCCGCCGCAGCTCGCTCAGGACTGGCGCCCTTCGGGGCGCCAGTCGCTTCGCTAAGGGTCCGCTGATGGAGTGGAGTCTCGCGCCGCAGGTCCACGCGGCCAAGATCGCTGACGATCTGGTGCTGCTCGACCTGGGATCCGGCGCTTATCAATGCCTGCCCGGCGCTGCGTTTCTGGTCGACGCTCCGGTTCGGCGGGTCCTCAACGAGCCGCCGCCAGTCCTGGCGCCGTTCGTCCGGCCGGGGGCGCCGCCGCCGCCGCCGCTGATGCTCCAGCCGGGATCACGAGCGGCGAGCCGGCCGGATCGGCCGCTGCGCGGCGCCGATGCGATCGCGGCGTTTCGCCACCTGGGCCGCATGGGACGCTTCTACGCAGGCCGGTCGGTGCGCGCGCTGATCGAGGCGGCCGGGCCGCGCCCGACGGGGCTCCTGCCCACGCCCGATCCTGAGGCTTGCGCCGAGATCGCTGCGGCGCGTCGCGCGCTCGTTTTCACCCCGGGGACCGGCAAGTGCCTGCTTCGGTCCTTCCTGCTGCTGCTCGAGCTGCGCGAGCGCGGGGTGAACGCCCACTGGGTATTCGGGGTGCGGACCTGGCCCTTCGCCGCCCACTGCTGGCTCCAGGCGGGCGAGGTGGTTCTCGACGACCACCCGGACCGCCTGCGCGCCTTCACCCCGATCCTGGTCGCCTGATGCGCGGGGACCTCGTCGCCCTGGCCTGGAATCCCGGCGCGCCGCAGGCCGTCGGGTTGGTTCGGCATCTGGTTCGGCAACTGGAGCTGACCGAAGGGTGGGGCCGGGCGCTTGCCTGGCCGGCCTTCGAACTGTGGAGCTGCGGCGTCCCGCCGCCGGTTCGCCCGCTGTCGGACGGTGTGCTGGTCGGACGGCTCTACGGCCCGATCCCGGAGACGGACCCTGGCGCCCAGGAAGCGCCGCCCGCCGACCTGGGGCCAGCGACCGTCGCGGCGGCGCGCGAGGCGTTCAAGGCGGGCGCCTGGGGTCGCTACCTGCTTTTTGGTCCGCTGCGGCCGGACGGCGGCTTCGATCTCTTCCGCGATCCGAGCGGCGCGTATGAGGCCTTCACCTGGACGCGTGGACTGGTGCGACTGGCGGCCACCGGCCTGCGCGCCGTGCCGGATGTGCTGCTGCCGGAAACGCTCGCCCTCGACTGGTCGGTGCTCGCCTGCGTGGCCGCTTCGCCGGGGCTGGTCAGCACGGACCTGCCTTTACACGGGATACGCGCGCTCCTGCCCGGAGAGCAGCTGGCGGCCGGACCGCCGCCCGCGACGTCAGCCGTGCAAAAGATCTGGACGCCGGCCCGGGCGGCGATGGAGGGGCCCGCGCCGGACCCGCGGCCCGCAGCCCTGGCGCGTCGCGTGGACCTCTGCACCGCCGCACTGGCGGGCAGTTACCGCATCCTGGCGGCCGAAGTGTCCGGCGGGTTGGACTCGGCGATGGTGGCAGCCGCGCTCGTCAAGGCCGGTCGGCGGAACGATGTCGCCCTATGGCTGAACTATGTCGCAGATCGGCCGGAGGGGGACGAGCGTCCCTGGGCGCGGGCGGTGGCGACGCAGCTGGCGCTGCCGCTGACCGAGGTCGGCAAGGCGCCGCAGACCCTGGATCCCGAGGCGGTGGCGGAGATCTGCGATGAGGGCCGCCCGCCAATGGCCGCGACGGACTGGGTGCGTGACCGGGATACGGCCAGTCGGCTGGCGTCCGTCGGTGCGGAGGCGCAGGTGTCAGGGCTGGGCGGCGACGCCGTGTTCTTTCAGATGCGGACGCCTCTCGTGCTGTCCGACCGGTTGCGGTCGGAGGGCTTGAGGGCGCTCGATCCGCAGCGGCTGTCCGCCCTGTCGCTCTGGATCGGGTCCTCCGCCTGGGCGGTGATCCTGGCCGCCCTGCGCGGCGCCCTCGGCGGCCGCATGGCCGAGCCATGGCCGCCGCGGTTCCTCACCCGAGCGGCTGCCCGTCTGCGGCCCCGGCACCCCTGGCTCGACGACACGGGGGACTTGCCGCCGGCCAAACGGCTGCAGGTGGGCGCCATCGCCCACGGCTTGTCTTCGCTCGGGGACAGCCGGCGCGCCCGGCAGGCCGACGTGCTGCTGCCGCTGCTGGCTCGCCCAGTGTTGGAGCACGCCCTCCGACTGTCGACGGTTGCCCTGACTGGCGGGCTGCGGGACCGCTGGCTGGCCCGGCAGGCCTACCGAGGACGCCTGCCGGACCTGCTGCTGGATCGCCAGAGCAAGGGCGACCTGAGCTCGCTTTACGCCCGCACCGCAGCCGTCAGCCTCCCGCAGCTCCGGGACCTGCTGCTGGAGGGGCGGTTCTGCGCGGAGGGCGTCTACGACCGCAGCGCGCTGGAGCGGGAGCTCGACGCCGAGCGGCTGCTGGTCACCGGCGAAGGCAGCCCGCTGATCACCGCTGCAGCGCTGGAGAGCTGGGCGGCGCACTGGGCGGTGCGGTCGGCGCGGGTGAGGGCCCTGCATCGCGGCTGAGGGCTTCGCTGGCCGGCGGCCATGCGGTCCATCGACGGATCCAGTCCAGCACCTGGGCGTAGACGTCCTCGACATTGCCTGGGCTGCGGATCACGTGGGCTTCGCCCCAGTAGGTGACCAGCCGGGCCGTCCGTCCCTGCCGGAACAGCGCGGAGAACATCTCCTCGCTCTGGGACAGGCTGATGGCGTCCTGATCGCCGTGCAGCAACAGCACCGGGGTGTGGATCCGGTCGGCCAGCAGCACCGGGCTGCTGCGGCGATAGAGGTCGAGGGCGGCCCAGGGCGGCGCACGGAGCGCCGGCTGCGCGGCCTCGACCCAGCCCGCAGGGCGCGTGACCGCCACCTCGAGCTCCGGCGTGTGCCGCCAGGAGGGCTGGAAGGTCCCATAGAAGCTGATCAGGTCGGTGATGGGAGCGCTGGCGACGACCGCCCGGAACCGCGGCGACTGGCTGGCGGCGATCAGCGAGGCCGAGCCGCCGAAGCTGTGGCCCCAGAGGACCAGCCGATCGGGGTCGAAAGCGCCCGCCAGTTCTGGGCGAGCGGCGGCGGCGTCGACCGCGGCCAGGATGCCGTCCGCCAGACCGGCGGCCGGCTCGCCGGGTTTGTAGGAGAGGGCGGGGACCAGCACCGCCAGGCCCTGCGCCGCCAGCAGCTGGCCGTTGGGCGGCAGGTAAAGGAGGCCTGGAAGCCCGTCCGGCGTCGGGGCGCTGATCGGGTTCACGCGAGGGTAGGGCAGCACCACCAGCGGCGGCGGCGGTCCTGGTCGACGGGCGGACCTGGGCGGCTGGTACAGCCAGCTGACGAACGGGCGCCCGTCGGCTCCGCGGTGCTCGATGCGCGTCGCGGCGGCCGGCTCGACGTCGGCGAGGGCGGCGTTGAGGGTCAGCAGGGTCGCCGGCGCGCCTTGGGGGCCGGCCTGCTGCAGGCGCAGCACGCCGTGCGCGTCGCGGACTGCGTAGACGATCCGGCTGTCCGCCCCGGCGCTGGTCCGCGCCAGCACGACGGCGTCCCTCGGCGCCTCGAGGGTCGACGCCAGTTGGGCGGCGGCGTCGGGCGCACGGGTCACCGTCGCGAAGCTGAGGCGGTCGGCGTCGAAGCGGCGGGCGATCGGGTCGGGCCGCTCGCCGATCGCGGGCCGCCACCGGCCGGTGCGGTCGCGCCGCCAGGTCCCGTTGGGGCCGACCGCCAGGGTGAGGCGGCCGTCCGGGGTGACGAGCAGCCGCTCGGGGATCTCGTCAAGGTCCGGGAGCAGCGGACGCGGACCCGTCGGCTGGAGCCGCATCCAGGGCGCTGCGGCGTCGCCGGACGGCTGCAGGCGGGCGACCGGGGTCTCGCCCAGCCAGCCGGCGGAGACCGCTTCGGGGCGGAGGTTTAACCGCGCCGGGGCTCCGGCCGTCGGGAGAACCCGGGCCAGGCCGCCGCCTGGCCGGACCTGGAGGAAGGCGCCCGCCGTCCACGGCGTCCCGGGCCGTCGCCCGTAGAGCAGCAGCTGACGCCCGGACGGCGACCAGGTGAGCAGGGTCTCCAGCAGGTCCCAGCCTTCGGCCGGCGCCTGCACGGCGCCGGAGCGGAGATCGACGAGCTTCAGGACGCGCTGGCGGGCGGTGATGCCCCAGACCCCGTGCAACGGCTGCTCGGCGGTCAGGCCGACGGGGGCGCCGTCCGCCAGCACCGCGGCCCAGCGGCCGTCCGGCGACAGCTCCAGGTCGTAGGCCTCGCCCACGGGCGTTCGCTGTTCGGCCCCCGTGCGCAGGTTGAGGCGCCAGAGCACCCGAAGGTCCGTCGGCCCGGCGTCGGCGCCCAGCATCGCGCCGGAGCCCACCACCGCCCGGGACGCACGGCCCTCGGCCTGGGCGCGCCAGAGCGCCGGGGCGAGGCGCGGGGCGACGCAGCCGGCCCGCAAGGGGCGCGGCAGGTCGCCGTCGGGGCGGATCAGAGCGACCAGCTCGTCGGACGAGCGCCACTGGATGGAGCGGCCGATGAACGCGCGGTCGGGCGTGACGCCCAGCCAGCGGACCGCGCCGTCGGCGAGGGTGACCACGCCCAGCTCCCAGCGGCCGCCCTGCAGGCGGAACACCGCCAGCCGGCGGCCGTCCGGCGACGCCGGGCCCAGGCTGACCCCGCGGTCGGGGAGCAGCGGCCGGGCGGGTCCGGGCGCGGCCAGGTCCACCCGCCAGAGCCGGTTCAGCGAGAGCTCGATCTGCAGCTCGCAGTCAAACGCCGGCGCCGCCTGGTACGGGTCGCGGACCTCGAACACCAGCCAGCGGCCGGCCGGATCGACCGCCGCGTCGCCCAGCGTCTGCAGCGACAGCAGGTCGCCGACGGTGAAGGGGCGGGCGACGGCCGGGCCGGCGGCCAGGGCGGTAAGGAGACCGGCCGCGAGGAGGGCGCCGGTCAGGCGCCGCGGCGCCGCGGCGGGGGCGCGGGCAGGGCGGAGCGAACGCGCGCGTTGCGCGCGGCGGAACAGCTGCGGGCGCATGCGGCTACCAGCGGCGGGTCAGCTGCAGGGCCGCGAAGCGCCCCACCGGGTCGGTGTTGGCGGCGTCGTAGCCCACGCCGTACGGGCTGTTGTGGAACGGCGGGTCCGCGTCGAACAGGTTGCGGAGGCTGAGGGAGAGGTCAAGGCCGGCGAAGCGGCCCTCAGCCGGCCCGCTTAGCCGGGCCTGCAGGTCGGCGGTGGTCCAGGCGCCGATCCGGACGCCGAGGTCGTCGCGGCTTCGGCTCATGTGGTTGACGGCGACGCCCAGCCCGAACGGACCGCGGCCCCAGTCCAGGCTGGCGCGGGCCCTGAAGCGAGCCGGATAGTTGGCCCGGCCGGCGAGGTCCTGCGGCGCCGAGGTGGGCGTGACCGTCTGCCGGAAGCGCAGCAGGTAGGAGCCGTTGGCGGCCAACGCCCAGCGGTCGCGGCCCCGCGTCCAACGCCACGCGCCGCCGAGATCCAGCCCCTCGGCCTCGAAGGCGGCGGTGTTGACGTAGCGGGCGTCGATGATCGCGCCATAGGACTCCGGCGGGAACACGCCCTGGGAGGTGTTGGTCTGCGGACTGGCGATCAGCTCGGCGATCCGCGCCCGGTCGGCGGCGTCGCCCACCGGGTCGATCCGCTGGACGAAGGGCGCCAGGGTTGGGTCGGTGAGGGCGGCGGCCAGGTTGGCGAGCACCGGCTGGGCGATCCGCTGGTCGAAGTCGATCGAGAACCAGCCGGCGGTCAGCCGCAGGCCGGGGTGGCGGACCGGCTGGTACTCGAGGCCGGCCGTCCAAGAGGTGGCGGTCTCCGGCTCCAGCCCAGGGTTGCCGCCGTACTGCACGAGGCTGAGCACCCGCACCGCGCCGACCGGGATCAGCGACGGCGAGTTCGACGCCGGATCGCTGAGTTCGCGCAGGCTCGGCGAGCGGAAGGAGGTCCCGTAGCTGGCCCGCACCCGCAGGTCCGCGACCGGCTCCCAGATCAGGCCGAGCTTCGGGTTGGCGGTGGTTCCGAAATCCTCATAGCGCTCCACCCGCCCCGCGAGGGACAGCTCGAGCCGCCGCAGGCCGGGGAGTTCGGCCTCGGGATCCACCAGGGGCGCGCGCAGCTCGGCGAACGCCGCCGTGATGTCCCGGCGGCTCGACACGGCGGCGAAGGGCCTGGGCGTGACGCCGGCGTACAGGCTTTCGCCGCCCCGCTCGAAGGTCTCGCGGCGCAGCTGGGCGCCCGCCGCCAGCCGCAGCGGCCCGCCGGGCAGGCGCAGCAGGCTGCCGTCGGCCTGCAGGTTGACGGAGCTGACCCGCGAACGCGTGTGGGTCGCCTGGTAACCGCTGCCGATGAAGGCGGCGGCGACCGGGGTCCCGCCGGGCGCGCCGGCGAAGGGATTGAAGAAGCCGTCGCGTGCGGCGCTGAACGGCGTCGCCGGGTTATCGGGAACCGCCCCGATCGCCTCCCGCAGGGCGTCGCTGTTGATCAGGCCGTCGATGCGGTCGCGGCCGCGCTCTTCAGCGAAGGCCAGGTAGCCGCTGGCCTGCCAGTCGCCGGGGAGGCGCAGGTCGCCGCCGAAGGAGGCGCCGAGGCTGCGGGCCAAGCCGACGCCGCGGGGCGGCGGCATGTCGCCGCTGAAGCCGTAGGCCACCAGATGCGAGGCGGCGCCGGTCGGCGAGGCGAAGAACGGGTTGGCGGAGGTGACGCTGATCAGGCTGCCCTGCGAGGCGCTGCGGGAGACGAAGCGCCGCTCGCTGAGTCGCAGGTCGCCGGACAGGGTGAGGCGGTCGCCGAGCTCCTGGGAGAGCGCCCCATAGAGGCTGTGGCGGCGCTGCTGCGGCAAGAGGTCGGCGGCGGCCCGCGGGCTGGACAGGTTGGCCTGCCCCGGCAGGAAGTCCTCGGCCGTCAGCGGTCCGGCGGCCCCAGGCCGTATTGCATAGGCGGGCAGGTAGGCGCGGGTGACCGGGTCCTGGACGACAAGGGTGCCGGGCGAGCCGTAGTAGGTGCGCTGATCGGTCCCGCCGAACGGCCTCAGGTCGGCGCTGGCGGAGAACGCCCGGTCCGCGGCCGGCAGGGCGTCGCGGCGATGATACTCGTAGGAGAGCAGGCCCGAGCCGCCGTTCCAGCGGCGGCCGACCGTCTGGGCGGCCATCCATTCGGCCGGCTCGCCGCGCGTGCCGACCCCGGCCCGCAGCCGGGTCTCCGCGCCTTCGAAGTCCCGGCGCAGCACGATGTTGACCACCCCGCCCACCGCGTCCGAGCCGTAGAGCGCCGAAGCGCCGTCCAGCAGCACCTCGATCCGGGAAATCGCGGCGGTCGGCAGGGCCGAGACGTCCGAGAAGTCGCCCATCGCCCCGGCTCCGGCCATCCGGCGGCCGTTGACCAGCACCAGGGTGGCGTCGGGGCCCAGGCCGCGGAGGTTCACCGAGCTGGCGTAGTTGTTGTTGGTCCCCAGCCGGTCGGCGCCGGTGGTCGCCGTGCCTTCCGTGCCCACCCCCGAGAAGTTCTGCGGCAGGGCCTGGAGGGCGGCGGCCACCGTGGCGTGGCCGGCCTGGTCGATGTCGTCGCGGCTGAGCACCGTCACCGGCGAGGGGCTGTCCGTCACCCCGCGGATATGGCTGCCGGTGACCAGCACCTCGGCCAGGGTCGGAACCGCGCCGGCCGGGGCGGCCGCCTGGGCGCCGGTCACGACCGGCGCTTCGGCGGGATCAGCGGCCGCTGCGACGTCCGGGAAAGGGCGCGGCGCGGCGGCGCCTCCCGCGCCGCCGTCCCCAGACGCCGGGCGCAGCACGGTGACCCCTGGCGCGGTCTCGGCGGCCGCCAGACCGGTGCCGGCCAGCAGCCGGGCGAGGGCGGCGTCGGCGGTGAAGCGGCCCTGCAGGGCCGGAGCCCTGCGGCCGCGGACGAGCTCGGCGGGATAGAGCAGCTGCTGGCCGGTCTGGTCGGCCAGCGACAGCAACGCCCGGTCGAGGTCGCCGGCCGGGATGTTCACGGGCCGGGCGACACCGGGCTGCGGGCGGGCGTCCGCCGCCGCGGCGACGGCAGGCGTTGCGGCCAGGGCGAAGCCGGCGAGCAGCGAGGTGGCGAGAAGGCGTCGGCGAAGACGGGCAGGCGGCGTATGAGGCGTCGAAGGCATGGGCGGGTCCCGCGGGCCCGCTGGCGAACCCGCCGGTCCGGCGTGTCCTTCCCCCGTTGCGGGTCCCTGGCCGCCAAGACGCAAGTGACGCGGTCCTACCCTGAGGGTGGTCGAGGATTCTCGTCCGCGCCGCTGCGGCGCGTGAGCCGGACGGCGCCGTTCTCCCGGTGGACCTCAAGGTCGTAGAGCGCCTGGGCGGCGGCCACGAAGGCGGCGTTGTCGCCCGCCTGGAACACCCCGCTCACCCGGGCGTCGGCCAGGTCCGGCGCCTCCAGCCGCACCGGCTCGCGGCTGTAGCGGTTCACCTCGGCCACGGCCGCGGCCAGCGGCGTGTCGCGCAGGGTGATGCGTCCGCTCGTCCAGGCCTCCGCCTCGGCCACGTCCACCGGCGCGAGTTCGGCGGCCCCGCCGGCGAGCCGCAGCTGCTGGCCTGGGCGCAGCGCCCAGCTGCGGGCCTGATCGGGTCCCCGCACCTCCACCGCGCCCTGCAGGAGGGTGATCGCCAGCTGCGCGCCCTTGCGATCCACCTCGAAGCGCGTGCCCAGCGCGCGCACCTGGACGTCGAACGCGACGACCGTGAACGGACGGGCCGCGTCGTGCGCCACCGCGAAGAGAACCTGGCCGCGTTCGAGCTCCACCGTGCGGGCTCGAGGGGTCAGGCGGACCCGCACCCGGCTGGCGGTGTCGAGGGTGAGCTGCGAGCCGTCGGCCAGCCGGACCTGCCGCGGCGCGCCGACCGGCGTCTCAAAGGTCTCGGGCTGCACCCGGCTGTAGGCGACGCCGATCGCCGCCAGCAGGGCCACGGCCGCCGCCGCAGCCAGGGCGATGGCCAGCCGGCGGCGGCTGCGGGACGGCGCTTCGCGGCTTGGCGCGCCGGTCAGGGCGGCGCGGGCGAGGGCGGCGATCTCCGGGTCCTCGGCCAGGCGTCCCGACGCTCGCCAGGCCGCTTCCACAGCCTCGTAGGCGCGGCGGTTGCCGGGGCGCCTGCGCCAGGCGTGGAAGTCCTGCAGCGCCTCGACGCTCACCGCCCGATTGTTGAGCCGCGCGAACCAGGCCGCCGCCTCCTCGCGCGCCACGGCCTGCGCCTGCCGTTCGTCCACCATCGGGGCCCGCTGCTCCGTGGCGCGGCGGTCCGTCCGGATCGCCGGCGCCTTGCTCATCCGCCCTCGACCCGTCCGGCCGAGAGCGAACAGCGTTGCCTGATCTGCGCCGACGTCAAGCCCATCCGGCGCAGAGGCCCTTGTCAGCGCCTGTTCGACGGCGACCAGCGCAGGCGCGTCGGCTCCGCGCGTCATCCCGGCGCGCCGGGCCGTGCAGCGCCGCTGGCGTCCGACCGATGGTGTTTGGTAACGGGATCGCGTGAACGTCGCCGCGAACCCCCTGGATCACGCCTACGGCCTGCTGCGCGCCGGCAGGTACCGCGAAGGGTTCGCGGCGCTGGAGACGCGCCGGCAGCGGGAGACGTTGGCTCCCAGGCGCACCGGCAAGCCGGAATGGGCAGGCGAGCCGCTGGACGGCCAGCACATCGTGATCTGGGGTGAACAAGGCCTCGGCGATGAGATCATGATGGCCCGCTTCCTCAGGCCGCTGCGGGCTGCCGGCGCCCAGGTCACCTATGTTTGCCAGAAGCCCAACATGCGCCTCCTGGTGGGGTGCGGCGCGACCTGGCTGGCGAACCGGGGATCGGTGGTGACGCCGCCGCCGTTCGACTACTGGCTGGGCGCCTTGTCCCTTCCGCACCGGCTGGGTGTCACCGTTGAGAACCTGTCCGGCGCCGCTTACCTGCGCCGGCCTGAAGCCCAGCGTTCGGGCGGCGTCGGCCTCGTCTGGCGAGGCAACGCCGGGTTCGGCCATGACCGGTTCCGCTCCATGCCGTCGCCGGACCTGCTGGCCGAAGCCTTCCCCGACGGTGTCTTCATGGAGCCCGAGGGCGACATGCTGGACAGCGCCCGCAAGCTGCTGAGCCTGGATGCGCTCGTCACAACGGACACGTCGTGGGTCCATCTCGCCGGAGCGCTGGGCGTCCCGACCTTCGTCCTGATCTCCGACCAATATCCCGAGTGGCGCTGGGGCGCAGCGGGCGACCGCACGCCCTGGTACGACAGCGTGACTATCTGCCGGCAGGACGCGCCGGGTGACTGGCCGTCAGCTGTCGCGAAGGCCGTAGCTCACCTCCGATAACCGCCGACGCCTCAAGCTGGCGTAATCTCGCGCTGCGCTCGCTTGAGCAGCGGAACCGCCCAGGTTGGCGGCTCAGAAAACGCGCAATGCCAGACGTCTCCAAACGACACGCACCGCATCCCCTGCGCAGCCCAGGTCAGCCCGAGTGACTGGCGGCTGTGCAGGGTGATGTGGCCGTTACGCGGGGCCATGTACCACCACGACGAGCCAATCCGCTCGATGTCGTCTGGCTGAACGAGGGTCGAGAAGAACACGACGCCGGGCGGCTCAACGAAGCCGGCGAGATCGCGCGCTGTCCCCAAGGGGTCAGGCACATGCTCGAGCGTCTCGAACGACGTCACAAGGCCGAACCTGCGGGCGGGTCGCTCCGAGAACTCGGCGCTGAACGGATCGTAGGTCACGCAGTCGGCTAGGCCGCGCGCCCGCAGGCTAGCAGCAAGAGCGCCGCTTCCCCCGCCGTAGTCGAGCGCAGACGGCGCCGAGCTGAAGTGCTCCCAGACGATGCGGGCGTTTCGGCTCGGGCGCTCAGCCACGAACTCCGGGTCAGTCTTCACATAGTCGGCGTTGTAGATCCGAGCCTCGAACTCCGCGTGTGACCAGCCGTCAAAGTGGCTGGTGAAGATCAGCCCGCACGACTGACACCGCAGGTAGGGAACGAGCTCGCCGCTCGGGGCGAACACCGGCCCGCCCGCCTTGAGGTCTTCGCAAGTGCGATTGGCGTCCGCCTCGGCGAGCAGCGCCGTGTAGCCACCGCAAACCTTGCAAGAGATCGAAGACACCTGGCGGCCATACCACGGGTCGCTGGTGTGTCCATCTATAAGCCGCTCCGCCAGAGCGGCCTCAACGACCTGCATCATCAGAAAGCCACCGCATGCGTGCACCCCGCACTGCGGCCCGTCGGGCTGCGTCTTCGCCACCGCGCATTCGCTTCGCGGCCTGCCGCTGGCGCTCGCCCTGGCAGCCGGCCTTTGGGCGCTCGCCGCGGCCTTCATCTTCCTCCTGTGGCGCGTCGGGTAGGGGGCTTGAGGTGGATGCACTCGTCTCCCAACTTGAGCGGCTGTGGCCGTTTCTCATCGTCGCCGCGCCTGGCCTGTTCGCCATCTGGCGCCAGATGCAAACCAGCCGCGCGGCTGACCGGCGCGACCGGATCGACCTCGTGCGGATTGCGCAGGAGGCGGCCGGCGGCCGCGCGGCCAAGGAATGGCCGCCCCGCCGACCCGTTCCGGTCCCCTTCTACCGAGCGCCTCCGCTTTCGCCTGGCGGCCCGTCCAAGGCGGTCGTCAAAGCGCCTTCCGGCCGTCAACGCGCGGGCGCCGGTTCGAGCAGCTCCTTGCTGCGGCGGCGAGGCCGCCCTGCGATGGACCAGGCTTGCGAGCGCCCTCGCCAGATGGCGCCGGTCGCCCTCCCGACGGTGCGGTGGCCGGGCGACGGCGCGTCAGTTGTGGGGCCGCTTCGGGCGGCGGGAGAGGCTTCCAAGCTGTCCATCGGCCGCAACGGCGACCTGGATGGCGCGTGGAGGATGTCCTTGTTGCTCGCGGGCTGCTGAGGCTCCGCTGGCGTACGACCCGCCGTCTTTGGTAACGGGGCGGCGTGAACGAAGCGACCTCGAACTGGCACACCCGGGCCGTCCACCACATCAGGGCGGGCCGGTATGAGTCGGGCTTTGCCGAATTCGAAGGGCGACCGCGCCGTCGTGAGCTGCGCCAGAGGTTCAGCAAGCCGGAATGGAGCGGGGATGCGCTCGCCGGCCGACGCCTGCTGGTCTGGGGAGAGCAGGGCCTGGGCGATGAGATCCAGATGGCGCGCTTCCTGCCGGCGCTCCGACGGCTCGGCGCCAGCCGGATCACGCTCGCCTGCTCGCGGCCGAACATGCGGCTGCTCGCGGGTCTGGGCGCCGCCGAGGTGATCGGGGACCGGGCGAAGGGGTTCGCCGCCGACTATGACTGCTGGGTCGGCCTGCTGTCCCTGCCGCATCGTCTCGGGGTGACGCGCGAGACCCTGAGCGGCGCGCCGTACCTACGATGCCGCGATGTGCGGCGGACCGGCGGGATTGGCCTGGTCTGGCGCGGGAACCCCGACTTCGCCGATGACCGCCTCCGCTCGATGAGCTCGCCGAACCTCCTGGCGGCGGCCTTCCCGGACGGCGAGTTCCTCCAGCCGGCGGGGGACATGCTGGACAGCGCTCACAAGCTTCTGTCGCTCGACGCCCTGGTGACGACGGACACCTCCTGGGCGCACCTCGCCGGCGCCCTCGGCGTGCGGACCTTTGTCCTGGTTTCCGACGAGTACCCGGAGTGGCGCTGGGGCGGCGAGGGGGACCGTACGCCCTGGTACGACAGCATCACGGTCTGTCGCCAGGACGCGCCCGGTGATTGGCGCTCCGCCGTGCACAAGGCCGCGCGCCAGCTCGGCAGGGGCTTTGGCGCGACCTGAAGGAGAACCGGACGTTCCGCTCTGGGTGTGCGGCTCCGCATAGACGCAGCGCCGGGACAGCCGGAGGCCGCGGCTCGCAACCCGGCTGTCCTGGCGTTTGCGTATTAGTTGGCGGGGCGCGCCCGCTGAGCGAGGTAGGCCTCGATGCGCGCGGCCAATAGCGCGGGGCCCCCTTCGGCCGGGATCGCTGCGAGGCGCTGGCGCAGGGCGTCGAGCTCCGCCTCCACCCGCGCGAAGGGCGGTTCGGCGTCCCGGAGCCGCAGCTCGGCCCAGAGGTCATCGAGCATCTTGCGGACCTGGGGGTGGTGCGTGGCCGTCCAGGTCTTGAAGGCGGCCACCCAGCCGGCCTCCACCTCGCCGAGCGGATCCGCCTCGAAGATCCGGCCGCGCCGGAGGTAGTCGGCGGTCTCCTCCATCAGCACGTGGGCGATGTAGCTGCGGGCGTCTTCGTCGCCGCGGGCGTCCTCGTCACTCAAGCTCTGCTCCCCGGTTCCGTGGCTCACGCGCCTCTGACCTCGCAAGCCTAGCCTGCGGGTCGCCCTGGCTCCAGACGCGGCGGGCGGTCAAAGGCTCCGCTCCGGTCCGTCCCGTTGGCGCTCGGGCCGGCGGCCCAGTCGCCGCTGCGCATAGGCCAGCACCCGCGCCCGCAGCTCGGGGTCGGCCACCCGGGCCTGCAGCACCCGGCGGATGATCTCCAGGCGGCGGTCGGCGTCGGCCGGGCGGTCGCGCGGCCCCGGTCGACCTTGCGTGCGGCGGGCGGCGCGCTCGGTGCGGCGCGCCAGATACTGCCGATCGCGCTCGGACGGGCGGTGGCCCTGCACCTCCAGCCCGGCGAGGCGCGCCTCCAGCCAGACGGCCCGGCGGAACTCGGGCGCGCCCTCCACCCGAAGCCGGGTCCAGCCGCGGTGGGCGGCGATGGCCACCAGGTCGCGGACCAGCTGCGGGTCGTTGCGCAGGGCGGTGAG
This sequence comes from Phenylobacterium deserti, assembly GCF_003254705.1. GTDB lineage: Bacteria > Pseudomonadota > Alphaproteobacteria > Caulobacterales > Caulobacteraceae > Phenylobacterium > Phenylobacterium deserti. The sequence goes on from NZ_QFYR01000002.1 coordinate 339,296, forward strand.
GCGGCGACCGGCGTCCTCGAGCACAGGCGCGCGGCCGGTGGCGTCGCGGAACAGCCGCACGCGGCCGCGCGGCGCCGGCTCGCGGAAGTAGCGTCCGTTGAGCGGCTCGGGGAGGTCGCCGGCTACGTCGGTCGGCGCGTCGGCGTCGGCGGACAGGCGGTTGCGGCGGTCAGCCATGGGCGAGCTCCGGGAGGCGATCTCTGGGCGCCACCAGGGCGTCGACCCAGGCCTGCAGCTCGGGCTCGGAGGCGCCGGCCGGCGGCGGCTCGAGGCCCTCCGCCGCCAGGGCGGTCAGCAGCTCCGGGGACAGGTCCTCGGCGTCTCCTGACGTCTGGATCGGCAAGGCGCCGGCCGGCGGCTCGCAGGGCGGAACAGGGGGCGGCGGGCGCAGCCGCCAGGTGAACAGCGGATCGGCGTAGTAGCGGATCTTGCGGCCGCGCACCGGCGGCGCGCCCGCCTTGAGCACCAGCAGGGCCGAGGGCGGCAGCTGCAGCAGTTCCTGCGGCAGCAGCAGCGGCCGCCGGTGGTCGGATTCGGAGACGCTGCGGGGGCCGGCGGAGAGGCCGGCGGGGCGGGTGCGCGCGGCGCCGGGGACGGTGGTGTCGCCGAGCCGGGCGGAGAGCTCGCGGGCGACGGCCAGCTCCTTGGGGGCGAAGGCGATCTCCGCCCCGCAGTTGGCCAGGATCTCCTCGGCCAGGTCCGGGCCGTACTCGGCCCGCAGCTGGGCGGGGCTCTGCAGCACCGGCAGCAGGCGCAGGCCGTAGCCGGCCAGATAGGCGAAGCCGTGCGCCAGGGCGGGCGCGGGCCCGAGGCGCGCGAACTCGTCCAGCAGCACCAGCACCGGGAAGGGATGCCGGCCGCCGCCCGGTCGCTCGGCGGCGGCGGCGTCCACCAGCTGCTGGAGCAGCAGGCTGTAGAGCGGGGCCAGGCGCGGCAGGTTGTCGGGGCTGGCGGCCAGATAGATGGACTGCGGCCGGCTGCGCAGGGCGGCGAGGTCGAAGTCGCTGGCCGCCGTGGCGGCCCGCACCCGCGGGTTCAGCCACAGGTTCAGGCGCGAGGTGAGGGTCTGGCGGACCCCCGCGAAGGTGTTGTCCGAACTGGAGGTGAAGTCGGTCAGCGCCTGGACGCAGGCCGCCGGCAGCGGCGCGCCGGCCCGGCGGCGGGCGGCGATCAGCTGCGGCAGCCGCCGGCGCGGATCGCCCTGGGTGAGCAGGTCGTAGATCGAGCCGAACGCCAGGGGCAGCTCGGGGGTGGCGGCCACATAGGCGCCCAGGCCCACCAGGCCGGTGCGGGCGGCCTCGGACCAGAAGGGATCGGCCCGGAGCGGCGCCGGAAACAGCATGGCGGCGATCTTCTGCAGGGCGTCGATCACCGCGGTCGGGTCGGCGCGGTCGATGTGGCCCAGGGGATTGAACCGGGCGGTCCGGCCTTCGGCCTCCAGCGGATCGAACAGGTGGACCGGCTGGCCGGCGGCGGCCCGGAAGCCGGCGGTGGCGTCCCAGTTCTCCCGTTTGACGTCGAGCACCACCACCGAATGCGGCCAGCTCAGCAGGTTGGGGATCACCACGCCCACGCCCTTGCCGGTGCGGGTGGGGGCGTAGAGCATCACGTGCTCGGGCCCGCCCAGCACCAGGGGGCGGCCGCCCTTGCGGCCGAGCACGATGCCCGCCTCGGCCCGCAGGCCCGCCCGCCTCAGGTCGGCTTCGCACGCCCAACGGGCGGCGCCGTGCAGCGGGCGGCGATGCGCCCGGACCGCGGCCATGACCAGGACGAGCAGGCCGGCGGCGGCCAGCAGGGCGCCGTCGGCCAGCGCCGCTTGCAGCTCGGGGCGGCGGCGGTGACGCCAGAACCATGCGGGCAGGGCGGCGGGGTCGAGCTCGGGGGACAGCTGGCCGAGCGCCGCGAGGGCCAGCAGGGCCGCCAGGGCGGCGAACAGCAGCAGACCGGCGAGACCTGCGGCCGCCAGCGCGACGCCGCGCGCCAGGCGCTCAAGCCTTGGCGGCGGGGTCATGCCAGATCTCCGTCACCTGGAAGCGGTCGCGGCGGCGGGCGATGTGCACCACCACGTCCACCAGCCGCCGCAGCAGGCCGCGGATCTCCGCGCCCGGCAGCGCCTGGCCCGCGCCGCTTTCCTTCACCAGCAGGGCCAGCTGCTCGAAGGCCAGGTCCGGGCTGTCGGCGTGCAGGGTGGTGATCGAGCCCGGATGGCCGGCGCTGACCGTCCGCAGGTAGAAGAAGGCCGCCTCGTCGCGCAGCTCCTGCAGCAGGATGCGGTCGGGCCGCATCCTCAGGGCGGCCTCGAGCAGCGCCTTGGGGGCCACCCGGGCCAGCCCCTGGCCGTCCTTGGCGTAGAGCAGGTGCACGGCGTTGCGGTGCGGCACGGTGAGTTCGCGGGCGTCCTCCAGGGTCACCAGCCGCTCGTCGGCGGGGATCAGCCGCACCAGGGCGCGGGCCAGGGTGGTCTTGCCGGAGCCTGTGGCGCCGCAGATCAGGATGTTGCGGCGGGCGCGCACGGCCGCCGCCAGGAAGGCGGGCCAGTTCCCCGCTGCGGCCAGGGCCGCGAGGGCGGCGTCCGCAAGGGCGCGGGCCGCCCCCGGCGCGCCCACCGTCTGGAACAGGCCGGCGGCCGCCAGCTCGGCCAGCTCCAGGGCGCGGCCCGGCGGGCGGCGCAGGGTGAGGGACAGCTGCTCGGCGGCCGGCGGCAGCACGATCTGGCAGCGCTCCCCGCCCGGCAGGACGGTGGCGCAGAGCGGCCGGGCGGCGGAGACGTCCTGCCGGGTGTTGGCCGCCGCCGCCACCGCCAGGGTGTGCAGCCAGTCGGCGGTGAGTTCGGGCGCGGCCTGGAAGCTCCAGGTCCCGGCCCGTTCGATCCCGTACTCCCCCGGCCGGTTGACCACGAGTTCGGTTACGCCAGGAAGATCAAGCGCCTGGCGAAGCGGCTTGAGGTGGTGGTGGAGGATGGCGGCGTCCCCGCTCATGGCGCGGCCGCCAGGGCGTAGACCTCGGAGAAGTCGAGGTCGCGGGTGGTGAGCACGCCGATCTCGGCGCCCGGCGGGACCGCCACCCGCGGGGCGACCTCCCGACCGGCGCGGAGGGCCTCGGTCGTCGCCGAGGCGCCGGGCGCGGCCAGCCAGGCCCAGGGGCCGCGGCGGGCGAGCCGGCCGGCGGCGCCTTCCACCAGCGACACGAGCAGGGCCGGCCCGAGGCGCTCGCCCCAGCGGTTGTCCACCACCCCCGGCAGGCCGGCGCGGCCCAGCGGGTCGACGGCCGGGGCGGCGAGGTCCGCCGCCACCCCGGCGGGGGTGACGATCCGGGTCCAGCTCACGGCCAGCCGGCGGTCGCCGGCCCGCAGGCCGCCGCGGTGTTCGCCCAGCAGCCGGGCGCCGCGCTCCAGCAGCACCACGGTTCCGTCCTCGCCCCAGACATCGTCCGCCAGCAGGCAGGTCGCCGGTCCGGGGACGGCGCTGTCGAGGGCGGTCTCCAGGATGCACGGCAGGCGCGCCCCGGCCAGCAGCACCAGCCGGCGATCCGGCAGCCGGCCGGCGCGGACCACGGCCACCGCGGGCGGGTCGGAGCGCTGGACGGGTGTCGCGGCCGGCGTCCGCGGTTCGGACCCGCCGGCGCGAAACGCGAGGAGCGGGGCGCCTGGCGGCGGCGGCAGATCGCTCGCCGGGACCTCCGGCGGGGTGAGATCCACCGGGGCGTCCGGCGTCCCGACCGGCGGCGGGGGCGTGGCGGGCGGCCGTCGGGGCGCGGGCTCGAACGGCGCCAGCTCGCGGGCGGCGGCCGAGGGCGACTGCTCCGGCGCCGGACCCGTCGGGCGGGCGGCGGCCAGGGCCAGGGCGCCGCCGCCCAGCCCGAGGGCGGCCAGCAGGACCAGGCGGGCGGGTGCCCGCCGCGCGCGGCCGGACACCGGCGAGATCCCGCGGTCGAGGGGCGGCTCGGGGACCGGCGGGTCGGCCTCGGCGGTCATGGCGCAAGCCCCTTCAGGGTGCGCACGACCTCGCGGGCGGCCGTGCCGGTGGGGGTCGGGGCCGCCTCCGGGCGCCAGGCCAGGTTGAACAGGCAGAGCGCCTGCCGGCCGCGGCGGAGCCGCAGCTGGGCGGCGACGCCGTGCACCACCAGCCGGTCGCCGCGGACGTCGAAGCGGGCCAGGGCCTCGGCGCCGTCGGGGCCTACGGTGTAGACCGCCGGCAGGGCCTGGGCGCCGGCGAAGCGCAGGACGGTGAAGCGGCCGTTGTCGCTGACCTCGGCCGGCGCCAGGGACTCGGGTCCCTGCCGCTCGTAGGCCAAGTTGCGGGGACCTTCGACCGCGCCGTGCTCGAGTCGCGCGGCCAGGGCCAGGTCGGCCAGCTCCGAAAGCCGGTCGGCGGCGGCGGCCGCCTTCCGCAGGGCGTCGGCCTGCGGATCCTGGAAGCGCACCACATAGAGCGGCGCGCCGGCTTTGGCCGGGGTCGCGGTCCGCAGGCTGAAGGCGTAGTGGCGCAGGATCCCGTCGGCCCGTGCGGTCGCCACCAGCAGGTTGCCGGCCGCGGCCGGCGCGGTGGGCCGCAGGAACAGCGCCCCGCCTTCCACCGCGACGTCCCAGGCGGCGCCGTCGCCGGCCGCCACGTGCCGGACGGTCTCCCCCGCCGGGAACTGCACCTGCAGCGCGGTGCGCGGCGCGGCGGTGAGCGCCACCACCTTGTCCGGCTGATAGTCCAGGGTGCGGATGCGCGGGTCGGACGCGGCGGCGGGCGGCGCGGCGGCGAGCAGGGCGGCCAGCGTCAGGGACGCGAAATATCCGAGGGGCCTGCGGCGGGGGATCACGGCGTCACCTCCGGATCGGTGCGATAGCGGGTGACCTGGAAGCCGAGCGGATTGCGCAGCCGGTCGGCCTCGCGCAGCGGCGCGCGGACATAGGCGAAGCTGATCGTGGCCAGCCAGTCGCCGGTCTCGACCTGACCGCCGCGCCGGAGGGTGCGACGGAACCGGACGGTGGCGACGCCCGGGGCGGCCAGGCTGATGGCCCGCAGCTGAACCTCGGCCTCGGCGTCGGGCCCGAGCGCCACTTGCGGACTTGCCGGGTTGGAGGGCCGGAAGGCCTCCGCCCAGCGCTGCTGCTCGGCGGGCGCCGACATCACCGCCACCTGCCGGAAGTTGGCCTCGGCGGCGGGCGCCAGCCAGCTCTCGCGGGCCCGCACATAGGTGGCCAGGAAGCTCTTGGTGACCGCTTCCTCCACCGGCATGTCCCGGCGGCCGGACAGACCGGTGAGCACCTCGACCGCGCCGCTGGTCCGGTCGACGCGCACCACATAGGGCTCCACCGTCTTCAGCGGCGCGAGGGCGGCCAGGGCCAGGGCGCAGCAGCCGGCCAGGCCGGCCGCGCCGGCTGCGGCGGCCCAGGCCCGCCGCCGGGAGCGCTCGGCGGCCCGCCAGCGGTCGTGGTCCCAGCTCTCCGCTTCGGCGAGGTAGGCCTGCAGGCCGGACGGGGTTACCGGAGCCATGGCGTGGGTTCCGGAAGAGACGGCCCGGCGTCGGCCGGCGCGGAGGGCGGATTGGCCGGGCGGCGGGGGCCGTGGCAGCCGGTCGACTGCTCGTGGGTTGCGCAGCCGGACAGGGCGAGCGCCAGCACAAGGGCGAGGGCTGGAGGCCGGGGACGGGATCGTGGCATCGGAGGGTCTCCTCAGGCGCGGCCGCGCAGGGGCCGCACCGAGCCGCCCTCGCGGGCGATGCGGGTGCGGCCGCCGCCGGCCGGCGACGGGGTGCGGGGACGGGCGCCGAGCCCGAGGGCGGCGGCGTTGGCGAAGTCGGCCAGGCCGGCGGAGGCCCCGCCGGCGATGCCGGCGGCGATGGCCGGGACCTGCAGGAAGAGCACGCCGGCCAGCAGGGCCAGGGCGACGAACAGCAGGCCGGCGGCCACCGGATCCTGCCCCTGCAAGGCGGACCACTGGTCGGCGACGAGCGCCTCCACCAGCGCCAGCACCGCCAGCAGCAGGGCGAACAGCACCAGGTAGTTCACCGCCTGGCTGAGCCAGCCGACGAACCAGCGGCGGGTGGCGTCGAACAGGGCGAGGCCGACGAACAGCGGGCCCAGGGCGATCAACAGGGCGAGGGCGACCTTGGCCAGCAGCAGCACGCCGAAGCCCACGGCCGCAGCGGCGGTTCCGGCGGCGAACACCGCGCCGGCCACCAGCAGCGGCAGCCAGTCGAAGGCGCTGGCCTGGTCGGCGCAGGCCTGGCCGAGCAGGCCGGCCCGCGCCAGGAAGGCGTCGAACACCTGGCCGGCGTCCTCGGCCGCCGCCGCCCCGCCGACCGCCCGGGCCAGCAGATCCGGGGCGGCGTGGAACAGCGGCTGGACGATCCAGTCGCCGTAGGCCGGCGTGGCGGCCAGGGCGTAGAGGGCGGCGAGCTTCACCGACCGGACGGCGAAGTCGGCCAGCGGCTCGGCGATGGCCCCGCGCAGGATGGCGAAGCCGTAGAGCAGGACGTAGAGCGCCAGCGCCAGGCGCAGGGGCCCGGCGACCTCGGCGATGGCGCGGGCGGCCCCGTCGCCCAGGGCGGCGGCGAGCCGGGCGTCCACCGCCGCATAGGCGGGCCCGAACACCTGGAAGCCGCCGTTCACGGCAGGGCGCCCTGGAACAGGGCGCGGCGGGCGGCCGCGGCGGCGGCGGCGCGCTCGCGCAGCCGCTGGTCCGCCAGGCGCTGCTCCGCCGCCTGGCTCATGGCCAGCGCCTGAAGGCGCAGCTGGTCGTTGGCGGTCAGCGCCTGTTCGGCGGCCAGTCGCGCCTGCAGCTCCAGCACGCCGCGGGCGGTGGGCGCCGTGCCGATCGCCCCGGCCAGCTGCTGCAGCCCGGGTCGGCGGCGGTCGCCGGCCTCCGCCGCGGCTTCGGCCAAGGCCTGGTCGCGGGCGGCGCGGTCGCCGGTGCGGGCCAGGGCCTGGCCAGGCTCGTCCTCCGGCGCGGGCCGGTAAAGGCGAGCCGCCTCCCGCAGCGCCGTCGCCCGCGGGGCGAGCGCCCCGAGGGCGGCGAGGTCGCCGTCGGCGGCGCGGCGGACCGCCTCGAGCTCAGGCAGCGCGCCCCGCAGGCCGGGCGCCGCCAGGACGGGCGCCAGATCGGCGAGGCCCGCGGGATTGTTCAGCCGGTCGGAGAGCCGGCGGGCCTCCTCCAGCTGGCCCCGCAGGGTCTGCAGCTGTTCGGCGGCGGTCTGAGCCTGCCGCAGCAGGCTGGCGTAGCTGGTCGGATCGTGGACCACGACCTGAGCGGCGGCCGGCTGGGCGGCCGCCAGGGCCAGGGCGAGACAGAGGTGCGGGCGGAGACGGCGCATCAGGCGGATTCCCGTAGGGCTTGGTGGAAGGCGGGGCGCCAGCGGGCCGGGTCGTCGCCGTGGACGGCGCGCAGGCGCTCCAGCAGGGCGACGGTGCCGGCCCGGCCCGAGAGCACCGCCAGGTGGTCGTCGAGGCCCGTGAGGTCGAGCTCGGCGACGGTGGACTCCAGGCCCTGGCGGAGCAGGAAGCGGTGGGGCCCGCCGAACCCCTCGCGCACCAGGGCGAGCTCGCGCCGGCTGAGGCCGAACCCCTCCACATAGTCGCGGACCGTGGCGTGCGGGTTGGGCAGGAAGATCTGGGTGGCGCACTGCTCCACCAGGGTGTGCGCGATCGGCGAGCGCAGGACGTCGGCGGGCGACTGGGTGCCCAGGACCAGCAGGGCGTTCTGCTTGCGGAAGGTCTTCAGCCCGTCCTCGGCCAGGGCCCGGAAGGCCGGGTCGCCCAGCGCCTTCCAGAACTCGTCGATGTCGATCACCAATCGGCGGCCGTCCGCCAGCTGCTGCAGGCGGTGGAAGAGGTAGAGCAGCACCGGAGTCCGCACCTCGGCGTCGTCCAGCAGGGCGGTCATGTCGAAGCCGGCCAGCCGCGGGGAGAGGTCGAGGGCGTCGGCCGCGCCGTCCAGCGCCCAGCCGAGGGCGCCGCCCTGCGTCCAACGCTCCAGCCGCGCGCCGATTCCGCCGGCGTCGCTGTGTCCCAGCAGGCTGCGGGCGGCGGCCATGGAGCGGTCGGCGGCCGGCAAGCGAAGCAGGCCGGCGGCGGCCGCATCGAGCGCGGTCTCCTCGACGGCGGTGAGCGGCCGGTCGGAGGGGGCGGCCAACGCCCGCAACAGCCGGCCGAGGAAGCGCCGGTCGGCCGGCGCGTCGGTCAGCGCCTTGAGCGGGGCGAAGCCGGTGGGCTCGCCGGGCCTGAGGGCCAGGTAGGCGCCGCCGCTGGCGCGGATGAAGATCTCCGCGCCGCGGTCCTTGTCGATGAACACCCGCTGGGCGCCGAGCCGCTCCACCTGGGCGAGCAGCAGGTTCTGCAGCACGGTCTTGCCGGAGCCGGAGGGGCCGCAGATGAAGGTGTGGCCCAGGTCGCCCACATGGAAGCTGAACCACAGGGGCGAGCCGGCGCGGGTGCGCAGCCGGCTGACCGCAGCGCCCCAGTGGCAGCCCTGAGCCTGGCCGGCCGGATGGGTGTGGAAGGGCGCCAGGGCGGCGAAGTTGCGGCTGGTGATCGCCGCGGGCCGCAGCCGCCAGCGGAAGTTGCCGGGGAACTGCGCCCAGAAGGCCGCCTCCAGCCCCAGGTCCTCGCGCGCCGCCACCAGGCCGGACTCGGCCAGCAGGGCGCGGGCCGCCGCCATGTTCTGGGCCAGGGCGCGGCCGGTCTCGCCGTGCACCAGGACGCTGGCCTGGTGCTCGCCGAGGACGAAACGGCCGGACGCCAGGCCGTCGCGGGCCGCGGCCAGGTCGTCGACCTGGGAGGCGGCCGGGTCCTGGGCCGAGACCAGCTGGTTCTGCTTGCGGCCGAGCACTCCTTGCGCCGCTGCCGGCGAAAGGAAGGCGAAGGACTGGCTGCAGGTGAACGCGAACGGCGCGGAGAGCAGGGCGTCCCACTGCCCGGGCCGGGTCGTGGCCGGATAGGCCTTGATCCCCAGCAGCCCGGCGTAAGCGGCGGCCCCGGGCGTGCGGATCTCCAGCGCCTCGCGGCCGAAGATCACCCGGTCGGCGTAGAGCGCGGCCCCCAGGTGGCCGCGGACCAGCGGCGCGGGTTCGGGGCGCCTGGACAACAGCAGCCGCAGCATCTCCAGGGGCTCGGAGAACAGGACGCCGTCGCGCTCGACGAGGCTGAGCCGGCGCGGCCCATAGCGCGCCAGGTGCTGCACGAGGTCGCGGCCGGCCTCCGACAGCCGGGCCACGTCCTCCCGCTCCGTCAGGCTGTCTGCAGGGCGGCGCATCCGCTGCGCCAGCCAGGTTTCCGTCCCGACAGCCGGGACGCTCCCGGGGCGGAGCACCAGGGTGAGGAACAGCCGGTTGGCGAACAGCGGACGCGTCTGCGTCCGCGCGCGCCAGGCGGCGTCCAGCTCGGCGGCGTAGGCCGACTCGAAACGCCCCTCCGGCCAGTCGGCCTGCGGCTGGCGCACCAGGTGATGCCAGACCGCCAGCCGTGGGTGGGCGAGGCTCAGCCAGGCGTCGTTCAGCGCCGCGTGCCGGGCGTTGAGGGTCTCGGGGTCTGCGGTCTCGAAACTGGCGCCGGCCAGTTCGAGGCAGACCATCAGGCCGCCGCTGTCCAGCGCCAGGATGCTTTCGGTGACGTGCCGGGCGTAGGGCAGGACGCGGCCGGGCTCCGGCTCCCGGCGCAGCGCGCCGGCCGGCGCCGGACGGGCGAGGGGTTCAGCCATGACGCGTCTCCGCCCGCGGCCGCAGGGCCAGCGGCGTGGTCGAGGCGCCGCCCCAGAGGCGGGCGTTGCGCGCGGCGGGCCGGGTCTCCAGCCAGAGCCGCAGGACGCGGAAGGCGTTCGGATCCGCCCGGCAGACGCCGCGGAACACCAGGTGCAGCACGGGCGCGGCGAGCAGCCAGGCTGGCGAGCCGGCGGCCAGGAAGGCGACCGCGGAGGCGATCAGGTTGAGCCCCATGGCCTCCATCGGCACGCCCCAGACCAGCGCCGGGCGGGTGCAGGCGAGGAACAGGACGTCCTCTGTGAGCGGCGCCGCGTCCATCTCAGCCGCCCTGTCCGCCGGTGATCATGTCGACGATGGTGGAAGCGCCGAAGATCACGATGATCCCCACGACCACCGTGCCGGCGCGCCGCAGGTCCAGGTGGCCGAACATCCAGGCGATGCCGGTGAGGATCACCGCCAGGATCGCCAGGCCGCGGACCACGCTGCTGTTCAGCAGGTCGATGATGTTCTGGATGAAGGCCCCGAGGTCGGCGCCGCCGCCCGCCTGGGCCGCGGCGGGGGTCGCGGCGAGCAGGGCGGCGGCGAGCGCAAGGGGGCGCAGGGCGGCGGCAGGGATCACGGCTGGGCTCCAGGGGCTGGGGTGACGAGCAGGTCTGCGCTGCCGGACCGGGTTGCGAAGACGTCCCAAGGGCGCTCGGCTGCGGGCGGCGCGGACGAGGCGATAGGCGGAGGGGCCAGCCGCGGCGCGAGGCGCGCGGCGGCGGCGAGCACCTTGGCCACGTAGCCGTTCCGCAGGCCGGCGGTGGCGCGGCCGGTGTTGTAGCGGCTGAGCGCGATGTGCAGCGCCGGCGTGCCGCTTCGGGCGGCGTCATGCGGTCGGTATCCCGCCTGCAGCACCCGGGCTGCGGCGGCGAGGTTGCGGCAGGGGTCGAAGGCCGCCTCGACCGAAAGCCCCAGCCATCCGAGGTTGCGGACGTTGATCTGGGCCAGGCCGAGGTCGAGGTTGCGCCCCTCGGCGATCAGCCGGCGGGCGGTCGCCGCCGCCTCGCCGGCGGTGCGCGGTCGGAGGGCGCGTGGCTGCGCGCCATTGATCCCGATCGCGAGGGGATCGAGCCCGCTTTCGACCTGCGCCACAGCCACCAGGGTGACCGGCGCGACCTGCGGGGCGCAGGCGGCGGCGAGAGCGGCGAGGGCGGCGGGGTCGAGCACGGCGAGGTCCCGAAGTGAGGACCGACTCCTGACGTGTCCGCCGCGAGCGCGCGATCCGTAGACCTACGGGGTCAGGGCAAGTAAGACTACCTGGAGGGCGCTGCCCATGTCCTGCAGTTGCAGGTATCCGCAAGGATTCGGCGTGAACGCCGCAATCGCCTTGCGGCGCTGGACCAATGAACTTGTGAGTTTCGACTGCAGATTGAAGTCACGGGAACTACTTCCTGAATGGCGTCGTCTTTCTTGGCGGTTTGGGTGGATGCTGTTTCAGGAAGTTTTGCCATGAGCATTGTTGATGATCGCGGGGATCGTTCCGCATCGCTTGCCGACGCGGCGCGGCTGGCGCGGCTTGTGACCGACCGTCAAAGGGCCTGCCTAGAGTGGGCGGAAAAAGGCAAATCGGCTTCAGACATCTCGGTGATTCTAGGTATCTCGCCGCGCACCGTGGAAGGTCACCTGGCGAAGGCCTGCGCGCTGCTGGGCGTCCGCACGCGGGTGCAGGCTGTGGTGCGCGCCCGCAAGCTCGGTCTGATCGGTGACGCCGCCGACGATCCGTGATGCGGCGGGTCGGCGGCGGCTCAGCCTTGGCGCGGTCCGGCGCTTGGTCGCGGTCGGGCCAGGAGCGCCTGTCGTCGAGTGGGGGTGTAGCCGACGGCGGCGTACACCCCCGCCATGCCGCCGAAGCGTTGGCTCAGCATCGCGGCGGAGGGCAGGGCCGGATCCTCGTCGATGGCGTCCACGGTGATCCGCCCGGTGCGATCGAGCAGGGCCTGCAGGCCTGCGGTGAGCTCCGCGTTGGACCGGGTCGGGCGCGGGGGGCGGCGCGTGAACGGCCGGTCCCGCCGCGCGGCCTCAGCGGAGCGGACCTGGTGGGGCGTAGGGGCGTAGCCGATCAGCTGGTAGGCGCCCAGCAGGCCGCCGAACCGCGCCTTGTAGACGGACGGGGCGTGGGTGGCCGGGTGGGCCGCGATGATCTTGGCGGAGAGCGCGCCCTGATCGGCCCACGCCGTGCGGAGCTCGTCGAGAAGGGCGGCGTCTTCCATCCAGGGCTTGCGCTGGCGGCAGCTGGTCTGCGCGGCGTCGAACATCGCGCGGCTGATCACCGGCCGCCAGGCGCCGGCCAGGCGCAGGCGGCGCGTGCCCCGGCGCCGGCCCTGCAGGTCCTGGTGTGTCATCCCGTAGGTGTAGACGCCGCAGTACTTCTCGCTACGAAGCACCGACTTGACCCGCGACTTGGTCCAGAGGCCGCCATGGAGAGCGGGCGTACCCTCAGCGTTGAGCAGCGCGACCAGTCCGACCATCGAATAGCCGCCGACCACATACAGCCGGAAGATCCGGCGCACCGTCTCCACCTCGGCGGCGGGGCCGGGCGTCAGGATCACCCGGTGTCCTTGCAGCGCCTTGCGGTCGCCGTCCTGGAGGAGCTGGCCTGGCGCGCCGTCCGGCATGACGATCCTGCGCCGCATTCCGTAGCCCGGCGAGCCGCCGACCCAATAGCCCTTGGCGGCAAGACCGTGCTTGGCTCGGATCACCTTCGCCGAAAGCTCTCGACTGTACTCGGCCGCCATGCCGCGCTTGATGTGCTTGACGAGGATCGCTGCAAACGAGCCGTCGTTTACGAACGGCTCAGCGCAGTAGACGACCTGCACTCCGGCTTGCCGGCAGAGGAACTCATAGTGGGCGCTCTCGTCGGGATCCTGGAAGCGTCCCCAGCGGCTCACGTCGTAGACCAGCACGGCCTCGAAAGCGCGGTCGCCCGACAGCACGTCCGTGAGCAGCTGCTGCAGCGCGGGGCGGGTCTCGAACCGCAACCCGCTGATGCCGGGATCGGCGTAGGTGCGGTGGATCTCGTACCCTGAGGCCAGAGCGTAGGCGGCGATCGCTGCAGTCTGCGCCTCGATCGAGTACCTCTGATGGTCCGTGGACATCCGGAGGTACTGAGCAGCGCGGCGGGGCGGGTCGAACGCACGGCGCATGGCGGCCTCGGCAGAACTCCCCGACGACCTACGCTACGCCCGCCGCTGCGTTCGTGGAAGGCGTCTGAGCCCGTAGATGGCGAGCGTATCGCGCTCCGTTAGGTCGATCCGATTTCCTGAGGCGCAACGGCGGACCCCGCCCCCAATGGCGCCTGGCTGAGGAGCACCTGAGCTTCCGCCTGGTGGGTGACCTCCACATCGAGATCCACCCAGACCTCGCCGCCGATGTCCCGCCAGCGACGGCAGAACGCCTGGTAGTCGTTCAGGTAGCGGCGGGTGTCCGGGTCTACGAATGAGTCGAACACCATCGCCGCTTCCGGCGCGGTGCTGGCCTTCACGTCGCCCAGCCGGGCGCGCAGCTGAGGGTAGCCGTCGGTGATTCGGCGAGCGGCCGTCCGGCTGATCAGCAGGAAGCCCGTTCCGACCTCAAGCGCCGGCTGCAATCCGCCGTCCTCAGTCGCGTTCGTCGCGAGGATGAACTCGGGTTGCGGTCCCCGCGCCGTCAGCGTCTTCCGCGCGTAAGCCCCGCCGACCACTTCCTTCCTGTGGTCGAGCAGCCGGAAGACGGCTTCAGGCGGGAAGCCAATGTCAGCGTCGATGAAGAGCAGGTGGCTTGCGTCCGACCCCAGGAAGGCGGCTAGCGCCGCGGCGCGGAACCTGCCGATCAAGGCTTCGCCGCCGCCGAGCTCGACGCGGAGTGGAATGCCGTTCGCTGCGCAGGTTCGGCGGAGGGCCAGCAGCGAGCTGAAGCAGGCCGCGTGGGCCATGCCGCCGTAGCACGGTGTAGCGACGGTGATAGAGGGGCGCAGCGTCATCAGCGCATACTAGACCGACGCCCTAGAAGGGCGCGAGCATCGATCCGACTGCAGTCAAAGAGTTGTGCAAGGCATTGTTATTGCGTTCGAAAAGCTAGATTGTGGCTCTGGAGGTCTCCCGTTCGATCCGGGAGGGCGGTACCATCGCTTTCCTGTCGCCCCTCGGGCGTCGGGCTCTGAGCACCCACGATCAACTTGCCTGCGGTCGTGACCGTGGAGCGCGCGCCGTGTGGGGCAGCGGAGTGTTCCGCGTTACGCCGGGATTCGGTCCGACAGGCTCAGCGAGCTGTCGTGACCGCTGTTGAGGGAGCGCACGCCAGGTGCGGCCTCAATCGGCGCGCTCAGACGCAGGGGCCTGCCGCCGAGCGGCTTATGTAAGCGGAAGTCCTGTGAGGTTGGCAGCGCTCGACGGGCTGACAAGCTCAGCCGGCGAGCTACCTGCCACCGCCCCCAGTCCGCCGCCTCCTGATGTTCGTTAAACGTCGATCCGGGTTGACGGCTGCGGGTCGTCGATCTACCGATGGTAACGTTCACATTCCCTTTGATGTGACCTTTTCCTTTCCTTGGCGCCTCCGCCCGTTCACGGTCGGAGGCGTTTCTTTATATCGGCCGTAGGTTGTTGCGCCGCCTTAAGCCTAGGCAGGCGCGGGAATTGGGAACGTTCTCATCCGCAATGGCCCCGCCTTGCTCTCGGCGTTCTTCCTCTTAGATCCGCCCCTAGTTGGCCTTGGCGCGGAAATGTTGCAGGAGAGGGAAGGGTATCGATCGGGGAGATCGGATTGGCGAAGGCCATCGGCCGCGGGCGCGGCCCGACGATTATCGATGTCGCGCGCGTGGCTGGCGTCTCCAAGATGACCGTCTCTCGCGTCATCAACAACGAGGCCGGCGTGCGCGATGGCACCCGCAAGGCCGTTCTCGCCGCCATTCGCACCCTCAACTATGAGCCCAACATCGCGGCGCGGACCCTTGTGACTGCCGGTGAGGCGAGGGTGGGGGTCGTCTACTCCAACCCCAGCGCCGCCTTCATGAGCGACTTCCTGATCGGAGTGTTCGAGGAAGCCGCCGCCAAGGGCGTGCGCCTGACGCTCGTGAAGGGCGAAGACGGCCTGGCGCCGCCCGAGGCCGAGTTGCGACGGATGGCGCAGGGCGTCGACGGCGTGGTGCTCGCGCCACCGCTGGGAGAGCTGCCCGCCATCCGGCAGGTGCTCAGCGACGCTCACCTCCCGACGGCGGTGGTTGCCGTGGGCCAGCCCACTGGCGAAGGAATAAGCGTGCGTATCGACGACTGGCAGGCGAGCCACGACATGGCGCGCCATCTCCTGTCGCTCGGTCACCGCCGCATCGGCTTCATTGCGGGCAACCCGGACCAGTCGTCCAGCGCGCTGCGGCTCGAGGGCTGTCGCGCGGCGGTGGACGCCACCCCGGGCGCGGAGCTCATCATCGCCCAGGGCGCTTTTAGCTACACCTCCGGGCTGCGCGCCGCCGAATGGCTTCTGGACGAAGCCTGCCCTCCGACTGCGATTTTCGCCAGCAACGACGACATGGCCGCCGCGGCGGTCTCTGTGGCCCACCGCCGGCACCTGGACGTGCCCCGAGACCTCACCGTCGTGGGGTTCGACGACACGACCGTCGCCACCACCCTTTGGCCGCCGCTGACCACCATTCGCCAGCCGGTCCGCCAGATGGCCGCGACAGCGCTGGAGCTGCTGATGGGAGCGATCCGCAACGGCGCCCCGGCCGCCGGCGACCACCTGCTGAGCCACGCCCTGGTGGAGCGCCAATCCACCGCCCCCCCGAACCGCGCCCGAGCGCCGGCGCCGGCGCTGTCTTGACGCCCTCCAGGCGCCTGCCGCCGGCCAGCCAGAACCGCAGCTGCCGCACGGGCGTTGTGCCGGCATGGATCAGGATCGCGAACGCGCCCACCGGGCCTGGCGGCAAGCCGAACGGATCAAGCGGCTCTCGGACGGGCTGCTGCGCCTGGGGCCTTTGCGGCTAGGCGTCGACGGCGTGGTCGCCTGGGCCCCTGGCGCCGGCACCCTCTACAGCGCCGGCGCGGCCGGGCTGCTGATCTACGAGGCGCTGCAGGCGGGCGCCTCGCCCAAGACCGTGGCGCGCATGGCCGCCTATCTGCTGGCCGACACCGGCGCCTCGAGCGTGCCCTTCGTCGGCTGGGCCATCGACACCCTGTTCCCCGCCCACCTGATGGCCGCCAAGCATTTGCTTGAAACGGCGCTGGAATGGCAGGCCGCTGGCGGGGACGCGGAGTGGGCGGCGTTGGCCGACGAGCTCGCGGGCTTAGCCCTGGACCGCTTCATCGATCCTGAGACAGGAGTGCTGCAGGAGTTCTTCGACGCGGAGTGGCGGCCGATCACTGGCGAGGCCGGGCTGGTTGAGCCAGGGCACCATTTCGAATGGGCGTGGCTGCTTGAGCGTTGGGGCGTCAGCCGTGGCGATACGCGCGCCAGGAGTGCGGCGCGCAAGCTGTTCGAACTGGGCAAGCGTGGTGTCGACACGGAGCGCGAGGTCGCGGTGAACGCCCTGTGGGACGACCTGTCGGTGCGCGACGCGACGGCTCGCCTTTGGCCGCAGACGGAATACCTGAAAGCAGCGCTGATCCTGGGGGAGGAAGGCGACGCCCTGATGGCGTGCCGAGGTCTGGCGCGGTACCTGGACGTCCCCACCCGCGGCGCCTGGCGCGACAAGATGCGGCCCGACGGCAGCTTCGTGGACGAGCCGGCGCCCGCGAGCAGCTTCTACCACATCATGGTCGCGCTCCAGGAGCTGTTCGGCACGGCGCGCGCAGCAGGCTGAACAGCGGCATCGCGGCGCTTGGGCGGCGCAGGCAGCTGTCCTAAGTAGGGCCAGCGCTTTGTCGCGCATGATGGGTGGGCGTTGGGCGCAGGATCGCAGTTGAACCAGGAGCGCAGCGCCGAGGCCAGCGAGCAAGTTTTCCGGCGCGTCCTGGTGAACACCGGCAAGCTGCTGGGCGGGCGAACCGTGAACGCGGTGATCAGCCTAGGCTACACCGCCTTGGCGGCGCGCGCCCTCGGCGTGCAGCCCTTCGGCATCCTTGTGCTGATGCACGCCTTTGCACAGCTGCTCGGCGACGTGGTGCGCTTTCAGTCGTGGCAGACAGTGCTCCAGTACGGCGCCGAGCCCTTGCAAGAGCGCCGGATCGGCGAGTTCCAGCGGGTGATCCGCTTCACCGCCATGCTCGACGTCTTGAGCGGCGTGGCGGGCGTGGCGATCGGGGTGGCGGCAGCGCTCCTGTTCGCAGGCCCGCTCGGATGGGAGCCGGCACAGGCTCCCGCCGCAGCCGCATATGCGACTTCGGTCGCCATCATCGTCGCCGCGGCGCCGCTTGGGCTGCTGCGGCTGTTCGACCGCTTCGACATCTTGGCGGGGCAGGCGGTGGTGATCTCCCTGGTCCGCTTGGCCGGCTGCGGTCTCGGTTTATGGCTGAACTGGTCGCTTGGCCCTTTTCTGCTGGTGTGGGCGGCGGGCACGCTCGCCGGATTCCTGTGGATGTGCGGCGGCGCCTGGCTCGAACTTCGCCGACGGGGACTGCTGGAGGGGTTCAGCTGGGGCGGTTCTTACCGCATCCCTCAGCCGGGGGTCTGGCGCTTCGCCTGGGCGACCAACCTCAACGCGACCCTGGGGACCGCCTTCACCCATCTGGTGACCTTGATGGTCGGCAGCGTGCTCGGGCCGTCCCAGGCGGCGCTTTGGCGGGTTGGCCGGCAGGTCGCCGACGCGATCGCCAAGCCCGCCAAGCTGCTGGTTCCGGCGCTCTACCCAGAGCTTGCGCGGCTGCGCGCGAGTTCCGGGGAAGCGATGATGTGGCGCCTCGCCGTGCAGATCGGCCTTGCCGCGGGTGGGGTCGGGATTGTGCTGCTGGTGGTCTCGACGTTTGCGGGCGCGCCGCTGCTGCGCCTCATCCTCGGAGCGGGCTTCGAATCGGCGGCCTCGTTGATGACCTGGCAGGTGGCCGCGGCCGTGGTGGGGCTGATCGCATTGCCGCTGGAGCCGCTGGTGATCTCGCTGGGCCACGCGGGCGCTGCGGTGCGGGTGCGAGTCGTCGTGGCGGTATGCTATGCGATCGCGTTGCCGCCGCTGGTGCGCCGTTTCGGCGTCGAAGCGGCCGGGGCGAGCCTGCTTGCGGCCTCCATCGCGCTGGCGCTGGGCATGCTCGTGCTGGTGCTGCGGCGGCGCGGCCGGTCCGCTTGATTTTCGATCCGTATTGCCTGGACGTTTTGCTTTGACGATCACCCCGACTTCGCCTGGACGGCGCCTGCGCCATGCCGATTTTGCGACGCTCACCGAGGCGCTCGACTATGCCGCCACGGGCGAGACCGGGATCAATTTTCATGACCTGCGCGGTCAGCTGGTCCTGTCGCAGACATACAGACGTCTGAGGGAGGAGGCGCAGGGCCTCGGGCGGGCAATGCTGGCGGCGGGGCTGGAGGCGGGGGACCGCGTCGGTCTGGTAGCCGACACAACGCCGGAGTTCGTGCGGGCCTTCTTTGCCTGTCAGTACGCGGGGATCATCCCGGCGCCGCTGCCGCTGCCGGCGCCGCTGGGCGGCAAGGAGGCCTACGTCGCGCAGATCGGGCGGATGCTGTCGTCGGCCAAGGCCGCGGCGGTGTTCGGGCCGGCGGCCTACGACGAGTGGGTGCAGGAAGCCGGGCGCGAAGCGGGCGCTCGGCTGCAGCTGAGCCTCGAGACGCTGCCGGACGGGGCGGGGCGGGAGCTGCCGGCCATCGCGCCGGACCAGACCTGTTACCTGCAGTTCTCGTCGGGAAGCACGCGGCATCCGACGGGCGTGGTGGTCACCCACCGGGCGCTGATGGCCAATGCGGTGGCGATCACCCGCGACGGGCTGCAGGTGAAGCCGGAGGACCGGGCGGTCTCCTGGCTGCCGCTGTATCACGACATGGGGCTGATCGGCTTCCTGCTGAGCCCTCTGGCCAGCCAGATGTCGGTGGACCTGCTGCCGACGGCGGCGTTCGTGCGCCGGCCGAACCTGTGGCTGGACATGATCTCGCGCAACGGCGGCACGA
Organism: Phenylobacterium deserti; assembly: GCF_003254705.1. Lineage (GTDB taxonomy): Bacteria > Pseudomonadota > Alphaproteobacteria > Caulobacterales > Caulobacteraceae > Phenylobacterium > Phenylobacterium deserti. The sequence goes on from NZ_QFYR01000002.1 coordinate 358,043, forward strand.
TCTCCTACAGCCCGACCTTCGGCTACGAGCTGTGCGCCCGGCGAGGCGACGGCGGCGGGCTGGACCTGTCGAAGTGGCGCATCGCGGGCGTCGGCGGCGACATGGTTCGCCCCGGGCCGCTGGACGCTTTCGCGGAGACCTTTGGCGGTTCGGGCTTCCGGCGAAGCGCCTTCGTGGCGAGCTACGGCATGGCGGAAGCCACCCTGGCGCTGACCATGGCGCCGCTGGAAGGCGGCCTGCGCACCGAAACGGTGGATGTGGACCGGATGGAGCAGGACGGCGCCGTGGTCGCGCCGCAGGGCGAGGGACGCGAGCGCAGCTTTGTGCGGTGCGGCCCCATTCTGCCGGGCCACGAGCTGCAGGTCCGCGACGAGACGGGTGAGCCTTTGGGCGAGCGTCAGGTCGGGCGGATCTTCGTGCGCGGGCCGAGCCTGATGCGCGAGTATTTTGAGCAGCCGGAAGCCACCGCCGCCGCCCTGTCGGCGGACGGCTGGCTGGACACCGGCGACCTGGGGTTCGTGGTGGAAGGCGAGGTGGTCCCGACCGGCCGGGCCAAGGACCTGATCCTGCTGAACGGCCGCAACGTGTGGCCGCAGGACCTTGAATGGACGGCCGAGCAGGCGGTGGGCGCCCTGCGTAGCGGCGACGTGGCCGCCGTGTCGGTGACCGACGAGGCGGGCGAGGAGCGGGTGGTGGTGCTGGTGCAGTGCCGCAGCAGCGACCCGGACGTTCGCCGCACGATCACGGAAGACGTCACGGCCGTGCTGCGGGCCCGGCACGGGGTGGACGCCCAGGTGCAGCTCGTGGGGGCTCATGCCCTGCCGCAGACCTCGTCGGGCAAGCTCAGCCGCTCTAAGGCGCGAGCGCTGTTCGAATCGGGCGCCTTCGAGAAGACGGCGCGCTGAATGGCGCGCCTTGCGGCGGTCACCGGCGCCACGGGTTTCCTGGGGCGTCACCTCGTCCGGGCGCTGTTCGAAGCGGGCTGGCAGGTGCGCATCCTGGCCCGCAAGGACCCGATCGACCCATCCTGGCGCGGCTTCGAGCCGGAGGTTGTTCCTGGCGACCTCGCCGACAGCCGCGGGCTGGCGGCGCTCTGCGCCGGCGCCGAGGTCGTGGTGCATGCGGCCGGGCTGGTGAAAGCCCGCTCCAAAGCCGCCTTCGAGGCGGTCAATGTGGCCGGGACGCGCCGGGTCGCGGAAGCCGCCCTCCAAGCCGGCGCTGAGCGCCTGCTGCTGGTCTCCAGCCTGGCGGCGCGAGAGCCGCAGCTATCCGACTATGCGAGCAGCAAGCGGCAGGCCGAGGACGTCGCCCGGGAGATCCTGAGCGAACGAGTGACGGTGGTGCGGCCGCCGGCGATCTACGGACCGGGCGACGTGGAGTTGCTGCCCCTGTTCCAGGCGGCCCTGACCAGCCCGGTGCTGCCGGTGTTCGATTCGCGGGCGCGGATCGCGGCCATCCACGTGGAGGACGCGGCGCGGCAGATCGCCGCGATGGCCGGCGCCCCACCAGCCCAGGAGTTGGTCACGCTCTCGGACGCCAGGCCCGACGGCTACGGCTGGCGCGAGCTGATGGAGGCGGCGCTGGCGGCAAGCGGCCGGAAAGCGCCGCTGGTGCGTACACCCGAGCTTCTGGTGACTTTCCTGGGCGTATTCGGCGCTCTGGGGCAGGCGATGGGCCATTCTCCCATGCTCACGCCCGGAAAAGCCCGCGAGATGCGGCACCTGGACTGGAGCGTCCATGAGGGGGAGCGCGGCCGGGATCTGCCCCCGCCCGTCTACAGCCTGACCGACGGTTTCCGCGACACATTGCGCTGGAACCTGGAGGCGGGCGTTCTGTCCCGGTGACGAAATTATTACGTTTCTATAAGGAACCTGTGGCGCTTCCCGCTCGGGGTTCTTAGCTGTGAGCGCGCGAGGGGCGTAAGGGGAGTCGTCATCCAATGGGTGAGGTGGTCGCAGACCTGACGGTGCGCGAGATCGCGCGGGCCGCCGAGACTGTGTTGGGACAGCCGGTGGTGCTGACGCCGGCGACCGATATCGCCCGGGATCTGGCGGTGGATTCCCTGGCTTTGATGAACATCGTGATGGAGCTGGAGGACAAGTTCGACCTGTCCATTCCGCTCGATCGCATGGCGCTCGTTCAGACGGTGGGAGACCTCGCCAGCCTGATCGACGAGCTCCGGACGAAGGCGTGAAAATGGGGCTTCTGCAAAAACACCTCGGCCAACTCGAGGCCTACTCGGGCATCCGGCGCGCCGGAGCCGATCCATTCCAGGTGGCGTTCGACGCCGTGCTGTCGCCCACCGAAGGGCTGATCAACGGCAAGCGGGTCATCCTGCTCGGCACGAACAACTACCTCGGGCTGACCTTCGACCAGGAAAGCGTCGAAGCGTCCGTCGAGGCGGTGCGCCGCTGGGGCACCGGCACGACCGGCTCGCGAATCGCCAACGGCAGCTACGGCGCGCACACGCAGCTGGAGCAGTCTCTGGCCAGCTTCTACGGCCGCAAGCATGCCATGGTGTTCACCACCGGCTACCAGGCGAACCTGGGCGTCCTGTCGGCCCTGGTCGGTCGCGGCGACCACCTGATCCTGGACGCCGACAGCCACGCCAGCATCTATGACGGCGCGCGCCTGGGCCACGCCGAGGTGATCCGCTTCCGCCACAACGATCCGGAAGACCTCTACAAGCGCCTGCGCCGGCTGGAAGGCCAGCCGGGCGACCGCCTGATCGTCGTCGAGGGCATCTACTCGATGATGGGCGACGTCGCGCCGCTGCGCGAGATGGTCGAGGTCAAAAAGGAAACCGGCGCCTACCTGCTCGTGGACGAGGCCCACTCGATGGGCGTCCTGGGCGAGAAGGGCCGGGGCCTGGCCGAAGCCGCAGGCGTGGAAGAGGACGTCGATTTCATCGTCGGCACCTTCTCCAAGAGCCTGGGCGCGATCGGCGGGTTCTGCGTTTCCGACGCGGACGACTTCGACATCCTGCGGGTGGTCAGCCGCCCCTACATGTTCACCGCTTCGCTGCCGCCGGCGGTGGTCGCCTCGACGCTGAAGTCGCTGGAGAAGGTCGAAGCCGACGGCGCCCTGCGCGCCCAGCTGATGGCCAACGCCGAGCGTCTGCACGCGGGCCTGAACGCCCTGGGCTTCACCACCGGACCGAAGGCCAGTCCGATCGTGGCGGTCGTGATGCCGGATCTTCCGACAGCGCTGTCGATGTGGAACGGGCTGCTGGCCGGCGGGGTCTATCTGAACCTCGCCCTGCCGCCCGCCACGCCGAACAACCGCCCGCTGCTGCGCTCCAGCGTCAGCGCGGCGCACACGCCGGAACAGATCGACGAAGTGCTGGCGATCTTCGAGTGGGTCGGACGTGAGTTCGGCGTGCTGCCGAGCCTGGATCAGCGCGCCGCCGGCTGACGCCGGCGGGCTCGCCAGAGCTTCCAGACCACGATCGGCGCGGCCAACAGGGGGTGACGCTCACGCCAGGGCGTCACCTCGATGTGCAGGCCGGTATGCCGCTCGATCTTCCAGGCCGCATAACGCGCTGCGCCTTCGAAGGTGAAGGTCGCCTTGATCAGGCGGGCGACGTTCAAAGGCTTTCCGGCTCTGCGCCGCTGCGCCCAGGCGGCCAGGATGCACCGCCGCTCCGCCTGCGGCAGCTTGGGCGTGAGCTGATCCCTCGAGACATCGAAGCCGATCCCGGCGCTCGCCCAGGCCAGCGGCAGCAGGGCGCGGTAGCGTTCCGGCTGATAGGCGAGGATCTGGGCCGAGCGGGTCGGGTCCTCCATGCGCAGTTCGGCCTGGTAGGTGCTGCGGAACAGGGCGAGCCAGAAGGCCTCCGCCGAGCCGCTCTGCGGCCCTAGGGCGGCGGCGAACCGCGCGGCGGTCTCGCAGGCGGCGGCGACCGCGACGACGATCTCCTCGGCCACGGCGGTTTCGGCGGACCAGATTACAGCGCTAGGCTGCACGAAGCGGGTCCAGATGGTGGTGTCGAGCTGCAGCCCGCCGGCTGCGCTGCGGAAGGTCTGGACTGGCAGGGTGGCCGCCTTTGCCCGAAGAGTCTCTCCGCCCAGGTCCATCTGATGGTAGCTGACCTCCGGCCAGAGCCAGCGCTCGGCCAGGGCCCGCACGCCGCGCCGCAGGGGGCGAGGCGTCAGAAGGTAGTAGTCCAGCACGCCGCTGAGATCGCCGGTGCGCAGGATCGAGCCGTAGAACAGAACCGCCACAGCGCCTCGGTCGCGGGCGAGCGACTCGCCAAACTGGCGCACCTGATCGGGAACAGGCGCGGCCAGCTCACGACGGACAAAGGACAGGAGTTCGGGGCTCATGGGGTCTCGGAGCCTACCGGGGTGACGAACTGCAGGGGCGCGCCACGGCGGACCGTGAGCTCTCCGCCCGGATAAGTTTCGCCGTCCAGCACGAAGGACGAGGGGAGGCGCAGGTCGAAGATCTCCAGCGCATGGCGGCGATAGCCGGCCGCTTCCAGCCAGGCGGGCGATCGGCCGGCCAGCACAGGCGGGAGGGCGGCGGCCAGCCTGCGGGGTGGCGCCTCCACGGTGAGGGCGCGAAGGCCCCGCGTTCCCGCCCCGAAAGGCGCAAGGCCCATGGGAAGGCGTTCCAGGGTCGAAGCGAGCAGAAGGAACAGCTGCTGCTCGCAAGGCGCCTCGCCATCGAAGCCCAGGGCCAGCCGTTCGCCGGCCCGCCAGCCGCGGTCGTCACGGCCGGTGAGGGTCTGGAGCACGGCGGCGGCCAGGGTGGCGGCCACGGACAGGTTGTTGAAGATGCCGAGGCGATGCCCGGTCTGAGCGAGCTCCGAAGCGCGGACATAGGCCGCCGCTCCGAACACGAAACCGCGCAGATCCGGGGAGGTCGCGCCGGGCCGCAGGACCTCAAGCGGGCTGCGCGAGGCTACGCCGCCGCGTTCGGCGCTGGCCAGGGCCTGCTCGAGCGTCCAGCCGCGCGGGGCGCCAAGGTCATGCGCCAGGACGTTGGTCTTGCCGGAGGGCAAGACGGCGATGCGCGGCATGCCGGCCGTGAAGCAGCGCGGCGCACGGGTGAGCACCTCTCTGACCGTGCCGTCGCCGCCGTCGATCACCAGGAGATCGATACGGGCGGCGGCGAGACGGGCAAGTTCCTCGTCCAGCGTCTCCAACCCTCGCGAAACCTCGACCTGGACGCCGGCTGGCGCAGGCGTGGGCTGAGCGCCGGCCAGGTTGCGGCGGCTGCGGGGGTTGGTGAGGACGCCGGCGTGGATCACCGGGACAACCAGGAGGTCACCTTGGCTTTCGGCGTAGCGAAGGCCTGCACCAGCTGGGCCAGGTGGACGAGCAGGGACAGGGCCGTCCACAGCGCGATGGCGGCAAAGCCGACGTCCGGCCGGCCGAGCAGCCAGGTCCCGGTCAGCAGGATCAGGTTGGGGTTGCGGCGAGCGGTGATCAGCCGGAACCAGCTGTCGAAGGGGCGCCAGGCATGAACGTGGAAGCCGAAGGCGCGCATGAAGATGCCTTCCAGGATCCGCTGGACGACGTAGCCCACGAGGACCACGGCGAGCATCGCGCCGGCGTAGGGCACGGGCTGGCCCACGGCGGAAAGGCCCACCCACCAGGCCCACCACCAGAAGGGCGGGTGCACCAGGTCAATGCCGTGGTCGAAGACGTTGCCCCACTTGGACGAGGTCATGGTCACGCGGGCGAGCTTGCCGTCGACGGTGTCGAGGAAGGTCATGACCCAGCCGCAGGCGAGACCCCAGCCGTAGTGGCCGTTCCAGAACAGCCAGAAGGCGGCCAGCACCAGCAGGAAGCCGATGGTGGTCACCTGGTTGGGCGTCATGCGGGCGAGGGCGCACCAGCGGGTGACCACGCGGGCCGGCGCCGGCCACAGGTACTTGGTGACGATGTCCGTCACCCCCTTGTACGAGCCCTGGAAGGTCCGCCGTTCCACCTGACCCACGTTGTCGGAGGTGAGCGGCTCAAGCACCGGCGGCTCGCGCTTGCGGAGCGCCTGGTTGTAGGCGAGCTCGTCGCGATCGAGGGGCGTCAGACCCGCCACGCGAGCCGACGGGTTCTCGCCGGCGGCTAAGGCGGCAGCCGCCGCGGAGGCGTCGGTGGAGGTCACGTGGGCCGCCAGGGCGGTTCCGTTCGGCGCGACCAGCAGGCCGCCCGGACGCTGGGCCAGCGCCTTGATCAGCGATTCGTCATAGACCCAGTCGGCGCGGGAGATCAGCACGCCGCCCTCCGACGCCGCCGGGGCGGCCAGGGCCTCCGGCGCAACGATGTCGAGACCGGCCCGGCGGTACATGCGCTCCAGACGCTCGGCGCCCGTCATGCCCCAGATCCGCGCCTCGCCTCCGGCGACCGTGGTCGCCCGCGTCGCCCGACCTTGTGCGTCCGCGCTGCCCATCTTCAAATCCGCCCCTGTTCAAACCCGCCGAAGTTGATACGCAGCTCGAGCTTCACAGGCCAGAGAGCATCCCCACCGTGGCGTTTCGCCTCGCCCATATCTCGGACTTGCACCTGCCGCCGCCGCCGGGCGCCGGCGGACGCGATCAGCCGCTCAAGCGCCGCCTGAGCCGCTTCGCCTGGCGACGCAAGGGGCGCACGCACGATCCGGCGGTGCTGGCGCAGCTGGTCGCCGACGTAAAGGCGCACGCGCCCGATCACCTGGCCATCACCGGCGACCTGACGAACTTCTCCACGAACGAAGAATTCGAGGCGGCGCGCCGCTGGCTGGACGGCCTGGGGCCCAGCGCCGATGTCACCGTCAGCCCCGGCAACCACGACGCCCTGGTGGGCCGGGCGGACGCGGCGCGGTTCGACCCCTGGCGGCCCTGGCTGGGCGACGAGGCGGCGACCGCATTCCCGTACGTGCGGCGACGGGGGCCGGTGGCGGTGATCAACCTCTGCTCGGCGCTGCCGACCGCGCCGCACCTGGCGCAGGGGGAGCTGGGGCCCGAACAGCTGGATCGGCTAGCGCGCCTGTTGCCGGAGCTGAAGGGCGAGGGGCTGTTCCGGCTGCTGTTGATCCACCATCCGCCGGTGAACGGGGTGGTGTCGCGGCGCAAGAGCCTGCGGGACGGCGAGACCTTGCGGGCCGTGCTCCGCGAGGCCGGAGCGGAGCTGGTGCTGCACGGCCATGCCCATACGGCCGCGGTGGGCAGCGCCCCAGGTCCCCGAGGGCCGATCCCGGTGCTGGGCGTGCCGTCCGCGTCTTCCGTGGAGGGCCATCACGAGGCCGCTCGTTGGCATGGGTTTGACATCGAGACGCGGGACGGCGGCTGGGACGTGCGGGTCACCGCCCGGGGACTTTCCGGCGGGACGATCGGCGAGCTGGGCCGCTATCGCCTGCGGGTCGGCTGAGCCCGGTCAGGGGTAGTGCATCTTGATCTTCAGGGTGCGGCCCACCGGCGGCAGGCGGAAGCGCGCCTGGTCAAAGGAGGGCAGGCCGAAGCGGGTCGGGGCGTCGTTGGAGAAGCCGAAGCCTTCGGCCGGGCGACCCAGGCGGTTGCGGTCGAAGTCCCGGTTCTCGTTCCGGTCATGGTAGACGGCGACGGCGTAGACGCCGGACGGCAGCCAGAAGCAGGCGCTGGTGGTCGGCAGGTCCGTCCTGACCCGGGCGCGCAGCAGCTTGCCCCCGCGCGCCATGAAGCGGCGGGGATCGTCTGGATAGACGGTGACCGCGATCTCGCCCTGCGCGTCCCGCATGCCCGTTGTCTCAACCGTGAGCTTCGCCGCCCCGTCGCCGGACTGCCCGACGCAGTCGTCCTGGGCCAGGGCGGGTGCGGCGGCCGCAAGAACAGCCGCCGCCACGAGCAAGGGCGAGAGGGTTCTGGCTTTCATGGGCGAAGCTGAGTTCCTATGATCCGGCGGCGGTCGATTTGGCCGTCCGAAGGCGCACATGACCAATCCGACCGCCCTGAAGTTCGGCTACCCGTCCAGCCTTGTCGTCGAGACGGGTCACTGGCTTGTGCTGGTACGGCCAAGCCAACCCACATTTGGCTCTCTTGTGCTGGTGTGCAAGGACCAGGCGACGGCGTTCTCCGAGATCAGCCCCGAGGCCTTCGCCGAGCTGGGCCAAGTGACGCAGGGCGTCGAGCAGAGCCTGCGCAGCCTCGTTGCGTACGAGCGCATCAATTACCTGATGCTGATGATGGTGGACCCCGACGTCCACTTCCACGTCATTCCCCGCTACGAGGGCGAGCGCCGGTTCGAGGAGCAGGCGTTTCCCGACGCCGGCTGGCCGGGCGTGCCGGCGCTGTCGCCCGCCGTGGCGCTTGACGAGGCGGCCATGGCCCGGCTTTGCGAGCGCCTGCAGGCGCTTTGGCCCAAGGCCTGAAAGGGCGGGACCGCACCGAAGTGAAGATTATCGATCGCTACATCCTGCGGCTGACGCTGTGGCCGCTGCTGGGGGCGTTGGGCGTGACCCTGGTCGCGCTGCTGCTGGAGCGGGTGCTGCGGCTTCTGCAGCTTTTGTCGGACAGCAGCGACCGGTTCGGCTTCGTGGCCGAGCTGGCCGCCAACCTGGTGCCGCACTACCTCGGCCTGACCCTGCCCACCGCGTTCTTCATCGCCCTGTTCATGGTGGTCAGCCGCCTGAACGAGGGATCGGAGATCGACGCCCTGCTGGCCAGCGGGGTGTCCCTGAGCCGGCTGGCGGCGCCTTACCTCGCGCTGGCGGCGGTGCTGACCCTGATCAGCCTGGTGCTGTTCGGCTTTGTGCAGCCCTACAGCCGCTACACCTATCGCGCGGTGTTGCACCAGGCGCAGAGCGCGGGCTGGAATGGGCTGGTGCAGGCGCGGACGTTTCTGTCGCCCGATCCGTCGCTGACGCTGACCGCCGACAATGTGGACGCCACGGGCCAGCGGCTGCAGCGGCTGTTCATCCGCGAGGTGCTGACGGACGGGCGCGAGCAGGTGACCACGGCGGCCTCCGGCCAGCTGGTGCGCTCGCCCGACGGGCGCTCGGTGACCCTGCAGATGCGCGACGGCCAGCAGCTGAGCACCAGCGCAGGCGGCCGGGCGCGGGTGCTGACCTTCGAGAGCTTCAGCCTGGAGCTGCCGCTGAGCGGGGCCGAAAAGCTGCTGCGGCCGCGGGGCGGGGACGAGCGGGAGCTGACCCTGTCCGAGCTGCTGAAGTCGGCGGGTGATCCGAACTCCGTGATCCCGCGGGCGACGTTGATGGCCGAGCTGTGGGCGCGGCTGGCGCGGACCTTCTGCCTGCCGCTGCTGCCGCTGCTGGCGCTGCCGCTGGGGCTGTCGGCCAAGCGCGGCGGGCGGGCGCCGGGGATCATCATCGCGGGCCTGCTGCTGCTGTTCTTCCAGCACATGCTGGCGCTGGGGCAGGGGCTGGCGGCAGACGGCAAGGCGCCGGCCCTGCTGGGCGTCGGCGCGCCGTTCCTGGTGTTCGCCGGCATCTGCATCGGCATCTTCGCGTCGAGCCGCAAGCGGCCGGGCGAGACGCCCGTCAGCCGCCTGGCCGAGCGGATCGGCGAGGTGATCCGCCGGCTGACCCCGCGCCGCCGGCCCAAGGCGGAGGCCGCGGCGTGATCATCCAGCGCCATGTGACCAAGATCCTGGCCACCCGGGTGCTCGCGGCCCTGGTGATCCTGGTGTCGATCCTGCAGATCCTCGACCTGCTGGACGCGACCACGGACATCCTGGAGCGCAAGCTGGGGGCCGGCGGGGTGGTCTATTACGCCCTGCTGCGCACGCCGACGCTGATCCAGCAGGTGGCGCCGTTGGCCATGCTGGCCGGGGCGCTGTTCGCCTTCACCCAGATGGCCCGAGAGAACGCGGTGGTGGCGCTGCGTTCGACCGGCATGTCGGTCTACCGGCTGGTGACCATCGCCCTGCCGGTGGCGCTGGGCGTCGCGGCGCTGCACCTGGCGTGCGCCCAGTGGCTGTCCCCCAGGGCCGATGCGGCGCTGGACGCCTGGTGGGCGCGCGGTGCGCCGGAGGCCGAGGACAAGGCGCCGGAGCCGCGTAGCTTCCGCGTCGGCACGGACGTGGTGGTGGCGACGCCGGGCGATACGGCCGGGCGGCGGCTGGTGGACCTCAGCCTCTACCGGCGGGACGGGCAGGGACGGCTGGTGGAGCGCGTGCGCGCCCCCGCCGCGGCCTGGCAGGGCGGCGGCTGGCGGCTGGAGCGGCCGGCCATCGAGACGGTGGGGCCGAACGGCGTGCAGCAGGCGAGCGCCGCGCAGATGGACTGGACGCAGGGGCCGCGTCCGGCGGACGTGCGGGCCCTGTTCGGCGATCCGCAGGACCTGGCGCCGGCCTCAGCGGCCCGGGCGCTGGCGGGGGGCGCGGCGGTGCGGCCGCCGTCCTTCTACGAGGCCGCGCTGCAGCGGGGCTGGGCCGCGCCGCTGGGGGCGGTGGTGATGCTGCTGCTGGCCGCGCCGGTGCTGCTGGTCAACTTCCGCAGCGGCGGCGGGCGGACGGTGGTCGGCTGCCTGGCGGCGGGGCTGCTGTTCATGGTGGTGGACGGGGTGTTCACGGCCATGGCGCAGAGCGGGGTGCTGCCGGCGGCGCTGGGCGCCTGGTCGGGCGCGGCGATCTTCGCCTTCGCGGCGGCGGGCGCGCTGGTTCATCTGGAAGGCTGAGGGGATCGGCATGGACGGCTCGCAGGCGCTCGCAGGCGCGGACATCGCCATCGTGCCGGTCCAGACGAAGGCGGAGCTGGAGCGGTTCATCCGGCTGCCGATGCGCCTGAGCGCGCACGATCCGAACTACATTGCGCCCCTCCTGATGGAGCGGCGCGAGGCGCTGTCGCCCAAGCACAACCCGTTCTTCGCCCACGCCGAGGTGCAGCTGTGGCTGGCGGTGCGCGGCGGGCGCGACGTGGGCCGGATCAGCGCGCAGATCGACGAGCTGACGCCGGACGACGGGCGCGGGCCTGTGGGCCACTTCGGCATGATCGCGGCGGAGGATGACGCGGAGATTTTCTCGGCCCTGTTCCGCACCGCCGAGGACTGGCTGCGGGCGCGTGGCAAGACGCGGGCGATCGGGCCGTTCAATCTGTCGATCAACGAAGAGGTCGGCCTGCTGATCGACGGCTTCGACACGCCGCCGATGGTGCTGATGGGCCACGACCAGCCCTATGTCGCCGCGCAGGTTGAGGCGCAGGGCTACGCCAAGGCCAAGGACGTCTACGCCTGGGTCAGCCCGCACACCGACGACCTGCCGCACAAGATCGTCGAGCTGGCGCGGCGCGGGCGCGAAGGGGTGCGGATCCGGCAGCTGGACATGTCCCGCTACGACGAGGAAGTCGCCACCCTGACGCAGATCCTCAACGACGCCTGGTCGGGCAACTGGGGGTTCACTCCCACGACAGAAGCCGAGACACGCCAGCTGGCCAAGGCGATGAAGCCGGTGATCGATCCGCGCATGACTCTTTTCGCCGAGATCGACGGCGAGTCGGCCGGGTTCATCGTGCTGCTGCCGAACGTGAACGAGGCCATCCGGGACCTGAAGGGCGAGCTGCTGCCGTTCGGTTGGGCCAAGCTGCTGTACCGCCTGAAGGTGAAGGGCCTGACCAGCGTGCGCATGCCTCTGCTGGGGGTGCGGCGGAAGTTCCACGGCACGCGCAAAGGCCAGTTGCTCCCGTTCATCTTGATCGACCAGGGCGTGACGGCGGCCCGCGGCCTGGGCTACCGCACCTTCGAAGCGTCCTGGATCCTCGAGGACAACACGGCGATGAACGCCATCATCCGCGCGGTGGGCTCGCAGATCTACAAGACCTACCGCATCTACGAGAAGTCGATCGCCTGATGGTCCCGCGCGCGCTCGTGCTGGCCGGGTCGCGTCCGGGCGTAGACCCGCTGGCCGCCTATGCCGGCGTCGGCCACAAGGCGCAGATCGTGCTGGAAGGCCGCACCCTGATGGAGCGGGTGGTCACGGCCCTGCGGGAGGCCGGCGCGCCGGAGGTGGCGGTCTCGACGTCCGACGAGACGGTGGCCGAGCTCGCCCGGCAGTGCGGGGCGCGCGTGCTGCCGGCCGCCGAAGGCCCGAGCCAAAGCGTCGGCCAGGCGCTGGAGGCGCTGGGCGCGCCCTTGCTGGTCACCACGGTCGATCACGCTCTTCTGCAGCCCCGCTGGGTCAGCGACTTCCTGGCCGACTCGCCGGCCGAGGCCGACATCAGCGTGCTCATGGCTCGGCGCGAGCTGGTGGAGGCCGCCGCGCCGGACACCCGCCGCACCTGGATCAAGTTCGCCGACGGCCAGTGGTCCGGCTGCAACCTGTTTCTCCTGCGCTCGGCGCGCGCGGCCGGGGCGGTGGCGCTCTGGCGGCGCGTGGAAGCCGATCGCAAGCGGCCCTGGCGCATCGTCGGCAAGATCGGGCCCGGGACCCTGCTGCGCTATCTGCTGGGCCGGCTGACTCTGGCCGAGGCGCTGGCGCGCCTGGGAGCGCTGGCGGGCGCCAAGGCGGCAGTGACCCCCAGCCGCGACGGGTTGGCGGCGGTGGACGTGGACAAGCCCGCCGACCTCGACCTCGTGCGGCAGATCACCGGCGGCTGAAGACGCCTAGGCGGCGTCTTCCTGGCGGGCCCAGCGGCCGGTCATCTCGGTGTTGACCGCGTGATCTTCCGGGAAGTCCATCTCGCCCCACTCCAAGCCCTCGATCGAGCAGACGTGCACGCTGTCGCTGGTCTGGGCGATGTGGTCGATCACGCTGAGATACCAGCGACGCAGGCCTTCCGGCCGGCGCATGGCCTCGTCCACCGCGCGGGAGAACAGCTGCGCGCCCTCCGCGGAGAACCGCAGGAAGCCGATGGATTCGGCGTCATAGGCCTCGATGGTCTTGCCGATGGCCTTCAGGCGCGAACCCTCGGTCAGCACCTTCATGTCGTCGGAGTCGTAGGCCGGCTTGCGGTCGATTGTGACGGTGATCGGGGCGTCCGGCGCCGCGATCAGCCGCTCGGCCACGCCCTGCTGGAAGAGGGTGTCTCCGTTCAGCAGGAGGACGTCGCCCTCGAACTCATGGCGGGCGACCCAGCAGGACGCCAGGTTGTCGGCCAGCCCGTAGAAGGGATTGTACTGGGTCCGCACCTGCATGCCGGGCAGGGCGAGGCGGGCGATTTCCGCCTCCACCAGATTGGCGCCGAACCCGGTGACCACCACGACCTCGGGCACGCCCGCGGCGTGCAGCCGCTGCAGCTGCCAGCCGAGCAGGGTGCGCCCGGACAGGTCGATCAGGCACTTGGGGCGGCGGTCTGTCAGCGGCGAGAGCCGCTTGCCCTGGCCGGCGCTCAGGATGATGGCGCGACGGGGTGTGTTCACCTGGAGCGTTCCTTCAGGGTCATGCAGTCAGACGTTGTAGCGGTCGGTCAGCGGAATGAGTCGCCGAGGTAGACGCGGCGGACTTCGGCGTCCTGCAGCACCTCTTCCGGCGAGCCGTCGAAGAGCACCTGGCCGGCGGCGATGATCGAGGCGCGGTCGATGATGTCCAGCGTCTCGCGCACATTGTGGTCGGTGATCAGGATGCCGATGCCGCGCTGCTTCAGGTAGCCGATCATCTCCCGGATGTCGGCGATAGCCAGAGGGTCGATGCCGGCGAACGGCTCGTCCAGCAGCAGGAAGGACGGTTCGGAGGCCAGGGCCCGGGCGATCTCCACCCGCCGCCGTTCACCGCCGGACAGGGCGATCGCCGGTGAATCGCGCAGGTGGTCGATGTGCAGCTCCTCCAGGATGCTGCGGACCATCTCCTGCGCCTTCTTGCGGCTGCTCTCCCGCAGTTCGGCCACGGCCATGACGTTCTCAGCGACCGTCAGGCCGCGGAAGATGGAGGTTTCCTGCGGCAGGTAGCCCACACCCATGCGGGCGCGCTGGTACATGGGCTCGCTGGTGATGTCCTTGCCGTCGAGCAGGATGCGGCCTGCGTCGGCCGGAACGAGGCCGGTGATCATGTAGAACGAGGTGGTCTTGCCGGCGCCGTTAGGGCCCAGCAGACCGACCACCTCGCCGCGGGCGAGGGTGAGGGATACGCCGTTCACGACCTGGCGGCCGTGATAGGCCTTGCTGACCCGGTCCACAACGAGACCGGCGGCCTGAGTTTCCGGCGCGGCCGGGACCTGCTGCTGTTTCAAGGCGACCTTTCCGACGCGCTGACCGAACCGGCCGTTTAGTCCAGGTTGAGGCGGCTGCGAACACCGCCCGAGTAGGTCACCGAGCGGTTTTTCGTATCGGCGGTGACGGAGCGGGCCTGGACCTCGCTGGATTGCGCCCGGGTCTGCACGCGGCCGGAGCCCACCAGCTGGCCCGACTTGACGTCGAACACGGTGGAAGGGGCCTGGAATTCGCCCCTGGCGCCGGTGAGGCTGACGCCGCCTTCCAGGAACAGCTTCTCGTCCGCCGGGTCGTAGGTCCCGCGGGCGGCGACGACCTTCAGATTGTCGGGGCCTTGTTCATCGCTGACCAGCACCGGGTGATCCAGCTGGATGCGCTGGGGCGGCGCGGAGCTGCGCGTCGCCGAAACGGCGGTGATCACGAAGGGTCGGCCCTTGCCGTCAGCGCCGGCCAGCCGCGGCGCGGTGAGCTGGGTCTCGCCCGGCTGTGCGCTGGCGCGGGCGCTTGGTTGCAGTCCTCCTCGGAAGGCGGCGGCGATCACGATCAGGAAGAGCAGGGCGCTCACGGCCGGCAGCGCGATCCGCAGCGTCCGGACACGAGAGGCGTGACCCGTCCGGCCTTTCAAGGCGAACGAAACTCGTGGAGCGGCGGTGGGCGACGAAGCCGGCATACGCCCTATGTGGCAGCCCATGGTCGAGCCCACAACGGCTGACGACATCTTGGGCGAAGGCGCCGCGGATCTGGCCTGCGGGCGTCACCGAACATTGACCGAGGTCAAATAACCTCGCTCAGTAAGAATCGCAGAGCGCACAGGGGCTTAGTCGTGGAAACGGTCGGTGGACACGAGATCGGCGAGCCTCCTTGCTCCCCCCGTGAACGGCGCCTCCAGGCAAAGGACGGCGTGCTTGTCTTCTTGCCGCGGTTCGGCGCCGGCGGCGCCTCGAAGGTCAGCTGCGTCCTGGCCAGTCGTCTCCAGCAATCTGGCGTCCGCACCACGGTCGCGACGCTGGGTCCCGGGGGTGGTCGGGCTCGCCGGTTCCTGGACGAGGACGTACCCGTCCTCCCGCTTACGCCCATCAAGGGAAGCGCTCGCGGAGCGGCTCACTTGCTGGCGGCGCTAGTTCCGCTGGCCTTGTCCATCCGGCGGCTGCGTCCGGGGGTTCTGCTTTCGGCCGGCAATCACGCGAACATCCTGTGCGCCGCCGCGCACTGGCTGTCGGCGCGTGACGACACCAACCTGGTGTTGAAGATGACGAATCCTATCCGGCGTACAGGACGGGGGCGTCTGCGCTCCGGACTGAAAGCGGTGGCGTACCGGCTAGCGATTGGCAGAGCGTCGGCTGTGCTCGTGCTCTCTCCCGAGGACGCTGCGGAGATCGTGGCCTTCCATCCGGCCGCCGCAAACAAGGTTCAGGTCGTGTCGAACCCTTACCTGGACAGCTTGCCGGCCAGCCGCTCGCCAGCCGAGCGCACAGCGGAGCCGGCGATGCTTCTGGCCGTCGGTCGGCTCACCGAGCAGAAGAATTTCGAGCTGCTGTTGAGAGCGGCGGCCCAACTCGGTGATCGTCCATGGCGGCTCAAGGTGCTGGGCCAGGGCGCGCGCCTGGCGAGTCTCCAGGCTTTGGCCAAGACCCTCGGCATCGCGGATCGTGTGGAGTTCGTGGGCTACGTCAGCGACCCAAGGCCGTACTATCGAGAGGCCCAAGCGCTTGCCATCACATCGGCCTGGGAGGGCCTTCCTGCCGTCGCGGTGGAAGCCCTGGCGGAGGGCTGCCCAGTTGTGGCGGTGGACTGTTCGCCGGCCTTGTCACGCCTGATCACGGCGAGCGGTGCTGGCCGGTTGAGCCCGGCCTCGCCAGAGGCTTACGCCGCGGCCCTGGCGCAAGCCTTGGATGAAGACCGTCCTTCAGTGGAGGCAGCGGCGCTCGCGCCGTTCACCCTGGAGAGCGCGATACGCAGCCACATCAACTCTCTTATGCTCGCAAATGCGAGCCGCTTGGTGGAAGCCAGGCGCGGCAGAGGCCTCAGGGCTGGCGGCTGGAGGTTTGGCCAGCCCTGAGGGGCTCACGCGCGAAGCGCGGCGGAACTACCAGCGGCGGCCGTATTCGCCACCGCGATAGTGAGGATAGCGGTCGTACTGCCGCCGCGCGCTGTAACGGTCCTGGCGGCGGTTGTCGTAGCGGTCGAACTGATCCGGGCGGCCGTCGCGATCACGGTCGCGATTCCATTCCCGGCGGTCGGAAACACCGTCACGGTCGCTGTCCCGGCTGGCCCGGTAGTCACGAGCGTAGCGGTCCTGATAGTGGCGACCGTGGTCGTAATAGCCTTGGCCGTATGCTCCATCATAGGCGTAGCGCCCGCCGTAGGATTGGGCGCTGGCGGCCCCGGCGCTGAGAGCGACAAGGGCCGCGGCGGCTGAGCCAAGAACAAGCAGTTTCATGTGCGAATCTCCGAAGGCCGCGGGGGATCGGCCGAGATGCACAGACTAGAGGCATGGGTCTGAACGGCGGCGGGGCGGCCCGTTTAGCGGCGGTTCACACCGGGGCTCCGCCAGCGCCAGCCGCGCGCGCCGCGCGGCCTTGGACGACCTGGTGGAACTGATGGGCAAGTGCTTCAAGCCCCTCCCGCCCAACCGTCAGGGCGGCGTATCCCTGGGCGGTGAAGTGCAGATTCCGGCCCGACTGGCCGATCCAGCCCGCCTCGATCAGCTCGCCAACCTTGCGTCTAACCGTCTCGCGGGGAATGCCGGACGACTCGGCGATGGACCGGAGGTTCAGGCCTCGCGACGGTAGGAGAGGGGCGGTGCTCTGCATCCGCGCCTCGTTGGACATCGCCGCGAACTCGGCATCCGCAACGCTGCGTGCGGCGATGGCGAGCAGGATGATGTTCTTTTCCAGATCGCCGTCGCAGATGGCGCGCAACCTCTGGAGCAGCTCCAGGAAGGGAGCCACCAGTTCATCGGAAAGCGGCGGAAGATTTCGGTCCATCCTCGGTCGCCGGTCCTCAGCAGCGCGGCGGACGAGACAACGGTCCGCGGAAGCGCGGCCGCAAGCCCGCGCCGACAGAACGCTAGCAGCCGCCGTGCCGCTCTGTACAGCTTTCCCGCGAGTTCCTTGACGACATTTCGGCGCATCTAGAGGCGAATGCCGGCTCAACCAAGTTGGGATTACAACCCGGAGTATATGTTGGCCGGGTGGCCCGTCTCGCAGGCGCGATGGCGGCGGCCAGCTTGACGCCCGCGGTCGCAGCGCCGAAAGACTGCCAAGTGCCTGAAAACGTGACCCCACGCCGAGGCTCCCGGAAGGCCGAACAACGCGCCGAGACCCAGGAGCAGATCCTCGACGCCGCCGAGCATCTCTTCTCCAAGCATGGTTTGCATGGAACGACGTTGAAGGACGTGGCCCGGCGCGTGGGCGTGCACCACACGCTGCTGAACTACTATTTCGAGGACAAGAAGAAGCTGTTCGATGCGGTCTTCGCCCGGCGTGCCGTGGTGACCGGCGAGCGGCGGATGAAGGCGCTGGACGACTACGAAGCCGCCAGCGGCGGCAAGCCGACGGTGGAAGGAGCGCTGCACGCGTTCCTCGACACCGACCTCGACCTCTACATCGAGGGCGGCGAAAGCTGGAAGAACTATGGGGCCCTCAGCGCCCAGGTGGCCAACACGCCCGAGTGGGGCGCCGAACTGATGGACCAGCACTTCGACCCGGTGGTGCTGCGGCTGATCGGTCTGCTGAAGAAGGCGCTGCCGGACTGCGCCGAAGAGGACATCTTCTGGGGCTACCACTTCGTGACGGGCGCCCTCATGGTCACCCTGGCCCGCACGGGACGGATCGACAAGCTGTCGGGCGGCCTTTGCCGGTCGGACGACTTCCCGGCGATCAAGCAGCGGATGGCCTCCTTTATGGCCGCGGGCTTCCGCTCCATCTGCGCCGCCAAGGCGGACTGAGGCTTCACAGCCGCCGCGCGCATCGAGCCGCGCACCACCTGGAGTCGGCAGCTCACAAGCCTCAGCGGTGAAAACACCGTTTGACAAAACTCGACCCGCGATGAACCTTCATTCTCACGAGAGTGAGCCAACAAGGCTCCCCGGGAGGAAACCATGATGCGGGCCCTTTACGGCGCTTCGAGCGTCGCTGTTCTCATATCCTTGATGAGCGTCGGCATGCCCGGGAGCGCCTGGGCGCAGGCCGGCGCGAGCGCCGCCACCCCCGGCTCGAGCGCCGGCGCGCAGTTGGATGAGGTGGTCGTCACCGGCTCCCTTATCCGCGGCACGCCGCTAGACGCCGCCCTGCCGGTGGAGGTCTATTCCAACGAAGAACTGGAGCGGCGAGGGGCTCCGTCGGCCCTGGAGTTCGCCAAGACCCTGACGATCTCCGGCCCGATCACCGGCGAGTCCTACTACTTCGGCGGACCGGCGCTGACCGGATCGGTGCAGTTCAACCTGCGCGGCATCGGGGCCAACAAGACCCTGACCCTGCTGAACGGGCGGCGGATGAACGCCAACACCGCCAACATCCCCTCGATCGCGCTGGCGCGGACCGAGATCCTGAAGGAAGGCGCGGCGGTGACCTACGGCGCCGACGCCACCGGCGGGGTGGTCAACTTCATCACCCGCGACCACTTCGAAGGGCTGCAGGTCGAGGGGCAGTACAAGCAGATCTCCGGCTCGCGCGGCGACTACTCGCTGGGCGTCATGGGCGGGACCGGCAGCGACCGGGTGAACTTCCTCTGGTCGGCCGAGTACGAGCACCGCTCGCGGCTGCACGCCCTGGACCGCGACTTCACCCACGCCTCGCTGGACCCGACGCGGGCCGGCTACAACCCCGCGCCTTGGTCGACCTTGACCAACCTGGCCGGCTGGATCCCGCGCGGCGCGCTGCCGGCGATCCCGAGCGCAACGGACGTGGGCGAGTTCGGGCCGGCCGTGGGCGGCATCGTTTCGGACTTCACGCCCGCGAGCTGCGCGGCCGTCGGCGGGCGCTACGACAACAACTTCACCTGCGCCTACAACTACATACCCTACTACAACCTGGTGGAGCCGACGGACACCTACCGCGCCTACGCCCAGCTGAACGCCGACGTCACGGACAACATGAAGTTCCACTTCGATGTGTCCTATGGCCAGGTGACGGTGCCGGAGATCTTCGGCTCGCCCGCCCAGCCGATCTCCCGCGGGCCGGCGCTGGCCACGGGGGCGGTGAACCAGCTCTATGTACCCATCACCAACCCGTATGCGGCGGCCTTTGCGGCGTCCAAGGGGATCACGGGCGCGCAAGGCTTCACGCCCGTCACCTACCGGCTGCTCGGCCACGGCGGCAACTCGGCCCTGTCGTCCAACGGGTTTGGGGTGCCGGACCGGGTCGAGAACCAGATGTGGCGGGTGTCGGCGGGCCTGCGCGGCACGCTGGGCGAGTGGGCGAGCTTTGCGCGCGACGTCGGCTACGACTTCGCGGTCACCTACAACCAGGCCAATTCGTTCAACACCCACCCGGACACGGTGGGCTTCCGCCTGCAGCAGGCGCTGAACGGCTTTGGCGGCCCGGGCTGCCAGGCGCCCGACCTGGATCCCAACCGGTTCGGCACGCAGAACCCGGCCGCGGCGGGGCAAGGCGCGTGCCAGTGGTGGAACCCCTTCGCCAGCTCCTTCGCCGGCCAGCCGGTCCGGGGCCTGGCCAACCCCAACTATGTGGCGGGCAGCGAGAACTCGGCCGAGCTGACCCGCTGGCTGTTCAACCCGCGGGGCATCGAGACGGTCAGCAGCGACCTGACGGTGGACCTGGTGTTCGACGGCCGGTCCGGACCGCGGCTGCCCGGCGGGCAGGTGGGTTGGGCGGTCGGGGCGCAGGCTCGCGCCTTCGAGAGCCGCCAGAACAACAGCGATCCGCTGTTCAACGGCACGGTGCAGTGCGAGTGGCCGCGCGGCACCACCAGCGCCAACGGCCCGGGCTCCCTGCCCATGGAGGCCAACCCGCTGCCGACCACGGACCCGAACTTCCGCGGTTGCACGCCGGACGCGCCGGGGCCGTTCGTGCTGTTTGCGCCGGATCCGCCCGACTATGCCGACCGGCAGCAGTATTCAGTGTTCGCCGAGGTGGACATCCCGATCCTGGACACCCTGAACGTCCAGGCGGCGGTGCGACGCGAGGAGTTCTCCGGCGGGCTGGGGGCCACGGTCTACAAGCTGGCCGGCAAGTGGAACGTGTGGGGGCCGCTGTCCCTGCGCGGGTCCTATGGCACCAACTACCAGACCCCGCCGGTGGGCACGATCCCAGGCTCGGTGGTGGTCAACGCGCGGACCATCACGGTGGCCGGCGGCAACTGGCTGGCCGTGAACTTCATCACCGACGCGGGCCTGAAGCCGGAAACCGCCAAGACCTGGAACGCGGGGGTGATCTGGCAGAGCCGCGGCTTGATGGACGGCCACACCTTCCGGGCGATCGTCGACTACTTCGACATCCGGACCCAGGACGAGATCGGCCAGGTCGCCGATCCGAACCAGATCGCCAGCCTGGTGTTCAACGGCCCCGGCGGGACGATCACCACCTGCGACCCGGCGCGCCAGCCGCTGCTGCAGCGGATCACCTTCAACGCCGGATGCGCAGTGGGGATGAGCGGCGTCGGCACCTTCTCGGGCCTGTCCACCCTGGTGGGCAATGGGCCGGGGCAGACCACCAACGGCTTCGACATCCAGGCCGACTACACCCTGCCGGTGGGGAACGGCGACCTGTCGCTGAACCTGACGGCGACGCGGGTGACGGAGCTGCGGACCGGGCCGACGTCGCTGGACGGGGTGGTCGTCTCCACGGGCGACGACCGGCTGGGGACGCTGAACTTCGCCACCTTCGCACAGGCCGCGCCCAAGCTGCGGGCCAACCTCGCCGCCAACTACAGCCTTGGGCGACAGAACCTGCGGGTGGGGGTGAACTACGTCTCGGCCGTCACCGACGAGCGGCCGGGCATCCAGTACGGCGAAGAGGGCGAGGACTGGATCACGGTGGACCTCACCTATCGCGTGGAGCTCGCAAACGAACTGGCCCTGACGGCCAGCGTCGCCAATCTATTCGACCGCGACCCGCCGCCGGCCCAGGAGGAGCTCGGCTACGACCCGTTCCTGGCCAACCCGCTGGGCCGGACCTTCGAGATCGGCATCCGCAAGACCTTCTGATCCACCCTGAGCCCTCTCTGGCGGGCGGCTTCGGCCGTCCGCCGCCTTTTTTGTCAGCGGCTTCGGAAACAGGAGAGTTGGATGGGACGGCTTCGGCGACTGGGAGCGGCTCTGGCGCTTGGCCTTAGCCTCGCCGGGGCGGCGCAGGGGCAGGCGGCGAGCGAGCGGCCGGACTACGCCAAGCCGGAGCTTTGGCTGTGCCGGCCGGACCTAGCCGACGACCGCTGCAAGGCGGATCTCGACGCGA
This sequence comes from Phenylobacterium deserti, assembly GCF_003254705.1. Classification (GTDB taxonomy): domain Bacteria; phylum Pseudomonadota; class Alphaproteobacteria; order Caulobacterales; family Caulobacteraceae; genus Phenylobacterium; species Phenylobacterium deserti. The sequence goes on from NZ_QFYR01000002.1 coordinate 379,514, forward strand.
CAGTGATCACCGCAGACGGCGCCACTCGGACGGAGCGGTTCGCGCCGGCCAAGGACCCGTCGGTGGATTGCTTCTATGTCTATCCGACGGTGTCCAGAGATCCGACCTGGCAGGCCGACTTCACGCCCGATCGGATGGAGTGGGACGTGGTGCGGCTGCAGTTCGCCAGGTTCGGGCAGGTGTGCCGGACCTTTGCACCGCTTTATCGACAGCGGACTTTGACGGCCTTGCGAGCGCCGGCGGGCGGGCCGGCGCCGGTCGGCGCGCCGCCGGCCGAGGGCGTGGGCGGCTATGCCGACGTGCTGGACGCCTGGCGCTGGTACCTGGCGCACGAGAACAAGGGGCGCGGGGTGGTCCTGATCGGCCACAGCCAGGGTGGGGCGATGCTGAACCGGCTGATCGCCGAGACGGTGGACGGCAAGCCCCTGCAGCGCCAGCTGGTCTCGGCCCTGATACTGGGCGCGCCGGTGCTGGTCCCCCCGGGCAGGGACCTCGGCGGCACGTTCAAGGCGATTCCGCTGTGCCGGGCGGAGGACCAGCTGGGTTGCGTGATCAGCTACGCCACCTTCCGAGACCGGGTGCCGCCGCCGGCCAATGCGCGGTTCGGCCGGGGACGCGACGGGCTGCGGGTCGCCTGCGTGAACCCGGCGGCGCTGGGCGGCGGGGCCGGGCGGCCGACGCCCTACTTCCTGACGCGGGGCTCCCTGAACGGCTCGGGCGGAGATGTCGCGCCGCAGTGGACACGGCCGCCGCGCGCCATCGCAACGCCGTTCGTGAAGACGCCGGGCATGATCTCCACCGAGTGCGTGACGCGGGGTGAGTTCGACTACCTGTCGCTGCACGTGATCCCCAACCCGGGCGGCGGGCGCACGGACGAGCTGGGCGGGCAGATCCTGCGCGCGACTGGCGTCGATCCATCCTGGGGGCTGCACCTGCTGGACGTGGATCACGCCATGGGCGACCTCATCCGAATCGTCGGCCGGCAAGGGCGCGCTTACGCTGTTCGCGAACGCTGAGCCGGGGGTCGGCGCCTACAGCGTGGGCGCCGGCGCCGCGAGAGCAGGCGCCTTTTAGCGGCTCCGGCCGCACGGGCGCTGTCACAGGAAATTCGCTTTGCTACCGGTAACATGCGGCGCAAATTGCCTATGCCCTTTGGGGCGTTTCCTCCCTATGAACTTCAAGGCCGCGCCACTGCGCGGCCTCTTTTTTTGACCCGTTTCCAAAGCTCCGAAGACGGCCTTTTCGGAGCTTTGGAAAAATCTTCCTCAGGCCCAGCTTTCCTGGCATCGACAAGGCATGTTCTTGCCGAGTAAATGCCCGCGACAGCGTGTTGAAACCCGTTAGGCGGCGCCCAGCCCCAGCGGCGCTTCGGCATGCGCGAGGGGAATGAGGGTGAGGATGAACGCGCCAGGGCCGCAGGGACTGTACGATCCGGCCAACGAGCACGACGCGTGCGGCGTGGGTTTCGTGGCCAACATCAAAGGCCGCAAGTCGCACGAGGTGATCGAGGCCGGGCTGCAGATCCTGGTGAACCTGGATCACCGGGGCGCCGTGGGCGCCGATCCGCTGGTGGGCGACGGCGCGGGGATTCTGATTCAGATTCCGGACGGGCTGTACCGCGCCTGGGCGCAAGGCGCCGGCGTCGAGCTGCCGGCCTTCGGCGAGTATGCGGTGGCCATGTGCTTCCTGCCGCGCGACGAGGACGCCCGTGCGGCGGCGGTGGAGCAGTTCGAGCACTTCCTGCGGGTCGAGAAGCAGCCGCTGATCGCCTGGCGCGACGTGCCGGTGAACCTCGAGGGCCTGGGCCAGGCCGTGCTGGAGTCCATGCCGGTGATCCGTCAGGCCTTTATCGGCCGCGGTCCGAACGTGCGCGACCAGGACGCCCATGAACGCAAGCTGCTGGCGGTGCGCAAGCAGCTGCAGAACCCGCTGGCGGAGCTGGCGGCCAAGAAGAACCTGCCGGGGCTGACGCAGCTCTACATCCCGTCGTTCTCGACGCGAACGGTGGTCTACAAGGGCCTGCTTCTGGCGGACCAGGTTGGGACCTTCTACCAGGACCTGCAGGACGAGCGGGCGGAAAGCGCCCTGGCGCTGGTCCACCAACGGTTCTCGACCAACACCTTCCCGTCCTGGAAGCTGGCGCACCCGTACCGGTTCATCGCCCACAACGGCGAGATCAACACCGTCCGCGGCAATGTGAACTGGATGAACGCCCGCCGCCGCTCCATGGAAAGCGAGCTGCTGGGGCCGGACCTGAACAAGATGTGGCCGCTGATCCCGCACGGGCAGTCGGACACCGCGTGCCTGGACAATGCGCTCGAGCTGCTGGTGGCCGGCGGCTACCCGCTGGCCCAGGCGGTGATGATGCTGATCCCGGAAGCCTGGGCCGGCAATCCGCTGATGGACGCCAAGCGCAAGGCCTTCTACGAGTATCACGCCGCGCTGATGGAGCCGTGGGACGGCCCCGCCGCGGTGGCCTTCACCGACGGGCGCCAGATCGGCGCGACCCTGGACCGCAATGGCCTGCGTCCCGCGCGCTTCGTCATCACCGACCAGGACCATGTGATCATGGCCTCGGAAGTCGGCGTCCTGCAGATCCCGGAAGAGCGCATCGTTCGCAAGTGGCGGCTGCAGCCGGGCAAGATGCTCCTCATCGACATGGAAGAGGGGCGGATCATCGAGGACGAGGAGATCAAGGCGAAGCTCGCCGAGGCCGCCCCGTACGAGGAATGGCTCTCCGACACCCAGTTTAAGCTCGAAGAGGTGGCGCTGGCGGCGACGCCGGATGTGGCGCCGTCCAATGATCCGGCCGTGCTGCTCGATCGCCAGCAGGCGTTTGGCTACACGCAGGAGGACCTGGCGTTCTTCCTGGAGCCGATGGGCCGGCTGGGCGACGATCCGGTGGGCTCCATGGGCGTCGATACGCCCATCGCGGTGCTCTCCAAGCGCTCGCGCCTGCTCTACGACTACTTCCAGCAGAACTTCGCCCAGGTGACCAACCCGCCGATCGATCCGATCCGCGAAGAGCTGGTCATGAGCCTGGTCTCGATGATCGGACCGCGTCCGAACCTGCTGGGCCGCAATGCCGGCGCCCACAAGCGCCTGGAAGTCGCCCAGCCGATTCTGACCGACGAAGATCTGGCCAAGATCCGCGCCATCCACGAGCTGCTGGACGGCGCCTTCTGCACGGCGACGCTCGATGCGACGTGGCCGGCGGAAGAGGGTGCGGCGGGTCTGGAGCGGGCGCTGGAGCGGTTGTGCCGCGAGGCGACCGACCAGGTGCTGGCCGACGTCAACATCCTGATCCTGTCGGACCGCGCGACGAGCGAGGACCGCATCCCGATCCCGGCGGCCCTGGCCACCGCGGCCGTGCACCATCACCTGATCCGCCAAGGCCTGCGCATGCAAACCGGCCTCGTCATCGAGACGGGCGAAGCGCGCGAAGTGCACCACTTCTGCGTCCTGGCCGGTTACGGCGCCGAGGCGGTGAACCCGTACCTGGCGTTCGAGACCCTGGAGCAGCTGCGCGCCCAGTCCAATTCGGCGATCAGCGCCTATGACGCGCGCAAGAACTACATCAAGGCCGTCGGCAAGGGCATGCTGAAGGTGATGTCCAAGATGGGCATCTCCACCTACCAGTCCTATTGCGGCGCCCAGATCTTCGACGCCATCGGCCTGTCGTCCGAGCTGATCAGCCGGTTCTTCACGGGCACGGCGACGACCATCGAAGGCATCGGCCTGCAGGAAATCGCCGAGGAAAGCGTCCGCCGTCATCGCGACGCCTTTGGCGACAACCCGATCTACAAGACCATGCTGGACGTGGGCGGGCAGTACGCCTGGCGCATCCGGGGCGAGGCGCACGCCTGGAGCCCGGAAAGCGTGTCGCAGCTGCAGCATGCGGTTCGTGGGAATGTGTCCGAGGCCTACCGGGACTTCGCCCGCTCCATCAACGAGCAGAGCGAGCGTCTGCTGACCATCCGCGGCCTGCTGCGGATGAAGCCGGCCGATCAGCCCTTGTCGCTGGACGAGGTCGAGCCTGCCGCGGAGATCGTGAAGCGGTTCGCCACCGGGGCCATGAGCTTCGGCTCGATCAGCCGCGAGGCGCACACCACGCTAGCCATCGCCATGAACCGCATCGGCGGTCGTTCGAACACCGGGGAAGGCGGCGAGGAGTCTGATCGCTTCCAGCCGCTGCCGAACGGCGATTCCATGCGCTCGGCCATCAAGCAGGTGGCCTCGGGCCGGTTCGGCGTCACTGCCGAGTACCTCGTCAATGCCGACGACATCCAGATCAAGATGGCCCAGGGCGCCAAGCCCGGGGAGGGCGGCCAGCTGCCCGGTCACAAGGTGGACCGCAACATCGCCCGCGTCCGGCACTCCACGCCAGGCGTCGGCCTGATCAGCCCGCCGCCGCACCACGACATCTATTCGATCGAGGATCTGGCGCAGCTGATCCACGACCTGAAGAACGTCAATCCGGGCGCCCGCATCTCCGTGAAGCTGGTGTCGGAAGTTGGCGTCGGCACGGTCGCGGCGGGCGTGGCCAAGGCGCGCGCCGACCACGTGACCATCTCCGGCTTCGAAGGCGGCACGGGCGCTTCGCCCCTGACGTCGCTGACCCACGCAGGCTCGCCCTGGGAAATCGGCCTGGCCGAGACGCAGCAGACCCTGCTGCTGAACGGCCTGCGCACCCGGATCGCGGTGCAGGCGGACGGCGGTCTTCGCACCGGCCGCGACGTGGCCATCGCCGCTCTGCTGGGAGCGGACGAGTTCGGCTTCGCCACCGCGCCGCTGATTGCGGCGGGCTGCATCATGATGCGCAAGTGCCACCTGAACACCTGTCCGGTGGGCGTGGCGACGCAGGATCCCGTGCTGCGGGCCCGCTTCAAGGGCGCGCCGGAGCACGTGATCAACTACTTCTTCTTCGTGGCGGAAGAGCTGCGCGAGATCATGGCCGAGATGGGCTTCCGCACCGTCAACGACATGGTCGGCCGAGTGGACCGCCTGGACATGCATACGGCGGTGAACCACTGGAAAGCGCAGGGCGTGGACCTGTCGCGCATCCTGTATTCCGCGCCGGCCGAAGGCCTGAAGGGCCTCTGGAACATGCACCGGCAGGACCATGGCCTGGGCAAGGCCCTGGACCACACCCTGATCGCCGACGCCAAGGCGGCGCTGGAGAACGGTCAGGCCGTCCGCGGCGAGTACGAGATCCGCAGCATCAATCGCACCGCCGGCGCCATGCTGTCGGGCGAGGTGGCGCGGCGCTTTGGCCACGCCGGCCTGCCCGAGGACACCATCAGCCTGCGCTTCCGCGGCCAGGCCGGTCAGAGCTTCGGCGCATTTGCGGCGCGCGGCGTGACCCTGGAGCTGATCGGCGACGGCAACGACTATGTGGGCAAGGGCCTGTCGGGCGGCCGGATCGTGGTCCGCCAGCCGGAAGCGTCCACCCGCGAGCCGACGGAGAACATCATCGTCGGCAATACCGTGCTGTACGGCGCGATCTCGGGCGAAGCGTACATCGAAGGCGTGGCCGGCGAACGCTTCGCCGTCCGCAACTCGGGCGCCGTGGCGGTGGTCGAAGGCGTGGGCGACCACGGCTGCGAGTACATGACCGGCGGCGTTGTGGTGGTGCTGGGCCAGACCGGGCGTAACTTTGCGGCCGGCATGAGCGGCGGCGTCGCCTATGTCTACGATCCGGAAGGTCGCTTCGAGCAGCTTTGCAACAAGGCGATGGTCAGCCTGGAGCGGATCGAGCCGGCGGAGCCGGCGCCGCACGCGGCCGACGAGACGCCGTACCGGCCCAGCCAGCGGTCTATCTCGGTCGACAACAACGGCATGGGCGACATGCTGCGGTTCGACGCCGAGCGGCTGCGCATCCTGATCGAGCGCCACAAGCTGCACACCGGCAGCAAGCGGGCGACGGAGATCCTGGACAACTGGGACGAGGCGCTGGGGCGGTTCGTGAAGGTGATGCCGAACGACTACCGGCGCGCGCTTCTCGAACTCGGCTCGGCCAAGGACGGGCTGCCGCTCGTCGCCGCTGAATAGCAACTCGGAAATCGGAGACTGACCCCATGGGCAAGCCCACCGGCTTCCTTGAAATCGAACGCCATGACCGGGGCTATGAAGCCCCGCAAGAGCGCCTGAAGCACTGGAAAGAGTTCGTTCGGCCGCTGCCTTATCCCGAGCTGCAACGCCAAGCGTCGCGCTGCATGGATTGCGGGATCCCGTTCTGTCACCAGGGATGCCCGGTGAACAACCAGATCCCGGACTTCAACAACCTGGTCTATCGCGACCAGTGGAAGGACGCGCTGGACAACCTGCAGTCCACCAACAACTTCCCGGAGTTCACGGGCCGCGTCTGCCCGGCGCCCTGCGAGGCGTCCTGCACGCTGAACATCGAGGACGTGCCGGTCACCATCAAGTCGATCGAGTGCGAGATCGTCGACCGCGGCTGGCAGGAAGGCTGGATCAAGCCGCAGCCGAGCCCCCGCGGGACGGGCAAGCGGGTGGCGGTGGTGGGCTCCGGCCCCGCGGGTCTGGCCTGCGCCCAGCAGCTGGCCAGAGCCGGCCATGCGCCGACTGTGTTCGAGAAGTCGGACCGGATCGGCGGCCTGCTGCGCTACGGCATCCCCGATTTCAAGATGGAGAAGCACCTGATCGATCGGCGCATCCAGCAGATGGAAGCCGAAGGGGTGATCTTCCGGACCAACTTCGAAGTGGGCGTCACCGTCTCGGTGGAGCGCCTGTTGGACGACTACGACGTGCTGGTCATGGCGGGCGGGGCGGAAAACCCGCGGGACCTGCCCGTTCCCGGGCGTGAGCTGGGCGGCGTTCACTTCGCCATGGAGTTCCTGACCCAGCAAAACAAGCGCAACGCCGGCGATCCGGAAGAGCGCGCGGCCCCGGACGGCACCCTGTCGGCAGCCGGCAAGCACGTGGTGGTGATCGGCGGCGGCGACACCGGCTCGGACTGCATCGGCACCTCCAACCGGCACGGCGCGGTCTCGGTCACCCAGCTGGAGATCATGCCCCAGCCGCCGGAACGCGAGAACAAGGTGCTCACCTGGCCCGACTGGCCGCTGAAGCTGCGCACCTCCTCGAGCCACGAGGAAGGCTGCGAGCGCGAGTTCGCGGTCGGCACCAAGCGGTTCGTCGGCAAGGACGGCCATGTGACGGCGGTCGAGTGCGTGCGCCTGGAGTGGGTGAAAGGCGATGACGGCCGGATGAAGATGCAGGAGGTCGAGGGCTCGGCTTTCGAGCTGAAGGCCGACCTGGTGCTGCTGGCGATGGGCTTCGTCGGTCCCCGGCATGCCGGGCTGGTCGAAACGGCGGGCGTCGAGCTTGACCCGCGCGGCAACGTCCGGGCTAACGTCGTCGACTATCGCACGTCAGCGCCGAACGTCTTCACGTGCGGGGACATGCGGCGGGGCCAGTCCCTGGTGGTGTGGGCTATCCGCGAGGGCCGCCAGTGCGCCCAGGCAGTGGACGCCTACCTGATGGGCGAGAGCCGCCTGCCGCGATAAGGATAGCGGTCGCCTCGGCGGGCCGAGGCGACCAGCCTTCATCAGCTCGGCTGCATGCCCTGAACGTGGGTCAGGTGCTGCTGCACGATCGGCGCGATCTGCGCCGCGGCCGCCTTGAGCTGGGGCGTGTCGCCGTTCTGGGCATAGCCGCTGTGCAAGGCCAGGGCTTCCTGGTGCGCCATCAGCTGCTGCTGCAGGTACATGCGGTCGAAGGCGGCGCCCGAGGCGCCTTGCAGCTGCCGGATCATGCCGGCGCGACGGGCGTCGAGCGGCGGAGGCGGCGGGTTCATGCCGGCCTGCTGGGCGGCGGCCATGACGATCTGGGTCGAGTTGGTGTGGTCGCGGATCATCTGAGCCGCGAAGTCCTTCACCGCCTGCGACGAGCCCTTGGACTGCGCCAGCTGGCTCGATTGGATCTCGTACATGTCGCTGCGGGCGGCTTCCGCGATAAAGGCGGTCGCGGTGGTCGGCGCAGCCGCGGCGGCGGCCGCCGAAGCCGGCGAGCCCATGGCCGAGGCGCTGCTGGCGCTCTGCATGTCGCTGGCGCAGGCCGCGAGACTGAGGGCGCAAGCGGCGGTGGCCGCAAGGTAGATGGTACGCATCGGGTATCTCCAGGCCATGACGGTCGCGCTGCTCAACCGGGAATGGAGACCGACGTTCCTTTCGCCATCATTTGCTGGTGCGGTTGCGATAAAGAATCAAGCGTCGCCGATCAGCTCGACAACGCGCCCGGAACCGTCGCAGTCGGGGCAGGGCGCGCCCTGCAGCCGCCCGGAGCCGCCGCAGCGGGGGCAGAGGTTCTCGCCGCTTTGCGGCGTGCCGGGCGGGACCTGGTCGCCAGGGTGAAGATCGGGTTCGGGGCTCATGTGTCATGAACCGCCGGGCGGCGCGGTCAGTTCGCGGCGAGCGCCGTCAGCCGTTCGGCGTAGCGGGCGGCGTGAGCTGAGATCCTGGGCTGCTCATCGGCGCCTGCGGAGCCTGCCGCAAAGCGCCAGAGCCCGGCCTGGAAGGCGGGGTAGCAGAGGGCGAAGAAGGCCAGCAGGCGAGGATCGACCGCAAAGCCGCTGACCGCCTCGACGCCGGCGCAGACGCGCTGCACTTCCTCGTCCGTCAGGTCGAACTCGACGGCCGCGCCGGCCACGTCCCAGGCGATGTCCTGGCAGCCCAGCAGGTCGTGGGCTTCCGAATGGTCGAGGGCGTCGGTCTTGAGCAGCAGACCGTCGGGGCTGATCCGCCATTCCCAGGAGTGAAGGCGGCCGTCGATGTGGACCGGGCGGGCCACGTCTTCCGGCCAGGCGAGCCGGGGCTCGAGAGCCTCGGCGGTGTGCGTCCCAAGCAGCTCGCCCGCGTTCACGCGGGCCATCTCGGCCAGCTCGTCCAGGCGGGCGCCCTGTTCGGGATCGGCCGGGAAGGCCGAAGCGCGGAAGCCCAGATAGCGACCGAGGTGTTCCACGAACTCCTGGCGATCCGGGCCGACGCCGATCTCGCCCGGCTCCCAGCGCTCCAGCAGGAAGCCGCGACGCAGGGCCAGCGGCTCGGGCGAGAAGCCCGCGCGATGCAGCGCCTGGGCGCGTTCGAACTTGCCTTGGCCGATGGCGCCCAGGCCGGCGAACTTGGCAAGCCAGGCGCCGGTGGCGGTGGTCAGCCGGAACTTCAGCCGCTCCTGCGCTGGGTTGGCGGGCGGCCAGGCGTCCGTGCGCAGGTCCTTTCGCCAGGCGCCGCCGGACAGGTCCTCGATCCGGTCGATCGGCGGCATCAGGTCGGCGAACCATTGCTCCAGCGGCTCGTCCACCTGGAGGTCACGGAAGGTGGCGACTGGTCGCTGGGCCGCGGCCCAGCGGGCGCGATGCTGCGGGCTGGCCTCGGGACCCAAGTCGCCGGGGTGGCTGGGCAGGAAGACGATGCGCTCAGGGCTTACGCCGAGCTCTTCGAGCAGGTCGGCCGTGGCGCCGAACGAGCTGCCCGACAGGCCGGGGCCTTCGTCCACGATGGCGAAGGGGCCGGCGTGACTGGCGAACAGCTGACGCAGGGCTTCCGACGCCTGCATGCGGCGGCGGAACGGCTCGCCGGTCGGGCGCAGGGTGTAGAAGGTCTTGGCGTTGGCGGCGGCGGCCACAAGGGCGGCCAAACCCGTGCCGATGCTGCGCAGGCCGATCACCAGGGGTGGCGAGTCCCAGCGGTGCTCGATGGCCGCCTTGAGGAAGCCTTCCGGATAGCTGGCATAGAAGGCGTAGCCTTCCGGCGTTTTGACAGAAATCGCGTCGGGGGCGGGCTGCAGAGCGACGGCCATCAGCTCCAGGGCGATGGGCGGGCCGCTGGAGGCGTAGCCGCTCCAGGCCGAGGCGGCGAGCTTCTTGGCGAGCGCCAGCAGCAGGTTGGCGCAGGCCTCCTGCATGGGAGAAAGGTCATCGAAGCCGCGCTGATCGAACTCGGCGTCGGCGAACCCCTGCATCAGGCCTGAGGCCTGCACGAAGGCGTCGGTGAGAAGGTCGTGCCGGGCGACGCCCGCGCCAGCTTCTTCCGCGGTCTTCAGCGTGGCGGTGAGGGCGCGCAGCGCCTTGCGGGGCGCGAGCCTGCGCGCCCGGTCTCCATAGACCAGCATCAGGCGCCGGCCGTCAGGTGGCGGTAGGCGACGGCCTTGAAGGCGTCAAAGGTGGGGACCCGCGCTTGCGGCGCGCTGCGGCCGAGCCAGCAGGTCCAGGCCTCGTACTGGGCGGGGCTTGGAGAGACGAGCTCTCGCACGTCCTTGGATCGCGACAGGGCCTCCATGGGTCCCATGCCACGGTCCACCAGCACGCACAGCGCAACAGTGGCGGAACGGCCGATGCCGTGTTCGCAATGGATCAGCAAGCGCCGGCCCTCCCGACGGGCATCTGCCGCGAAGGCGACGCCCGCGTCCAGCATAGACTGGCTGACGGCGTGGTGATCAAACGTCGGAAGGTGCAGGAAGCGGATCCCGCAACCTTCCAGTTCATGGGGGTCGTCGCAGGCCTCGGATCGGACGTCGATCACCGCGCCGACGCCATGGTCGGCCGCCAGCGCGGCGGCCCGGCCGGCCGGAAAGCTGCCGCCGACCGCCAGATCGGGCGTGATCCAGCTGAGGTTCGGCGTCCAGCCTCCGGGCACCGACGTCAGCCTACGGCCAGAAGCGGCTCGGGCTGGGCGCTGCTGGCGGGCGCGTAGCGGCGGATCATCTGGCCGCAGAACTCCGCAAACTCCTCGGCCACCTGCGGCGGGCTGGTGTGGTGCGGCTCGATCCCCCGATGCTCGGGGGTGAAGCAGAAGGTGACCGTGACGTCGAAGTCGGCCAGCGCCTCCATCTGCTTGTCGAACCAGCGCAGGGCGTCCGGGCGGAAGCTGTCGGCCCAGGACAGGCCTGTGCGCAGGTGCTTGACGCCCAGGCGCTTCAGCCACTCGACCGCGGGCTCGAGGCGATGGTCCTCGAAGTGGAACCACTGGCAGATGCCCATGCCCTGGCCGTGCTCGGCGAAGGCCTCGACCGCCGGCTTGGGCGAGCCGTCCTCGCGCAGCAGGCCCATGTGGAAGTGCCGGTAGTAGGACGAGCCCTCGGCTTCCTTGTGGCGGGTGGTGGCTTCCCAGGTTTTGGGCAGGTCCCACAGGCTGTACCAGTGGGCGCGGTCGACCTTGCCGACCAGCAACTCGGCGGTCTTCTTGACGCCCCAGGCCTGGACCTCTTCCGAGCCAAAGGAGGAGACGCCGACCTCGGTGACCCAGACGGGCTTGTCGGTGACCGCGCGGATCTCCTCGACCTTTGCCGGCCACTCGTCGATGGACCACAGGTTCCAGTCCAGCGGAAAGCCGTGGACGGCGACGACGTCGATCTCGTCCAACGCGCCCTTGGCTTCCAGGCGCTTCAGGAAGCCCGGATCAATGGGGGACATGCCGCCGAGCACGCGGGGCAGGCGGCTGTTCTCGGCCGCGATGGCCTGGCCGGCGAGACGGGTCATGTTGGCGAACATGTCCCACTCGGGGTCGATGTTCGGGTCCCAGTGGCTCTTGTTGTTCGGCTCGTTCCAGATCTTGGCAGCTTCGATCATGCGTGGCCCCCGCCGTTCGTCGTTCCGTTGGTCTTTGGCTTGGCCGGATAAACCGCTCCGGCTGGTGTCGGCCGCTCGCCGCGGCGGCAGATGAACACCTCTTCTTCCGGGTGCTCGAGGATCTGGAACCCGGCGCTGCGCAGCATGGCGGCCGAGCAGGCGGCGTTGGGCGCCCACCAGTTGGTCCAGTCGTTGGCGTACTTGTGCTCGATGAAGTGCATCTTCGGGTAGCCGGGCTCCTCGAAGTGCTCCTGCTCGAAGAAGTCGTAGTCGGCGCGAACGGGCGCTTCCTCAGGGGAGCCGCGCTGCATTGACTGGAAGATCAGGATGTCCTTGGCCACGTGATCGTGGATGAGGTCCAGCGCCAGCAAGGGATGGCGCAGGTGGTAGAGCACGCCCATGAACAGCACGACGTCGAAGGTCTCGCCGATCTGGGCGACGTCGTAGACGCTCAGCTCGCGGAACTCGATGTCGATGCCCTTCACCTCGGCGGCGAAGCGGGCCTGGTTCAGGTAGCGCTCGTCGAAGTCGATGCCGAGGACGCGGTCGGCGCCGCGGCGCTTCATCTCGATGGAGTAGAAGCCGGCGTTGCAGCCGATATCCAGCACCGTCTTGCCCGTGAGGTCCTCCGGGATGGCGTGCTGGAACATCTTCCACTTCACGTTCGGGTAGTCGTTCAGGAAGTGGTTCGGGGCGGTCTGCACCCCGTTCAGGTCGATGTTGTGGAACCAGTCGCCGAGGGCGGCGGCGCGCTCCCGGATCTGGTCGCCGGTCAGGCTGCTCATCGCGGGACCTCGTTTATGCTCTGCACTTTCATTCCCCAGTCTCCGGTGACGAGCACGCTGATCGAGCCTGGGCTGACTTCCAGGCGGTGGTGCTGGTCGAGCGACAAGCCCAGCGCGTGGGCGAGCGCCGCCTTGATCGCGTCGGCGTGACTGACCGCCGCGATCTTCTGGTCCGGATGGCGCGCCCGGACCTCGTCCAGCCAGCGGCGCAGGCGGACCTGAACCTCCAGCATGCTTTCGCCGCCCGGAGGCCGGGCGATCGACCGCTGGGCGTTCCAGGCGGCCCAGCGTAGGTCGGCGTTCAGCGCGTCGAAGCCGGCGCCGGTCCACTCGCCGAAGTCGATCTCGATCAGGTCGTCCGCGGTCTGCAGGGGCAGGGCGGCGGCCTGGGCGATCGGCTCGGCGGTCTGCTGGGTTCGCTCCAGCGGGCTCGAATAGACGGCGGCGAGGCTCTCGCCCTTCAGGCGCTCGGCGAGCACCTGGGCTTCCCGCCGGCCGGCTTCGCCCAGGCCGACGCCGGCCATCCGCCCGCAGAGGACGTGGCCGAGACGATCATGGGAGCCGTGCCGCACGAAGAAGACCGTGGTGGTCACGAGGCGAGCTTCACCTTCGCCCGCACAGGCGCCGGTCCGCCGGCGCCTTCGATGAAGGCTTCGGTCCGCTCGCGCGCTTCGTTGTCGGTGTACTGCTCCGGCGGCGACTTCATGAAGTAGCTGGACGGGCCGAGCAGGGGGCCGGAAAGGCCGCGGTCGAGACCCAGCTTGGCGCAGCGCACCGCGTCGATGACGATGCCGGCGCTGTTGGGGCTGTCCCACACTTCCAGCTTCATCTCGACGTTCAGCGGCACGCCGCCGAAGGTGGTGCCTTCCACGCGGATGTGGGCCCACTTGCGGTCGGTGAGCCAGGGCACGAAGTCGCTGGGGCCGACGTGGACGTCGTCCGGATCCAGGGGCACGTCCAGCTGGCTGGTCACCGCCTGGGTCTTGGAGATCTTCTTGGAGTGCAGGCGCTCGCGCTCCAGCATGTTCTTGAAGTCGGAGTTGCCGCCGAAGTTCAGCTGGTAGGTGCGGTCCACCCGCACGCCACGTTCCCGGAACAGGTTCGCGACCATCCGGTGGAGGATGGTGGCGCCCACCTGGCTCTTGATGTCATCGCCGATGATCGGCACGCCGCGCTGCTCGAAGCGCTTTGCCCAGTTCGGATCGGAAGCGATGAACACCGGAATGCAGTTCACGAAGGCGCAGCCGGCCTCCAGCGCCTGTTCAGCGTAGAATTCGGTGGCCGCCTGCGAGCCCACCGGCAGATAAGACACCAGGACGTCCGTCTTGGAGTCGCGCAGGGCCTGGGCGACGTCCACCTGCGGCGCGTCGGCTTCCTCGATGTCGCCGGCCATGTACTGGCCGATGCCGTCCAGGGTCGGGCCGCGCAGGACCTTCACGCCCGCCGCCTTGGGCTTTGCGAAGACAATGGTGTTGTTGGGCTTGGCGAGCACCGCTTCGGAGATGTCCCGGCCGACCTTGCCGGCGTGGATGTCGAAGGCCGAGGCGATCTCGATGTCGCTCACATGATAGCCGCCGAGCTCGACGTGCATGAGGCCAGGCGGCGGCTCGTTGGCCGTGGCCTCGGCATAGTGGCTCAGCCCCTGGACGAAGGACGAGGCGCAGTTGCCAACGCCGACGATCCCAACGCGTAGCTTGTTTCGGCTCATCACGCCCCTGCGCTCGTTGTCCGGACACGGCGAAACGCCGCTCCGGAGGAAAGTACCTCACGCAAGAACAGCTAGGCTGGAGCTTTGTTCCTTAGAATGCTCCAGCGGCGAAAGGCCGATAACGACGGGAGGTGGCGATTGGCTCCCGCGTTCGCCGATTCGTGAGACCCGCAAGGCCGAGCAACTTACGCTCACGCGAATGTGCGCTCGGAACCAAGCTTCGCATTGGGAACTGAAACTGTGGAGCCTGCGGGAACTTACATGAAGATGAAGGGTTAGCTTGGCGGGTGTGTGAAGGCGAGGGACCGCCATGTGCCAAGGCCAGAGCGTTGTAGGCCCCGAAGGGTCAGGGAACTGGCTAGCAGGCGCGCAGTGCGCGGTGCGCATCGGAAAGAACTCCCAAGGACAGAGCGAGATCAAGCGTCTGTCCCTTCACCTCCAACAATTCGACGCGGGCGGACCTTCTTTCCGTCTGTCCCAACACTCCAACCGCTGAGTTCCGCCAATGGCTGAAACCGTTCTTATCACCGGCGGCGCCGGTTTCATTGGTCGACACCTCACGCAGGCGCTCCTGGAGCGTGGCGACAAGGTGCGCATCCTCGACAGCCTGATCGAGCAGGTCCACCCCAAGCGCACCCGCCCGGCCGAACTGGCCGAAGACGCGGAGCTGATTGTGGGCGACGTCCGGGACGAGGCGGCGGTTCTGAAATCGCTCAAGGGCGTGGACAAGGTGGTCCACCTGGCGGCGGAAGTGGGCGTCGGTCAGAGCATGTACGCCGTCGACCGCTACACCTCGGTCAACGACTACGGCACCGCGGTGCTGTTCCAGCAACTGATCGACAACCCGGTGGAGCGGGTGGTCGTCGCCTCCTCCATGTCGATCTACGGCGAGGGCCTCTACAAGACCGTCGATGGAAAGCTGATGGAAGATGTGGTTCGCGAGAGCCGCAACGCCGACGGCTCGTGGGATCCGCTCGACGAGCAGGGTCGGCCGATGATCCCGGTGCCGACGCCGGAGACCAAGGGCAGCGGCCTGAAGAGCGTCTACGCCATCGGCAAGTACGTTCAGGAGCGGCTGACGCTCACCCTGACCAAGCAATACGGGATGGGCGGCTCGGCCCTTCGCCTGTGGAACGCCTACGGCCCCGGCCAGGCGCTCTCCAACCCCTACACCGGCGTGCTGGCGATCTTCGCCTCGCGCATCGCCAACGGCCAGGCGCCGATGGTGTTCGAGGACGGCCAGCAACGGCGCGACTTCGTCCACGTCCGCGACGTGGCGCGCGCCTTCGTCCTGGCCCTTCACGAGCCGAAGGCCGACGGCCAGGTGTTCAACATCGGATCCGGCGAAGACCGGACCGTGGAGGAAGTCGCCCTGCTGCAAGCCGCCGCGATGGGCCGTCCCGACCTGCAGCCGGAAGTGGCCGGCAAGGCGCGGGCCGGCGACATCCGGCACTGCATCCCTGACCTGACCCGAGCTCACGAAGTGCTGGGCTACCGGGCCCAGGAAGACTTCACCGCCGGCCTGGCCGAATTGGCCGAGTGGGTGGCGCGGCAGGAAGCCGAAGACCGCGTGGTCGAGGCCCGCAAGGAACTCGAAATGCGCGGGCTGGTGGCATGAGCGCTGGCAAAGGTCCGGTCCTCGTCACCGGCGGCGCGGGCTTCATCGGCTGCAACATCGCCGACCGGCTCGCGGCCGATGGCCATGAGGTCATCGTCTACGACGCGCTCACCCGCGAGGGCGTCGAGCGCAATCTGTCCTGGCTCAAGAGCCGCCATGGCGCGCAGATCACCCATGTGGCGGCGGACATCCGCGACGCCCGTGCGGTGGACGAGGCGGTGCGTGAAGCCCAGGCCGTGTTCCACATGGCCGCGCAGGTGGCCGTCACCACCAGCCTGGTCGACCCGATCGAAGACTTCGAGGTGAACATCCTCGGCGGGCTGAACGTGCTGGAGGCGGTGCGCCGTCGCGGCGGCACGGCGCCGGTGATTTTCGCGAGCACAAACAAGGTCTACGGCGATCTGGCTGACGTGCCGCTGGAGCTCGTCGGCGACGCCTATCGCCCGGTGGACGCCGCCTTGCGGGTGCGTGGCGTGAGCGAGAGCCGCCCGCTGGACTTCCACACGCCCTACGGCTGCTCCAAGGGCGCTGCGGACCAATACGTCCTCGACTACGCCCGCAGCTTCGACCTCGACACCTGCGTCATGCGCATGAGCTGCATCTATGGCCCGCGCCAGATGGGCACCGAGGACCAGGGGTGGGTCGCCCACTTCCTGATCCAGGCGCTCGAGGGCAAGCCGATCAGCATCTATGGCGACGGCAAGCAAGTGCGCGACATCCTGAACGTCGGCGACTGTGTGGAAGCCTATATGCAGGCCTGGCGGAAGATCTCGGCCGTGAAGGGCCGGGCCTTCAACCTGGGCGGCGGGCCGTCCAATGCGGTGAGCCTGGTTCAGCTGATCGCCTACATCGAGGAGCTGACCGGCAGACAGGTCGACCTAGGCTTCTCCGACTGGCGCGCCGGCGACCAGCGCTACTACGTCTCGGACCCGTCGGCGGCGCGGCGCGAGCTCGGTCTTGCGGAAGCCCTGGATTGGCGAACCGGCGTCGCCCAACTCGCCCAGTGGCTGATGGCCGAGCGGGGCGGGCAGGGCGTCCGCCGCGAGCCCGCCGAGGCGCTGTCCTGATGAGCGCAGCCGCCAGCGAGGCGCCATGCCGGCCGTGACGCGCGACGCCGGGCCGAAGCTGCTGATGACCGCCGACGCTGTCGGCGGCGTCTGGACCTATGCGCTCGACCTGGCGCGCGGGCTGGCGGACACCGGCGTCTCGACGACCCTGGTGGTGCTGGGCCCGTCGCCCAGCGCCGACCAGATGGCAGAAGCCCATCGCGTGCCGCGGCTGGAGCTGGTCGACACGCGCCTTCCGCTGGACTGGATGGCGTCAGAGCCTGCGGAGATCCTGGAGGTCGGAGCGGCGGTGCGTGGGCTGGCGCGCGGCGCCAAGGCGGACCTGATCCATCTGAACACGCCCGCGATCGCGGCGGGCGGCGGCTTCTCGGCGCCGGTGATCGGCGCCTGCCATTCCTGCCTCGCCACCTGGTGGAGCGAGGTGAAGGACGGGATGATGCCGGCCGACTTCCGCTGGCGCACTCAAGCCTTGTGGCAGGGCCTCATCGCCTGCGACGCGCTGATCGCGCCGACGCATGCCTTCGCGCAAGCCACGGCGCTGACCTACGAGCTTCCGCGGCCGTTCGCCGTCCACAACGGGCGCAAGCCGCCTCAAGTCTCCACCTGGGCGCGGGAGAAGATGGTCTTCACCTCCGGCCGGCTGTGGGACGAAGGCAAGAACATCCAAGTGCTGGACGAGGCGGCCGCGCTGATCGACGCGCCGCTGCACGCCGCGGGCCCGCTGCAAGGCCCCACCGGCGGACCGGTGACCCTGCGCCACGCGCAGGCCCTCGGGCGGCTGTCGTCGCAAGGCGTGGAGTCGTGGCTGGCCCGTGCGCCGGTGTTCGCATCGGCGGCGCTCTACGAGCCCTTCGGCCTCGGCGTGCTGGAAGCGGCGCAAGCCGGCTGCGCCCTGGTGCTGTCCGACATTCCCACCTTCCGCGAGCTGTGGGACGGCGTGGCGGTGTTCGCCGATCCGACGGACCCGCAAAGCTTCGCCTCGGCCTTCGAGGAGCTGCTCGTCGATCCGCTGCGGGCCCAGCAACTGGGGCAGCAAGCCCGCCAGCGCGCCGCTCGCTACTCCGTTTCCGCCATGACGGCGGGCGTCCTGCAGGTCTATCGCCAGTACCGGCCCGACCTCTTCCAGCCGCCTGCCGAGGTCGCCGCATGAAGATCGTCTACTTCACCCACTCCCTGGCCTCGTGCTGGAATCACGGGAACGCGCACTTCCTGCGCGGCGTGCTGCGGGACCTGATCCGTCGGGGCCATCAGGTCGAGGTTCTGGAGCCTCAGGGGGCGTGGAGCCTGCAGAACCTGCTCGCGGACCATGGCGAGGCTGGGTTGGAGCCGTATCGTGCGGCCTATCCGGAGCTGAGCTCCACCGAGTTCGGCTCGGACTTCGATCCCGATCGCGCGCTGGACGGCGCCGACCTCGTCATCATGCACGAGTGGAACGAGCCGTCGCTGGTCGCCGAGATCGGCAAGGCGCGGGCGCGGGGCGGCCGGTTCACCCTGCTGTTCCACGACACCCACCACCGGGCCGTCAGCGATCCGGACGCGATCCGGGCTTTCGATCTGTCCGGCTACGACGGGGTCCTCGCGTTCGGCGAGACCCTGGCGGAGGTCTACCGCCGCTGGGGTTGGGAGAACCGGGTGTTCGTCTGGCACGAGGCTGCCGACGTTGAGCTGTTTCATCCGCCCGCGGCCGAGCAGGCGCGCGAAGGTCTGGTCTGGATCGGCAACTGGGGGGACGGCGAGCGGACTGGCGAGCTCGAGCAATTCCTGATGGCGCCTGCCAAGGCTGCCGGCCTTTCGTTGGATATCTTTGGGGTTCGGTATCCGCCTGAAGCCCTGGCCATGCTGGAGCGCTATGGCGTTCGCTATCGCGGCTGGCTGGCCAACGCCCGCGCGCCGGAGGTCTTCGCCCGCCACCTCGCCACCGTGCACGTGCCGCGGCGCTTCTACGTTACGACCCTGCCAGGCATCCCCACGATCCGGGTCTTCGAGGCGCTGGCCTGCGGCATTCCGCTGGTCTCGGCGCCCTGGAGCGACTCCGAGAACCTGTTCCGCCCGGGGCAGGACTTCCTGTTCGCGCGCGACGGCGCGGAGGTCGAGCGGCATCTGCGCGCCATCCAGAACGACCCCGACCTGCGTGAAAGCCTCGTCCGCTCGGGCCTGGAGACGATCCGCGCCCGCCACACCTGCGCGCACCGGGCCGAGGAGCTGCTGGGCTTCGTCGCCCAGCTGAACAAGACCGCCCGCCCGGCCGCCCAACAGCTCATCACCGAGACCGTCTGATGAAGATCGCCTTTTATGGTTCGAGCCTGCTGTCGTCCTACTGGAACGGCGCGGCCACCTATTATCGCGGCATGCTCTCCGAGCTCGCCAAGCGCGGCTACGACATCACCTTCTACGAGCCCGACGCCTTCGACCGGCAGAGACACAAGGACATCGAGCCGCCGGAGTGGTGCAAGGTGGTGGTCTATCCGGCCACCGAGACGGCCCTACAGACCGTGATCGCCAAGGCGGCGGAAGCCGATGTGGTGGTGAAGGCGAGCGGCGTCGGCGTGTTCGACGACGAGCTGCTGGAAGGCGTCATGGCCGTGGCCCGGCCGCACGCCATCAAAATCTTCTGGGACGTGGACGCGCCGGCGACGCTGTCCGAGCTGCGCGGCGACGCCAGCTTGCCGATGCACCGGGTCCTGCCGAGCCTGGACATGGTGCTGACCTATGGCGGCGGCCCGCCGGTGATCAACGCCTATGAGGGCTTCGGCGCGCGGGTTTGCCGGCCGATCTACAACGCCCTGGATCCCTCGACCCACCATCCGGTCCCGGCGCAGACGCGTTTCGAGGGCGACCTCAACTTCCTGGCCAACCGACTGCCGGACCGGGAAAGCCGGGTGGAGCGCTTCTTCCTGGAGCCGGCCGCGCGCCTGCCCGAGCGGCGCTTCCTGATCGGCGGCAACGGCTGGGACGACAAGGCCATGCCCGCCAACGTGCGCCGGATCGGGCACGTGGGAACGGCCGACCACAACGCCTTTAACTGCTCGCCCTTGGCGGTGCTGAACGTGGCCCGGGACTCCATGGCGGACGTCGGCTTCTCGCCGGCGACGCGGGTGTTCGAAGCGGCCGGCGCGGGCGCCTGCCTGATCACCGACGCCTGGGAAGGCATCGAGCTGTTCCTCAACCCCGACGAGGAAGTGCTGGTGGCGCGCGACGGCCAGGACGTGGCCGAGCATGTGGCGGCCCTGACGCCTGAGCGTGCGCGTGCGATCGGCGAGGCGGCCCGCCAGCGGATCCTGTCCGAGCACACCTATGCCCGGCGCGCAGCCGAGGTGGACGTGCTGCTGAAGCACGAGGCGGCCGCCAAGCGCGAAAGGAGCCTCGCGTGAAGCTCGTCGTCTTAGGGCTCAGCCTGTCCTCGTCCTGGGGCAACGGGCACGCGACCACCTACCGGGCGCTGCTTCGCAGCTTCGCCGCACGCGGGCACGAGATCCTGTTCCTGGAGCGGGATGTGCCCTGGTACGCGGGCGCGCACCGCGACCTGGCCTCGCCGGACTTCTGCGAGCTGGCCTTCTACAAGGACCGTGACGAACTTGCCCGGCTGTGGCGAACGGAAGTGGAGCAGGCGGACGCGGTGATCGTCGGCTCCTACGTTCCGGAAGGCGTGGAGGTCGGCCGCTGGGCGCAAAAGACCGCGCGCGGCGTGGTCGCGTTCTATGACATCGACACGCCGGTGACGCTGGCCAAGCTGGCCGCAGGCGACTTCGAGTACCTGACGCCCGAGCTGATCCCCGGCTACGACGTCTACCTGTCCTTCACCGGCGGCCCGACGCTGGAGCGGCTGATGAAGCGCTACGGCTCGCCCGCGGCGCGGGCGCTCTACTGCTCGGTGGACGCGGACGTCTATCGCCCGATGGCGGGAACGCGGCGCTGGGACCTGAGCTACCTCGGCACCTACAGCCCCGACCGGCAGCCGACGCTGGAGCGACTGCTGCTGGAGCCGGCGCGGCAGGCTCCGGAACTGAAGTTCTGCGTGGCCGGACCGCAGTACCCGGCGGACATCGACTGGCCCGCCAATGTGGAGCGGATCGATCACGTCCCGCCGGCCGAGCATCCCACCTTCTATGCGGCGAGCCGTTACACGCTGAACGTCACGCGGGCGGACATGATCGCGGCGGGCTTTTCGCCCAGCGTGCGGCTGTTCGAGGCAGGCGCGTGCGGCACGCCGATCATCTCCGACGTCTGGGACGGGCTGGACACCCTGTTCGAGCCCAAGGCGGAGATCGTCCTGGCCCGCACGAGCGAAGAGGTGCTGCAGCAACTGCGCAGCACCGACGAGCCGGCGCGCCGGGAGATGGCCGAGGCCGCCCGTGGGCGGATCCTGGCCGAGCACACAGCAGACCACCGCGCCGCGGAACTCGAGGCGCATCTCACCGAGGCTGCGGCCGCCAAGGCCCAGCGTCGCAAGGACAATCTTCTACTTTGTTAGGGTGACGGGAAACGCCGACCGGGGGGACGGCCACGCCTAGAACGTCCAGCGTTGAAGGATGGCGAAATGAAGAATGGACGGCAGAAACAGATCCTGGTGGCCGGCGGCGCCGGCTTCCTCGGCTCGCATCTGTGCGAACGGCTGATCGAGGAAGGCGCCCGGGTCGTCTGCCTGGACAACTTCCTCACAGGAAAGCCCGAGAACCTGCGGCGGCTCGAGCTTTCGGCCGACTTCGAGCTGATCGAGCACGACATCGTCGAGCCGCTTCCGGCCAAGCTGATGAAGCGGCGTTTCGACCGGGTCTACAACCTGGCCTGCGCGGCCTCGCCGCCGCTGTACCAGGCTGATCCCGAGCACACGCTGATGACCAATGTGCTGGGCACCCGGCACCTGCTGAAGCTGGCGGAAGCATGCGGGGCGCGGTTCCTGCTGACCTCGACCAGCGAGGTTTACGGCGACCCGCACGCGCACCCGCAGGTCGAGAGCTACTGGGGCAACGTCAACTGCACAGGCCCGCGGGCCTGCTACGACGAGGGCAAGCGCGCGGCCGAGACCCTGTGCTTCGACTACGACCGCCTGAAGAAGGTGGAAGTGCGCGTGGCGCGGATCTTCAATACCTATGGCCCGCGGCTGTCGCCGGACGATGGGCGGGTGGTCTCCAACGTGGTCAGCCAGGCGCTGGCCGGCGACGACATCACGGTCTTCGGCGACGGCTCGCAGACCCGCTCCTTCTGCTACGTCGACGACCAGGTCGACGGGCTGATGAAGCTGATGGAGTTCGACGGCGCCCAGCCGGGGCCGATCAACATCGGCAACCCGGTGGAGCGGACGATCCTGGAGCTGGTGGACCTGGTGCTGGCCATGACCGGCTCGAACTCGGAAGTGATCTTCCAGCCGCTGCCGGTCGACGATCCCAAGCGCCGGCGGCCGGACATCAGCAAGGCCGAGCGGGTGCTCGGCTGGACCCCGCAGACCGACCTGGAACAAGGGCTGCGCTCCACGATTGCTTGGTTCGAGGCGGGTGAAGGCCTGGCCGCATCCACCCGGGGCGGCGACAAGGCGCTGCTGACCGCCTGACTGGAGCGCCGTCATGAGCCTCGATGCGTTCAGCCATCCGGAGGAGGGCGTACGGCCCTCCCGCCCCGAAGGGCTGGACGCACGGTCCGCCCCCAGGATCCGGCCCGAAGCCATTCGCGCCTACGACATCCGGGGCGTGGCCGGTCGGGACATCGACCGGGCCGGCGCCTATTGGCTCGGCCTGTCCTACGCCACCCAAGCGCGGGCGGCGGGGCTGAGCCGCATCGGCGTAGGCCGCGACGGGCGAATCAGCTCGCCAAGCCTGGAGCAGGCGCTGGTCTGGGGCTTGATGGACGGCGGCGTTCGGGTGGAGCGGATCGGCCTTGGGCCTACGCCCATGCTGGGCTGGGCGGTGCGCGAAATGGGGCTGGACGGGGCCATCATGGTCACCGCCTCTCACAACCCTTCGCACGAGAACGGCTTCAAGATCCTGTTGGGCGAGAAGCGCGTGCATGGCGCGGCCCTGAAGGAACTGGTGGACGGGACGTGCCGCAAGGCGGTCGCCGGCTCGTCGCGGCGCTTCTCGGTGGTGGAAGCCTATGTGGAGGCTCTGGCCCGCGCGGCGAAGGACATGGCGCCGCTGAAGGTGGTCTGGGACTGCGGCAACGGCGCGACCGGCGAGGTGGTCGAGCGGCTGGCCGAAAAGCTGCCTGGCGAGCACCACCTGCTGAACACCAAAATCGACGGGCGCTTCCCGGCGCACCATCCGGATCCGGCGGTCGCGGAGAACCTGTCGCAGCTGGCCGAGGCGGTGATCGCCCGCGGCGCGGACATCGGCGTGGCGTTCGACGGGGACGGCGACCGGATCGGCGTGGTGGACGCCCGGGGGCGCATCCTTTGGGCCGACCAGTTGATCCTGCTGCTGGCACGCGACCTGCTCGGCCGGCGGCCGGGCGCTTCGGTGGTGGCCGACGTCAAGTGCAGCAAGGTGCTGTTCGACGGGGTGGAGCAGGCGGGCGGGCGCTGCGCCCTGTCGCCCTCCGGCTATGTGCTGGTGCGCGAGGCGATGGAGCGCGAAGGCGCCCTGCTGGGCGGCGAGCTCTCAGGCCACATCTTCTTCGCCGACGGCTGGGGCGGGGTGGACGATGCGGTGTTCGCGGCCATCCAGACGTTCCTGGCGGTCTCGAAGATGCCCGGCGGACTGGCCGAGTTCCGCGATAGCCTGCCGCCGAGCTTCGCCACGCCGGAGCTGCGCATTCCGTGCCCCGAAGCCCGCAAGCCGGAGGTGGTCGCCGAGGTGGCCGAGCGGCTGGCGGCGCAAGGCGCGGTGTTCGACCCCAAGCTAGGCCTGCGGGTCGAAAGCGACGACGGCTGGTGGCTGCTGCGCGCCTCCGGCACCGAGCCCAAGATCACCTGCCGCTGCGAGGCGCTGCATCCCGACGGCCTGGATCGCCTGCGCGCCACCCTGCGCGAGCAACTGCGACTGAGCGGTCTGGAAGCGGACGTCTAGCGCTGCTGTGGACACCGGGCCCTGCAGGTGGGAAGCAGGGACGCGGATGAAGATCGCGATCCTACAGTTCGACAATCGCCCGATCGACAAGCTCGGGCTGATGCCCCTGCTGGTGCAGAGGAACGCGGCCTACGCCGCCCGCCAGGGCTACGAGCACCACTTCGTCACGGCGGCGCCCTTCGATCTGCCGGTCTATTGGCAAAAGCCCGCTATGTGCCGCCACGTGCTGCGGTCCGGCTACGACGCGGTGCTGTGGCTGGACACCGATGCGGTGGTGCACGACCTGGACCGCAGGATCGAGGACCTGTTCCAGGGCGACGAGCTGATGGTCGGGGCGCCGGACAATCCGCACTGGCCGCAGCCGTTCAACGCCGGGGTTTTCGCCGCACGCGGCGAAGGGGGCGCCCAGCTGATGGGGCGCTGGGCCGAGCTGTTCGAAGGCACGAACTGGGAGCGGACCGCGACCGCCTGGGTCTGTCACGGCGAATGGGCCGGCGCAGATTTCGAGCAGGGGGCGTTCAACGGGCGTTTGCTGGAGACGCTGAAAGCAGCCGGCGAGCTGCGGATCGCGGACTGGCGAGTGCTGCAGAGCCCGTTCCCTGTGGAGGGAGCCTTCACCCTGCACTTTGCCGGGCCGTTCCGGTCCAACCTGCCGGTCTACCTCGCGCTGGACGGAGCCTCGCCGGCGGCCGGTTGAGGCGAGACGCCCAGCAGGCCAAGCGCCTCGCGATAGCCGTTCAGGGTGCCGACATCCACATAGCCAGTGCCAAGCTGGGCGCTCCAGGCCTCGCCGCCGCGGGCGATCCAGGCGTTCACCAGCGTGCCGAGGTACTCGTCCTCGCGCTCGCGCTCGATCCACAGGGCGTGCAGATCGTGGAAGACGCGGCCGGGCATCTTGAAGGCGCCCCATATCCAGTTGGATCCGGCGTCGGGGCGCTTCACCTGGATCTCCAGCACCCGGCCGCTTCCGTCCGACAGAACGGCGTCGAAGTGCTGGGGCTGCTCAACCGGGAAGGTGAGAAAGGAGAAGCGGTCGTCCGGCAGGCTCGCCAGACCGTCCTCCGGAAACCAGATGGTGTCGGGCAGGCCGACGGCCACCGGCTCGTCCGGGTGGATGAGGGGCAGGGCGCGGAAGATGGCGTCGCACAAGCCGGCGGCGCGGGGCTGAATCACATAGGCGATGTCCACGTCGCCGACGCGGTCGCTGAAGTAGCGCAGGATGTCCGCCTTGTGCGGCGAGATCACAAAACAGACCTTGCGGGCGCCGCCCAGGGCGAGCCGCTCGACCAAGTACTCGCTGACCGCACGGGGACGCTCCGTGCCGCCCTCGCGGCGCACGCCCACCGGCAGCAGTTCCTTGGAGAAGGCGAGGGGCTGAATGCGGGTGCCTTGGCCGGCCGCCGGGATGATGCCCCACATGCTCAGGCGCGCTCCAGGTCGGTGGCTGTTGGCGATCGCGCCAGGATGTCGATCAGTTCGGCGGCGCGATGATCGCTGGTGTGCTGGTCCAGCGTCCGCTCCCGCGCAGCGCGGGCGATTGCCGCCAGGTCGCCCGGCGCGAGGTCCACCGCCGCCAGGGCCTCATCCGTGCTCGTGGCGGTGAGGATCTCGCGGCCCGGTTCGAAGAAGAGCTCGAGGCCCTCCCACACGTCGGTGAGGATGGGTGTTCCGCAGGCCGCGGCCTCAAACAGCCTGCCGGAGGGGCAGTACCCCATCTGGGCCATGTCCCGCCGCGTGACGTTCAGGGTGAGCTTGGAGGATGCGAAGAACGCCGGATGCTCGCCAGGCGGCACATGGTCGAAGAAGAAGATGTTGTCGACCCATGGGAAGCTCGCGTCATAGCCCGAGCCGCCCAGTACGAAGCGCTTGTCGGGCCGAAGGCGCGCCGGCTCAGCGAAGAAGGCGTTCACGGCCGGCTGTCGATCGGCGGCGTAGGTGCCGAGGTAGGACAGGTCGCACCCGTAGCGTTCGTCCGCCGGCACGGGCCGGTGCGCAGCGGGATCGACATGGCCGTAAAGCGGCAGGGCGCGCCGGGCGCCGAGGTCGCGCTGCAGGCGGACAAGCGCCTCGCCGCCTGTGTAGCTGAGGACGAGGTCGAAGCCCGAGAGCCCTTCGACTGGCAGGTAGTCGACGCTTTCGCCGGCTGACAGCCGGGCCAGGGTCACTGGCGTGTCCATATCGTAGAACACCGCCTGGCGCCCGCTCTCGGCGGCCAGGGCCGACGCCTGGCGGCCGTCCGGGCAGTAAGAGGTGACCATCACCACGTCGGCGGATCGGGCTTCGGCCCGCGCCCGCTCGCGAACGCTATCCCAGTCCGGGTAGAGGACGAGATCGCCGGCGGGCAGGGTCCAGAGATCGCGGTGGTGGGCGTAGTAGGGAACGTCCCGTTCGAAGAAGACGACCTTCACGCCGCGGCCCTCGAGCGCGCGGATCAACCCGCGCCAGAGAGTGGCGTGTCCGTTGCCCCACGACGAACTCACCGTCAGGCCGAAAATCACAAGCTTCATGGTCTGGCGTCCCTGAGAGCGTGAACCCCCGCTCAAGGTGAAGGTTCCGAAGCGGCGCGGAGGGAACGGCGGCGGGGGCTGGGAATTCGTCTGGCGATGACGAGCCAGCCAGATCGACCGAGGGTCACCTATCCTGCCCAGACCGGGGCGCCGCCGGGAGACATGGCGGCGGTGCTTCGCCGCAACATCGAGGCGATGCGCGATCAAAGGAAGCGGGAGGAGGCGGAAGCCACTCGGGGAGAGCGCCTTGCCGCGCGGATCACCGACTTCACCGGCTCCCTGAACTTCGTCTACCTGCATCTGCTGCTGGTGGGCTTCTGGGTCGCCGCCAACCTGGGCGTCATCCCTGGCGTGCCCCGCTTTGACCGGACCTTTGTGATCCTGGCCACCATCGCCTCGGTGGAGGCGATCTTCCTGTCCACATTCGTGCTGATCTCGCAGAACCGGATCGCGGCGCTTTCTGAGAAGCGCGCCGATCTCGACCTGCAGATCAACCTCCTGGCCGAGTACGAGATCACCCAACTGGTGAAACTAACCACCTCGATCGCCGAGCGGCTCGACGTCGAGGCGGCTCAGGACCGCGAACTTGAGGAAATCTCTCAAGAGGTCGCCCCTGAAGCCGTGCTCAACGAGCTCGACTCCAAGAAGTGACGATCGGGCGCGACGCGCTCGCCGCTCAGACGTCGAAGACTGCGAACTCGACGCCGACGTCGCGGTTCAGCACCGGGCGCGCCACGTTGTAGACCGGCACGCCGCGAGGGGTCCGCCCCTGGTAGGCGCCCTTGTGGGCGTGGCCGTGCAGCACGCACTTCACCCCATCGAAACGGTCGATGGTCTCGCCCATCCGCGCGGACCCAAGGAAGGGGAAGATCTCCGGCGGCTCGCCTTCCACCGTGTCCTGCACCGGTGCGTAGTGCAGGAGCACCACGTTGCGGTCGCTTCGCAGCATGCGCATGGAGCTTTCCAGCTTCAGGTTCTCGTCGACGGAGGCCTGGACGAAGCTCTTGATCTCCGGCTCGCCGAACGCGCTCAGCATGTAGCGCCCGAAGCCGCCGATGAAGCCCTTGCAGCCAGCGAAGCCCACGCCGCCGATCTCGTGCGCTTCGCCGTCGAGCATGGTGACGCCGGCCTGGCGCAGGATGCGCGAGACTTCCTGCGGCTGGCCACATTCGTAATCGTGGTTGCCGAGCACGCCGACCATTGGGATCGTGCAGGCCTGCAGGTCCTCGGCCAGGATTTCCACCTCGGGCGTCTTGCCGAAGTTGGTAAGGTCGCCGCAGAGGGCGAGCACATCGGCTTCCTGGCTGATGCGCGAGAACAGCTCCCGGTAGGGATGCACATGGTTCTCGCCGACGTGAAGGTCTCCGATGGCTGCCAGGCGGAGCGTCCCGCCGGTCGGTTGCACGTCAGGCGATAGGCTCATGCCGTTCCTCCAGGCCCTTGCCGACGACGTCGGCGAAGCCCCACTCGGTGATGTCGGTGACATAGTCGCGCGGAGAGAACAGGCGGCCGCGGCACACCCTCACTCGCGCGGGCGGCAGGCCGACCTGGGCGTGCAGGCGGCTTGTCAGCTCGTCCATGACCCAGCGCGGAATGACGTCGCGCTCGGTTGGGTAGATGAAGCGGAAATTGATGAGGTGGCTGAGCAGCACCTCCCAATAGGGCTCGGTGTACCGCATCAGGTGCGGCCAATCGATCTTGTCGTGGGCCCGCAGAATGACGTGCGCGACGTCCGCGCCGTCGAAGCGATACCGGTCCTGGATGAAGAGCTTCGAGAGGATCAGCTCCGTCGGAGGCGTGATCTTCGCCTTCGAGCCATAGACCTCGATCTCGCCGTTCTCGTGGAACCACTCCTCCGTGATGGGGGCGGTGCCGTTCGACATGGCGAAGATCACGTCGAAGAAGTGGTTGTCCTGCCAGACCTTGGCGATCCAGCGCTCGTCCTCGACGTCGGTGCGGTAGCCACGCTCCTGGAAGAAGGCCAGGATCTTCGGGTAGTCGCCCGCCTTGCAGAAGACGTCGAGGTCCTTGGTGGGACGCGAGATCCCCGTGTAGGCCGTCACCGCATAGGTGCCGGACAGCAGGAACGGAATCCCGGATTCCGACAGCAGCTTCAGACTTTCGGCGTAAAAGGCCTCAGCCTCGGGCGGCGGCTCGAAGGCTGAGGCGTCATAGGCTTGGGACATCGGGCGAGGTTGCTCTTCCAGGTGCGGCGCCCGGTTGGCGCTCCGTCGGAAACGGGAGGCCCTGTCCCCGGTTCCGGCAACGCTGTTCGTTGGGTGCGACAAGTCGGCCTCGACCTGCGCCATACACATTTGTTTACGCTACCATTTTGCAGGGCTAGATTAGCTTATCCGGCGCACGATTCAGGGCAGCATAGGGCGACCTGAAACGGCCGGCGGACGTCACGAAAAATTATTTGCAGCCAAGCTGGAACCCAAGGATCGGGTTCTCGGTTGTGCCTAAAGGGCGGGGGTGTGTCTTGGTTTCTGCGGACGACCGAGTTGGTCGCGCGGACTCCGATTCATGGCCCCCGAGACCGCACCATGTCCTCCGGGGGAACCATGCCTGCATCCGCCGCCGCCTCTACGAAGGCCGCCAAATCGAAGACCTCGAGCCGCGCCAGCAAGCCTGACGTGTCGCTGGAAACGGCCGAACTGCTGGCCGCGCTGCGCGCGTTCCGGCGCGGCGACTTCTCGGTCCGTCTTTCGCGCGGGCTGACGGGCATCGGCGGCGAGATCGCGGAAGCGTTCAACGACGTCGTCGAGCTGAACGACCGGATGACCAAGGAATTTGAGCGGCTGGGCGAGACCGTCGGCCGTCAGGGCAAGATCAACCACCGGGCTCGCCTGCCGTCGGCGCAGGGCTCCTGGGCGGCCTCGGTCGATGCGGTGAACACCCTTATCGCCGACATGGTGCACCCCACCGCCGAAATGGCCCGCGTGATCGGCGCCGTGGCCAAGGGCGACCTGTCGCAGACCATGGACCTCGAGAACGAGGAGCGCCCGCTGCGGGGCGAATTCCTCCGCATCGGCAAGGTCGTGAACACCATGGTGGGCCAGCTGGGCTCGTTCGCCTCGGAAGTGACCCGCGTGGCGCGGGAAGTGGGTACGGAAGGCAAGCTCGGCGGTCAGGCCCAGGTGAAGGGCGTCGCCGGCACCTGGAAGGACCTGACCGACAACGTGAACCTGATGGCCGCCAACCTGACCGGTCAGGTGCGGAACATCGCCGACGTGACCACCGCCGTGGCCAACGGGGACTTGTCCAAGAAGATCACCGTGGACGTGAAGGGCGAGGTGCTCGAGCTGAAGAACACCATCAACACCATGGTGGACCAGCTGAACTCCTTCGCCTCGGAAGTGACGCGGGTGGCGCGTGAAGTGGGTACGGAAGGCAAGCTCGGCGGTCAGGCCCAGGTGAAGGGCGTCGCCGGCACCTGGAAGGACCTGACCGACAACGTGAACCTGATGGCCGCCAACCTGACTGGCCAGGTTCGTAACATCGCCGAAGTGACCACCGCCGTGGCGCGCGGCGACTTGTCCAAGAAGATCACCGTGGACGTGCGCGGTGAAATTCTCGAGCTGAAGAACACCATCAACACCATGGTGGACCAGCTGAACTCCTTCGCCTCGGAAGTGACGCGCGTGGCGCGGGAAGTGGGTACGGAGGGCAAGCTCGGCGGTCAGGCCCGAGTGGAAGGCGTGACGGGCGCCTGGAAGGACCTCACCGACAACGTGAACTTCATGGCCGCCAACCTGACGGGTCAGGTGCGGAACATCGCCGAAGTGACCACCGCCGTGGCCAACGGCGACTTGTCCAAGAAGATCACCGTGGACGTGAAGGGGGAAATCCTCGAGCTGAAGAACACCATCAACACCATGGTGGACCAGCTGAACGCCTTCGCGAGCGAAGTGACCCGGGTGGCCCGGGAAGTGGGTACGGAAGGCAAGCTGGGCGGTCAGGCGAACGTTAAGGGCGTCGCCGGCACCTGGAAGGACCTCACCGACAACGTGAACCTCATGGCCGCCAACCTGACGGGTCAGGTGCGGAACATCGCCGAGGTGACCACCGCGGTGGCCATGGGCGACTTGTCCAAGAAGATCACCGTGGACGTGCGCGGCGAAATCCTCGAGCTGAAGAACACCATCAACACCATGGTGGACCAGCTGAACGCGTTCTCGTCGGAAGTGACGCGCGTGGCGCGTGAAGTGGGTACGGAAGGCAAGCTCGGCGGTCAGGCCCAGGTGAAGGGCGTCGCCGGCACCTGGAAGGACCTGACCGACAACGTGAACCTCATGGCCGCCAACCTGACCGGCCAGGTGCGGAACATCGCCGAGGTGACCACCGCCGTGGCCAACGGCGACTTGTCCAAGAAGATCACCGTGGACGTGAAGGGGGAAATCCTCGAGCTGAAGAACACCATCAACACCATGGTGGACCAGCTGAACTCCTTCGCCTCGGAAGTGACCCGGGTGGCCCGGGAAGTGGGTACGGAAGGCAAGCTCGGCGGTCAGGCGCAGGTGAAGGGCGTCGCCGGCACCTGGAAGGACCTCACCGACAACGTGAACTTCATGGCCGCCAACCTGACCGGCCAGGTGCGGAACATCGCCGAAGTGACCACCGCCGTGGCCATGGGCGACTTGTCCAAGAAGATCACCGTGGACGTGCGCGGTGAAATCCTCGAGCTGAAGAACACCATCAACACCATGGTGGACCAGCTGAACGCCTTCGCCTCGGAAGTGACGCGCGTGGCGCGGGAAGTGGGTACGGAAGGCAAGCTGGGCGGTCAGGCCCAGGTGAAGGGCGTCGCCGGCACCTGGAAGGACCTCACCGACAACGTGAACCTGATGGCCGCCAACCTGACCGGTCAGGTGCGGAACATCGCCGACGTGACCACCGCCGTGGCCAAGGGCGACTTGTCCAAGAAGATCACCGTGGACGTGCGCGGTGAAATCCTCGAGCTGAAGAACACCATCAACACCATGGTGGACCAGCTGAACTCCTTCGCCTCGGAAGTGACCCGGGTGGCGCGTGAAGTGGGTACGGAAGGCAAGCTGGGCGGTCAGGCGCAGGTGCCTGGCGTGGCCGGCACCTGGAAGGACCTCACCGACAACGTGAACATGATGGCCGCGAACCTCACCGGTCAGGTGCGGAACATCGCCGACGTCGTGACCGCGGTGGCCAAGGGCGACCTGAAGCGGAAGCTGACCCTGGACGCCAAGGGCGAAATCGCCGCGCTCGCCGACACCATCAACGGCATGATTGAGACCCTGGCCACCTTCGCTGACCAGGTGACCAACGTGGCCCGTGAAGTGGGTATCGAAGGCAAGCTCGGCGGTCAGGCCCGGGTGCCGGGGGCCGCTGGCCTGTGGCGCGACCTGACCGACAACGTGAACGCCATGGCCGCCAACCTGACCACCCAGGTGCGCGCCATCGCCGAAGTGTCCACCGCCGTGACCAAGGGCGACCTGACGCGGTCCATCACCGTGGAAGCGTCGGGAGAGGTGGAAGAGCTGAAGAACAACATCAACGAGATGATCCGGAACCTGAAGGATCAGACGTTGAAGAACACCGAGCAGGACTGGCTGAAGACCAACCTGGCCCGGTTCACCCGGATGCTGCAGGGCGAACGCGACCTGTCGACCGTGTCGAACCTGGTGCTCTCGGAACTGGCGCCGCTGATCAACGCCCAGCACGCCGTGTTCTATGTCTCGGATCGTGACGAAGACAGCCAGACGGTCCTGAACCTGGCAGCGTCCTACGCCTTCAACAACCGCAAGCACCTGGCCAGCCAGTTCAAGCTGCGGGAAGGCTTGATCGGCCAGTGCGCGTACGAGAAGTCGCGCATCCTGCTGACCAATGTGCCGAAGGACTACGTCCAGATCTCCTCCGGTCTCGGCGAGGCGTCTCCGGCCAACATCATCGTGCTGCCGGCGCTGTTCGAAGGCGAGGTGAAGGCGGTCATCGAACTGGCCACGTTCGGCGAGTTCAACGAGACCCAGCAGCAGTTCCTCGACCAGCTGATGGAATCCATCGGCATCGTGCTCAACACCATCGCCGCCAACATGCGGACGGAAGGCCTGTTGAAGCAGTCGCAGCTGCTGACCTCCGAACTGCAGGCCCAGCAGGAAGAGCTGAAGAAGACGAACGACCGGCTGGAACAGCAGGCCGCCAGCTTGCGTCAGTCGGAAGAGCTGCTCCGCGCCAAGCAGGAGGAGCTGCAGCAGACCAACGCCGAGCTCCAGGAGAAGGCGCACCTGCTGTCGATCCAGAACCAGCAGGTGGAAGCCAAGAACCGGGAAGTGGAACAGGCCAAGCTCGCCCTCGAAGAGAAGGCCGAGCAGCTGGCGCTGACCTCGAAGTACAAGTCCGAGTTCCTGGCGAACATGTCGCACGAGCTGCGCACGCCGCTGAACAGCCTGCTGATCCTGTCCAAGCTGCTGGCGGACAACGCCCAGGGCAACCTGACGGACAAGCAGGTCGAGTTCGCCCGCAACATCCACGACGCGGGCACCGACCTCCTGGGTCTCATCAACGACATCCTCGACCTGTCGAAGATCGAGTCCGGGACGGTCACCCTGGATATCGGCGAGATGTCCTTCGCGTCCCTGCGCGACCACGTCGATCGGACGTTCTCGCAGATCGCCGCGGACAAGAAGCTGGACTTCCAGGTCGAGCTGGATCCGGCGCTGCCGCGCTCGATGTACACCGACGACAAGCGGCTGCAGCAGATCATCAAGAACCTGCTGTCGAACGCCTTCAAGTTCACCGAGAAGGGCAGCGTGAAGCTGAAGGTCGCGCGGGTGCACGCCGGGTGGAACACCACCAACGACCACCTCAACACGGCGGGCCAGGTGCTGGCGCTGTCGGTCGAGGACACCGGCATCGGCATCCCCGAGGACAAGCAGCGGATCATCTTCGAGGCCTTCCAGCAGGCCGACGGCACCACCAGCCGCAAGTACGGCGGCACGGGCCTGGGTCTGTCGATCAGCCGCGAAATCACCCGCCTGCTCGGCGGCGAGCTGAAGGTGACCTCGATCCCGGGCAAGGGCTCGACCTTCACCCTGTTCCTGCCGCTGAACTTCAGCCCGGCCCAGGCGCCGACCAGCAGCCGCGCGCCGGCGATGCCGTCGCTGCCGCGTCCGATGCTGATGCCGTCGGCCTTCTCGGACGAGCCGGTGGAAGCAGTGGCGGACGATCGCGACACCATCCGGTCCGGCGACAGCGTCGTGCTGATCGTCGAGGACGACCCGCGGTTCGCCTCCATCCTGCTGAGCCTGGTTCACGAAAGCGGGTTCAAGGGCGTGGTGACAGGGGAGGGCGCGGCTGCGCCGTCGCTGGCCCGCCGCTTCGGCCCCGACGCGATCATGCTCGACATCGGCCTGCCGGACATGGACGGCCTGGCCCTGCTCGACCTGCTGAAGCGCACGCCCGAGACGCGGCACATCCCCGTGCACGTCATTTCGGCGGACGACCAGAAGGGGCTCGGCTTGTCGATCGGCGCCTTCGGCTTCACCCACAAGCCGGTGGAGCGCGAGGTGGTGGTCTCGACCCTGCAAGGCGTGAAGAGCTTTGTGGCCAAGGTCGAGCGCAAGATCGTCCTGGTCGGCAACGAAGGCGAGGCGGCGGACACCCTGCGCCAGTGCTTCACACAAGTCGAACTCGTGTCGGATCTCGCGGAGGTGCTCTCCCGGTCCAACGCCGAGCGGCCAGACGGCATCATGATCGAAGCCGCCGCCCAGCCGATCGGTGAAACTGTCGAGCTGCTCAAGCAGAGCGACGGCCGAATGGTGCCGGTGGTGGTCTACGCGCCCGAGGAGATGGACGGGGACGATGATCGCCGCCTGCGCCTGGCTATCTTCGGCGGCCTGGTCCGCATGGCCCGCACGCCGGACCAGCTGGTCGACCAGATGAGCCTGCTGCTGCACGAGCCGATGGAACGCCTGTCTGCCCCGGCCAAGGCCAAGCTGAACCAGAGCAAGCACGAGGACACCGTCCTCGCCGGCCGCAAGGTGGTGGTGATCGACGACGATATCCGCAATATCTTCTCGCTCGCCTCGGCGCTCGAGGAGTATGGAATCGAGCTCGCCTATGCTGAAAGCGGTCGGGCGGGTCTCGAGGTGCTCGACGCCAAGCCGGATGTGGACGTTGTTCTGGTGGACATCATGATGCCCGACATGGACGGCTACGAGACCATTCGCGAGATCCGTTCTCGCCCGGGTCTCACGGAGCTGCCGATCGTCGCCGTCACGGCCAAGGCCATGAAAGGCGACCGTCAGAAATGCATCCAGGCCGGCGCGTCGGACTATGTTTCCAAGCCGGTGGACATCGACCATCTCGTGTCCGTGCTGCGGGTCTCGATCCAACGTGCGGACGCGATGAAGCTGGCCAGCGACACGGTCGTCTCCTTGTTGCCGCAAGCGAGCTGACGTGACCCGAGCTCAAAGCGCCAGTGCGTCCACCTGGACGCCGTCGCAGACGGCGGAGCCCGCGACTTCGGCTCCGCCAGATCTGTCGACGCCGATCACGGCCCGCATCCTGATCGTCGATGACGATGAGCGGAATGCGTTCGCCGCGGTGCAGGCGCTGGAAGAGCTCGGCCATGAACTGGTGGTGGCGCGCTCGGGCGAGGAGGCGCTGCGGCGCCTACTCGTCGAAGAGTTCGCCGTCATCCTGCTCGACCTCCACATGCCCGGGATGGACGGGTACGAGACGGCGGCGCTGATCCGGACGCGCAAGCGGACGGCTCGCACCCCGATCGTCTTTGTCACGGCCATCTTCCGGGACGAGGCTCACGTCTTCCAGGCCTATTCGGCCGGGGCCGTGGACGTGGTGTTCAAGCCGGTGGACCCGTTCATCCTGAAGTCCAAGGTGAGCGTCCTCGTGGACCTCTACCTGAAGACCGAAGAGGTGAAGCGGCAGTCGGCCTACCAACAGTGGCTGCTGGACGAGCATGCTCGGGTGAAGGCCGAAAAGGCGCTGACCGAGCGGGCGTTGCGGCGGACGGAGGCGCGGCAGGAGGCGATCCTCCAGTCGCTGCCGATCGTCTTCACGTCGCGAAGCCTGGAGCCGCCGTTCGCGCCTCAGTTCGTGTCCGAAGCCATCGAGGAGATCACCGGATTTCCGGCGCATCGCTTCGTGGACGAGGCCGAGTTCGGCGTCGGCCGCATCCACCCGGACGACATCGACGCGGTGATCGACGCCTTCGCGGGCGCTGCGGAGACCGGCCGCTACTCGTGCGAGTTCCGCTGGCTGTGCGCCGACGGGCAGTACAGGGTTCTGCAGGACCAGGGCGTGCTGGCGCCCAGCATGGACGGGGAGCCGCGCGAGATCTTCGGCGTGATCCTCGACGCCACCGATCGCCGTATGCTCGAGGAGCAGCTGACCCACGCCCGCAAGATGGAGGCGGTGGGGCAGCTGACGGGCGGTGTAGCCCACGATTTCAACAACTTGCTGACTGTGGTGCTGGGCAACGTCGACATGCTCGCCCGCAAGCAAGAGGAAGAGGCCCGCAGAGCCCGTCGCATCGACGCCATCCGCCAGGCGGCCGAGCGCGGCCGCGACCTGACACGCCAACTGCTGGCCTTCTCGCGCCGGCAGCACCTGAGCCCGGTCACCCTGGATGTGAACGCCCTGATCCGCGACTTCGCGCCGCTTGTGCGTCAGGCGGTGGGCGAGGCGGTGACGGTCGAACTGCTGCTGGCGGACGAGCCCTGCTGCGCCCACGTCGATCCCACGCAGCTTGAGACGGCGCTGCTCAACCTGGCGGTCAACGCGCGCGACGCGATGCCGGAAGGCGGGCTGCTGTCGATCCAGACCGCGCGTGAAGCGGGTGACAAGGGCGAGCAGGTCGTGATCGCCGTCTCGGACACCGGCGTCGGCATGTCGCCCGATGTGCGCGAGCGCGTCTTCGAGCCGTTCTTCACGACCAAGGAAGTGGGTAAGGGCTCGGGCTTGGGCCTCAGCCAAGTTTACGGCTTCGTCCGGCAGTCCGAGGGCGAGGTCCGCCTGGAAAGCGCGCCGAACCATGGCACCAGCTTCCAACTGCGCCTGCCGGCCTCGGACGCGCCGGCCGAGGACGTCCGCCCGGAAGCGCGCCAGAAGACCATCGAGGGCGGCTCAGAGCGGATCCTGGTCGTGGAAGACGACGCGACCGTGCTGTCCCTGACGGTCGATATGCTCGGCGCCCTTGGCTACCAGGTGACCACCGCCACCAACGCCGCCGAGGCGCTGGACGTGCTCAACTCGGCTGCGGAGATCGACCTGCTGTTCACCGACGTGGTGATGCCGGGCGGCGTGAGCGGCGTGAGCCTGGCCCGCACGGCGCGGGAGTTGCGTCCCGGACTGCAGATCCTGCTCACCTCGGGTTTCGTGGGCGAGGGCGCGGTGATCGAGAACGCCGAGTTCCCGCTGCTCGACAAGCCGTACGAGACGGCGCTGCTGGCGGCCAAGCTGCGCAAGCTGCTGGATGGCGAAGGCGGCAAGAAGCGCCGCTCCGGCCGCGGCTCGTCGGTGGCGGCGGCCGAATAGGGGTCAGCGCTCGCTCTCGCGAGCGAGGGCGCGCAGTGCGGCCGCCAGGCGGCGCGCCCGTCCACGGTCCATGTCCGGCGATTGCGCGCCGCGAGTCAGAGCGACAGCCATGGCCTCAAGCTGTGCGGG
Source organism: Phenylobacterium deserti (assembly GCF_003254705.1). Lineage (GTDB taxonomy): Bacteria > Pseudomonadota > Alphaproteobacteria > Caulobacterales > Caulobacteraceae > Phenylobacterium > Phenylobacterium deserti. The sequence continues at coordinate 416,443 of NZ_QFYR01000002.1, forward strand.
ACGGCCTTCCGGCGCGAAGGCTTGGGCGAGCAAGTTCGCTTCGCTGATCAGTTCAGCTCGGAGCTCAGCCGGGCAGGCTTGAAGCAGCGCTTCGTCGAAATCGACAATCTCTGCGTCTTCCTGAACTTGCGGTCGTACAGACCCGCTCATGGAGGCCTCCGGTTTGGCCTCCACAACTGTCAGGTGAGAGTCAGGTTCCTAAGGCAAAGGCTTCCAGCCGAGCCTCGTAGGTGACTGACCCGCCGGGCGCCACGCGCGTCATCCCCGTCTGCGTTCCTTGCGGATAAAGCGGGCTGTAGGGATCGGCCAGGTTGAACTGCGGCTCCACCACGACGAACGCCTTGTCGGTCGGCGCATAGACTTGGATGGCATGCACCTCGGGCGAGGGGGAGGTGGCCCGGAAGCCGACGCCGGCGGCCGGATCGAGCACCTCGACCACAGCTTCACCGCCGGTGCGCTCCAGTTCGGTGAAGCAGTCGTCCAGATAAAGGTCGGCCAACGCGGCGCCTTGAGGGGCATTGAAGTCGTAGGGGCTGCCGACCGTGTCCAGCAAGCGGCCGGTGGGCAGCACTTCGTCGTAGTCGTTCACCTCCGCCCGCTTGGCGGCGGGGAGCCTCAGGCGAGCCTGGCGGCGGTCCTGGCTGGGAAGATTGAGGTAAGGGTGCCAGCCGATGCCCATGGGCAGGACTTCGTCCCCCCGGTTGTGCGCGTCGATCCGCAGGCTGAGGACGCCGCCGGCCAGCCGCCACTCGAACTCAAGCTCGGTCTCCGAGGGCCAGCGCCCGCCGAAGCTGCCCGCCTGCAGACGTCCACGGACTACGTCCTCACTGGGCTGCTCGAAGGGGATCTGAGCGTCGAGGATCAGCCCGTGCATCGAATACTGGGCCGCGCCGGGAGCCTTGCCGCCCCAGTTGCGCAGCAGGCGAACCGTGCGGCCATCGACTTCGGCTTCCGTCTCGCGCGAGCCTTCGAGGTTCCGGCCGGTGATCCGGTTGGCGTAGGGCACGAGGATCGCGCCGCCGAAGGTGAAGGCCTTGTTGCCCGCGAAGTCGTCGGGTCCGCCGTCGAGCTGGCCAGGCGCCTCCGCCAGGGGCGGCGCATGAATCAGCTCGAACAGTTCGCCCGAGGGCAGGCGCACCTTGGCCTGCAGCAGCATCATGCCTCGGCCAGGAAGGACCACAGCTTCCAGGATGGCTGGCCCTTCGGCCGGCGCGTCGCTGGCGCGAAGAGTGACGGCGGGCATGCCGCCGATCAGGAGCTCGGCCATGGGCCTCCTCAGTTGCCGGTGGCGAGCTCCACGGCCCGCAGGCGTCGCGCGTCGGCTCTTTGCCGCTCGGCGGATCGCTCCTCGTACTCCGAGGGCAGCACGATGGGAACACTGAGGCAGACGCTTTGGGTGGGCAGCACCTCGCCCCAATCGGCGATCAGCTGCTTGTACGACTTGCCGACCGGGCGGATATCCCGGTTCAGGTCATAGAGCCCCACCGGGTGCACCCGGCCGTTGTTTTCCCGCAAGCCCGTGTCCCAGTCGATCTGGTCGGTGAGGGAGTACCAGGTGAAGCCGACCGTCGGCACGCCGTCGTTGCGCACGCGCAGGACGTTGGCCCACTCCTTCCAGAGCCAGTTCACCGCCTCGTCCCCGTTGGGCCCTTCGGCGATGTTGGTCTCGGTGTGCATCACCGGCAGTCGGTAGCGGCTGTAGTACTGCCGGGTGATCTCCGAGTAGCCGAAGATCTCGCCAGAAGCCGCCGTGCGGCCGTCGGCGGCCACCCGGTGCTCGTTGGTCCAGTAGTAGTCGTTGCCCAGGATGCAGTGGTGGTGCAGCGAGTTGCCCAGGAAGAAGTGGTACTCGTCCCGGGTCATGCCGTTGTCCATCAGGTACTCGTACATCTCCGAGTCGACCCGATGGCCGTAGTTCAGGTCCAGCGACAGGAAGCGCTTGGAGTTCTCGATCTCCGCCGGCTTGATGGCCGCGGGGTTCTCGGCGTGGAAGTACTCCGAGGACTCGCTCTGGATGAAGATCGCGTCAGCGCGGACCTTCAGAATCTCCTGCATGGCGCGCACGTTCGCTTTGACGATGTGCTTGAGCGCCGTGACGAAGGTCTTGTCCGTCGTGCCCTGCTCGTTCCACCAGCCGTACTTGGCCGAGAACTGGGCGCAGATGAACATCTCGTTGACCGGGGTGTAGAGCTGCACCCAGGGGAAACGCCGGGCGAAGGCCGCCGCGTACCTGGCGAACACCTCCGGGAAGTCCGGGTTCTGGAAGTCGCCCAGCCAGTCGGGCACGCCGAAGTGGCACAGGTCGACGATCGGCACGATGTCTCGCCGCTTCAGCTCAGCGAAGGTGACGTCGGCGAACTCCCAGTCGTACTTGTCTGCGGACAGCAGGCTGGTGTGCAGCGGCGGGCCGTAGCGCAGGAAGCGCAGGCCCATCTCTTCCAGCAGGTCGAAGTCCTTACGCCAATGGCGATAGTGGCCGCAGGACTCCATCTGGTCCACGCGGACGCGGCCATTCTTGATCTTGGGGATGCTGTTTTCGATCCCCGTAGCGAACATGAAAGCGGAGATAGCGCGTCCTCCAAGCTGATCGCGCGCAAAAGCGCCCCTTGTCCGCTAGAACTCGGGGCGCGCAGCTTGGTTCACGAGTTTTCCGTCGGCGGACCGACGGAGGGGAGGGAATCGAGGTCTTATTCCGCCGCGGCGGCGAGCGGCTGGCCGTTGATCTTGCGGCAGCGCGACAAGATCGCCAGGTGATCGGCGCCGGTGGTCACGTTGCGGACCCAAGCCTTATCGGCGTGAACGGCGAGAACCTCGAAGTGCGGAAACAGGTTGGGACCCGTGCGGACGAGGTCGCCCGCGTGGATCTCTTCTTCGTACCCGCGGTCGTGGTTGATCGAGAAGACGTCAGAGTAACTGGACAGCGACATTGTTGGGATCCCCTCCCGGATTCGTCGATGAACATAGTAGACCCCGGAGTCTGAATGGAACCTAAGCGCCGGAGTCAGGATGTCGCAGGGCGGGCAGAACAGTGTTCGCCGCACCGATACACGATTCGAGGGAGTTAAGAGGTGTCGAGGTCGCCGGAGCCGCGGGTCGTGGCGCAACTATCTGACAGGCTTGGAGAAGGCCCACTTTGGGTTTCGTCGGAACGCCGGCTTTGGTGGTTCGACATCAAGGGGCGGAGGCTATCGTGGCATGAGCCCTCCACCGGTTCTCAGGGCTCGTTCGACCTTCCGGTGCGCGCAAGCGCCGCAGTCGTCCGTCAAGGCGGCGGCCTTGTGCTGGCGACGGAACGTGGCCTGGCCGCGTTCGACACCCGGTCAGGGGCCTTCGAGTTGGTGCAGCCGCACGCCTTCGAACCCGGGTTCCGCACCAACGACGGCAAGATCGGTCCTGACGGGGCCTTCTGGTGGAGCATCATGGACGACGAGGGCGGGACCCGCCCGGGCGCCGTCTTCCGCACGACGCCCGAGTGGCGGACGGAGCGCGTCATCGAGGGCGTTCACATCGCCAACGCGACGGCTTGGACACCGAACGGCGAGCGGATGTTCCTGGCCGACTCCAAGCACGGCGTGATCTTCGCCCACGACATGGCCGACCTGTCGCGCCGCACGACCTTTGTCGCGGCCGAGAACGGCTCGCCCGACGGCGCGGCCATGGACGAGGAGGGTTTCCTGTGGACCGCTCACTGGGGCGGTTGGCGGGTCGTCCGCTATGCGCCGGACGGCTCAGTGGATCGCGTCGTACCCGTGCCCGTGGAGCAGCCGACCAGCTGCGCGTTCGGAGGCGAGGATCTCTGCACCCTGTTCGTCACCAGCGCCTGGGACGAGCTGACGCCTGAGGCCCGCCAAGCTCAGCCCTTGGCCGGCGCGCTGTTCGCTTTCGAACCGGGCGTTCGGGGCGATCCTCTGCCGACGTTCGCCGGGTGACGGGCGACCTCTGAACCAGCCGGGTCGTCGCGGGTTAGGGTTGCCAGCATCGTCGAACATTCAGGGTAGGACGCGCATGGCCGACAAACCTCTGCGCAGCGCCAAGAGCTACGGCAAGCTCGACCGCGACGGCTTCATCCATCGCAGCTGGATCAAGGGCACGGGACTGCCGGACCATGTGTTCGACGGGCGGCCGATCATCGGGATCTGCAACACCTGGTCGGAGCTGGTGACGTGCCAATTCCACCTGCGCGATCTGGCTGAGTACGTGAAGCGAGGGGTGTGGGAAGCCGGCGGCGTGCCGATCGAATTTCCCGCCATGTCGCTGCCGGAAACCCAGATGCGGCCCACCGCCATGCTGTTCCGCAACCTCCTCGCCATGGAGGTCGAAGAGAGCATCCGCGCCAACCCCATCGACGGGGTCGTGCTGCTGGGCGGCTGCGACAAGACCACGCCCGGCCAGCTGATGGGGGCGGCCAGCGTCGATCTGCCGACCATGGTGGTCTCTTCCGGCCCGATGCTGAACGGCAAGTTTCAGGGTAAGGACATCGGGTCGGGCACCGACGTGTGGCGCTTCTCCGAGCAGGTGCGCGCCGGCGAAATGAGCCTCAAGGATTTCCTGAGCGCCGAAGCCGGGATGAGCCGCAGCCACGGCACCTGCAACACCATGGGCACGGCCTCGACCATCGCCAGCCTGATCGAGGCGCTGGGCGTCAGCCTGCCCAACAACGCCGCCCTGCCGGGCGTCGACTCACGCCGCAAAACGCTCGCGCATCTGACCGGGATGCGGATCGTCGAGCTGGTGAAGCAGGATGTCCGGCTGTCGCAGATCCTCACGCGGGAAGCGTTCGAGAACGCCATCCTGATGCACGCCGCCATCGGCGGATCCACGAACGCAGTGGTTCACCTGATCGCCTTGGCGGGGCGGGTGGGGCTGGAGCTGACGCTCGACGACTTCGATCGGATCGGCCGCGAGGCGCCGCTGCTCGTAAACCTGATGCCGTCGGGCAAGTACCTGATGGAGGACTTCTGCTACGCCGGCGGGGTGCCCGCCGTCATGAACGTGCTGGGCGAGCGCCTGCGGCGCGACGTCATGACGGTGTCTGGCCATACCCAGGGCGAGATCGCGGACGCGGCGCAGGTGTGGAACAGCGAGGTGATCGGCACGCCGGAGGCGCCGATCGGGCCGTCCTCGGGCGTGTGGGTGCTGCGCGGCAACCTCGCCCCGCGAGGCGCCATCATCAAGCCGAGCGCCGCGACGCCGGAACTGCTGACGCACAAAGGGCGAGCGGTGGTGTTCGAGAACATCGAGGACTACCACGCGCGCATCGACGATCCGGATCTGGAGGTCGACGAGACCTCCATCCTGGTGCTGAAGGGCTGCGGGCCCAAAGGCTATCCAGGCATGCCCGAGGTGGGGAACATGGCCTTGCCGCCCAAGCTGCTGCACAAGGGCGTGCGCGACATGGTCCGCATCTCCGACGCGCGCATGAGCGGAACCGCCTATGGCACGGTGATCCTGCACGTGGCGCCAGAGGCCGAGGCAGGCGGGCCGCTGGCCCTGGTGCGCAACGGCGACGAGATCGTGGTGGATGGTCCCAACCGGTCGCTGGAGCTGCTGGTGGATGACGCCGAGCTGCAGCGGCGGCGCGAAGACTGGGAAGCGACGCGCGAGCCCAGTAAGTTCACGCGCGGCTGGTACAAGCTTTATATCGACACCGTGCTGCAGGCCGATCAGGGGGCGGACCTCGAGTTCCTGGTCGGCAAGTCGAGTTCGGAAGTGACGCGGGAGTCCCATTGATGGCGGAAGCCGAGCTGCTGGCCTGCGACTGGGGCACCACCAACCTCCGCGCCTGGACCCTGGATGGGGAAGGCCGGGTGGTGGAAAGCGGCGAGTTCCGCGGCTTGGGGGTGTCGAACCTCAAACCGGGTGAGGCGGCCGAGCGCTTTCGGAACGAGGTGCAGCCGCATCTGAGGGCGCAGGGACTGCCTGCGGTGCTGTGCGGCATGGTCGGATCTAACCTCGGCTGGACCATCGCGCCCTACGTGGACTGCGCGGCGGGTCTGGAAGATCTCGCAAAGCAGCTCGTACCGGTGGAGGCCGACGCGCCCTGGGCGCGGATCGTGCCGGGGATGCGCAGCACTGGCCTGACCGGCTCCAGCGACGTGATGCGCGGCGAGGAGACCCAGCTTTTCGGCTGGCTGGCGCGCCACCCAGAGCGGGCGCGCGGCCGCCAGGTGGTCTGCCACCCGGGCACGCACGCCAAGTGGATGGTGGTCGAGGACGGCAAGCTCGCCCAGTTCGTGACCGCCATGACCGGCGAGCTCTTCGCCGTGCTGAGCAAGCACAGCGTCTTAAAAGGCGAGGGGCGCGCAGACGATGCGGCGGCCTTCCTTGAAGGTGTCGCCGCGGCCGGTGAGGGCGACGGACTCGCGGCGCGGCTGTTCACCGCCAGAGCCCGGGTGGTCGGCGGCGGCAAGCCCGTCGAGAGCACGCCAAGCTATCTCTCGGGGCTGCTGATCGGGGCTGAGGTGGCGGCCATGCCACGACTGCTTGGCCTACGGCCGGGCGAGCCGCTCGTGCTGCTAGGCGATGAGATGCTCTGCAGCCACTACAGCCGAGCGCTGGAGGCGCGTGGCGTGGCTTCCGAGACCTTTGACGGCGAAGAGGCTGCGGTGGCCGGCCTGTTCGCGCTTTACCAGATGGGAGCCGGCCAATGACCCTCGACGATGCTCTTGCCGAATGCCCGGTGGTGGCGATCGTTCGCGGCGTCCGGCCGGACGAGATCCTCGATCACGCCCAGGCTCTCTATGATGCGGGCGTGCGTGGCGTGGAAGTGCCTCTCAACTCACCGGATCCAATCGACAGCATCCGCAAACTGGGGGAGGCGTTCGGCGACCGGATGGCGTTCGGGGCGGGCACTGTGCTGACCGCGGAACGGGTCGATGCGGTGGCGCAGGTCGGCGGGCGCATCATCGTCTCGCCGAACACCTCCTGCGACGTGATCCGCCGGGCGGTGGAGTTGAAGCTCGATCCGGCGCCTGGTTTCGCCACCGCCACGGAAGCCTTCATGGCGCTGGAGGCCGGCGCGCGGCACCTGAAGCTGTTTCCTGCCGTGACCTATGGGCCGGCGCATCTCAAGCAGCTCAAGGCCGTGCTGCCCGGCCAGGCGGTGGTCTGGGCCGTGGGCGGGGTCGGGCCCGACACCATGGCGGACTGGTGGGCGGTGGGCGCCCGTGCGTTCGGTCTGGGCGGGGAGATCTACCGCGCCGGCCAGACGGTGGCTGAGACCACCGAGAAGGCGGCGCGGGTCGTCGCTGCGGCGCGCGAACTGCGCTGAACGAAAGGCGAGGCTAGGGGTTTTGGTCCCGAACGGAGGGACACCCCATGCGCCAGCTTGCCAAGTTTTCGATCTCGGTCCGCGAAGAGGACTTCGTCCTGCACCTGGAGGACGACTCCGGTGAGAAGATGGACTTCGCCGCCTCTCCCGAACAGCTCGACGCGGTGATCGACGCCCTGGACGAACTGCTGTCCGAGAACGAGGAAGACCTGTTCGAGGTCGACGCCGAAGACGACGGCGAGACCTATCAGAAGCCGTTGGGCTGACGCCTAGCTGACCCGGGCGCCGGAGCCGACCTGACGGTCCTCCGGCGTTCCACCATCCGCCATCGCTTCGGCTTCGCCCGCGAACTCCGCCTCGGCCATGACGGCGGCGTAGCGGGCGATGGCGTTTTGAAGTGGCGGCAGGAGCTGTCCGCGCTCGGTGCCCAGAGGTGTATGCCCCGGGCGCGCGGCAGGCAGGCCGAGGGTGGCGCCCGGCACGCCCCGCACTAGGGCGGGGTTCAGGCCCAGAGCTGTTGCAATCTGGCGGCCGAACTCGGCCCACGAGACGGCGCCGGCATTGGCCAGGTGGCGCACCCCGGTCTCCCCGTCGAAAAGGAGGTCCAGCGTGGCGTCCACCAGGTCCGGGACATAGGTGGGCGAGACCACCTGATCGTCAGCCGCGACCACTTCAGTGTCCGCAGCCAGGCTGCGCGCCACGTGAGCGGCGAAGTTGTAGGGGTCGTAGGGCGAGAAGAACGCCGCCGTCCGGATCATCAGCGGCTTGCCGGCCAAAGCCAGGATCTCGCTCTCAGCCACGGCCTTGCTGCGCCCGTAGACGTTCAGCGGAGCGGCGGCATCGCTTTCCACATAGGCTTCGCCTTTAGCGCCGTCGAACACGAGGTCGCTGGAGAAGCCGACCATCGGCAGGTCGCGATCACGGCAGAGCCGAGCCAGGGCGACCGCGCCGGCGGCGTTCGCCTGCATGCAGCCCTCGACCTCGGTCTCGGCGTCATCGACCCGCACCCAGCCGGCGGCGTTGATCACCGCCCAGGGCTCGAGCTCGTCCAGCAGGCGGCTCATGGCGGCTTCGTCATTGAGGGGCAGTTCGGCTCGGCTGGTCAGCCGGTAGTCGATCCCGCGCCACTCGCAGGCGCGCGCCAAAGCCTTGCCGAGGGTGCCGGTCGCGCCGGCGATCAGCAGCGGCCGGGTCGGAGAGGCGGGCGTCCGCACCTCCGCGCGCGGCTCCGGCGTCTCCACGGTGCGGAACACAGGGCGGAATTCCATGCGGATGTCTCGCTTCCACCAGCCTGGCCCCAGGGTGCCCGGGTGGGCCTCGCCCTGACCCGTGCCGAGCCGCTTCAGCTCGGCCGCGATTGCGGTCGGCCGCGGTGTCCCGGTGCGAACGTCGAAGGCGCCGGTCTCGTAATGGCCCACATGGCGGGTCAGCAGGCTGTTCCAGTCGTAGGTCCCGAGCAGGGCCCAGGCGGTGACAGCCACCACCTCCGCGCCGCGGCCGCGCAGACGCTCGGCGGTCTCCCACGCCTCGCGCACCCAACGCACCTGTTCCTCGCGGGTACAGCCGTTGTGGCTTTCGGTGATGGCGAGCGGGATCTGGTAGCGATCCCACGCCTCCTGGAGCACACCCTCGACGCCCGCGGGCGCGGGCAGACAGACACGGATCGCCTCCACGTCGGCGAAGGCCATGAACTCGTTGCCGCCCACGCGCTCCGGCGGATAGGCGTCCGTGCGATGATCCAGGAACCGCTCGCTGGTGAGATAGTGGTTCACGCCGATGACATCCGGCGGGCAGGGATCGTCAGCGATGGCGCGCAGGCGGTCGGCGAACCCGAAGTCGCTCAGCCGGGCCCAGAGGGGGTGCTCGCGGGTGACCTTTCCGCACAGCAGGTCCCAGGTCATCCAGCGGCGGATGTTGTCGAACTCGGCCTGATGGGCCACGGCCCGGGTCGAGTAGGTGCGGCCGAGGTCCTCAGTCTGAATGAGCTGGGCGCCCGCGTTGACCTGGCGGATCTCGCGCATGGCCAGACGGGTGCCGTCGATTTCGTTCAGCAGCGCCGCCCAGAAGACGTGCTCGTCCGACAGGTGCGGATACCAGTGCCCATAAAGGGCGGAGAAGCGGGCGGTGGTGAGCGGCTCGTTCACCGGCGTCCACTCCTCGACCCAGCCGTAACGCTCCGCAACGGCGCGGGCGTAGCGGCTGAAGGCGAGAGGGAAGTCCTGGTCGACGAGGCTGGTGTAGCGGGGGCCGCTGCCGTGGTGAAGCAACCCGGCGACGGGTCGCATGCCGAGATCGCGGATGCGCGTCAGACGCTCGTCGGTCCAGCGCCAGTCGAAGCTGTCGGGCCGCTCGGGCGCAATGCGCTCCCAGAGCACGGGGTAGCGCAGGGCCTTCAGCCCCAGGTCAGCGAACAGCTCGAGATCTGAGATGCGATGCTGGTGACCCGACCGGATGGTTTGATCGTGGTACGCGCCGCCAACGCGGTTCACGGTGCACTCGTGACCGCCCCAAAGCTCGAGTTTGCGCATCTAGCGTGGCTTTCCCCGTCACAACTGCATGTTCTAAGCCATGCCCGGGTTGTTTCGTTCCCTGGTTGAGCCTTCCCGGCTTGGAACCGAGGCGCGTGAAAGGGATTATGGCGGTCATGGATCGGGGTTCTAAGTACGCCGTGCTTGTCACGGGCGGGGCCGGCTACATCGGCGCACATACGGCCAAGGCTCTTCACGAGCTCGGCTATTTCCCAGTCGTCTACGACAGCCTCAGCTCAGGGTTCCGCGAAGCGGTCCGCTGGGGCGCGTTCGTGCATGGCGACATCCGGGACAGCCGCGCCCTGGGCGAGGCCATGGAAACCCACGGCGTCAAGGCGGTGATCCACTTCGCCGGCTTGATCGAGGTGGGTCGGTCCACCGTGAAGCCGGACCTGTTCTGGGAGCACAACGTCTCCGGGACGGTGTCGCTGCTGTCCACCATGCGTGAGAAGGGTGTGAACCGCCTGGTCTTCTCGTCGAGCGCGGCGGTGTACGGGCAGGGTGGTCGTGGCCCGCTGGAGAGCATCCCGGAGAGCGCGCCAAAGGCGCCGGCCAGCCCTTACGGCGACACCAAGCTTGCTTGCGAGTGGCTGATCGACGCCCAGTGCCGGGCTTACGGCTTGACCGCCGTGGCGCTGCGATACTTCAACGCCGCCGGTGCGGATCCCTCCGGTCAGATCGGCGAGGCGCATGAGCCGGAGAGCCATCTGATCCCGCTGGCGATCGCCGCGGCCCTTGGCGACGGCAAGCCGCTCACGGTGTTCGGCAACGACTTCGACACGCCGGACGGCACCTGCCTGCGCGACTACATCCACGTGAACGACCTCGCCGCCGCGCACGTGGCGGCCATCGAGGCCGACCTGCCGGCGGGCGCCTTCGAAGCGGTCAACGTCGGGACCGGCAAGGGCGCTTCCGTGCTGGAGGTGGTGGAGGCCGTGGGTCGCGCCGTCGGCCGTCCCGTGCCGCACAGTATCGGCGCGCGCAGAGCGGGCGATCCCCCGAGCCTGGTTGCCGATCCGAGCCGCGCGCAGGCGCTGTTGGGCTGGAAGGCGACGCGCTCGTCGCTGGACCAGATCGTCACGGACGCCCTGCGCTGGGAGCGCAGCCCCGCCTACGGCTCTGGCGTGCGTGGACCGGCCGGTCAGCGCCGCGCCAAAGTTCTTGCCTGAGCTCCGTAAGGTGTTGGGGCATGTTCCTTCAGAAGGCCGGGGAAACCCGGCCTTTTTCATGCGCGCTGCGGAGGTTCTCGTAGGGTCAAGCCTCTGGAACCTTTGTGGAAGATGAGAGTTCACAAAGCGGGCTTCGTGTGTCTGCAAACAACAAAAGGAATGCGCCCTTGAACACTCAGTGGTTCCCGAGCGCCGAAGGCGCTGCGCCGTTGTCAACGCTCGCCGGGGGCCGCGACCGAGGTCGTCAGACTCTGATCTGCTTCTCGCATCTGCGCTGGGACTTTGTCTTCCAGCGGCCGCAACACCTGATGACCCGTTTCGCCAAGGGTCGGAAGGTCATCTTCTGGGAAGAACCGGTGGGTGGCCCGGACGTTGCTGAAGCTCGTCTCAACACCCGCACCTGCCCGGACAGCGGCGTGTTCGTCGTCACGCCAGCGATCCCGGACGCCATCCAGGGCGAAGCGCGCGAAGAGACGCTGCGCACCCTCCTCGACGGCCTGATCGCCGAGAACGAGGGCGACCTGGTCCGGTGGTACTACACCCCGATGATGCTGAGCTTCTCCCGGCACATCGATGCGATCTGCACCGTCTATGACTGCATGGACGAGCTGGCGAACTTCAAGTTCGCCCCGCCCGAGCTGACCATCCTCGAGCGGGAGTTGATGAACCTGTCGGACGTGGTCTTCACCGGCGGCTATTCGCTGTGGGAAGCCAAGCGTGACCGTCACCCCAACATCCATCCGTTCCCGTCCAGCGTGGATCGGGCGCACTTCGCCAAGGCGCGGGTGCTGCGCGAGACCCCGGAAGACCAGGCGCACCTGCCGCAGCCGCGTTTCGGCTTCTACGGCGTGGTTGACGAGCGCATGGATCTCCAGCTGCTGGACTCCCTGGCCGAAGCCCGGCCGGAGTGGAGCATCGTGGTTGTCGGGCCGGTGGTGAAGATCGATCCGGCGCACCTGCCGCAGCGTCCGAACCTCCACTACCTGGGCGGCAAGGGCTACGACGACCTGCCGCGCTATCTGGGCGGCTGGGACGTGGCGCTGATGCCGTTCGCGATCAACGAGTCGACCCGCTTCATCAGCCCGACCAAGACGCCGGAATACCTGGCGGGCGGCCGGCCGGTGGTGTCCACGCCCATCGTCGACGTGGTTCGCCACTACGGCGACCTGGAAGCGGTAAAGGTGGCGCAAACCACCGAGGAGTTCATCGCGGGCTGCGAACAGGCCCTGGCTTTGTCGCGCACCCGCGGCGAGTGGCTGAAGGAAGTGGACGCCGCGCTTTCGGCCCTGTCCTGGGACGAGACCTTCACGCGCATGAACGCGGAGATCTCCTCGGCCATCGCCCAGCGCGAGCAGGCGGCCAGCGACGCCCTGGCGCAATCCGGCGTCGCCGCGCCCGCGATCCGCCCCGCCTCGCGCAACAAGCCCTTCGATTACCTGATCGTCGGCGCCGGCTTCGCCGGCTCTGTCCTGGCTGAGCGCCTGACCACTCAGCTCGGCAAGCGCGTGCTGCTGATCGACAAGCGTCCGCACATCGCCGGCAATGCCTTCGACGAGAAGGATGCGGCCGGCGTGCTGATGCACAAGTACGGTCCGCACATCTTCCACACCAACTCGGAGGAGGTGAGCGGCTACCTTTCGCAGTTCACCAAGTGGCGGCCGTACGAGCACCGTGTGCTGGCGTCCGTTCGCGGCGGGCTGCTGGTGCCGATGCCGATCAACCGCACGACGTTGAACATGCTCTACAACGTCAACCTGAAGACCGATGATGAAGCGGAAGCCTTCCTGGCCAGCCGTGGCGAGGAGGTCGAGAAGATCCGCACGTCCGAGGACGTGGTGGTCTCCAAGGTCGGCCGTGAGCTCTACGAGATGTTCTTCCGCGGCTACACGCGCAAGCAGTGGGGCCTGGATCCGTCTGAGCTGGACAAGTCGGTCACCGCCCGCGTCCCGACCCGAACCAACGAGGACGACCGCTACTTCACCGACAAGTTCCAGGCCATGCCGCTCGACGGGTACACCCGGATGTTCGAGAACATGCTCGACCAGAAGGGCCTGACGGTCGAAACGGGCGTCGAGTACGAAGACGCCCGCGCCGAGACGGTCTACGACCACCTGATCTTCACGGGCCCGGTCGACGAGTTCTTCGACCACCGCTACGGAAAGCTCCCGTACCGGAGCCTCGCCTTCCGGCACGAGACCCTCCAGCAGGAGTGGTTCCAGTCCGTCGGCACGGTGAACTATCCGGACGAGCAGACGCCCTACACGCGGATCAGCGAGTACAAGCACCTGACCGGCCAAAGCTCGAAGGTGACCACCATCACCTACGAATATCCCCGGGCCGACGGCGACCCCTACTATCCCGTGCCGCGCCCGGAGAACCAGGCGCTCTACAAGAAGTACGAGGCCCTGGCGCTGGAGACGCCGAACGTCCACTTCGTGGGCCGACTGGCGACCTACCGGTACTACAACATGGACCAGGTGGTCGGTCAGTCGCTCGCCACCTTCCGCCGCATCGCCGAGCGGGAAGGGCGCACCACGATCGCGGCCCAGAGCGCCGCGCGGGCCATCGCGGCCAGCTAAGACGTCCTTCCGGACACTCTGTGACGGCCCCGCGATCAAGCGGGGCCGTTTACATTTCATAAGCGCCATCGTCACAGCAGGGCCGCCGTGCTATCCGGACGTCGGGCCACCCGCTCGCGCTTGCCGGCGATTCGCCGCGCGCTTGCCCGCTCGAGGCCCACCGGCTTCGGCCGCCAGGCTTTACGGAGACAACACGATGCAGAAAGTGGAAACGGCGCCCGATCCTGTGGATGTGGCCGTTGGCGCCCGCATCCGTCTCCTGCGCAAGATGCGCGGGCTTTCGCAACAGGCGCTGGCCGAGGCCGCCGGCGTGACGTTCCAGCAGATCCAGAAGTACGAGCGCGGCTCCAACCGCGTAAGCGCCTCGATGCTCGCCCGGATCGCCAACACCCTGCAGGCCCCGGTGGCCGAGATGTTCGGCGAGGGCAGCGCGTCCAGCGGCGCCATCGACGAGGTGGCCGCCCTGCTGGCCGAACCGGGCGCGGTGGAGCTCCTGCGCGCCTATTCGGAGCTGCCGCGTGGTCCGGCTCGCTCGGCTCTGGTGGAGTTTGTTTCGGCCGTTCGCAACGAGATCGCCTGATCCCAGCGGCGGGAACCCAGGCTTAGATCAGGGTTTTTCCAAGCGAAGCCGGTTAGCCGGCATGAGCTTTGAGAGACCCAACCATGGCCACCCAGCCGTACAGCCATTCCACCGCCGCCGCGGTGCATCCTTCTGAAGCCGCCAACTACGCGCCCGACCTGAATGCGCCCAGGTCGCTGCGCCGTGACGTCGGCGCGCAGGCCTTCATCTGGCTTGCCTGGGCCGCCGCCGCCGCTTTCTGGGCGATGGGCATGACCGCCTTCTTCGGCATCCTCGAGTCGATCGGAACCAATCCCCAGGCGCCGCAAGGCGGAGCCGACGTCGGCGGGGTGGGCTGGTTCATGACCACAGTGATCGGGGTCGCCGTGCTGGGCATCGCGATGGCCTATGGCGCTGTGCGCTATTCCACCCGCGACAAGAGCAAGGACCCGATGACCGAACGGGCCACCGCCGCGCTCTATGACACCATCGCCGACGAGGGCGGTGAGGACCTGACGAGCCGTTCGCCGGAGGCTCGCTCTCCCCAAGAGCGCGACGCCTACCGCGCCTCGCAGAGCGACCTGCGCTGATTTTACACGCCCAGCGACGCCGCAGCGCGCTTCTCTAGGTGGCGCGCTGCGAAGTCCGCACCTAGGATGGCTTAAGCGACTCAGCTTCTTACGCGCTGCGAAGAGGCGGACGCTCGATTTCTAGCTGGGGGAGCCCAATGGCCGACACGAAGAAAACCAACGCTCTGCAAAAGCCGCTCACGCCTTCGCCGGAGCTCGCCGCCGTCGTCGGCTCCGCGCAGCTGTCGCGTGGTGAAGTGGTCTCCAAGATCTGGGACTACATCAAGAAGAACAACCTGCAGAACCCGGAAAACAAGCGCGAGATCGTCGCCGACGACAAGCTGAAGCCGGTGTTCAGCGGCAAGGACAAGGTGTCGATGTTCGAGATGAACAAGCACCTGGCGCAGCACCTGAAGTAGGACGCGCCAGCTGACGGCTGACCGCCGTCGCTGCATCGACCGAACAACGAAACCCCGTCGGCCTCGCCGGCGGGGTTTCTTCTTGGCGCGCCGTTGAGCATCTTGCGGCGGGTGGTCGCACCGGCCTGTGGCTTAGGTTGACCTTAAGGCTCCGCGCCTAGACTTTCACCTGCGTGGCCGTGGGGCGGCGATATCGGGGCGTAGCTTAGATGACCGAGATGCTGGCACGACGTGGACTTCTTCGCCTGGGCGCAGGCGCGGTCTTGAGCGCAGCCGCCATGCCGGGCGTGAGCCTCGCTCAAACCCTTGCTCCGCAAGCGGGGCCTGCGATCCGCCGGGTCGCCCTGCACAACCTGCACACCGGCGACAAGTTCAACGACGTCTACTTCGAACGGGGGCAGTATGTTCCCGACGCTCTGCATGCGGTGCGCCGAGTCCTCCGCGACTGGCGCAACGGCGAACAGCACGAGATGGACGAGCGCCTGTTCGACACCCTGAACGAGATCAGCACGCGGCTCGATACGCGCCAGCCGTTCCAGATCATCTCCGGCTACCGTTCGCCCAAGACCAACGCCATGCTGCATGCCAAGTCGTCGGGCGTGGCGTCCAACAGTCAGCACACCCACGGCAAGGCCGTGGACGTGCGTGTCCCAGGCGTTGAGCTCAGCAACCTGCGCAAGGCCGCCTGGGACGTGAAGGCCGGCGGCGTCGGCTACTATCCCGTTTCCAATTTCGTCCACGTGGACGTAGCGCGCGTGCGCCAGTGGACGGGCGCCTAAGCTAGTTCGTCGCTGGCGCGGGGTCAGCCTCGCCCTGAGCGCCAGCCGGGGCGTCCGGCTCGTCCTGGACTTCCGGCTCGTCGCGGGTGGTCATGCCTACCGCAGCGGCATCGTCCTGCACCTGCTGATCAACCGGCGGCGGCGTGACCGGCGCGGCGGCCGGCGGCGCGACGACGGGCGCCGGCAGGGGAGCGGGCGCCGGCTCTGCACTGACAGGAGCCTCCGTCGTGATCTGCACGCCGGATGCGGGCTGTTCGCTCGCCGTCTCAGCCGAACGGCGCTGGCCGATCAGAACTCCAATCAACAGTGCGAGCACCAAGGCCGCGACGAAAAGCAGGATGCGGCCCAAGTTTCTCATCTGACGTCGGCTCCTAGGCTTTGCTGGCCGGCGGCGCGAGGGTTCCGGTCCGCTGCAGCAGCATGCGATCCCAATTATAGGGATCGGAGCGGAAATTCATCTGTCCATCCGCACCGCCGAACGCCGTCCAGTAGAAGATGAAAACCGGGATCTGCTGGGGCAGGCGGGCACGCACCGTCTTGCCGGCCGCGACCGTCGACTTGATGGCTTCCGGCGTCCACTGGGGATCCCCCTGGAGCAGGGCTTCCGCGAGGGCGGCGGGCTTCTCCAGGCGCACGCACCCGTGGCTGGCCTGGCGGCCGTAACGCGAGAAGGTGCTCTGCGACGGCGTGTCGTGCAGGAACACCGCAAAGGGATTGTCGAAGTCGAACTTGTATCGGCCGAGGGCGCTCTGATCGCCGGCCTTCTGCTGGAGCCGACTGCCACCGCCTTCCGTGGAGATGACGGTGAAGCCGTTCCGCTTCAGGTAGCCAGGGTTCTTCTTCTCCTTGGGCCACAGCTCCTTGTTGGCGATGGAGGAGGGCACATTCCAAGGCGGGTTCAGGACCACGCTGTGAATCTGCGAGAACAGCATGGGGGTCTCGTCCCCAGGCCGGCCCGAAACGGCCTTCATCGACAGCACCGGCTTGTCGTCGCGGAACAGGGTGACGATGGCCGCGCCGGAGTTCACCTGCACCCGGGTGGCCGGCATTTCTGGCGGTAGCCAGCGCCAGCGTTCCATGTTGGCGATGATCTGTAACACCCGCTGGCCAACGGGTTGGTTCAGCGCCGTAAGCGTGCCGGCATCCACCACGCCATCCGGCTTTAGCCCAAAACGGCGCTGCGCCCGGATCACCGCCTGCTGGAGGGGCGCGTCAAAGCTCGCGCCCGTCGTCGTGACCGCCTTGTCCTCCACCGCGAGGCGAGCGCGCAGGGCGCTCACGCGCGGACCAGAGGCGCCAAGACCGAACGCCTCGCCGGCCGGGATGGTCGGCCAGCCGCCATCAGCGGCGATCTGCCGGTACTGCGCCAAGCCGCGCTTCAAGGCGCGATAGCCGGAGTAGGGCGGCGGCAAGCCCTCCAACCACTCGCCCAGCCGGTTCGACGCCGCCGCCGCGGCAAGCTCGTTGCGGGGATCATAGGGCGCCGGGCGAACGGCCCAGTCCGCCGGGAACTCCTCCGGCGCCAACCGGCCCACGTGGATCTCGCGGGCATAGTCAACCAGTGCGGACGTCACCTGTTCCGCCGGATCGCCCGGGCTGAAGTTGCGCTTCGCGAGCCCATGGGTGTCGGCGGCGTTCAGCACCTTCACAGCCAAAGCGAGCTGCTCGGGCGTGAGCCGCGGCAGAAGCGCCGGCGGAGCGGCGGTCATGGGCGCGGCCTGGCCGAAGGCGGCGGCGGGCAATGAGCCTGCCGCAAGCGCTGCAAAGGAGACCAGGAATCGACGGGTGAACATGGGGGGAGAGATGAGGGCCTTCACGCCGCTAGCAACGTGTCAAAAGGTGTGTTGGTCGCAACGGCGCGCTTTCTTCCACAGATGTTGCGCCCGCGCACAGGCGCGGAGTGTCGCGATCAACGCTGGTCGGACGGCTTACCGTGCGAGGCAGGCCATATTCGACCAAGACGCGGTTGTGCATGGGACGTGCGTCCTTATGTTGCGGACGCCCAAGCCTTGCTGCGTTGCGGAATCAAATGACATCGACACCTCTTTCGCCGCCCCGCGCGGGCGACGAAGCCGTTCCGGCGACCCATCGCGTGGGCCTCGTCTTGTTGGCTCTGGCGATGGGCGGCTTCGCCATCGGCACTACCGAATTCGCCGCCATGGGCGTGCTGCCCGAGTTTGCAGCCGGCCTGGGGATCGACGAGCCGACGGCGGGGCATGTGATCAGCGCCTACGCTCTCGGCGTGGTGATCGGCGCGCCTGTGCTGGCGGTGCTGGGCGCGCGGCTCTCCCGACGCATCCTGCTGATCGGATTGATGGGGCTGTTCGCCGTGGGCAACGGCCTCAGCGCGCTGGCGCCCTCCTATGAGTGGATGCTGGCGTTCCGCTTCCTGAGCGGCGTGCCCCACGGCGCCTACTTCGGCGTCGCCGCTCTCGTTGCTGCATCGCTGGTGCCGGCCGAAAAGCGGACCCAGGCCGTGGCACGGGTTCTGATGGGCCTCACCATTGCGACGGTGATCGGGGTCCCGTTCGCCAAGGCCCTCAGCCTGGCCCTGGGTTGGCGGTCCACATTCGCCGTGGTCGCGTGCCTCGCGGTGCTGACCATGGTGCTGGTCACCTGGCTGGCCCCCAAGGACGCCGCGCGGCCGGACGCCAGCCCTCTGAAGGAGCTTGGCGCCCTGAAGCGGCTGCAGGTTTGGCTGACATTGGGCACCGGCGCGATCGGCTTCGGCGGCATGTTCGCGGTCTATGCCTATCTCGCGTCCACCCTGCGCGCGGTCACGGGCGTGGGCGCGGAACTCGAGCCGGTGGTGTTCGCCGTCTTCGGCGGCGGGCTGACGGTGGGCAACCTGGCGGGCGCCTGGGCGGCGGACCGTATGCAGATGCCGGCCATCGCAGGCCTTCTGCTCTGGAGCGCCGCAGCGCTGGCGCTCTACCCATTCGCGGCGCCCAGCTTCTGGACGATCCTTCCGGCGGTGTTCCTGATCGGCTGCGGCGGTGGCCTGGGTTCGGTTCTGCAGACCCGGCTGATGGATGTGGCGGGGGAGGCCCAGACCCTGGCGGCGGCGCTGAACCACAGCGCCTTCAACACCGCCAACGCCTTGGGCCCGTGGCTCGGCGGCTTGGCGATCTCCGCGGGCTTCGGCTGGACCTCCACCGGTTGGGTCGGGTCGGGCCTGGCGATCGGCGGCCTGCTGTTTTGGAGCTTGTCGTGGGCCGTGGATCGTCGCCAGCTCGCGGAGCAAGCCGCCGCCAGGGCTTAGATGCCGAGGTCAGGCCCCCGGCTTCTTCCAGAGTCCAACCTCTGTGTAGACGTTGGTGAAGATCGTGCGCGGCGCCGGATGGATGGCAGGTTCGGCGACCTTCGTCATTCCAAGCGCCGACAGATACTCGTCCACCCGGTTCTCCCTGCATGAGGAGCTGACCGCGATTACGCGACCGCCGCTCGCAAGCGTGCGCTCGTTCTGGGCCACGTTAGCGTTCCCTCCGATGTAGCGGGCGTAGTCGGCTGAGCGAGCGCGGTGCAGAGCGTTCATGGACATCGCGATCACGCGATGGAAGTCCTGGTCCACACGCACCGGACCATCCAGTCCCAGGAAGTAGACCGGGTGATCTGGCGCGGTCAGGTGGGCGCTCATGGCGGGGAGGAAGTGGCAGGTGACGACTGGGGCTTCCGAGAAGCCATGCTGCGCAGCGCTCACGAGAACCTGGCGAGGATCCTCAGGCTTCACGCGCAGGCGGTGCTCGGCGAAGCTGGAGGCTGCGGAAAGCAGCAAGACTGCGCTCAGAACCGCATAGCGCAGCGCCGCCGGCTTTAGGCTGGTCGCCGCCAATCCGAACAGGACCGCCGCCGCAACCTCGCACGGCGTGAAGACGCGGTTTTCCAGGATCGCCTCGCGCGTGTTCAGCACCACGAGCGCCATCGGAAAAGCGAGCAGGCCTGTCACGGTGGCCAGCACCACGGCTCGTTCGCCGCCGCGCCAAGCGCGGAAGGCGCCGAACAGCAGAAGGGCGACGAAGAGCAGGTTCGCCGGCGTCTTGAGCGGCTTCGGGAGACCTGGAAAGCCGACCATGTTGTTGAAGAACCAGACGGCGGTGCGCGGGCCGAAGGTCTTGAGCCCGTGGAATGTATCCATCGCAGTGGCCATCGACAGCAGCCAGGGGATGCTGAGCACGCCAAGCACGAGGTTGCTCAGGACAATGGGCGCAACGGCTGCTTTCCAGCGCTGCGCAGCAACGGCCCACAGCACCAAGGCGGCGTTCAGTAGGGCAAGGAACACCAGCGCCAGCAGCTGGGAATAGACCGCCACCACGCCGCCAGCGACGTAGAGCGCCGCGTAAGGCAGCCGGCGTTCAGGACGCTGAGCCAAGCCAACGAGGCCCCAAAATGCGAGGGCGAGGCCCAGGCTGAGCAGCGGATACATCCGGGCATCCTGGCTGAAGTAGATGTGACCGGTGCAAAGCGCCAAGTAGGCGGCCGCGGCTAGGCCGGCTCGGCGCGACACCAGGTCGGCTGTAGCCAACCCGGTGATCAGCACGGCGAGGCTTCCGGCCAAGGCCGCTGGAACTCTGAGCGCCTCGATGCTGGGCTGCGCCGAGAGCCAGAGGTGCTGAAGCGCGAAGAAGAGCGGCGGATGGTTGTCGATCTGTCCGAAGAGGATGGTCTGTAGCGGCAGCTGCGCCGCCATGTACGAGAAGGCCTCGTCCATCCAGATCGGCGCTCGGGCCAGGTCCCAGAACCGAAGGGCAGCTCCCAGAGCGAAGATGGTGGACATCAGGGCGGCGAATGTCGCGCCGCTCATTGACCGCCCGGCCCATGCGGGCCGAGCGGCGCAGTTGTTCAACCCGCCCGGAGAGGCGGCGAGATCGGCCATGGGTTCTGCTCCGGCTTTCGTTCCGCGACCGACGTTCAGGCGATCGCCGCTTGCACGACCATCGGCGTCGCAGGACGGCGACGGCGGCCCCAGACAAGGCGGTTAGCCACGCCGAAGTTGAATACAGAGCTCATCAGAGCGCCGGCGACGCCGGCAAGCGGCCAGCTGTGCATCTCGCTCATGGTCAGGTTGGCCACGCTGATGTTGGCCACCGCACCCAGGCTGCAGACTCCGCAGAAGGTGACATAGCCGACTAGGAACCTGAGGCCCTTCAGACGTTCGGTCCTGTAGGTGATCGTGTTGTTCAGGACGTAGTTGAAGGTCATCGCCGAGAGCGTGGCGACAGCTTGAGCCGGCAAGAACGCCAGGCCGGCGATCTTCATCGCGTTCAGCACCGCCAAGTGGACCGCCAGGCCCATGAAACCGACGGCGGCGAACAGCACGAAGCGGGGCGGGATCAGCCCTTTCGAGAACTTCTCAATGAGCAGGAAGGCGTACTCGAGGATGATCATCGCCTCGACCTTGCTCTCGCCCGAGCGGCGGTCGCGGAACACGTAGGGCGTTTCCACCACTTTCAGTTGGCGAGGGGAGGAGGTCAGCACGTCCAGCAGGATCTTGTAGCCCTGCTGAGAGAGGTCGTAGACGACCGCGTCGAACACCGCGCGGCGGGTCATGAAGAAGCCGCTCATCGGATCGCTGACAGCGTCGCCGATCAAGATCCGCGACGACCAGGTGGCGAACTCGCTCATCCGACGGCGGATCGCGCTCCACTCGCCTAGGCCGCCGCCCTCGACGTGCCGGCTGGCCACGACCAAATCCGCGTCCGTGGTCCGAAGGGTTTCGAGCATGCGAGGTAGAAGCCGCTCGTCGTGCTGCAGGTCGGCATCCATGACGGCGACAACGTCAGCCGTGGCGCTCATCACGCCTTCAACCACGGCCGAGGACAGGCCGCGCCGACCGACCCGGCGGATGCAGCGCACCGGCGCTCCCTCACGAGCGACGGCGGCCACTTCCTGGCAGGTGCCATCGGGGCTGTCGTCGTCGACAATGATCAGCTCCCAGCGGGTATCGCCCATAGAGGCTGCGATCGCCTCCACCAGCGGGCGGATGTTGCCTCTTTCGTTGTAGGTGGGAGCGACAATGGACAGCACCGGTGTCGCTTGCGTCGCGCGCCGTCCGTCGCGCGCTGACCTGGCCCGCGCGGCGGGCGGAGCAAAGGTTGCGGTCTCGAGAGGCGGTTGTCGGGTGCTTTCACCGCCCTTGGACTTGGCGGCGGGACGGAGTTTTACCGACGACGGGGTATCCACGGATTGGGACATGAAGGCTCCTGATGTGACCAAGCGGACTGGGTCAGGAGCGAGGACAAACTATTGAATACGCAGTCGCTTGTGGGCTGGCGTTCGTGCACGTCGAGCAGACCGCACGAGATCGCCTGAGCGCCCCCTAACCTTAACCATAAAACTCAGGTCACAAATCCGGGTTGCGCGAACACGGATTCGTGAACGTCGGCGCCGCTAGATCGCCTTGTTTCTGAAATCGATCGGGCGGCGTGATTCGAGCGGCAGCGACGCGACCTGCGCCGCTCATGCGGTCAGCCAAAGCTGCAAGAGGTCGGAAGGCGCTGCGGCGTGAACGCTACGTCAGCGAACATCTTTGATGATGGTGGGTGTACAAGGATTCGAACCTTGGACCCGCTGATTAAGAGTCAGCTGCTCTACCAACTGAGCTATACACCCGTCCCGGCTCCGGCTCTCTGAGAGGACCGGCGGCGAGGGCGCGGAAAATACACGCAATCCCCGCGTTGGCAATACGCGAAATCGAGGTGCTGACTTGAGTTCCTTCGACGGCTCCGAACCCGTTGATTTTGCTTATCTCGAGGGCTTCATGGCCGGTGACGTCGGCATTGTTCTCGAGGTCCTGGAGCTGTTTCGGCAGCAGGCGACCGGCTGGGTCGAGTCGCTGGACGCACCAGCGCAGAGCCGGCGTGAGGTGGCGCACACCATCAAGGGCGCAGGCCGTGGGATCGGCGCGCGCACCTTGGGGGATCTGGCGGATGTCGCGGAGTTCGGCGGGGAGGCGGACGTTCCAGCGTTGCGGGCCGAACTGATCCGCGTGGTTGCAGCGATCGATGCCTATCGCGCGGCCAAGAGCGGCTAGGACCCGCTGCGAAGCCGGTCCCAGACGGTGAATTCGTAGGCGATGCACTGCTCGATCAGGGTGCGCCAAACCGGTTCGGCGATCTCTTCGGAAAGGCCGACTTCACGGGCGGCGGCTTTCACCTTGGCGACCACGTCCTCAACCCGCGCGTTGTCGCGCACGGCGTCGCGGTTCTGCTTGATGCGGGCGGCGGCATCCATGTAGCGCTGACGCTCGGCGAGCATCAGGACCAGGGCGCGATCCAGGGCGTCGACGCCTTGCCGCACGTCCGCCATGGTCTGGCAATCGGCCGGGGCAGGGCGCTCATCGGTCGGGGGGAGGGTTGCTAAGCTCACTAGCGATCTCGTCTAGATGCCGGCGCCGTTGTTGATCGCCCGCAGCGCGTCCTCGTGCGCCTGGGCTTCGGCTTCGATCCAGCTGATGAAAGCCTTGACCTGCGGAAGCCGGCCCTTGGCCTTGGGATGGACGAGGTAATAGGCGAAGTCGACCGCGGTGGCGATCTGCAAAGGCGCGACCAGCCGGCCGGCTTCGAGGTCGGCCTGGGCCAGGGTCTGCTTGGCCAGGGCCACGCCGCGGCCGTTCACCGCCGCTTCGATGACGAGGCTCGACTGGTTGAAGCGAGGGCCGCGCATGCCGTCCACGCCCTTCACCCCCCGCGCCGCCAGCCACATGGACCAGTCAGGGCAGGAATCGTCGAGATCGGGCGAGCCGTCGTGCAGAAGGACGTGAGAGGACAGGTCCTCCGGCGAGCTGAGCGGCGTCTGCGCGAGCAGCTCGGGGCTGATCACCGGGATCACCGTCTCGCTCATGAGGCGGCGAACCTCCAGGCCCGGATAGCGACCGGCGCCGTAACGGATCGCCACGTCGACCTCGCCGGCCGTGAGATCGACGAGTTCCAGGCCGGCGGACAGCCACACGTCCACCTGCGGGTGGGCCTGCTCGAACTTGCCGAGGCGCGGCACCAGCCACTTGGCGGCGAAGGAGGGCGCCGCGGTGATGGTGAGACGGCGCCCGTCGACCGCTGCGGTCAGCAGCGATGCGGCCTCGGCGAGGCGGTCGAAGGCCTCGCGCAGAGCGGGCAGGGCGGTCTGCGCCGCGTCGGTCAGCAGGAGGCCCTTGGGCGTGCGCTTGAACAGCGCGGCGCCTACATAGTCTTCCAGGTTCTGGATTTGCTGGCTGACGGCGCCCGGCGTCACGGACAACTCGTCGGCGGCGCGGCTGAAGTTCAGATGACGTGCGGCGGCCTCGAAGGCGCGCAGCGCGTTGAGCGGCGGCAGCCGCCTGCGCTCTTGCGGTCGATCCATAAGTTTTCCTGACGCCCCCGGCAGAAGTCCTTGGGTTGCGAAGTGGCCTTTGCGGCACCTAATTGCAAGCGTCCGCCGCTGTATCGGCCCTTTTCATCGGCGGGCGTTTGGCGGGGCGGGTGCAAGCCCGTCCCGTCCTGATTCAAGCGTTCTTCGCTTTTAGAGAAGCTTAAACTCCATGCCCAACCACGAGAACAGGTCCAAGCGTTCGGGGAGCTTCGTGCTTCTGAACGGCGCGCCCAAGCGCGCGGCCGGCGCCGTGTGGCTGGTGGGGGCGGGACCGGGCGATCCGGAGCTTCTGACGATCAAGGCGCTGAAAGTGCTGCAGGCCGCCGAGGTCGTGGTGCACGACGGCTTGGTGTCTGACGAGATCCTTGACCTGGCGCCCGCGTCGGCGCGGCGGATCTCGGTGGCCAAGCGCAAGTCGCGGCACTCCTACAGCCAGGACGAAATCAACCGGATGCTGGTCGCTTTCGCCCTCGATGGGCTGAAAGTGGTGCGTCTGAAGGGCGGCGATCCGTTCATCTTCGGTCGGGGCGGCGAGGAGCTCGAGGCTTGCCGTGAGGCGCGCGTCGAATGCCAGGTTGTGCCGGGCGTCACGGCGGCCTTGGCCGCGGGCGCGGGTGCGGGCGCGCCGCTGACTCACCGCGGCTCGGCGCAGGCGGTGACCTTTGTCACTGGCCACGCCGCCAAGGGCGGGGAGCCGGACCTCGACTGGGAAAGCCTGGCTAAGCCGAACCTGACCGTCGTGATCTACATGGGCGTCTCCATGGCCGGGCCGATTGCGGCGCGCCTGCTGGGCGCCGGGCGCGCGGGCTCCACGCCGGCGCTGATCGTCGAGAACGCGTCCCGCGCCGACGAGCGGCGGGTGTTAACGACCTTGGCCGGCCTGCCGCAAGCCGCCGAAAGCGTCAGTGGTCCCGCTCTGTTGATCGTGGGCGAAGCCATGGCCCTGGCGCATGCCGGGCAAGCCCCACCGCAAGTTGAAGCTGTTCTGAGGAAAGTTCGGGCATGAAGGCGCTCACCGCCAATCGGCTGATCGACGGCGAGGTCGTCTTCTGGCGCGAGGGCCAATGGGTGGAGCGCTTCGCCGACGCCCAGTTGTTCGACGACGACGCGGCCGCCCAGGAGGCGGAGGCGCACGGCAAGAACCAGCCGACGGTGGTGATCGACGCCTATCTCATCGACCTGGTGGATGCGGACGGCATCTGGGCGCCGCTCAGCTATCGCGAGCGGATCCGGGCGCTCGGCCCCACCAACCACCAACATCATGGCAAGCAGGCTGAAGGCGGCGAAGTCGTCGAGGCCTTGCTGCATGCCTCCGGCGCGGCCCGTTCGTCCGGCCGCGTCAACCTGATCAAGCGTAAGTGAGGGCGGGATGTACCGCTACGATGCCATCGACAAGGAACTGGTCGCCGATCGGTCGGCGGAGTTCCGCGAACAGGTGACCCGCCGGCTCGCCGGCGAGATCACCGAGGACCAGTTCAAGCCGCTGCGCCTGATGAACGGGTTGTACCTGCAGCTGCACGCCTACATGCTGCGGGTGGCGATCCCTTACGGGTCGCTGAACTCGACGCAGATGCGCAAGCTGGCTTGGATCGCCCGCACCTACGACAAGGGCTACGGCCACTTCACCACTCGGACCAACCTGCAGTTTCACTGGATCAGGCTGGCGGACACCCCGGACATCCTGGACCATTTGGCCAGCGTGGACATGCACGCCATCCAGACCAGCGGGAACTGCATCCGCAACGTGACCGCCGACCCCTACGCCGGCGCCACCGCCGAGGAGGTGGACGATCCGCGCGTGTGGGCAGAGGCGATGCGCCAGTGGTCGACCCTGCACCCGGAATTCTCTTTCCTGCCGCGCAAGTTCAAGATCGCGGTGACGGCGGCGCCCAAGGACCGCACGGCGGCCAAGGTCCACGACATCGGACTGGTGCTGAAGCGCGCCCGGGACGGGTCGCTGGGCTTCGAGGTGATCGTCGGCGGCGGCCTGGGCCGCACCCCGCATGTGGGGCCGACCGTTCGCGAGTTCCTGCCGGCCAACCGGCTGTTCTCGTACCTGGAAGCGGTTTTGCGCGTGTACAACCGCCACGGCCGGCGGGACAACATCTACAAGGCGCGCATCAAGATCCTGGTGGCCGCGCTGGGCGCCGAGGAGTTCAAACGCCAGGTCGAGGCCGAGTGGGAGCAGATCGGTCCTTCGGGCGATCTGCCGGACAGCGAGCTGGCCCGCATCCGCGGCGCCTTCGCCATGCCCAACCTGGACGTGGCGGTGAACCGCTCCGAAATCTTCGAGCAGGCCAAGGCGGCGGATCCGGCGTTTGCCCGGTTCGTGCGCAACAACGTCAAGCCGCACAAGCGGCCTGGCTATGCCATCGTCGATATCAGCCTGAAGGCGATCGGCGAAACGCCGGGGGACGCCACGGCCGACCAGATGGACGTGGTCGCTGATCTCGCGGAGCGCTTCGGCCAGGACGACATCCGGGTCACGCACGAGCAGAACCTGGTCCTGCCGCACGTGAAACTGGACGACCTGCCGGTGGTGTTCGCTGAACTCCAGCGCGCCGGGCTGGCGACGCCGAACATCAACCTGGTCACCGACATCATCGCCTGCCCGGGGCTGGACTACTGCGCCCTGGCCAATGCACGGGCCATCCCGATCGCCCAGCAGATCGCCGAGACCTTCCGCGACCAGGAGCGCGCGGAGCTGGTGGGCGAGCTGAAGATCAAGATCAGCGGCTGCATCAATGCCTGCGGGCACCATCACGTCGGCCACATCGGCATTCTGGGCGTCGATAAGAAGGGCGAGGAGTTCTACCAGCTCACCCTCGGCGGCTCAGGCGCCGAAGACGCCGCTGTCGGCCAGATCCTTGGCCCGGCGCTGCCGTACAACCGCGTGGCGGAAGCGGTCGACATCCTGGTGGATGTCTACCTGCGCGAGCGGCAAGCCGATGAGCGCTTCCTCGACACCTTCCGGCGCACCGGCGTCACCCCCTTCAAGGAGGCGGTCTATGCCACAGCGGATTAAGCTGCAGGGCGGCCAGTTCGTCCTGGCTGACGATCCCTTCACCCATGTGGCGGACGACCAGGACCTGGCGACCGGCGACGTGATCATCTCGCTCACCCGCTTCCAGGCGGAAGGCGACCGGTTGCTGCACGACGGTCGGGCGGTCGGCGTGCGGATCGAAAGCCACGAGGAGGTGGAGGCGCTCGCCTACGACCTGCCGCGGCTGGCGGTGGTAGCCCTGGCCTTTCCCAAGTTCCGCGACGGTCGGGCGTTCACGTCCGCGCGCCTGCTGCGCGAGCGCCTCAACTTCACGGGCGAGGTGAGGGCGGTTGGCGACGTGTTCCGCGAGCAGGCCGGCTTTATGGTCCGCACCGGCTTCGACGCCTTCGAGCCGTCCGACGGCTCGACGCCCGATCAGTGGGCCGCTGCGGTCCACCGCTACCGTCACGTCTATCAACGTGCGGCGGATCGCCGGCCTCCGGCCTTCGCCGAACGGGGAGAGTGAGCATGGCTTTCGATACTTCGGAGGGCCCGGCCAACCTGGCCCTCAGCCTGGACGCCGAGCTGCGTCACGCCCATCCGCGCACCATTCTGGAGCGGGCGTACCAGATGTTCGGTGACGAGCTGGCGCTGGTCTCGTCCTTCGGCGCGGAATCGGTGGTGCTGCTTCATCTGGCGAGCCAGGTAAGCAAGGACATCCCCGTGCTGTTTCTCGACACTGGGCACCTGTTCGGCCAGACGCTGGACTATCGCAAGACGCTGGCGGCGACGCTGGGCCTGACGGACGTGCGCGACTTGCGCCCGGCCTACCAGGACATCGCCACCGCCGATCCGAAGAATAACCTCTGGCAAACGGACACCGACGGCTGCTGCCACATCCGTAAAGTGCTGCCGCTGGACCGCGCCCTGGTCGATTTCCAAGGCTGGATCACCGGTCGCAAGCGCTTCCACGGCGGCTCGCGCCTGTCCCTGCCGGTTGTCGAGCAATCGGACGGCAAGGTGAAGTTCAACCCGCTGGCCAACTGGGGCAAGGCCGAGCTCGACGCCTATATCGCTGAGCATGACCTGCCGGCGCACCCGCTGGTCGCCCAGGGGTTCCCCTCGATCGGCTGCTGGCCGTGCACCAAGCCGGTCGACAATCCGGAAGACGTGCGGTCCGGCCGCTGGGCGGGTTCGCAAAAGACCGAATGCGGCATACATCTGGCGCGCGCGCCGGGTGCGGTCGCGGACGTGGGCGGCGATATCTGAGCCGCGACCAAGAGAGCTTTAGCTGATGAACGATGTGACCTTGGCGCAGCCGGCGCCTCTCAAGGCGAGCGGCGCCTTCTTCGTCGAGACGGTGACCTGGGTCCAGCATTGGACCGAGAGCCTGTTCTCCTTCCGCACGACCCGTGATCCAGGCTTCCGCTTCACCAGCGGGCAGTTCGTGATGGTCGGTCTGCAGAAGGACGACGGCAAGCCGCTGGTGCGCGCCTATTCCATCGCTTCTCCAGCCTGGGCTGATCACCTGGAGTTCTACTCCATCAAGGTTCCCGACGGCCCGCTGACCTCGCGCCTGCAGAACATCAAGGTGGGTGACCAGGTGCTGATTGGCCGCAAGCCGACGGGCACGCTGGTCATGGATGGCCTCAAGCCTGGCAAGCGGCTCTACATGCTGGGCACGGGTACAGGCCTGGCGCCGTGGCTGTCGCTGGTGCGCGAGCCGGAAGTGTACGAGCGCTTCGACGAGGTGATCGTCACCCATACTGTGCGGGAAGTGGCGGATCTGAACTACCGCGAGTTCCTCGAGACGGAGCTGCCGAACGACGAGGACCTGGGCGAGCTGATCGGGCCCAAGCTGAGGTACTATCCGTCGGTCACCCGCGAGACGTTCAAGAACCAGGGCCGGATCACCGACCTGATCTCCTCCGGCAAGCTGTTCGAGGACCTCGGCGTGCCTGCGCTGGATCCGGCGGTCGATCGCCTGATGCTCTGCGGCGGCCCCTCGGTCTTGGCGGACTTGAAGCAGCTGCTGCTCGACCGCGGCTTCGAAGAGGGCTCGATCGCCAACCCCGGCGATTTCGTACTCGAAAAGGCGTTCGTCGAGACCTGAGCTAGTCCTCGGCGGCGATGTCGCCGAGGCGGTCCAGCCGCTGTTCCCAGACGCTCCGTTGATCTCGGATCCAGTTCTCAAGGGTCCGAAAGCCCTGCGTGTCGATGCGGCAGGAGCGGACTCGCCCGACCTTGCGAGACTGTGCCAGTCCGCAGTCCTGCAGGATCTGCAGGTGCTGCGAGACGGCGGTGAGGCTGACGCCCAGGGGCTCGGCCAAGCCTGAGATCGACTGCGGGCCTTCTCCCAGCCGGGC
The DNA here is from genome assembly GCF_003254705.1 of Phenylobacterium deserti. Lineage (GTDB taxonomy): Bacteria > Pseudomonadota > Alphaproteobacteria > Caulobacterales > Caulobacteraceae > Phenylobacterium > Phenylobacterium deserti. The sequence goes on from NZ_QFYR01000002.1 coordinate 446,007, forward strand.
CAGGATTGCTCGGCGCGTGGGATCCCCAAGCGCCTGCAGGATGCGGTCGATCTCGCTCTGCGCTTCCATCGCTTCAGTTCCCAAGCTGCTGGGCGAGCTTGTCGAACAGAGCCTCCCAGCCAGCCTTGCGCATCTGCGGCCCGTCGGAGCCTTCGAAGAAGGCGCCTTGATGGGTGCAGACCAGCTCGCAGCCCTCTGCGGTAGGGAAGATCTCGATCGTCACCAGTGTCGCCGAGATACAGTGCTCGCCAAGCAGCATCCGGCTGGCGGTCACGATGCGGCGCTCGTGCGTGATCTCCTGGAAGACCCCCTCGCTTGAGAGCTCGACGCCTGGGAATGGCGTGCCTTCCCGGAAGCGATACCGGAAGCGCTCGATCCCGCCGGCGCGGAATTCCATCTCGTAGGCCTCGACGTCGTGGGTTTCGGCTTCGGCGTACCAACGACGCTTCTTGGCCGGATCGGCGAAGGCGGCGAACAGGCGAGTTGCGGGAAGGGGGTATGTGCGGCGCAGGACGAAGGTGTCGTGCACGACGGGGGCGGTATCCATGGCGCGTCCTCACTGAAGCTGAAACTTCAGTCTCGGCTTTGCGGGTGTGTGGGTCAAGTCTGGACTTCAGTGTCTGTCGACGCGCACGAAAAAGGCCGCTCGAGAGCGGCCTGTCGCGTTCTGGTACGCCGGAGCTTACGCCGGGGGGCAGCCCTTGAAGTCACCGACCTTGACGGCGGTGAGGGTGGCCAGGTTCAGGCGCTTCACCGGGTTCATGGACGAGGAGCCCTTGCCCGTGAACAGATCGATGCGCTTGCCCTTGATCGCGCCGCCAGTGTCGGAGGCGTACCAGTAGCCGTCATGGGAGGTGCCATCCGGCATCTTCAGGCCGACGGTTTCCTTGATGAACAGGACGCTGCGACGCGGGATCAGGGTCTTGTCGACCGCAACCGTGCGCATGGCGACCACCTTGCACCCGAGCGAGTCGAGCGCGCCAACGCCTTTGGCGCCGGCATGGTAGAGCGTGGCCTTGACGTTCCAGCCAGGAGCGCCGGGCACCGAGCCGGTGACCACCGACATAATCATGTCGCCGATGGGATCGGAAGTCGCGGCTTGCGCGTTCGAAACACACGCAAAAGCCGAAATAGCTGCCAGTGTGGCGGCGAGGCGGCGTCGCATGACGGCGTCTCCTTCGTCGTTGTCTGGTTGTCCGTGAGTCTTACCGGCTCAAACCGGGCAGGGCAACCCTGCTCCGGAGTCGCACCCTGGATCATCAGCCCAGCTAATAGGCACAAGCAGACAGTATCGTTTGCCTATGCTTGCCGAATGGCTCTCTGAATGCCCGCGGTATTCGGGGGTAAGTTCATGAAGATCTATGGGGATTCCATCTCAGGGAACTGCTTGAAGGTTCGCTGGACTGCGGACTACCTGAAGCGATCCTACGAGTGGATCGAGACGGACATTCTCAAGGGCGAAAGCCGCACCCCGGCCTTTCTCGCGCTCAACCCCGCAGGGCAGGTCCCGCTGGTGATTCTCGACGACGGTCGCCCGCTCGCGCAGTCCAACGCCATCATCCTGCATCTTGCTGAAGGATCGGACCTGATCCCGACGGACAGCTACGAGCGGGCGCGGATGTTCGAGTGGCTGTTCTGGGAGCAGTACAGCCACGAGCCGTACGTCGCCGTCGCCCGCTTCCAGGTGCGCTACCTCGGCAAATCGCCAAGTGATCTTGAGCCGCGGCTGGTCGAGCGCGGCAACGGCGCCCTGGCGAGGTTGGACGCGGCCTTGTCTGAAGCGCCGTTCCTGGTTGGGCGAGCGGCGAGCCTCGCCGACGTGTCGCTGGTCGCCTACACCCGCGTGGCGCCCGAGGGCGGGTTCGACCTGGCAGCCTTCCCGAACGTCGTTGCCTGGATCGCGCGCGTAGAAGCGGCGCTCGGCATCGGACCTGCGCCCGCGACGTGAACCTTCGACGACGGCGCTGAGCGACGCTTGCCAATCCCGTAGCGGGTGCGCAAACGGGAGGTCATGAAACGCTACGTTTGGTTTGCCGCGGCCGCCGTGCTGGCGCTCGCGCCGTCTGTCGCCCTGGGGTGGGGCAACACAGGACATCGGATGATCGGCGAGACCGCCGTCCGCGCCCTGCCGCGCGAGGTCCCCGCCTTCCTTCGGACTGCGCAGGCGGCCATGGACGTGGGCGAGTTCTCGCGTGAGCCGGACCGGTCCAAGGGCGCCGGCAAGGTCCACGATCAGGACCGCGACGCGGCGCACTTCGTGGATCTGGAAGACGATGGACGGATCCTAGGCGGTCCGCGTCTCGACGATCTTCCGGATACCCGCGCCGACTACGAGGCGGCGCTGCAGGCGGTTGGCCAAAACAGCTGGAAGGCGGGGTACCTGCCGTACGCCATCATCGACCGGCGTCAGCAACTGACCCTGGATTTCGCCTACTGGCGGGTCCTGAAGGCGGCTGAAGCCAACCCGAAGTGGAAGTCGCACCGGGCCTTCTTCGCGGCCGACCGCAAGCGCCGCGAAGCCCAGATCCTGCAGACCGTGGGGCAGCTGTCGCACTACATCGGCGACGGCAGTCAGCCGCTGCACGTGACCGCGCACTACAACGGCTGGGGCGATTATCCGAACCCCAACGGCTACTCCAAGGCCAAGCTGCACGGCCCGTTCGAGAGCGAGCTCGTGCAGGCCAGCGTGAAGCCCCAGGCCGTGGCGGCCAAGGTCACGCCGCTGAACGTCTGCGACTGCAGCCTGGAGCAACGGACGGTCCGATACCTGCAGGCGACCGGACGGCTCGTGGAGCCCTTCTACGCCATGGAGAAGGCCGGCGGTCTTGCACCTGGAGACCCGCGCGGGACCGCCATGGCTACGCAGCAGATTGCTGTCGGAGCCTCTGAGCTGCGCGACCTGATCGTCGAGTCCTGGCGCGCCAGCGCCAGCAGCAAGGTGGGCTGGAAGCCGGTGGCGGTCGCCGATGTGGAGGCCGGCAAGGTCGATCCCTATCCCGCGCTCTATGGCGTCGACTGATGAGCGTTCCGCAGTTCGGCCGGCCTGAGCCGGGGCGCGAGTACCCGGACCGGCCCGCCGCCTTTGTCGTGGTGGAGCACGCGGGCAAGCTGGCGTTGGTCCGGGTCACGCTGGCCAACGGCGGGGAGCGGATCGATCTTCCCGGCGGGGGCCTGGAGCACGGCGAGAGCGCCGGGGAGGCGGCTGCCCGCGAGTGCGGGGAAGAGGCCGGGCTGAGGGTGGAAATCCAGCACCGCATCACCTGCGCCGACCACTTCTTTGTCAACGACAGCGGCCGCTCGCATAACACCCGTGGGCAGTTCTTCTCTGGACGGCTCGTCGGCGAAGCGCCCGAGCTGAAGGTCGAGGAAGATCACGCGCTGGTCTGGCTGGAGCCGCTCGAGGCGCTCCGCTCGTTGAGCCGCGAAGCCCATGCCTGGGCCGTCGCGTCCTGGCTGCGCGGCGCGCGCGACTGAACAGGGGTTTACGCGCAAGGGCCTGAGCCGCTAGTTGCGGGCGCGACCAGGAGGACTCATGGCCGACCGCGCACCTGCCCAGCTGATCGACGGCAAGGTCTTTTCCGAGCGCCTGCGCGCTGAAGTTGCTGTGGAGGTGAGCCGGCTGCGCGCCGAGCATAACCTGCAGCCGGGGCTTGCCGTGGTGCTGGTGGGCGAGGACGCCGCCAGCCAGATCTATGTGCGGTCCAAAGGCGAGCAGTCGCTGGCGGCCGGCATGCATTCGGTGACCCACCGAATGCCGGCGGACGCCTCGCAGCACGACCTGATGCGGCTGATCGCCGAGCTGAACGAGGATCCGCTGATCCACGGGATCCTGGTGCAGCTGCCGCTGCCCAAGCACCTGGACGAAAAGCCCGTGCTGGCGGCGATCAATCCGGACAAGGACGTGGACGGCCTGCACGTGGTCAACGCCGGCCGGCTGGCGAGCGGACTGCCGGGCCTGTACCCGTGCACCCCCATGGGCAGCATGATCCTGCTGCGCGAGACGCTGGGTGATCTGTCCGGCAAGCGCGCGGTGGTGGTGGGCCGATCCGTCCTGGTTGGCCGTCCCATCGCCCAACTGCTGCTGCAGGCCGACTGCACGGTGACCGTAGCCCATTCGCGCACCCAGGACCTTCCGGCCGTTTGCCGCGAGGCGGACATCCTGGTCGCAGCCGTCGGGCGGCCGCGCATGATCCGCGGCGACTGGATCAAGCCGGGCGCCGCCGTGATCGACGTCGGGATCAACCGGGTGCCGTTCGATGATCCGGAGAAGGCCGCCGCCGGTCGCACCAAGGTGGTGGGCGACGTGCACTTCAAGGAAGCCTCGCAGGTGGCCGGGTGGATCACGCCCGTCCCTGGCGGCGTCGGCCTGATGACGGTCGCCGTGCTGCTTCAGAACACGGTGACCGCCGCGAAACGCCTGAACGGCCTCGCCTAGGCGGCGACCGGCCGGGCGGTCTGGTTGGTCCAGCCGACCAGCTGGCCCAGGACCTGGCTGAGCGCCTGGTCGTACGCGTCGACAATGGCGCCGACGCGGTTCTCGGCGGCGGGGACGCGCGCCTCGAAGATCTGCTCGCCCATGACGGCGCTGTCCGTATTGCGGGTCATCAGCGCGCGAACCCGCACCAGCACGGTAGGCGCGGCCTCAGGACCGTTCTCGTAGTGAGCCTCGAAGTTGCGGACATCGAGGCGCAGGGCGTAGGCGCTGCGCACCTGCTCGCCGCGCGAGACCAACCGCACTTGGCCGGACGCGTCGTCGAAGGCGCGGAGCACCGCCTCGTCGAACAGGTTCTGCGCTGGGGCGACCCACCGCGCACCGGCGATGTAGGCCGTGCGCGATCCGGTGACCGTCAGCATCCGATCGCTGGCGGCTTCCCGCTGGAAGAGGCCCATGGCCCGGAAGACGCCGACGGACCGCTGCGCGCCGGCGGATGCGGCCGGGGCGGGCGTAGAGGCCGCCGCAACCGGCGTTTGACCGAACCGGTACAGCAGGGATGGCTTGCTCTTGGGCAGCAGGGAGATGCAGCCGCTGAGAGCCAGCGCCATCCCGGCCGCCGCGGCGACGCGGAGGAGGGCGGCGGGACGGCTCAGGGTCGGGCTCATGGTTGAACTTCCACTTCTTCCGCCCGTCCCTTGCTGATCACGCCGGTGGGGCTGGTCTGGATGTCGTTGACGAGGCGCTCCAGCGACTCGGCCGCGCTTTGCAGCTGGATCACCGCGGCGGTGACTTGCGGCAGGCCGGTGGTGGCGAACTCGGACGTGGGGCCACGCAGCTGCTCGATCATCGCCCGTGCTTCCTGAGCCGCCCCGCGGGCTTCCTCGGCCGCGTCGGCGACGTTCCGCATGGTGCGGCGCCCGTCGGTGTTGATGATCTGGTTGGTGTCGCGGGTCAGCTGGTTGACCTGAAGAATGGCCGCGTCGACGTCCTGAACGGCCTTCTGAAGGTCGGCGATGATGGACTTGCGCTCACGCACTTCCGCCGTGATCGCCTGGGCGTCGGCGATGGCGCCCGAGAAGTTGCGGATGTTCTGGTCGGACAGAACCCGATTGACCCGGTCCAGCGCCTCGATCGTCCGGGTCAGCACCGTGCCGCCGCCTTCCAGCAAATCCGACAGGGTGCTGCGCTGGCTGCGGATGACCGGGATCCGGTCGTTGGCCACAGTGTCCTTCAGGAGGGGACGCGTCGGAGTGCCGGCGGTGATCTGGATGTAGTTCAGGCCGGTGATGCCTTGCGGCTCAAGCGTCGCGAAGGAGTCCACGCGGATCGGCACGTCGGAGGTCACCCGGGCGCGGGCGATCACCCGACTGGGGTTCGTGCGGTCCAGCGCGATCTTGGTGACCTCGCCGACCTTGATCCCGTTGAAATGGACTTCGCCGCCCTGGTTGAGGCCGCGAACCGGCCCCTGGAAGACGATGTCGTAGATGTCGTTCTCTTGCGTGAACTGCAGACGGGCGAGCCAGACCACGAAGATCATCAGCCCGACAAACAGGATCAGGGACGACAGGCCCACCAGGGCGTAGTTGGCGTTCTTTTCCATCAGGCCTCCGCCTCCGCCTTGGACTGGGCTGCGGCGGCCGCTCGGCCGCGGGGTCCCAGAAAGTATTCCCGGATCCAGGGATGGTCGGAGCGTTCCAGCTTTTGCACAGGGGCGGTCGCCACCACGTGCTTGTCGGCCAGCACCGCCACCTGGTCGGTGATCTCGTAAAGGGTGTCCAGGTCGTGGGTGATCAGGAACACCGTCAGATCAAGGGTCTGGGACAGGTCCTTGATCAGCTCGTCGAACGCCGCCGCCCCGATCGGGTCAAGGCCGGCGGTGGGTTCATCCAGGAACAGAAGCTCGGGATCCAGCGCCAGGGCCCGCGCCAGGCCCGCCCGCTTGCGCATGCCGCCTGACAATTCCGCCGGCTTGAGAGACGCGGCGCCGGGCCGCAGGCCGACCAGCGCGACCTTCAGCTCGGCGAGTTCGTAGATCTCTTTGCGCGACAGCTTGGTGTGCTCGAACATCGGGGCTGCGATGTTCTCCCGGACTGTCAGGTTGGAGAACAGGGCGCCGCTCTGGAACAGCACGCCCCAGCGCCGCTCGATGGCGCTCCAGCGACGGCGGGAGGCCGTCTGGAGGTCCTGGCCGAAGACCTTGACCGAGCCCGCCTGCGGCTGGCGCAGGCCGATGACGGTGTTGAGCAGAACCGACTTGCCCGCGCCCGAGCCGCCGACCACGCCGAGGATCTCGCCGCGCCTGACGGTCAGGTCGAGGTCTTGGTGCACCACGTGATCGCCGAACGCATTCGTGAGTCCGCGGATCTCGATGGCCGGGCCTTCGGCGTCCAGCAGTTCGTCGTCGCTGAGATGGGCTTCGTCCACGGTGCTCACAATCCGAGCTCCATGTAGATCAGGGCGAACGCCGCATCGAGGATGATGATCGCGAAGATGGCGTGCACGACAGACGCGGTGACCCGCCGTCCAAGGGATTCGACGTCGCCGCCGACTTCCATGCCCTGGCGGCAGCCGATGCCGGCGATCACGGCGGCCATGACCGGCGCCTTCGAAAGGCCGATCCAGAACTGGGCGGCGCCCACGTTGTCCACGATGCGCTGGAGGAAGAAGGCGGGGCCCAGGTCCAGCGCCGACCAGACGACGACCAGGCCGCCGAACAGCCCGGCGAGCGTCGCCACGAAGGTGAGCAGGGGGATGGTGAAAAGCAGGGCGGCGAACCTGGGGAGCACAAGCGCTTCGTAGGGGTCGACGCCCATAACCTGCATGGCGTCGATCTCCTGGTTCATCTTCATCGAGCCGATCTCGGCTGCGAACGACGAAGCGGAGCGGCCGGCCAGCAGGACGGCCGTGATGATGATGTTGAACTCGCGCAGCACCGCGATGCCGATCAGTTCGACTGCGAACACCTCGGCCCCGAACTGGCGGAGCATGTTGGCCCCGAGCAGGCCGACGACGGCTCCGATGAAGAAGGCGGTGGTGGCAACGATCGGGATCGCGTCGAGCCCGGCGCGCTCCATCTGCGAAATCAGCGCAGGCCAGCGGATTCGGCGAGGGTTGATCAGCGAGCGGCCGACGACCACCAGCAGGTGGCCAAGGAACACCATGGTGTCCATGCCTTCGCGCAGGACGTCGACGACCCCGCGTCCGACCCGAACAGTCATTTCATGGAAGCCGCCGGACGCCCGCCGGGCTTCCGGTTCGCGGTTGCGGGCTTCGCTGACCAGCTGAAGCAGGCGCAGGGTCTCAGGACGGCCCTCGACCTTGGCGAGGTCGAACCGGTCCCCCGCCGCCTTGACGATGGCGTAGGCGCCAGCGGTGTCCAGGCGGCGGATCGGCCGCACATCCAACGCGACGTCGTCCCGAGTGGAAAGCTCCTGCGCGAGCGCCGACCCGGCTTCGCCCATGCCGCTGGTCGTCCAATCACCGCTGAGCGTCGCCGTGGGGCGATCGGTCGCGGTGCGGAGGCTGAAGTCGGCAGGTCGCTCCATCGGTGGTGGTGGTCTCGCGGAAATCCGTACCCAGGGAGGCGCAGCGACCGGCCTCGGTCGCACTCCCTTTACGAGGATTTCCCTCGCTTAGGACAGCCCTAGGCCGAACGCCTTACAGTTGCGGTCGTTCCGGCCACGAGCTGCGCGCCGCAGCCAAGTGTCTCGCATGACTGCGCTCTACAGCCAAGCTGGGCCTACTTTTGGCCCAACTCCAATTCGATGCATGCGGGCTCAGGATCCGCTTCGCGCGGCCGCTTCATCCAGGCTGGAGAGTGCTGTTGACCCGCCAGATCGAGCTCGCCGGAAAGTCCGGCGCCCGCTACCGCTACACGCCCCTCGAGGAGGACCGCTTCCTTCCCCCCGCCGGCGCCAATTATGTGATCGCCCGAGAGACGCCCGAAGGACCGGAGATCATCTACGCCGGCGAAACGGACAACCTGGCGAATCAGACCTGGCGCGCGCCGCTCGAAAAGGCGCGCCAGGACTTCGTCGAGGCCAAGGTGCTGACGCGCCTGAACGTGACCCGTGCGGTCCGGGAAGCCGAACGTGCCGATCTGGTGGATCACTACCAGCCGCCGATGAACGGGGCCGCGCCGAACTAGCTGGCGAAGCGTGACCGAGCCGGCCATGGTCCGGCGGTGACGCGGCCATCGGTCATCGTTGTGTTCGGTGCGGCGGTCTGGCCAGGCGGCCGGGCTTCGCCCAGCCTCATGCGGCGGATCGGCTACGCTGAGGAAGCGGCGGCTGCGGCGCCGCATGCGATGATCTTCTGCTCAGGCGGGGTCGGCCGCCACCCGCCGTCCGAAGCTTCGATCATGGCCAGGGTGCTGATCTCGCGCGGCGTCGATCCTGCGCGATTGGTGCTGGACGAAGACAGCAAGGACACCCTGCAATCCGCCGCGGCGGCCGCCCGCTTCCTGCGAAGCCGGGGTGAGCGCGCGTGCATCGCGATCAGCGACGCCTACCACCTGCCGCGCATCCAACTGGTGCTCCGCGCCTTGGGCGTGCGGGCGTCGCGCGGACCGACGCGGCGGGGGCATGGCGGGGCAGGGCGCAGGCGCTGGCTCTACATGCAGATGCGGGAGGCGCCGGCGATCCCCTACGACCTGATCCTGGCGCTTGTTCGCCGTCGAGGCCTGCTTGCCGGCTCTCGAGCTGGCCAAGAAAAAACGGCCCGGATCTCTCCGGGCCGTCGAGGCGATGCTCGATAGGATGGTCGATCAGTAGCGCATGCGCAGGGTCACGCCGTAGGTGCGCGGCGCGCCGAGGAAGCCGTTGTAGACGCTGACGTTGTCGTTGTTCTCGTCCACCTGGAACGGGCCGTTGAAGCCCACTTGCAGGTAGTCTTCGTTCGTCAGGTTCTGACCCCAAAGCTCGACGCTCCAGCGGTCGTCCTGCGGGCCGATGCCGATCCGGCCGTTCACCAGGATCAGCGGGTCCTGAACCTTGGACGGGTGCAGGTCGGAACCGGTGTTGTAGCGCGAGGTGTACTTGGCCGCGATGTTGCTGCGGAACATCAGGCTGGAGCTGATCTCACGCTCGTAGGTGCCGGCCAGCGAAGCGGACCAGCGCGGGGCGAAGGACATCTGCGCGCCCGGCAGGCGACGCAGGCTGTTGAAGCGGGTGGGGTCGATCAGCTCCGCCGCGGTGAACGGCTGGATTTCGGTCTCGGCCCAGGTCACGCCGCCCTGCATGTTCAGCCCCTCGATCGGCGGGGCGTAGTAGAAGTCGACGTCGACGCCGCGCGAGATCACTTCCGGCAGGGTTTCCACCACGAAGGCGGTGCCCACGAAGGTGTTCAGCTGGAAGTCTTCAAAGGTCTGGTGGAAGGCCGCGGCGTTGACCAGCAGGCTGTTGCCGAACCAGCTCGTCTTGGCGCCGAGCTCCCAGCTGTCGACCATCTCCGGCTCGAAGGAGGTGTTCGCGTCGGCCGTGAAGTTCGGTCCCGTGGCCGTGACCACGATCCGCTGTTCGCGGTCGAGGTTGAACCCGCCGGCCTTGTAGCCGCGCGAGTAGGACACATACGTCATCACGTCAGGCGACCAGCGGTACTGGAGCTTGGCGGTGCCGGAGAACTCTTCCTCCGTGCGTGACTGCTCCACCGCACCGAGGTCGTCGAAGTCGTTGTTCTGGCCGTTGAGGCACAGGCCGCCGACGATGCTGGTGGCCGCCGCCTGCCTGGCCGCCGCCGTGGCGCCCAGGGCGGGGTTGCTGGCCAGGGCGACGAAGAAGGGCTCGGCCAGGTCGCACGAAGCGCCGGTGGTCGAGTACCGCGAGTTCAGGGTCTTCTCGTCGCTGGTGTAGCGCAGGCCCACCGTCAGCTCGAGCGCGTCGGTGAAACGGAACGAGTTGTTGGTGAACAGCGCCCAGGTCTTCGCTTCCTGGGAATGGACGTCGTCCGAGCCCGAACCGGGCTGGAGGATGCGGTTCGGCGTCAGGCCGATCAGCGCGGGCACGCCGTTCAGCACGCGGCCCACGAAGTAGCTGTAGTAGTCCGAGCCGAACAGAAGGCGCTGGCGGGTGTCCAGATCTTCCTTGGCGTAGAAGCCGCCGACCAGCCAGTTCAGGCGGCCGGCTTCACCCGCCAGGCGAAGCTCCTGAGAGACCTGCCCGAATTCGACGTTGTTGGTGCCGTCGTTCGGCCGGTAGACTAGGTCGGCGGCGGTGAAGTCGCTGTCCTGTCCGACTTCCGAGTACCAGTTGCGGATGGCGCTGACGGAGGTCAGGCGCACCGCGTCGGTGATGTCCCAGTTGATCTCTGCCGACAGGCCCTTGTCCTCGACCCGCTGGTCGGTCGAGCGGTTGGCGTAGCCCTGGCGGTCATAGGGCGTGCTGGTCAGGTCCAGGGAGCCGGGGCGGGTGGCGTTGACCAGCTGGCCGCGGCCGTTCGGGGCGGAGCCGACGAACAGCTGGGTGCCGACGCAGCAGTGTTCGCTGCGCTTGGTGTAGTCGGCGATGATGCGGGCCGACAGCTCCGTGGTCGGCTGCCACAGCAGCTGGCCGCGCAGGGTGTAGAAGTTCTGGTCGTTGTCGTCCTTTTCAGCGCGAGGACCGCCCAGGGTGATGATGTCCTGGTAGCCGTCGCGCCGGCGGGCGCCGGCGAACAGGCGCCCGGCCAGGGTGTCGGTGATCGGACCGCTGATCGAGCCGGTGAAGCCCGTCTGGCCGAAGTTGCCGAAGGTGGCTTCGGACTCGGCGCGCAGGTCGCGCGTCGGCCCGGCGGTGATGATGTTGATTACGCCGGCGGAGGTGTTCTTGCCGAACAGGGTGCCTTGCGGGCCCTTGAGCACTTCGATGCGCTCAGTCTCGCCGAGGTCGCCGAAGCTCACGCCGTTCCGGGGGCGGTAGACGCCGTCGATCACCACGCCGACGGAAGACTCGAGGCCCGGGTTGTCGCCGACGGTGCCGACGCCGCGGACCCGCGCCGTGACAATGGTTTCGTTGGACGTCGAGGTGACCGTCAGGCCGGGGGTCAGCACCGTCAGTTCGCGGATGTCGCGCACGCCGGCGTCCTGCAGGAGCTGGCCGCTGACGCTGGTCACGACGATCGGCACGTCCTGGAGGCTTTGTTCCCGCTTCTGAGCGGTGACGACCAGCTCTTCGACCTGCCGGCCTTCCTGGGCCTGAACGGCCGTAGCTGCGGTGGCGGCGAGAACGCCGACGATTGCGGACGTGCGAAATAGCCGTCTGGTGTTCATGTCCCGGATTCCTCCCAATTATCGGCCCCGCTTATGTGGCGCGGGTGCTCGCTTGAATCTTCGGTACGCAAACCGAGCTTGGATCAAAGCTCGACCAACGTCGAGATGCAGGAGACCGTCACCCGTCGCATTTTGGCAACATTCGAGGCCCGGAATCGGAGAAAAACCGCCGGATTGGCCGGTTTTTTCTATGGGATCGCTAACACTCAGCCGCGGGTGGCGAGCACGACCCCAAGCAGCACGGCGGCCCAATGCGCCCCTGCGGCCGCCACCACATGGCCGTGCCAGATGGCTCGGGCGAACTTCAGGCGCTTGTTCACGTAGAAGATCACACCGGTGGAATAGAGCACGCCGCCCAGGGCGAGCAGCAGCAGCGCGACCCAGGTGGTGCCGTCGATCATTGGCTTCAGCGCCACCACGACGAGCCAGCCTAGCACCAGGTAGACACCCACCCAGAACCGGCGATCCACGCGCGGCAGGAACAGCTTGCCGAGCGCGCCTAGCGCCGCGATCGACCAAACCGCGGCCGTCATGCCCCAAGCCCAGGCGCCGGTGAGGTTCTGGGTGGTGAACGGGGTGTAGGAGCCTGCGATCATCAGGAAGATGCCGGCGTGGTCGAGGCGGCGGAGCAATGGCCGGAAGCGGGGCTTGGCGAAGTTGTAAGCCGTTGAAAACGCGAGCATGGCCACGACGCCGGCGGCGTAGATCGCGACCCCGACCACCTTCGTGATCGACTGCGCTTGGACGGCGAGCGCCAGCAGAACGATCCCGCCTACAAGCGCGAGGGTCAGGCCAACAACATGCACCACCAAGTCTGCGCACTTGGCGGCAGGAGTGGGATAGTGGCGAGGAGGATGCGTCGGGCTCTGGGCGGGCGAGATCATGGCCATCTCCGACCGGTTGCAGCTCTCAAACAGTCATGCGGGGCAGGGCTGCGGCTGGCAAGTCCGAAGCTCGTGATCGAAAGTTGAGTCAACGGTATGCTCGCGAACGGTTCGCGTGCGGCCCGCTCCGCGTTGACCTAGAGTAAGCCGAAGCGCCAGGGGACAGGCCGAATGACCATCCGCACCGTCGATCACGTCAACATCGCCACCCAAGACTTGACCGCGACTCGTGACTTCTTCGTTGACGTGCTGGGCATGGCGGAAGGGCCGCGCCCGCCGTTCGACTTCCGCGGCTACTGGCTCTACGCCGATGGTCGGCCGATTGTTCACGTGCAAGAAGCGCCCGCACCCGTGGGGCCCTCGACGAAGAGCGCCCTGAACCACGTTGCGTTCGAGATCGCGGACTACGACGCGATGATCGACAGGCTCGAGACCGCCGGGCTCACCTATGTGGCTAAGGCCGTACCGGGGAGCGATGCCCGGCAGATTTTTCTGTTCGACCCGAACGGGGTGCGCGTGGAGCTGAACTACAGGCCCTAGGCCGCCGCCTGAAGCGGGCGATCCGGCTCGCCTGCGATCCAGGTCTGCAGGACCTCGAGCCGGTCGTCGGCCACGACAAGGTCTGCGCAAAGGCCAGGTTGGATCGCGCCGATACGATCGGACAGCCGCAGGAAGGCGGCGGGCGAGGCGCCGGCCATATGAACCGCTGTCGCCAGGTCCAGGCGGCACATCTCCATGGCGTTGCGCACGGCGCTGGCCATGTCGAGGTCGGACCCGGCCAGGGTGCCCTTCTCGTCGACGCAGACGCCGTCCACCACATCGATCGCGCGGCCCTGGATCGTGAACCGCTTGTCCTTCATCCCCACGCTCGGCATGGCGTCGGTGACGAGCATGAACTTGTCCGTCCCTTTCGCTCGCAGGGCGATGCGCAGGGTGGCGGGATGAACGTGGCGTCCGTCGATGATCAGCCCGCACCAGCTGCCGGCATCCTCCAGCGCGGCGCCGACCACGCCCGGCTCGCGAGAGTTCAGCGGCGACATCGCATTGAAGAGGTGGGTGAACCCGCTGAGGCCAGCGTCGAGCGCGGCGCGGACCGTCCTGTAGTCCGCGTCGGTGTGGCCGGCCGCGACCACCACGCCCGCCTGTGCGAGCCGCCGGATCATGTCTGGCGTTGTGGCGTCAGGCGCCAGGGTGACCAATGTACGGCCGCGCCGGAGGGAGGTGAGAAGGTCGATGGCCTCGTCATCCAGCACCCGGAACTTCGAGGCGTCGTGGATTCCCTTGCGATCGGCGCTGATGAACGGGCCCTCGATGTGAATGCCCAGCACCCCGGGGACGCCCTCGTCGATCGCGGCGTCCACGGCGGCGATCGCCTGTCGGATCACAGGAAGCTCGTCGCTGATCAGGGTGGGCAGGAAGCCCGTGGTGCCGAAGCGCCGATGGGCGGCGCCTATGGTCCTGATGGTGGCTACGCTCGGATCGTCGTTAAAGAGCGCGCCCCCGCCGCCGTTCACCTGAGTGTCGACAAAGCCCGGCAGCAGCAGCCGCCCGCCGAGATCACGGATGTCGTCGCCGGCTTCCGCCGTCGTTCCCACCGACAGGATCTTGCCGTCCTTCAGCCGGACGGTGAGCGGCTCCAGCCCCTGGGGCGTGAGCACGCGAGCGTTGACGAGAGCGACAGCCATCAGACGGTCTCGGTGACCTTGCGCAGATGGGGCGGGTTGTCGGGGTCGAGCCCGCGCGCCACCGACAGGGCGTTCACCGCCTTGTAGAAGCTCTGGATCTGCAGAATGGGCTGCAGCGTCGGGTGCGCCGACACGGCTGGCAGGGCGCCGGGCGCGTCCGTGGCGGCAAGCATGACCTCCGCACCGCGTTGGCGCAGCTGGTCGGCAAGCGCGATGACGCTGTCCCGGGTGGGGTCATCCTGGGTGAACACCAGGAGCGGGAAGCCCCGCTCCACCAGCGCCATGGGGCCATGGAGGACCTCTGCCGCGCTGAAGCCTTCCGCATGCAGGCCGCAGGTTTCCTTGAACTTCAGGGCTGCTTCCTGGGCGACGGCGAAGCCGACGCCTCGTCCGAGCACGTAGAGACTCTGCGCCTCAAGCAGGTTCGCGACCACCTCCGGCCAGTCCAGACTCCAAGCTTGGGAAAGCTGTTCCGGCAGGGCGTCGAGGGCGGCTTCGAGCTCCGCATCCTCGGTCCAGGCGGCGACGAGCTGGGCGATCGCGGCCAGGGCGGTGATGAAGGACTTCGTCGCCGCCACACTGCGTTCCGGTCCCGCGTGCAGGGGCAGGGTGGTATGGGCGAGTTCGGCCAGCGGCGCCGTCTCGTCATTCACCATAGCGACCACACGCGCTCCGGCGTCGCGGGCCGCGCGAACCGAGGCGAGCAGGTCGGGGCTGCGCCCGGACTGCGAGATGGCGAGGAACAGCACGCCGTCCAGATCCTGACGCGCCTCATACACCGAACTCACGGACATCGCCGCCGAGGAGGTAAGAACGCCAGCGCTGGTCTCGATGAGATACTTCGCGAAGGTCGCCGCATGGTCCGAGCTGCCGCGGGCGCAGGTCACCACGGCGCGCGGCGGTTGGGCGCGCAGCTCACCGGCCAGACTGCGCACAGCCGCACGATTGGCCATGAGCAGACGCGCTACCGCCTCAGCGGCCTCTGCGGCCTCCTGGTGCATGCGCGTGTTTTCCGGACGAGGTGACGAACTCACGAGGCGCTCTCCGTTCCGGCCGCTAGGCCGAGATGGCGTTCAGTTCGGCGACGAAATCGTAGGCGTCGCCGCGATAGTAGGACTGCGTCACTTCAACGACGCGGCCGTCAGGCAGGAAGCCGCGCCGTTCGATCAACAGGCCGGGATCGCCCGCCGCGATGCCAAGCAGCTCAGCCTGCTCGGCGGTGAACAGAACGGCCCGCAGTCGCTGCAGTGCGCGAACAGGGCGATGCCCGGTGGCTTCCAGCGCCTCATAAAGCGAAGCCTTGACCACCTCGGCGCTCGGCAGGGCGAAGGCGGGCAGGGTGGAATACTCGAGCGCCATCGGCGCATCGTCGGCGTAGCGGATCCGGTTGAAGCGATAGACCGGAGCGCCGGGCCCAAGGCCCAGGGTGAGCGACTCTTCCGGGGTCACCAGGCCCGAGCTGCGGCTCAGGAATTTCGAGTGCGGCTTGCGTCCACGAGAGATCATGTCCTCGCTGAAGGAGCTGAGCTTCGAGAAGCTCTTTTCCACGCGCGCGGCCACAAAGGTCCCGGCTCCCTGACGACGGGTCAGCAGGCCCTCGCTCACCAAGCCGTCCAGCGCCTTGCGCACGGTGATGCGCGAGACGCCGAGTTCATCGGCCAGGTCCCGCTCGGCGGGAAGGGCGTCATCGGCGCCGAGAACCTGCTTCTGGATCGCCTCGCGAATCGCGCGTTGAAGCTGCCGGTACAGGGGGGCATGCCCGTCGGCGTGCAGTCCGCCGATCCTTTCCGCAAAGCTCGTCACAGCGCCCCTCCGATCTCAATGACGTGGCATTGAGCAGCTTGAGACCACTTAGATACCAATTCGTCCATGGGATGCAATTGGTCTCTTTTTGGACTTGTCAAAAATCTGAAACACGGCACAGTCCACTCCGCGACCACTGTGATGCGACAGCCCGGAGGGGGCGATTGGTATCACATTGGACCTGCACCGGGCCCCGGGGCACACCCGGACAGGAGGGGAGAAGCCAAAGTGATGAAGCGTCGCAAACATCTCATGATCGGCGGGGCGAGCCTTGTGGCGCTTGCATTCGCCAATGCCGCAGCCGCCCAGGACACGTCCGTTGACGAAGTCGTGGTCACCGGCATCCGCGCATCGCTGCAGCAGTCGCTGGAGACCAAGCGCAACGCCGACGCCATCGTGGACTCGGTGACCGCCGAAGACGTCGGCAAGTTTCCGAACACCAACGTCGCCGAGGCGCTGACGATGGTCCCAGGCGTCACGGTCGACCGCCAGTTCGGCCAAGGCGAAAAGGTCAGCATCCTGGGCACCGACCCGGCTCTGAACCGCACCCTGCTGAACGGCCAGACGGTCGCGTCGGCGGACTGGTTCATCCTGGATACGCCCGGGCGCACCTTCAACTACGCCCTTTTGGCGCCGCAGATTGTCGGCCGGGTCGACGTCTACAAGTCGCCGGAAGCGCGCATCGACGAGGGCAGCATCGGCGGGACGGTCATCGTCAACACCCGCAAGCCTTTCGATCTGAAGTCGCCGACGATCGCTGGCTCGGTCGGCTATCTCTACAACGACCGTTCGGAGAAGAACGACATCCAGGGCTCGCTGATGGTGAGCTGGAAGGATCCGAGCGAGCGCTTCGGAGCGGCGTTTTCGGTGTCCAAGGCCACGGACCAGCTGCGCCGTGACGGCGTGGAGTCCTACGGCACCATCGCCGCCAATCAATGGGCGGGCGGCAATCCGGACAACCCGGTCGACTCGCGCAACGCCGGCTGCGTCGGCGCCTGCTCGGCGACCCTGACGTCCAACCTCGGCGCCCGCAGCCCGAATGCTTTCGGATCGTCCTACTTCGAGCAGGAGCGCGACCGGACGACCTACACGGGCGCACTGCAGTTCCGGCCGAACGATCAGCTCGAGCTGGAGTTCAACTGGCTGAAGATCAAGGCCACCTACGACAACACCAACCAGTCGATGTACGCCTTCCAGGGCAACACCTGGAACAGCCTGGGCGCCCTGACCGGCATCGAGGTTGCGGACGGCGTCGTGACCCGCGCCTCTTTCAACAACGCCTTGAGCGTGCTGGACGTCCAGTACCGCGAAGCGGAGATGAACTCCGACACCTATGACTTCCGTGGGACCTGGCACGGCGACAGCTGGGACCTGTCGGGCGTGATCGGTCAGTCCAAGGCGGACGGCGGCACCAAGCGGCAGGTCTTCCTCGAGTTTCTCAACTGGGCCAACTACACGGTCGACCTGAGCGGCGCGCCGGGTAATCCGGGCACCGTCAGCTACACGACTAACGTCATGGGCAACCCGGCGGCGTTCGCGACCGATCCGGGTTGGAGCGGCAATCTCGTCAGCAAGCCGACGACGGACGAGGAGAAGTACGCCCAGGCGGACTTTGGCTACGACATGGACGGCGTGATCAAGCGCGTCCAGGTCGGCTACAAGTTCCGCCGCCACGAGACGGGGCAGGAGTACGCGGGCATCGCCATCACCGGCGTGGCCGCCCCGGCCAGCCTGTTCAACCCGTCGCAGGTGGCGAGCAACTATCTCGAAGGCTTCGGCTCCAACGAGCAGATGCGCACCCGCTTCCGCATCAGCGGCGATGCGATGGTGTCCTATGTGGAAGGCGGCCAATGGCTGCCCGCGGGCGCCTCGCTGCCCACCCCGTCGATCTTCGCGGCGCCGGAATTCACCGCGGGCAACTGGAAGATCCGCGAGGACATCAGCGCGGCCTACCTCCAGGCCAACATTCAGGCCGGCGAACTGCGCGGGAATGTGGGCGTGCGGGTGGTCCGCACCGACGTCGACAGCTCCGGCTACGTCTGCCGCCCGGGCGCTGCCTGCTCCGGCGCCAACGACTGGGTCTGGCAGACCACCTCGCGGTCCTATGACAACGTGCTGCCGAGCGTGAACCTGGCGTACAACGCGAGCGAGAACCTGATCCTGCGTTTCGCCGCAGCGCAGGTGATCGCCCGCCCGAACTATGCCGACCTGACCAACTACTTCTGGCTCTCGGACCAGATCCTCACCGGCGGCGGGGGCAACCCGAACCTGGATCCGTACAAGTCGGCCAACTTCAACGCGTCGGCCGAGTGGTACTTCCAGCCCCAGGCGATCCTGGCGGCCGAGGTCTTCTACAAGGACATCAGCAACTACATCCTGCAGCAGACCGCGCCGGAGCAGTACTTCAACCAGAGCCAGGGTCGGGTCACGACCTACCAGATCAGCCGTCCGTACAACGCGGGTTCAGCGACGGTGAAGGGCCTGGCGATCGCCTACCAGCAGAACTACGCCTACGGCTTCGGTCTGCTCGCGAACTATACCTACGCGGCGGGCGAGGGCTCCGATGGGCAGGACCTGCCCTACAACTCGCGCCATCAGGTGAACCTCGGACCCTTCTATGAAGCCGGGCCGGTGGCGATCCGGGCGACCTACACCTGGCGCTCGAAGTACTTCACGGGCGTCGACCGTGGGGACGAGATGTACGTTCGCGACGTCGACACGCTCGACGCCTCGGCCACGTACCGGTTCACCGACAACGTCAGCGTGACGCTGGCCGGCATGAACCTCACGGACTCCGAGTACTACGCCTACGCCAATACGCCGGCTCTGCCGCGGGGCGTGTACCGGACCGGCCGGAAGTATCTGGCCACTCTGAACCTGACCTTCTGAGCCAGCTGGGGGCGCGGCATCCTCCCCGTCACGCCCCCCTGCCACGGTCTAGGTTCTTGCAGTCTAATCCCCTACGACTCGGAGGCGGCGCGGTGCGCCCGCGTCGCCTCCGCTTCTTTCGCCGTGGGTGACGTACAATGAAGCGTCCGCATCTGTTCCTCGCTCTGGCCTGCATGGCCGCGTCCGTTTCGGGAGCCGCTGCGGCCGCACCTGCGCCCCTTGTGCCGGCTCCCGCCGTGGAGCGACCTGGGGAAGGGAGCTTCCAGCTATCGGCCCGGACCCCCGTGGTGACGCCTGCCGGTGATGCCGGCGCCCGCGCCGCAGCCGACTACTTCGCGGACTTGATGCGGCGTAGCCGTGGGCTGAACCTCAAGGTGTCGAGCGGAGAGGGTGACGGGCGCAGCGCCGTGGTCTTCCGCCGCGGCGGGCCTGCCGGCGAGGCTTATCGCCTCGACGTGACGCCGGAAGGCATTGTGGTCACGGCCGCGGACGACGCGGGCCTCTTCTATGGCGGCGTCACCGCTTGGCAGCTGGCGACCGCGACCGCTGGCAAAGGCCCGGTGAAGATCGATGCCGTGCAGATCGAGGACGCGCCGCGGTTCGCCTGGCGGGGGCTGATGCTCGACAGCGCGCGGCACTTCCAGAGCGTGGACTACATCAAGGGCTTCATCGACCGGATGGCCCGCGCCAAGCTGAACACCTTCCACTGGCACCTGACGGATGATCAGGCCTGGCGGCTGGAGATCCGTAAGTATCCGAAGCTGACCGAAGTCGGCGCCTGGCGCGTGCCGGCGGGTCCCGGCCCCGCGGCCGACATCGATCCGAAGACTGGAAAGCCTCGCCAGATCGGCGGCTTCTACACGCAAGCTCAGGTGCGTGAGGTGGTCGCCTATGCGGCCGCACGGCACATCACCATCGTGCCTGAGATCGAGATGCCGGGCCACGCCACGGCGGCGATCGCGGCCTATCCGCAGCTCGCTTCGGTGACCCCGCCGCCGGCGACGCCGTCCAATGAATGGGGCGTTCTCGACAACCTGTTCAACGTGGAGGAGTCGACGTTCGCGTTCCTCGCCGACGTGCTGGACGAGGTCATCGAGCTGTTCCCCGGCAAGTACATCCACCTGGGCGGCGACGAGGCGGTCAAGCCGCAGTGGGAGACGAGCCCCGCCGTTCAGGCGCGGATGAAGGAACTCCACATCGGCAACGAAACGGCCCTGCAGGGCTGGTTTATGTCGCGCATGGAGCAGCACGTCAGCTCGCGCGGCCGCAAGATGATCGGCTGGGACGAGATCCTGGAGGGCGGCGTCAGCAAGGGCGCCACGGTGATGTCCTGGCGCGGTGCGGACGGCGCGATCATCGCCGCCAAGATGGGTCACGACACCGTCATGGCGGCGGCGCCCACCTACTACCTCGACCACCGGCAGGGAGACCTGTCCATCGAGCCGCTGGGACGGGGGCTGCTGATCGACCTGAAGCAGGTCTACGACTTCGACCCGGTGCCTGCCGCCCTCGATGAAGCGCAGCGCAAGCATGTGCTGGGCGTGCAGGCGCAGCTTTGGACCGAGCACATGCGGACGGAAGAGCAGGTCTCGCGCCTGGCTTACCCGCGCGCGTTCGCGGTCGCGGAGACTGGCTGGTCACCGGCCGCCAAGCGTGACTTCGGCTCGTTCAGCCAGCGGCTTGGTCCCGAAATCGCGCGTGAACGTGCTCTGGGCGCGGTCATCTCGGACGTGCCGATCACCCCAGTGGCGGTGAAGCTGTCCGAGCGGACGCGGCGAAGCCAGGAGCTCAAGCTCTGCAGCAACGGCATCCCGCTGAACCTGCACGACGATGCGCCGACAGGTGGACGTCACACGACCTTCTTCGTCGATATCATGAACCCGTGCTGGATCTGGGAAGGAGCGGACCTGACCGGCGTCCGCACGCTCGAGGCGTCGGTGGGCCAGCTGCCGTTCAACTTCCAGATCGGTGACGCGATCAAGCAGATCCGCCATCCGGCCCCGGCCACGCCGCAGGGCGAACTAGTCGTGCGTCGTGACGGTTGCGAAGGGGAGATCATCGCCGCCATCCCGCTCGCCCCGGCCGTCCAGAACGCAGGCGTCACCACCGTGCGCGGGACCATCGCGCCGGTCGAGGGGCGACACGACCTTTGCATGACTTTCACCCAGACGGGCATTGATCCCTATTGGGCTCTGGACCGGCTTAGCCTTGGGGAGGCGGCGCGTGGCCGCTGACCTGGTTCTGGCCTCGCCGCTGGGTGGCTGGTGCGCGCCGCTGAGCGAGGCGCCCGATCCGGTGTTTGCGGAGGCCATGCTGGGGGACGGCGTCGCGATCGACCCCATAGGCTCCGTGCTGCATGCGCCGCTGGACGCCGTGGTCATCGGCGTTCATGCGGCGCGCCACGCCGTGACTCTGCGGGCGGACGGCGGGCTCGAGATCCTGCTGCACGTGGGCCTGGAAACGGTCGCTTTGGGCGGCGAAGGGTTCGAGCCGTTGGTCAGGGACGGCGATCGCGTGCGGCTTGGCGATCCGTTGCTGCGCTTCGACCTCGATCTGCTGGCCAGGCGCGCCAAGAGCCTGATCACCCCGATGGTGCTCACCAGCCTGGGCCCTTACGCCGTGGCTCGGCGGCTTACGGACCGGGCCGTTCGTGCGGGCGAGCCCGTGCTGGAGCTTAGCCGCACGAACGGCGCAGCCGTGCACGGCGCCGCGACGCTGGGTCCCGAGGTGTCACGCAGCCTGCGGATCAGTCTGGCGCATGGCGTTCACGCCCGCCCCGCCGCACGCATCGCCGAGACGGCGAAGAGGTTCGCGGCGGAGATTTGGGTCGGCCGGGCGGGGCGCAAGGTCAGCGCCCGCAGCCCCGTCGCCCTGATGTCGTTGGGATTGCGCCACGGCGACGAGGCGGTGGTGATCGCGGCGGGCGCCGACGCGGAGGCCGCGCTGGACGCCGTCTATGCGCTGATCGAGAGCGGAATGGGCGAGGGCAAGCCGCTCGCCTCGACGCAGCCGAAGCCGCAGGCGTCGGTCGAGACAATCACGCCGACCCTGAGCGATGGTGTTCTGCGCGGCGTGACGGCCGCGCCGGGCTTGGCGATCGGTCGGGCGGCGCGCTTCGCGCAAAGTGAGATGCGTGTCCCGGAGGCTGGCCAAGGCGTCGCTCACGAGCAGGCGGCGCTGGTGGCTGCGCTGGCCACGGTGCGCACCCACATCGCGGCGGCCTCGGAAGCCGAAGCCGATCCGACGCGCAAAGCCATCCTGTCCGCACATGCCGGGTTCGCGGAAGACCCCGAGCTGGTGGCCGAAGCCGAACGGCTGGTTGGAGAAGGCAGAAGCGCGGGTTTCGCTTGGCGGGCCGCCACCAATGGCTTCGCGGAGGCTCTTCGTGGGCTTGCCGACCCGCGAATGGCTGAGCGCGTCGACGATCTGAAGGACCTGGAGCGCCGAGTTCTCGCGATCATCACGGGCGAGGCGGACGCCGGGCCTGAGATCCCCCAAGGCTCGATCCTGCTGGCGGACGAACTGCTCCCGTCTCAGCTGATGGGCTCGGAGCCGGGCCGCATTCTCGGCGTCTGCACGGCGCGAGGCGGACCCACGTCGCACGTGGCCATCCTTGCCGCCGCCATGGGCATTCCGGCGGTGGTTGCCGCGGGTCCGGGCGTGCTGTCCGTGCCCGATGGCGCTGGCCTGATCCTGGACGCTGACAGTGCGACCTTGTCGGTGGCGCCCGACGCCAAGGCGCTGGAAGCGGCGCAGGTCCGGCTTGCGGCGAGGGCCGAGCGGCGCGCCGCAGCGCGCGCCGCCGCCGGCTCGCCAGCTGTCACCCTCGACGGCGTCACGACGCCTGTTCTGTCGAACCTCGGCTCCTTGGCCGACGCACGGGCCGCCGTCGCCGCGGGCGCGGACGGCTCTGGGCTGTTGCGGACCGAGTTCCTGTTCCTGCATCGCGAAACGCCGCCCAGCGAGGACGAGCAAGCCGAGGAGTACCGGCAGATTCTCGAGGCGATGGACGGCCGCCCGGTCGTCATCCGTCTGCTGGACGTGGGCGGCGACAAGGCCGCGCCCTACCTGCCGCAAACCGACGAAGAGAACCCGGCGCTGGGCGTCCGCGGCGTGCGTCTGCTGCTGCGTCGGCCGCAGCTGCTGAAGGCGCAGCTGCGCGCCATTCTGCGGGCTGCGCCAGTGGGCGCCTGCAGCATCATGGTTCCCATGGTCGCGCGGATGTCCGAACTGCGAGCGGTGCGATCCGCACTGGACGATGCGCGCAAGGAGCTCGACCTGGATCACGCGCCTGAGCTTGGCGTCATGATCGAGACTCCCGCGGCGGCCATGGTTTCTACACAGCTCGCCGCGGAAGCGGACTTCTTCTCCATCGGGACCAACGATCTGACGCAGTACGGCCTGGCCATGGATCGCGGAAACCCGGAGCTGGCTGCGGAAGTGGACGGTCTCGACCCGGCGGTTCTCGGTCTGGTCGCCCGCACCTGCGAAGGCGCCGCGCGCCACGGCCGATCCGTCAGCGTTTGCGGGGGCTTGGCCGCGGATCCTGCGGCCATTCCGATCCTGCTGGGGCTTGGGGTCAGCCGTCTGTCGATGATCTCAGGCGCCGTCGCCGAGGCGAAGGCGCAGGTTCGCAGCCTGTTGCTGGCGAACTGCCGTGACCTGGCCGTGCAAGCCCTTGCTCAACCTTCCGCTGAGGCTGTTCGCAACCTCGTCGGCCACACCTGAACGGAGCCGGCGCATGCGGTCTCCCCTTGAATCCCTGCAGTCCCTCGGCCGAGCGCTGATGCTGCCCATCGCGGTGCTGCCGGCGGCCGCGCTGCTGCTGCGGCTTGGGCAGCAGGACCTGCTGAACATCCCGTTCGTCGCGGCGGCGGGCGACGCAGTGTTCGCCAACCTCGGCCTGCTGTTCGCCGCCGGCGTCGCCGTCGGGCTTGCCCGTGACAACCACGGCGCGGCGGGACTAGCCGGCGTGGTCTGTTTCCTTATCGCCACCCAGGCCGCCCAGACCCTCTTGCATGTGCCGCCGGAGGCCTTGAGGGGCCTGAGCGGCGACGCCGTCGCGCTTGGCGAGGCGGCGTTCAAGAGCAAGGGGATCGCCAAGCTGGGGGTGCCGATCGGCATCTTTTCAGGCCTGGCCGGCGGGCTGCTCTACAACCGGTTCTGCAACACCAAGGTGCCGCCCTATCTGGCCTTCTTCGGCGGCCGTCGCTTCGTGCCCATCGTCAGCGGATTGGCGGGGCTGGTCATCGCCGCTCTGGTCGGCAGTTCCTATGAGGTGATCAGCGGCGGCATGGACGCCGCCAGCCGCGCCATCATCGGCTCCGGTGAACTGGGGCTCTTCGTCTACGGCGTTCTGAACCGAGTTCTGATCGTCACCGGCCTGCACCACATCCTGAACAACCTGGCCTGGTTTATCGTCGGCGATTATGGCGGGGCGACGGGGGACCTGAAGCGGTTCTTTGCCGGCGACCCCACCGCCGGAACCTTCATGGCGGGCTTCTTCCCGGTCATGATGTTCGGCCTGCCGGCCGCATGCCTGGCCATGTACCACGCCGCCGCCAAGGAGCGCCGCGCGGCGGTGGGCGGCATGCTGCTGTCCATGGGGCTGACCTCGTTCCTGACGGGGATCACCGAGCCCATCGAGTTCAGCTTCATGTTCCTGGCGCCAGCGCTCTATGCGGTGCACGCGGTGCTGACGGGGCTGGCCTTCATCATCACCAGCCTGCTGGACGTGAAGCTTGGCTTCGGCTTCTCGGCCGGGCTGTTCGACTATGTGCTGAACTATGGCAAGGCCACGCGGCCGCTGCTGCTGATCCCGATCGGCGTCGGCTACTTCGGGCTCTATTACGGCGTGTTCCGCTGGGCGATCGTTCGCTTCGACCTGAAGACTCCCGGGCGCGAGGCCGCCACGACCCTGGCGGAAGCTGCGGCTGCGCAGCCGACCGGACATCGAGGACGCGACTTCATCGCCGCCTTGGGCGGGGCAGCCAATCTGGAAAGCGTCGACGCCTGCACCACGCGGCTGCGGCTGGTCGTGGCGGACCAAGCCAAAGCCGACGAAGCGGCCTTGAAGGCGCTAGGTGCAAAAGGCGTGGTGAGACCCTCCGCCAAGGCGCTGCAGGTGGTGCTGGGCCCGGAAGCCGATCAGGTGGCCTCGGAGATCCGAGCAAGCCTGTCTTCGCCAGTCAGCGGGCTGCCCCAGGACGCCGATCTGGATCGCAGCGCCTGGCTTGCCGCACTTGGTGGTCGGGAGAACCTGAAGGCCGTGACGGTTTGCGACGGCCGTCTGCTGTTCGACCTGGGCTCAAGCGCTCGCGCTGACCTGGCGCGGCTTCAGGCCCTGGGCGTGCGGGGTCTCGCCACGCCTTCCGCTACAAGCCTCCACGTGCTGCTGGGCCCAGCGGCGGCCAGCATCGCCAAGGTGCTGAGCTAACGGAACCTGCAGCCTCGGATGAGGTTTCGGCGGCGTGCACCCAGAGCGCGAGGCCGCCATGCTCCAGACGAACCGACCTGCCATTCAGCCACGTCCGCTGCGCCTGCCGGCCGGGATCGATCCGGAAGGCGCGGTGGTGGTGATCCTGGGCGGCTCCAGCGGTCTTGGCCGCGCCGCCGCGGTGGCGTTCGCTCGTGAAGGCGCCCACGTGGTGGTCGCAGCCCGCCGATCGGAATTGCTGGAGGAGGTCCGGCAGGAGTGCGAGGCCCTGGGGCCATCGGCCCTGGCGGTCACCGCGGACGCGACCGACGCCGGGCAGGTCAAGGCGCTGGCCCAGGCGGCCATCGCCCGCTTCGGCCGCATCGACGTCTGGATCAACAATGTCGGGATCGGAGCCGTCGGCGCCTTCGAGGAGACCCCGATCGAGGCGCACGAGCAGGTGCTCAAGGCCAACCTGCTGGGGCACATCCACGGCGCGCACGCGGTGGTGCCGCACTTTAAGGCGCGCGGACGCGGCGTCCTGATCAACACGAACTCGCTGGGCGCCTTCGCGCCTGCGCCCTACGCCGTGGCTTACAGCGCGAGCAAGTTCGGCCTGCGGGGCTACTCGGAGGCGCTACGTGGGGAGTTGGCGCCCTGGCCGGGGATCCGGGTCTGCGATGTCTTCCCGACGTTCCTCGACACCCCGGGCGTGTCGCATGGCGCGAACTATGTCGGACGCGAGCTGAAGCCTCTGCCTCTGGTCTATGACCCGCGCCGGGTCGCCAAGGCCATGGTGGGCCTCGCCCGTAAGCCTCAGAACGCGCGCGTGCTCGGCTTCACCGCCAGCCTCATCCGCCTCGGTCACTTCCTGGCGCCGGGCCCGGTGGTCTGGGCGATGGGGCGCTACATGGAGGCGTGGTTCAAGGTCGCGCCCCGCGCGCCGATCAGCGACGGGGCGGTGTTCCGGCCCATGGCGGAAGGCGCCGAGATCCACGGCGGGTGGAAGAAGCCGGAACTGCGCGCGGCGGCCGGCGTAGCTATCGTCGGACTTGCCGCTGTCCTGAGCGTCGCTGCCTTGCGGCGTCGCAGCTAGCGCACAGCGCTCAGGTTCGGCCGGCAGCCATGAAGCGTTCGATCTCCTCGACCGTGCGAGGAATGTCGCGGCTCAGGTGTTCGCTGCCCGTGGCGGTGATCAGGAAGTCGTCCTCGATGCGCACGCCGAAGCCGCGGCTCTGCATGTAGATCCCGGGCTCGATGGTGATGACCGCCCCGGCGGGGAGGGGCTTGGAATAATCGCCGCCTTCGTGGACGTTCAGTCCGACGAAGTGGCCAAGGCCATGGTAGAAATCGTCGCCATGGCCGGCCTGGCGGATGACCGCCCGAGCGGTTTCCTGCAGATCTTCGTACATGACGCCGGCCCTGAGCTTGGCCCGTGCGGCTTCCTGGGCGCGGAGCACTGTTTCGTAGACGCGCCGCTGCTCGGGCGTGAAGCGGCCGTCCACGGGAAAGGTCCGCGTGATGTCGGATGCGTAGTGGCCCATGGAAGCGCCGACATCGCAGAGCACGAGATCGCCTGAGCGGATCGGTCCGTCGCCGGCGGTGTAGTGCAGCGAGGCGTTGTTGCGACCGGCCGCCACGATGCTGTCAAAGGCAAGGCCGCGCGCGCCCGCGGCCTTGAACTCGCCCTCGATGATGTCCTTCAACTGGTACTCGGTCATGCCTGGCCGGACGGCGCGCATGCCCGCTTCTATGCCGCGCCGGGTGGCCGCGATGGCCTGGCGGATCAGCTCCATCTCCCGCGGCTCCTTGACGAGCCGCAGGCGGGGCAGGACCGCCGTGCTGTCGACCGTGCGAGCGCCTGGTACGCGGGCGGAAACCTTGCCGTAGAGCTCCAGCTCCTTCGCCACTGGGGCATCCGCCGAGCCGATGGGCCCCAGGTAGTGCAACTCGCCCGAGCGCGAGGCGAGGGAGGTCACCAGACTGCCCAAGGTCCCGCGACGGGCCACCCGCTGGAAGCCGGTGCGGCGTTCGATTTCCTCACCCAGCGGCAGGCGCTCCTGCTCCCAGCGTTCGGCTTCGGTGTTGCGGGAGGGGAGCAGCAGCCATTCGCGGAACGTCCGTTCCGTGGGCGCGAGGACCAGAACGGCGCCTGGCTCGTCAACGATGCCGGTCAGCCAGGCGAAGTCCTCGTTCTGGGTGAACGGGGGTGCGGTTGGGGCGTCCGTGACCACGGCTTCTGCGCCGTAGAGCACGGCCACGCCGCCCTTCAGCTCCGACATCAACCGCTGCCGTCGGGCGCGGTAGACCTCCGGTGCGAAGGGGGAGGTGCGCAGGGGGGTGCCGTAACCTGCCGGGGGCGTCTGCCCGAACGCGTGCAAGGGCGTAGCGAGCGGCAGGGCGGCGGCGGCAGCAAGCAGATGGCGACGGTCGAGCATTTGGGTCCCCCGGATCGAGCCTGCAGGCTTCACCGGAAAGACGCCGAGATCAACTGCGCGCGCTCAGCTGTGAGCGTTGAACCGCAAGCGATCGTCCGCAACGTCGCCAAGCGTTTCGGACATCAGCTGAACGAACTCACCTTCCTCGCCAGGCAGACGTTGCGAGGTGATGTTGTCGGGATCGGACGCCAGCATGGTGAGTTCAGCCGCGCGACCGAGGCCTAGCGCAACGACCAGGCGACCAAGGCGGGCGAGCTTCTGTTCGTAGACCGAAGAGGACATGGCCCAGCTCCCGAGGAAGCCGCACCCTAGGCCTTCCGGCGCCGAAGCGCACAATCAAATGAGATCAGGCGTGCGCGCGGTCATCCGACAAGCGCGTCTGACTGGCCGAGGTCGGCGCAAGAGGCTCGGGGCCGGTCACGTCGCGCGCCGCCTGTTCAGCCAGCCGGACCCATTTGGCGGCGAGCTCGAGGTAGGCGCTGCGAATTTCGGCATCGTCGCTGCGGGCGGCGAGTTCGCGCGTCGAATCAGCCATGCGCCGATAGCGCTCCAGCCGTTCTTCCGGCGTCTCTTCGACTTGAACTGCACCCGACATCGCAACTGCAACGGGTCTCCAAAGTAGAGGTTCCGAACTATCCTTTGGGCGCAGCGGGGCGCCAGAGGGAGAGCATGCTTGCTCCCTGGGGCCCTGATCCCCACCTAGGCGCATGGGCGGGGCACAACCTTGCACGAACGGTCCAGCCTTCCGCAGTCAAGCTAGCCTGTGGATGGCGCTGAGGCGCAGTGTCGCGCACGGTCCTTGCTCTGCTTGAAAGCGGCGGGAAACCGTCCACATAAATCGTTCAAGAGCCGCCGTGTGAAGGCGGACGGGTCGTCCGACTCAAGCGCATCGTTTGAGTGACCACGATCCGGAGCCGAGCTCGAAACGCACAAAACGGGCCGGCCAGGAGTTGAAGCATCATGTCCGAGATAAAGATCCTCCCCATCCTGCCCCTGCGGGACATCGTGGTCTTTCCGCACCAGCCGGTGCCTCTGTTCGTGGGCCGTGAGAAATCGGTGCGCGCGCTGGAAGAAGCGATGCGCAACGAGGGCAAGCAGATCCTGCTCGCCACCCAAAAGGACAAGGACGACGACGATCCGTCGCCGCAAGCCATCTACGACGTGGGCGTGGTCGCCACGGTCCTGCAGCTTCTGAAGCTGCCCGACGGCACCGTGAAGGTGCTGGTGGAAGGCCGCGCCCGCGCCGGCATCTCCCGGTTCACCGATCAGGAGGACTTCTACGAAGCCGAGATCGCCTATGTGCAGGAAGACGGTTCGGGCTCGCCCGAAGCCGAAGCCCTGTCGCGGGCGGTGGTCGAGCAGTTCGAGAACTACGTCAAACTGAACAAGAAGGTGCCGCCCGAGGCGCTGGCTGCGATCCCGCAGATCGAGAACCCGGGCGAGCTGGCCGACCGCATCGCCAGCCACCTGTCGGTCAAGATCTCTGAAAAGCAGCAGCTGCTCGAGGTCTTCAACGTCGTGAAGCGTCTGGAGAAGGTCTACGCCCTGATGGAGGGCGAGATCTCCGTGATGCAGACGGAGAAGAAGATCCGGAACCGCGTGAAGCGTCAGATGGAGAAGACGCAGCGCGAGTACTATCTGAACGAGCAGATGAAGGCGATCCAGCGCGAGCTGGGCGAACAGGACGATCACCGCGACGAGCTGCTCGAGCTCGAGAAGCGGATCAAGAAGACCAAGCTCTCCAAGGAAGCCCGTCAAAAGGCGGAAGGCGAGCTGAAGAAGCTCCGCAACATGAGTCCGATGTCGGCTGAATCGACGGTGGTCCGGAACTACCTCGACTGGCTGCTGTCGATCCCGTGGGGCAAGGCCAAGCAGAAGCCGATCGACCTGCAGAAGGCCGAGGACATCCTCAACGAGGATCACTACGGCCTCGACAAGGTGAAAGAGCGGATCCTCGAGTACTTGGCGGTGCAGAGCCGCGTGGGTTCGCTGAAGGGCCCGATCCTGTGCCTCGTCGGTCCTCCGGGCGTCGGCAAGACCTCGCTGGGCAAGTCCATCGCCAAGGCGACCAGCCGCGAGTTCGTGCGGGTGGCCCTGGGCGGCGTGCGTGACGAAGCCGAGATCCGCGGTCACCGCCGGACCTACATCGGCTCCATGCCGGGCAAGGTCATCCAGTCGATGAAGAAGGCCAAGACCACCAACGCCTTCTTCCTGCTCGACGAGATCGACAAGATGGGCTCGGACTGGCGCGGGGATCCGTCGTCGGCGCTGCTCGAAGTGCTGGACCCGTCGCAGAACACCACCTTCGCGGACCACTACCTCGAAGTGGACTACGACCTGTCGCCGGTGATGTTCGTCACCACGGCCAACAGCCTGAACATGCCCCAGCCGCTGCTGGACCGCATGGAGATCATCCGCATCCCCGGGTACACCGAGGATGAGAAGGTGGAGATCGCCAAGCGGCACGTCCTGCCGAAGCTGGCCAAGGATCACGGCCTGAAGCCGGAAGAGTTCATCGTTCCGGAAGCGGCGATCCGCGACCTGATCCGCTACTACACGCGGGAAGCCGGCGTCCGCTCGCTGGAGCGGGAACTGGGCAACCTGGCGCGCAAGACGGTTCGGGACCTGGCTCGGGAGAAGCTGACGTCGATCACCATCGACGAGGAGCGCCTGGCCAAGTACGCGGGCGTCAAGAAGTACCGCTACGGCGAGACGGACGCGGAAGATCAGGTCGGCATCATCACCGGCCTGGCCTACACCGAGTTCGGCGGCGACATCCTGACGATCGAAGCGGTCAAGATGCCCGGCAAGGGCCGCATGACCGTCACGGGCAACCTGAAGGACGTCATGAAGGAAAGCATCTCGGCGGCGAACTCCTATGTTCGCAGCCGGGCGACCCGGTTCGGCATCGAGCCGCCGGTGTTCGAGCGGACCGACGTGCACATCCACGTTCCGGACGGGGCGACCCCGAAGGACGGCCCGTCGGCCGGTGCGGCAATGGCCACCGCCATCGTGTCGGTGCTGACCGGCATCCCGATCCGCAAGGACATCGCCATGACCGGCGAAGTGACCCTGCGCGGGCGGGTGACGGCGATCGGCGGTCTGAAGGAAAAGCTGCTGGCGGCTCTGCGCTCCGGCGTGAAGACCGTGCTGATCCCGACCGAGAACGAGAAGGATCTGGCGGACATCCCGGCCAACGTGAAGGAAGGCATGGAAATCATTCCGGTCTCCACGATGGACGAGGTTCTGTCCCATGCGCTGATCCGGCAGCCGACCCCGATCGAATGGTCAGAGTCGGACCAGCCGGTGGCCGTGGCTGAAGAGCCCGAGGTCGAGCCCGTCCTGACGCACTAAGCGCACGAGGTTCGATCACATTTGGTGACAAGGGGCGGCGCGGGAGCAATCCCGCGCCGCTCTCGTTTGACGGCCAAGCTCCAGCAGTCCTTAATCGGACCCAGCGAGGGGCGCGCAAAGACGCCCGACCGCCTTGAATGAGAAGAGATGGTTGGGAGATGACGCACATGACGAAGGCCGAGCTTGTCGCTGCGATCGCCGACAAGGCTGGACTGAACAAGACCCAGGCGAAGGAGGCGGTCGACGCGTTCATCTCCTCGGTTTCGACCTCGTTGAAAGCTGGCAAGGAAGTTCGGCTGGTGGGCTTCGGCAGCTTCGTGCCGGTGAAGCGCGCGGCCGGCGTGGCGCGCAACCCGCGCACGGGCGAGGCCGTGAAGCGCCCGGCCTCCGCGAGTTGCCGCTTCAGGGTCGGCGACGCGCTCAAGAACACGCTGAACGCCTGAACTGCAGAGTCCGACACAGGGTGCGCGGCCGCCGTCCGGCGGCCGCTTTTTTGTTGGCGACTCCGATCGAGCTCAGCTAAACGCCGCCGCATCTTCGGGGAGTAGCCGTTCGCTCCAGCGAAGCTCGCGTCAACAAACTTGGCCGCAAGGCCATGGCGCGGGCGGCGGGCCTTCAGGCCTGAATTGGCGAGACCGACGATGCAGACCTTCGGCCGAGGCCGGCGGAGGTCAATGCATCGTCGTGCGCCGGCCTCGGGGGGAATTTTCTTGGAAGCGCTGCTCGTATCGACAGGCGTGGTCGCGATCGCGGAGATCGGCGACAAGACCCAACTGCTGGCCATGGTGCTGGCGGCGCGGTTTCGCCGGCCCGTTCCGATCATCCTTGGCATCTTCGTCGCCACTCTTCTGAACCACGCGGTCGCCGCCGGCGTCGGGTACTACATCGCCCAGTGGCTCTCGGGCCGGCTCTTTCAGGTGGTGGTGGGGCTCGCCTTCATGGGCATGGCTGGGTGGGCCTTGATCCCCGACAAGGAAGACGAAGATGCGGCCGCCAAGAGCCATGGCGGCGTCTTCCTGACCACGCTGGTGGCCTTCTTCCTGGTGGAGATCGGGGACAAGACCCAGATCGCCACCAGCCTCCTGGCTGCGAGATTCCACCAGCTGGTCTGGGTGACCGCCGGCACGACCCTGGGCATGATGCTGGCCAATGTGCCCGCGGTGCTCCTGGGCGAGGCGGCCACGAAGGTCATTTCGCTGAAGCTCGTGCGGATCATCGCCGCCTCGATCTTCGGCCTTATCGGCCTGTCGGTGGTGGTTGCAGCGTTGCTGCGCTAGGCGCGGCGGCCGGACTTCTCTAGAAGAAGCCGGCCTTCAAGGCGGGCGGCTAGCTCAGCTGGTCAGAGCACCTGGTTTACACCCAGGGGGTCGGCGGTTCGAACCCGTCGCCGCCCACCATTTCCCCGGAGCCTCGTGCGGATGCGCTACCGCCTGTTCGGCCGCACCGGCCTGACTGTCTCGGAGATCGGCTACGGCTGCGCCAGCTGGTGGGGCAAGCCGCGGTTTTCGGAGGCCGCCGCTCTGGGGCTCGTTCACCAGGCAATCGATCTGGGCATCACCTTCTTCGACACGGGCGCGAGCTATTCGGCTGGCGAGGCCGAGCCGCGGCTGGGCCGTGCTCTGACAGGTCAGGACGTTTCGCGCCTCGTGGTCGCCTCGAAGGCGGGGACCTTCCATGCCGGCGGCGGGCGGATCGCCCGCGACTTCTCCCCCGAATGGATCGTGGGCAGCACAGAGCGCAGCCTCCGCAACCTCGGGCTTGAGGCCTTGGGGCTGCTGCAACTGCACGGGCCGTCGATCCCTGAGCTCACGGACGAGCTGCTCGGCGCGCTGGAGCAGCTCAAGGCGAGGGGGCTTGTCCGAGCCGTGGGGGTCAACAGTTTCGATCCCGACGTGGTCCGGCACGTGATTGGCCTGCCGACCATCGACGCCGTCATGATCGATTACAATGTCCTGCGCCCGGAGCGTGAGCCACTGATCGCAGCGGCTGCGTCGGCAGGGAAGGGCGTCCTGGCCGGAATGGCGCTGGCGATGGGGCATACCGGCCTAAAGGTCGCCAAGATCCGCGGCCCGCAGGACCTCTGGTACGCCGCTCGCGGCCTGATGCGGCACCGCGGCGAGGTTGCGAGAGGGGCGCGCTTCTCGTTCCTTCACCGGCAGCCGGGGATCACCGGTTCCCAGGCCGCCCTGGCCTATGTGCTGGAAAACCGCGACGTGGCCTGCGCGGTCATCGGAACCACGCGCCCTGCGCACCTGGCGGAGAACGCCCAGGCTTCGGACCTGTCGCTTCCGCCGCGCCTGAGAGAGCAGATCCTCGAGGCGCAGGCGGCGTTCTAGGCGGCTGCGCGATCGAAAAAGTCACCAACCGGAGCACCACATGGCCCCCAAGCTGCACGTGATCGTCTGTTCCACGCGTCCTGGACGGATCGGTCCCTCGATCGGCCGCTGGGTGCAGGAGGCGGCCCATCGGCACGGCCGCTTCGAGGTGGAGCTGGTCGATCTCGCCGACTTCAATCTGCCGATCTACGACGAGCCGAACCACCCTCGCACCGGCAAGTACGAGCACGAGCACACCCGCCGCTGGAGCGCCAGTGTGGCGGCCGCTGACGCCTATGCCTTCGTGATGCCCGAGTACAACTTTTGTCCCCCGCCGAGCTTCGTGAACGCGGTGAACTACGTCTACCACGAGTGGACCTATAAGCCGGCGGGGATCGTCAGCTACGGCGGCGTCTCGGGCGGCTTGCGAGCCGCACAAGCCGCCAAGTCGCTGCTCACGTCTGTGCGGATCATGCCGCTGCCGGAAAGCGTGCCGATCCCCACGGCCTCCAAGCTGCTGGACGAAG
Organism: Phenylobacterium deserti; assembly: GCF_003254705.1. Classification (GTDB taxonomy): domain Bacteria; phylum Pseudomonadota; class Alphaproteobacteria; order Caulobacterales; family Caulobacteraceae; genus Phenylobacterium; species Phenylobacterium deserti. The sequence continues at coordinate 479,995 of NZ_QFYR01000002.1, forward strand.
AGCGCCGCTTTCTTGCCAATGAGCTGCACGAGGCTTCCGCGAAGCTGATGCTGGACGAGCTGGTGAAATGGTCGGACGCGCTGAAAAGCCTGCGCACAGAGTAGGAGCGGGCGTCGCACTCATCCTGCTTCTCGGCGCTTGCGAGCGAGCGCCCGCCGCCGCGCCGAACGAAACAGCCACGCCTGAGATGGCTTCAGGGCAGCCGGTGAACCCCGATCCCGGTGTTCGCACCTATCTCTGCGAGAACGGCGAGACCATCGAGGCCGGCTACCCTGACGACAGCAGCGCGATGGTCCGCTATCGAGGCCGGCCCATTCCGATGAAGGCCGCGCGGGCGGCAAGCGGCGTTCGGTACGTGGGCTACGGGCTGCAGTGGTGGACCCGCGGCATGGATGAGGGACGCCTGAGCGTTCTCAAGGACGGCGAAGACATCGCCAGCGATCCGGGGATCACCTGTCGCGTCGGCGGGACGCCAAAACCCACGACGCCGGCGCCAGCGACCCAAGATCCGGGCGCGGAAGCCGCAGGCGTCGCCCGAGCCTGGTTCGCACGCGCTGCGGCAGGGCGGGCGACGGACGCAGATTGGACCGAGGCCGGGCAGGCGAGCCGCGCAGCGTTGTTAGAGCAGATGGCGGCGTTCGAGACGCTTGCCGCCGAGGTCGGGCCTCCGGGCGCCGTCCAAGGGGCGGCCGGATCGCTCTACGTGGAAATGCCCCTGTCCCTGAACGGGCGGCTGAAGGCCGGCGGCGAGACTGAGCGCACGGGCAAGGTGGTCATGCGGAGGATCAACGACGTGCCGGGCTCCACCGGCGCCCAACGCCGCTGGCGGATCGAGCGCGTTGACTTGGAGCGACCGGCAGGAGGCTAGTGCGTCGTTCGCCGCATCGTGTGCGCATGTCCACCGATATGGCGGGCGCCACTTCCTGATCCGTATCGATTTTGAGAGGAAGTGGCGCGAGTGACGGGACTTGAACCCGCGGCCTCCGGCGTGACAGGCCGGCGCTCTAACCAACTGAGCTACACCCGCGTGTGGCCCGGAGGCCTGCGAAGGCCGGTCTGATATTTCCGGGCCGGCGGACTGTCAACGCCGGAGTTCGGATTATTTCGGCTCACGGTCTCAAGCCTGTGGATCGATACCGCTGTGCGGCCACAACAGCCCCTTGCATACCTAGAGCGAACCACGTGTAGTTGCGGCAGGGGATCGGCTCGCGTGGAGTTCAGGATGTCGTCCAAGTCCCGTCTGGTCGTTCTGGCCGGCCTCAGCGCTATCACCGCAGCCCCGCCAGTCACCGCCGCGCCAGCGGCCCCGGATGGGGGCGTGACCCCGGAAGCCTGCCAGGCCCTCGGCTACCGCGTCGGCGAGCCGCCGGCTCGAAGGGGCGTGATCACAGGCCGCATGCAAAGCGCGCCGGTATACGTGCCGCAGCTTCCGCCTCTCCCTGTCCCACCGGTGTCCCAGCGCATCGAGGATCCTCGGCCGGGCGCGCCAGCCCCGCCGCCGCCGCCGCCGCCCCCGCCGCCACCACCGAGCTTTCAGGCTCGGCCGCCGGTTGGCGTGCCAAGCGTTCCCAGGATTCCGCCGCTTCCCGTGCCGCCGGTTCCAATGCGGACGGAGACGGAGCGCTACCCCGGCGCGCTTGCCAATCCGGTTCGCCAAGTGGCTGAGGCGCCGGTATCCACCTTCTCCATCGACGTGGACACGGCCTCCTATTCCAACGTCCGGCGGTTCCTGAATGACGGTCGCCTTCCGCCCGCCGACGCGGTGCGTGTCGAGGAGATGATCAACTACTTCGACTACAGTTACCCGCGGCCTGAGAACGCCCAGACGCCGTTCCGTCCGTTCGTCGCCGTGGCTCCTTCGCCCTGGTCATCCGAGCGGCAGATTCTGCATGTCGGTCTGCAGGGGTATGAGAGCGCGGCGCGCGAACGGCCGCCGTTGAACCTGGTGTTCCTGATCGACACCTCAGGTTCGATGATGTCCGAAGATCGCTTGCCCCTGGCGCGCAAGGCCCTGGGCGTGCTGATCGACCAGCTTCGGCCGCAGGACGGCGTGGCCATGGTCGCCTATGCGGGTTCCGCAGGCGCGGTGCTCGCGCCCACGAGCGGACGTCAGAAGCTCAAGATGCGTTGCGCGATGGAGACCTTGCAGGCCGGCGGCTCCACCGCTGGCGGAGAAGGGCTGGCGCTGGCCTACGCCCTGGCGAGGGAGAACTTCGATCCGAAGGCCATCAACCGCGTCGTGCTGATGACGGACGGCGACTTCAACGTCGGCGTCGCGGATCCCTCGAAGCTGAAGGACTTCGTGGCCGACAAGCGCAAAGAGGGGACGTACCTGTCCGTCTTCGGCTTCGGTCGGGGCAACTACAACGACGTGATGATGCAGACCCTGGCTCAGAATGGAAATGGGACAGCGGCCTACATCGACAGCTTGAACGAGGCGCGTCGACTGTTTCGCGATGACTTCTCGAAGCAGCTGTTCCCGATCGCCGACGATGTGAAGATCCAGATCGAGTTCAATCCGGCCACCGTCCGTGAGTACCGGTTGATCGGCTACGAGACCCGCATGCTGGCGCGGGAAGACTTCAACAACGATCAGGTGGACGCGGGCGAGGTGGGGTCGGGAGCGTCCGTCACCGCGCTCTACGAGATCACGCCAGCAGGCGCCCGGGCGTCGGTCGACCCGCTTCGTTATGGCCAGGCGCGACCACCGGCGGGCGGCGGGGCAGGGGAGCTGGCGTTTCTGAAGATCCGCTACAAGCTGCCGGGCCAACCTGCGTCGCGCCTGCTGGAGCGGCCAATCAGCTCTGCCGACGCGTTCCCGACCCTGGCGAATGCTCCCGAATCGACGCGATGGGCGGTCGCCGTCGCAGACTTCGGCCAGAAGCTGAAGAACGATCCTCGGCTTGGGTCGTCGTTCGACTGGCCGGATATCGTCGAGGTCGCCCAGACGGCCCGGGGGCAGGATCCGTTTGGGCAGCGCGCCGAGTTCGTACAGCTGGTTCGGGCGGCGGCGACCGCGCGCCGGGTCAACGATCTGCCCTGAAGCTCGCTAACCGAACGGCGCTCCACCTATAGCCTCATTTGCAGGCTTCAAACGCTTGCGCAGGCAAGCTTTTGCTGGGTTCCGAGCGAGGGGCTGCCGCAGCGCGAAAGCGGCGTTTGAAACCGCCGCATGCGTGGTCTAGAAGGGCGCCGACTCCTTCGAGGACTCCATGAACGCGTTCCTTCTGCAGTACCTGCCGATCGTGATCTTCTCCGGGATCGCGGCCGTGCTGGGGCTCGTCTTCATCCTGGCGGCGGCCGTGCTGGCCCCCAAGGCTCCCGACCCCGAAAAGCTGTCGTCCTACGAGTGCGGCTTCAACGCCTTTGACGACGCGCGGATGAAGTTCGACGTCCGGTTCTACCTGGTGTCGATCCTGTTCATCATCTTCGACCTGGAAGTCGCCTTCCTGTTCCCCTGGGCCGTCACGCTGATGAAGCTGCCGGCTGAAACGGCCCAGTTCGCCTTCTGGTCGATGATGACCTTCCTGGGCGTCCTGACGGTGGGCTTCATCTACGAATGGAAGAAGGGAGCCCTGGAATGGGAGTGATCGTTCCTGCGGGCGCCGCCGGCCGAAGCACGGTCGAAGGCTATGATCCGAAAGCGCACGACCCGTTCTTCGACGGCGTGTCGCAACAGCTGGCCGACAAGGGTTTCATCACCGCGGCCGCCGACGACCTCATCACGTGGGCCCGCACCGGTTCGCTGATGTGGATGACGTTCGGCCTGGCGTGCTGCGCGGTCGAAATGATGCAGGCGTCCATGCCGCGCTACGACTTGGAGCGCTACGGGTTCGCGCCGCGCGCCAGCCCGCGCCAGTCGGACGTGATGATTGTCGCCGGCACCCTGGTGAACAAGATGGCTCCCGCTCTGCGCAAGGTCTACGACCAGATGCCGGAGCCGCGGTACGTCATCTCCATGGGCTCGTGCGCCAACGGCGGCGGCTACTACTACTTCAGCTATTCGACCGTGCGCGGCTGCGACCGCGTGGTGCCGGTGGACGTCTATGTGCCCGGCTGCCCGCCCACCGCCGAAGCGCTGGTCTACGGCGTGCTGCAGCTGCAGAAGAAGATCCGCCGCACCGGGACGATCGTGCGATGAGCAGCTGGCCCCATTCTCACGCCGACTTGGATGCTTTGGGCCAGGAACTGGTCGCCAACGGCGCTGGCCTGTTCACCGGCTATCGGGTGCAGTTCGACGATCTGTCGCTGAGCGCTCAGATGCCGCGCATCGCGGAGGCCCTGGCCTTCCTGCGCGACAACCATCAGTTCCAGCAGTTGATCGACCTGGCTGGCGTCGACTACCCGGAGCGGGAGCGCCGCTTCGAGGTGGTCTACTGCCTGCTGTCGCTGACCCGGAACCTACGCATCCGCTTGCGGATCGAGACGGACGAGGACACCGCGGTTCCGACCGCCACGGGCGTGTTCCCGAACGCCGACTGGTACGAGCGCGAAGCGTTCGACATGTACGGCATCTTCTTCGACGGCCACCCGGACCTGCGCCGGATCCTGACGGACTATGGCTTCCACGGCCATCCGCTCCGCAAGGACTTCCCGATGATGGGAAACGTCGAGGTTCGCTACGACGACGAGCTCAAGCGCGTGGTCTACGAGCCCGTGAAGGCCGTGGAATGGCGCAATTGGGACTTCCTTTCCCCGTGGGAAGGCGACGAACGCGGCTACGCTCCGCTGCCCGGCGACGACAAGGTCGCCTTGGGCGACGTGCCTCCGCCGCCCAAGGGAGGGCAGGGATGATGACGGCTGAACGGCTTCGGCGTCTGCCGGGCCACTTCGCCCTCAGCGCCCGCCAGGAGATCAAGGCATGACCGGCCAGACCGCGCCTGCGGCCCCGAACGACGCCAACGTCCAGGGCCTGCCCGAGACCAAGGTTCGCAAGTTCAACATCAACTTCGGCCCGCAGCACCCTGCGGCGCACGGCGTGTTGCGCCTGGTGCTGGAGCTGGACGGTGAAGTTGTCGAGCGGGTGGATCCCCACATCGGCCTGCTGCACCGCGGCACCGAGAAGCTGATGGAAGCGCGGCCCTACGGCCAGACCATCCCTTACTTCGACCGCCTCGACTACGTCGCCCCGATGAACCAGGAGCACACCTATGTGCTCGCCCTGGAGAAGATGCTGGGCGTCGAGGTGCCGGTCCGCGGCCAGCTGATCCGCGTGCTTTACGCCGAGATCGGCCGCATCCTGAACCACCTGCTCAACGTCACGACCCAGGCCATGGACGTCGGCGCGCTCACCCCGCCGCTGTGGGGCTTCGAAGAGCGTGAGAAGCTGATGGTGTTCTATGAGCGCGCTTCGGGCGCTCGTCTGCACGCCAACTACTTCCGTGTCGGCGGCGTCCGCCAGGACCTGCCGCCGGAATTGGTGCAGGACATCAGCGACTGGGCGGACCACTTCCCGAAGGTGCTCGACGACATCGAGGGCCTGATCACTGACAACCGCATCTTCAAGCAGCGCAACGTCGACATCGGCGTGGTGACCAAGGAAGAGGCCCTGGCTTGGGGCTTCTCCGGCGTGATGGTGCGTGGGTCGGGCGTGCCTTGGGACCTGCGCCGCTCGCAGCCCTATGACCTCTACAACGAGATGGAATTCGACATTCCGCTCGGCGTGAACGGCGACTGCTACGACCGCTACCTCTGCCGCATGCAGGAGATGCGGGAGTCGGTGAAGATCATGAAGCAGTGCTGCGACCGCCTCATGAAGACGCCGGGCGTGGTGCTCACGGACGACAACAAGATCACCCCCCCGCGTCGTGGCGAGATGAAGCGCTCGATGGAAGCGCTGATCCACCACTTCAAGCTTTACACCGAAGGTCTGCGCACTCCGGTTGGCGACATCTACATCGCCACTGAAGCGCCCAAGGGCGAGTTCGGCGTCTATCTGGTCAGCGACGGCACCAACAAGCCCTACCGCTGCCACATCCGCGCGCCGGGCTATCCGCACCTGCAAGCCATGGACTGGATGAACCGCGGCCACATGCTGGCCGACGTGTCGGCCATCCTGGGCTCGCTGGACATCGTGTTCGGGGAGATCGACCGTTGACCGCGGCCGTGACCCTCTCGCCCGGCGATCTCGTGGACGCCCAGCTGGACGCCTACAACGCCCAGGATCTTGACGCCTTCTGCGCCTTCTACACGGACGACGCGCAACTCGGCGCCTATGGCGGCGAGACCCACACCGTGGGCCTTGCGGCCATCCGTGAGCGTCACGCCAAGCTGTTCGCCGAGTTCCCGCAGAACAAGGCCGAGCGCGTCAACCGCATGGTGGTCGGCTCCACCGTCATCGACCACGAGCACGTGGTCCGCGGCCCGGGCGTCCAGCCCTTCGAGGTCGCCGCCATCTACACCCTCGCGGACGGCAAGATCGCCCGCGTCGATTTCGTGAAGTGAGGCCCGCGTGAGTATCCGCAGACTCGCCGCCAACCAGCCTGAGAGCTTCGCTTTCCGGCCGGAATTCGAGGCCCAGGTGAAAACCTGGATCGCCAACTACCCGCCGGGCAAACAACAGTCCGCCGTGATCCCGCTGCTGTGGCTTGTCCAGAAGCAGGAAGGCTGGGTGTCCGAGCCGGCGATCCGTGTCGTGGCCGAACGCCTCGGCATGGCGCAGATCCGCGTGCTCGAAGTCGCGACCTTCTACACCATGTTCATGCTGGAGCCGGTGGGCACCCACGCGCTGGTGCAGGTGTGCGGCACCACGCCCTGCCAACTGCGCGGCTCCGAGAAGCTGATCGAGGTCTGCAAGCGCCGCATCGGCCCGCACGACCACCGCTCGGCGGACGGCAAGTTCTACTGGCAGGAAGTCGAGTGCATGGGCGCCTGCGCCAACGCGCCGATGGCCGCCATCAACGACTACTACTACGAAGACCTGACGGCCGAGAGCTTCGAGAAGCTGCTCGACCAGTTCGAGGCGGGCGAAAAGCCGGCTCCGGGTTCGGCCATCGGCCGGCAAGGCGCGGCGCCGGAAGGCGGCCCGATCGCCCTGACCGATCCCTCGCTCTATGACGGCTCGGCCGCCAAGCCGATCACCATCCCCAACCTGCCCGCGAAGGAGCCGGCGTGATGGTCGGGATTCTGCAAGACAAGGACCGGATCTTCACCAACCTCTACGGCCTGCACGATTGGGGCCTGGACGGCGCGAAGAAGCGCGGGGCGTGGAACGGCACGGCCGACATCCTGGCGCAGACGCCGGAATGGATCTGCGACCAGATCAAGGCTTCGGGCCTTCGCGGCCGCGGCGGCGCGGGCTTCCCCACGGGCCTGAAGTGGACCTTCATGCCCAAGCAGGAGAGCGAGCGGCCGCACTACCTGGTCGTCAACGCCGACGAGTCCGAACCGGGCGCCTGCAAGGACCGCGAGATCCTGCGCAACGATCCGCACCTGCTGATTGAAGGCTGCCTGATCGCCTGCCGCGCCATCCGCGCGCACACCGCCTACATCTACGTCCGCGGCGAGTACGTCTTCGAGCGTGAGCGCCTGCAGGCGGCCATCAAGCAGGCCTACGACGCCAAGCTGATCGGCCCGGGCAACATCCACGGTTGGGATTGCGACATCCGCGTCCATCACGGGGGCGGGGCCTACATCTGCGGCGACGAGACCGCCCTGATGGAAAGCCTGGAAGGCAAGAAGGGCCAGCCGCGCCTGAAGCCGCCGTTCCCGGCCGGCGCGGGCATCTACGGCTGCCCGACCACCATCAACAACGTCGAGAGCATCTCGGTCGTCGGCACCATTCTGCGCCGCGGCGCAGCCTGGTTCGCCGGTTTCGGCACTGAAAAATCGACCGGCACCAAGCTGTTCGCGGCGTCGGGCCACATCAACAAGCCGGCCGTGGTGGAAGAAGCCGTCGGCATCTCCGTCAAGCAACTGATCGAAGACCACTTCGGCGGCGTGCGCGGCGGCTGGGGCAACCTCAAGGCCGTCATTCCTGGCGGGATCTCGGTTCGCATGATCCCGGCGGATCAGTGCGAAGAAGCCGTGATGACCTATGAGGACCTGCAGGCGCGGGGCTCGGGTCTGGGCACCGGCACCATGATCGTCATGGACAAGGACGCCGACCTCGTGAAGGCGATCGCCCGGGCGGCCTACTTCTACAAGCACGAGAGCTGCGGCCAGTGCACGCCCTGCCGCGAAGGCACCGGCTGGATGTGGCGGGTCATGGAGCGGATGGTCACCGGCGAAGCCGAGATGAGCGAGATCGACCTGCTGCTCGATGTGGCCAGCCAAGTCGAGGGCCACACCATCTGCGGTCTCGGGGATGCGGCCGCGTGGCCGATTCAGGGCCTGTTCCGCCACTTCCGCCATGAGGTGGAGGAGCGGATCAACAATTACCGCGCGCGCAAAGGCTCCTACGCCGGCGCATCGATCGCGGCGGAGTAAGCGATGCCCAAAGCAAAGGTCGACGGGATCGAAGTCGAATTCGAACCCGGCATGAGCGTGCTCCAGGTGGCGGAGCTGGCGGGCAAGGAAATCCCGCGCTTCTGCTACCACGAGCGCCTGTCCATCGCCGGCAACTGCCGGATGTGCCTGGTGGAAGTGAAGCCCGGCCCGCCGAAGCCGCAGGCCTCGTGCGCCCTGCCGGCCGCCGAAGGCCAGGAGATCTTCACCGACACGCCGATGGTGAAGAAGGCCCGTCACGGGGTGATGGAGTTCCTGCTCATCAACCACCCGCTGGACTGCCCGATCTGCGACCAGGGCGGCGAGTGCGACCTGCAGGACCAGGCCATGGCCTATGGCCGCGACGACTCCCGCTATGCGGAGAACAAGCGCGCGGTCGAAGAGAAGTACATGGGCCCGCTCATCAAAACGGTGATGACGCGGTGCATCCAGTGCACCCGCTGCGTGCGCTTCATCACCGAGGTCGCCGGCGTGCCGGAGATCGGCATGATCAGCCGCGGCGAGGACGCCGAGATCACCACCTACCTCGACAAGGCGGTCGGCTCCGAGCTGTCGGCCAACGTCATCGACCTGTGCCCGGTGGGCGCCCTGACCCACAAGCCCTGGGCCTTCAACTACCGGCCGTGGGAGCTGAAGAAGACCGAGAGCATCGACGTCCACGACGCGCTGGGCGCGGCGATCCGCGTCGACAGCCGCGGTCCGGCGGTGCTTCGCGTGCTGCCGCGGGTCAACGAGGACATCAACGAAGAGTGGATCAGCGACAAGACCCGCTACGCCGTGGACGGCCTGTCCCGGCAGCGGCTCGACCGTCCCTACATCCGCGAAGGCGGCAAGCTGCGCGTCGCGACCTGGCCGGAAGTGCTGGACGTCGTCGCGGGCAAGCTGCGCGCCGTTTCGGCTGACCGGGTCGGCGTCATCGCCGGCGACCTGCAGGACGCCGAGTCCATGAAGGCCGGCCTCGACCTGTTCCGCAGCCTGGGCGTCCAGAGCACGGACTGCCGCCAGGACGGCATGTCGCTGGGCGGCGGCCCCCGCGAGAGCTGGCTGTTCAACTCGACCATCGCCGGCCTGGAAGATGCCGATGTGGTGCTGGTGGTCGGCGCCAATCTTCGTCTGGAAGCGCCGCTCCTCAACGCCCGCCTGCGCAAGCGCTGGCTGCAGGGCGCGCTTCGCGTGGGCGTGATCGGCGAGCAGAACGATCTGACCTACGCCTATGACTATCTCGGCGCCGGGCCGCAGACCCTCTCGGGCCTGAGCCGCCAGCGCAACGACTTCGTCAAGGCGCTCAAGGAGGCGAAGGCTCCCGCGATCATCGTCGGCGCCGGCGCGCTCAGCCGAACCGACGGCTCCGCCGTCCTCAAGGCCGCCGCGGGCGTAGCCAAGAGCTTCGGCATGACGTGGAACGTCCTGCACACGGCGGCCAGCCGAGTGGGCGGTCTGGATCTCGGCTTCGTGCCGGGCGCCGGCGGCAAGACCGCGGGCGAGCTGGTCCAGAAGGGCGGGGCGGACGTCCTCTTCCTGATGGGCGCGGACGAGATGGACCTGTCGGCCACCGACGCCTTCGTCGTCTACATGGGCACCCACGGCGACGCCGGCGCGCACCGCGCGGACGTCATCCTGCCGTCGGCCGCCTACACCGAGAAGAACGGCATCTACGTCAACACCGAGGGCCGGGTTCAGCTCGGCGCGCGGGCTGTCTTCCCGAAGGGCGAGGCCAAGGAAGACTGGGCGATCCTGCGGGCGCTCTCCGAGCGCGTTGGCAAGAAGCTGCCCTACGACAGCCTCGACCAGCTGCGCGCCAAGCTCTTCGCCGAGCATCCGACCTTCGGCCGTATCGACTATGTGGCCGGGCCGGAGGCGGCGGCGGGTCTCAGCCTTGCGAGCCTCGGCGGCGAGGGCGAGCTGTCCGACGCGCCGTTCGCCAGCCCCGTGAAGAGCTTCTACCTGACCAACCCCATCGCGCGCGCCAGCGTGACGATGGCCGAGTGCGCGGCGCTTGCGTCCGGCGCGACCAAGATGGCGGCGGAATAAGATGCAGGCAGCTCCTCAAAGCTTCTGGGAAACCCCGGGCGGCTGGACCCTCATGACGGTGGGCGGCGTGCTCGCCGTTATGGTCGGCGTGCTGCTGTCGCTGGCCTTCCTTCTTCTCGCCGACCGGAAGATCTGGGCCGGCGTGCAGATGCGCAAGGGCCCGAACGTGGTCGGTCCCTTCGGCCTTCTGCAGTCCTTCGCGGACTTCCTGAAGTTCGTGTTGAAGGAAATCGTCATCCCGGCCGGCGCCGACAAGGCGGTGTTCCTGCTGGCGCCCTTCCTCAGCTTCCTGTTCGCCTTCATGGCTTGGGCGGTCATCCCGTTCGCCCCGGGCTGGGTGGTCTCCGACATCAACGTCGGGATTCTCTACCTGCTCGCGATCAGCTCGCTTGGCGTCTACGGCATCATCATGGGCGGCTGGGCGTCCAACTCGAAGTACCCGTTCCTGGGCAGCCTGCGTTCGGCGGCTCAGATGGTCAGCTACGAAGTCAGCCTGGGCCTGGTGATCATCAATGTGATCCTGCTCGTCGGCTCGATGAACCTGCAGACCATCGTGCAGCATCAGGCCGGCTGGATCTGGAACTGGAACTTTCTCGGCGGCGGGCTTCAGAACCTGCCCTTGATCGTCGTCATGCTGCCGATGTCGGTCGTGTTCTTCATTTCCTTCCTGGCGGAAACCAACCGCCCGCCGTTCGACCTGCCCGAGGCCGAGTCCGAACTCGTGGCCGGCTATCAGGTGGAATACTCCTCCACGCCGTACCTGCTCTTCATGATCGGCGAGTACTCCAACATCGTGCTGATGTGCGCGATGATCACGGTGCTCTTCTTCGGGGGCTGGAATCCGGGCTTCCCGACGCCGTTCCTGGCCGCCTGGCCGACGTTCCTGGCGAACCTGTTCTTCTTCCTGGTCTTCGCGATCAAGGTGGTCTTCTGGTTCTTCATGACGTCGATGGTGAAGGCGATCGTGCCGCGCTACCGCTACGACCAGCTGATGCGCCTGGGCTGGAAGATCTTCCTGCCGTTCTCGCTCATCGCCGTGATCATCGTGTCGGCCTGGCGGGTGTTCGGGCCGGGCGCGTGATGCGGCGGGCGCTCATCGTCCTCCTGGCGTTGAGCGCCGCAGCCTGCGGGACCGTCGGCGGTCCCACGGGCGGCTATGTGACCTATGACGTCCTTGCCCAGCTGCAGCGCGAGTGCGCCGCAAAGGGCGGGACGCTGAAACAGAAGACTGACGGCGACCCGCGCTGGATCGATGCGTGGGCGTGCGAGAGGAAGTAGGATGTTCAACCGTATCGGACAGGCCGTGAAGGGCGCCGCCCTGCTGGACTTCGCCGGCGCGTTCGGCCTCGCCATGAAGTACATGGTCAAGCCCAAGGCGACGGTGCAGTACCCGCACGAGCGCAACCCGCAGAGCCCGCGCTTCCGCGGCGAGCACGCTCTGCGCCGCTATCCGAGCGGGGAAGAGCGCTGCATCGCCTGCAAGCTCTGCGAAGCGGTGTGCCCCGCCCAGGCCATCACCATCGAGGCCGAACCCCGCGCCGACGGCAGCCGCCGGACGACCCGCTACGACATCGACATGGTGAAGTGCATCTATTGCGGCCTGTGCCAGGAAGCCTGCCCGGTGGACGCCATCGTCGAGGGGCCGAACCTGGAGTTCGCCACCGAAACCCGCGAGGAGCTCTACTACGACAAGGAGCGCCTGCTGGATAACGGCGACCGCTGGGAGCGGGAGATCGCGAAGAATCTGGAACTGGACGCGCCGTACCGCTAAGACCGCGGCGCGATTCAGAGCACTGCAATTCCCGACTCCGCTGGCCTGCTGGCCGGCGACGGTCAGACGAACTCGAGGGGTTGAAACAGAAAGCCCGATGGCCCTGCAGGCGATCGCATTCTACTTGATGGCGGTGGTGACGGTCGCGGCGGGTATCGCCGTGGTGTCCGCGCGCAACCCCGTGCACTCCGTCCTTTTCCTCATCCTGGCCTTCTTCTCGGCGGCCGGCCTGTTCGTGCTCATGGGCGCGGAGTTCCTGGCCATGCTGCTGGTAGTGGTCTACGTGGGCGCGGTCGCCGTGCTCTTCCTGTTCGTGGTGATGATGCTGGACGTGGACTTCGCCCAGCTCCGCCAGGGCTTTGCGCGGTATCTGCCGCTCGGCGGCCTGATCGCCGCGGTGTTGGCGGCCGAGATGGTGTTCGTCTCCGCCACTGTTGCCAACCGCGGCGCGGCTGCGGCCAACGACACTCCGCTCGCCTCGGGCGCCGCCGCGGCGGACGTGACGAACGCCGAAGCGATCGGCCGCGTGCTCTACACGGACTACATCTACTTCTTCCAAGCCGCCGGTCTGGTGCTGCTGGTCGCTATGATCGGCGCCATCGTGCTCACCCTGCGCCATAAGCCCGGCGTCCGTCGCCAGCTGGTGGCCGACCAGGTGCTGCGCAGCCCGAAGACCGGCATGCGCACGGTCAGCCTGAAGCCCGGCCAGGGGATCGACCAATGATTGGCCTTCCGCACTATCTCGCGGTCGCCGCGATCCTGTTCACGATCGGGGTCTTCGGCATCTTCGTGAACCGCAAGAACATCATCGTCATCCTGATGTCGATCGAGCTGATCCTGCTCGGCGTGAACATCAATCTGGTGGCCTTCTCGGTCTACCTGCACAACGTGGTGGGGCAGATCTTCGCCATGTTCGTGCTGACCGTCGCCGCCGCCGAGGCGGCCGTGGGCCTGGCCATCCTTGTGACCTTCTTCCGTAACCGCGGCGACATCTCGGTGGATGACGCCTCGATGATGAAGGGCTGAGCGCTCGAGCATGTCTGCCCAAACCCTTCTTCCGATTATCGTTTTCGGCCCGCTGATCGGCGCGATCGTGGCCGGCCTGTTCGGCCGCCGCATCGGCGCGATCCCGGCTCAGGCGGTGACCACCGGCCTGCTGATGCTGTCGGCCTTGCTGTCGTGGGTGGTGTTCGCCCAGTGGACGTGGGGCGGCCTGGAGCCGTTCACGATCACCGTGCTGCCGTTCATCCACGTGGGCGACTTCATCTCCAACTGGTCGCTTAGGCTCGACGCCCTGTCCGCGACCATGCTGATCGTCGTGAACACGGTGGCGGCGCTCGTGCACCTCTATTCGTGGGGGTACATGGCCGAGGATCCGCATCGTCCGCGGTTCTTCGCCTACCTCTCGCTGTTCACCTTCGCCATGCTGATGCTGGTGACGGCCGCCGACTTCATGCAGCTGTTCTTCGGCTGGGAAGGCGTGGGCCTGGCGAGCTATCTGCTGATCGGCTTCTGGTTCAAGAAGCCGACGGCCAACGCCGCTTCCATCAAGGCGTTTGTGGTCAACCGGGTCGGCGACTTCGGTTTCGCGCTGGGCATCATGACGGTGTTCTGGGCCTTCGGGACCATCCAGTTCGCCGAGATCTTCCCGATGATCGCGGCCAACGCCGGCCGCACCTGGCAGTTCGCCGGCCAAAGCTGGCCGCTGATGGACATCGCCTGCGCGCTGCTGTTCGTCGGCGCCATGGGCAAGTCCGCCCAGTTCTTCCTGCACACCTGGCTGCCGGACGCCATGGAAGGCCCGACGCCCGTGTCGGCGCTGATCCATGCCGCCACCATGGTGACCGCGGGCGTCTATATGGTCTGCCTGCTGTCCCCGATGTTCGAGTACGCCCCGGTGGCCAAGAACATCGTGACGATCATCGGCGCGGTGACCGCTCTGTTCGCCGCCACCGTCGGCCTGACGCAGAACGACATCAAGCGGGTGATCGCCTATTCGACCTGCTCGCAGCTCGGCTACATGTTCTTCGCCGCGGGCGTCGGCGCCTATCAGGCGGCGATGTTCCACCTGTTCACGCACGCCTTCTTCAAGGCGCTGCTGTTCCTGGGCGCCGGCTCGGTGATCCACGGCATGGCCCACGAACAGGACATGCGCCGCTACGGCGCCCTGTCGAAGTATCTGCCGATCACCTATGCGGTCATGACCATCGGCACGATCGCCATTACCGGCCTGGGCATCCCGGGCGTGGAACTTGGCTTCGCCGGCTTCTACTCCAAGGACGCCATCATCCACGCCGCTTACGAGGCGGGTGGGGCTGGGCATCCGGTGGGCTACTTCGCCTTCATCATCGGCGTGTTCGTGGCCGGCCTGACCGCCTTCTACTCCTGGCGCCTGGCGTTCTTCACCTTCAAGGGCCACGCCCGTTGGACCAGCGAAGACCTGGAACACCACTGGCACAACCGCGACCACCACGCGCATGACGACGCCCATGGCGCGCACAGCGACCATGCGACCGCCGCGCAGATTGAGACGCACGACGAGCCGCTCGCCGGCGACGATCATGCTCATGGTCACGCCCATGGTCATGGCGGCCACGACGCCAAGCCGCACGAGAGCCCGTGGACCATGCGGATCCCGCTGATCGTGCTGTCGATCGGCGCCATCGCCGCCGGTTTCGCCTTCCATCACCAGTTCATCGGTGACGAGAAGGGCGAGTTCTGGCGGGGTGCGATCTACAACGCTCCGGCCCAACACGGTCCTGCGGCTGAAGGCCCGGCGCATGCCGCCGCGCCCGTCGGCCATGGCGAGGCGAGCGAGGCCGCTGCGCAAGCCGCGGGTCCCGTCCCGGCTCACGCCGAGGCGCCGGAAGCGCATCACGCGCCGCTGTGGGTGGTTCTGGCCCCGCTGGTTGCGTCGATCCTCGGCCTGCTGGTCGCGATCTACGTCTACATCATCAGGGAAGGGCTGGGCGCGCGCCTCGCTGCGCGTGGCGGACCGCTCTACACCTTCTTCTACAACAAGTGGTTCTTCGACGAGCTCTACCAGGCGACGTTCGTCCGAGGGGCGAAGTTCCTCGGCGACCTGTTCTGGAAGGGCGGAGACCAAAAGATCATCGACGGCCTGGGCCCCGACGGCGTGTCCGCGGTGTCCTACGCGGTGGGCAAGGGCGCTGGCCGGCTTCAGACCGGCTACCTCTACCACTATGCCTTCGTGATGCTGCTCGGGGTGGCTGGCCTGCTGACCTACGCCCTCTGGGCGTGGAACTCCTAAGGTCGAGGGGCGAGAGACAATGACCGGACTTCTTTCCCTAACGACCTTCGCGCCGATCCTCGGCGTGGCGGCGATCCTGATCCTGCGTGTCTTCGGCCGTCCGGAAGACGCCAAGACCGTGAACACAGCCAAGTGGATCGCCCTGGTGACCACCCTGGCCACCCTGGCGCTGTCCGTCTTGCTGGTGCTTCAGTTCGACGCCAGCAACCCGGGCTTCCAGTTCGTGGAAGACGCTGCATGGTTCGCGGGCCTGCACTATCGGATGGGCGTCGATGGCGTGTCGGTGCTGTTCGTGCTGCTGACCGCGTTCCTTCTGCCGATCTGTATCGCCGCGTCCTGGCGCTCGATCGAGAAGCGCGTGCACGAGTACCTGATCGCGTTCCTGATCCTCGAGACGCTGGTGATCGGGGTGTTCTGCGCCCTCGACATCATCCTGTTCTACGTCTTCTTCGAATTCAGCCTCGTGCCGATGTTCCTGATCATCGGCATCTGGGGCGGCGCGCGTCGCATCTACGCTGCGTTCAAGTTCTTCCTCTACACGCTGCTGGGCTCGATCCTGATGCTCGCGGCCATCCTGGCGATGATCAATGTCGCCGGCACGAGCTCGATCCCGGCCCTTATGGCCTACAAGTTCGCGCCGGGCCTGCAGACCTGGCTGTGGCTGGCCTTCTTCGCCTCGTTCGCGGTGAAGATGCCGATGTGGCCGGTGCACACCTGGCTGCCTGACGCGCACGTCGAAGCGCCGACGGCCGGCTCAGTGATCCTGGCGGGCATCCTGCTGAAGATGGGCGGCTACGGCTTCATGCGCTTCAGCCTGCCGATGTTCCCGAACGCCTCGGACTTCTTCAGCCCGCTGGTGTTCGCCCTCAGCGCCATCGCCATCATCTACACCTCGCTGGTGGCCTTCCGGCAGACCGACATCAAGAAGCTGATCGCTTATTCGTCCGTGGCGCACATGGGCCTGGTGACCATGGGCATCTTCTCGGGCAACGCTCAGGGCGAGCAGGGCGCGATCTTCCAGATGATCAGCCACGGGGTGATCTCGGGCGCGCTGTTCCTCTGCGTGGGCGTCATCTACGACCGGATGCACACCCGCGACATGGCCTTCTACGGCGGCCTGGTGAACCGGATGCCGTGGTACGGCCTGGTGTTCCTGCTGTTCACCATGGGCAACGTCGGCCTGCCGGGCACGTCCGGCTTCGTCGGCGAGATCCTGGCGATGACGGGCGTCTACCAGGCGTCCACCTGGACGGCGATCGCGGCCGCTTCGGGCGTGATCCTGTCGGCGGTCTACATGCTGACCATGTACCGCAAGGTCATGTGGGGCGAGCTGGTGAACCCGAAGCTTTCGGCCATCACCGACCTCGACGCCCGGGAAGTCTGGATCTTCCTGCCGTTGATCATCTCGACGCTGGTGCTCGGCGTCTATCCTAACTTCGTGTTCAACCTGACCCAGGCCTCGGTGGACCAGCTCGCAACGGTCTACCGCGCGGCGATCGGCGGGTGAGGGGCGTCAAACCATGAACTTCTCCGGCGACCTGAACCTCGCCTTCCCTGAGCTCATCCTGGCGGGCGCCGCCCTGGTGCTGCTCGTGTGGGGGGCCTTCTCGCCCAAGTCGACCGCGGCGCTCGGCGCTGCGGCCGTCGTGGCCTTGCTGGGCGCCGCCGTCGCGGCGGCGACCGGGCCCCTCGGCCGCGCCTTTGGCGGCGGGCTGATCGCCGACCAGGCGGCGGTGTTCGCCAAGGTTGCGATCTTCGTGGCCTGTGCGGTCGCCATTCCCCTCGGCCAGCGCTGGTTCGAGCGGCGCGGCGTCAACAACTTCGAATATCCGATCCTGATCGTACTGGCCGCGCTCGGCATGAGCGTGATGGCATCGGCCGGCGACCTGATCTCGCTCTACATCGGCGTCGAGCTCCACTCGCTGGCCCTCTACGTCATGGCCGCCATGTACCGCGACGACGCCAAGGCATCGGAAGCCGGCCTGAAGTACTTCGTGCTGGGCTCGCTCTCCTCGGGGCTGCTGCTCTATGGCGCGAGCCTGATCTACGGCTTTGCCGGCTCGACGGTGTTCAGCGACATCGCCGTCGCCGTGCAGGGTCAGGCCAACACGGGCGTGCTGTTCGGACTGGTGTTCCTGATCTGCGGTCTGGCCTTCAAGGTCTCCGCCGCGCCGTTCCACATGTGGACGCCGGATGTCTATGAGGGCGCGCCGACGCCGGTCGTCGCCTTCTTCGCCGCCGCCCCGAAGCTCGCCGCCATGGTGGTTTTCGCCCGCGCGCTGGCCGAAGGGTTCGGCGGCGCGGTGGGTCAGTGGCAGCAGGTGCTGATCGCCATCGCCCTGATCTCGGTAGCTGTCGGCGCCTTCGCCGGCTTGGCGCAGAAGAACCTGAAGCGGCTGTGGGCCTACTCGTCGATCGCCAACATCGGCTACGCGGTGCTCGGCCTCGCCGCGGGCGATCAGCAGGGCGTCCAGGCCATGCTGGTGTTCATGGTCCTCTACATGGTGGACGTCACTGGCTTCTTCGCCTGTCTGTCGGCGCTGTCGCGTGACGGCCGGTCCATGGAGTCGCTGGACGACATGGCGGGCCTGATCAAGGAGCGTCCCGGCATCGCCCTGGCCATGACCGCCTTCTCGCTGTCTGCGCTCGGCCTGCCGCCGTTCTCCGGCTTCTGGGCCAAGTACTACGTCTTCAAGGCGGCCATCGGCGCGGGTCTCGGCCCCGCCGCCGTCATCGGTCTGATCGGCTCCGTCGTGGCCGCCTTCTACTACCTGCGCCTGATCAAGGTGATGTGGTTCGACGCGGCTCCGGGCGTCACCGACGCACCGCCGGCGGAAGCCAAGTGGACGGGCATTGTTCTCGCCCTCTTCTCCTTCCCCGTGGTGCTGGTTGCGCTGACCTGGATCGACCCGCTGGCCCGTGCGGCCGCCGTGGCCTTCGGGCTGAAGGCCTAGGTTGGCGGCCGACCACCCGCCGATCGAGGCCTTTCCCGAGCTCGACTCCACCAGCGCCGAAGCCCGGCGCCGGGCGGAGGCCGGGGAGGGCGGTCCCGTCTGGATCACCGCGGCCGTGCAAACGGCCGGTCGGGGACGACGGGGTCGGCCTTGGAGCACGCAGACCGGCAATCTCGCCGCGACCTTGCTGATGACCACGGAAGCGCCGCCCGCCCGGGCGGCGCAGCTGTCTTTTGTCGCCGCTCTCGCCGCCGCCGACCTTGCGGATACCTGCCTCGGCTCGGGCGCTGCGCGCCTGAAATGGCCCAACGACGTCCTGGTGTTCGGCCGAAAAGCCGTCGGCATCCTCGTCGAAAGCGGCGCACGTCAGGATGGCCGGCTCTGGCTAGCGGTGGGCGTTGGCGTAAACCTCGCCCATGCCCCTCTGGATGTAGAGCGCCCCGCCACAGCGTTCGCAGAGCACATGGCCGCACCGCCGCCTGCGCCGCTGGACGCGCTTGAGGTGCTCGCGACGCGCTTCGAGCACTGGCGCAGGTCCTGGGTCACGCAAGGCTTTGCCGCGATCGCCGAGGGCTGGACCGCGCGCGCGCACGGCCTGGGCGAGCGCTGCGAAGCCCGCCTGCCGAACCGCACGGTCGTGGGGACGGCCGAGCGGCTGGACGTGGATGGCGCGCTTCGCTTGCGCTTGGACGACGGTTCGGTCGAGCGGATAACCGCGGGCGACGTCTTCTTCGGGGAGGTTTGATGTCGATGCTACTGGCGATCGAACAGGGCAACACCAACACCCTCTTCGCCGTGCACGACGGCGAACGCTGGATCGCGCAGTGGCGCGCCGCAACCGAGGCCAAGCGGACGGCTGACGAGTACGCCGTGTGGCTCTCCCAGCTGCTGGCCATGGCCGGACTTCAGCTGGGCGTGTTCGGCGACTGCATCATCTCGAGCGTCGTCCCCCAGTCGGTTTTCAACCTGCGCAACCTCGCCCGGCGGTATCTGCACGTCGAGCCGCTGGTGATCGGGGAAAATGCGGACCTCGGGATCGCGGTCAGGATCGACAAACCATCGGAGGCGGGCGCCGATCGTCTGGTGAACGCCATTGGCGCTCACGTCGTCTACCCCGGCGAATTGGTCGTGATCGACAGCGGCACCGCCACCACCTTCGACGTCGTCGCACCCGACGGCGGCTTCGAAGGGGGGGTGATTGCGCCGGGGATCAACCTATCTATGGAGGCGTTGCACGCCGCGGCGGCGAAACTTCCTCGCGTTGCGATCCAGCGACCGGGCAAGATCGTCGGCAGCGACACGGTGGGCGCCATGCAATCGGGCGTTTTCTGGGGCTACATCGCCCTGATCGAGGGCCTGATCGACCGCATCAAGGCGGAGCGCGGGCGCCCGACGACCGTTGTGGCCACCGGAGGCGTGGCTTCGCTTTTCCAAGGGGCGACCGAGGCGATCGATCGCTTCGACCCTGATCTAACCATTCGCGGCATGCTGGAAATCTGGCGCCGTAATCGACAAGGCAAGTGATGGCGCGCGGCGACCAAGACGAACTCGTTTTCCTGCCCCTCGGCGGCTCGAACGAGGTCGGCATGAACTTCAACCTGTACGGCTTCGGCCCGGCGCATGATCGCAAGTGGATCATCGTCGATGTCGGCGTGACCTTCGGGGACCAGACGACGCCCGGCGTCGAGGTCATCCTGCCCGATCCCGCTTACATCGAGGACTATGCCGACCGGATCCTCGGCATCGTGGTGACACACGCGCACGAAGACCACATCGGAGCGGTTCCGTGGCTGTGGCCGCGGCTGAAAGCGCCGATCTACGCGACGCCCTTCACCGCCTTCGTACTGCGCGAGAAACTTCGGGAGGCGGACCTGCTGGAAGAAGCGGAGATCACCGAGGTGCCGCTCGGCGGGACGATCGAGCTCGGTCCGTTCAAGCTTGAGCTGATCACCCTCACGCACTCGATTCCAGAGCCTAACGGCCTGGCGATCCGCACCCCGCTTGGCACCGTGCTGCACACCGGCGACTGGAAGATCGACCCGGAGCCGCTGCTGGGCGCCCCCACCGACGCAGACGCGATCCGCCGCCTCGGCGACGAGGGCGTGCTGGCGATGGTCTGCGACAGCACCAACGTCTTCGTGGACGGGACCGCCGGGTCGGAAGCCGACGTGCGCGCGGCGCTGATCCCGCTGATCGGCTCCATGAAGGGCAAGATCGCGGTGTCCTGCTTCGCCTCCAACGTGGCGCGCATGGACAGCGTGATCCGGGCGGCGGAAGCCAACGGCCGGCGGGTCTGCCTGGTCGGACGCTCCATGCACCGCATGGCGGCGGCGGCCAAATCTGTCGGCCTCATGGAGGACGTCCAGCCGTTCGTCTCCGAACAGGAGGCGGGCTACTTCCCGTCCGAGTCGATCCTTTATCTGTGCACCGGCAGCCAGGGTGAGCCGCGCGCGGCGCTGTCCCGCATCGCAGACGGGACACACCCGCACGTGACGCTGGGCGCGGGCGACTCCTGCGTGTTCTCCAGCCGGGTGATCCCGGGCAACGAGATCCCGATCCGCAACCTGCAAAACAAGCTCGCCGATCGCGGCGTGCGCCTCTACACCGAGCGGGATCATCCCGGCATCCACGTCTCTGGCCACCCATGCCGGGACGAGCTGGCGGAAATGTACCGCTGGGCCAGGCCGCAGATCGCCGTGCCCACCCATGGCGAGCGTCGCCATCTGCTCGAACACGTGGCGTTCGCACGTGACCTGCAGGTGCCGCAGCAGGTCGCGCCGCGCAACGGCGACATGGTGCGCCTGGCTCCTGGCCGTGTGGAGATCGTGGACGAGGTGCCGGCGGGCCGCCTCTTCGTGGACGCGGGGGTGCTGACGCCGGAGAACGGCGAGGCTCTGCGCGAGCGTCGTCATGCCGCCTACAACGGCATCCTGGCCGTCTCCGTGGTGCTGGATCGCAAGGGCAAGGTCCTCGCTGGCCCGGAAGTGCGGGCGCTCGGCCTGCCGACCGATGAGGACTATCCGCTGGACGACGTCCTGGATGATCTGTCCGACGAGGCCGAGCAGGCTCTTGGCCGGCTCGACCGGGACGGCCGAGACAATGACGAGGCGGTCGAAACCACGATGTCTCGCGCCGTGAAGAAGGCCAGCCAGCGGATCTGGGGCCGCCGCCCGGTGGTCGAGACCACCGTGCTGCGGGTCTAGAACCGCCGGCCGGCCATCTGGCTTACTGCTTGGTGGTCCAGGCCTGCTTGGCCGCGTCCTTGGTCAGGCTGAGGCGGACGGTGTCGCCATCGATGTCGTCCACCCAGCTGACCGGGATCAGGTGGTGCTTCAGGCCTGATCCGATATCCAGCTTGGTCAGCTCGATCTGGTCGCCCAGCACATGGTCCACCCGGCCGACGTGGCCGCCGTCCGAGCCCACCACTTCCATGTGTTCGCGGATGTTCGAAGTCTCGATCACTTGAGGTCTCCTTTGCGATGCGACCTCAAACGCCCAGAAGGCGATTAGATGTTCCCGACTGCGATAAAAAACCGCTTCTCGCACCCTTGCCGACGCACGCACTGTTCGCTTCCCGCCGGTAGCGCTCACATCTAGGCTGGACAGGCGCTCGTCGGCTCGCGAAGCCGGATCACAACAAGACGAGCTGGGAGGTCCGCGCCGATGCGCCTGAAGACGATGCTGTCGTCCATCCTGTTGCTGCTGGCCGTCCTGTTGGGGGCGGCAGGCCCGGCGCACGCGTCGCGGCTGAACTCCGGTGAAGTCCACGTCTGGGAGGTGCAGGAGGTCACCCTGCAGGCGCAGCGGGACTACGCCAACCCGTACATGGACGTCGATGTCTGGATCGAGCTGGAGGGCCCCGGCTTCAAGAAGAAGATCTGGGGGTTCTGGGACGGCGGACGGACCTACAAGGTTCGCTTTGTGGCGACGACCCCCGGTGACTGGCGTTGGCGCACCAACTCCAACAAGCCGGCGGATGAGGGCCTGAACGGCGGCGGCGGGACGTTGAAAGCCGTCGCGTGGGACGGCTCGGAAATCGCTGACAACGCCAACCGCCGCGGCTTCGTCCGAGCGAGCGAGAATGGCCACGCGCTGCGTTACGCCGACGGCTCGCCCTTCTTCATGGTGGGGGACACCTGGCTGGCGGCGTCCACCTGGCGCCTGCCAATCAAGGGGATCACCGCCACGCCGGACTATGTTCCAGCCGAGGGCATCAGCTTCGAAGAGGCGGTGGCCTGGCGCAAGCGGCAGGGTTTCAACTCTGTCTCCTTCATCTCGTCATTCCCGAACTGGGCGGCGGACAGCCGTGGCGCGACTTTCGCAAACAAGGACGGCGTCTTCCTGCGCAACGCCTGGGAGAAGTTCGGTCACTGGGCGCCGAACGCGAAGATCTCCACGGCCGATGGCGCGACCACGACCGCCAAGGACATGCACGACGAAGCGGGCAACCTGGCCTTTGAGGTCATGGCCGATCGCGAAGGCATGGCCAACTTCGACCGGATCAATCCGGCTTACTTCCGCAGCCTGGACCGCAAGCTGCAGCACCTGTCGACCCAAGGCTTCGTGCCGTTCCTGGAAACGATCCGGCGCGACGCTGCGCCATCCTGGAAGCGGTACTTCGATTTCAGCCCGTCCTACGCCCGCTACTTCCAGTACCTGATCGCGCGCTACGGCGCCTACAACGTGGTCTTCAGCGGGATCCACCTGGACTGGATTCCAAAGGACTTCAGCCTCACCGCGGACGAGTTCAACGAAGCGCTGACCTATCACTACCGCCGCTACGGTGCGCCGCCGTACGGCCAGCCGGTGACCACCTTGATCGATCGCTCGACCTACAAGGTCTTCGGGCATGGGGAGCGAGCGCCCTGGCTGTCGATGCACACGGTGGGCAACAACCCGCGCAACCACGCCATCTACGCCTCGGTGGAGGAGCTCTTCCGCCTCCAGCCCGCGATGCCGGCCGCCAACCTGGAGCCCTACTACACAGGCTGGAACCACAGCATCAACCGGCCGGGCGGCGAGACCCCGGCCGCCGATAGTCCGAGGGACAACTACTTCGCGCGCGCGATGATGTATGGGTCGGTGCTGTCGGGCGGCCTTGCCGGGCACGTGCACGGCACAGCGGCCTATGACCTCACCAGTACGGGCGAGCCGGAGGGCTGGCGACCGCACATCTGGACGGCCTTGCGCTACCAGTCCGGCGCGCAGATGCAGCACCTCAAGACCTTCGTTCTGTCGGAAGGCGATCGCTATCAGCGCCTGACCTTGGCCAATGACAGCCTTGCGCCGCGCAGCATCCCGGGCGCTCTGGATGACGGCCTGGACGGCTGGTCGTTCATGATGCGCACGCCGGAGAAGGACTTGGCTCTCGCCTATTTCGAGACCAAAGCCGTGCGGCCGCAGATGAACGGATTTACGCCGAGCGCTCGCTATCAGTGGATCTGGTTCGATCCGCGAACCGGCGCCTGGTCTCGCCCGCTGAGCGTCCGTGCCGACGGGTCCGGCGCCTTGCGCGCACCGGCTTTCCCGCGGGGCGGCGCGGCGGCGGAAGAGGACGTGGCGGCCAAGATCCTGCTCGTTCGCTGAGCAGGTTATCGGCTGCAACCTGAGCGCGGGCTGCAACGATGGCGCGCGCTCGGGGTTCTCCCGAGCAGCCGGGCAACCGGCGTCACTCGGGAAGAAAGCTATGAAGATCCTGATCATTTCGGCCGCGACTGCAGCTTTGGCTGTCGCCGGCGGCGCGATCGCGCAAACCAGCTCGTCCACGACCGGCTCCACCACCAGCAGCCAGACCGGCGCCTGGTCGGGCAGCTCGCACCAGGGCCACGGCGCGACGGCTCGCACCGGCGCCAGCAGTCCGACGAGCACCGTCACGACGGTGAAGAAGGACAAGACCCAGCCGAACACCGCTTCTGGCGACGTCAGCTCTCCGGCTGCCGGCGACCTGCCGAAGCAGTCTCCGGGCTCGCCCGCTGGCCCCAGCGGCGACACCGACACCGGTCCGCGCGCCGGCGCCAATCCGACCGGCTCGAACGGCAGCACCGCGCCTCAGTAGGCCGGCGGCCACAAGCCGAACGACGCCCAGGCCTTCGCCGTCTGCGAGACGGCGGGCCTGGGCGCTCGCCACCCCTGCCGCGCGGGCGTATACCCGCGCAATGATCGGCAAACTGAACCATGTGGGCGTCGCCACCCCCTCGATCGACGAGGCGGTGAAGCTTTATCGCGACGTGCTGGGCGCGACCGTCATCGGCGATAAGTTCCCCTTGGAGGCCCAGGGCGTTTGGGTCTGTTTCGTCGACCTGCCGAACAGCCAGATCGAGCTGATCGAGCCTTTGGGCGAGGCTTCGCCGCTGAAGGGCTTCCTTGAAAAAAACCCAAAGGGCGGCCAACACCACGTCTGCTTCGAGGTGGAAGACATCCTGGCCGCGCGCGAGGAGTTGCGCGCCAAAGGCGCCACCATCCTCGGAACCGGCGAGCCGCGCATCGGGGCGCACGGCGTGCCTGTCATCTTTGTGCACCCGAAAGACATGGGCGGCGTGCTGATCGAACTTATGCAGACGCCGAAGGAAGGCCACGGATGAGCGTGTTCACCGGCGTCGCCATCTACATCACCGTCTGGTGGACCGTTCTGTTTGCGGTCTTGCCGTGGGGCGTCCAGAGCCATCACGACGCGGGCATCAATCTCGGCGACGGCGGCGATCCCGGCGCGCCGGTGAACCCGAACCTGAAACGCAAGTTCATCACCACCACCTGGGTCTCAGGGATCGTGTGGGTGCTGATCTGGGCGGTGATCCACTTCCACCTGATCACGCTGCCGAGCCTGCCTTCTGGCTACTGAGCGCGTTGCCAAGCTCTCCAGGGCAGGGGTATCAGAGCCGCTCTCCGACAGTTCACGGGATGACCTAAAGCCGATGCGCCTTTCGCGTTACTTCATGCCCACCCTGCGCGAAGCGCCGTCCGACGCTCAGATCGTGTCGCACCAGCTGATGCTGCGCGCCGGGATGATCCGCCAGGAAGCGGCAGGGATCTACGCCTGGCTGCCGCTTGGCCTGAAGGTGCTGAAAAAGGTCGAGCAGATCGTGCGCGAGGAGATGAACCGCGCCGGCGCGATCGAGATCCTGATGCCGACGTTGCAGCTGGCGGACCTGTGGCGCGAGAGCGGCCGCTACGACGACTACGGCGAGGAGATGCTGCGCATCAAGGACCGCCATGAGCGCGACCTGCTGTACGGCCCGACCGCCGAAGAGGTCGTCACCGAGATCTTCCGCGCCTACGTGAAGTCCTACAAGGACCTGCCGAAGAACCTCTACAACATCCAGTGGAAGTTCCGGGATGAGCGGCGCCCCCGCTTCGGCGTCATGCGCGGCCGCGAGTTCCTGATGAAGGACGCCTATTCGTTCGACGTGGACGAGGCCGCGGCCCGTCGGTCCTACAACCGCATGTTCCTGGCCTACCTCAACGTCTACGCGCGGTTGGGGCTGAAGGCGATCCCCGTGCGGGCGGACACCGGCCCGATTGGGGGCGACCTGTCCCACGAGTTCAT
Source organism: Phenylobacterium deserti (assembly GCF_003254705.1). Taxonomy (GTDB): domain Bacteria; phylum Pseudomonadota; class Alphaproteobacteria; order Caulobacterales; family Caulobacteraceae; genus Phenylobacterium; species Phenylobacterium deserti. Next base: position 506,010 of record NZ_QFYR01000002.1, read on the forward strand.
CATCCTTGCGGAGACCGGCGAGAGCGAAGTGTTCGCCCACCGTGATCTGGTCGAGATGGGCGCACCGGGCGCAGACATCGACTGGAACGGCGACCTGCAGCCGCTGGTCGAGCAGCGCACCAGCCTCTACGCCGCTTCCGACGAGATGCACAACCAGGCACGCTTCGAAGCCGAAGCGCCTGAAGACAAGCGCATGAACGCCCGCGGCATCGAGGTCGGCCACATCTTCTACTTCGGCGAGAAGTACTCCAAGCCGATGAAGGCGCTGGTGGCGGGCTCCGACGGCGTCGAGCGGCCGGTGCACATGGGCTCCTATGGCGTGGGCGTCTCGCGTCTCCTTGGCGGCATCATCGAAGCCAGCCATGACGACGCGGGCATCATCTGGCCCGACAGCGTTGCGCCCTTCGGCGCTGCGGTGGTCAACCTGCGCCCGGGCGAGGCCTCGATCGATGCAGTGGCCGAACAGGCGTACCAAGCCCTGCTCGGAGCCGGAAAGGACCCGGTGCTGGATGACCGGGACGATCGTCCCGGCGCCAAGTTCGCCTCTCTCGACCTGGTGGGCATCCCCTGGCAGCTGATCGTGGGCCCGAAGGGCGTCGCGGAAGGCGTGGTGGAGATCAAGCGTCGCGCCACCGGCGAGCGTCAGACCCTGCCGCTGGAAGCTGCGATCAAGGCGATCTGCGCGTGAGCGAACTGGCGGCCCCGGTGGGCGGCCGAGCGCCGCCGTTCGGACTATGGGAGCGGATGCTCGCCTGGCGTTACCTGCGCGCCAAGCGCAGCCAGGGCGGCGTTGCGCTGATCTCCATCATATCCTTCATCGGCATCATGCTGGCGGTCGCCGTCCTGATCGTCGTGATGTCGGTGATGAACGGCTTCCGGGCTGAGCTGCTGGGCCGCATCTTGGGCTTCCAGGGCCATCTGTTCGTCACCGGCTCGGTGCTCGACGGACCTGCGCGTGAGCTCGCCGTCCAGCGGGTGCTGAAGGTGCCTGGCGTCGTGCAAGCTGCGCCAGTCATCGACGCCCAGGCGATCGCCATGGGACCGAGCCAGATCACCGGCGTGCTGGTGCGTGGGATCTCGCCTAAGGACCTGCGCGCCACCACCCTGGTGTCCAGCAACATCACCCAGGGGAGCCTGCAGGGCTTTGGTCAGGGTGAGTTCGGCGGCGACGGGGTGGTCATCGGCCAGCGGCTCGCAGACGCGATCGGGGTCCGCGTGGGGGACAGCATCACGCTGATCTCGCCCAGCGGCGGCGCCACGGCCTTCGGCGGCACACCGGTGGAGAAGGCCTACACGGTGGTGGGCACCTTCACGATCGGCATGAGCCAGTTCGATCAGGCCTACATCTATATGCCGCTCGAGCAGGCGCAGCTGTTCTTTGGTCGCGACCAGTCTGTCGACGCCATCGAACTCAAGGTCGCCAACCCGGACGACGCTCCGGCCATGAAGGCGGCCGTGAACCACGCTGCGGGTCCGACGGCCCTGGTCACCGACTGGACCCAGCGCGACAGCTCCTTCTGGGGCGCCCTGAAGGTGGAGCGCGCCGCCATGCGACTGATCCTCGGCATGCTGATCGTGATCGCAGCGCTGAACATCATCTCGGGTCTGGTCATGCTCGTGAAGAACAAGACCCGCGACATCGCCATCCTGCGCACCGTCGGCGCCGGGCAGGGCTCGGTCATGCGCATCTTCTTCATGACGGGTGCGAGCATCGGCGGGCTCGGCACCCTCGCCGGCGTCGTGCTGGGCGTGCTGTTCTCGCTCTACATCGGGCCGATCCAAGGGCTGGTGGAGTGGGCCACGGGCCAGACGGTGTTCAGCTCGGACGTCTACTATCTCAGCCGCGTGCCCTCGAAGATCGACTGGGCCGAGGTGACGGGCATCGCCGTCTTCGCCCTCGGCATGTCGTGCTTGTGGACCTTGCCGCCAGCGTGGCGGGCCTCGCGCCTCGATCCGGTGGAGGCCCTTCGCTATGAGTGAGCCCGTCCTCTCCATCCGTGGCCTGAAGCGCACCTACGTGACAGGCGCGGGCCCGCTCACCGTGCTCGATGGCGTCGACCTAGACATCCAGCCGGGTGAGATTGTCGGGCTGGTTGGGCCTTCGGGCTCTGGCAAGTCGAGCCTGCTGCATGCAGCGGGCCTCCTGGAGCATCCGGACGCAGGACGGATCACGGTGCTTGGCCGCGACTGTTCGGACCTGCCGGAGCGCCAACGCACGCGGGTTCGCCTCGCGACCGTGGGCTTCGTCTACCAGTTCCACCACCTGCTGCCCGAGTTCAGCGCGCTCGACAACGTGGCCTTGCCTCAGATGATCGCGGGAACCACGCAGAAGGCGGCGCGTGCCCGTGCTGAGGACCTGCTGGGGCAGCTCGGACTTGCCGCGCGCGTGCACCACCAGCCGGCGCAGATGTCCGGCGGGGAGCAGCAACGGGTGGCGATCGCCCGTGCCCTGGCGAATGCGCCACGTCTGCTGCTCGCGGACGAGCCGACCGGCAACCTCGACCCGCACACGTCGATCACCGTTTTCGAGAACCTCTATGGCCTAGCGCGTCGCACGGGCGTCGCCGCCCTCATCGCTACGCACAACCTCGAACTCGCGCGCCACATGGACCGGGTGGTGACCTTGAAGGACGGCCGGCTTGAAGAGCAGGTCCGCACCTGAGCTCTCAGCGCCGCCGGCTTGAGCGGCGCAGCAGGGTGTCCAGGAACAGGGCTGCGCCAGCCACGATCAGCGGCAGGATGAAGAAGGCTAGCCGATAACCCAGGAAGGCGGCGGCGAGCGGGGCGGGATTCACCGTCCGCAGCAAGGTGGACATAGTCCCCTCGAACACGCCCGCGCCGGCTGGCACCGTGGACGCAAGACCCGCGACCGTGGCCACGGCGTAGGCGCCGACGAAGGTGTGGTAGTGCACCGTGTCCGGCGGCAGCAGGATCCAGATGATCGCCGCCGCCGTCGCGTTATCCGTCACTCCGATTGCGACCTGGCCCAGAGCATCGCGGACGCGAGGCAGCGTCAGGGTTCGCCCGAACGCGTGCAGCGGCTTGCGTCGCCGGAAGGCGCAGAGCAGCACATAGCAGACCACCCAGCCGATCAGCACCGCACCAAGGGTCCGAGCAACGGGCAGCGGAATGGCGGTGGCGGCGATTTGCTCCGGCGCCGACAGCAGCATGCCGGCGCCCCCAAGAGTGGAGATGCCCACCGCAAAGGCGGTGCCGCAGAAGAGCGTTGTGCCCGCCACTTGGGTGAGGCTCACGCCATATCGGTGATAGAGCCGCGCCCGCACCGCGCCTGACACGAGCAGGTTGGCGCCGACCGTGTGCGCGATGCCATTGGCCACGAAAGAGCCGCCGAGTACGGAAGGCAGGGGGACCCGCGCGCCGGCCCAGCCAAGGCCAAGCTTCTCCACGCAGCCCATCAGCAGGAAGCTCAAAGCCGACAGGCAGAGCGCCAGCGCAATGCGTCCGCCGCCCCATTGTCCCATCGCCGAGCCCACCTCTCGGATGCTCAGGGTGTGGAATTCACGCCAGAGCACCCAGCCGGCTGCGATCAGCAGCACAAACGGGATCACGCGCAGCAGCCACCGGCGCACGACGTCGCCTGGCCCCGGCTTGCGGGGCGGCGTGGCCTTGGCCGCGGCGAGCGGCTCGGCCGTCCGGCGGTCCGTCTCACGGACGGGGGCGGGGTTCAGCACAGCTACGGTGTCTCGCGAGTCGCTGGCCCGGTCACGGTCTACACGCGAGCGGAAGGATCGGTTCCGTCGGTCTCTTCTGGACCGAAGTCACGAACTTTATTTGCGGTGAAGCTGGATCGTTCGCCGCACACGGATGTTCTTGCCCGCGAGGGGCTGCAACCGGCGAGCCGGTTGCCTTGCTATGATCGGGGGCGAAGACATGGCCGAAGGGCTGTCTATTATCGAAGCCGTGGATGACGTTGGGCCGAACACCGGGTCGGTGACGTTTGGCGGGTACACCAATGACACGTCGCCGCTGATCCGGGTCAGCCTGGGCGCACAGGCGGCTGTTGGCGACACGGTGGTTCTCAAGGATTCCAACGTCGCCATCGGCACGTTCACCGTTGATGCGGCCGCTCTTTCGGCCGGGTCCGTCGGCCTGCAGCTGACCGGACTGTCGAGCGGCTGGCATCACCTTAGCGTGGCGCTGCAAGCTGCGGACGGCGCTGAGAAAGCGACCTCCGGCGGCTATTGGGGCCTCGGAGTTGAGACCGCCACTCCGGCCGCGCCTGAAATCCGCCAGGTGCTTGATGACGCAGGCGCCAAGACTGGGGCCGTATCGAGCGGCGGACGGACGGATGACGCCAGCCTGACCTTCACCATCTTCGAAAGCGGGCTGCCGCCGCTGCCCCAGGGCTCGCCCGGCCACGCACCGTACGGCGGCGTCGCTCTGATGAGCGGCTGGGTCCATATCTACGACGGCTCAAACCTCGTCGGCAGCGGCCTGCTCGGCTACGGCGGCGAAGTGACCATCACCACCAGCGCCCTCGGCGCCGGTGATCACACGCTGACCGCGGTCGCTGTGGATCGAGCCGGCAACGCGTCCGCGCCGTCCACCGGGTTCCAGGTCACGATCGGCGCTGATCTCGCTTCGGGCGGCGGTGCGAGCGCAGGGCCGGGCGGCGCCACGGCCACCAGCGGCTCGGGCGGATCCGCCACCGCGACCAGCGGCGGCGCGTCCACCGGCGTCGCTGGCCCGGCGTCCACGGGAGGTTCGTCGACGGCGGAGAGCGCTAGCGGCGGCGGTGCGTCCGGAGTTCCGCAAGGCGCCATCGGCGGTGGCGCGGAAGCGGCGCAGAGCCTCACCGCTCAACCTTGGGGCGGCCTGCTCGAAGGCGGCGCAGGCTCCGACACCCTGCAAGGCGGCGATGGCCTGGACGTGCTGAATGGCGGCATGGGCTCCGACGTCCTGCGGGGCGGCGGCGGCTTCGACATCATGAACGGCAACCAGGGGGACGACAGCCTCTGGGGCGGTGAAGGTGACGACTGGGTGGTCGGCGGCAAGGACAACGACCAGCTCTGGGGCGAGGCCGGCCTGGACATTGTGTTCGGGAACCTGGGCAACGACACCTGTAACGGCGGCGACGGCTCCGACCTGATCCGTGGCGGCCAGGGCGAGGACGTGCTGAACGGCGGCGCCGGCGCCGACTGGCTCTCCGGAGACCGCGGTGACGACACCGTCACGGGTGGCGCGGGCGCCGACATCTTCCACAGCTTCGGCGACGCCGGCATCGACCGCATCACCGACTTCAACCAGGGGGAGGGCGACCGCCTGCTCCTGGACATTGGGACGACCTACACGGTCGCCCAGGTGAACGCCGACACGGTCGTCAGCATGAGCGGCGGCGGCCAAGTCATCCTGGTCGGGGTCCAAGCCTCCAGCCTTACGTCGGGCTGGATCCTCGGCTGAGCACGCCAGAGCTCCGGAACCTAAGGGCACGGCGCAGGTTCTTGCGCCGTGACCCGGAAGCAAGGAGGACGCACATGGCGCGAGACGACTGGATGCGTGGAGACCGGATTCGGACCGACTGGCGTTCGCGCGAGACCCGTCGTGATGACTTCGGCCGCTGGGACGACGCTGCGGATGACGCCTACGCAGGTTCGCGTGGCCGCAGCGAAGGGCGCAGCTTCGAGCGCCAGGACTACGGACAGGCCGATTACTCGGTCGATTACGCCTACGATCCGCAACGCCGGACTGGATACCGTGTCGAGGGCGACCGGGATTTAGGCCGCGACAGCCGGGACTTCGGTCAGGCCGATTACTCCCGCGACTACGGCTACGACCCGGAAAACCGCCGTGGCTTCCGTCGCTTCGCCGGTGACGATCAAGACTACGCCCGACGCATGGATGCGGGCGATTACCGCCGCGAACAGAATGATGAGGATCGCGGCCACGGCTCGTGGCGGGATCGGGCCAGCGCCTTCTTCGGCGGCCGCGCCTCAGACACCGACGAGGCTCATCGCGAGCACCTGCAACGGGAAGAAGCTCGGCGGCGCGAGGTCGAAGCCCAACGCAGCCGGCGCCGCGGCCCCTCCGACCGCGTCCTGTGGGCTGTGATCGTCGAGCGGCTTGAAGATCAACGTGGCCTGGACCTGCGCGATCTAGAGGTGCTGGTGAACGACGGCGAGGTCATCCTCAACGGCACAGTGAAGCGCAAGTCGGACAAGCGCCGGATCGAGGACGTCGCCGACATCGACGGCGTTCGCAACGTGCAGAACAACCTGCGCGTCCGTGACCGGGGCTGGTTCTGACCGCGGCTTAGCGGCCTGGACGCGGAAAGCGGCGGCGGAACCGCTCGACAACCACGGGCACCGCCGCCGCGGCCAACCCGCCCAGATCTGAAACCCAGTTGTCGATCAGCGGCGTCAGCGAGGCGCCGCTGAGCAGGTGGGTTGCCTCGAGAACTGTGGCGAACACGCCGACGCCAGTGGCTAGGTTGCGAAGCCGTGCGCGGGGCATGGCCGCCATGGTGATCAGCATCAGGACATAGAAGGCCGCGAAATGCTCCAGGTAGTTGGAGCGCACGAAGCGCGGCACCATCGAAGGCGGCAGGAACACCGCGATCACGATGGCCAATAGGGCGGCAAGAAAGGTCAGGCGCGCCAGCACCGCTAAAGGGCCGGATTCCGGGTACCGGCCATCGCCGAACAGCGTACGATCCTCATGCATGCGGCGTTGATAACCTCCCTCTGGGGAACCCCCAAGCCGAGCCTCGCCGTTATTGCGTCATGAGCAAGCCCGTCACCGTCAACATCCCGCACCAGCTTGGCCGCATCGAGGCGCGTCGCCGCATTGATGAGGGTCTCGGACGCCTGACGCAGCAGTTGAGCGGCGGCGCGACGGCTGTGGTTGATCACAGCTGGGTAGGAGATCGCCTGAGCTTCTCCGTCTCTGCCATGGGCCAAGCGGTCCGCGGATTCGTCGACGTTCTGGATGACGAAGTGCGTCTGGAGGTCCTGCTGCCAGGCTTCCTGGCCATGCTGGCCGGCAAGGTGAAGGGACGGCTGCAGAAGGAAGGGCAGCTGATGTTGGAGAAGAAGTAGCCGTATCTCTCGCGCACCACGGCCAAGCCCCTGCAGGCTGGCCCCGCAAGCACTCAACGCTGATCCCCAAGGCGCGCCGAAACCATCCACAGGCGCGCCTCAGGCCCCCTTTGCGCTTCGGCAAGACTCGGCGGCATGCTGACGTTTCCAGACGGAGGACGAGCATGCGACTCGAGAACCTGTCACCCGCCAGCCGGGCGCTGCTGATGCAGGCGCTGCCCGCAGGCCAACTGGTCAACGTCCTTTACGAGAATGGCGCACGCCTCGAGGTCGGGTTCGATCGCGAGCGTCGATGCTTCGCGCTCGGCGAACGCGGCTGGCTTGATTTCGCGGGCTGGGAAGGGGCGCAGCCTCGCGGTCCTGCCTGCGCCAGCCGCTGGACCCTGACCGACCAGGCGCAGGCGCTTCTGAAGGCCTAGTCTTCCGCGTCGCCTGCGTCGGTCATGAGCTCGGGCAGCTTGAACCGCACCGGCACGATGCAGCCTTTGCGGCCGGTGGAGGGGTTCGACGCCTTCGCCATGCGCAGGTAGTTGGAAGCCATCAGGCCGAATGCGGACGTCGGCTCGGACGCCAGCACCTCGATCGATCCGACCTCGCCCCACGGCGCCACGTCGAACCGCATCAGCGCCCATCCCTCGATCCTCCGGCCCTCCGCCGCCTTGGGGTAGGGGATCGGCGTTCGGAAGCTGAGGTCCACGTCCTCTTCGCAGCTGTCACCTGGGCGTTCGTAGCCGGTCCGCTGGGGCATGGGTGGGGCAGGCAAGGGCGCCGGAGGGGCGTAGTAGGTCATCAGGCAACCGACGGCTTCCTTGGACTCCCACCGGGAGGCGCGAACAGCACGCTCTGATCTTCGCCTAAGGTCCGGCGCGCCGGAGTCCGCGATGTGCACGACGTGGTGCGGACGGCCCTGCGTGCTGACATCGAAGCTCTCCAGGCTCCATTGCGGCCGACCGGGAAGCTTCTGAACCGCCGCATAGTCCGGGTGGTGCGTGATCCGGGGCGCCGGCGCTGTGTTCGGGCCGCAACCGGCAGAGCCGATCAGCTGGCGCAGTCGCCACTCGTCCCGTCCTCGCCACGTGCGCTCCGCGACGGCCTGGCGCAACAGGTCGGCGGGGGCGAGGGTCGGCAGGTGGACGCGGCCTTCGACGGTATAGGCGCACCCCGTGAAGCCGGCGTTCGAGGCTTCGAACCTCCAGGCGGCAAGCGTCGCTTCCAGTGGCTCAGTCTGATCATCGCGCCGTGGCGTGGCGGCACGGATGCCGAGGGGACGCCCGCTCGGATCGATGCGGAACAGGAACGTCTCCTGCCGGGGCGCCGCCTCGCCTGCGGGCATCCAGCTGGGCGCCGGGCTGAAGCGGTTGCCGGACAGGCGCCGCGGCGCGCCCTCGGCGCAGGTCACCGCAGGAGGCGGAGGCGCAAACCCCAGCAGCGCCCGCTCCGGCTGTGTGTGACGATCCACGATCGGCGGAACGGGCAAAGGAGGGGGCGCCGGAGCCGCCAAGACGGCGGCAGGCAGCCAAAGGGCAAGCGCGCAAAGGACGGGGCGAAGCATGGACCCTCCGGTCGGGAAGGTCAGCTTAGATCCATCTCCGGTAGATCGACCAGTCTTTGCTCAACCGCCTTGAGCGCGCGCCGCGAGCCAGGCGTCGGCCAGCCGCAGGAAGCCTTCGATGTCGACCGTTTCGGCGCGGGCTTGCGGGTCGAGACCGGCGGCAGTGATGACTGGCTCGCCCGCCAAACCCTTAAGGCTGGCCCGAAGCATCTTGCGGCGCTGTCCAAAGGCTGCGGCTGTCAGCTTCTGCAGGGCGTCCAGTCGGCGCGGCTCCGGGCGATCGGCGCGCGGCGTCAGCCGCACGACGGCAGAGTCGACCTTGGGCGGAGGCGTGAACGCCCGGGCCGGCACGTCCATCACCAGCCGTGCTTCGCACGTCGCCTGAGCGATGACCGCCAGCCGCCCGTAGGCATCGTCGCCGGCTTTGGCGGTGATTCGCTCAGCCACTTCTTTCTGGAACATCAAGGTCAGCGAGGCGGGCGTCCAGGGGCCGGTAAGCCACTTGATCAGAAGGGCGGTGCCCACGTTGTACGGTAGGTTGGAGACGAGGTGCGCCGGCGCACCTCGCGCCAGTTCACGCTCGTCCACCTTCAGGGCGTCGGCGAACACCACATCCAGGGCGCCGCTCGCCGCTGCGCCGAGCTCCTCCAGAAGGGGGCGGAAGCGTTCGTCCTTCTCAACCGCCGTGACAGGTGCGCCCGTCTCCAGCAGTGCGCGCGTGAGACCGCCCGGACCTGGCCCGACTTCGATCACCCGGTCGCTTTCGCCGACTTCGGCCAGGCGCGCGATCTTCCGGGTAATGTTGAGGTCCAGCAGGAAGTGCTGTCCGAATGACTTTCGGGCCAGCAGGCCATGCGTCGCAAGGCTTTCGCGGAGGGGCGGAAGATCGGCCAGAGTCATGGCGCTCAACCGCCTCGGCGGCGAGCGATCTGGTCAGCAAGCCGCACCGCCTGCACCAGACTATCGGCCCGCGCCAGTCCGCGCCCGGCGATATCGAAGGCCGTGCCATGATCAGGCGATGTGCGGACGATCGGCAGACCCAGAGTGACGTTCACGCCACCCCAGAAGTCGAGCATCTTCACCGGGATAAGCGCCTGGTCGTGATAGAGGCACACCGCCGCGTCGTACCGGCTGCGCATGGTTTCCGGGAATAGGCTGTCCGCAGGGAAAGGGCCCGTGGCGTCGACGCCCAGGTTGCGCAGCGCCCGGATGGCCGGCTCCACCAGTTCGATTTCTTCCCGCCCGATCCCGCCGCTCTCTCCCGCGTGGGGATTCAGCCCTGCGACGGCGACCCGCGGCGCCAGAAGGCCGAAGTCACGCCTCAGGGACTGGGCGGTGACGAGACCGGCGTTGACGATCTTTTCGACGCTCAACAGCGAAGGGACCTTGGCGATCGGCGCATGCACCGTCACCAGCGTCACCCGCAGGTCGCGTGCGGTGAGCATCATAATTGGCCCGCGCGCGCCGTCGTAGTTCGCGGCGGCCGTCAGCTCGCCCAGGAACTCGGTGTGACCGGGGAACTTGAATCCCGCCTCATAGAGCGGCGCCTTAGCGATTGGGGCCGTCACCACGCCCGAGACATCACCACGCAGCGCGAGGCCCACCGCCGTCTCGATCCATTGGATTACAGCAGGCGCGTAGGCAGGCGATGGCTGGCCCGCCACAACGGGCGAGCGCATAGGCAAGTCGAGTACGGGCAAGGCGTCCGGAAACACCCGCAGCGCGTCCTCGGGCGCGTGGACTCGGCGCAGGATGGAAGCGCCGGCCACAGACGCGGAGGCCAGCGACTGGAAGTCGCCGACCGCCATGAACGCCGGACCACCGGCGCGGAGCTCGTTCCAAGCCTTGACGACAATCTCCGGCCCGACGCCGGCTGGATCGCCAAGGGTTAGCGCAAGCGGACCTGTCTTCACCCTCTCGTCTCGATGGTCGCGGAATTCCGCAGGTCACGCATATAGCGACGCGCCACCATGTTGAGTTGCTGGCCGATCAGGCGATTCTCGATGGCCGCCCGATCCAGCTGGGCGGCGCCTGCCGCGCGCTTGCCGCAGACGGCAAGAACGTGCAGCCCCACGCCGGTACGGATCGGGGCCGACAGCTGACCGATCTCCAGGCTCTGGGCCGCAGCGCGGAACTCCGGCGCCAGGTCGTCGATCTCGGCTTCGCCCAGGTCGCCTGCCACGACACCCTGTACCTTGCCGGCCGCGCTTTCGAGGTCCTGACAGCCCTGCTGCGTGCTGCTGCGCACGCTCTCGAGCTTGGCGCGCGCGGCTTCCACGTCGGCTGCCGATGCGCCCTGCGGGATGGCGACCGCCGCTTGCTTCAGGTTGACGAGGCTCGCGCCGCCGCCCGAGCGCTTGTCGCGCAGGTAGATGATGTAGACGCCGTCGCGTACAGGGATGGGCGCCGACAACTGACCGGGCCGCATCTGCGCCAGGGCGGCGTCCACTTCCGGAGGCATCTCACCTTCGGAGATCCAGCCGGCGTCGCCGCCGGCCGCCGCAGTCGGCGCCGCCGAGAACTGACGGGCCACAGACGGGAAGGGCGCACCCTGCTGCATCTGGGAGATCAGCTGAGCCGCCCCTTGCGTAGCGGCTTCCATGCCGCCGACGCGCGCGGCGTCGATCAGCACTTCGCTCACCTGGTACTGCGGGCGTGACGAAGCGGCCTGCAAGCGGGCGAGCGTCGCATCCACCTGATCGCCGCCCACGCGCAGGCGCGAGCCGTAGCGACCGCGGATCCAGCGCTCCCAACTCATCTGCGCCCGCACCTGCTGACGCAGCGTGTCGGGGTTGATGCCCTGGGCGCGAAGCTGGTTGAGGAAGGCCTCAGGGCGCATGTTGTTCTGCTGCGCCATTGCAGCGAGTTCTTCCGTCACCTCCTCGTCGGTGGCCACGATCGAGAACTTCTGCTCCCGTTCGACGCGGCGCAGTTCCTGGAACTGGATCCGCTCGTCGACCAGAGAGATCAGCGCCTCGCGCTGAAACTGCGGCAGGGTCTCCTGGGTCGGCTGAACGCCAGAGGTGGCGATCAACAGGCGCATCCGCTGCGCCAGGTCGTAAGTCGAGATGATCTCGTCGTTCACCACCGCGGCGACCGATTCCGACATCGGCCGGGGTGCGGCGGGGGTGGCTTGAGCCGGAGCGGCCGGCTGGGCTTGCGGCGCTGGACGGGAGTCGAGACGACCGCGAAGCGCCTGGGCCTGCACGCCGATGGGCAGAGCCGACAGAAGGGCGGCAGCAATAGCTGCGCCCCGCGCCGCTTGGCCCGTGACGTTACGCGCGTGCATCATGGATGGAGTCATTCCTTCGAGCGGCCGGCTTCGGCCTGCGATTTTATCTGCCATACAAAGGTCCGCCCAATGTGGCGAGCGTTAGGCGCACCGTAATCTGCTCACGCGGGCCCAGTTGGGCGATGCGGGTGTCTTCCTTGCGGTAGATCACATCCACGCGCACGCAGTCGTCCCGGTAGAAGACGCCGACGTCGCGGATGACCCAGGCCGCCGAGCTGTTCTCGAGACCTGGCACAGACGGCGGGTTGAGATCGACGTTGCCGTAGGCGGTGACGCCCCAGTTGCGCGTCAGGTTCAGCTCGCCACCGATGTCCAGGTTCTCGCGGTTCAGGTTGGACGAGTTGCCCAGGTCGGCGAGGCTGACGTTGTAGTTGTCCGTCAGGTAGCGGACGAAGCCCGAGCCGCGGCGGTTGACGACGTTGGCGCCAGCTTCCAGCCGCTGAATGCTGAGGTCGTCCGAGTCCAGACGCGCCCGGGTGAAGAAGGACAGGCCGCGCACCGGCCGCGCCTCGCCCGCCACGACCCAGTCCGACGCCTTGCTGCGCAGCCCGGAACGCGGGGAGAAGACTTCGTTCTTGTCGGCGCGGAAGCTGCGGCCGACCAACAGGCTGGCGCGACGTCCGTCGTCCCACAGCACCGACGCCCGGCCGGCGACATTCAGCCGCGCCCCGTCCTCGTAGAGGTCGAAGCCCGGGAACTTGTCGGGACGGAACAGGGTGGTCTCGTCGAACTCGAACGCGACGCTGTCCTCGTTGAGGTAGATCGGCTGGCCATCGGCGTCCCGGCCCACCACTATTTGACGGGCGTCGGGCGAGACGACGACCTGAGCGAGAGGCTCCAGCACAATCGTGGAGTCACGCCAGCGCCGGAACAGCGGGTAGGAGATGTCGGCGCCTGCAGCGCCGAGGAGGCGGCTGGTCGTGCGCGAGGTGGTCGCTGAGCCTGGTCCGGCCACCACGTCGCTCAGGCTATAGCCGTCCACCCGAACGTCCACGAAGGGATCGACGCGCAGCCCGCCCACCGAGGTGAGCGCGCGGCGCCAGTCCGCCTGGGCCGTCACCCGCCGGCTGTCGATGCCGGGGATGCGCTCGATGGTGTTCGGGGCCTGTTCGCGCGTCAGTCCCACGGCCGAGCCGCGCAGCCGCACACGGCCGCCGAACATCTGGCCCAGTTCGTAGCGGGACTCGACCAGCGGCGCGATTAGCGGGAACGCGCGATCGTTCTCGAGCTTCGGATACTCGATGGTGCTGGGACGCAGGCCCTGGATGCTGATGGCCGCTGTCGAGAAGTAGGACTTCTCGTCCTGACGGATCGCATAGAGCTGCGAGATCAGCCGTCGGTCATCGGCGACATAGGGGCCGCGGCTCTCGAACACGTTGCCGATGTCGTACTTGTCGAAGATCAGCTTGTCCGACGCGCGCTCAGCCGTGAAGCCCCATCGCCAGTGCTCGCCCGCCTGGAAGGCGCCGCGGCTCAGGATGTAGCTGCGCGAGGTCGCTTCGCTGCCCGGAACGCGTTCGCCCTGGCCGTTGAAGTCGCGCTCGTGGGTGTAGCCGAAGCGGACGTCGAGATCGCCGGAGTAGAAGCGCTGTCGATATTGGCCGTTGAGCAGCGGGTTCACCTTGGTGTTCAGCTGCGGACTGATCACCAGATCGGAGTACGGCGAGATCACCCAAAGGTACGGTTGCTCGTAGGAGAAGCCGCGGCGGTTCGAGAGGCCCGGCTCGGGGGTCAGGAAGCCGGAAGCGCGGCCGGACTGCGGGTCGGCGTGCCAGAACACCGGTGAATAGAGCACCGGCGCGCCCAGCACGTGCACCTTGGCGTTCCGATAGTAGACGATGCGGCGCTTGCGATCCTGCACCACGCGATCAGCGCTGATCGACCAGGTCGGCGTCTTGGGTGACCCGTTGGTCGTGCAGATCGGGCAAGGCGTGTAGATCGCCTGATGCAGTTCCTGAACGTTCTCCGACCGGCGGATCGCGCTCGCGCCCGCGATCTTGACGTTCTCCTGCAGCCGGGCGGAGAAGCCCAACGCGACGCCAGCCCGCATGTCCTCGTCGAGCACGAACTCGTTGGCGTACTCGACCGTCCCGTCAGAGTTGATGATCTGGACATTGCCGATCGCCCGGATGACGCCCTGGCCTTCCTGCTCGGCTTGTTCGTAGATCAGGCGGTCGGCGCGCAGCGTCCGGCCTTCGTAGCGGATCTCGACGGAGCCTTCGGCGGTGGTCCGCTGGGTCTCGTCGTCGCGGATGATCTGGTCCGCTTCCATGTAGAGCTCGCCCGCGGCCAGCCCGTCGGGCGTACGCGCCGCTGGAGCGGTCGCCAGTGGCCCGTTCGCGGCTGGCGCCTGCGCCGGTGCAGGCGTGCTCGTCTGGGCCTGCGCGACGGCGCTCCACAGGACCGCGATGGCGGTCCCGGCGAGCATGGCGCGCTTGGCGGCTGCGGAAGGCGTGCGCCGACCCGAACTCATGAAGTCTTCGATCCCCTCTCGCGCGCGGCCCCCGAACGTGGCGGGGCTTGGCGGATGCATAGCCGGGCAGGCCAACGATTCAACCGTCTTCGGTGTAGCAGAGCAGGGTGAGCCCTGACAGCAGGGCCACCACCGGCGGGCCCCAGGCTCCCGCGAACAACGGCAGGATGTCGGCGCGCGCCAGCGCGCCGGCGAACTGGTTGAAGAAGAAGATCACGAAACCCAGCGCCACGCCGGCTCCAGCCAGGCCCGCCAAGCCGCCCAGGCGAGCCAGCCGGAGGGAGAACGCCGCCGCCAGCACCGCCATCGCGGCGAATAGCACCGGGGTGGCGAGAAGCTGATGAAAGCGCAGCTGGTAGGCGGCGCCCGAGAACCCTGCCTGCTCCGTGAGCCGGATCGCGTCGGGCAGGCGCCAGAAGGCGATGGCGTCCGGCGACGCGAACCGCTCCATGGCCGACTCGGCGTCCAGGGTGGAGCGGATCGAAAGGCTGTCGGAGCGGACAGAGCTTTCACCCGCCGTCGCCTCGCGAACGTCCGTGAGCTGCCAGAAACCCGGCTGCAGCCGCGCCTCGGCGGCTTCCAGCCGGCGCTTGAACTCAGGCGTGCCCGCGCGGTTCTTCTGGTAGACGAACAGCGACACCCCCCGCAGCCGCACCGTGCCTCCGACGGTGTCGCGAGACTTGGCGTGGATTACGATCTGGTTCTTGTCATCGCCCTGGCGCAGCCAGATGTCCTTGGGCGTATCGCCCAGGTAATTCTCCATAAGGCGGGCCCGCGTGGCCTCGAACTGCGCGTTCATGGCGGCCGCCAGCGGATTGAGGGCGGTGACGGTCAGCACCCCGGCCACAAAGGCCGCGGCTCCGAACGGAAGGATGAAGCGCCAGGCGGACACGCCCGCGGCCCGCATCGCCACCAGTTCACTGCGACGGTTGAGCCCCACATAGGCGCCGATGCCCCCGAACAGGAAGACGAACGGCAGCAGGACCTGGATCACCGAGGGCACCCGCAGGAAGGTGAGCCAGATGATCTCCGGGGCGCCCACATCCGCGCGCACGCCCACCTGACGTGACAGGTCGACGAACTGCACCAGGACGATGACGGTGCCGATGACCGCAAGGGCCGCCAGCACGCCGCCCAAGGTGCGGATCAGGACGTAGCGCTCCAGCCGGCCCATCAGGCGGTCGCCCTTCGGGCGATGGATGGACCACGGTTGCGGCGGATGTCGATGAACCGGCTGACGCGCTGGCGGAAGATGCTGCGCATTCCGAGCGCGAAGGCGATCAAGGGCACCAGGTACTGAAGGACGTTCAACCAGGCGCTTTCCTCAGCCGCCGACTGAACGGTGAAGCCGATGATGCGGGTCACGGCGGCCGCGGCGCCAATCCAAGCCATCCGTTTGCCGTAGCCCATCCGGGAGAAGCCGCCGCCGATGATGGCTGACAGGGCCAGGGCCATGAAGGCGATGTTGTAGAGCGGCGTCGAAAGCCGGGCGTGGCCTTCCGCCAGCAGACTGAGCCGGTTGCGACGCTCCCAGTCCTGGGTCAGGTCCGGGAACATCAGCTCGTGAAGGTAGCGGTCCGACGGCTTGTACTGGATCAGCTCGTCGCTGTTGGTCAGCGGCGACAGGTCGAAGACGTACTCGTCGAAGGTCAGGTAGTTCAGCACGCCGCGCTCGGAGAACTCCTGCGTCGAGCCCTTCTGCATGATCAGCACGGGCCGGCCCAGCCGCCGTGCGATACGGCCCTGGTCGGCGGTGTAGGTGGTGGCCGCGCCGTCCGCCTTCACCTGGTGGATGAACAGGTTGCTGATGTTGCCTTGTCCATCAACGCCTTGCGCATAGACGGTTAGGCCAGGCGCCGGCTCGGTGAACTCTCCCTCGCGCACAAGCGTGGAGGCGAGATCCGTCCGAACCTCGAAGAGCTCCTGCCGCAAGGTGCGGTAGGCAAGGGGTTGGATCCAGAGGTTCAGGAGCAGAGCCAGGAACGCGATGGTCGAGGCCAGCCGCAGGGCCGGGGAGATCACCCGCCAGCGGCTCATGCCGCCGGCGAAGCAGACGACGATCTCCTGGTCGGTGTGCAGCCGGTTCAGGGTCACCAGTGCGGCGACGAACACGGCGATGGGCAGCACCATGTTGATGAGCTGCGGCATGTAGAGGAACGTCACCTTCAGGAAGACGAAGGCGCTTTGCCGCTGGTTCACGAGCAGATCGAGCCCGGCCAGGCTTTGGCTCAGCAGGGCGACCGCCGTCAGCGCCATTGTGGCGAGCAGCGTCGGGCCAACGAGCTGGCGCAGCAGGTAACGGTCGATCAGGCGCATCGGTAAGAAAGTACGGCTCACCCGGAGAATTTGCCGCGCCCCGGCCGCGGAGCTGTTCTAAACCATGCGTCGCGGCCCCGCACAACCGCTGCGCTTGCAGCCGACGGTTGGCGGGGAAGGCTTAGCAGTCAGACCTGAGAGAGTTCGGATGGAGATCGAGTTCGTTGCGGCCCAGGCCGCCGTGCAGCCCAGGACCGCTGTGGCCCGCGTGGTGTTCGAAGGCCAGTCGCTTGAGGGCGCGCTCGCCAGGGCGAAGGCGGCGAGCCGTTTCACGGGCGCGAAGGGGCAAACCCTTGAACTTCTCGCCCCGGAAGGCGAGGCCGCCGAACGGATCGTGCTGGTGGGAGCCGGCAAGGCTGAAAGCTTCGACGCTCTGGCTGCCGAGCATGCCGCCTCCAGCGCCTATAGCGCGCTGAAGCTGTCCGGACTGGAAGCCATCCGCGTAGAGCTGCCGACCGACGATGTGGATCTTGCCGCGCGCGCGGCGCTGGGCCTGCGTCTCGCCAGCTATCGGTTCGACAAGTACCGGACGAAAGAGCCCGCTGAGAAGAAGCCTTCCCTTCAGCGCGCCCAGGTGGTCGCCGCCGACGCCGACGGCGCCTTGGCGGCGTTCGCCCCATTGTCGGCTCTGGCCAACGCCGTGGCGTTCAGCCGTGATCTGGTGTCCGAGCCGGCGAACATTCTTTACCCAGTCGAGTTCGCCCGCCGGTTGCGTGAGCTCGAGCGTCTGGGTCTGGAAGTCGAGATCCTGGGCGAAGCCGAAATGGCCAAGCTCGGCATGGGCAGCCTGCTCGGCGTGGGGCAGGGCAGTGTCCGTGAAAGCCAGCTGGTGGTCATGCGCTGGAACGGCGCGGACGACCCCAACGCCCAGCCGGTGGCCTTCGTCGGCAAGGGCGTGTGCTTCGACACCGGCGGCATCTCCATCAAGCCCGCCGAGGGCATGGAGGACATGAAGTGGGACATGGGCGGCGCGGCCGCCGTGTCCGGCCTCATGCACGTTCTCGCTGGCCGCAAGGCCAAGGTGAATGCGATCGGCATCGTCGGGCTGGTCGAGAATATGCCGGACGGCAACGCCCAGCGTCCGGGCGACGTGGTCACCTCCATGTCGGGGCAGACCATCGAGGTGATCAACACTGACGCCGAAGGCCGCCTCGTGCTGGCCGACGCCATCTGGTACTGCCAGGACCGCTTCAAGCCGAAGTTCATGGTGGACCTCGCCACTCTGACCGGCGCGATCATCATCAGCCTGGGCAATGACTATGCCGGGCTGTTCTCCAACAACGACGAGCTCGCCGCGAACCTGCTGCAGGCCTCGCAGACCGAAGGTGAGCCTCTGTGGCGCATGCCGCTCCCTGAGCAGTACAACAAGCAGCTCGACAGCATGATCGCCGATATGAAGAACATCGGCGGCCGCCCGGCGGGCTCCATTACCGCGGCGCTGTTCATCCAAAAGTTCGTCAACGGCGTGCCGTGGGCCCACCTCGACATCGCTTCGACCGCCTGGAAGAAGCCTTCCAGCGTGCCGACCATTCCGGACGGCGCGACGGGCTATGGCGTGCGGCTGCTGAACCGCATGGTCCAGGAGAAGTACGAGGGCTGAGGTGACGGAGGTCTGGTTCTACCACCTGGAACGCACCGGGCTGGATCAGGCCTTGCCCGAGCTGTTGGAGAAGACGCTGCAGCGGGGCTGGAAAGCCCTGGTGCGAACTCCGACAGCTGAGCGGATCGAGCACCTGGACGGCTGGCTGTGGAGCTATCGCGACGATAGTTTCCTGCCGCATGCGCCGGCCGCCGAGCCGAACGCAGCGCGTCAGCCGATCCTGCTCACGACCGAGCAGGACAACCCAAATGCCGCCGATGCTCTGTTCCTGATCGACGGCGCCGAGCTGGGCGATCTGGATGGCTTCGCACGCTGCGTCGTGCTCTTCGACGGCGGCGATGCGCAACAGCTCGCGCTCGCGCGCAGCCAGTGGACCCAGGTGAAAGCAAAGGGGCATGCCGCCTCGTATTGGCGGCAGAAGGAGCGGGGATGGGAAAAGCAGGCTTGAAGCGGGCTTCCGCACTCTGTGGTGTTCTGTTGCTGTCGGCGTGTGCGGCGCCCGCCGCCCCGCCTGCACCAGCGCCGGCTCCGCCCCCGGTAGCCGCTGCGCCCACGGCGCCGCCGCGTCCCGCGACTCCACCGGACAGTTGCGGCGCGGCAGCCAGTCAGCACCTCGTGGGGCGCAATCGAAGCGAAATTCCGATCCCGGTCTCTCCGGATCGTCAGCGTGTCGCCTGCACCACCTGCCCGGTGACCCAGGACTTCAGAGCAGACCGGCTGAACTTCTTCTTCGACGCCGACACTGGCGTGATCCGGGAGATCCGCTGCGGCTAGACAGCCGCTATGCGGCGCTGTTCTCGCTAAGGGCGCGTTCGACACCTTCCACCAGGGTTTGCGGCGTCACGGGTTTGGCGATGTGGACGTCGGCGCCTGCTTGCACCGCCTGTTGGCGGTGGTGCTCCATTGCGTTGGCGCTGAGCACCGCGATAGGCGTGCGGCGTCGCTGCTCAGTTCGCTCCAGCTCGCGCATGTGCTGGATGGCGGTCAGGCCGTCCATGACAGGCATTTGCATGTCCATCAGGACGACATCGAAGTCGCTTTCCCGCCAGGCTTCCAGGCCCAGCGCGCCGTTGTCGGCGACCTCCAGTTCAACACCGTATTGCTCGAGGATCAGGGCGACCACGCGCTGGTTCACCGGGTTGTCCTCCACCAGGAGGATGCGCAGCCGTTCCGGCCCGTCCGCTTCGCCCACATGCGCGGCCTCGGTGACGGGCTGCTCGTCCGCCACGCGCGGCAGCGGCAATCGCACCTCGAAAGTGCTGCCTTCGCCAGGCTTGGACCGGGCCGTAATCGTTCCGCCCATTAGATCCACAAGCGATTTGCTGATCGAAAGACCTAGCCCGGTGCCGCCATACTTGCGGGTGATGCCCGCGTCGGCCTGCTGGAACCGCCGAAAGAGCGTATCGCCGACGATCTCGTCGAAGCCGATGCCCGTGTCGGCTACACGGAAAACCAGCTCACCAGCTTCTCCAAGCGTGACCGTGACCCGGATCTCGCCCTGTTCCGTGAACTTGACGGCGTTAGATGTCAGATTGCCGAGCACCTGCTTGAGACGCACCGCATCGCCTAGGTAGCGGCCAAAGACTTCCGGAGCGGCGTCGAGCTGGAACACGAGGCCTTTCTCGTCCGCTCGGAGGCGGGTCATCTCCACCACGCCTCCGATCTCTGTTTGTAGATCGAACGGGTGCGCCTCGAGACTGAGGCCGCCGGCCTGCACCTTCGACAGGTCAAGGATGTCGGAGACGATCCGCTCCAGCATGCCGCCGGACGACTGGATCATGCCCACCATCTCGCGCTGGCGCGCCGTTAGCTCGGTCCGGGCGAGTACCCCGGCTACCCCCAGCACGCCGTTCAGCGGCGTCCGGATCTCATGGCTGATATTGGCCAGGAAGTCGGCCTTGACCCGAGCGGCTTCCTCGGCGGCCATGCGGGCCTTCGGGACCTCCGCCTCATAGGCGCGCTTGGCGGCCGCGCGCCAGAGCGCCATGTGGATCGCGCCCGGTCGCCCCTGTCTGTCTGCTTCCTGGACCGCGTTCAGCATGATCGGCACGCGCTCGCCGTCCTGGCGGACAAGATCCAGGGCGAGTTCCTCGACCCGCCCGGACAGGGCGAGCTCCTGTTGGAGCCGGGTCTGAAGGAAGATGCGCCCAGCGACGCTCAGCAACCCCTGGAACTTGATGGGCGCGGAGTCGTCGGTCACACCGACCATGTTATAGAAATAGGCGTTGGCGCTGAGCACGACGAAGTTGCGGTCGAGCTTCAGCAGGCCGCAGGGAGCCAGGTCGTACAGCTCCGTCTCTCCGGGGGACGTGCGGTTCGACAAAGGCAGGTCAGGCGGCGGCGCGCGCCGCGTTCGCGCCAGCGAAGTCGGCGATTGCCGCAATCACCTCGTCGGGTGCGCTCATGTGCGGGCAGTGTCCCACGGCGTCGAGCACCAGGCGGCGGCTGCCGGCGATGGCCTGGTGCACATAGGCGCCCACCTCGGGCGGAGCGAGGCTGTCCTCGGCGCATTCCACAATCAAGGTGGAGGTCGTCACCTGTCGGTATTCGGCTCGGTGATCGGACTTGAACGTCGCTCGGGCGAACTCCTTGGCGATCACAGGATCGATGCTGCAGACGCTGTCGCGCCATTCTTCTTGCAGGTCCGGTTCGCGCTGGGCGAACAGCACCGGCGACATCAGGGCCGACCAGTCGAGGGTGTTCTTGTCCATCAGGTCGAGCAACTCGTCGATGTCGCCTTCGCCGAAGCCGCCATGGTAGGTGTCGGTATTGGCATACCGTGGCGAAGGGCAGATCAGCACCAGTTTGGCGAACAGGTCGGGGCGTTGCACCGCCGCCAACACGCCGATGGTGGCGCTTACCGAATGACCTACGAAGATCAGATCGTCACAAGCGAGCGCTTCGCAGATCTCGACCACGTCGGCGGCGTAGCCTTGCAGTGATCCGTACTTCGCCGAGGTGTAGGCGCTGAAGTCCGAGCGCCCGGCGCCCACGTGGTCGAAGAGCACGACGCGACCATTGGCGAAAAAAGCCTGAGCCACGTGCCGCCACATCGTCTGATCGCAGCCGAAGCCGTGCGAAAACACGAAGGTTGGGCCAGTACCGCCCTGGATGACGACGTTGTTGCGCGCGAACACGTCCACGGGCGGTCTCCTGACTGAGAGACAGTTCCTTATCCGAGCAAGTCTAAAGAACTCTGAACGCCTCGCGCGATTCTTCAGCCAGGGATCTTCATGCCCAGGTCGCGCAGCACCTGGAACCACGCGGCGCGGCCCTTGTCCCGGTCGAACAACTCCACAGCCTTCTCACGCGCCGCCGCCCGCAGAGGCGCGCTGACCTCCGGGTTCCGGCATGCTTCGATCAAGGCTGATGCGAGAGCGTCGTGGTCGAAGAATGGGAGGAGCCTGCCGTTCACGCCATCTTCGATAGCATCACGCAGCGGTGCGGTGTCCGACCCGATGACGTAGCAGCCGCTCGCCATCGCTTCAGACAAGGACCACGAAAGCACGAACGGGTAGGTGTAGTAGACGTGAGCCGTCGACAGCCGCAGCGCGGCGAGCATCCGCTCGTGCGGCACACGTCCCAGGAAGTGCACGCGGGCTGGGTCGAACTCGACGCCCTCGAAGCAGACTTCCTTCCAGGTCTTTCCGCCGGGCGCATCGCCGCCATAGCCGCTGCGGCCTTCCTGACCGATCACGATCACCTGCGCATTGGGGATTTCGCGCAGCAGCCGCGGCAAGGCGCGGGCGAAGATGTGCAGGCCCCTGAGCGGCTCCATCTTGTTGTTGATGTGGGTGATCACCGGCGTTCCCGGCTGGATGACCCGACCGTCGTCCAGCGCGAACGGCGCGGCCGCCCCAGGCGTGATCGTCTGAACGTCGATCCCCTCATGGATGACCCGGGTCTTTTCGCGGAACACGGGGGGCAGGGATGAGCGCTGGAATTCCGTAGGAGCCACGATGGCGTCTGCGTCCGTGTAGGCGAGGGACATGACCGCGTTCTTCGCCTTCACGCGGATTGTGCCTTCTTCATCCTGCGCGGCGCTGAACTCGGGATCGAACCCGACGTCCATGCCGCGTGCGTGGTAGAAGAACTCCGCGAACAGAGCCTGGCGGGCGTTCGGAAAGACGTCCTTCAGCAACGACGTCTCGCCCCAGCCGGCATGGCCGATGATCACTTCCGGCTCCATGCCCTTGTCCTGGAACGCCTTGGCGGCGCGCCAGGCGGCGCGGCCACGCAGAAGGTCGGCCTCCGCGCGGGTGGCGATTTGCAGGATGTCCTTGGTGGTGCCGCGGGATAGCCGGTAGCGGGCCGACAACACGCCTTCGAGCCCGCGGGCGTTTTCCGATCCGATGGCCATGCATCGGATGTCGCGCTTCACCAGGGCCGCGGCCAGGTCGCGGAACTGGGCCGGAAAGTTGTTGTGAACGAAGAGAACGCCTCGAGCCATGGGCGCTTTCTGCCCGCGGGCCGGCGGCTTGTCACGCCTCGTCGGCTGCCCGTTCTGCGTAGGGAAGAACCGTCTGGTGATTGCGCACCGCCATGAGGAACAAGGACTCCCGGACGTCCGTCAGCATCCGCGAGGCAAGCGGCGTCAGCGCCAGGCTGTGATCCTCCCGCGCGATCCAGCCCGCTTCAATCAGCGCGCCCACCTTCCGACGGACTGTCTCCTTGGGGATCGACGTGGAGTCGGCAATTGAGCGCACGTTCGTCGTGAGGCTCGGGTAGCTCTGCACCTCGCCGTTCAGCACCTGCTCAAGAGTCATTCCGGCGATCCGCCGATCTTCGGCCGTGCGGAGCGCGACCACCAAGATGATCAACAGGCTGTCGAGATCGCCGCCCGTGCGATCTCGGCCGACGTTCAGTACGTCCACCAGTGGAGTCAGGAGGTCCTTCGCGATCGACGCGTAGTTCTCGCGAAGCAAGGGCACAATCGGCTGGGCCATGCTGCCTCCCGCCTCCACAACTTCGGCGCGCGCGTCTCGTTCCAGCAACCCCCAAGCCCGCAGCTTAAGATCGGGGGACAAGACACCAGGGTGCTTGACCATGAGAACAAAAGAGGAATAAGAACGAACCACGAACGGCTCAGCGGTCATCCACAGAACCGCTCACAAGAGGGATGCGACACATGGTTCGTCTGGCTCGAGAATCGCTGGCCTTTGCCTCCGTGGCCAGCTTTGTCTGGATGATGTGTCAGGTGGCCAGCTACGTGGGCTGACCGCCATGAGCAGGATGGGGGAGGCGGCGAGCGTGAGCGGGGAAGAACAGGGTTTCGTTCACCTCAGGGTCCGCTCGGCCTATTCCCTCCTGGAAGGCGCCATGAAGGCCGACAAGATCGGCGAAATGGCAAAGGCTGACGGGATGCCAGCGGTGGCGCTGGCGGACCGCGCCAACCTCTTCGGTGCGCTGGAGTTCTCGGTTTCCACCAAGGGCGCGGGTGTTCAACCCATCGTCGGTTGCGCCCTGCCGGTCAGCGGCATCGGTGAGAAGGCTCCCGAGCGCTGGGCGAAGACTCCGACGGTGGTGCTGCTCGCGCAAAGCGAGACGGGGTACCTGAACCTGTCGGTCCTCTCGTCCATCGCCTACACCGACATCGAGGCCACGGACGAGCCGCATGTGCCTTGGTCCAAGGTCGTCGAGCATTCGGAAGGGTTGCTGCTGCTTTCGGGCGGTCCGGACGGGCCAGTGGATCCGCTGCTCGCCGCCGGAAAGGTCAAGGAGGGCCGCGCCGCGCTTGCGGAAATGAAGCGCGCATTCGCCGACCGCTTCTATGTGGAGCTTCAGCGTCACGGCTTGCCGTCCGAGGCTGCGGCCGAAGGCGAGCTTGTGGCCTTCGCCTACGAGGAGGATGTGCCCCTCGTCGCAACCAACGACGCCTATTTCGCCAAATCGTCGATGTACGAGGCGCATGACGCCCTGCTGTGCATCGCCGACGGCAGCTTTGTCGGGCAGGAAGAGCGCCGGCGCATCACCGCCGAGCATTGGTTCAAGCCGGCCGCCGAGATGCGCGCGCTGTTCGCGGACCTGCCCGAGGCTTGCGACAACACGCTGGATATCGCGCGCCGCTGCGCCTTCATGGTGCACAAGCGCAACCCGATCCTGCCTCAGTTCACGAACGAAGGCCGGTCCGAGGCCGACGAACTCGCCGACCAGGCGCGTGAGGGGCTGAAGATGCGGATGTCTCGCGGCCAGGCGAACGCCTTCCCGGCTGAGGACTACGAGCAGCGGCTGGAGCGCGAGATCGGGATCATCACTCAGATGGGGTTCCCGGGCTACTTCCTCATCGTGGCCGACTTCATCAAGTGGGCCAAGGCGCACGACATCCCCGTAGGCCCCGGCCGCGGTTCAGGCGCGGGCTCCCTTGTGGCCTATGCCTTGACCATCACGGACCTTGATCCTCTCAAGTACGGCCTGTTGTTCGAGCGCTTCCTGAATCCCGAGCGGGTCTCCATGCCCGACTTCGACATCGACTTCTGCCAGGAGCGGCGGGAGGAGGTGATCAACTACGTCCAGCAGCGCTACGGCCGCGACCGCGTGGCGCAGATCATCACCTTCGGCACCCTGCAGGCGCGCGCCGTGCTGCGCGACGTGGGCCGGGTGATGCAGCTGCCGCTGGGGCAGGTGGATCGTCTCTGCAAGATGGTCCCGAACAACCCGGCCAATCCGGTGACCCTCGCCAAGGCGATCGAGATAGAGCCTCGCTTGCGCCAGGCGCGGGACGAGGACGAGGCGGTCGCCCGCCTGCTCAACGTCGCCCTGCAGCTGGAGGGTCTCTACCGCAACGCCTCGACTCACGCTGCCGGCGTGGTGATCGGCGACCGGCCCCTTACCGAGCTGACGCCTCTCTATCAGGATCCGCGCTCCGAGCTGCCCGCCACTCAGTTCAACATGAAGTGGGTCGAAAGCGCCGGCCTGGTGAAGTTCGACTTCCTGGGCCTGAAGACCCTGACGGTCATCGACCGCGCCCTGAAGTACATGGAAAAGCGGGGCGCGCGGGTCGAGATCGACAAGCTGCCGCTCGATGACGCCAAGACCTACGAGCTGATGAGCAACGCCCAGACTGTGGGGGTCTTCCAGCTTGAAGGGCAGGGCATGCGCGACACCCTGCGCCAGCTGCGTCCCAACAGCTTGGAAGACATCACCGCCATCGTGTCGCTCTATCGGCCGGGTCCGATGGACAACATCCCGGCCTTCGTGGACTGCAAGTTTGGCCGCAAGCCGATCGACACCCTGCACCCCAGCCTGGCGCCGGTCCTCAACGAGACCTACGGCATCATCGTCTACCAGGAACAGGTGATGCAGATCGCCCAGATCCTGGCGGGCTACAGCCTCGGTGAAGCCGACCTTCTGCGCCGCGCCATGGGCAAGAAGAAGAAGGAAGAGATGGAGCTGCAGCGCGCACGCTTCGTCTCAGGGGCGAAGGAAAAGGGCGTCGACCCTGATCACGCCGGTTCGATCTTCGACCTCGTGGATAAGTTCGCCGGCTACGGCTTCAACAAGTCCCACGCCGCCGCCTACGCCTACGTCAGCTATCAAACGGGCTGGCTGAAGGCGAACGCGCCCGTCGAGTTCTTCGCCGCGTCCATGAGCCTGGATATCGCCAACACCGACAAGCTGTCGGTGTTTTACCAGGACGCCAAGCGCTTCGGCATCAAGATCAATCCGCCTTGCATCAATCGCTCCGCCGCCGACTTCGAGGTGGAGAATGGCGAGGTCCTCTACGCTCTGGGCGCGATCCGCAACGTCGGCATGCAGGCCATGCAGCACGTGGTGGACATCCGCCGCCAGGGCGGGCCATTCCGGGACATCTTCGACTTCGTCGAGCGCGTGGATCCCAAGCTCGTCAACAAGCGCACCTTCGAAACCCTCGCGCGGGCCGGCGCCTTCGACGCCATCCACCCGAACCGGGCGCAGCTTGTGGCCGCGGCCGATCTTCTCGTGGGCATCAGTCAGAGCGTGTCGGCCCAGCGAGCCTCCGACCAGGGCGGCCTGTTCGGCGACAGCAACGACCACCTCGTGGCCGCCCAGAAGAAGAAGATGCCGAAGGTGGAGCCCTGGACGCCCACCGACCGGTTGGACGAGGAACTCGCCGCGGTGGGCTTCTACCTGTCGGGGCACCCGCTGGAGGACATGGTCCCGCTGCTGCGTCGTAAGCGCACCGAGCTTCTGGCCGACGCCATCCAGAAGGCGCTCGCCGGCGCCGAGGCCATCCGCATGGCCGGCGTCGTCCGCCGCAAGCTGGAGAAGGCGTCTCAGCGAACGGGCGAGAAGTTCGCCTTCGTGACCCTGTCGGATCCTACGGGCGAATACGAAGTGCTGTTCCCGCCCGAGACCCTGCGCCGCTGCCGCGAGGTGCTGGAGCCCGGCGCCGCCATTTCCCTCAAAGTCCGAGCCAAGGCCAGCGACGGTGAGGTGCGCTTCTTCGGTGACGACGCCGAGCCCGTGGAGAAGGCGATCGCGAACGTGGTCGCCGGCCTGCGTGTGCACGTCGCGCCGCGCAGCGCCGAGATCGAGGCGCTTAAGCGTCGCCTGGAAGGCGTGTCCAACCCACGGGGCGGAGAGGTGCTGCTGGTCGCCAGCCTCGACGGGCAGCGTGAGGTGGAGCTGAAGCTGCCGGGGCGCTTCACGCTGGACGGGGCGGTGCGCGGCGCTCTGAAGACCGCGCCCGGCGTGGTCTTCGTCGAGGACCTCTAAGCCCTAGAAGCGGGACTTGGGCTTGGCCGGCGCGGGCGTCTCGTACGCCTTGTAGGGCTTGAACGGCTCCTCGTCCGCCTTCGGCCCCAGAGGCGTCATGGGTTCGATCGGCTTGATCTCGGTCGTGGTGGTGCGGCGGGGCTGAACGCCAGGCGCTTGGCTGACGCCAGGGGCCTTGTGGGCTGGCTGCGGGCTAGGCGCGCCGAAGCCGCTCGGCTTGAACGTCCCGAAGCCGCCGGGTTTCTTGGAGCCGAAGCCGGTCTGCGCCTGGGCGGCGCCGGTTACGGTCACGGCGGCGACGGTCGCGCTCAGGGCGATCTTGATGCAGGTCTCACGCATAAGGTGAAGCTTCGCAGCTTGGCTTCGGCGCGGCAACCGTCGCGGCGGTTGCAATTTCGGCTCCGAGCCCTTATTTGCCCGCCTCATTCCACACGCAGGCGTTTGGCGACGCGCGGGGAGACATCCCGCCGTTTCCATTCCGGTCCTCTTCGGAGGGTGCCTGCGGAGGTTCAACCGGAAGAAGGACAACAAAGCCGATGGCTCTTCCCGAATTCTCCATGCGTCAGCTCCTGGAAGCCGGCGCGCACTTCGGTCACCAGACGCACCGCTGGAACCCGAAGATGGAACGCTACATCTTCGGTAGCCGCTCCAACATCCACATCATCGACCTGTCGCAGTCGATCCCGCTCCTGCACCAGGCTCTGGTGAAGGTTCGTGAAGTCGCCGCCGGCGGCGGCCGCATCCTGTTCGTCGGCACCAAGCGTCAGGCTTCCGAGCCGATCGCCACCGCCGCCAAGCGCTGCGCCCAGTACTACGTGAACCACCGTTGGCTGGGCGGCACGCTCACCAACTGGCGCACCGTTTCGGGCTCGATCCAGCGCCTGCGCGAACTGGAAGGCACCGTGACCGGCGAAGGCCAAGGCCGTTCCAAGAAGGAACTGCTGACCCTGACCCGCGAGAAGGACAAGCTCGACCTGTCCCTCGGCGGCATCAAGGACATGGGCGGCATCCCGGACCTGATGTTCGTGATCGACACCAACAAGGAAGCGATCGCGATCCAGGAAGCCCGGAAGCTGAACATCCCGGTCATCGCGATCCTCGACACCAACTGCGATCCGGACGGCATCACCTACCCGATCCCGGGCAACGATGACGCCGCGCGCGCGATCCAGCTGTACTGCGACCTGATGGCCGACGCGATCCTCGACGGTCTGGCCGCCGGCCAAGCCGCTTCGGGCGTCGACCTGGGCGCTTCGGAAGCTCCGGTCGAGCCGGCCCTGGCTCGCGAGCTGAGCCCGGAAGCCGCTCCGGCCGAAGAAGCCGCCGAGCAGCCGGCTCAGTAAGCCTTTCGGGGGACGTCGCGAGACGTTCGCTGAACTGATCGATCCTTTGGGCGGGCCTCGCGAGAGGTCCGCCCGTTTCAAACATGAAGGAGCTGACCATGGCGGAAATCACCGCTGCGCTGGTCAAGGACCTGCGCGAGAAGTCCGGCGCGGGCATGATGGACTGCAAGAAGGCGCTGATCGAGAACGGCGGCGACATGGACGCCGCGGTCGACTGGCTGCGCACCAAGGGCCTCGCCAAGGCCGCCAAGAAGGCCGACCGCGCCGCGGCTGAAGGCCTGGTGGCCGGCAAGCTCAGCGCTGACGGCAAGACCGGCGTGCTGATCGAGCTCAACGCCGAAACCGACTTCGTGTCCAAGAACGAGCGCTTCCAGAACGCCGCGCGCGACATCGCGACGGTCGCCCTGGACGTCGAAGGCGTGGAGGCGATCTCCGCCGCCAAGACCGCTTCGGGTGAAGTCGTCAGCGACCTGGTCACGAACCTGATCGCGACCATCGGCGAGAACATGCAGCTGCGTCGCTCGACCCGCCTGTCGGTGGATCAAGGCGCCGTGGCCCTTTACCTGCACAACGTGCAGGGCGAAGGCGTGGCCCGCCTGGGCGTGCTCGTCGCGCTGGAGGGCGCTGGCGACGCGGCCAAGCTGAACGAAGTCGGCCGCAAGATCGCGATGCACATCGCCGCGACCTCGCCGCTGGCGCTGTCGCCGGCCGATCTCGATCCGGCGGTCGTGGAGCGTGAGCGCGAAGTTCAGACCCAGACGGCGATGGAATCGGGCAAGCCCCGCGAGATCGCCGAGAAGATGGTCGAAGGCCGTATCCGCAAGTGGCAGGAAGAAGTGGTGCTCCTGAAGCAGCCCTTCGTCATGAACCCGGATCAGACCATCGAGCAGCTGGTCGCCGACACCGCCAAGGAACTCGGCTCGCCCGTGTCCGTGAAGGCGTTCGTGCGCTTCGGCCTGGGTGAAGGCGTCGAGAAGAAGACGGACGACTTCGCCGCGGAAGTGGCCCAGCTGTCGGGCCAATCCTAAGACGGTTACGGGGCGCGGCGGCGACGCCGCGTCCAACCCTTGGGCCAATTCCGGCGACGGGATTGGCTCAAATTTTGTGTGAGGGATGCATCGCGACTTGGTCGAGCGGCTTGTGTTTCGGCTCGCGATTGTCCTGATCTATCCTGTTCCCGCCGCTTGAAGATGGACCCGCCGAATGCCTGACGCTCCGCCGCGCTACAAACGGATCCTCCTGAAGGTCTCTGGCGAGGCCGGTGTCGGCGGCGATAAGTTCGGCATTGATCCCAAGACGGTTTCGGCCGTGGCCGAGGAAGTGGCCCAGGCGGTGCGCGAAGGCGTGCAGGTCTGCCTGGTCGTCGGCGGCGGCAACATCTTCCGGGGCGCGGCGCTCGCCGAAACCGGCATGGAGCGGGCCAGCGCCGACTACATGGGCATGTTGGCCACGGTGATGAACGCGCTGGCCCTTCAGGCTGCGCTCGAGAAGATCGGCATCTACACCCGCGTGCAGTCGGCTATCCCGATGCAGGCGATCTGCGAGCCGTACGTGCGACGCCGGGCGCTGCGCCATCTTGAAAAGGGCAGGGTGGTGATCTTCGCCGCTGGCCTGGGCGCACCCTTCTTCACCACGGACAGCTCGGCGGCCCTGCGGGCGGCCGAGATGGGCTGCGACGCGCTCTTCAAGGGCACCAGCGTGGACGGCGTCTACACCGCCGACCCCAAGAAGGATCCATCGGCGCAGCGCTACGAAACGCTCGACTATCAGGAAGTCCTGGCCAAGGACTTGCGGGTCATGGACGCCTCGGCCATCAGCCTGATGCGCGACAATCATATTCCGATCGTGGTCTTCTCGATCCGCGAACGGGGCAACTTCGTGAAGGCGTTGCGGGGCGAAGGCGTCTTCACGACGATCGCCTAAGCGGCCACGAACGACGACAGACATACGGGAGACAAGTCCATGGCCACGACCGAAAAGCCGGTGCTCGCCAAGTACCGGGACCGGATGGACAAGGCGGTTACGGCGCTGAAGGAAGAGTTCGGCAGCCTGCGCACGGGCCGCGCCTCCGCCAGCCTCCTCGACCAGGTGCACGTGGACGCTTACGGCTCGAGCGTTCCGATCAACCAAGTTGGCGCCGTCAGCGTGCCTGAGCCGCGCATGATCACCGTGAACGTGTGGGACCGCGCCCTGGTGGTCTCGGTCGAGAAGGCGATCCGCAACTCGGGCCTGGGCCTGAACCCGGTCGTCGACGGTCAAAACCTACGTATTCCGATCCCGCCGCTGACCGAGGAGCGCCGCAAGGAGCTCGCGAAGATTGCCGGCAAGTACGCCGAGCAGCAGCGCATTGCTGTCCGCAACATCCGTCGCGACGCCAACGACGACCTGAAGAAGGCCGAAAAAGCCGGCGTCATCAATCAGGACGAGCAGAAGCGGATGGAGGGCGAGGTCCAGAAGATGACCGACGAGTCCATCAAGCGGGTGGACGAAGCCTTGAAAACCAAAGAACAAGAGATCATGCAGGTCTAGTCGTGCGAGCGTCTGACGCCCGATAGACCCAAGGACGCCCATGGCCGCCCAAGACAAGAACCCGACCGCGGGCGCCCAAGCCAGGGGCGCAGAGGCGAGCCGCCCGTTGCACGTGGCGATCGTCATGGACGGCAATGGGCGCTGGGCCAAGCGGCGCGGGCTGCCGCGCTCGCTGGGTCACCGGGCCGGCGTCGAAGCGCTGAAGCGCACCGTTTCGGCCGCGGCCGAGATGAACATCCGCTGGCTCACCGTCTATGGCTTCTCCACCGAAAACTGGAGCCGCCCTGCGGCCGAGGTGGCGGAGCTGATGGCGTTGCCCAAGCGCTACTTCGAAAGCGACATCGCGCGCCTGGAGCGTGAAGGTGTCCGCGTGCGGGTGGTCGGTCGCCGGCAAGGCCTGTCGGGTGAACTCGTGAAGCTGATCGAGGACGCTCAGGCTCGCACCGCCCACAACGACGCCTTCCACCTGAACATCGCCTTCAACTACGGCGGTCAAGCCGACATCGTGGAAGCGGCCCGCCGCTTCGCCGAAGACGTGGCCCTGGGGCGCGCCCGGCCTGAGGACCTCAACGAACAGACCTTCGCCGGCCAGCTCAGCACCGCCGACTCGCCGCCGCCAGACCTGATCGTGCGCCCCTCGGGCGAGCAGCGCCTTTCCAACTTCCTTCTTTGGGAAGCCGCCTATGCGGAGCTGGTGTTCCAGGACGTGCTGTGGCCCGACTACGGCGCCGAACACCTGAAGGCCGCGCTGGAGATCTTCGCCGGCCGCGAGCGTCGGTACGGCGCCGTTCTCGCTGATGACGTCCTTGCCGCCGGCTAAACGCTTCGACTGGTCCAACCTGGGCCTGAGGGTGGTGTCGGCGTTGGTGCTGGCGCCCACCGTCATGGCCTGCGTGATGATCGACGCCCGCTGGCCCTATCTGCTGCTGGTGTCCGTCGGCGTGTCCGTTCTGGCGATCGAGTGGGGCGGCATGAGCGCTCCGCGCGCGCCGGTCCGGGTGGCTGCGGCGGTCACGGTGGCGGTGCTGTCCTGCGTCTTCCTTTCCCACCTCTCGCACCCGCTTTGGGGGTGGGGCGCAATGTTCGTGGGCGCGGCGGCCGCGGCCTTGGTGGCCCGTGGCGTCGCGGAGCGCCCGGCCGACGCCGCCTTCGGCGTCCTCTATCTGGCGCCCGCGGCCATCTGCCTGATCTGGCTCCGCCTCACCAACCAGGGTCAGTGGTGGGTCCTCATGACCTTGCTTGTGACCTGGGCGGCCGATATCGGCGCCTTCGCAGTCGGAAGCATGCTGAAGGGTCCCAAGCTCTGGCCCCGTTTCTCGCCGAACAAGACCTGGTCCGGCTTCTTCGGCGGCCTGGCGTGCGCAAGTGCTGTCGGGGCGCTGGTCGCCGCGCCTTCGGCTCTCGACATTGACCTGCCCAAGATCATCATGCCGGCCTTCCAGTTGAACCTGTGGGCCGCCGCTTTGATCGGTCTGGTGGTCGGCTTCGCCACCATGGCGGGCGACCTGTGGGAATCGGCGCTTAAGCGCAGGTTCGGCGTGAAGGACTCCGGCGATCTCATCCCGGGGCACGGCGGCCTGCTGGACCGGGTCGACGGATTGATGTTCGCCGTGGTGGTCATGGCGGCCGCGCGCTTGGCCAACCACTGGGGATGGGGACATTGAACCTGCCGCGTAGAGTGACGGTGCTTGGCTCCACAGGTTCTGTCGGCGTTTCCACCCTGGACCTCCTGGAGAAGTCCGCGGTCGAGGTCGAGGTGGTCGCCCTGGCCGCCGGACGCAACGTCGCCAAGCTGGCGCAGCAGGCCCTGCGCTGGCGCCCTGCTGTGGCGGTCATCCGAGACGAGGAATGCCTGCCCGAGTTGCGGGAGCGGCTGCAGGGATCGGGCGTTCGCCCGGCTGCTGGCGCTGACGCCGTGGTGGAAGCCGCCTCGATGGACGCCCAGTGGGTCATGTCGGCCATCGTGGGCTTCGCCGGTCTTGCACCCACCTTGGCGGCCGCCAGTTCGGGCGCCGTCATCGCCCTGGCCAATAAGGAAAGCCTGGTTTGCGCCGGGCCCGCCCTGTTGCGTCGCGCGAAGCTTGCAGGCGGCGCGGTGATTCCGGTCGACTCCGAGCACTCGGCCATCTTCCAAGTGCTGGAGCCGCAGAACGCCCAGCAGGTCGAACGACTGATTCTCACGTCCTCAGGCGGCCCGTTCCGCAACGCCACTGCCGAGGAGATGGCCCGCGCCACGCCGGAGCAGGCGGTCGCCCATCCGAACTTCTCGATGGGCGCCAAGATTTCGGTCGATTCAGCGACCATGATGAACAAAGGGCTCGAGGTGATCGAGGCCGCCTACCTGTTCGCCATGCCGCCGGAGCGCATCGAGGTCTTGGTCCACCCGCAGCAGATCATCCATAGCATGGTGGAATACGCGGACGGCTCAACCCTGGCTCAGCTCGGGCCTCCGGACATGCGCCCGCCCATCGCCTGCGCCTTCGCTTGGCCCGACCGCCTCCCATGGCCCGCCCCGCGGCTGGACCTCGTCAAAACCGGTCCGCTGACGTTCCAGGAGCCGGATCTCGCCCGGTTCCCCGCTCTGGGAATCGCGAAGCGGGCGCTGGCCACGGGCGGCCGGGCGCCGGCCGTGATGAACGCGGCCAACGAGCGCGCCGTCGCGGCCTTTCTGGAGCGCCGGATCGGCTTGCTCGACATCGCCGCCACCGTTTCCGAAACCCTTGAGCGCATGGATCGGCAGAACCTGCTGAGCGCCGGCGACGAGGATCCTCTCGAGATGGCCCGCAGCAGCGATGCGACGGCGCGCCGCGTGGCCGACGAGGTCGTCACCGGCCTTATGGCTTCGGCTTGATGGAGTTGCGCCGATGCCCGGCTTCCTGCTGAACCTGCTGTTCTACATCGTCCCGTTCCTGATCATCCTTGGGGTGGTCGTCACGGTTCACGAACTCGGCCACTTTCTGGCGGCCAAGTGGCTCGGCACCAAGATCGATCAGTTCTCCATCGGCTTCGGCAAGCCCCTGGCCGCTTGGAAGGACAAGGACGGCGTGCAATGGCGCATCGGCTGGCTGCCGCTGGGCGGTTACGTGCGCTTCGCTGGCGACGAGAACGCCGCCAGCGCCCCTGACCAGGACGACCTCGAAGCCATGCGGGCCAGCCTTGTGGCGCGAGAAGGGGAGGGGGCGCTCAACCGCTACTTCCATTTCAAGCCCCTGTGGCAGCGTGCGGTGATCACTGCCGCGGGTCCCTTCGCCAACTTCTTCCTCGCCATCGGGATCTTCACTGTTCTCCTGATGGCGCTTGGCGAGCCCGTTTCGCCGGCTCGTGTGGATGGGGTGAAGCCGGGCAGCCCGGCGCAGGCCGGCGGCTTCCAGGCGGGCGATGTGGTGCTCAAGGCCGACGGCAAGAAGATCGAAAGCTTCGCCGCCCTTCAGACCATCGTCTTCCTGCGCACCGATACCCCGATCCGCTTCATCGTCGAGCGGGACGGTCGTCCTGTTGAGCTGGTCGCCACCCCCAAGCGCGGCGTCATCATCGACCGGCTGGGCCACGAGCAACGGCTCGGCGTCCTTGGGCTCGAGTACAAGCCGCAGCCGGGCGACTTCCAGATCAAGCGCTACGGTCCTCTGGCCGCCCTGAGCGGCGGCGTGGAGCGGACCTGGGAGGTGATCTCCACCACGGTTCACTACCTGGGCCGGCTGTTCGTCGGCCGTGAGACCGCCGAGCAACTGTCCGGGCCGCTCGGCATGGCGCAGCTATCCGGCGACATCGCCAAGAAGACCAGCGAGGCCTCGCCCAACGCGTCTTCGCTGGCGGTGAACGGCCTCATCACCATGCTGGAGCTGATCGCCAACATCTCCGTGGGCATCGGCTTCCTGAATCTGATGCCCATTCCCGTTCTCGACGGCGGCCATCTGCTCTTCTATGGCTACGAAGCGATCGCAAGGCGCCCTCTTGCTGCCAAGGTTCAGGCGGCAGGGTACAGGGTCGGTCTTGCGCTGGTGCTCGGATTGATGTTGTTCGCGACCTGGAACGATCTGCAGCGCCTGCGTGTGTTCAAACTTTTCGGTGGGCTATTCTCGTAGTCACCGGCTTTTCCAAAATGGCTGATTCGATGCACAGACCCCGCGCCCGCAGCGCCGCGCTCGCCTCCGGCCTTGCCCTGCTTCTGGGCTCGACGGCTTTGGCGACGCCTGGCTTTGCGCTCGCTCAGGCCCAGGCTCCGGTCGCGCCGGCTCAGGCTCAGGCTCCGGCCGCGCCGGCCCAGGCTGCGCCCGCGGCCCCATCGACGCCGCCTGCCGCGGCGGTGACCTCCGGCGTGGTTCAGCGCATCCTGGTGCGGGGGAACGAGCGGATCGAGCAATCGACCGTCGCCTCCTACCTGCCGATCCAGCCGGGCGACACGGTCGATCCCGCGCGCATCGACTTGGCGTTGAAGACCCTGTTCCGCACCGACCTCTTCTCGGACGTGCGCATCGAGTTCCAGGGCGGCGACCTGATCGTCTCCGTGGTCGAGAACCCGATCATCAACCGCGTAATCTTCGAGGGCAACAAGGCGCTCAAGGAAGACAAGCTGCGCGACGAAGTCACCGTCCGGCCGCGCGGCATCTTCACCCGCGCCCGCGCCCAGAGCGACGTCGCCCGGATCATCGAACTCTACCGCCGCTCCGGCCGCATCAGCGCCAGCGTGACGCCGCAGATCGTCGAACTGCCGCAGCGTCGCGTCGACCTGATCTTCAAGATCGACGAGGGCCCCAAGAGCGGCATCTTGCGGGTGAACTTCCTCGGCAACCGCGCCTTCTCGGACAACGACCTGCGCGACGTGGTCGTGACCGAGCAGTCGCGCTGGTACAAGTTCTTCTCCAGCAACGCGAACTACGATCCCGATCGGCTGGAGTACGACCGCGAGCAGCTGCGCAAGCACTACCGCAACCGCGGCTTCTACGACTTCCGCGTGGCTTCGGCGGTGGCCGAGTTGGCGCCCGACAAGAACGGCTTTGCGGTCACCTACACGGTGGACGAGGGGCAGGAGTACAAGTTCGGCAAGGTCGAGGTTCAGACCGAGCTCGAACGCCTGAACAAGGATGTGCTCAAGGCGCTGATCCCGATCCGCACCGGCCAGACCTACCAGGACGAGGTGATCGAGCAATCCACCGACGCCCTGACCTTTGCGGCCGGCGCTGCGGGCTTCGCCTTCGTGGACGTGACGCCGCGCTACACGCCCAACCGCGAGAACGGCACCATCGACGTCACCTTCGAGGTGAAGGAAGGCCCGCGGGTCTACGTCGATCGCATCGACATCGTCGGCAACACCCAGACGCTCGACTACGTGATCCGGCGCGAGCTGAGCCTGTCGGAAGGCGACGCCTATAATCGCGCCCTCGTCGACCGTTCCGAGAACCAGGTAAAGGCGCTCGGCTTCTTCAAGGACGTCGAGATCACCGAAACTCCGGGCACGGCGCCGGACCGGACGGGCCTGCAGGTGAAGATTGAGGAGCAGCCCACGGGCGAGCTCTCCTTCAGCGCTGGCTACTCGTCGGTGGACCAGCTGGTCATCGACCTGGGTATCGCCCAGCGCAACTTCCGTGGCCGCGGTCAGAACGTGCGTGCGCGTGTCTCGCTCGGCTCATTGCGCCAACAGGTGGACCTGTCGTTCACCGAGCCGCGCTTCCTCGGCCGCGACATGGCCGCGGGCGTGGACGTCTACTACTACAAGCTCGATATGACGCGCTTCCAGTCCTACCGGACTGAAAGCGTCGGGACGAGCGCGCGAGTCGCGTTCCCGCTGAGCCTCAATTCTCGCGGATCGCTGCAGTATACCCTGCGCCAGGATGACGTCGAAGTCCCCGGCACCTACTGCTCGGGCCTGTCTGGCGCGGTTTCAGCGGTGCTCTGCGGCCAGCAAGGCAAGTACCTGACTTCGCTGGTTGGCTACGGCTACCGCGTCGATCGTCGTAACGATCCCATCAACCCGACCCGCGGCTTCTACGCCGGCTTCAATCAGGACTTCGCGGGCGTTGGCGGCGACGTCCAATACGTGAAGACCGAAGGTGACGCGGGCTGGTACTGGGGTTTCACGCGCGAACTCGTGCTGCAGATCCAGGGCTCCGCCGGTTATGTGACTGGCTGGGGCGGCGACCGCGTGCGTGTGAACGACCGCTTCTTCAAGGGCGGCAACAGCTTCCGCGGCTTCGAAACTGCCGGCATCGGTCCTCGCGACCTGACGTTTGGGGACCAGTCCGGCTCCCTGGGCGGTAAGGCCTACGCGATCGGCACGGTCGAGCTGGCCCTGCCGACCTTCCTGCCCGAGCAGTACGGCATCAAGGCCGCGCTGTTCAGCGACTTCGGTACGCTGGGCATGGTGGACGACATTGACAAGCTGCAGGCGCGCTACAAGGACAACAACAACCCCTCGCTCGGGCTTATCACCGACGCGTCGGGCCAACCCGTGCTGTTCCCGAACCCTAACATCCGAGACGACCTGTCGCTGCGCGCCTCGGCCGGCATCAGCATCTTCTGGCGCTCCCCAATGGGACCCATCCGGTTCGACTTCAGCCAGATTTTGGCCAAAGAAGACTACGACAAGACCGAAACTTTCAGATTCACCAGCGGAACCAGGTTCTAGACTCCTATGACTTTCAAGCCTTTGGCCGTGGCGGCTTGCGCCGTGGCCGTTGCTCTGGCCGCCGGTCAGAGCGCGCTCGCCCAACAACCCGCCGCCGCAGCGCCCGCCGCTCCGGCGCTGAACCATGGCCCGGCCGTTCCCGGCCTGTGCATCATCTCCATGGAAGCGGCTGTGGCCGGCTCCACGGTGGGCAAGTACGTCGATACCCGGATGCAGCAGATCGTCGCTCAGGTGAACGCCGAGCTGACCGGCGAGCGCACCGCCATCGAGAACGAAGCCAAGACGCTGGACACCCAGCGCGCCACGCTCGACCAGAACACCCTGGAACAGCGCGCCGCCGCCCTTCAGGTCCGCGCCAACGCCTTTGACCGCAAGACGCAGCAGCGTAACCGCGAAGTCCAGGCGACCGAGCAGAAGGCCTTGGGCCGCATCGGCAGCGAGCTCGAGCCGCTGATCCGCACCGCTTACCAGCAGCGCAGCTGCTCGGTGCTCCTGCAGCGCAATGCCATCCTCCTGGGC
Source organism: Phenylobacterium deserti (assembly GCF_003254705.1). GTDB lineage: Bacteria > Pseudomonadota > Alphaproteobacteria > Caulobacterales > Caulobacteraceae > Phenylobacterium > Phenylobacterium deserti. The sequence continues at coordinate 544,005 of NZ_QFYR01000002.1, forward strand.
AACCCGGCCATGGACATCACCCCGACCGTGGTGACCGCGCTGAACGCCAAGATCACCCAGTTCGCGTTCGAGCGTGAGCGTCTGGACCAACAGACGGCCGCGCCGGCGATCCAACAGACTCCGGGCGCTGCGCGTCCTGCGACTCCCGCTAGAAGGTAAGCGAACTTCCACTTGAGCGCGGATCGCGTCCGCTTGCGCCATGCCTGATCCGCGTTTCTTTGAAGACCTTGGCCCCGTCACTCTGCAGGAGCTTGCAGAGCTGGCGGGCGCCGAGCTTGCCAGCCCCGAGTTGGGCCAGCGACAGATCCGCGCCGTCGCGGTTCTCAGCCAGTCCGGCCCCGACACGGTGACTTTCCTCTCCGACCGCCGTATGGCGGACGGTCTGCGCCAGGCTCAGGCCGGCGCCTGTTTCATCCATCCCAAGGACCTCGCCGCCGTGCCGCAAGGCTGCGCGGCTCTGCTGACGCCCATGCCGCACGGCGCCTACGCCGCCGCGGCGCGCCGTCTGCACCGAGCGCGGACTTTGTCGGCCGACGCCGCCGTATCGCCGGAGGCGCGGCTGGAGGAGGGCGTCCGCTTGGCGCCCGGCGTGGTGGTGGGAGCGGGCGCACAGATCGGTCGAGGCACGGTGATCGGTGCAAACACCGTGATCGGTCCTGGGGTCGCGATCGGCCGCCACTGCGAGATTTCCGCCAACGTCACCATCGGCTTCGCGCTGATCGGAGACCGGGTGAAGATCCTGGCGGGCGCGGTGATCGGCGAGCCGGGGTTCGGGGCCACAATGGGCGCGAACGGGCTGGTGGACATCCCTCAGCTTGGACGGGTGATCATCCAGGACGGGGTGACCATCGGCTCGAACAGCTGCGTGGACCGCGGCGCGTTCGATGACACCGTGTTGGGCGAGAACACCAAGATCGACAATCTGGTGCAGATCGCACACAACGTCCGCGTCGGACGTAACTGCGTGATGGCCGCGCACACCGGCATCTCAGGCAGTGTGACCATTGGCGACGGAGCCCAGTTCGGCGGACGAGCTGGCGTTGCAGATCATGTGAACATCGGCGACGGAGCCCGCATCGGGGCCGCCGCCGGCGTGATGAAGGATGTGCCGGCGGGCGAGACGTGGGGCGGCATGCCCGCGCGTCCGATCCGGCAGTGGATGCGGGAAACCGCCTGGCTGGCGCGACGCGCCACCCGGCGGGAGGGAGCTGAAGAATGAGCCAGACGCCGGCGGATCAAGCGCCGACCCAGATCGACATTTCCGAGATCCTGGCTCGCATACCTCACCGCTATCCCTTCCTGCTCGTTGACCGAGCGGAGGACTACAAGCCCAACGAGTCCATCGTCGGCATCAAGTGCGTGACGGTGAACGAACCCTTCTTCCAGGGGCACTTCCCCAGCTATCCGGTAATGCCGGGCGTGCTGATCATCGAGGCCATCGCCCAGACCGGCGCGGTGCTCATGTCCAAGACCTTGGACGTGGATGTGGCCGGCAAGACGATCCTGTTCATGAGCGTGGACAACGCCCGCTTCCGCCAGCCGGTGCGTCCGGGCGACGTACTGCGCATGCATGTGCACGTGGTCCGTCACCGCGGCGATATCTTCAAGTTCCGCGGCGAGGCGCGCGTGGGCGACAAGGTGGCCGCCGAGTGCGAGTTCGCCGCCATGGTCGTGGAGACCCCTGAGTGAGCGTCGACATCCACCCCACGGCGATCGTCGCCAAGGGAGCGGAGCTGCACGACGGCGTCAGCATCGGGCCGTTCTGCATCGTCGGCGAGAAGGCCAGCCTGGGCCCGGGCACCCGGTTGCTGTCGCATGTAGTCATCGAAGGCCGGACCGAGCTCGGCGCTAACAACACGGTCCATCCCTTCGCGGTGCTCGGCGGGCCGCCGCAGCACACCGCCTACAAGGGCGAAGACACCCGCCTGGTGGTTGGCGACAACAACGTCATCCGCGAACACGCGACCATGAACCTGGGCACCGTCAACGGCGGCGGCGTCACCAAGGTGGGGTCCAACGGGCTCTACATGATCGAGAGCCACGTTGGGCACGACTGCGTGGTCGGGGACAGCGTGATCCTGATCAAGCAGGCCACCCTGGGCGGGCACTGCCTGCTGGGCGACTTCGTGATCGTCGGCGGTCTGGCCGCCGTCCACCAGTTCACCCGTGTCGGCCGCCACGCGATGATCGGCGGCCTGGCTGCCGTCGTGAAGGACGTGATCCCCTACGGCTCTGTGTGGGGCAACCACGCCCACCTGGAGGGTCTGAACCTCGTCGGCCTGAAACGCCGCGGCTTCAGCCGTGAGGCGATCAATACCCTGCGAGCCGCCTACCGGATGCTGTTCGCCAACGAGGGCACCTTCCAGGAACGTCTGGAAGACACCGCTCAGACCTATGCGAACTCGCCGGAGGTGATGGAGATCATCGACTTCATCCGTTCGGACTCCAACCGGCCGCTCTGCCTCCCTGACCGAGAGGTCTGATGGAGAAGCTCGGCCTGATCGCCGGTGGCGGCAGCCTGCCCGTCGAGATCGCGGAGCATTGCGAAAAGGCGGGGCGGGACCTCTTCGTCGTCCGTCTGAAGGGGTTCGCCGGCCCGGAGCTCGCGAGCTTTCCCGGAGCGGAGATCGGCATCGCGGAGTTGGGCAAGTGCATCGCGGCTCTGAAGCGCGCGGGCTGCCAGGCCGTGTGCCTTGCCGGAAACGTCAGCCGTCCAGACTTCTCGTCCCTTAAGCCCGATCTGCGCGGTCTCGCGCTGCTGCCCTCGGCGGTCGTGGCCGCCCGTAAGGGCGACGACGCACTTCTGAGGTTGCTGGTCGCCGAGTTCGAGAAGGAAGGCTTCGCCGTCGAAGGCGCGCATGAGGTCATGGACGACCTGCGCCTGCCGATCGGCGCCCTCGGCCGTCATCACCCCAGCGACGTCGTCATGGCCGACGTGGAACGCGCGCTTGAGGTCGCCCGGGCCATCGGACGGCTCGACATCGGGCAGGGCGCAGTGGTTTGCGATGGCCTGGTGCTGGCTGTGGAAGCGCAGGAGGGTACGGACGCCATGCTGGCCAGGACGGCCGGCTTGCCTGAGGCTCTGCGTGGTCGCCCTGGCGCGCCGCGCGGTGTGCTCGCCAAAGCGCCGAAGCCAATCCAGGAGACCCGCGTCGACATGCCGACCGTGGGCCTGGCCACCGTCCGCGGTGCGGCGCGCGCAGGGCTTGCCGGGATTGTGGGGGAGGCCGGTCGGCTGCTCGTTCTCGATCGCGAGGCGATGATCGCCGAAGCCGACGCCCTTGGCCTTTTTATCCTGGGCGTCGAGTCGATCGAGCCGATGGAGCCATGAAGCGCCCCCTTACCGTGATGCTGGTCGCGGCCGAAGCCTCGGGCGACGATCGCGGCGCGGCGCTCGCCCGCGCCCTTCGCCGTCGGTTGGGCGATGACGTGCGGTTCGTCGGCGTGGGCGGCCAGCAGATGGCAGGCGAGGGTGTTCAGAGCCCGTTCGACATCGCCGAGATCTCAATCATCGGCTTGCTCGAAGGGCTGATGGCCTACCCCAAAATCGTGCGGCGGGTGCGGGATACGGTGGCCGTCGCGGCGCGTGAGAAGCCGGACCTTGCGGTGCTGATCGACTCGTGGGGCTTCACCCTGCGTGTGGCGCAGGGCCTTCGTAAGCTCGACCCGAAGCTGCCGCTGGTGAAGTACGTGGCCCCGCAGGTATGGGCGACGCGTCCCAAGCGGGCCAAGACACTGGCCGAGACCATGGACCACCTCCTGGCGATCCATGTCTTCGATCCGCCCTTCTTCGAAAGCGAGGGTCTGCCCACCACCTTTGTCGGCAACTCGGCGCTGAACATCGACTTCTCCAAGGCTGATCCCGCTCGCCTCCGTCAGGCCATCGGCGCAAGCCCTGAGGATCCCATCCTCCTCGTGCTCCCCGGCAGCCGGCCGGGCGAGATCGCTCGTGTGCTCCCCGCCTTCGAGGATGCCGTCGCCGTGCTCAAGGCTGAGCGGCCAAATCTCCAGGTGGTGGTGCCGGCCGCCCCTACGGTCGCCGAGATGGTGAAGACCCGCGTCGCCGGCTGGGCGCACCGCGCGCACGTGGTGGAGGGCGACGGCGCCAAGCATGACGCCATGAAAGCTGCGACGGTGGCCCTGGCCTGTTCCGGCACGGTGACCACGGAGTTGGCTCTGGCAGGCGTGCCCATGGTGGTGGGCTATCGCATCGGTCCGGTGACCTACGCTCTTCTGAAGCGGATGATCCGAACCCGGTACATCACCCTCTTCAACATCGCGGCGCAGGACTTCATTGCACCGGAGCTGGTCCAGGACGCCTGCAACGGAACGGCTCTGGCCCGGGAAGTCGGGCTCCGGCTGGATGACCCCGAACTGCGCGCGGCGCAGGTCGCCGCGCAGTACGCCGCCCTGGACAAGATGGGGCGCGGCGGCCCAGATCCGTCAGAGCTCGCCGCCGACGCCCTGCTGAAGGTGCTTGGCACTCAAACGGCGTCGTGAGGCGGCCTAGCCCTTGCGGGCGCGCTTGGCCTTGGGCCAGCGGGTGTCGAGCGGAAGGCGGGGATCGGACTTGATCCGCAGCGTGGCGCAATGGTGGTAGCTGTACGCGCCATCGGGATTGTAGCTGTGCTCTCCCATCCACTGGATCACCTGCAGGGTGCAGTCCTCGCAGTCGATGTTCGGGACCTTCAGCTCGGCTTCCAGGATCTGGCCTTGCGGCAGCTTCTCCGTGTGCGGGAACAAGCCGTCGGCAAGCAGGGGCGGCTTGGGATCAGCCTCGATCTTGGCTGAGACGGAGTAGGGACCTTCAGGCGTCTCGCGAGTGGTCGTCTCCGGATCGGCGGGCAACTCGGCTGGGCCGTTCACGGCAAGGGCCACGCGGTAGTGGCTGGGGTGGAACACGGTTTCCTGGATCTTCAGCTGAAGAACGCCGCCGCCGGTCAGCTCGGTCACTGCGCCCGTGGGCTCACCAGGGTTCGCGCTCGTGCCGCCGCAAGGAGCCAGCTTCTGCGGGTCTCCGAGCGCGTTCTGAGCCAGGGTCGTGGCCGGCGAGAGCAGCCGGAAGTGGGCCGACGCGCTGGACAGCGGCGCCATAAGGGCGACCCCGGCAATAGCGGCGAGCAGCTTGAAGCGGGCGGACGTCGCGGCGCGGGGCATGAGCTCTCCGGGACTTAAAGGCCAAGCTTGGCTCGTGGAGCAACGCTTCCGCTGCGTCAACTCGGCGGAAAGTCGTAGCCGGCCTCTCAACGAAACAGGCCCGCGCCTTGCGGCGCGGGCCTTGGATCTTCAACTGTCCAGCGCCGGCTTAGCCGCGCTGGTCGACCGCCACGTAATCACGCTGCGGCGCACCGGTGTAGAGCTGGCGCGGACGGCCGATCTTCTGGGACGGATCCTCGATCATTTCCTTCCACTGGGCGATCCAGCCAACGGTCCGCGCCAGAGCGAACAGAACGGTGAACATGTCCGGCGGGAAGCCGAGGGCCCGCAGGGTGATGCCCGAGTAGAAGTCGACGTTCGGGTAGAGCTTGCGCTCGACGAAATACGGATCGTTGAGCGCGATCTGCTCGAGCTCCATGGCCACCTTCAGCAGCGGGTCGTCCGCATGGCCGACTTCCGCCAGGACCTCGTGGCAGGTCTTCTGCATGACCTTCGCGCGCGGGTCGTAGTTCTTGTAGACCCGGTGGCCGAAGCCCATCAGCCGGTACTTCCGATCCTTCACGCCCTGGACGTACTCGGGGATGCGATCGACCGTGCCGATCTCCTGCAGCATGTTCAGCGCTTCTTCGTTCGCGCCGCCGTGGCTCGGGCCCCAGAGGCAGGCGATGCCGGCTGCGATACAGGCGAACGGGTTCGCGCCCGACGAGCCGGCGAGGCGGACAGTCGAGGTCGACGCGTTCTGCTCGTGGTCCGCGTGCAGGATGAAGATGCGGTCCATGGCGCGGGTCAGGACCGGGTTCGGCTTCCAATCCTCGGCCGGCACCGAGAAGCACATCCGCAGGAAGTTCTCAGAGTAGGACAGTTCGTTGCGCGGGAACACGAACGGCTGACCCTTGGAGTACTTGAACGCCCGGGCGGCGATCGTCGGCATCTTGGCGATCATGCGATGCGCCGAGATGATCCGCTGCTCCGGATCGTTGATGTTGGTGCTGTCGTGATAGAAGGCCGAAAGGGCGCCCACGGCGCCGACCATGATCGCCATCGGGTGGGCGTCGCGACGGAAGCCCATGAAGAAGCGATCGAACTGCTCATGCACCATCGTGTGGTACGTGATGTTGTGCTCGAACTCGGTGAACTCCGCCGCGCTCGGCAGTTCGCCGTGCAGCAGCAGGTAGCAGACCTCGAGGAAGTTCGACTTCTCCGCCAGCTGGTCGATGGGGTAGCCGCGGTGCAGCAGCACGCCCTTGTCGCCGTCGATGAAGGTGATCTTGCTTTCGCAGCTCGCCGTCGACGTGAAGCCGGGGTCGTAGGTGAAGGTGTCGGTCTCGGCGTACAGCTTCCGGATATCGACAACGTCCGGGCCGAGCGTGCCCTTCATCACCGGGAGCTCGACGTTCTTGCCCTCGATGTCGATCTTCGCCGTATCGCCCATGCCATCCTCACTTGTATGAGTTTTCGAACGCGCGTTTCGCGCTGCGTTATACCGCTTTACTGCGCCTGCGAAAGCGCATCGTCCATACGGCCAAGGCTTTCATCCCGTCCCAGGGCAACGAAAGTGCTCGCCAGGTCCGGTGCAGGGGCTCCCCCAGACAACACTGCTCTCAGAGCAGGCCCAAATTTGCCGATGCCGACGCCTTCCGACTCCGCGAAGTCGCGGATGCGGGCTTCCAGAGCCGGGATTTCCCAGGCCTCTTCAGCCACCGCATCTCGCAAGCGCGAAAGCCGAGCTTTGGTTTCGTCCGTGAGCATGCCGCGGGCCTTTTCCGGCAGCTCGACCGGCCGGCGCTTCAGCACGAACAGCACCGCGTCCGCGAGCTCCAGGGTGGTCTTGGCGCCGTCACGCACCAGCGGGATCGCCCGCTCGATCACGGCGAGGTCGGCTTCGCGCACCTGCACGTCGCGGCTCTTCAGGATCTGGACCACCAGTCCGGTCAGCCGGGCAGAGTCCGCTTGGCGGATATAGTGGTTGTTCAGGTGGTTCAGCTTGGCCCAGTCCAGGCGCGCCGGCGCACCGACCACGTCCTTGATGTCGAACCAGGCGATGGCCTGCTCGTCGGAGAAAATCTCGTCGTCGCCGTGACCCCAGCCGAGCTTGGCCAGGTAGTTTCGCATGGCTTCCGGCAGGTAGCCCATGTCGTCGAACTCGCTGACCGCCTGCGCTCCATGGCGCTTAGACAGCTTGGCCCCGTCCGGCCCGTGGATCAGCGGCAGGTGCGCCCAGGTCGGCGTCGCCCAATCCATGCCCTGATAGATCAGCGTCTGGCGGGCCGCGTTGGCCAGGTGGTCGTCCCCGCGGATCACGTGGGTGACCCCCATGTCATGGTCATCCACCACCACCGCGAGATTGTAGGTGGGCGTGCCGTCCGACCGCAGGATGATCAGGTCGTCCAGCTGACTGTTCTGGAACGTCACCGGCCCCTTCACCTGGTCGTCGATGACCGTCTCGCCTTGCAGGGGGCTCTTCAGGCGCACGGCGAACGGGCGATCCGGATAGGTCGCCGGGTCGGCGTCCCGCCACGGCGAGCGGACCACCCGGCCTTCCGCCCGGGCGCGCTCACGCTCAGCTTCCAGCTCCTCAGCTGTCATGTAGTCGCGATAGGCGCCGCCGTTTGCGAGCAAGGCCTCCGCCACCTCGCGATGACGCGCGGCGCGGGCGAACTGGAACACCGGCTCTTCGTCAGCTTCGAGCCCCAGCCACTTCAAGCCGTCGAAGATCACCTGCACGGCGGCCTCGGTGGACCGCTCGCGATCGGTGTCCTCGATGCGCAGCAGGAACTTGCCGCCGGTATGTTTGGCGTAAAGCCAGTTGAAAAGCGCCGTGCGGGCCGTGCCAATATGCATGGAGCCGGTGGGCGAGGGGGCGATCCGGGTGACGACGGGGCGGTCGGACATAGAGCTAATGGAGGCTTCGGCTGCGCCGGCGCCAGCGGCCGGCCTATGGGGCGGGCCTCTTAGCACGTCGATTCGGCGCCCTCCTAGCCTTGGCCGGGCCCAGCGGTGGCTCGGCGATCAGGCCGCCATGCAGCTGGATCGCTGGACCTTGTGGACCCCGGTCGCGTTCGGCCTGGGCGCGGCGCTCTACTTCAGCCTGCCGCGCGAGCCCCTGGCGCTCGTCGCCTGGGCAGGCCTGACCATCACCGCAGTTCTGCTGGCCCTCGCGGCGGTCAGCCATCCGCGCGGGGCGAAGATCGTCCTTGTCCTGGCGGCCTGCGCCATTGGCGGCTTCAGCGCCGCGAAGGTGCGGACCGAACGGGTGGCTGCGCCCATCGCGCCGCCCGCCGCCGGCGCGCAACGTCTGGAAGGCTGGGTGGTCGATGTGGCCGCGCCCGGGGAGGGCGGGCAGCGCCTGCTGATCGCGCCCTACAGGATCGGCGACTGGTCGCCTGAGGCCACTCCGGCTCGCGTCCGGGTCACCCTGCGCCCTGGTGCGTACCTTCCATCGCCGGGTGCGCCGGTGCGCCTGCTGGCGTTGATCAATCCGCCGCCGCCGCCGGCAAGCCCTGGCTCCTACGACTTCGCCCGCGACGCCTTCTTCGAAAGCGTCGGCGGCGTCGGCCTAGCGTTGTCGCCGCCGGTTACCTGGGAGCCGCAAGCTCCAGCGCCCTGGCGGCTGCGTCTGACGATGGCCGTCAACGCCGCCCGGTGGGAGCTCTCGCGCCGGATCGTTGACACCCTGGGGCCCGAGACGGGCGGGCTGGCCGCAGCCATGACGACGGGGCAAGAGGCCTTTCTGCCCCGGGAGCAGGTGGAGGACCTGCGCACCGCGGGTCTCGCCCACATCATCTCCATCAGCGGCCTGCACATGGCCATCGTGGGCGGCTTCGCCTTTGCACTCGCCCGCCTGCTGATCGCCGCCTGGCCATGGCTGGCCCTCCGTGTCAGCGGCAAGAAGGTCGCCGCCATCGTGGGGCTCGCCGCCGTCGGGGGCTACCTGCTGCTGTCCGGTGCGCCGCCGCCGGCTGTGCGCGCCGCAGTCACGGCGTCGGTCGCCTTCTGCGCCATCCTTGTGGATCGGCAAGCCATCAGCCTTCACGCGCTGGCGCTTGCCGCCATGGCGGTGTTGTTGATCCAGCCGGAAGCGGTGACCGAACCGGGCTTCCAGATGTCCTTCGCAGCGACGGCGGCGCTGGTCGCTCTTGCGGAAGCCTGGCCGCGCCCGGCCCGTGAGATCAACACGCCCTGGCCGATCCGCCTGGTTCAGGCGATTGGCGTATGGCTCGCCGCAAGCCTCGGGGCGAGCTTCGTTGCCGGCGTTGCGACGGGGCCTATCGCCATGCACCACTTCAACCGCGTGGCGACTTGGGGCCTCATCTCCAACTTGGCCGCGGCGCCGGTCTCGTCCTTCCTGATGATGCCGGCCCTCGCGCTGGGCGCGGCCCTCACGCCGGTTGGCTTGGGCGAGCTTCCGCTGGCGGCCGCCGGCTTCGCCATCAGCCTTCTGAACCGTATCGCCCAGGCGGCGGCCGCCGCGCCCTTTGCGGAGCTGGTGGTGTCCAGTGGTCCCGGCTGGACGCTGCCGGCCGCGTTTCTTGGCATCCTGTGGCTTTGCCTCTGGCGCGGGCGCTTGCGCTGGCTGGGGCTGCCTCTGGCGCTGTCGGTATCCCTTGCGCCGCGCCCACCTGCGCCAGCCGCGTGGGTCAGCGCAGACGGCGCCGCGGTCGCCGTCCGCACGGGCGGCGAGGCCCTGCTGCTGCGACCCGACGTGAAGCTGTTCGGGGCGGAGCTCTGGGCGCGTCGTCATGGACTGGCAGTGCAGGACCCTGCGCGCCGGGACGCGGCCTTCAACTGCGATCGGTGGAGCTGCGCACCGCAGGCAGGCGCGCCGGTGGCCCTGGCGGCGGCCTGGAACCTCAAGCGACCGCTCGCCGACGGACGCGCTCAAGCGCTCTGCAGTTCGGCGGAGGTGCTGATCTGGCGGGGCCCGACGCCGCCGCCGAACTGCGGCGCGCGCCTTGTGCTCTCCGCGGCCGACTTCCAGCGGGGCGGCGCGGCCGAACTCTATCGCAGCTCGGATGGCACATGGCGCGCGGTCTGGGCCCAGGACCTGCGCGGACGCCGGCCCTGGACCTGGGGCTCTGACCCGCAGCCTTAGTGCTGCTGTTCGGCTCCCGGGGTGCTCGGCGTCGGGCTTGCTGTGGGATCCGCCGTGGCGGGCGTCTCAGGGGTGGCGGTGGCCGCAGGACTGGCGGGGCCGGGCGTGGGCGTCGGTGCGCTGTTCGGCACGGGCGCGGTTGCCGAGTCGGTGGCGGCGGCCTGGCTCGCGGCATCGGCTGCCGACAGGGTGTCGGATGTGGCGGTGGTTGGGGTAGCCGCGGTGGTCTCTTCGGCCGGCTTGCTGCAAGCGGCGGCCGCAAGGCTCAAAGCGGCCAGGGCCGCGAAGGTGGTGATGCGCATGAGGTCTGCTCCCGGTTCCGGCCCCGACGCGCGCTGAACGCGCCGGGTATGGCCGAGGTTGCCGACCTTAGTGGTAGCGGCGGATCAGGCCCACCAGGCGCCCCTGCACGGACACTTGGTCCGGCCCGAAGATGCGGGTCTCATAGGCCGGGTTGGCGGCCTCGAGGGCGATCGACGCGCCCTTCTTGCGCAGGCGCTTCAGCGTGGCTTCCTCGCCATTCACCAGCGCCACGACGATGTCGCCGGAGTTGGCGTTGTCCGTCTTGCGGATCACCACGAAGTCACCGTCCAGGATGCCGGCGTTGATCATCGAGTCCCCAGCGATCTCCAGAACGAAGTGCTCGCCGGCCCCCAGGATGGCTTCCGGCACCGGCAAGCGGTCACGCTCCTGCTGGATCGCCTCGATCGGCGTGCCGGCGGCGATGCGGCCAAGGATCGGCAGGTCTCGGGTGTCGTTCGCCGCGACCGGCATGGCGGCGCTTGCTTCAACGAGCTGCGGCTTGAATGGCGCTCGCCCCTTTGGCGGCGCGGCCGTGGTCGCCTGCTGCGGCAGCTTGACCACCTCCAGCGCGCGGGCGCGATGCGGCAAACGGCGAAGGAAGCCACGCTCTTCCAGCGCCGTGATCAGCCGATGGATGCCGGACTTGGACGCCAGGTCTAGCGCTTCCTTCATCTCGTCAAAGGACGGCGAGACGCCGGTTTCCTTGATGCGCTCATGGATGAACATGAGCAGTTCGTGCTGCTTACGCGTGAGCATGGCGGCGACACCTCGGAACAAGGCGCTTCGAGGAACAAAGCGCAAACGTTATCGATGTTCTCTAGGTGTTCTTCATTAATGTCAAGTTACCCACAGAGCCGCTGAATCTTCAGGGCTATTTTTGTTCCGGCAGAGCTCGACCGGGCGACTCAGGCTGCCAGCAGGGTCCGGGTGGCGACGGCCACGTCGGCCTGACGCATCAGGCTTTCGCCGACAAGCATGGCGCTGGCGCCGCAGCGTTCGAGCCGCTGCACATCCTGCGACGTGAAGATCCCGCTCTCGGTGACCAGCAGGGCGCCTTGAGGGGTTTCCGCGGCCAGCTGCTCCGTCACCGCCAGATCGACATGGAAGCTGCGCAGGTCGCGGTTATTCACGCCCACCAGGTCAGCGCCGAGCCGGCCGGCGCGAGCCATCTCCGCGCTGTCGTGCACTTCCACCAGCGCGTCCATGCCGAATCGGCGGGCCTCCGCCATCAGTTCGGCCGCCAGCCCGTCGTCGATCATCGCCAGGATCACCAGAATGGCGTCGGCGCCCAGGGCGCGGCTCTCGGCGACCTGCCACGGATCGACCAGGAAATCCTTGCGGATGCAGGGCAGGGCGACGGCGGCCCGCGCGCCCACCAGAAAGTCGTCCGCCCCCTGGAAGCTCGGCCCGTCGGTCAGAACGGAAAGGCAGGATGCGCCGCCCGTCTCATAAGCCTGGGCCAGGGCGGGCGGATCGAAGTCCTCCCGGATCAGCCCCTTGGACGGCGAGGCCTTCTTGATCTCTGCGATCAACGCCAAACGGCCAGGCGCATGGTCGCGCGCCAGGGCCGCACGGAACCCGCGAGGCGCCGACGCCTCCGCCGCTGCGCGCTCCAATTCGGCCAGCGGACGCTCAGCCTTGCGGCCGGCGACGTCCTCGCGCTTGTAGGCGGCGATCTTGGCGAGAATGTCGGTCATGCGGGCTGCGGCTCGTGGGTGATCTGGACGAGGCGCTCCAGCGCCTGGGCGGCGCGCCCGTCGTCGAGCACCTGTCCGGCCAGCTCGACGCCTTCGCGCACGGTCTCGACCTTGTCGGCGATCAGGAATGCGGCGGCGGCGTTCAGCATGACGATGTCGCGATACGCGCCTTTCGCGCCGGCCAGCAGCTCGCGGAGGGCCTGCGCGTTGTGCGCCGGCGGTCCGCCGGTGATGTCCGCCAGCGCCGCGCGGGGCAGGCCGACGGCCTCAGGCGTGATGCGGAACAGCCGGACCTGGCCATTGCGCCATTCGGCCACCTGGGTCTCGCCTGTGGTGGTCAGCTCGTCCATTCCCTGGCCATGCACGGTCCAGGCCCGCTCGGCCCCCAGCGCGCCCAGCACCCGGGCCAGCGGCTCCACCCACCGGGTGTCATAGACGCCCAGCAGCTGCCGCCGCGCGCCCGCCGGATTGGTCAGTGGCCCCAGCAGGTTGAACACGGTGCGGAAGCCGAGCTCCGCCCGGATCGGGCTCACATGGCGCATGGCCCCGTGGTGCGCCTGGGCGAACAGGAAGCAGATGTTGGCTTCCTCCAGCGCCTTGAGCTGCAGCTCGCGCGGGGCGGAGATGTTGACGCCCAGCTCGGCCAGCACGTCGGCGGTGCCGGATTTTGAGGACAGAGCCCGGTTGCCGTGCTTGGCCACCTTCAACCCGCCGCCGGCCGCCACGAAGCTCACCGCCGTGGAGACGTTCAGCGTGTGCAGCCCGTCGCCGCCCGTCCCGCACACGTCGATCGTGTCGAACGGGTGATCCAGCATCACGGCCGCGCGGCGCATGGCCCGGGCGCAGGCGGTGATCTCGCCGATGGTCTCGCCGCGCATCCGCATGGCGGTCAGGGCGGCGGCGACCTGGGCGGGTGTGGGCTCACCGCGCAGGCAGGCGGCGAAGAAGTCGCCCGCATCCTCTTCGGACAGGGTCGCACCGTCGGCCAGGCGGCTCAGCAGGGGCTTGAAAGCGTCGGACACGGCGGGCTCAGACGTGAACCGGGCGCCTCACGCCGGCCATGTCGAGGAAGTTGGCCAGCAGCTCATGGCCGCATTCAGTGGCGATCGACTCGGGGTGGAACTGCACGCCCTGGATAGGGCGGGTCTTGTGCTGCACGCCCATGATGATCCCGTCCTCGGTCCAGGCGGTGATCTCCAGGTGCTCGGGCAGCTGCTCGTTCTCCACCACCAGGCTGTGGTAGCGCGTCGCCGTGAAGGGGTTCTTCAGGTCCTTGAAGACGCCCTTGTTGTTGTGATGGATCTGGCTGGTCTTGCCATGCATCACGGCGCGGGCGCGGATCACCTCGCCGCCGAACGCCTGGCCGATGGCCTGATGGCCGAGGCAGACGCCCATGATCGGCAGGGCCTCGGGGGCGTTCTGCAGCAGGGGCAGGCAGATACCGGCCTCATTGGGCGTGCAGGGGCCCGGCGACAGCAGGACGCCTTCAGGCTTCAGCTGGAGCGCTTCGTCGATGCTGATCGCATCGTTGCGGACGACGCGCGTCTCGGCCCCAAGCTCGTTCAGATAGTGAACGAGGTTGTAGGTGAAGCTGTCGTAGTTATCGATCACCAGGATCATGCGCCCTCTCTAGGCCCTGGCGTCGGCGTCGCCAAGCGGCATGGCGTGCGGCGCGGATTGGACCGATCTTCCGCAAATGGAGACGAACGATTCGGCCCTCAACCCCGAGGAGATGGCCCGCGCCCGCAAGCTGCTCAGGTCGAAGCCGAAGGTGGAGCGCATGTGGCCTGTCGTGGCCGCGGCCGGGTTCGCCGCCTTTTGCGCCCTGGCCTTCGCCACGGCGATGATCATGGCCCCGCCGGTGATCACCGAACACGTGGTGGAAAGCGCTCCGAAGTAGCTATTCGAAGCGCCAGCTTTCCTCTGCCGCCCGGCGCAGCGCCCGGGCCTTGTGCAGGGTCTCGTCGTACTCGGCGTCGGCATCGCTGTCGGCCACCACGCCGCCGCCCGACTGGACGTACATGGTCCCGTCCTTGAACAGCGCCGTCCGCAGCACGATGCAGGTGTCGACCGAACCGTCCGCCCCGAAATAGCCGACGCCGCCGGCATAGCCGATGCCGCGCTTCTCGATCTCGAGCTCGTCGATGATCTCCATGGCCCGCACCTTGGGCGCGCCGGAAAGGGTGCCGGCGGGCAGGGCGGCCATGACCACGTCCACCGGGTCGAGCCCGTCAGGCGCGTCGCCCTCGACGTTGGAGACCAGGTGCATGACGTGGCTGTAGCGCTCGACGAAGAAGCTGTCGGTGACGCGCACCCGCGGACCCCGGGACACCTGCGGCGCCTCGTTGGTGCCTGCCTGCTTCAGCATGGCGACACGGCCCACGTCGTTGCGGCCGAGGTCCAGCAGCATCAGGTGTTCGGCTCGCTCCTTCGGGTCCGCCCGCAGCTCGGCCTCGAGCGCGGCGTCCTCCTCCGGCGTCTTGCCACGCGGACGGGTGCCGGCGATCGGCCGGATGGTGATCTTGCCGTCCCGCATCCGCACTAGGATCTCGGGCGAGGAGCCGGCCAGCTGGAAGTCGCCGAAGTTCAGGAAGAACAGGAACGGCGAGGGATTCATCCGCCGCAGGCTGCGGTACAGGGCGAACGGATCGCGGCTGAACGGCGAGCGGAAGCGGTGGCTGGGCACCACCTGGAAGATATCGCCGGCCCGGATGTACTCCTTGGCCTGGGCGACCATCTCCCGATAGCGCTCGCGCGAGACGGGCGTCGTGAACTGGTCGGGTTCGGGCTGCCCGCTGCGGCTGAGCGGCGGCGCCGGCTTGCGCAGATCCAGCAGCACCGCCTCGATGCGCGCTTGCGCGGCCGCATAGGCGTCCTCGGCCGAACGGCCGTCCGGCCGGACCGGCGTCACCAGGATGATCTCCTGGGCGATCGCGTCGAAGATCGCCACGATGGAGGGGCGGGTCATCACCCCGTCCGGGAGGCCCAGCGTGTCCGGGTTGACGTTCGGCAGGTGCTCGACCAGCCGGATCATGTCGTAACCGACCGCTCCGTAGACCCCGGCCGAGGGCGGCGGCAGGCTTGCGGGCAGCTCGATGCGCGAGCGGGCGACGAGGTCGCGCAAGGAGTCCAGCGCACCGCCCGGCTGCGGGGTGAAACGCCCAGATTCGATGTCCGCGCCTTCGGCGATCTCGGCTTCGTCGCCGCGGCAGCGCCACACCAGATCCGGGTTCAATGTGATGATCGAATAGCGCCCGCGCCAGGCGCCGCCTTCCACCGACTCGAACAGAAAGGCGTAGGGCCGCCCGTGTCCGATCTTCAGGTAGGCGGAGACCGGCGTCTCGAGGTCGTCGATCAGCCGGGTCCAGACGACCTGCGGAGCGCCCGCCTGATAGGCGGCCTGGAAGTCCGCGAACGCGGGCTCGATCGTCACTTCGACGACCCCTTCTGACCTTCCGGCGTGCTGGCGGGCGCCAGGCCGATGGCGCTGCGCGCCAGGTCGTAGTTCACCTTCGGCTTGATCTTGTCGCGGCCGCCGGTGCGGGCGCTCTGGATCATTTCCTGGATCAGGGTCTGGGTCATCTGCTGGCGAGCCAGTTCGACGCCCTGCACCAGCATCGGACCGCCGCCGGGGCGCACCGCATCCACCTTGCCGATCGCAAAGCCGGTGGCGGCGGCGCGAACGCTGAACACCTCGCCCGGCTTCACCGACAGGGCTTGGCCCAGCACAGGCTGAGGCGTGCCCTGCTGCTGGCCGGCGTTCTGGCGCGACACGTTGGTCACGCGCACCACGCGGCCGCCGGCGGAGGCGGCGAGGGCGTCCAGGCTCTCACCCTTGCGGGCACGGGCCGCCAGCTCGTTGGCGCGGGTCTCCAGGCGCTGCGCGAGCTCACGGCCCGTCCAGGCCTGCGCCAGTTGCGGCCGGATCTCGGCCAGCGGCGGCATGGACGGCGCGATCACACGCTCCACCCGAACCGCAAAGTACTCGTTCTCGCCAGCGTCCGTGACTTCGCTTTCACCCCCAGACGGCAGGCCGAATGCGGTATCCACCAGCTTCTGGTTCAGACCCGCCACCGGCTGGCCTTGCGGATCGCGGCCGTCGCGCGAAACCGGGCCGATGGTCACCGTCGGGGCGCCGGCCTTTTGGGCCGCTTCCGACAGGTTGGCGCCGGCCTGGTGGGCTTCGTCATAAGCCTGGCTGAGCGCATAGGCGTGCTCGGCGGCGGCGTCGCGGCGCAGCTCTGCTTCCAGAGCGGGGCGCGCTTCCTCGAAGCTGACCGACCGGCCGGGCGTCACCGCCAGCACCTTGACCACGGCAAGGCCGATTTCACCCTGCACGGGCGCCGCCTGGCCGGCCGGCATCTGGAAAGCGGCCTGGCCGATGCGGCGATCGGCGATCGCCGTCTGCGGCTTGTCGGCATAGTTGATCGCGTCGACCTTCAGCGAGCGGGCGACGGCAGCTGGATCCTCACCGCGGCCAAGCCGGGCGACGATCTGCTGGGCCGTCGCCTGGTCGCGCGCAGGGATCTGCACAATGGTCCGGCGCTCGGGCGTCGAGAAGGTGTCCTTGCGGTAGTCGTAGCGCTTGCGCAGCGCGTCTTCCGTGATGTTGACGGGGGCGTTGGCGTTCAGCGCCGGGCTGAAGCGCACCACGGTCAGCACCCGGAACTCGGGCCGAGTCAGCTGCTCGCGGTTCTCGTTCATGAACGCGGTCAGCTGGGCGTCGGTGGGCGCGGCCGGCGCGGGGACGCTGGACTGCGGCAGCATGAAGTAGCTGAAGTCGCGATCTTCCAGGACATAGACCGCAGCCATCGCCGAATAGGCCCGCGGCGCGCGCACGCCGTTCACCAGGGCGGCGGCCACGTGCTGCTCGGCCAGCTGGTCACGCACTTCGCGCTCGAACTCTTCCGGCGTCAGACCGTTCTCACCCAAGCGTTGCTGATACTGCTTGCGATCAAACCGGCCCGACACTGGGTCGAAGAAGGCCTGGATCTTCTGGATCTCGCCCGCGATCAGCTTGTCCGAGGGGTGGAGACCGATCTTGCGCATCAGTTCGGCGAAGGAGGCGCTCAGGGCCAGGTCGTCGGCCAGACGCTTGTCGAAGCCGTTCTCCGCCGCCATTTCGGCCGTGATCGGCTGGCCTGCTCGCTGCTCCAGCTGCGTGCGCATCTGGTCGAAAGCGCGCTTGAACTCGGCTGTGTTCACTTCGCGCGAGCCGGCCTTCACCACCGTGTTGGCGTTGCCGGCGCGGAACACGTCCGTGATGCCGAAGATCGCGAAGCTGACGATCAGCAAGCCGATGAGCACGGCTGCGACCCAGGACTTCGCAAAGGCGCGGATAGCGGCGAGCATGAAATCCCTTTCCGGGGCGCAAGAGTGGGCGCCGGTATAGTGGAGGCCGCTCTGCGACCGCAAGCGCGTGACAGAGCTGCGTCGCTGCCTTAACCGCAGCGAACCAAAGAAAAAATAATCTAACTAGGGGAATAGTAATGAGGGAGCCTGTCCCGCTGATCGCGGGGAATTGGAAAATGAATGGCCTCGCCAGCTCCGCTGCGGAGGCCAAGGCGATCGCCGAGGGTATCGGCGGCACGCGGGCAAGGGTCGCGGTTTGTCCCCCTGCCATCCTCACGCACCGGATCAGCGAGGCGCTGGCCGACTCGCCCGTGATCGTCGGCGGCCAGGACGCCCACTGGGACGACGCCGGCGCCTTCACTGGCGACATCTCCGCCGAGATGCTCGCCGACGCCGGCGCAAAGCTCGTGATCCTCGGCCACTCCGAGCGCCGCCAGGGCTACCGGGAAACCGACGAGGTGGTGCGCCGCAAGGTGCTCGCCGCCCTGCGCGCCGGGCTCGAGCCGCTGGTCTGCGTGGGCGAGACGCTGGAAGAGCATGACGCGGGTCAAGCGCACGCGGTCGTCACCCGACAGGTGAGGGGCTCTCTGCCCCCGGAGCTGAAGGGGACGCCCTTCGCCATCGGCTACGAGCCGGTTTGGGCGATCGGCACGGGCCGCACGCCCACCTGCGGCCAGATCGAGCAGATCCACCGCGCTATCCGGGACACCCTGGTGGATATTTTCGGGGAAGACGGCGCGTCGGTTCCGATTCTCTACGGCGGCTCGGTGAA
This sequence comes from Phenylobacterium deserti, assembly GCF_003254705.1. Taxonomy (GTDB): domain Bacteria; phylum Pseudomonadota; class Alphaproteobacteria; order Caulobacterales; family Caulobacteraceae; genus Phenylobacterium; species Phenylobacterium deserti. The sequence continues at coordinate 562,378 of NZ_QFYR01000002.1, forward strand.
GCCCTCCAACGCGGCCGAGATCCTTCACACGGCTGAAGTCGGCGGCGCCCTGGTGGGCGGCGCTTCGCTGAAGGCCGACGAGTTCCTGGAGATCGTACGGGCGCTCTAGAGCTGCCGAGCGGCCTTTCGCTTCTGACAAGCGAGGGGCCGCTCTCCTGATGCGTCGCTTTAGAGAAGCACCCCGAACAGGCGGCAGTCGCGCCGGTCGCCGTCCTTTAGAACGTGCCCCCGCAGCAGGCCTTCCTTCTGGAAGCCCAGCTTGGCCAGCAGGTTCTCCGAGCGCCGGTTGCCCAGGTGCGTTCGCGCCGTCAGCTTCCTCAGGCCGTTGGACGCCGCATAGGCGATCACCGTGCGCATGCTCTCCAGAGCGAACCCCTGGCCCCACGCCTCGCGGCTCAGCATGAAGCCCACCTCGGCGCGTTTGTGCCGGCGGTCGATCTCCGTCAGCCCGCAGCAGCCGATGAAGCCCTCTGCATCCAACGCGCGCATGGACCAGTGCAGGGCCAGGCCCTGGCGCATCTGGGCGACCTGACTGGCCACGATTTCGGCGACCAGGTCTGGATCATCCACCTCGGGGCTGTCCCAATACGCCATGACTTCCGGGTCATCCATTAGAGGGAAGATGTCGGAAGCGTCTTCAGGCGTGAGGGGCGAGAGGCGGAGCCGTTCGGTCTCGAGGATGGGTAAGCGCTGCGGTTCGAGAATCATGGCTTGCGAAGGGTGTGCGACGACCTAGGTATGGCGTCGGCCCACGCTCGGTGATAGAGCGCGCGCTTCATTTCGGGTCGGTGTGGCCGCCCGAACGCACCGGATGCCCAAGTTCCATGCTGCTGAACCTTCTGCTTGTCCTCGAGATCCTGGTCAGCCTCGCCCTGGTGGGCGTGGTGCTCCTGCAGCGCTCTGAAGGCGGCGCGCTGGGCATGGGCGGCGGTCCGTCGGGCTTCATGACGGCGCGCGGCGCGGGCGACCTGCTGACCCGCATCACCTGGATCCTAGGCGCGAGCTTCTTTGTCCTGGCCCTGCTGCTGACCATCGTCGCCGGCCGTCAGAGCGGCGCCTCCTCGGTGGTGGATCGCCTGAAGATCGATCCTCTGGACACCAACACCCTGAACCAGCCGGTGGCTCCGGCCCCCGCGCCCGGCGGCGCCGCGGCTCCGGCCGGCCAGGCTCCGCTGCAAGCGCCGACCCCCACCGTTCGCAACCCCTTCCTCGGCGATCAGCCGGCGACGGGCGCCGCGCCGGCCATCGCGCCGTCTCCGGCTCCGGCCGCCCCGGCCCAGCAGTAAGCGGTGGATGGATTGATAAGTCGCAGGGGCCTCAGCCTCGAATCGCGGCTAATCTGAACGCCCATGGCCCGGTACATTTTCATCACCGGCGGCGTGGTCTCTTCCCTTGGTAAAGGTCTCGCGTCCGCCGCTCTCGGCGCGCTCCTCCAAGCACGTGGCTACAAGGTCCGCCTCCGCAAGCTCGACCCGTATCTGAACGTCGATCCGGGGACGATGTCCCCGTATCAGCACGGCGAGGTCTTCGTGACCGACGACGGCGCTGAGACCGACCTCGATCTCGGGCACTACGAGCGGTTCACGGGCGTCAACGCGACGCGCGCGGACAACATCACCACCGGTCAGATCTACAAGACGATCATCGAGAAGGAGCGTCGCGGGGACTACCTCGGCGCCACCGTCCAGGTGATTCCGCACGTGACCGGCGAGATCAAAGATTTCGTCCTGTCCGATCCGGGCGAGGGCGTGGACTTCGTGCTGATCGAGGTCGGCGGCACTGTCGGCGACATCGAAGGCCTGCCGTTCTTCGAGGCGATCCGCCAGTTGGGGCAGGAGCTGCCCCGCGGCCACGCCTGCTACATCCATCTGACGCTGCTGCCGTACATCAAGACGGCCGGCGAGATGAAAACCAAGCCGACCCAGCACTCGGTCAAGGAGCTGCGCTCCATCGGCATTCAGCCGGACATCCTGCTGTGCCGGTGCGAGCAGCCGATTCCCGAGGGTGAGCGGCGCAAGATCGCGCAGTTCTGCAACGTCCGGCCCAGCGCCGTGATCGAGGCGATGGACAGCCCGAACCTCTACCACGTCCCCCTGGACTACCACCTGCAGGGACTGGACCGGGAAGTGCTGGACGTCTTCGGCCTGCACGATGCGCCGGCCCCCGACCTGACGCGCTGGGAGCAGATCTCCCACACCCTGCGCAATCCCGACGGCGAAGTGAATATCGCCATCGTCGGCAAGTACACCGGCCTGACCGACGCCTATAAGTCGCTGGTCGAGGCGCTGATCCACGGCGGCGTCGCCAACAACGTGCGGGTCCGGTTCGACTGGATCGAGGGCGAGGCCTTCGAGAAGGACGAGGAGCTCATCGGCGAGCGACTCACCGGCGTGCACGGCGTTCTGGTGCCCGGCGCCTTCGGCGAGCGCGGCTCGGAAGGCATGATCCGCGCCGTCCAGTTCGCCCGCGAGCACGAGATCCCCTATTTCGGCATCTGCTTCGGCATGCAGATGGCGATGATCGAGGCCGCCCGGAACCTGGCCGGCCTGAAGCACGCCTCCTCCACCGAGTTCGGCCCGACTTCGGAGCCGATCGTTGGCCTCATGACCGAATGGGTGCGCGGCAACGAAAAGGAAGTCCGCCGCGCCGGCGACGACCTGGGCGGCACCATGCGCTGCGGCTCTTACGAGGCGGTGCTGACCCCCGGATCGCACGTCGAGCGGATCTACGGCTCTCCCGCCATCTCCGAGCGTCACCGGCACCGGTATGAAGTGAACATCAAGTACCGCGAGACGATCGAGAACACCGGCCTGAAGTTCTCCGGCCTGTCGCCCGATGGCGTCCTGCCGGAAATCTGCGAGCGCCCGGATCACCCGTGGTTCGTCGGCGTCCAGTTCCACCCGGAGCTCAAGAGCCGTCCCTTCGATCCGCACCCGCTGTTCGCCAGCTTCATCGGCGCCGCTAAAGAACGCAGCCGCCTCGTCTGACGCCTCTCCCCAGGTGGGGCAGGGGTGCTAGGCTGAGGCCATGGCCACGATCGACGACGTCCGGCGCCTTGCGCTGTCTCTGCCCGAGACGGCCGAGGCGCCGCACTTCGCCAAGACGTCCTTCCGCGTCAGCGCCAGGATATTCGCCACTTGGGCTGACGGCCAGCCGCTGATGTTGAAGCTCGAGCCCGAGGACCAGGCCAACCTCGTGGCCGACGATCCAGCCCGAATCGCTCCGGTCCCCGGCGTCTGGGGCCGTCGTGGCTGCACCTTCATCCAGCTCGAATCACTGGAGCCGGAGCGGCTGGAGACGCTGGTTCGTCTCGCCTGGGCGGCCACCGCGCCCAAACGTCTACACAAGTCGCTCGGCCGCGCTTGATCCCGCAGCCGGTTTCATGCATAAGCGCGCGCTCACAGCGGCGGCCCCGGTTGGCCGCCGTGACCATTTCCACGCCTGCGAGATACGTCCATGGCCGTTCCTAAGCGAAAAACCTCGCCGTCCCGGCGCAACATGCGGCGCTCGCACCACGCGCTCGGCGCCAACTCCTTTGTCGAGGACAAGGAGACCGGTGAACTGAAGCGTCCGCACCATGTCGATCTGAAGACCGGCATGTACAAGGGCCGCCAGGTCCTGACGCCGAAGGAAGACTAAGGTCTTCGGCGGCGCTTCTCGCGCCGCAGCACTGATTTCAAGCGGCCCCGCCTGGCGACAGGCGGGGCCGTTTCGTTTGTAACGAAGCATTGCTTGGGCAAAAATCTTGCTCTGTTAGCGGTATAAGCGGTCAGTCAGGGTTGTTCCCTGCGGCTGTCGTCGGGTAAGCCTCCGCGGCCCCCGACAGACAAGGACGCACCGCATGACCGAGATCGTCGATATCAACGCCCGCGAGATCCTGGACAGCCGCGGCAATCCGACGGTCGAGGTCGACGTCATTCTCGAGGACGGCTCCATGGGCCGCGCGGCGGTTCCGTCCGGCGCGTCCACCGGCGCCCATGAGGCGGTCGAGAAGCGCGACGGCGAGAAGAATCGCTACAACGGCAAGGGCGTGCGCCAGGCCGTCGAAGCGGTGAACGGCGAGATCTACGACGCCCTGGCCGGCGTTGACGCCGAAGACCAGCGCCGCGTCGACTCGGTGCTCATTGAACTGGACGGCACGCCCAACAAGAGCCGCCTCGGTGCCAACGCCATCCTGGGCGTCAGCCTGGCCACCGCCAAAGCCGCGGCCAGCTCGGCCGCCCTGCCGCTCTACAAGTACGTCGGCGGCGTCTCCGCCCGCGTCCTGCCGGTGCCGATGATGAACATCATCAACGGCGGCGCCCACGCCGACAATCCGATCGACATCCAGGAATTCATGATCCTGCCGACCGGCGCGGTCACCTTCGCCGAAGGCCTGCGCATGGGCGCGGAGATCTTCCACGGCCTGAAAAAGGCGCTGCACGACGCCGGTCTGAACACCAACGTCGGCGACGAGGGCGGCTTCGCCCCGAACCTGTCCAGCGCCGAAGACGCCCTGGCCTTCATCGTGAAGGCCGGTGAAGCGGTCGGCTACAAGGTCGGCGACGACTTCGTCCTGGGCCTCGACGTGGCCTCCACCGAGTTCTTCAAGGGCGGCAAGTACGTCATGGAAGGCGAGGGCAAGACGGTCGACGCCGGCGGCATGGTCGACTACCTGGCCGGCCTGGTCTCCAAGTTCCCGATCGTCACCATCGAGGACGGCTGCGCCGAGGACGACTTCGAAGGCTGGAAGCTGCTGACCGATCGCCTGGGCGCCAAGGTTCAGCTGGTCGGCGACGACCTGTTCGTCACCAACCCGGCCCGCCTGTCCGACGGCATCCAGCGCGGCGTGGGCAACTCGATCCTGGTGAAGGTCAACCAGATCGGCACCCTGTCCGAGACCCTCGACGCGGTCGATATGGCCCACCGCGCCGGCTACACGGCCGTGATGAGCCACCGCTCGGGGGAGACCGAGGACTCCACCATCGCGGACCTGGCGGTCGCCACCAACTGCGGTCAGATCAAGACCGGCTCGCTGGCCCGCTCGGACCGCACCGCCAAGTACAACCAGCTGCTGCGCATCGAGGAGGAGCTGGGCGACCAGGCCATCTACCTCGGCCGCAAGGCTCTCAAGGTATCCTGAAGGGATGCAGAGGGTTAGCGCGTCGTTAAGCACGATCGGGCAAAAGTCCGGCGCATCCTTCCGAGGGATTCGTCTTGCTCGCCCGTCTTCGTCCTTATCTGCCGACCGCGGCCCTCGCGTTCCTCATCTTCTACTTCGCGTTCCACGCCTTCACCGGGGATCAGGGGCTCCTGAGCTCGAGCAAGCGCGACGAGACGCTGGTTCAGAAGACCAAGGAGTTGGCTGCGCTCCAGGCGCAGCGAAACGATCTCGAGGCTCGCGCGAAGTTGTTGCGGGACACCTCTCTCTCCGCCGACTTGTTGGAGGAGAGGGCGCGGTCCCTGCTAGGCTTCGCCGACCCAAGGGACTATGTGATCAGATTGAAGCCCTGAGGCTGCCTTCGTGGCGGCCCGCAAAGGGCCCCAGGAAGGCACCACGGAGGACGTATGGCGCGTAAGCAGACCGGCATGTTCGGTCAGCGGAAAGCCGCGAGCGCCGATCAGCCCACGCCGGGCGTCGGCAAGGACGAGCTGCTCAAATATTACCGGGACATGCTGCTGATCCGCCGCTTCGAGGAGCGGGCCGGGCAGCTCTACGGCATGGGCCTCATCGGCGGCTTCTGCCACCTGTACATCGGGCAGGAAGCTGTCGCGGTGGGCGTGCAGGCGGTGAAGGAGCAGGGCGATCAGGTGATCACCGGCTACCGTGACCACGGCCACATGCTGGCCTGCGGCATGGACCCGCGCGAGGTCATGGCCGAGCTCACGGGCCGCATTGGCGGCTCGTCCAAGGGCAAGGGCGGCTCCATGCACATGTTCTCGATGGAAGCCGACTTCTACGGCGGTCACGGGATCGTGGGCGCGCAGGTCAGCCTCGGCACCGGCCTGGCTCTCGCCAACAAGTACCGGAAGAACGGGAAGGTCTCCTTCACCTACTTCGGCGACGGCGCGGCCAACCAGGGCCAGGTCTACGAGAGCTTCAACATGGCCGAGCTCTGGCAGCTTCCGGTGGTCTACATCATCGAGAACAACCAGTACGCCATGGGCACCTCGATCGAGCGCTCCTCGGCCGAAACGCGCCTGCACATGCGCGGCGCCTCGTTCCGCATTCCGGGCGAGGAAGTCGACGGCATGGACGTGCTGGCGGTGAAGGCCGCGGCCGCCAAGGCCGCCGAGCACGCCCGTTCGGGCAACGGTCCGTACATCCTCGAGATGAAGACCTACCGCTACCGGGGCCACTCCATGTCGGACCCGGCCAAGTACCGCACGCGTGAGGAAGTCGACGAGGTGCGCAAGACCCGCGACCCCATCGACCTTGTGGAAGAGATGCTGGAACAGCACGGCTACGCCGACGAAGGCGCCCTGAAGGCGATCGACGCCGAAGTGAAGCGGATCGTCGCCGACTCGGCCGAATTCGCCCGCACCAGCCCCGAACCCGATCCTTCCGAGCTCTACACCGACGTCTACACGGAGGCGCGCGCGTGACTGACGTATTGATGCCCGCGCTCTCTCCGACGATGGAAGAGGGCACCCTCGCCAAGTGGCACATCAAGGCCGGCGACCAGGTCCGCTCCGGCGATGTGATCGCCGAGATCGAGACCGACAAGGCCACCATGGAAGTCGAAGCCGTGGACGAAGGCACGGTCGAGGCCATCCTGGTGCCGGAAGGCTCCGAGGGCGTGAAGGTCAACACCCCCATCGCCCGTCTCGCGGGTGAGGACGGCGCGGCCAAGGCCACGGCTTCCGGCGGCCCGGGCGCGACGGAAACCGACACCGTGTCCGGCCAGCCCTTCCAGAAGGAGCCTTCGGGCGACGAGGAAAAGAAGGGCCCGTCCGAGGCGCAAGCCGAACGTCCGGAAGGCGAGGGCCCCGCGGCCGTGCGTCCCGCGGCCGAGGCGCTCAAGGATCCGGAACTTCCGGAAGGCGTGAACCTGGTGAAGACCACCGTGCGCGACGCCCTGCGCGACGCCATGGCGGAAGAGATGCGCCGCGACCCGGACGTCTTCCTGATGGGCGAGGAAGTCGCCCAGTACCAGGGCGCCTACAAGGTCAGCCGCGACCTCCTGCAGGAGTTCGGCGAACAGCGGGTGATCGACACCCCGATCACTGAGTACGGCTTCGCGGGCCTAGGCGTGGGCGCGGCGATGACGGGCCTCAAGCCCATCGTCGAGTTCATGACCTTCAACTTCGCCATGCAGGCGATCGACCACATCATCAACTCGGCCGCCAAGACGCTCTACATGTCTGGCGGTCAGCTGAGGACGTCGGTCGTGTTCCGCGGTCCCAACGGCGCCGCCGCCCGCGTGGCCGCCCAGCACAGCCAGGACTACGCCGCGTGGTACGGCCATGTGCCGGGCCTCAAGGTGATTGCGCCGTACGACGCGGCCGACGCCAAGGGCCTGCTCAAGGCGGCCATCCGCGACCCGAACCCCGTGGTCTTCCTGGAGCACGAGATGCTCTACGGCCAGGAGTTCGACGTGCCGGAAGGCGTCGACTGGGTGCTGCCGATCGGCAAGGCCAAGGTCCGCCGCGAGGGAACGGGCGTCACCATCGTCGCCTACTCGCGCATGGTCGGGCTGGCGCTCAAGGCGGCTGAAGAGCTGGCCCAGGAGGGGATCGAGGCGGAGGTCGTGGACCTGCGCACCATCCGCCCGATGGACTACGCCACGGTCATCGAGAGCGTGAAGAAGACCAACCGGCTGGTCACCGTCGAGGAAGGCTGGGGCCCGATGGGCGTCGGCGCCGAGATCGCGGCCAAGGTCACGGAAGAAGCCTTCGACTACCTGGACGCCCCGCCCGCGCGGGTCTGTCAGGAAGACGTGCCGCTTCCCTACGCGGCCAACCTGGAAGCCCTCTCGCTGCCTTCGGTCGAGAAGATCGTGAAGGCGGCCAAGGCGGTCTCCTACAAATGAGCCTGGGAGACGGCTTCTCCCTGAGGGCCCGCCGCTTCGACGCGTGCGCCGCCCGCAGGGGGACGTCGTCTCTCCACCATCAAGGGTCCGGATCGCAGGCGGCGCGCCGTCCGATCCTGATCCGTGTGGACACCGGAACCGGACGCCTTGCGGGCCGGACCGCAGCCCAACCGAGCAGCTGACGCATGCCTATCGACGTACTCATGCCCGCCCTGTCGCCCACCATGGAGGAGGGCACCCTCGCCAAGTGGCACGTGAAGCCCGGCGACCAGGTCCGCTCCGGCGATGTGATCGCTGAAATCGAGACCGACAAGGCGACCATGGAAGTGGAAGCCGTGGACGAGGGCACGGTCGAAGAGATCCTCGTGGCCGAAGGCACGGAAGGGGTAAAGGTCAACAGCCCCATCGCGCGTCTGAGCGGCGACGACGCGTCCACCGGCGCCGCGCCTGCCGCGGCCCCGGCGCCGGCCTCCACCGCGCCGGCCAAGCCGACGCCCGACACCGACAATGCCCGCGCCCAGCGCGAGCAGACCACCGATCCGGTCGCCAAGGGCGCTCCGGCCGCCAAGACGGAAGCCGCCACGCCGGCCCCCGCGGCGGCCAAGGCTCAGGGTGGTCAACGCATCTTCGCCTCGCCGCTGGCTCGCCGGCTGGCCGAGCAGAAGGGGGTCGAGCTTTCCGCCATCACCGGCACCGGCCCGCACGGCCGCATCGTGAAGGTCGATGTGGACAAGGCCCAGCCTGGTCAGGCCAAGGCTCCGGCCGCCGCGCCGACGCCGGCCGCCGCGCCGCAGGCCGCGCCCGCACCGGCCGCTGCGCCCGCTCAGGTCAAAAGCCTGGAGCAGCTCGGCATCGCGCCCGGCACCTACGACCTCATCCCGCTGGACGGCATGCGCAAGACGGTTGCGCGCCGCCTGACGGAAAGCTTCCGCGACATCCCGCACTTCCCGCTCACCGTCGATCTGGAGATCGACGAGCTGCTGGCCACCCGCGTCAAGATCAACGCCATGCTCGAGAAGCAGGGCGTGAAGGTCAGCGTGAACGACCTGGTCATGAAGGCGGTCGCGGCGGCCCTGAAGCAGGTGCCGGAGGCCAACGCCTCCTACACCCCAGAAGGCATCGCCATGCACCACCACGCCGACATCGCCATGGCGGTGGCGCTGGAGGGTGGCCTGATCACCCCCATCATCCGCAAGGCCGAGACCAAGGGCGTGGCGCAGATCGCCACGGAAGCCAAGGACCTGGCCGCTCGCGCCCGGGCCCGCAAGCTGAAGCCGGACGAGTTCCAGGGCGGCACCTTCTCGGTGTCCAACCTCGGCATGTTCGGCATCAAGACCTTCTCTTCGATCATCAACGAGCCCCAGGGCTGCATCCTGTCGGTCGGCGCCGGCGAGAAGCGCCCGGTGGTCAAGGGCGACCAGCTCGCCATCGCCACCGTGATGACCGTCACCCTGACCTGCGACCACCGCGTCGTGGACGGGGCGGTCGGCGCGCGCTGGCTGCAGGCCTTCAAGGCCCTGATCGAAGACCCGATCACGATGATCGTCTGAGGTGAGTGAGATGGATTTCGACGTCATCGTCATCGGCTCCGGGCCGGGCGGCTACACGACTGCGATCCGGGCCTCTCAGCTCGGCATGAAGGCCGCCATCATCGAGCGCGAGAAGCTCGGCGGCATCTGCCTGAACTGGGGCTGCATCCCGACCAAGGCCCTGCTGAAGTCGGGCGAGGTCTACGAGACCCTCGACCATCTGGCCGACTACGGCCTGTCGGTGGACAAGCGCGGCTTCGACTTCAGCAAGGTCGTCGATCGCTCGCGCAAGGTTGCCGCCCAGCTCAACTCGGGCGTCGGCTTCCTGATGAAGAAGCACAAGATCGAGGTGATCGAGGGCGTCGCCAAGCTCGAGAAGGGCTCTCCGGCGCCCAAGGTCGTCGTCGCCCTGAACGCCGGCGGCTCGCGCACCATCACCGCCAAGCACGTGATCCTGGCCACCGGCGCCCGGGCCCGCACCATCCCCGCCATCGGCCTGGAGCCCGACGGCGAGCGCGTGTGGACCTACCGTGAGGCCCTGGTGCCCAAGGCCGCCCCCAAGAGCCTGATCGTGATCGGCTCGGGCGCCATCGGCATCGAGTTCGCCAGCTTCTACCGCGCCCTGGGCGCGGAGGTGACCGTCATCGAAGCCCTGCCGCGCATCGTGCCGGTGGAGGACGAGGAGGTCTCCAAGACGGCCCAGAAGGCTTTCGAGAAGCGCGGGATTAAATTCCGCGTCGGCGCCTCGGTGAAGAAGCTGTCCAAGACCGGGCAGGGCGTCACCGTCGACATCGAGAAGGACGGCAAGGGCGAAAGCCTGCAGGCCGACGTCGCCATCGTCGCCATTGGCATCGTCGGCAATGTCGAGAACCTCGGCCTCGAGGCCCTGGGCGTGAAGATCGACCGCACCCACGTGGTCACCGACAGCCACGGGGCCACGGGCGTTGCCGGCCTCTACGCCATCGGCGACATCGCAGGCCCCCCCTGGCTCGCCCACAAGGCGGCGCACGAGGGCGTCCACTGCATCGAGCACATCGCGGGCCTCAAGCCCACCAATCTCACTAGCCCGATCCCCGGCTGCACCTACTCCAACCCGCAGATCGCCTCGGTCGGCGTGACGGAGGCGCAGGCCAAGGAAAAGGGCCTCGCCATCAAGGTCGGCCGCTTCCCGTTCCGCGTGAACGGCAAGGCGATCGCGTCCGGCGAGACCGAGGGCTTCGTGAAGACCATCTTTGACGCCCAGACCGGCGCTCTGATCGGCGCGCACATGATCGGCGCGGAAGTGACCGAGATGGTCCAGGGCTTCGTCCTGGCCATGACGTTGGAGGCCACCGAAGCCGAGCTCCACGCCACGGTCTTCGCCCACCCGACCATGAGCGAGTCCATGCACGAAGCCTCGCTGGACGCCTACGGGATGGTGCTCAACACCTGATCCATCGGCGACTGACCGACTGAACAGGGGAGCGGCTTGCGCCGCTCCCCTTTTTCATGCCCGCTACTTCGCAGGCGCCGCCGGCGTGACCGCCGGCCCCGGCTCATAGCGAAGAGGAATGCGGATCTTGCCGCCAACGGTAGGCAGACCTTCGGACGTCCACGTGGACATCCGAAACTCCGATGCGACGCCCAGGGCCCGCTGGCCGACCCCGACGCCCGCAGGCTCTTCGCGCAGCGTCACGCAGCCGTCGAGGAAGCCTCGCTGCTGGACGGTGCACTCCAGCGTCACGCGGGTCACTCCGGCCTTGCCGCCCAGGTCGCCGAACGCCGCTTTGGTGGCTTCCGCGCTTGGCAGGCCCATCCACTCCGGTTTGCCCACCACCGGCTTCTCGGCGCTCAGCATGGCCGGCGTGAAGCTGAAGGGCAGGTGGACCACGACCCCGTTGACCGACTTGCCCTCCGTATCGACCGTCGGCGCCTGGAACAGCCGGCTCAGGGAGCGCGCGGCCGCGGCGAAGTCGTAGCCGGGTGTGTCCTTGATCGTTGAGCACGAGTGCAGCTCGCCCTTGCGGTTCAGCGTGCATTCCAGGGTCGCCGCTCCGCCGACACCCGCCGCCTTCGCCTTTGCAGGGTAAGCGGCGGCGACTTCGTCGACCGTCGGCGCTCGCGTCCAGACCATCACCGCCTGGGCCATGGAACGACCGCCCGATCCGCCTGTCGCACCGCCGGCCCACTTGAATCGGATGGGGATCCGAACCTCGCCCTCCACCGGCACGCCGTCCACCAGGCGCGGCTTCATCAGCATCTGGGGCGTGAGCAGGATCGCAGCCTGGCCGAAGCCCTTGCCCGCCGGCTCTTCGGAGTCGGCCTGGCAGTTGGTCATGCGTCCAAAGGTCGTCACCTTGCAGGCGACCACAGCATACCCGCCCAGGCCTTCCGCCCACGCCTCCTTGGGCCAGACCACCGCGATGTCGTTGGCGGTGGGGCGCTTAATCCAATCGTTCTCGACGACCTTGGCGAACGCCACATCCGGCTGCCCGTCCGCGGCGAAGGTGAACCGCAGCATCACGCCCGAGGCTTCGGCGTAGCCCTTGGCGAGCTTCTGCGGGGCCTTGCGGATATGGGGCGCCAGCGACACCGCAACGGGCGCGAGCCGAGCGTCCGCGCCGCCGACCGCTCTGGCTTCGCACTCGCTCAGCTCGCCGTTGGGCGTGGCCTTGCAGCCGAGCTCGATAAGTCCGCCTTGCCGCTGCGCCAGCGCCTCCGCGGGCAGCACCGCCTTCAGCTCGGCGGGCGTGGGCTTGCGAACCCACTCGGGCTCAGGCAGGGCCGGCGCCGCCGCAGCCCCCGTCGCAAACGTCGCCAAAATCAGGGATGCCAACCACAAGCGCATGCACGCCACCTCTTCGGCTCCAGCTTGGCAGATCTACCTTCAGTGGAAAAGCGCCACGCCACTCGCACGGGGCTCAACCTGGCGCGATATCGGGCAGGGTGGCGGGGCCTTCCGAGGTGAGGTTGGCCAGCGGGATGGTCAGCTCGCAGGTCAGGCCCGCTTGCCCCCAGTCCAGCCGCACTCTCCCGCGCAGCTGCCGCTCGATACTCATCCGCAGGACCGTGGAGCCGAAGCCCCGGCGTCGGGGCGGGGAGGTCGCCGGGCCGCCGCGCTCGCACCAGTCCAGCTTCAGCATGGCCGCCTCGCCAGCGCCCAGGTCGGTGGTCCAGCGCACCTGCAGCCGCCCTTCCGGCGTGGACAACGCGCCGTACTTCGCCGCGTTGGTGGCCAGTTCGTGGATCACCAGCGCCAGGATCTGCGCCGCCTCCGGGGTCAGTCGTAGTGCAGGGCCTTCGCTGGAGACCTCGCGCACCTTGTCTACGAACGGCTCCAACTCCTCGCGAATCATGGTCCGCAGGTCCGCGCCTTCCCACCGGGAGGCGGCCAGCAGGCTGTGAGCGCGCGCCAGCGAGTGGATGCGTCCGGTCACCGCTTCGGCGAAGGCCGTCACCTCCGTCTCGCGGGTGAGGCGCACCACCGACTGGACCACGGCCAGCAGGTTCTTGGCCCGGTGATCGACCTCCCGCGCCAGCAGCCGCTCGCGCTCGGCCGCACGCCGGCGGTCCGTCATGTCGCTGGTGGTGCCCACCAGCCCGATCGTCTCGCCCGCGCCGTCGATCAGCGGCGCCTTCACCGAGCGGTAGTAGCGGACCTGGCCGTCAGGTCCGGTGAAGACCTCGTCGACGTCCAGCACCTGGCCGGACGTCATGACCTGCTGATCGTTGGCCAGGATCGCCTCGGCGTCCGCCGGATCCGGCGCCCAGTCCGCGTCGGAGTGGCCGAGGATCTCCTCAAGCGGCCGGCCCACCACCTTGGTCACCGCGGCGTTGGCGTAGATCACGCGGCTCCGGCGGTCCTTGGCGTAGATCATGTCCGGCGTGCTGTCGCCGATCAGTCGGAGCAGGGCGCTGGCTCGGCGCAACTCGTCCGTGGCGCGCTTGAACTCGTGGATGTCCGTGCAGGTGCCCATCCAGCGGATGATCTCGCCTGCCTCGTTGCGGGTCGGCAGGGCCCGGCCCAGCACCCAGCGGTACTCGCCCGAGCGATGCCGCAGGCGGTACTCGATGTCGTAGAGCTTGCCGGTCTCCAGGCTTTCGCGCCAGACAGCCCAGATCCGTTCCTGATCCTCGGGGTGGAAGACGTCCGCCCATCCGTCGCCGTCGGTGGAGCCCGCGGGCACGCCGGTGAACTCGTACCAGCGGTCGTTGAAGAAGTCGTGGTAGCCGTCAGCCCGCGTGGACCAAACCATCTGTGGGATGGCGTTCAGCCGCGAACGGAATGAGGCTTCGCTGGCCCGCAGAGCGGCCTCGGCCTGCTTGCGTTCGGTCAGGTCCAGCATGGCCCCGATCATCCGCACCGCGCGGCCTTCGGCGTCCCGCAGCACCGTGCCGCGGTCGAACACCTCGGCATAGGCGCCGTTCGCGCAACGGAAACGGTATTCCGCCGACCAGCTGTCGTCCTGGCCGCGGATCACCCCGAAGATGGTCTCTTCCACCTCGGCGTGGTCGTCTGGGTGAATCTGGTCCAGCCACCACTGGGCCGTCGTGCCCTCCACGGCATCCCAGTGGCCGAAGCGCGCGCCTACCGCGTCGTTCCAGATGATCCGGCTCGCCGCCAGGTCCCAGTCCCAGATGGCGTCGTTGGTGGCCTTGGCAGCGAGGCGGTAGCGCTCCGCCGTCACATGCAGCTCGTGCTCCATGCGCCGACGCTCGGTGACGTCCTCGATCACCACGCCCACGCCGCCAGCGCTCAGCGGCACCACATCGAGGTTGAACACCGCCCCTGGGCGACTCAGCGACGGCAACTCCTGCCGGGCCGCCGCCCGGGTCTCCATCACCTGCGCCAGCAGCCGGCCGCTCGCGGACTGGCGGGCGCCCGGCCAGATCACGTCGATGTCCTGGCCCACCACATCGGCCCGCGAGCGCTGGAAGAAGGCTTCCGCGGCCCGGTTGAACGAGGTCACGCGCCAGGCCGGGTCCACCCCGAGGTAGGCGTCGGCCACGCCGTCCAGGGCGGACGCCAGCGCCTCGTCTGCCCCGACCTGCGCGGTGATGTCCTCCACCGCGCACCACAGCCCGTCGATCTCGCCGCCGACCCGCCGCGGCCACATCCGGCAGCGCACATGCCGCTCGCCGCCCGCGAAGGGCGCTGTCGTCTCGAACTCCACCGTCTCGCCGGCCGTCACGCGCGCCATGAAGGGCTGGGCGCCCAGGGCGGGCGGGCGGTGCAGCACCTCTTGTATCGTCCGCCCCAGCGCTGCGTCCCGCTCAACGCCAGCCCAGCGCGCGTAGGGCGCATTGAGCAGCACGAACCGGTGATCCCGGTCCAGCGCGCACAGCAGCACCGGCAGTCCGTCCAGAACCGCCAGGGGTAGCGCGCAAAGCGGCTCGCCCGGATCGCTCATCAAGCTGTCCGACATCCTTCACCCGGGCTGAACAGGCGCCGCGCCCCCGCCGCACGCCCGTTCATAACCTACGGAAAGCCGGAGGGAACCCGGATCTTAGGCGGCCCGCTTGCCCTCGGCGTCGACGATCCGCTGGACGGCCACGTAGTCGGTCTTGCCGGTGCCCAGCACCGGCACCTCGGTGACCTTGATGATCTTGCGCGGCACCGCCAGCTCCGAGGCGCCCAGCGCCTTGGCGTGGGCGATCAAGGGCGCGGCGTCCGCCCCCCGCGCGTCGGTGACCAGCACCAGCCGCTCGCCCTTCTTCGGGTCGGGCAGGGCCACCACCGCGTGGCGGCACTCCGGCCATACAGCGATCGCGAGGTCCTCGGCCGCGGTCAGGGAGACCATCTCGCCGCCGACTTTGGCGAAGCGCTTCACCCGGCCCAGGATCTTGACCCAGTTGTCGTCGCTGAGGGAAACCACGTCGCCCGTGTCGTGCCAGCCGTCGACCGGCGGCTCCACGCCGCCCGCGCTGGTGAGATAGCCGGCCATGACGTTGGGCCCACGCACGTGCAGACGCCCGCCGCCGGGGATCCCTTCCACCGGCTCCAGCCGCGCCTCCATGCCCGGCAGCAGCCCGCCCACCGTGCCACGGCGGTTGTCCGTCGGCTTGTTCACCGCGATCACTGGCGAGGCTTCTGTGGCGCCGTAGCCTTCCAGCACCGGCACCGGCCCGAAGCGTTCGGCGATCAGGTTGTGGGTTTCCTCACGGACCTTCTCGGCGCCGCAGACGATGAACTTCAGCCCGGCCATCTCGTCCGGCTCGGCCGCACGGGCGTACTGGTTCACGAAGGTGTCCGTCGCCAGCAGGATTGACGCCTTAGTGTCCTTCAGCAGCGGCGGGATCTGCTTGGTGTGCAGGGGCGAGGGGTACTGGAACGCCTTCATGCCGGTCAGGATCGGCAGCAGCACCCCGCCTGTCAGGCCGAAGCAGTGGAAGGTCGGCAGCGGGTTGAACATCACCCAGTCGGGATCGAGGTCGATGTGCGTGGCGATCTGGCGGACGTTGGCCACCAGGTTCGCCTGGGTCAGCACCACCCCGCGCGGCGCGCCGAAACTTCCTGAGGTGAACAGGATCACGCCCGGATCGTCCGGTCGCGCTGGCGCCCGGAAGTTCTTCGGCAGCGCCCCGGCGGCCGCCGCGTACAGCTTGTCCGCCAGGCCGATCGTCTGGCGCACCTCCTCGAGGTAGGTGACCGTGGTCAGCGTCTCCAGCGCATCCACCAGGTCGTGCAGCTTGGCCTGTTCGATAAAGCGGTGGGCGGTCAGCACATGCTTCACCCCGGCCAGCTCGCACGCCGCCTTCAGGTTCCGAATGCCGGAAGTGAAGTTCAGCATGGTCGGCGTGCGGCCGAAGGCGTGCAGGGCGAAGAAGGTCACCACCGCGCCCGCGCTGGCCGGCAGCATGACGCCCACGCGCTCGCCGGGCTGGGTAAAGGCCGCAATCTTGCGGCCGAGCGCGAACGACGCACGGATCAGGTCGGTATAGGTGATCGGCCGCCGTTCCTGGTCCTCCAGGATCAGCTTCTTGGCGCCAAAGGTCTGGCGCGCCTCGACCAGGGCGTCGAACAGCGACGTACGGGCCTGTTTGGGATCAAACCTAGACGACAAGAGCGAACAACTCCTCCGGCCAGGCCGGCTTCTTGTGGGCCGGGGAGCCTATCGCCGTGAAATGCGGATGAAAAGATTTGTAACAGGGCGTGAGGCCGCAGCCCCACGTCCCAGCTTCAGTTTAGGCTGAAGATTACGCAGGCCTTCTGCTCCAGCCGCTGGAGCGGCGGATTGAGGGAAACAATGTAGTTCTCGGGCGACAGGCCGGCCGCCTGCGCCGCACGCTCGGCGGCCGGAAGCCGGGCCTGGAAGCTTGGTGGCGGAGGCGGCGGCGCGGGCGGCGGGACCTGGTAGGCCGCGGTGTCGTCCTGGCCTTGATCGGCGCCCGTGATCAGCACGTCGGTGTTGCAGGCCCGGGCCGTGGGATCGATCAGTCGTACAGCGCCGAGCCGCGCGCCGGCCGCCTCCGTCGCGAGCTGCGCTCGCCGGCGGGCGTCCTCCACGGCCAGCTTGAACATCTGCGTACGGGTCTCGTTCTCCGGCTCCAGGCGGAAGTAGACC
This sequence comes from Phenylobacterium deserti, assembly GCF_003254705.1. Taxonomy (GTDB): domain Bacteria; phylum Pseudomonadota; class Alphaproteobacteria; order Caulobacterales; family Caulobacteraceae; genus Phenylobacterium; species Phenylobacterium deserti. The sequence continues at coordinate 579,463 of NZ_QFYR01000002.1, forward strand.
CGCTCGGTGGAGGCTGGCTTGGCGGCGAGCAGGGTGGCGTAGACCCGCTCGGCCAACCGAACGTCGCGGATTTCCACCTGCACGGTGGCGTTCACCTGGTAGCGCTCGATCTTGTCGGCCCGAGTGTTGTCGTTCACCTGGCCTTCGCGGTCGCGGTATTGGGCGTAGAGCGGGGTGATGGCGAAGCTGGTCTCCACCCGCACCTTGTCCGCGCCGTAGGCGGCCAAAGCCTGGTTCAGCGCCTTGACCTTGTCGTTGGCCGCCCGGGTGGCGTCCGCAACCTCGCGCTCCACGGCCTGGTAAGTGGCCGCGGCGAACGCACGGTTGGCCGTGACCTCAGTCCAGACATAGCCGGTGGAGGCGATCACCGGCTTGTCCATCCACCATGGCGCGCGGCCGTAGGCGTTGGTCGCTGTCGCGGCCGGCTGTGCGGTGGCGGAGGAGCCGGCGAGGGCGGCGAGAAGCAGGGCGGCGGTCAGGCGCATCTTTGGTCCTTGGCGTTTCGTCCCGCAGCCACGCTAGCGCGTCCGACGGACAGCGAAGAGACGTCGCGGCGCCACAGCCGGCGATCAAAGCTTGATCCGGCGGGCCCAAGAGCCGATCTAGGGCCCATGGCCGTGGTCATCGACACCCTGGGCGGAGCCCGCCCCCGTCACCCGGAAAAGCAGAACAGGCCCGATACGCCTGTGCTGCGAAAACCCGAGTGGCTTCGCGTCAAGGCGCCCGGCTCGTCCGGCTACAATGCGACCCGCGACATCGTGAAGTCCAACGGGCTGGTCACGGTGTGCGAGGAAGCCGCCTGTCCGAACATCGGCGAGTGCTGGACCAAGTCCCACGCCACCATGATGATCATGGGCGAGATCTGCACGCGCGCCTGCTCCTTCTGCAACGTCGCGACGGGCAAGCCGAACGCCCTTGATCCCACCGAACCGGCGCGCGTCGCCGACGCGGTGGCCAAGATGGGGCTGAAGCACGTGGTCATCACCTCGGTCGACCGCGATGACCTGGCCGACGGCGGCGCCGCGCATTTCGCGGCGGTGGTTCAGTCCATCCGCCTGACCTCGCCGGCCACCACCATCGAGATCCTGACGCCCGACTTCCTGCGCAAGCCGGTCAGCGCGGCCGAACTCGTCATCGACTCCAAGCCGGACGTCTTCAACCACAACCTGGAAACGGTGCCGCGGCTCTACCTGTCGATCCGGCCGGGCGCGCGCTACTACAACTCCCTGCGCCTGCTGGAGCGGGTGAAGGAGCGCGACCCCACCATGTTCACCAAGTCCGGCCTCATGGTCGGCCTCGGCGAGAGCAAGGAAGAGGTCATGCAGGTGATGGACGACATGCGGTCGGCCGGCGTCGACTTCATCACCATCGGCCAGTACCTCCAGCCGACCCGCAAGCATGCCGCGATCGATCGCTTCGTCAGCCCCGACGAGTTCAAGGCCTATGAGGAAATCGCCCGGGCGAAGGGGTTCCTGATGGTCTCGGCCTCGCCCCTGACCCGCTCGTCGCACCACGCTGGCGAGGACTTTGCCCGTCTGCAGGCGGCGCGTATCGCGCGCGAAACCGCGGCCTGACGAGCAAGCCTCTTGCGTCACCACGTTTCGAAACTTCTGCCCTACACGCCCGATCAGCTATGGCGGCTGGTCGGCGACGTCGAGCGCTATCCGGACTTCGTGCCGTGGATCAGCGCCATGCGCACTTGGAACCCGCGCAACCTCAGCGAGGGCGTGGATGCCGTCGATGCGGAGGCGGGCGTCGGCTTCTCGTTCCTGAAGGAGCGGTTCTCCACCCGCGTGCGCCGCGACTCGATCAACAAGCAGATCGACGTCAGCCTGCTGTCCGGTCCGTTCCGCAAGCTCGACAACCGCTGGCGCTTCATCGACGCCGGCCATGGCTGCACCCGCGTCGAGTTCGACATCGACTTCACCTTCAAGTCGCGGATCCTGGACGCCTTGCTGGCGGCCAACTTCTCCACGGCCGTGCAGAAGCTGATGGCCTGCTTCGAGGCCCGGGCGAAGACGCTCTACGGCGACAGCAAGGACCAGGCGCAGGCCCAGTCGGCCGCGCCCCCGGCGCAGGTCTAGGCTAGCCGCTCGCGCAGCATCTCCAGCGCGGTTCGCAAGGCCGCCAGCTGGATCGCCTCTCGCGTCGTCCCGTCGAACACCTCGTGCCGGTGGATGATGCCCGCGTTCGCGCGCGCGGTGGCGAAGTGCACCGTGCCGACCGGCTTCATCGCCGTTCCGCCGCCGGGCCCGGCGATCCCGGTGATCGCCACCGTCAGGTGCGTGCTGGAGTGGGCGAGGGCGCCTTCCGCCATGGCTCGCGCCACCGGTTCGGACACCGCCCCGAAGTCCGCGATCATGTCACCCGGCACGCCCAGCATCTCGGTCTTGGCGCGATTGGAATAGGTGACGAACCCTCGTTCAAGGACGTCGGACGCCCCCGGCACCGCGCAGATCGCCGCCGCCACCAGGCCACCCGTGCAGCTTTCGGCCGCCGCGATGCGCACCGATTGGCCGCGCGCCTCGTCGACGAGCAACCGCGCAAGGGCGGCGATCTCGGTGGGGAACATCGGGAACCTCGCAAGGCGGCTGGTCGAACGCTCAGCTAAAGCACAACATCGCGTCCTCCGGTGATTCAAGGCACATCGCCACATGACGACGATCCCCGCCGACCGCCGACCTGCGCCGCCGCCGGCCGCCTTGTTCGCGATCACCGTCTTCGCCAGCGCCGCGCTGGTGTTTCTGGTTCAGCCGATGATCGCGAAGCTCCTGCTCCCTCTGCAGGGCGGCAGTCCGCAGGTCTGGAACACCAGTCTCGCCTTCTTCCAGGCGGCCCTGCTGGCCGGCTATGGCTACGCCCACCTGCTTCAGCGGCTGAAGACGGTTCGCGCCCAGGCCTTGACCCACGTCGGCGCGCTGTTGATCGCGGCCGTGGCGCTGCCGCTGCGGGTCAACGCGCTTTTCGGCCCGCCGTCGTCCGATCACCCGATACTCTGGCTCCTGGGCGTCCTTGCGGTCTCATTGGGTGCGCCCTTCGCCATACTCTCCGCGACGGCGCCTTTGGTGCAGGCCTGGTGGGCGCGCACCCGCGGCCAGACGGACGGGCGCGAGCCCTATGCGCTCTACGCCGCCAGCAATCTCGGCAGCCTCCTGGCCTTGCTGGCCTATCCGCTGGTGGTCGAGCCGGTCTTCCCGGTCAGCGGGCAGCGGCTGGGGTGGAGCGCCGCCTATGTGGCCTTCGTCGGCCTGATGGCTGTGCTTGCATTGGCGGCGGGGCGCTCGGCTGGGCCTGCAGCTCCGGCGGCCAAAGCGCCTCACGCCCGCGCTTCTTGGCGTGAACGCCTCACTTGGCTCGCGCTCGCCGCGGCGCCATCCAGTCTGATGCTCGGGGTGACCACCTACATCACCACCGACATCGCCTCGGCCCCATTCCTCTGGGTCATCCCGCTGGCGCTCTACCTCGTCACCTTCATCATCGCCTTCCAGACGCGCCCGCTCATGTCTCCAGGGCTGGCGCTGTTCCTCCATGCCCTGCTGGCGGCCGAATGCGCGGCCATGATGCCGTTCATGGAGCTGCCGATCGCCCTGCAGCTTCTCGTGAACCTGGGCGCCTTCTTCTTCTCGGCCCTGGTCTGCCACCAAGCCCTGGTGGCGCGGCGGCCCGACCCCTCCCGGCTGACGGAGTTCTATCTCTGGATGTCGGTGGGCGGCGTGGTCGGCGGCGGGTTCAACGCCTTTGTCGCGCCGGTGATCTTCAACAACGTCTGGGAATACCCGCTGGTGCTGGCCCTGGCCTGTCTGGCGCGGCCGTGGGGTGGCTGGAACCTGCCGGCCCGCGCCTGGGTGCTCCTGGTGGTCGGGGTGCTCTGCGCCATGGCGGCGCCGGTGGTGGTCACGTTCCGTCACCACTTCGGGGCTCAGCACGGCGACACCCAGCTTGCCCAGGTCATGATCGTCGCGCTGATCAGCGCCTCGGTGATCTGCGCAGTCCTGCTGCGACGCTGGGCGCTGATGTTCTTCGCCGCCGTCGCGGTTCTTGCCATCGGGGCGCATGGCGCGGCCGAGCGCTCCACCAACACCCGCAACTGGCGCAGCTTCTTTGGCGTCCTGACGCAGTCGGAGGTGAATGCGCCCTCCATGGGCGGGGCGGTGCGGATGCTCTCCCATGGCACCACCCTGCACGGCGCCCAGGCGACCAATCCCCAGTTCGCCTGCCGGCCGCTGGTCTACTACACGCCCGGAACTCCGATCGGGCAGGTGGTGCTTACCCAGGGCGAGACCCGCCCCGCCATGCGCATGGGGGTGGTGGGGCTGGGGACCGGGTCGATGGCCGCCTACGCCGCGGCGCCCGACCACCTGACCTTCTTCGAAATCGACCCGCTGGTGGTTCGCATCGCCAGCGATCCGGCGCACTTCAGCTACACGACGCGCTGTGCTCGCGGCCGAGTGGACTACGTGATCGGAGACGCCCGCTTGACCCTGGCCCGCCAACCGGCCGAGAGCTTCGACGTCCTGCTGATCGACGCCTTCTCGTCCGACGCGGTGCCGGCGCACCTTCTCACCGTGGAGGCGATCCGCGGCTACCTCGGCAAGCTGAAGCCGGACGGCGTGCTCATCCTTCACCTGTCGAACCGCAATCTGGAGCTCAAGGCGCCGGCCTTTGCCTCCGCGCGGGCCGCTGGCGGCTTCGCCCTGCTGCAGCAGCGGCGCGTGTTCGGCAACTTGTCGACTTGGGAGTCAGACGAGGACGCCTTGGTGGTCGGCCGCACGCCTCAGGCCATCGCGCGCTATGCTGCCGACACGCGGTGGATCGACTCCGCCGGGCGGACGGTGCGCCCCTGGACCGACGACTACACCAATGTGCCCGGCTCTTTTTGGAGCAAGATGAAGGAGCGAATGGGCGGCCTGCGCTGAGCGGCTAGAGCGGCGTTTCGATCGAGACGACCGCCTGCGCCATCAGGCCTTCCTCGCGGCCGGTGTAGCCCATGCCCTCGGTGGTGGTGGCCTTCACGCTCACTCGGTTCAGCGGGATGCCCAGCAGTTCGGAGATCCGCGCGCGCATGGCGTCGCGGTGGGGCCGGATTTTCGGCCGCTCGCAGACAAGGGTCACGTCCGCGTTCAGGATGCGGCCGCCCTGTTTCGCCACAAGGCTCACCGCGTGCTGCAGGAACTGGTCCGACGAGGCGCCTTTCCAGCGGGGATCGGACGGCGGGAAGTGTTCTCCGATGTCGGCGCTGGCGATGGCGCCCAGAACGGCGTCCGTCAGGGCGTGCAGGCCGCAGTCGGCGTCCGAATGGCCCACCAGGCCCAGGTCGTGCTCGATCCGGATGCCGCACAGCCATACGACGTCGCCGGGGCCGAAGCGGTGCGCGTCGATGCCGTGACCCATCCGCACGATGCGCCGCGAGGCCGCCAGCTGCTCGGCCATGAGGAAGTCCTCAGGGTAGGTCAGCTTCATCAGCATGGGATCTCCGGGGACCATGGCGACGTTGCCGCCCGCCCGTTCCATCACCGCTGCGTCGTCCGTGGGCTCCTCGTGGGTGGGCCAGCGGCGGTAGGCCGCCTTTAGGCGTCCGAAGCGGAAGGCCTGCGGGGTCTGGGCCCGCCACAGCCCATCGCGCGAGACCGTCTCGTCGATGATGCCTTCGCCGCGCTTCAGCGTGTCCGGGACGGGCAGGGCCGGCACTGCGCCGTCCGCAAGCTCCAGAGCGGCCAGCAGTCGCTCCACGTGCGCCCCGGTGACGAACGGGCGCGCCGCATCGTGCACCAGCACCGCCTCCGTGCGTCCAGCCGTCAAGGCGGCGAGGCCGGCCTGAACCGACTCGGCGCGGGTGCGGCCGCCGGTGACGGCGCTCCAGCCCTCGAGCCCTTCAAGGGCGGCGTCCACCTGCGACAGGCGGTCGCGGGCGACCACGACCACGACCTCGCGCGCGCCAGCCGCCAGCAGGCCCTCGACGGACCAGCGCACCATGGGGCGAGACCCCAGCATGCGCCATGCCTTGGGCTCCCCCGGGCCCGCGCGAAGACCCGATCCAGCCGCGACCACAACCGCCGAAAAACTCATGGGAGCGTGTTTAGTGGGCCCGGCCCGTTTCTTCCAGCTTTACGGCGCCGCCATATATGCATAAAAATAGTGCGATGGCGGTGACTAGAAAATGAGCAGTTCGCTCGCAGTCGGGAATGTGACGGTGCAGGGCCGCGCGTGGATCGCGCCCATGACCGGCATTTCGGATCTGCCCTTCCGCAGGGCCGCGAGCCGGCTCGGCGCCGCCTATGTCGCAACCGAGATGGTGGCCTGCGCCGAGTTCGCGCGCGGCCGTCCCGACGTTGTTCGCCGCGCGGCGGTCGGCGAGGGGCTTCCGCTCATGGTTGTCCAGCTCGTCGGCCGTGAGCCCGAGTACTTCGCCCAGGGCGCCCGCATGGCTGTCGAGGCCGGCGCGCACATCGTGGACCTCAACTTTGGCTGCCCGGCCAAGGAAGTGACCGGCGTCCAGTGCGGCTCCGCCCTAATGCGCGAGCCGGATCTGGCGGTTCGGCTGATGGAAGCCGCCGTTCAGGCGGTGGACGCGCCGGTGACCGTGAAGATGCGGCTGGGCTGGGACGACAGCTCCCGCAACGCCGCCGAGCTCGCCGCGCGGGCCCAGGCCGTGGGCGTCAAGGCGGTCACGGTGCACGGTCGCACCCGCTCCCAGTTCTACAAGGGCCAAGCCGACTGGGCCGCCGTTCGCGCCGTGAAGGAGGCTGTGTCCATCCCGGTGATCGTCAACGGCGACATCGTTGACGGGGACAGCGCGCGCCGGGCGCTGGACGCCTCAGGCGCGGACGCGGTGATGATCGGCCGCGGGGTCTACGGCAAGCCGTGGATCGCCGCCCAGATTGAGGCGGCCCTGGACGGCCGCCCGTTTGAAGAGCCGGAAGTTGAGGCGCGCCTTGCGATCGCGCTCGCCCACTTCCGCGACACCTTGGAATTCTATGGCGAACGCCTGGGCCTTCGGATCTTCCGCAAGCACCTGGCCTCGTACATCGAAAGCGCCCCCTGGCCCGCGTGCGCGCAGGCCCGGCGAGAAGCGCGCGCGGCCCTGTGCCGCTTGGAGGACGCCCGGGCCGTCGAAGAGGGGCTTTCCGCCCTCTGGCGAACTCCGGATCACAGGCTGGCGGCATGAATGGGAACACCCAGACGCAAGACTCACCACTAGATAACGACGCCCTGCGCGCCACGGCTTTCGAGCTGTTCCCCGATCCGGCGATGGTCGTCGATCGGCATGGCGCCTTGGTCGCTGTGAACGAGGCCGCGGAGGCCTTGTTCGGGCAGGGGCTCGGCCTTTTGGCCCGCGGCCGTTTCCGGGCGGCCTTGCCGCCGGGCTCGGCGCTCGTCTCCCTTCTGAACCGCGCGCTCGACGAGGACGCCCGGGTCCGGGAGCGGGGGGTGCACATCAGCCTCTTCGGCCTGCCGCCCTTTGAAGCCGACGGCTCGGCGGCGCCCCTGGGCGACGGCTCGGTCCTGCTGACCCTCTCGGTGAAGACCGGTCCGGAACGCGGCGGGGCGGAAGCCGCAGGCCTGCGCTCCATCGTCGGCCTCGGCCGCATGTTGGCCCACGAGATCAAGAACCCCCTGGCCGGGATCCGCGGCGCGGCCCAGCTGCTCAAGTCCGGCGCCAAGGCCGAGGACGCGCCCCTGGCGCAGCTCATCGTCGACGAGACCGACCGGGTCCGCCGGCTGGTGGAGCGGATGGAGGCCTTCTCCGACGACCAGCTTCCCGACCTTTCCCCCATCAACATCCACCAGATCCTCGACCGCGTGCGGGCGCTCGCCGCCAACGGCGTCGCGGACGGGCTGGTGCTGAAGGAGAACTACGACCCCTCCTTGCCGCCGGTGCTCGGCGACGAGGACCAGCTGATCCAGATCTTCCTCAACCTCGTGAAGAACGCCGCCGAGGCGGCCCATTCGCGGGGCGACGGGCGCGGCGAGCTGTGCATCCACACCGCCTACCGTCACGGCGTGCGGGTGCGCGCGGCCAAGGGCCAGGCCCTGCGCGGCGCCCCCCTCGAGGTCCGCATCCAGGACAACGGCCCCGGCGTGCCCGCCCACCTGCGCGAACACCTCTTTGAGCCCTTTGTCACCTCCAAGGCCAACGGCGCGGGCCTGGGCCTGGCGCTGGTGGCCAAGCTGGTCGCCGGTCACGGCGGCCTGATCGACTTCGAATCCGAACCCGGGCGGACCGTTTTCCGGGTGCTGTTGCCGATCGCGTCTGTGGAGGGGGTTTCGGAATGAACGCTGCTGCCAAGAAGATCCTGATCGCGGACGACGACTCCTCGATCCGGCTGGTGCTCAGCCAGGCGTTCACCCGGCTGGGCTACCAGGTCCGCGCCACGGGCAACGCCACCACCCTTCTGAAGTGGGTCTCCGACGGCGAAGGCGACCTTGTGGTCACCGACGTGATGATGCCGGACGAGAACGTGTTCGACGTCCTGCCGCGCATCCGCAAGGAACGCCCCAAGCTGCCGGTCATCGTGATGAGCGCGCAGAACAACCTCATCACCGCGGTCAACGCCGCCGAGGTGGGCGCCTTCGACTACGTGCCCAAGCCCTTCGACCTGGACGAGATGACCTCGGCCGCCCGCCGCGCCCTGTCCCGTCCCGCCGACCCCGAGGCCTCCAAGGCCCAGGCCCGCGCCGTGCGCGACGACCGCCTGCCGCTGATCGGCCGCTCCGGGCCGATGCAGGACGTCTACCGCACCATCGCCCGGCTGGTGGGCGCCGACCTCACCGTGCTGATCACCGGCGAGTCCGGCACCGGCAAGGAGCTGGTCGCCCGCGCCCTCCATGACATGGGTCGCCGCCGCGACGGCAAGTTCGTGGTCATCAACCTGGCCGCCGTCCCTCGCGAGCGCGTGGAGACAGAGCTGTTCGGCAAGGAGGACGGCGACTTCGGCAAGCTGGTCGAGGCCGACGGCGGCACCCTGTTCCTGGACGAGATCGGCGACATGCCGCTGGACGCCCAGACGCGCCTGCTGCGGGTGATCGACGGCTCGGAGCCGACGCTGAACCCCAAGACCGGCCGCCGCCCCAACGTGCGGATCATCGCCGCCACCAACCGCGACCTGCGCGGCCTGATCCAGCAGGGCCTGTTCCGCGAGGACCTGTTCTTCCGCCTCAACGTCGCGCCCCTGCGCCTGCCGCCGCTGCGCGACCGGTCGGAAGACATCCCCGATCTCGCCCGCGCCTTCCTTTTGCGCGCCAACCGCGAGGGCCTGCCGTCCAAGACCATCGACGCCGCGGCCCTTGAGCGGCTGAAGCTGCACCCTTGGCCCGGCAACGTCCGCGAGCTGGAGAATCTGGTCCGCCGGATCTGCGCCCTCTACGCCGAGGATCTGATCACCGCCCGCATCGTCGAGCGCGAGCTCGCCGACCAGCAGCCGGTGGTGGAAGGGCAGGAGGGCCCCGCCACCCTGTCCCAGCTGGTAGAGCGCAAGCTGTCGGCCTACTTCGCCGACCAGCCCGACGGCATTCCGCCCGCCGGCCTCTACGACCGCGTGCTGGAGGAGGTGGAGCGTCCGCTGATCCAGCTGACCCTGTCGGCCACCCGCGGCAACCAGGTCCGGGCGGCGGAGATCCTCGGCCTCAACCGCAACACCCTGCGCAAGAAGATCCAGGACCTGGGCGTGGAGATGAGCCGCGGCCGCAGGTAAGCGCGCCAAAGGCGTCGGCCAGTCCGCCGCCACATTCGCGCCTGACGCTTCTGCGCAACATCTCTGTTGAGTTTGGAGCACAGGGTCTTAGTTTCAGGCGCGATGGCGTTGCTGGCCGAACACCTCTGGGAGGGCGAAGGCGCGCGGCGGCTGTGGCGGGCGCTGCAGTCGAAGGTCGTGCTGGCCATCGGCTATGCGGTGGCGGTCGGCCTCACGGGCCTCGCCATCCTTCTCGCCGCCTCGCCGCCCGAAACGGGCCCGGTGGAGCCGGCCAGCGAGCTGGTCCTCACCTTGCTCGCCTTCAACCTGATTCTGATCCTGGCGCTGACCACCGTCGTGGCCCTGCGCTTTGCGGCCCTGGTCAACGCCCGCTCGCGCGACGCCGGCGCCCGCCTTCACCTGCGATTCGTCACCATGTTCGCCCTGGCCGCCGTGGCCCCGGCCGTCGTGGTGGCCCTGTTCATGGGCGTCCTGGTCAACCAGGGCATGGAGAGCTGGTTCTCCAAGCGCGTGCAGACCGTGGTCGAGAACTCCGCCACCGTGTTCCGCTCCTATCTGCAGGACCAGCAGCGCTATGTGGGCGAGCACGTGACCCCCATGGCGGCGGATCTCAACCGCGACGCCTCGCTGATGCGCGAGACGCCCCTGCGCTTCAATCAGTTCCTGGAGGCCCTGGCCTCCTACCACGCCTTTCCCGCCGCCTATGTGATCGACCGGGAAGGCCGGGTGCTGGCCCGGGCGGAGGCCTCCGGCGCGCCGCCCTATGTCGTTCCCCCTCAGAAGGCGTTCGACTCGGCGGAAAGCGGCGAGATCTTCGCCGAGTGCTGCACCTCCGACACCATGCGCGCCGTCTACCGGCTGAACAGCTTCGACGACGCCTTCCTCTATGTGGTCCGTCCGCTGGAGCCGGACATCATCGGCCGCATGCGCGAAGCCGACAGCGCGCTGGCGGGCTACCGTGACGCCGCCCGCAGCCGCGAGCGCATCCAGACCATCTTCGCCCTCAGCTATGCCGAAACCGCCCTGCTGGTGCTGATCGGCGCGGTGTGGCTGGGCATGGCCGCCGCCAACGCCATCTCCAGCCCGGTGAGCCGACTGGTGCAGGCTGCCGGCCGCGTCGCCGGCGGGGACCTGTCGGCCCGCGTTGACGCCGAGAGCGATCCGGAAGAAATCGCCGTCTTGTCTCGTGCTTTCAACAGCATGACGCACGATCTTCAGGTTCAGCAGGAAGCCCTGAGACGAGCCGGGGAGGAAGCGGAAAGCCGCCGCCAGTTCATCGAAACCGTGCTGGCGGGCGTCAGCGCCGGCGTGATCGGGCTCGATGGAGAAGGGCGCATCTCCGCCGCCAACCGCCAGGCCGCCATCCTGCTGGCGCTGCCCGGCGACCACGGCCGCGGCCGCCGCCTGCATGAAGTGGCGCCGGAGTTCGCGCCCCTGCTGAACGGCGACGAACGCGAAACCGAAATCGACGTCATCCGCGGCCGCGAAAGCCGGCGCCTCCGCGTCCGCGCCAGCGGCGCAGACGACGGCATGGTCCTCACCTTCGACGACATCACCCGCCTGGTGACGGCTCAGCGCAACGCCGCCTGGCGCGACGTCGCCCGCCGCATCGCTCACGAAATCAAGAACCCGCTGACCCCCATCCAGCTGTCGGCCGAGCGTCTGCGCAAGAAGTACCGCAAGGATGTGCCGCCCTCCGAACTGGAGGTCTTCGACCGCTGCACCGACACCATCGTGCGCCAGGTGGGCGACATCGGCCGGATGGTTGACGAGTTCTCCGCTTTCGCCCGCATGCCGGCGCCCAAGTTCAGCGAGCAGGACGCCGCCGAGCTCCTGCGCGCCGCGGTGTTCGCCCAACGGGTGGCCAGCCCCGAGCTTGAGGTGGTGCTGGAGGAGCCCGAGGATCTGACCCTGCTCGCTGACGGACGGATGCTGGCGCAGGCGCTCACCAACCTCCTGAAGAACGCCGCCGAAGCGATCGAATCCCGCCGCTCCGCCGCGCCGCGCCCTGACGGCCGCATCGTGGCGCGTCTGGTGAGCGACGAATCCGGCGTGGCGTTCGAGGTGGAAGACAACGGCGTGGGCCTGCCGGCCAAGGATCGTGACCGGCTGACCGAGCCCTATGTGACGACGCGCGAGAAGGGCACGGGCCTGGGGCTCGCGATCGTCAAACGGATCATGGAAGACCATGGCGGCGAGCTCGAACTCGCCGACGCGAGGAATGGCCAAGGTGCGCTGGCCGTCCTGCGACTTCCCGCCAGCGCGCGGGTGCGGCCATCCGGGCCCGCCCAGAAGATGATGGCTTGAGGTGGAAGATGGCGTCTGACGTTCTGGTGGTCGACGACGAGGCCGATATCCGGGAGCTGGTGGCTGGCATCCTCTCGGACGAGGGTTACGCGGTCCGCACCGCCAACGACTCGGAATCGGCTCTGGCCGCGGTCCGGGCCCGCAAGCCGGCCCTGCTGATCCTCGACATCTGGATGAGCGGCGGCGGCATGGACGGGCTGGAGCTGCTCGATCTCGTCAAGCAACTGGACCCCGACCTGCCGGTGATCATGATCTCCGGTCACGGCAACATCGAAACCGCCGTCAGCGCCATCAAGCGCGGCGCCTATGACTTCCTGGAGAAGCCGTTCAAGTCCGACCGCCTTCTGCTGGTGGCCGAACGCGCCCTGGAAGCCGCCAGCCTTCGTCGCGAGAATCGCCGCCTGCGCGCCCAGGCCATCACGCCCGAGGGATTGGTCGGCCGCTCGGTGGCCGCCCAGCAGCTGCGCCAGATGATCACCAAGCTGGCGGGCGCCAACAGCCGTGTGCTGATCTCCGGTCCCGCCGGCTCGGGCAAGGAGACGGTGGCCCGCCTGATTCACGACGCCAGCGCCCGCGCCCGCTCCGAGTTCGTGCCCATCAGCGCCGCCGGCATGACGCCCGAGCGCATGGACATCGAACTCTTCGGCGAGGAAGGCGAGGGCGGCCGCCCCGCCAAGATCGGCGTCTTCGAACGGGCCCACACCGGCACTCTCTACCTCGACGAAGTGGCCGACATGCCGCGCGAAACCCAGGGGCGCATCCTGCGGGTGCTGGTGGAACAGCGCTTCCGCCGCGTGGGCGGCGACCAGGACGTCCAGGTGGACGTGCGCGTGGTCTCCTCCACCTCGCGCGACCTGCGGGCGGAAATCGCCGGCGGCCGGTTTCGGGAGGACCTGTTCCACCGCCTGAACGTCGTGCCGGTCAACGTTCCGGGACTTTCCGAACGGCGGGAGGACATCCCGGAGCTGGTCGAGTACTTCATCGAGCGGATCTGCGACGCCACGGGCATGGCCCGTCGGACGCTGGCCGACGACGCCCTGGCGGCCCTGCAGGTGCGCGCTTGGCCGGGCAACCTTCGGCAGCTGCGCAACAACGTGGAACGGATGCTGATCCTGGCCTCAGGCGCACCGGGCGATCCGATCACCGCCGAAATGTTGCCCGCCGAAGCCGCGGTCGCCGAGCACGCGTCGAGCCTCGGGGCCGAGCGGATCATCGCCTTGCCGCTGCGCGAGGCGCGGGAAGTGTTCGAGCGCGAGTACCTGAATGCCCAGATGCTCCGCTTCTCCGGCAACATCTCCCGCACGGCCGCCTTCATCGGCATGGAGCGCTCGGCGCTGCACCGCAAGCTGAAGTCCCTCGGCCTGTCGGGCGGACGCACCGTCGAGGAAGAAGTCGGCTGATGGGACGCATCGCCTATGTGAACGGCCGCTTCGTTCCGCACGGCCAGGCGAGCGTCCACATCGAAGACCGCGGCTACCAGCTGGGCGACGGCGTCTACGAAGTCTGGGCGATCTTCAGCGGCAAGCTCGCCGACGCGGAGGGGCATTTCGCCCGGCTGGAGCGCAGCCTGTCTGAACTGCGCATCGCGATGCCCATGAGCCGGCGCGCCCTGACGCTGGTGCTGCGGGAGGCCGTGCGGCGCAACCGGGTGACGGAAGGCTTGGCCTATCTCCAGGTCACCCGCGGCGTAGCCAAGCGCGACCACGCCTTTCCCAATCCGCCGGTGCCTCCGTCTGTGGTGATCACCGTGAACCGCACCGACCGGGCTGCGGCCGACGCACGCGCGGCTGCTGGCGTCGGGGTCGTCACGACGCCCGAAAACCGCTGGGGACGCTGTGACATCAAGACGGTGAACCTGCTTCCCAACGCCCTGGCCAAGCAGAAGGCGCGCGAAGCCGGCGCGGTCGAAGCGTGGTTCGTGGACGACCTGGGCTTCGTCACCGAAGGCGCATCGTCCAACGCCTGGATCGTCGATCGCGACGGGCGGCTGCGCACCCGCGACACCAACGCCAACATCCTGCGCGGCGTCACCCGCAACACCCTGCTGGAGGTGATTCGCGGCGAGGGCCTGGACGTGGACGAGCGCCCCTTCACGCCGGACGACGCCCTGGCCGCGCGAGAGGCCTTCATCACCGGCGCGGGCAGCCTCGTCCTGCCGGTGGTCAGCGTCGATGGAAAGCCGATTGCAAACGGTGTTCCGGGACCCGTGGCGATGCGCCTTCGGCGTCTCTATATAGACCGGGCGAAAGAGACGGCGATCTAAGACTGCGAGCGCGATTGCGCCGCTGCCAATTGTCGTTCTAGCGTGACTTGCGTGTGTGGGCGGCGCTTGGCCGTCCGATCATAAAAAGAGGCGGAAAGCCGATGAGCGACAAGAAACAGAACCTTCAAGACACCTTTCTCAACAGCGTGCGCAAGTCGAAGACGCCGCTCACCATCTTCCTGGTGAACGGGGTCAAGCTGCAGGGCGTCGTGAGCTGGTTCGACAACTTCTGCGTTCTGCTCCGCAGGGACGGACAGTCGCAGCTTGTCTACAAGCACGCCATTTCCACCATCATGCCGGCTCAGCCCGTCCAGCTGTACGAGCCGGCCGAAGATGAGATCGATTGAGTACTTCCAAAACCACCAAGTTCGTTGATCGTCAGGCGCCCATTCAGGGCGCCATCGTCATCCACCCCGATCGTGAGGGCCGCGGCACGGCGCGTGACGCCGAGGCGCGGCTCGAAGAGGCTGTCGGCCTGGCGCTCGCCCTCGACCTCGAGGTGCGCGAGAGCCTGATTGCGCCTCTGCGCAAGCTCACGCCCGCCACCCTGTTCGGCAAGGGCAAGGTCGAAGAGATCGGCCACCTCGTTCAAGGCATCGAGGCCGACGTGGTCGTCGTCGACGACGCCCTCAGCCCCGTTCAGCAGCGGAACCTCGAGAAGGCCTGGGAAGCCAAGGTCATCGACCGGACAGGCCTGATCCTCGAGATCTTCGCCCGCCGGGCGCGGACCCGCGAGGGCCGGCTGCAGGTCGAACTGGCGCGTCTCTCCTACGAGAAGTCGCGGCTGGTCCGCACCTGGACCCACCTTGAACGGCAGCGCGGCGGCTTCGGCGTCATGGGCGGTCCGGGTGAAACCCAGATCGAAACCGACCGCCGGCTGCTCGCCGAGAAGATCGCTAAGCTCAAGCGCGACCTGGCCGAGGTGCGCCGCACCCGCGACCTCCAGAGGTCGGCCCGCAAACGCGTGCCGTATCCGACGGTGGCTCTGGTCGGCTACACGAACGCCGGCAAGTCCACGCTCTTCAACCGCCTCACCCAGGCGGAAGTGGTGGCCGAGGACATGCTGTTCGCGACCCTCGATCCGACCTTGCGGATGCTGAACCTGCCTGACGGCCGGCCGGCGATCCTGTCGGACACGGTGGGCTTCATCTCCGACCTTCCTCACGAACTGGTCGAGGCGTTCCGCGCCACGCTGGAAGAAGTGCGGGAAGCCGATGTGGTCCTCCACGTTCGCGACATCGCCAGCGAGGAAAGCGACGCCCAGGCCGCCGACGTCCGGCAGGTTCTCGAACGGCTCGACGTCGACATGGACGAGCGCCGGATCATCGAGGTCTGGAACAAGGTCGACCTCCTGTCGGAGGACGATCGTGCCCGGATCGAGGGTGACGCCCGCCGGGCCCATCCGTCGGCCATCCCGCTCTCGGCGGTGACCGGCGACGGTTGCGATCGTCTGCTTTCGACCGTCGGATCGCTTGTGGACGAAGCGCCCCCCGTGGACGTTTTCGCCCCGCCCGGCGACGGCGCGGCGGTGGCCTGGCTCTACCGCAACGGTCGGGTCATCGAGCGGGAAACCGCCGAGGACGGCGCCGTGCGGGTCGCGGTCAGCCTCTCGCCCCAGGCCCTGGGACAGTTCGAACAACTGTTCCCGGCGGCTGAGATCCGGCCCCACTAAGCCCATCAACCCGGTCGCCGGCTTCGTCGGCGGCCGGGCGTTGGACGCTTACGCTGCGTCGCTGGCCTTGTCGGCGGCGCGCGCCTCGTCCCAAAGCGCGTCCATTTCCGCGAGATCCGAATCTTCCGGCGTCTTGCCGCGCTCGGCGAGCTTCTGTTCGATGTACCGGAAGCGCCGGACGAACTTGGCGTTGGTGAAACGCAGGCTGTCTTCGGGATCGACGTCCAGCGTTCGGGCCAGGTTCGCGACCACGAACAACACGTCGCCCATCTCCTGCCGCGCCTTGTCCAGGTCGCCCGCGGCGATCTCCGCCTCCAGTTCGGCGATCTCCTCGTGCACCTTGCTCATCACGTCCTGCACGGTGGGCCATACGAAGCCGACGCGCGCCGCGCGCTTGGACAGCTTCACGGCCCGCGTCAGCGCAGGCAGCCCCACAGGCACGTCATCCAGCAGGCTGGCGGCCCGGCCCTTCTTGGCGCGCTCGGCGGCTTTCAGCGCTTCCCAGCCTTCCTTTTGCGCGTTGAGGTTCTCGTAAGTCTCGTCGCTGAACACGTGCGGGTGTCGGCGGATCATCTTGTCGTTGATCGCGCGCGCCACGTCGTCGAAGGCGAAGGCGCCCTGTTCCTCCGCCATGCGCGCGTGGAACACGACCTGCAGCAGCAGGTCTCCCAGTTCTTCCTTCAGGTCCGACAGGTCGCCCCGCTCGATGGCGTCGGCCACCTCGTACGCTTCCTCCACCGTGTAAGGGGCGATGGTGGCGAAGGTCTGCTCGATATCCCATGGGCAGCCGCCGTTGGGATCCCGCAGGCGGGCCATGATGGCGAGAAGACGATCGATTGGCCGCAGATCGCTCGGCGGGGCAGGCGAGGTCATGTTTTTCCTTGGAAGCGCATAGCGAAACGGCGCGCGGCGATCAGACCGCGCGCCGTCTTTGGACGCAAGTGCCGCGAGCGGCTTAGCTGCTCCGCCGTTTAGCGGCTGGCGAGCTGCGCGCCCTGTCCCAGCCGGTAGGCGAAATAGTCGATCGTGCGATCGGCATCGCCCCAGGTGGAATAAGTGCGCGCCCAGCGCAGGTTCTCATAATCCTTGTAGCGGACCGGCTGCACCGAACCGTCGGCCCGGGTGACCTGGCCTTCGATCGTGGCGCCGCCGGCGCTGATGCTGTGGAAGTACGAAAGGCCAGGCCGGTCGTTCAGCTGCTTCATGGTGGGCTTGCTCGGGAGCGCGTCCACCAGAACCAGATCAACCCGCGCGCCTTCGAACGACGGGTTGCCCGCCACCTTCTTCTCCACTTGGGTGCGCAGGCGTTCGGCCACTTCGCCGACATCCCGCACGCCATAGGTCTTTTCCGCCTTCTTCTGCAGCTCAGGACCGATGGTGACGGTCACTGCGGCGGGCGCTGCCATGGCCGCCGTTCCGCTCAGGAGGAGCGCGGCGGCGGCGAATGCGAACGTACGCATTTGGGGTTCCTCGGGGGTGTACAGTTATAACTTAATATGTGGGGTGGCGGTTGTCACTTCACAAGTGCGGAATGTGGCGGGGGAACAATGACATAGGGGCGTTGTTGTGGCGGCGCAGGAGGGCGCCCATGGTTATGGATCGCACGGGCCGCGGCGGCGGCTGGGCTGGATGGTTGGTCGGCTTTGCGTTCGGCGGCTTTTTCGACGGCATCCTGCTGCACCAGGTGCTGCAGTGGCATCATCTGCTCAGTCTGGTCGGCGGCGACCTGCGGGTTCAGATGGCGGCCGACGGATACTTCCACATCCTGATGTACGTGCTCGCGGTCGTGGGGCTCTGGGGCCTGTTCCGGCCGGGCGGCCGGACCTTGAGCGGCCGACGCCTTCTGGTCGGCATGCTGTTCGGCTTCGCGCTTTGGCAGGCAGTAGACGCGGTGCTGTTCCACTGGGTGCTCGGCATCCACAGGGTGCGGGTTGATCGGCCCGATCCCTTGATGTGGGACCTCGGCTGGCTGACGGTCTTCGGACTGCTCCCGCTTCTGGCGGCCTTGGCCCTGCGTCGGCGTGGGCGAGGCGGCGAGGGCAGGGGATCATCGCCCCAGGTCGCGGCCGCCTTGTTGGTGACCCTTTCCGGCCTCTGGGCTCTGCAGCCGTCGACGCCCTACACGGCTGTCCTGTTCCGGCCCGGAACGCCGGACGCCCAGGTCATGGCCAGTGCGGGCGCCGCCGGCCGCATCGTCTGGACCGATCCCACGGGCGAGCTGGTGGTTGTTCACCGCGCCGCGGCGCCCTGGCGTCTCTATGGCCAAGGCGCGATCCTGGTCAGCGGGTCGGGCCTGCCGGCCGGCTGCTTCAGCCAGGTGCGCGCCTGAACTTGCCTAAAGTGAAGCTAAGTCACGAAACCGTAAAAAGAAAAAAGTTCCGAAAGACCAGATTCCTAATCGAATCTTAATGCTCGTAACCTTCCGTTCGGCGACCCTCAGTCCGTCACGGGAGGGTACATGCGCACGTTCACCTGCTTCACCACGGATCAACGTTACGGGGTCCCGACGCTGTCCTTCATCCTCGCCGCCGATGAGGAGCGGGCGCGCGAGATCGCCCGCCGCGAACTCCTCAGCGCGCGCGAGCACACGGGCATCGAGCTCCACGAAAACGGCCGCTGCATCTTCACTGAGAAGCGCAGCTTCGCCAGCTAGCCGCCGCCGGCCCTCCGACCCTGGGCGTCCAGCGCCCGGAAGTCCTCGTCCGTCAGTTCGAGGCTGGCGGCCGCGACGTTCTCTTCCAGGTGCTTGACCTTCCCGGTCCCCGGGATCGGCAGCATCACCGGGCTGCGCTTCAGCACCCACGCCAACGCTACCTGGCTCGCGCTCGCGCCCGTCCGCTGCGCGATCTCGTCCAGCACCGACCCCGGCCGCGCCAAGTCGCCCGCCGCCAGCGGATACCAGGGGATGAACCCCACCCCATTGGCCTCGCACCAGTCCAGCACCGCCTCGCTCTGCCGGTCCACCAGATTGTATCGATTTTGCACCGTCGCCACAGGGAAGTACCTCTGGGCGGTCTGTATATCGTCGACACCAACCTCACTCAGTCCAACGTGACGGATCAGCCCCTCCTTCCGCATCTGCGCGATCGCATCGAACTGCTCCTCCCGCGGAACCTTCGGGTCGATCCGATGCAGTTGCCAAAGATCGAACCGCTCGAGTTTCAGCCGCCGCAAGCTCATCAGCACGCACTGCCGCAGGTATTCGGGTCGGCCCAGCGGCGGCCAAACGTTCGGCCCGCTTCGCGTCAGCCCGCCCTTGGTCGCCACAACAAGATCGCCATAGGGATGCAGCGCCTCGGCGATCAGCTCCTCCGAGATGTACGGCCCATAGCTGTCCGCCGTGTCGATGAAGTCCACGCCCAGCTCAGGCAGGCGCCTCAATACCCGGAGCGCCTCGTCACGATCGGGTGGCGGCCCCCAAACTCCGGGCCCCGTCACGCGCATCGCCCCGAAGCCAAGCCGGGTCACGTTCATGTCGCCGCCAATGGTGAACCGGCCAGACGGAGCGGCGTGGGGCAGTGGCATGGTGGTTCTCCAGATCACGGGAAGCCCGGCGGAAACCACTGAAGGCAGGCTTTGGCTGCAACTGGATGCGCTGTCGGGGGTTCAGTGGGTCAGTTCACCGGAGGTAACCCATGGCCCAGCCCGTTCAGCTCGAGATCCGCGTCCGCAACGGCGCTTGGATCCTGCAGCGCGACGGCGATGACGTGCGGCCCTACGGTCATGCCGACGAAGCGGTGCATGACGCCGTCCGTCTCGCCCACGACCTGATCCACACCGGCCAACCCGCTGAAGTCCGGTTGGAAGCAGCCGCAGGCAAGCTGATCGAGGTCGACCTGGCCGAACCTGGCCGTGTCGCCGGCGCCGACGGCGGCGAGGAGAGATCGGCTGTCGTGCCGGACCGCTCCCCAAGCGCCTGAGGTCCGCGCCGTTCGGCGGCGCTCCGAACCCAGATATGTGAGAAACTTGCGACAGCGGGCTTGACCCGCCAAAGGGCCATGAGTACACACCGCTCCCTCGCCGGCGGGCAGCGGAGACGCGGTTCGGCGGCGGCGGAGAGAGGCAGAGGTTTCGACCTCCACCTCGATCTGGCTCTACGGAGCGGCCGAAGATTTCGGCCAGGCGGTCTTGCGGTTCGGATCTAGAATCGCATATAAGCCGCGGCCCGCGACACGGCCCTTTGGGTTCGCAGCGGGGCTCTCGCAGAGCAGGCCGGTGATCCGGTCGGTGCTTGAAGTTCGGATTTCGGTCCTTATATCAAGCGCATACCAAACAAGGCGCTCTGATTGAGCGGGGTCGGTTTTCCCCGACCTGGGTCTTTGACATCGTTGGAATGGAAAGAGAAGCGCAGGCGGTGGCGTTCTGGCGATAGGCTTTAAGGTCTATCTCGACGCTGACTGAATGCGGTCTCTTGAAGACACCATGAATATGGCTGTCTG
>NZ_QFYR01000003.1 GCF_003254705.1 Phenylobacterium deserti
CAAGGCTTCGCCGAGAGCCGTGGTAGACCACCACGTCGATAGGCCAGGTGTGGAAGTGCCGCGAGGCATGGAGCTTACTGGTACTAATCGCTCGATCGGCTTGATCGTTCTTATCAAAACCCATGAACGCTTTGGGTCGCCAAGACATACGACGTCTTCTCATCATCAGATCCGTTTCGTCGACCTGGTGGCTATGCCGAGAGGTCCCCACCCGATCCCATCCCGAACTCGGTCGTTAAGCCTCTCCGGGCCAATGGTACTTCGTCTTAAGGCGCGGGAGAGTAGGTCGCCGCCAGGTCTACAAAACGGATCAAATCAACCCTTCCAATCACCACACCAAAACACCGGCATCACCGCGGGGTGGAGCAGCCCGGTAGCTCGTCAGGCTCATAACCTGAAGGTCACAGGTTCAAATCCTGTCCCCGCACCCAAATACGCAAACGCCCCCAGCTCAACGCCGGGGGCGTTTTGCTGTGCGGACAAGAACATGCCGTAAGCTCAACGGTGAGTGGCAAGCAGAGGGCAACTCCGAGCCGCCTCGTGGATTAAGTCCAGGGAGGGAAGACAGGAGGCATCGATGGCCCACAACCAACAGCAGGATGAAACCGAGCGGGCTCTGACGCACGGCTCAAGCGGCGCCACGGCCGACGCCGCCGTGGACGCCGGCGCGCCGGAAGAGCAGCGCCACATTGACGAGCCACATGCCCGTCGGGCCGAGCCGATCCCTGCGCACGAGAAGCCGGATCAATTGGCCGACAAAAAGCGGGACGCGGAGGACCACCAGGAGGCGCTGCTCGACGAAGCGATCGAAGAGACCTTCCCCGGCAGCGATCCGATCAGCCCCAAGCACATCACCTGACGGCGCGCTGCGTCGGAAGACGGAAGTTTGGCCGGCGCGGGCTCTCCGCGCCGGCCTTCTTGTTCTGAGGACCCTTGTTCTTGTGTTGAGCCGCTCCGACCGTATCGGCCATCCGGGCGCGTCGCTGGCCCAAAGGGCGCTCCGGACCTACGGTCGTATCGCGGGCGGTCTGATGCTCGATCTCGGCATTGAGTTCGGCGCCGGCGAGAACCACGACGGTCGAAAGCCAGGTCCACATCATGAAGCCGATCACCGCGCCGAGGGGGCCGTAGGTGTCGTCGTAATGAGCAAAGTTGGCGACGTAGAGCGAGAAAGCGGCGCTCGCCACCACCCAGAAGAGGATCACGCCGGCGCTGCCCCAGCTGATCCATTGCCAGCGCACCGGATCGCGGCTGGGGCCATAGCGGTACAGAAGGGCAAGCCCGACAGCCAGGCCGACCAGAAGTAGCGGCCAGCTGACCCAACCGAACACCACTGCGGCTTGATGGCCAACAAAGGTTTCGATGACTGGGCCGGCCGCTAGCAGGCCCACGCCGATCAGCACGAACAAGATGAAGCCGAAGGTGAAGACGAGAGACGTGGCGGTCTTGCGGACGAAGCTGCGACGCTCCTGCTCTTCGTAGGCGATGTTCAGCCCCGTGATCAGCGCCTTCATGGCGCCGTTCGCGCTCCAGACGGAGGTCAGGAGGCCGGCGACGAAAGCGAGCGAGAGGCCACCTTCTTTTGCGGACGCGATACGGGTCATCTGCTCGCTCAGGAAGCGGATGGCGTCGGCCGGAAGCATGAATGAGAGCAGGGTGAGATGCTTTTGCGCCTGGGCCGGATCCGCGAACAGGCCATAGAGCGCCACGAAGGCCCCGAGACCGGGAAAGAGGGCCAGCAGGGTGTAGAAGGTCACGCCTGCCGCGACCATCGTGACCTGATCCTCACTGAACTCCTGCTTGGTGCGCAGAAGGATGTCTTTCCACCCCGCCTTCGGAATCTCCCGCGGAGAGCTTGCGCCGCGTCCGCGGCCGCGTTCGGTGCGCCGGACATCCGCTTTGGCCTTCTCCGGGTCTTGCAGAAGAGCAACGCCCGCGCCCGCCAGCAGCATGAGAGGCGCCACGTCCCAGGCGAGGTCCAGGTCCTTGCGAGCGTCTTTCGCCGGAGCTCCAGCCGGCTTCTTCCCCCGCTTGAACATGGTGAACCTGTTCCTTCCGCTACCAACCTGCAGCGGCCGCAATGCCGCAACGGCAGCTGAGTTCCGCTGCGGATCAGGCCCCGGCGCGCAAGGCCTCATAAGCCTCCTGCGCTTCCATCCACTCCAGCTCCGCGGCCTCGAGCGCGTTCTGCGCGGCGTCCCGTTCGCGAGCCAGTCTGGCAGCCTTCCCAGGATCTTTGGCGAACAGCTCCGGGTTGGTGAGGGCGGCGTCGATGCGAGCCAGAGCTTCGGTGGCGCGGCCTAGCGAAGCTTCTGCGGCTTCCGCGCGCCGCCTCGCTGTGCCCGTCGGAACCTTGCTGCGAGCCGGCGCAGGCGGAGGCGGGGCCTCTGGCGGCTTGTCCTCTCGGACCTGCGTGGGCGCGCGGGCCGCCACCCGGGCACGGTCGAGGACGAACTTGGCGTAGTCCTCCATGTCGCCGTCGAAGGGCTCGATCGTCCCGTCAGCGGCGAGCCAGAGTCGGTCGGCGACGAGCTCCATCAGCGACCGGTCGTGAGTGATCAGGATCACGGCTCCCTGATAGTCGTTGAGGGCGTCCAGCAGTGCGCGACGGCTGTCGATGTCCAGGTGGTTGGTGGGCTCGTCCAGGATGAGCAGGTGCGGCGCTTCCATCGCCACGAGGTTCAGCAACAGGCGGGCCCGCTCACCGCCGGAAAGGTTGGAGACCTTGGTCTCCACCTTCTCGTGCCCGAGGCCGAACTGGGCCAGGCGCGAGCGTCGACGCGCCTCGGTATCGCCGGGCAGCGCACGACGAATGATCTCCAGCGGCGTGTCGTCGGGATCGAGAGCTTCGATCTGGTGTTGGTGAAACCAGCCCACCTTCATCTTGCCGCTGCGGTGGAAGGCGCCCGCTTCAGGTTCGAGGGCGCCGGCGACCAACTTCGCAAAAGTGGACTTGCCGGCTCCGTTCACGCCGAGCAGACCGATGCGGTCGTCGAGATCGAGCCGAAGGTTAAGCTTCTTCAGGATTGGCGCGCCGCCGTAGCCGGCCTGGACGCCCTCGAGCCGCAGCAGCGGCGGGGGCAGGGGACGCTCGGGTGAGGGCAGCAGGAAGGGGGCGACATGCTCCTCGACCACCGCCGAGACTGGCGGAAGCTTGGCGAGCATCTTCAGGCGCGACTGCGCCTGAGTGGCCTTGGACGCCTTCGCCCTGAAACGATCTACGAAGGACTGCAGGTGCGCGCGTTGGGCATCCACCTTTGCGCGGTTCGCTTCCTGCAACCGCAGCTTCTCGGTGAGCTGCAGCTCGAATGCATCATAGCCGCCCGGATAAAGCTCCAGTTTGCCATCCTTCAGGTGAAGGATGTGGGTGACGGAGTTGTTCAGCAGCTCGCGATCGTGGCTGATGATGATGGCCGTGTGCGGGTACTTGCGCAGCCGGTTCTCTAGCCACAGCGCCCCTTCCAGGTCGAGGTAGTTGGTCGGCTCGTCGAGCAGCAGCAGGTCAGGCTCAGCGAACAGGGCCGCGGCGAGGGCGACGCGCATGCGCCAGCCGCCGGAGAACTCGGCCATCGGACGGGTGAGGTCCTCGTTGTTGAAGCCGAGGCCAGCCAGGATCTCGGCGGCGCGTGAGGGCGCGCGGTCGGCGTCGATCTCGATCAAACGCGCATAGATGTCGCCCAGCTCGTCCGGCGAGGCTGTGTCGAGTGCGGCGAGCAGGCGGCTGCGTTCTTCATCGGCAGCCAGGACGGTGTCGATAAGCGGGACGGGCGTGGCGGGGTGCTCCTGGGCCACCTGGCCCATGCGCGCCTGGCGCGGGAGGCTGACCTCTCCGCCGCCTGGGATGAACTCGCCCGTAATCAACTTGAACAGAGTGGATTTGCCCACACCGTTGCGGCCGACGAGGCCAACCTTGGAGTCTTTCGGAAGGCTGACGGTGGCTCCGTCGAAAAAGCGGCGTCCCCAGGAATCGAAGACGAGGTCGTGGATCTGAAGCATGGATTCGGAGAGGCGTCCGGACGCGCGCCGGCGCTTCGCCGGACCGCGATGAAGAGGGAAGGGCCAGGAATGTGATGAGCCGCGCCGCCGCCTGACCGGCACGGTGCATACCAGACGAGTCCGTTTTCGTCATGCCACGAGCGCGCATGTTGCAGCGCAGCGCCTTGGCTTGGCGGCGTCCTGCCTATATAGAGCGCGCCACCTGCGCGGCCCGACGGCCGCTGCTTCGCTCCACAACGAACAAAGTGACCATGACCGAACGCACCTTCTCGATCATCAAGCCGGACGCCACCCGTCGGAACCTGACCGGCAAGGTCAACGCGGTGATCGAGGACGCCGGCCTGCGCATCGTCGCTCAAAAGCGCATCCGCATGAGCCGCGACCAAGCCGAGAAGTTCTACGAAGTTCACAAGGAGCGCCCGTTCTTCGGCGAGCTCGTCGACTTCATGATCTCCGAGCCGGTCGTCGTTCAGGTCCTCGAAGGCGAGAACGCCGTGGCTCGCTACCGCGAAGTCATGGGCGCCACGAACCCGGCCCAGGCTGCGGACGGCACCATCCGCAAGCTGTACGCCGAAAGCGTTGGTGAGAACTCGGTGCACGGCTCCGACAGCCTGGACAACGCCGAGATCGAAATCGCCCAGTTCTTCACCGACGCCGAAATCGTCGGCTGAGGCCGCCTGCCGCATGGGGTTGAGCGAGCGATCGCTGAGCGCCATGTAGGCGAGCAACCGAGTTGGCGTCCGCGCGGTTAGCTGCGCGGACGCTGTCGTATTCCAATCTGAAAGTGACGATGAAAGAACAGAAGATCGGAGGGTTCTCCGAGCGCCTGAACTCGCAAGCCGAAGCTCGCAAGGCCCTGCTGGAGAAGTTCAAGCCCAAGCCGACCGTGCAACCCACGCAATTCGAGAGCACGGCCGCAAAAAAGGCTCGCGAGCTCGAAGAAGTCCGTGCGCGCCGCGCTGCCGAAAAGGAAGAGGCTCGCAAGCGGGCTGAAGAGGCCGAGGCCGCTCGCGTCGAGGCTCTCGCGAACGACGAACAGCACCAGCTGGAGCTGAAGCGCCAGGAGCGGAAAGACCGCAAAGCCGCCGCCAAAGCGGAAGCCCGCGCCAAGCGCGAGGCGAAGTCGGCGATGCGCCGCGCCGGCTAGGTCAGTCGTCGGCCCCGCCGCTCAGGCGGCGGGACATGTCGCCGTAATATCCCTGAATCAGGAGCTCGACATTGTCGCCTCGCTCCTCGGCTTCGAAAGCCAGGTCCTTGGCCATCTGAATGGCCGCGGATCGCGTCAAGCCACGCTCGATCGGCTCCCCGTCCTTGAAGACGGTCCAGTCACCGTCCTTGAGCGTCACCGCGTACTGAACCATCCCAGACAAACCCTCGCGATCAAGCTTCAGCGTACGGAGCCGCCAGTTGTTCCGTTACTGAGCGTAATCCCCTGTGGACAGAGTGTTTCCTGACTCGGCGAACGCTGGAACCACTACGTTCCAGCTCCGCCTACGTAGTGGCCCGTAGGTAGACGACCCGAAGCGCCAGACTTTCCAGGAGCGCGTATCTCCTCGACCCATGTTCAGGGCCAAGCGGCCCGCGTCGAGAAGAGGATGAGCGCCATGACCGCTCCGTTCGTTGACCTGTCGATCCACCATCAGCCCAAAGGCTTCGGTGACCGCGTCGCCTATGGGTTCGTAAAACTGCTGCGGTTCTGCGCCGACACCTTCTTCGCCGAACGCTACGGGCACCGCGCCGTCGTGCTGGAAACCGTCGCCGCCGTGCCCGGCATGGTGGGCGCGACCCTCAACCACCTCAAGTGCCTGCGCCGGATGGAGAACGACAAGGGGTGGATCAAGACCCTGATGGACGAGGCCGAGAACGAGCGGATGCACCTGATGACCTTCATCGAGGTCTGCAAGCCCACCTTGTTCGAACGGTTCGTCATCGTGGCCGTGCAGTGGGTCTTCTACCTGTTCTTCTTCGGCCTTTATCTGATCAGCCCGAAGACTGCCCATCGGGTGGTGGGCTACTTCGAGGAGGAGGCGGTGATCAGCTACACGCACTACCTCGCCGAGATCGACGAAGGCCGCAGCGAGAACGTGCCGGCTCCCGAGATCGCTAAGCAGTACTGGGGCCTGCCGGAAGACTCGACCCTCCGCGACGTGGTCCTCGTGGTCCGTGCCGATGAGGCGCACCATCGCGATGTCAATCACGGCTTCGCCAATGAGCTGATCGGCGCTCCAGTCACTGACGTGGCGCCGTGCCCTCCGCACGCCGAGCTGCAACCGAACTGGAAGGCCGCGGCCTAAGATCCAATCGGAGCACCAGAGACTTGGCCGCCGCCCTCGTGGGCGGCGGCATTGTTCTGCGCGGCTTACTGGTGCGTGATCTTGTGGAGCTCGTCATCGGTGGGCAATCGCCCGTTCGGCGTCGCCTCGTGTACTGCTTCGGGCAGGATATGGGCGAGTTCGGCCAGCAGGCTCTCTCGGGGAATGCCCGTCTGTTCCTGCAGATCCTGAACCGTGTCTTCCCCAAGGGCGTCGGCAAGCTGATGTGGGGCGAGGGGCTGGTTCTGACCGGAGCCGACCCACGAGTTCACTTGCTGGCCATAGCCCTTCTGCTGCAGCTGCCCGATCAATCCTCCAAGGGCGCCGGCCCCGCCGAGCCCCCCGAGAAAAGAGCCAAGACCGCCGCCTCCGCCGAGGATTCCGCCCAATCCACCAAGCACTCCGCCAAGGCCGCCGCCGTTCGGTCCGGCGCCTCTCGACGGATCGAAGCTGCGGCCTTCGGCGGGCTGTGCATGCTGGCGCGCCGCCTTGACCAGCAGCGCGAGCAGGACGCCGGCGGCTATGGTTTGACCCATGCCCCCTCTACGCTGTGGCTGGCGGCCCATGCCGGGTAGTGCGCTTCCCAGTACTTGATCCAACAGTCCCATGCGAACCTCGCTGCGTGAGCGTCGGAAACGCCTCGCGCCGGGCGTAGTTCGAGCGCCGCTTGTTCGAAACTCTGACGCACCTTGCTCATTGGAGCGCGGCTCGCCAGATTGAGTGAATGCCGCATGAGCGCCCGCCCGTCATCGACGCCGAGTACCGCGTCGTCCATGGCCCTTGGCCGCGCTGGATGCTGCATATCGCCCTGGTGAAGCTCGGTCTGTGGACGGCCGGCATAGTGCTGACTTGCGTGCTGATCACCCTGGCGGTGTTGTGGGGACTGAACCTACTTTTCTGATGCCGGCTATGGTTGGTCCTTGAACACACGGAAGCCGGCGGTCTCGGCCGCTTCGAGCATCTCCTTGTCTCCACCCGTGTCACCGTAAGCCGCCTTCAGCACCAGGTTCTCGCCGAACTGCGCCTTGAGGCGGGTCATCTTCTCCGGGCCCCGGCAATTCGGGCTCGCGAACCCACCGGCGACGCGATCCTGAGCGTCGAAGGCGAGTTCGGTGCCGAGCAGGTCGTCCGCGCCAAGTGCGCGTGCGAAAGGCGCGACAGTCAGGGCAGGGGATGCGGTGACGATGACGAGGCGGACCGGCTCCTCACGCCAACGACGCCAGGCCTCCAGCGCGTCAGGGCGGAACAGCGAGCGCGCATGCTGATCTGCAAATCGCCGAGCGTCCGCTTCCAAGGTCGCTCGCGGCACGCCCCTCAGGAACACAGACACGGCCGCCGCCTTGATCCGGCCACGGTCACGGTGGAACAGATAGGCGGCCGCCGCTGGTAAAAGCCTCAGGAGCCCCATCCGATAGGCCGCCGGTCCGGCGCGCCAGGCGAGGAAAGCTGTGAAGCTGTCGCGGACCGTCAGGGTGCCGTCGAAATCGAACGCCACGATCGCGGGAGCGTCAACGGAGGCGACTTCGCCTGTTTCTCTGTGGATGACAGGGTCGTTTTGGTCTTGTGCCATTTCGGCCCGTTTCCCATTTAGGCGCAGGCGCCAGTACGATCGGCGCTACGTCGCGATTTGTCGCTATCGCGAGCGAAGGCTTGTGATCCTTGGCGCAATCGGGGAATGTCAAGACTTAGACAACCCGCGGCGCGTAATCTGCATTGTAAGGGCGGCATACGCCCGGCGGGGTGGCGGTGGCCGGTTCCGGCACAGTCGCCTAGAGAGTGAGAAAGACCATGACGAAGGCCGCTAGCGGAGACTCGAAGAGCACCCTGTATTGCTCTTTCTGCGGCAAGAGCCAGCACGAGGTCCGCAAGCTCATCGCGGGTCCGACGGTGTTCATCTGTGATGAATGCGTCGAGCTCTGCATGGATATCATCCGCGAGGAGCACAAGATCTCCTTCGTCAAGTCGAAGGACGGCGTCCCGACTCCGAAGGAAATTCGGGAGGTCCTCGACGACTACGTGATCGGCCAGGACCACGCCAAGAAGGTCCTCTCGGTCGCGGTGCACAACCACTACAAGCGCCTGAACCACGCGACGAAGAACAACGACGTCGAGCTGGGCAAGGCCAACATAATGCTGATCGGGCCGACCGGCACGGGTAAGACCCTGCTGGCCCAGACGCTCGCCCGAATCATCGACGTGCCCTTCACCGTGGCCGACGCCACGACCCTGACGGAAGCCGGCTACGTCGGCGAAGACGTCGAGAACATCATCCTCAAGCTGCTGCAGGCGGCCGACTACAACGTCGAGCGGGCGCAGCGCGGCATCGTCTACATCGACGAAGTCGACAAGATCAGCCGCAAGTCGGACAACCCGTCCATCACCCGCGACGTGTCGGGCGAAGGCGTGCAGCAGGCCCTGCTGAAGATCATGGAAGGCACCGTCGCCTCCGTGCCGCCGCAGGGCGGGCGCAAGCATCCGCAACAGGAGTTCCTGCAGGTCGACACCACCAACATCCTGTTCATCTGTGGCGGCGCTTTCGCCGGCTTGGAGAAGATCATCTCCGCGCGCGGCCAAGGCACGTCGATCGGCTTTGGCGCCAAGGTGTCGGATCCGGACGAGCGCCGCACGGGTGAGATCTTCCGCCAAGTGGAGCCGGACGATCTGCTGCGCTTCGGCCTGATCCCGGAGTTCATCGGCCGTCTGCCGGTGATCGCCACCCTGGACGACCTGGACGAGAAAGCCCTGGTGAAGATCCTCACCGAGCCGAAGAACGCCTTCGTGAAGCAGTACGTCCGCCTCTTTGAGATGGAGAACGTCGGCCTGACCTTCACGGACGACGCCCTCACCGCCGTGGCCCGCAAGGCCATCCAGCGCAAGACCGGCGCGCGCGGCCTGCGCTCGATCCTCGAAGGCGTCCTGCTCGAGACGATGTATGAGCTGCCGACCTACGACGGCGTCGAAGAAGTGGTGGTCAACGCCGAAGTGATCGAAGGTCGGGCGCAACCGCTGATCATCTACGCCGAGCGTCGAGACAAAGGCGGCGCTGCTTAAGCGAACTCAGCTCTGACTGAGAGGCCCCGCGGGCGACTGCGGGGCCTTTTTCGTGGGCAGCTTCAAGTTGTGGCGCTAACCTCGACCGGACCCAGTTGCGGGAGAGCGAGATGATCGGGTTGGTGGTCCTGCTCTTCGGAGCGCAGACGGCTGCTGCGCCGCCCGCGATGCCGGCGCCGGACCCTCGGGGCATCGCGCTGCCGGTTTGGACGGACCGGCTTCAAGCGAAGGACTGGCCGTTCTTGTCCATGGACGCCAGTCGCACTGTCGTGCTGTTCGCCAAAGCCGCGCCGGGCAGGGCAGGAGAGCCCGAAGAGGTCTGGATGCGCCAGGAGTACAAGGAGGCGCAGACCGACCCGGCCGTTCCCGCAGGCGTCGTGGCGCAGCCCTACAAGTCTGAGCGGATCGTTGCGCACGTGGACTGCGCAAGGCGTGTAGCGCGCCGGTTCAGGGTCTATCGTTACCCGGAGAACAACCTCGAGGGGCGGCCAGAGGTCTACGGCTACGAAGGTGTCGAGTGGGCGGCGCCGGACCCGGAGTCATTCGATGCGGCCGTGCTGCAGGCGGCGTGCTTGCGGTCGTGAGGCGCTACAAGCCTTGCCGGATGAGCACGTCCGGATCGGCGGCCAGTCGGAACAGGTACTGCTGACGCGCAGGCATACCCGCACGATAGGTTCTTAACGTCGCGCGTTGCTCGTCGGTGAGGCGGAACGGTCGGTAGCCGCGCGCCGCCAGGCATGCGTCCAGAGCTTCGGCCACCTGCTCGGCGACTCGGATCGCCTGCGCGCTGCGGCCGATCTGCGCCTGGTCGACGTACTGCCGGACATCCACGTCGTCGGCCAGGATCATGATGTCGGCCATCGGGACGCGCACCTTGCTCACGCTGGCGGCGTAGACGCATTCCACCGTGTCGGTGCGGTACTGCAGGAACGAAATCCCAGGCTTGCCCCAACTGTGCGGAGGCAGCTTCGGCTTGGCCGAGGCTGGAGCGGCCGCGGTCGTAGCCAGCAGGACGGAGAGGATGATGGCGTTGCGCATATGGCGCTCCGAACGTCGCTCGTGCCGGAGGATAGCTCAGCTCTCAACGACCGCAACCGGAGCGTGCCCTGCTTCTGCGCGATCACAGACGCGCCACCTCTAGCGGGCGTGAGCGTTACAGAACCGGGCGTCATCTCTCGGCAGAGGCGTCCCGGCCTTGCGCCTGGCTCTCCGGCACGCGATATCGGTGGGGAGCGGGCTCCGCCAGGCTCGCCAAAGATTCCAGAAGGACTTCCTCCCTATGCGTGACCCCGTCACTACCGCGCTCGGCCTCGTGCCGATGGTCGTCGAGCAGACGAGCCGCGGCGAGCGCGCCTACGACATCTTTTCCCGACTCCTTAAAGACCGGATCGTGTTCCTGGCGGGCCCGGTCGAGGACAGCATGGCCAGCCTGATCTGCGCCCAGCTCCTCCATCTCGAGGCGGAGAACCCGAAAAAAGAAATTCAGATGTACATCAACTCGCCGGGTGGGATCGTGACCTCGGGTCTCGCGATCTACGACACCATGCAGTACATCAAGAGCCCGGTGATCACCCTGTGCCTCGGCATGGCCGCCTCGATGGGCTCGTTCCTGCTGATGGCCGGCGAAAAGGGCAGCCGCATCGCTCTGCCGAACTCGCGCATCATGGTGCACCAGCCTTCCGGCGGCTTCTCGGGCAAGGCCTCCGACGTCGAGCGCCATGCCGAGGACATCTTGAAGACGAAGCGCCGGCTGAACGAGATCTACGCGAAGCACACCGGCCAGCCGATCGAGGTGGTCGAGGAGACGCTCGATCGCGACTACTTCATGAGCGCTCAGGAAGCCAAGGACTGGGGTCTCGTCGACCACGTCTGGGAAAAGCGCGATCAGGCCGACTAAGCGCCGCGTCCGCTCCGAATCGGAACGCCCGCCGGGAGACCGGCGGGCGTTTCGCTTTGACTATGTGGCCGCTGACATGTGGCTCGGTGCAACGCGATTGTGTATCAGGTCACGCTCCTAGCGAGCGAGACTCAGATGCCCGAGTTGACGATTCCGCCGATCCACTACGACGAACGGCTTTCCCATCCCAATCTCTTCCGAGCACATTTCGGAAAGTTGTCCGACGCTGAATGGCTGGCGGTCTTGCAACGCTCCGTGCATGAGGCCGAGATCGATGGGGTGCCGTTTCCGCGCTTCCCTGACGTCGACCTCCAGATGCGTATCCATGGCACTGCGAACGAGGTCGCTGTGGAGGAAGCGTTCCGGTTCTTCAGCTTCGTGAAGACCACGGTTGGAGAGCAAAGCCTTCGGCCAGAAGCGCGATTCCTTGATTTCGGCTCAGGTTGGGGCCGCATGCTCCGCCCCTACCTCAGGTATTTCGATCTAGCGAATATCTATGCGTTCGAGCCGAACCGTCTCTTCCTGACAATCGCCCGCAGCCTGAACCCGCACGTGACGTTCCTAGCAGGCGAGTACCTGCCAAACAGGCGGATCCCGCGACATGTGTTCGACCTGATCGTGGGCTACTCGATCTTTTCGCACCTTTCGCACCATTCGACCGCGGTCTGGCTACGCGAAACCGCCGAACTGCTGACAACCGGAGGCCACGCAGTGTTCACCACTTGGGGGGAACGCTTCATAGATGGGTTGATCGCTGCAGCGGAACAGCTCGCTAATGGCGAAGAGATCCACTGGTACTATCAGTTCGTCCTGGAAAAGGTTGGAGATCCGCGTGCTCTTCGTGAGCACTTCCATAAGGGCAAGTTTATTTGGATCCGTTCACAAGAGAACGAGAACTATGGGGAGACATTGATCAGTCGGACGGCGCTTGAGCTTATCCTCAAAGAGCACGCGCTTCCGCTCGAGATCGTTAAGTTCGACACAACAAGTTTGCCCCAGGACGCCTTTGTCCTTCGACGCTTGTAGCTTCCGTAAGTCGCACCGCGCGTACCTAGACCCACATGTCGAGGTTCTCGCCTTGGCCCTTGTCCGGCTTACGCGCGAGCTTTGGTCGCGACCGTCCCTGGGCCTTGTCCGCCTTGGGCTCCGCCACCTTCCGCTTCACCGGCT
This sequence comes from Phenylobacterium deserti, assembly GCF_003254705.1. GTDB lineage: Bacteria > Pseudomonadota > Alphaproteobacteria > Caulobacterales > Caulobacteraceae > Phenylobacterium > Phenylobacterium deserti. Next base: position 12,427 of record NZ_QFYR01000003.1, read on the forward strand.
GGACTTCAGCGATCGGGCGATATGTAACGGGCGTGATCAAGCGGGCACGACTCACGAGGCTGAGTTCCGCTCAAGATGCGGCGCCTGCGCTTAAGCACCTGTTAAGCGCCCACGCCATTCCAGTTCTGGGCGCGAGACGTCCAAAGTGAAGGATCGACACGCAGCATGTGCTGCACCACGGTCCGGCGCTCGTTCGGAATGCAGAGCATGTTGCGTGAGACGACCCCGCCGAAGACGTTTTCGGTGTGGCCGCGATAGTTCTGCGGATCGAACAGCGGCGGCCGGTGCCAGTACATCTGGTAGCCCATCCGATCGATCAGCTGGATCACCTCGTGGGCCTGCTCCAATCGATCATTCTCGATGTAGATGACGGGGCGGCAGCGTAGGATCGTTTCACGCGCTCCACGCAGGACCTTGGGCTCAAACCCCTCCACGTCGATCTTGAGCACGTCGAGTTTGCGCAGGTCGAGTTCGTCCAGCGGGGTGATGCGGACGCGAACGCCCCGGCTTGCATCTGTCGAAAGCGAGATCCCGCCGAAGTTGTTGGCTTGTTCGTAGGCGATCGGCGGAACAGTGGCGTAGCCGCTCTCCTCACCGCAACCTTCGGGGTAGGCCAGCACGTTTCGCACATCGTTGAGAGCTAGGTTGCCGCAGAGTACCTGGAACACACGCTGCTGAGGCTCGAAGGCGTAGAGCCGGCCCGGTGCGCAGGCCTTCGCCATGGGCACGGTGTGGGTGCCGATGTTCGCCCCGATCTCCACGACGGTCATGCCCGGCTTGATCAGTTGCTTGAACATCGCCCATTCGCCCGGGCAGTACTCCCCGTAGAGCTCCAGCGATCGTGTGATGTAGATGTCGCTGGTCAGCCCGAGCATTGGGCCGAAGCGGGTTTCGTACATCTTGACCGCGGGTTCGCTCATGGGACCTCCGTTTTCCGCGCCTGTTTAAAGAGGCGCAGCGCTGGAGGGAACTGGCGCTCAGCGGCGTTCCATCGTAATGACGCGGGCGCGCGGATGTGGCGGAACTGGTAGACGCACTGGATTTAGGTTCCAGCGCCGAGAGGCGTGGAGGTTCGAGTCCTCTCATCCGCACCAGCAACGCGGCGCTGCACCCGGCTCGCTTTGGGCTTGGAGCACCCCGCGGGGCATGACATAAGTCGCCGCCCGCCGCCGGGGCATGCTTCGGCGGCGCTCATCTTTCACGCAAAGGCGGTCGCAGGCGCTACAAGCTCGGCGCGGCGCCCGGGAATACAAGAATGTCGATGCAGATCGTTGAAAAGTCTGGTGAAGGCCTGAGCCGCGTCTACGGAGTCACCGTTCCCGTCTCGGACCTGACCGAGAAGCTCGAGGCGCGCATCGCCGAGATCACCCCGACTCTCAACATCAAGGGCTTCCGCCCCGGCAAGGTGCCGACGGCTCACGTGCGCCGCCTGTATGGCAAGGCGCTGATGACGGAAGTGGTCGAGCAGACCCTGACGGAAACCACGCAGAAAGTCTTAGAAGACAACAAGCTGCGCCCCGCGGGCGAGCCGGACCTGAAGCCGGAAGGCGACATCAACCAGGTCATCGAAGGCAAGGCCGACCTTTCCTACGAACTGGCCGTCGACATCATGCCGGAGTTCGATCCGGTGGATCCCGCCACCCTCGAGCTGACGCGCCCGGTGTACGAGCCGAGCGACGCGGAGGTCGACGAGGCTCTGACCGAACTCGCCAGCCAGAACCGCACGTACGAAAGCCGGACCGGAAAGACGGTCAAGGCGAAGGACGGCGACATGGTTGTCATCGACTTCGTCGGCAAGCTTGATGGCGAAGCCTTCGCGGGCGGCACGGCCAATGACGCCGAGCTGGTGCTGGGTTCTGGCCAGTTTATCCCGGGGTTCGAGGACCAGCTGGTCGGCGCCAAGCCGGACAGCGACGTCGAAGTGAAGGTGACTTTTCCGGAGGACTACCAAGCCGCCAATCTGGCCGGCAAGGAAGCGGTCTTCGAAGTGAAGGTGAAGGACGTCAAAGCTCCGGTGGACGCCGAGCCGAACGACGCCCTAGCTGAGCGTCTTGGCCTCGAGAGCCTCGACAAGCTCAAGGAGCTGCTGAAGGACAACCTTAAGCAACAGTATGCTCAGGCTTCCCGCTTCAAGCTTAAGCGCGCGCTGCTTGACCAGTTGGACTCCAAACACGACTTCCCGCTGCCGCCGAAGATGGTGGATGCCGAGTTCGCCACGATCTGGAGCCAAGTCCAGCAGGACAAGACCAACGGCAGCCTGCCGGCCGAAGACGCGGACAAGTCTGACGAACAACTGCAGACCGAATATCGCAAGATCGCCGAGCGCCGCGTCCGTCTGGGCTTGGTCCTGGCCGAGATCGGCCGCAACAACAATGTCCAGGTCACGGACCAGGAACTGGCCAACGCCATGCGCCAAGAGGCGATGCGCTACGGTCCGCAAGCCCAGCAGGTGTTCGACCTGTTCCGCAACAACCCGAACGCTCAGGCGCAGCTTCGCGCCCCGATCTTCGAAGACAAGGTGGTGGACCTCATCACCTCCAAGGCGAAGGTCGAGGAGCAGTCCGTCTCCAAGGACGAGCTCTTGAAGGAAGACGATCTGCCGGAAGGCTACGGTCAGTAAGCTTCGGCTTCGCCAGAACTGCGAAGGGCTCCCGCGAGGGAGCCCTGTTTGTTTCCGCCTTGCGCACAAACGCGGCGTCGCCGCGGAGCCGCCGACGGCTCAGAACTGGGATACGCTGGGACGATTGTTGCGCATGTCGCGAAGCTTCTCGCGATCCTTGCGAGCGCCTTGCTCCCGGGCGGTCATCTGCTTCTCGTTGAGGCAGACCTTCCTGGCCATGACACTGCCGGTCGGCACTTCTTTGCGACAGACCGGCTTGGTTTTGGCCGGTGGAGTTGGCGCGACTTGCGCCTCCACTGCGGAAGCCGCAGGAGCGGCCTGCAAGAGCAACGCGGTCGAAACGGCGAGTGCAATCAACGCGAAGTCCCCCAGCGTCACCAGGGTGCTTAGCTAACGAACCTTCGCCGTTCGCCCAACATAACGATGTTTAATGATCGCGGCGCCGTTAGCCGGCCGCGAGTTCCCCGATCACGAAGGCGTCCTCGTCCGCACGGACCAGGCCCTCCAAAACGTCCGGCAGGTCTTCCGGGGACACGATCAGCATGAGGCCCACGCCGCAGTTGAAGGTCCGGTGCAGTTCGTGGTCGTCAACCCCGCCTGTCCGCTGAAGCCAGTCGAAGACCGGAGGCAGGGCCCAGGCGTTCCAGTCGAACCGCGCCGTCAGGCCTTCGGCGATCGCTCTCGGCGGGTTTTCGATGAGGCCGCCGCCGGTGATGTGCGCCAGCCCCTTGATCCGGCCAGCCTTGAGGTGCGGCAGGACCGAGCGAACGTAGATGCGCGTCGGGGTGAGCAGCGCCTCAGCGAGCGTCTGTCCTTCCGAAAAGGGTGCGGCGGCTTCCCAGGGAAGGCCGGATCGCTCGACAATGCGCCGGACGAGCGAATAGCCGTTGGAGTGCGGACCGGAAGAGCTGAGGCCGATCAGGATATCGCCCGGCTTTTGGTCGCCAAGCCGCGGGAGCACCTTGTCGCGGTCCACCGCGCCGACGCAGAAGCCCGCCATGTCATAGTCGCCGTCGGCGTACATCCCCGGCATCTCGGCGGTCTCGCCGCCAACCAGCGCGCAGTTGGCCTGCCGGCAGCCTTCGGCGATGCCAGCAACCACGGTGGCGGCCGCTTCGACGTCCAGCTTGCCGGTCGCAAAGTAGTCCAGGAACATCAGCGGCTCTGCGCCCTGGGCCAACAGGTCGTTCACGCACATGCCGACGAGGTCGATACCGACGGTATCGTGACGGCCCGTCTCGATGGCGACCTTCAGCTTCGTTCCGACGCCGTCAGTGGTCGTGACCAGCAATGGATCGGCGTATCCGGCCGCCTTGAGGTCGAAGAGAGCCCCGAAGCCGCCCAGCGAGGCTTCAGCGCCCGCGCGGCGCGTCGCCTTCGCCAAGGGCTTGATCCGCTCGACGAGAGCGTTTCCGGCGTCTATGTCCACGCCGGCCTGGGCGTACGTCAAACCATTGGGCCGCTCGGACATACGAAAAACCTCAGAGGAAATGCGCCTAGACGCGCTCCGGACTTGCAGACTCGGGCGCGCGCGGGGCTATAGCTAATTGATGACGCCGATTACCACCACCGCGGAACTCGCGGTGTTCTGCGATAAGATCAAGGGCCAACCGTTCGTCGCCGTGGACACCGAGTTCATGCGCGAGACCACCTACTGGCCCAAGCTCTGTCTGATCCAGGCCGCAGCCCCGAACGCCGACGCGGTGATCGACCCGTTGGCGGACGGCATCGACCTCGAGCCGTTCTTAGAGATCCTGCGCGACGAGAAGATCCTCAAGGTCTTTCACGCCGCCCGACAGGACGTGGAAATCTTCAACAACCTGAAGGCCATGCCGCGGCCCTTGTTCGACACCCAGATTGCTGCCATGGCGGCCGGGTTCGGCGAGCAGATCGCCTACGATGCTTTGGTCCGCCAGATGTTGAAGATCGAGCTCGACAAGTCGAGCCGGTTCACCGACTGGGCGCGCCGGCCGCTTTCGGACAACCAGCTGACCTACGCTCTCGCGGACGTCACCCACTTGGCCGACCTTTATCCCAAGCTCCACGCGCGGCTGGAAAAGGAGGGGCGGCTCGCCTGGGTGACAGACGAGATGGCGAACGTCACGGACCCCGCCAACTATGACGTGGATCCCGAGAACGCCTGGAAGCGGCTGCGCCCCCGCCGTCATACGGCCAAGTACCTTGCAGTCTATCGTGCGGTCGCCGCCTGGCGCGAGCGCACGGCTCAATTGCGGGACCAGCCGCGCGGTCGCATCCTGAAGGACGAGGCGATCGACGAGATCGCAACTCAGGCGCCCACGGATGCTGACGCGCTCGATCGGCTGCGGTCCGTGCCCAAGGGCTTCTCCGGCTCGCGCTTCGGGCCGGATCTGCTGACGGCCGTGCGCGAGGCGCTGAAGGATCCGGAGGCCTACGCCCCCGTCATCGAGAAGAACAAGCAGCAGCCGTCACCGGCGGCCGGCGCCGTGGTCGAGTTGCTGAAGGTCCTGTTGAAGGCGCGGGCGGAAGAGGCGGGCGTCGCTACCAAGCTGATTGCGACGGTCGCCGACCTGGAGCAGATCGCCAACGATGACGAGGCGCCCACGGCCGCGTTGAAGGGCTGGCGACGCGAAGCCTTTGGTGAGGACGCTTTGAAGCTGAAGCGCGGCGAGTTGGCGCTTGTGCTCGACGGCGCCCGCGTGCGCGTTGTGGAGGTGCGACGCGCGCCGAAGGCGGCAGCTGCCGCCGGCTGACGCAAGCAAGGCTCCAGAGCCTGATGCAAAGGGCGGTGTTCCGAGATGGAGCGCCGCCTTTTTGCTACGCGAACGCCAGCTTGAGCTTCAGCGTGTTCGCGAGGGTCTGAGCGCGCTTGGCGACCTGTTCGCCCTGGAGGACGTCTTCCCAGCCTGCGCCCGCGGTGATCACCATTTGATCCGCGTGGATCATTAAGCTCGATTTCTCCAACAGGTGGGGATTACGCCCGGACAGGTCGCATCCCAGCCGGATGGCGGCGCCTAGCGCCCGGGCCCGCTGGCGCCGTTCGGCTGAAAGCACCCGGTTGATCGTGGCCGCCTCGGGCGTGTTGGAAGAGGAGGTATGGCGCGAGAAGGCGACGCAGGCCAGGAACGCCCGTTCCGAGTGAGACACGCCCGCCACGGGCGCCCGGAGCACCTGTTCGAATGCGATGTCGGCGCGATGGTCGGGGTGCAGCCGCGCTCCGAGATCGGCAAGGCGGCAGGCCGTCGCGAGCAGGACCGCATCTCGTCCGCCGAACAGGGGCGGCAGCTGGCTGAACGCCGGCGTCAGCCAGGCTTCCAGGGAAGGACCAAGGTCCTGGGCGAGTCCACGCGCGGCGGCTGCGGCTTCAGCGCCGGCGATCAGCGGATCCTGCCGCCGCACGTCAGGCGGCATGCTTTCCAGCAGCAGGCCCTCCCGGACACCATAGGCGGAGATCGTCACCCGCTCGACGCCGAGCCGCTCGACGACCGCTTCCAACACCAGGGCCGAGTAGGGCAGGGTTTCGATTCGCTTCTTGGAGAGCTTCTGCATCCGCTCAAGTGACGAGCGGGATTGCCTTTCGACGAAGCGAGCGACGTCGAGCGCGTCGGAGCGGCTCATCTCGTATTGGTGAGCGATGCGCAGCGGGTAATCCGCAAGCTCCATGTGCAGAAGCGCCAGGTTGCGCCAGGCGCCGCCCACGGCATGGAAGTGATCTGTCGCGAACCGCTGGGCCACAGGCGCCAGCTCGCGGTCAATAGCGCGGCGCGTGCGGTCGATGTCCAGCGCTCGCGGTGCGCCAAGCGCGAAGGGACCGAGAAGCAAACTGACGCCCTCGCTCGGACCAGACCCGTTGACGCGGATCAGCTCCAGGCTGGAGCCGCCCAGGTCGCCGACCACGCCTTGGGCTGCCGGATAGCCGGCGATTACGCCGGTGGCGGCGTAGCGCGCCTCTTCCACGCCGGTGAGGACGCGCACCTCAAGACCCGTTTCCTCCCGCACCCGGCGCACGAACGCGGGACCGTCAACGGCTTCGCGAACTGCGGCGGTGGCGGCGACGGTGATGTCTTCGGCGCGCCAGCCGTCCAGCACGGTACGGAACCGGCGCAGCGCGCTCATGGCGACCTCCACACCTTCGGCGGACAGGCGTCCGGTGGTCGGCAGGTCCTTGCCGAGGCCCGCCAGCGCCTTCTCGTTGAAGACCGTCCAAATCGCCCGGCCCTCGATCCGGTAGATCACCAGACGGACGGAGTTCGAACCGAGGTCGACGACGGCCGCCTGGCGCTCGGGACGATTATCCGCGCGGAGCCACATCTTCGATCGCGCGCGGCATGTCCTTCACCCTGTGTCCTCGTCCGGAAAGGCTGGGATTGGTCATGAAGTACTCGTGCGCCGAGAAGGCGTCCGGGTGGTCCCAGGCCGGGTCACGCGTATAGCGGCCCTGACTGTCCAAGGTCCAGCTCTGCGCCTCGTCTCGAAGATTTGCCACCATGATCTGATTGAGAACCTGCTGGTGCACAGTTGGGTTCTCGATCGGGGTGAGACATTCGACCCGGCGATCGAGATTGCGCGGCATCCAGTCGGCGGAGGTGATGAACACCCGTGACGCGCCCGACGGCATGGGCGCGCCGTTCGCAAAGGCGACGATGCGGCCGTGCTCGAGATAGCGACCGATGATGCTCTTCACGTGGATGTTCTCGGAAAGGCCCGGAATACCCGGTCGCAGGCAGCAGATGCCGCGGATCACCAGGCGGATCTCCACGCCCGCCTGACTGGCCGCGTAGAGGGCGTCGATGATCTGGGGATCAACCAGCGAGTTCATCTTGGCCCAGATCGCCGCGGGTTTGCCCGCCTGAGCCGCAGTCGCCTCGCGCCCGATGAGGTGCAGCAGATCCCGCTTCATGGTGATGGGGGAGAACGAAAGCTTCTCCAGGCTTTCGGGCTGGGCGTAGCCGGTCACGAAGTTGAACAGGCGCGCTGAGTCGCGGGCGTATGCCGGCTCAGTCGTGAACAGCGACAGGTCGGTGTAAACTCGGGCCGTGATCGGGTGATAGTTGCCCGTGCCGAAGTGGCAGTAGGTGCGCAGGGTGTCGCCCTCGCGACGAACCACTGTCGATAGCTTGGCGTGAGTTTTGTACTCCACGAACCCAAAGACAACGTGCACGCCCGCCCGCTCCAGATCGCGCGCCCACTTCAGGTTCGCTTCCTCGTCGAACCGGGCCTTGATCTCGATCACCGCAGTGACGTTCTTGCCGGCCTCGGCCGCTTCAATCAGGGCCGCCACGATCGGGCTGTCCTTGGAGGTGCGATACAGCGTCTGCTTGATCGCCAGAACGTTCGGATCACGCGCGGCCTGGCGGATGAATTGCACCACCACGTCGAAGCTTTCGAAGGGGTGGTGAACGAGGATGTCCTTTTCCCGGATCGCCGCGAAACAGTCGCCCCCGTGGTCACGGATGCGCTCTGGGAAGCGCGGTTCGAACGACTTGAACTTCAGGTCCGGCCGGTCCGAGGGGATCAGCTGGCTGAGTTCGTCTAGGCCCAACAACCCGTCGATCAGGATGATGTCGTCCGGCTGCGCGTGAAGATTGGTGCTGATGAAGCCGCGCAGGTCCTCGCTCATCGCGCTTTCGATCTCGACGCGGACCACCGAGCCCATCCGCCGCTGTTTCAGCGCGGCCTCGAACTCACGGACGAGGTCTTCGGCCTCTTCCTCGATCTCCACGTCGCTGTCCCGGATCAGACGGAAGACGCCTTGGTCCAGCACTTCGCAGCCCGGGAACAGGTGATCGAGAAACAGGGCGACCAACGACTCCAGAGAAAGGAAGCGCCGGTCCGGCTTCTTGCGACCGCTGCGCTGCGCCGGAAGCTGCCAGAAGCGGGCAACCTGCGCCGGAATTGGAACCAGGGCGTAGAGCACCTTGGTGTCGCTCACCCGCTTCAGTTTCAGAACCAGCGAGAACGCCAGGTTCGGGATGAACGGGAACGGGTGAGCCGGGTCGATCGCCAGCGGCGTCAGAACTGGAAACAGCTGGTTGAGGAAGGCGTCCTCGAGTGCGGCCTTCTCGGCGCTGGTGACATCGCCCGGCGCGACAACCTTCAGACCTTCGTCAGCCAGTTCCTGCCAGAGCTGTCGCCAGCGGGTCTGCTGGTCGGCCATCAGGTCGGCGGCTTCAGCGTTGACCCGCTCCAGCTGCTCGGCAGGCGTCATCCCGTCCTGACTGACAACCCTAACCGCTTCGCGGACCTGCGCCTTCAGGCCGGCCACGCGCACCATGTAGAATTCGTCCAGATTGTTGGCCGAGATCGCCAGAAATCGAAGCCGCTCCAGCAGCGGATGCCGCGGGTTCTTGCTTTCCGCCAGGACGCGGCGGTTGAAGGAGAGCCAGGACAGCTCCCGGTTGAAGAACCGCGCGGGGCTCGCGGCCAGACCTTCGTCCCAGCTTGCGCCGTGTGCGACCTCTTCCTCGGGCGGCGAGGCGATGGGCGCGACATAGGTCATGGACGCTTAGCTCCCGGAATTGACGGCGGACTGGTTCGCGTAGCCCACCTCAGTTGGGGTGCAAGTGTTCACTCGAAAAGGTCAAGATTTCCATTATCGCCTTCAAGAACCTCGCGAGCGAGCATGCGGCTGATTGGGCCGTCGCCAGCTTCATCCAGCCTGCGGACGATTTCGCGCGCTTCAGGGATCGACCTCTGCATGCGTCGCAGGAGATACGGGTAGACCTCTTTGGGCGGTCGAATGCTCCGTTCCCGGAAGAAGTTCCTGAGCACGCCTTCCAGAACTTCGTCGTCCGGTTCCTCGATCTCGGCGACCGGCAGCGCGTTCAGTCGCGACCGAAGGTCCGGCAATGCGGCTGGCCAGCCCACGGGTGGCGTGCGGGCCGTCAGCAGCAGTCCACCGCCCGCCTGAGCCGCAAGGTTGATCAGATGGAACAGGGCTTCGTCCGGCGCTCCTTGATCGACGTTCTCCAGCAAGACCGGGCGACCGGCCGCAGCCTCCACCTGGGGCGCCATCCGATCGAGCGCAATCGCGCCTGCGGCCTCGGCCCAGATGCTCGCCAGGTGCGTCTTCCCGACCCCGGCGGGCCCCACCAGCACCAGAGCGCCGCCATGCCAGTGCGGCCACGCTTCGACCGCTGCTCGGGCATGAGCGTTGGAAGGGCCTTCGACGAAGGTCTCGCGAGAGGGGGTGGCGGGCCGTTCCAGCCGCAGCCGAAGCTGTTGCGTCATTCGCCGGATCCGCGGGGACAAGTCACTACGCCAGTTTAGCAAGGAGCCGCCGGACGGCGCCAGAACGGCAGCTCGATGTTCCCCGCCATTCACAGGCGGTGGAGATCAGGCGGCGCGAGGTGCTTTCAGGTCACGGGCTGACATCAGGGTCCAGCCCTCGGCGCGCAGAAGCTCGATGGGCGAGAACTTGATCTTGTAGTCCATCTTGTCCGATCCCCGGACCCAATAGCCGAGGTAGACGTACGGCAGGCTGGTCATGCCCGCCTGGACGATGTGGTCGAGGATCATGAACGAGCCCAGGCTGCGCCGGGTCATGGTCGGGTCGTAGAAGCTGTAAACCAGCGAAAGACCATCGCTCATCAGGTCCACCAGGGCGCAGGCGACCAGATCGCCGGGGCCGTCATCTGCAGGGCGCGTGCGGTACTCGATGATGTGGGTCCGCACAGCCGTGTCTTCGACCATTGCGACGTAATCGGGCCAAGTCATCTCGGCCATGCCGCCGTCCGCATGGCGGGCGGTCAGATATCGGCGGAGCAGGTCGAACTGCTCCATCGTCGCTTCCGCTTCCACCAAGTGCCGTTCGAGGTCGTCGTTGCGGTTCAGTACCTTCCGCTCGGAGCGGGAGAACACGTAGTCGGCGGCCGGCAGGCGCGCCGAGACGCAGGCGTTGCACTGCTCGCAGGCGGGCCGGTAGGCGATGTTCTGGGATCGGCGGAAGCCGACCTGGGTCAGGCTGTCGTTGACTGCGGCGCCTTCCGACAAGGGCAAATGGGCGAAGACCTTCCGCTCGAAGCGATCGGGCAGGTAGGGGCAGGGGGAAGGAGCGGTCAGGAAGAACCTGAGCTGTCGTGTCGGAAAATGCTGCGTCACGGCCTAGCGTTCTTCGTCCCAATCCCGCCTGATCTGATTTGGGGCCATGCGGGGCTCGTGCGCAAGCGGAACGCTACAAGCCCTGGTCCGGCGGGAGCACCGGCGCCTCTCGCAACAACACGATCGCAATGCGACGGTTGCCGGGCAGAGTGGGATCATCGGGGTAAAGCGGCTCGGAAGTGGCCTTACCAGAGACCTGATAGATGCGATCGGCGTCCACACCTGATCCCTGGAGGATCTGCCGCGACGCATTGGCGCGGGCAGCCGAAAGGGGCCAATCGTTCTCCGTTTTCACTCCGCCGACGCTCGCGCTGGTGTGGCCGTAGATGCTGACTCTGTTGGGCATCTGGTTGATGACCTTGCTGACGGCGCGAAGCAGGAGCTTGGCGCGATCATTCGGCTGAGCCGAGCCCTGATTGAACATCGACCGCCCTTCCTGGTCGATGAGCTGGATACGCAGCCCTTCGGGCGTCTGGTCGATGATGATGTTCTTCGACAGCTCGGAAAGCTCCGGCATGTCCTGGAGCGCTTGGCGGAGAGACTGGGCGGCGGAGGCGAAGGCTGCGGCCTCTCGCTTCTGCAACTCCTCACGCAGCGCCTCGGTGGAGGCGTCCTCAGCGGACTGCCCCTTGCCGCCATCGGTGCTCTTGCCGTCATTCGGGTTGCGGCTCTCGGTCGAAAGCTCCTCGATGACGGAGCGCGATCCATTCGCCTTCGCGCCGTCTTCCCCCAGCGCTGTGCCGCCGAGGATACCGCCCGAACCGGAGGTGGTCTCTGACACGCTGGCCGGCGCAAAGTAATCGGCGATGCCGCGCTTCTGTTCCGGAGAGGTGGTGTTGATCAGCCACATCAGCAGGAAGAAGGCCATCATGGCGGTCACGAAGTCGGCGTACGCGACCTTCCAGGCGCCGCCGTGGTGTCCGCCGCCGCCTTTCTTCACCACCTTCTTGATGACGATCGGCTGGTCGCCCAGCGACATGGCGCGCTCCGGTCAAGGCTGATAGGCCGGCAAGGTGCGCGAACGCTCGTTAAGATGGCGTTGAGTTTGTTTGGGGGCGAGAGATGACGGCTGGCGAGGTGCTGCGGACGCAGCGGCTGCTTCTGCGCGAACTGACGGAAGCCGACGCGCCCTTCATGCTCGAGCTGCTCAACCAACCCGGCTTCCTCAAAAACATCGGCGATCGAGGTGTGAGGACCCTGGACGACGCCCGAGTGCACATCGGTGTGCAGCGGAGCCGATATGCACAGCTGGGTTACGGGCTGTGGGCCGCGGCGCTGTCTTCGGGCGAGTTGATCGGTCTATGCGGACTGGTGCGGCGGAACGGCTTGGAACATCCCGATCTCGGCTACGCCTTTTTGGCTCGGCACGAGGGGCAGGGGTATGCCACGGAGGCGGCCGCAGCTGTGGTGAGCCATGTCCGACGCAACCTTGGCATTGGCGCATTGGCCGCGATCACCAGTCCGGAGAATGCGGCGTCAATCGCAGTATTGGAGAAGCTGGGCTTCCGCTTCGTCGGCCTGAAGCGTCTCCCGGGCGAGGACAAGGACGTCCGTTACTTCGAGGCTTGAAGCGCCGGCAGGATGTGGTCGGCCAGCAAAGGGGCGAGGCTTACGGCGGGAGCGGCCGGGTCTATCCAGCGCATCTCCGCAATCTCCGCGCCGCATCGAGGTTCGCCTTCGACAGCCGCCAGAAAGGCGCTCGAGCGCACGATGGCTCCAGGCTCGTTCGCGGCTGGCGCTTCGAAGCGCCCGAGCAGCTCGGCGCGCGCAAGCTGAAGCCCGAGCTCCTCCTCAAGCTCACGCGGCAACGCGGCTTCCAGCGCTTCGCCCGGCTCGGGCTTGCCGCCCGGCAGCATGAATCTCGAGGTTCCGGCTTTGCGGACGGTCAGGAGGCGTCCCGCTTCATCGCGGATGACGGCGCCCACAACCTCGATGATCACGCGCCCAGCAGGCGCGCGGCGCGGGGCGCGAAGTAGGTGATCACCCCGGACGCGCCGGCGCGCTTGAAGCTGCCCAGGGTTTCGAGGATCGCCCGCTCCTCGTCCAGCCAGCCGTTCTGGGCTGCGGCCATGAGCATCGCGTACTCGCCGCTCACTTGGTAGGCGAAGGTCGGGACCTGGAAGGCGTCCACGACCTGGCGGACGATGTCCAGGTACGGCAAACCCGGCTTCACCATCACCATGTCCGCGCCTTCGGCGATGTCCATCGCGACCTCACGAAGCGCCTCCTGATGGTTGGCCGCGTCCATCTGATAGGTCTTCTTGTCGACAGGCGAGCCACCCGTTCCAAGTTTGCCCGAGCCGATGGCGTCGCGGTACGGGCCATAGAAGGCGGAGGCGAACTTCGCCGCGTAGGACATGATCATCACGTCCTGCAGACCCTCCGCCTCCAGCGCGCTGCGAAGAACGCCGCAGCGGCCATCCATCATGTCCGAGGGGGCGAGGATATCGCAGCCGGCCTGCGCCTGAACGAGGCCCTGCAGAACTAGACGTTCAATCGTTGCGTCGTTCGAGATCTTGCCGTTCTCGATCAGCCCGTCGTGGCCGTGGTCGGTGAACGGGTCGAGCGCCACGTCGCACATGATGCCGACTTCCGGAGCAGCGTCCTTCATCGCCTTCACGGCGCGACAGATCAGGCCGTCCGGATCGTGCGCCAGGGCGCCGGTAGCGTCCTTCTTGGCCCCGTCGATGTGCGGGAATATGGCGATCGCCGGAATGCCGAGCGCGCGAGCTTCCTTGGCCGCGGCCACAGCATCCTGGATCGAGAAGCGCGACACACCGGGCATGGAGGGCACCGGGACTTGGCCTTCTCCATCGTGCACCACCATCGACCAGATCAGATCGGCAGGGGTGAGCGCCGTCTCACGCACCATCCGACGGACCCAGTCGGCCTGACGCAGGCGACGAAGACGAAGAGCTGGATAGGCGGCGAGAGGGGCTTTGCTCATGATCGCGGGCGTGTGCGCCTTCACGTCGGGGAAGGCAAGTCCAGGCGTTGACAGAGGGGCGCCGGCGGGGCGTCTTCGCTCCATGGATTTCAGCCTGACAGAAGATCAGCGCGCGATCGAGGAAGCCGCTAGGGCCTTCGCCGCGCAGGAACTCGCGCCCCATTCGGCGCGGTGGGACGAGGAGAAGCATTTCCCGGTGGAGGTGATGCGCAAGGCCGCCGAGCTTGGTTTCGCGGGCCTCTATGTGCAGGAAGATGTTGGCGGCTCCGGCCTGACCCGGCTCGACGCCTCCATCGTCTTCGAGCAACTGTCGTATGGCGATGTGGCGACCGCCGCCTTCATCTCGATCCACAACATGGCGGCATGGATGATCGACCGCTTCGGGTCGGAGACGTTGCGGGCCAAGTACCTGCCGCGGCTGACGACCATGGAGCTGATCGCCTCCTACTGCCTGACAGAGCCTGGTTCGGGCTCCGACGCCGCGGCGATGAAGACCAGCGCGCGCAAGGATGGCGACAGCTACGTCCTTAACGGTTCGAAAGCCTTCATCTCGGGCGCGGGCACGTCCGACCTCTATGTGGTCATGGCGCGAACCGGCGGGCCCGGCCCAAAGGGCGTCTCGGCGTTTGTGGTGGAGAAGGACTTCCCTGGCCTCTCATTCGGAGCCCAGGAGAAGAAAATGGGCTGGAACGCCCAGCCTACAGCCCAGGTGAACTTCGACGACTGTCGCGTTCCGGAAGAGAACCGGATCGGACAGGAAGGCGAGGGTTTCCGCTTCGCCATGGCTGGCCTCGACGGCGGGCGCATCAACATCGCTTCCTGCTCCCTAGGCGGAGCGGGGCTCGCCCTGGACACCGCGAAAGCCTACCTCGAGACCCGTCAGCAGTTTGGCCAGGCGCTGAAGGACTTCCAGGGGCTGCAATGGCGACTTGCAGACATGGCGACCGAGTTGGAAGCGGCGCGACTGATGGTACGCCGGGCCGCCGACGCGCTCGACAAGCGCGATCCGAAGGCGACGCAATACTGCGCCATGGCCAAGCGGTTCGCCACTGACGCGGGGTTCGAGGTCGCAAACCAGGCGCTGCAGCTGCACGGTGGTTACGGCTACCTGAGGGACTATCCGCTGGAGCGCATCGTCAGGGATCTCCGAGTCCACCAGATCCTCGAAGGCACCAACGAGATCATGCGGGTGATCACCGCCCGGGAGCTGCTGAGACAATGAGCCAGGCTGCCGAGCCCGAGGTCCTGACGCGCGTCGAAGGCCGCGTCGGCCGGATCACGCTGAACCGGCCAAAGGCGCTTCACGCGCTTAATGTGGCGATGTGCCAGGCCATGACGGAGGCGCTGCTGGCCTGGCGCGCCGATCCCGCCGTGGAGATCGTGCTCCTGGATCACGCGGGCGAGCGCGGTTTCTGCGCCGGCGGCGACGTGAGGATGGTGGCGCAGAGCGGAGCCAGCAATGGGGAGGCGGCTCGCGAGTTCTTCCACACCGAGTACCGTCTCAACCATCTGCTGTTCGAGTACCCCAAGCACACCGTGGCCTTCATCGATGGCGTCGTGATGGGCGGCGGCGTCGGGATTTCGCGGCCGTGTCGCTTCCGCGTTGCGACCGAGCGGACGGTGTTCGCCATGCCGGAAACCAGCATCGGCCTTTTCCCTGACGTGGGTGGCGGCTGGTACCTGCCGCGCATGCCCGGGCATATCGGTCTTTGGCTGGCGCTGACCGGCGCGCGGCTGAAAGCGGCGGACTGCCAGCTGGTCGGGGTCGCCACGGATTATGTGGAGAGCGCACGCGTCGCCGAGCTGAAGGCGGCCATTATCGCTGATCCAGCCGCGACAGAGCGGCTGCTCACCGAGTTCGAGGCCGATCCCGGGCGCCCGGAGATCGCCGCGCATCAGGACGAGATCGCCCGCATCTTCTCGCTGGGCAGCGTCGAAGCCATCGTGGCCGCGCTTGAAGCGTCCGACAGCGCTTGGGCGCGGGAGCAGGCGAGAGTGCTTGCGTCGAAGTCGCCACAGACGCTCAAGGTCGCCTTTCGCCAGCTGCAGCTTGGCGCCCAAGCCGCCTCGTTCGCGCAGAACATGGCGCTGGAATATCGGATCGCCGCTCGGGTCAGCAGCCTGCACGACTTCCAGGAAGGCGTGCGTGCGGTGCTGGTCGACAAGGACAACGCCCCTCGTTGGAATCCGCCGACCTTGGACGCGGTCAAGGACGAGGCGCTCGACGCGATCTTCGCCCCCTTGCCAGCCGGCGAGGAATGGACGCCACTTGGCTGAGCCAAACGGCAACCTACGACAAAGGGAGACGCTACAGATGTCGCGCAGAATGATCTTGGCCGCCGTGGCGGCCGTTTCGATGAGCGTCACTGGCGCAGCTCTGGCGCAGGCGCATGCCGGGCACGCCGCCCCTAATGCGGCGATCACGGCCGCTCTGGCCGACCCGGCGCGTCCGGCCGCTGACCGGGAGCGTGACCCCAATCGCAAACCCGCCGAAATGCTTGCCTTCGCCGGCGTCGGGCTTGGATCGAAGGTCGCCGACTTCATCCCGGGCGGCGGCTACTTCACCCGGATCTTCGCCAAGGCTGTCGGTCCGACGGGCAAGGTTTACGCCATCATCTCGCCTCCGCCGGCCAACGCCCCGAACCCGCCAGCCATTCGCGCGGTTGCGGCCGACCCCGCCTACGGCAACATCCAAGTGGTTGAGGGTGACTTCCAGAGCTTCACCGTTCCTGAACCGGTGGACGTGGTCTGGACCTCGCAGAACTACCACGACCTTCATCAGCGCCGGCGGAACCTGGAGGTGGCGCAGGTGAACAAGGCCATCTTCAACGCCCTGAAGCCTGGCGGCGTCTTCATCGTGCTGGACCACGCGGCGAAGGCCGGAACTCCTGTGGACCCGGACGATGCGCTCCATCGCATCGATCCCGCTGCAGTCCGCCGCGAGGTGGAAGCGGCAGGGTTCAAGTTCGAGGGGGAGAGCACGGTGCTGCGTAACGCCGGCGACGACCACAGCAAGAACGTCTTCGACCCGGCCGTGCGCGGCAAGACCGACCAGTTCGTCTACAAGTTCCGCAAGCCGCGCTGAGCGGCGGAGAAGGGCTGGCGTCATGACCCGCGTTGCGTTCATCGGGCTCGGCAACATGGGCGGCGGCATGGCCGCGAACCAGGCGAAGGCGGAGCGCGAGGTTCTTGCATTCGACCTGTCATCGACCGCTCTGGAGAAGGCCGTCGCTGCTGGCTGCCGTTCGGCAGGTTCCGCCGCGGAGGCGGTCCAAGGAGTGGACGCGGTGCTGACCATGCTTCCCGCCGGACCGCATGTGCGGAAGATCTACGCCGAAGAGATCCTGCCCAACGCCCCTAAAGGCGCGCTGCTGATCGATTGCTCCACTATCGACGTGGATAGCGCGCGAGCGGTTGCGGCGCAGTCGACGGCGGCGGGGTTCCGCTTCGCCGACGCCCCTGTGTCCGGCGGCCAAGCCGGGGCAGAGGCGGGGACGCTCGCCTTCATGGTGGGCTGTGACGAGGCTGACTTTGCGGACGTCGAGGCCATCATCCAGCCTATGGCCCGTGCGGTGATCCGCGCAGGCGACCACGGGGCAGGGCAGGCCGCCAAGATCTGCAACAACATGGTGCTGGGGGCCTCGATGATCGCGGTCTGCGAGGCGTTCGCCCTCGCGGAACGGCTTGGTCTGGAGCCGGAGCGCTTCTTCGAGATCGCATCGAAGTCGTCCGGTCAGTGCTGGAGCCTGACCAGCTACTGCCCATGGCCCGGGCCGGTCCCGACCGCACCCTCGAACCGGGACTACGAAGGCGGGTTCGCCACCGCCATGATGCTGAAGGATTTGAAGTTGGCGCAGGAGGCCGCCGCCAAAGCAGGCGCCGCCACGCCGCTGGGTGCGCAGGCCGAAGGGCTCTACGCGCTTTTCGACCGGCTCGGCGGCGGATGGAAGGACTTCTCGGCTATTTTGGAGCTGTTCCGGGGCAACGCACCCCTCCGTTGACGTACGGAGTACGGCGTTTGACGCAGATCAAGCGCCTGCGGCGGCCCGCCGTGTAGACAATCAGGTGTCGCGGCGCCAAAAGGCGGTTCAGATTCAAGAGGACCGGCCTTGTCGCGCAAGATGGTCGAACGCGCGGTCGGAGTTTGAAGTCCATGGATTACAGAGACGCGTTCCGTAGCGCCCTCGAAAAGGTCCGTGCCGAGGGCCGTTACCGCGTCTTCGCCGACCTCAAGCGTCACCGCGGCGAGTTTCCGCGCGCTACCTGGACCCGCGACGACGGCACGACCCAGGACGTCGTGGTCTGGTGCTCGAACGATTACCTCGGCCAGGGGCAGAACCCCGTGGTTCTCGACGCCATGAAGCAGGCGATCGAGGAAGCCGGCGCCGGCTCGGGCGGCACCCGCAATATCTCCGGCACGACCCGCTATCACGTCGAGCTGGAAGCCGAACTCGCCGATCTGCACGGCAAGGAAGCGGCCCTGCTGTTCACCTCCGGGTACGTCTCGAACGAAGCCTCGCTGTCGACGCTCTATAAGATCCTGCCCGGCCTGATCGTCTTCTCGGACGAGCTGAACCACAACTCGATGATCTCCGGCATTCGCGCCGGCAAGCGCGAGCAGCGGCACGTCTTCAAGCACAACGACCTTGAGCATCTCGAACAGCTCCTGGCCGCGGCTCCGTCCGACGCACCCAAGCTGATCGCGTTCGAGAGCGTCTACTCGATGGATGGCGACATCGCGCCCATGCGCGAGATGGTCGCGCTGGCCAAGAAATACGGCGCCATGACCTACCTCGACGAGGTGCACGCGGTCGGCATGTACGGGCCCCGTGGCGCGGGCGTGGCTGAGCGCGACGGCGTGATGGACCAGATCGACATCGTCGAGGGCACGCTGGGTAAGGCGTTCGGCGTGATGGGCGGCTACATCGCCGCCGATGCGGTGATTGTCGACGCTATCCGCTCTTATGCCGACGGCTTCATCTTCACGACGTCGCTGCCGCCGGCGCTGGCGGCAGGGGCGGCGGCCTCGATCCGTTACCTGAAAGACCACAACGAGATCCGCGTGGCCCATCAGGAGCGCGCGGCGACCCTCAAGGCGCGCCTGACCAAGGCCGGCCTGCCAGTCATGCCGTCGGTCAGCCACATCGTGCCCGTGCTCGTGGGCGACCCGGTCCACTGCAAGATGATCTCGGACATCCTGCTGTCGGACTTCGGCATCTATGTTCAGCCGATCAACTACCCGACCGTGCCGCGGGGAACGGAACGTCTGCGCTTTACGCCTTCGCCGGCGCACAGCGATGCGATGATGGACGACCTCGCGCACGCCCTGGAGACCCTCTGGGTCCACTGCAACGTGAAGCGCGTGGGCGGCTACGCCGCTTAGGGCGGCGCTCTGCACGAGTTGTAGGGGAGGGCTCCTGCGGGAGCCATCGCCAGAACAAGCGGCATCCCGAGGAGGGACAAGGCGGGTCCTATGCCGCTGCGCGCTGTTCTGGCTGGCTCGGCGGCGTTTGCCGGGTGGGACGGGTGATCAGTCCGTCGCCGTACGCAAAGACCCGGACCGGCTCGCCGATGCACATTTGCAGATAAGAGTCCCAGCGCGCCCTTCAAGGCTGGCAGGGACCCGATTTGAGGTCAGGTGAGGGCGTTCGCCGTGCGACAGGTGGTGCTCCAGCCGCCCTTGAACGTGGCGAGTTCGACGACTTCCACCTCGAAGGTGCGTCCGGCGCTCTCAACCAGGAACAGGTCGCCAAGGCGCGGGATCAGCGGATCCACCGACCAGATCACCACCTCGCCGCGCGTCACCAGATCCTGATCGAGGATTTCGTAGCCGCTTTCGTGGAAGGGCCGCAGGCCCGCTTCGCGAAGATTCGACATTACTTGCGCCTCCGGACGCCGCGACCGAGGCCGATCTGCTTGGCGAAGTCCGAGCGGCGGGCGGCGTAGGCCGGCGCCACCATGGGATAATCAGCCGGCAGGCCCCACCTGCGGCGGTACTCGTCCGGGCTCATGTTGTAGCGGGACCGGAGATAGCGCTTCAGCATCTTCAGTCGTTTGCCGTCCTCGAGGCAGACGATGTAATCGTGCTGAACGGACTTGTTGATGGCCACTGCGGGCTTCGGGCGCTCCTCGAGAACCGGCGGCGCTTCACCACGGCTCAGACCCTCAAGAGCTCCGTGCACCGAACGGATGATGTCGGGAACAGCATCGACAGAGACGACGTTGCGGCTCACGTAGGCCGCGACGATCTCCGCCCCCAAGCGCAGCAACTCCTCCCCGGATCGACCCTGGGAGTCCGGTCCAACACTCATCAAGTCCCCCATCCTCGCACGCTGCACACCGCCTGCGGGTGCGTGTGTGCACATGCACCCTGGGCCAGCGGGGAACGCAGACAACTGGACTTTGGTTCCGGACGTTGGAACGGCGAGCGCATCAGGTTAAAGAGCCGATCCCTCCGCGGATCCGCCGACCGCCCCTCGAAAGGCCCAGCCCGTGAACCTGCACGTCCAAGCCCAGCCCTCCACCGAGTCCTTCTTCAACCAAGGCGTCGCCGAGGGCGATCCGGAGCTGGCCCGCGTCCTGGGCGGCGAGATGAAGCGCCAGCAGGATCAGATCGAGTTGATCGCCTCGGAGAACATCGTCTCCAAGGCGGTGCTTGAGGCGCAAGGCAGCGTGCTGACGAACAAGTACGCCGAGGGCTATCCGGGCAAGCGCTACTACGGCGGCTGCGAGGTCGTCGATGAAGCCGAAGCCATCGCCATCGAGCGGGCCAAGCAGCTGTTCGGCTGCGAGTACGCCAACGTCCAGCCGCACTCGGGCAGCCAGGCCAACCAGGCCGTCTTCATGGCGACCCTGCAGCCGGGCGACACCTTCATGGGCATGGACCTGGCTTCCGGCGGCCACCTGACCCACGGCAAGAACGTCAATCAGTCCGGCAAGTGGTTCCGTCCGGTGCACTACGGGGTGCGCTCGCAAGACCACCTGATCGACTATGATCAGGCCGCCGAGATCGCCTTGGCTGAGAAACCGAAGGTGATCATCGCAGGCGGTTCGGCCTATTCGCGCCAGATCGATTTCGCCCGCTTCCGCGAGATCGCCGACAGCGTCGGCGCCATCCTGATGTGCGACATCGCTCACTATGCGGGGCTGGTCGCGGCCGGCGTCTACCCGAGCCCGTTCCCGCACGCCCACGTGGTCACCACCACCACTCACAAGACCCTGCGTGGGCCGCGCGGCGGCATGGTGCTGACCAACGACAAAAAGCTGGCCAAGAAGATCGACAGCGCGGTCTTCCCCGGCCTTCAGGGCGGTCCGCTCATGCATGTCATCGCGGGCAAGGCTGTGGCGTTCGGCGAGGCGCTGAAGCCCGAGTTCAAGACCTACGCCAAGCAGGTGATCGACAACGCCCGGGCTCTGGCGGACAGCCTGCAGAGCGCTGGGTTCAAGATCGTTTCCAACGGCACCGACAGCCACCTGATGCTGGTGGATCTGACGCCCAAGGGGGTGAACGGCGCTGACGCCGAGACCGCGCTGGAGCGGGCCGGCATCACCACCAACAAGAACGGCATCCCCTTCGATCCGCTTCCCCCGATGCAAACTTCGGGTCTGCGGGTCGGCTCTCCCGCTGGCACCACCCGCGGCTTCGGCGTGGAAGAGTTCCGCCAGATCGGCGCCTGGATCGGCGAGGTCCTGGATGGTGTCGCCGCTGGCGGCGACAACACCTCTGTCGAGGCCAAGGTGCGTGGCGAGGTGCTGGAACTCACCAAGCGGTTCCCCATCTACCGCTAATAGCGCTAGAGTGGCCGCAAAGGGGCTAGATCATGCGGTGCCCGTTCTGCGGCAGTGAAGAAAGTCAGGTGAAGGACTCGCGCCCGTCGGAAGACGGCGCGGCGATCCGGCGTCGCCGCCTCTGCCCGGAGTGCGGCGGCCGCTTCACCACCTTCGAACGCGTGCAGCTGCGCGAGCTGACCATCGTCAAGCGCTCGGGCCGCCGCACGCCCTTCGACCGGGACAAGCTGGCTCGCTCGGTCGCCATCGCCACACGCAAACGGCCGGTGGATCCGGAGCGGATCGAGCGCATGATCTCGTCCATTGTCCGGCAGCTTGAGAGCATCGGCGAGACGGAGCTGCCGTCCTCGGCCATTGGCGAGCTGGTCATGAAGCACCTCAAGCAGCTCGATGACGTGGCTTATGTTCGTTACGCCTCCGTCTATCGAGACTTCCGCGAGACGCAGGACTTCGCCCGCTTCCTCGGCGAGGAAGGCCTGAGCGAAGTGGTGGACGAGCAGCCCTAGCGCTGGGCGACGCTTCCCATGACGGTCACCCTCAAGCTCGCCACCTCGCTCGACGGACGCATCGCCACGGCTGCGGGGCAAAGCAAGTGGATCACGGGCCAGCCTGCACGCGAAGCGGTTCACCGGCTACGGGCGGAACACGACGCAGTCATAGTTGGCGTTGAAACCGCGCTCGCTGATGATCCGGAGCTGACCGTGAGGCTCGTACCGGGCTTCAACGGGCCCCAACCCGCGCGGGTGGTGCTGGACAGCCGGCAACGCCTGGCTTCCGACTGCAAGCTGGTCAGCACGGCGAACGAGATCCCAACCTATGTCGTCGCCACCGAGGAGCCTGACCCGCGCCTGGTGGATGCGGGCGTCAAGGTGCTGCAGGTCCGCAAGGTCGGCGAGGACCGCCCTGAACTGAAGACCGTGGTCGAGGCTCTTGCGGCTGAAGGGCTGCAGCGGCTTTTCGTCGAGGGCGGCGGCCAGGTGGCGGCGAGCTTCCTGCGCTGTGGGCTTGTGGACCGCATCGAGTGGTTCCGGGCCGCCATCATCATCGGCGGGGAAGGACGTCCCGGCGTCGGAGCCTTGGCTGTTGCGGGCTTGTCCGACGCTCCCCATTTCCGGCGCACGGAGGTCCGCGAAGTCGGCGATGACCTCTGGGAACGCTACGCGAGGATCTAGATGTTCACCGGCATCGTCACTGACGTCGGCCGCGTTCGTGCGGTCCGCGAGACCAACCGCGACCGCCGCTTCGAGATCGAGACGTCGTTCGATCTCTCCAGCGTCGACCTCGGCGCCTCGATCAGCCATGCGGGCGTGTGCCTGACGGTGGTGGAGAAGGGCCCGAACTGGTTCGCCGTGGACGTGTCGCGCGAGACCCTCGCCGTCACGACCCTTTCCAATTGGCGCGAGGGCAAGCGCATCAATCTCGAACGCGCGGCGAAGGTCGGCGACGAACTCGGCGGCCACATCGTATCCGGCCACGTGGACGGGATCGGCGAGGTAATCTCTGTGGCTCAGGAAGGCGGCTCGCACCGCGTCCGCATCCGCGCGCCGCGTCCACTACATCGGTTCATCGCGCCCAAGGGCTCTATCACCGTCGAGGGCGTCTCCTTGACCGTGAACGAGGTGGAGGACGACGTGTTCGGCGTGAACCTGATCCCGCACACCTGGGACGTCACGACGCTGGGCGAGTTGGTGGCCGGCGTTCCGGTCAATCTCGAGATCGATATGCTGGCGCGGTATCTCGCCCGCTGGCGCGAAACGGCCTAAAGGTCGCGGCCAGACGCCGAAAGGGCCCGAAAATACCGATGAGTGAAGACAAGGTGCGCATCCTGATCGTGGAAGCGCGGTTCTATTCCGACCTGGCCGACGAGCTGTTGAAGGGCGCGAGTGACGCGCTCACGGCGTTTGGCGCGGAGTTCGATGTGGTGACGGTGCCCGGCGCTCTCGAAATTCCTGGTGCGATCGCCTTCGCGGCTGAAGGAGGCCACGGCCCGGGCCGGAGCTACGACGGTTATGTGGCGCTTGGCACGGTAATCCGCGGCGAGACTTACCACTTCGAGATCGTGTCCAACGAGTCGGCGCGCGGCATTATGGATCTCACCGTCCGCAAGCAGCTGGCGATCGGCAACGGCGTGCTCACCACGGAAGACGAGGAGCAGGCCTGGGCCCGCGCCCGCGTCAACGAAGGCGACAAGGGAGGCGGGGCCGCCCGCGCCGCTTTGACGATGGTCGAGCTGAAGCAGCAGCTGATGGGAGCTGGCCGATGAGCGCACCCCGGCAGGCCCGTTCGGTCGCTCGCCTCGCCGCTGTGCAGGCGCTGTACCAGATGGAAGTTTCCAGCGCGGGCGCCGAAGCGGTGATCCGCGAGTTCTCGGAGCACCGCTTCGACCGCGATGTCGAGGACATGACCCTGGCCACCGCCGACGAGGAGTTCTTCGCCGATCTCGTCCGCGGGGTGGTGAAGAGCCAAGCCGTCGTGGACAAGCAGATTGCGGCCAATCTGGCGCAGAACTGGCGGCTCGAGCGTATCGACGCGACCGTGCGTGCGATCCTGAGAGCCGGCGTCTTCGAGCTCGCTAACCGTCCCGACGTGCCCACCGAGGTGGTGATCGACGAATACGTCGACGTCACCAAATCCTTCTTCGAGGGCGCTGAGCCCGGCTTCGTGAACGGCGCCTTGGACGCTGTGGCCCGGGATGTCCGGGGCTGACGAGTTCGGAGAGATTGCGCGGCTCTTCCGGCCGCTGACCCGCGGAGACGCGGGGGCCTTCGACCTGCTGGACGACGCAGCGGTGATTCCGCAGCGGGCTGGCCATGATCTCGTGGTCACCAAGGACGCCATCGTCGAGGGCGTCCACTTCCCGGTCGGCGAGAAGCCGGACCTGATCGGCCGCAAGCTGCTGCGGGTGAACCTCTCCGATCTTGCGGCCAAGGCCGCCGAGCCGTTCGCCTGCTTCCTGGCGGTGGCCTGGCCGGCGGGCTTCGAAGTGCGGGACCGGGAGCGGTTTGCGCTCGGCCTGCACGCCGACCTGGAGACGTTTGGTCTGGCGCTTCTCGGTGGCGACACAGTCTCTACCCCAGGACCGTTCACAGCCAGTCTGACGGCGCTCGGCTGGGTGCCGCAGGGCCGCATGATCCGGCGCTCGGGCGCTCGACCCGGGGATCTGGTGATGGTCAGCGGCAACATCGGTGACGGCGTGCTCGGCCTGGACGCCGTTCAGGGGCGAATCGTCGACAGGGGGGGGCAGCTGGCGTTTCGCTACCGTTTCCCCGAGCCGCGTCTGGACCTGAGGGACCTGCTGCGAAAGTCCGCCACCGCTTCGGCGGACGTGTCCGATGGACTGATCGCCGATGTACGTCACATCGCGCTGGCGAGCGGGGTCCAGATCCACCTCGATCTCGATCAGCTGCCCCTCTCACGCGGCGCCGCCACCTGGCTCGAGCAACAGCCGGACATCGCGGCTGCGCTGGTTCGCCTCGCCAGCGGCGGCGATGACTACGAGGTCGTCTGCACCCTGCCGCGCGGTGTTCGCCGGCCGCCTGGGTTCACCATCGTGGGCGAAGTGACAGAAGGCGAGGGTTTGGAGGTGCGCGCCGCTGGCCGCCCCGTCGATCCTGGCCAGGGTGGCTGGACCCACGTCTAAAAGCGAGCCGCGGAACCGCGGCCATTGCTGGGGATTGGCAGAGCGCGCGTTGGGTGCGCGGAGTCTGTCCTATGCCCATGCCCGTCGGGCTACTCTCGCTGGCGACGGCGTCGCCGGCACACCAGTTGCCTCAGGACGAGGTCGCGGATGTGGCGCGTGGTCTATTTGCCGACCGCTTCCCGCAATTCGAGCGCATGGCGCCGGTGTTCCACACGGCAGGGATCCGCACCCGCCAGGCAGCCATGCCGATGGAATGGTACCTTGAACCTCGCGGCTGGCCCGAACGCATGGAGGCTTACACGCGAGTGGGCCTCGACCTCTTCGTGCGCAGCGCTCGGGCGGCGCTCGATGAGGCCGGGATAAGCGGAGCCGATATCGACATCATTGTCACTGTTTCCTCCACCGGCATCGCCACCCCAAGCCTGGAGGCCCGCGCCATGGGCCAACTGGGCTTCCGGCCGGACGCCGCGCGCGTGCCGGTGTTCGGCGTTGGTTGCGCTGGCGGGGCGACAGGTTTGGCGATCGCCTCACGCCTCGCGGCCTCGCAACCTGGAGCTCGGGTGCTGCTGGTCTGTGTGGAGCTCTGCACCTTGTCGTTTCGGATGGACGACCTCTCCAAGGCCGACATCGTGGCGACCGCCCTGTTTGGCGACGGAGCGGTAGCCTGCGTGTTGCAGGCGGGAGCGGAAGGCTTTGCCCAGGTGGTCGGACGGGCGGAGCACACCTGGCCAGACACCTTGGACGTGATGGGCTGGCGCATCGACCCGCAGGGGCTTGGCGTTATCTTCGCCAGGGCGATTCCGCCGTTTGCGCGCCAGAAGTTGCGTCCGGCCATGGATAGCATGCTGGCGACGCAGGACCTCTCGGTCGAGACCGTCAATCGCTTCATCTGCCATCCTGGCGGCATGAAGGTCTTGGAGGCCCTGGAAGCCAGCCTGGAGCTCGGACAGGGCAGTCTCGACCATGAGCGGGAGGTGCTGGCGGAGCATGGCAACATGTCGTCGCCGACAGTGCTCTACGTCCTGGACCGAGCCCGCCAGGCAGGGCTTCCACCGCGCTCCGTTGTGACCGCTCTGGGTCCCGGGTTCACCGCCAGCACCGTGACCTTGCAAGCGGCATGATCGCTTCGGTTCTCATCCTGACGTTCGTGACGCTCCAGCGGTTGGCCGAACTGGTGATCGCCCGCCGCAATACTCGTCAGTTGCTGGCCGCGGGCGGGGTTGAAGTCGGCGCAGAGCACTATCCGTTGATCGTGGGCCTGCATTCGGCCTGGATCGTCGGGCTGTGGCTGCTCGCCCGGGACGAGCCGCCGGACCTTGCTTGGCTCGCCGTGTATGCAGTCCTGCAGGTGCTTCGGGTCTGGGTGCTGGCGTCCATCGGCCGGCGCTGGACAACACGGATCATCGTCGTGCCGGGCGAGACCTTGGTGCGTCGTGGCCCGTATCGCTTCCTGTCGCACCCCAACTACGCCGTCGTGGTCGCAGAGATCGCCGTGCTGCCCCTCGTTTTCGACATGCCGGCCTATGCCGCGGTGTTCACCCTGCTCAACGCCTCGGTGCTCTGGATCCGGATTCGGGCGGAGGGCGCGGCGCTTCGGGCGAACGCCGCGCCGGTCAGTACCTAGAGGTCGAACCTCACCGACGCTTTGCCGAAGTCGAGCGCCACGGTGCTGAACTCCGACAGAAGGTCCATGCCGATCACCAGGGCCGGCTTTTCCTCGACTCCCCACACCCGGAACACGTGCGTGTTGGCGTGGACCACCGGCACGTTGCCCAGGCGAAGGCCGCCGAGGCGCAGGAAGGGCAGGTAGATCAGGTCGCCAATGAACGGCTCGCCCATGATGGTCTCGAGCCGCACCGGGCTCGGCTTGCGCTGGAGCCCTTGGGTGGGATCGATCCGGGCCACCAGGCGGCGCAGTGGGTCGTTGCACATGGTGATCTGGGAGCCTGAGTCGATCAGCGCCTGGATCGGTCGGTAGCTGACGTCGGCGTCGACGATGGTGAGCTGCCCCCAACGCTGGCGCGCGGGCACCACGACGCTGTTCAGCCGGGGCGGGTCGTTGCGGGAGAAGGTGATCTCGAGCCGCTTCTCCTTGATGTTGAGCACCAGTCGTTGGCCCTTGAGCCAGTCGACGCCCAGCACGCCGCCGAGCTGGTCGCTCTTCAGCGGCAAGGCAGGGGCCCGGACCCGGCGGCGATTGCGGCGGCCGACCTGCAACTCGTGGATCATGACCGCGGGCCGGGTCTGAACCCCGATGACGCTGTGGACCCGGGCAGGCGGCGCTGGGGTCAGCTCCAAATGCTCGGCCAAGCGGCGCGAGACGCAGGAGACGTTCGCGCCGGTGTCGATCAAGAAGGGGTAGGGGCCCTGGCCGTTGACGCCGACGGGCGCGACCATGGTGGAATAGGGATCGCCGGTGGTGTCGAGGCTGGTTTCAGGGTCTTCGTCCGGGGCGGTGACCACGGAGGTTCCAACGAGCGGCGGCTCGGGGTCGGCCAGAGCGTGGCCGGGCCAGAGCGCCGTGGCGGCGAGGGCGCCGAAAGCCTCGCGACGCGAGTACGCCATGTACAGTCCTCCCCCCGCTAGTCCTCTGTTATTTCTGCGGGTTGACAGAAAGAATATCACTGTTCGGCGAGGTCGTCATGCGGTGTCGCTTCACGATCGGGAAACCGGACGGGGGCAGAGTGAGCCGATGCTGCGCCGCGCTTTCCTCGCCGTTCCGTTCCTGCTGGCCGCCGGCTCGCCGGCCCTGGCGTCGGGGGCCGGGGGCAAGGGGGAGAAGAAGGCCGACGTCGGCCAGTACGTCGACCTGCAGCCGGTAGCGATCCCCATCGTGCTGGAAGGCCAGCTGGTGAACTATGTGTTCGTCTACGTCCGGCTGAACCTGGGCGCCAACTCGGACATCTCGCGTTGGCGGCAGAACGAGCCGGTGTTCCGCGACCGGCTGGTGCGGATGGCCCATCGCCAGTCCTTTGTCCTAGCCGGCGATCCCCAGAAGGTGGACGCGCCCAAGCTGAGCGCCGCCATGCAGCGCGAAGCGGTGTCGATCACCGGACCCGGGGTGATCAAGTCGGTGGCGATCACCTCCCAAACCTCCCGCGGCCGCGCCCAGCCCGTTCGCCGCTAAGCGAACCCGCGTTCGCAGAACGCAGGTGCGCACCGTTGCGCGCCCTCTCTTTCCTTGGCAGTGTCCCTTGGCTGAAGACACGGAGCGGCGATCGATCGCTCCGGCTTGGGGAAACGTCAGGGGCTGGGAGAGACGGCGCCGGATCCGCTCCAGGCGTCGCGCATCCCCCTCCGCGCAACGGAAGGGCGCATTTCATGAGTACTACGCTTACGCTGGTGATACTCGCCGGCTTACTCGCCGTCCTGTACGGCGCAGTCCAGGCGCGCGCCTTGCTCAAGGCCTCGCCAGGCAACGCCCGAATGCAGGAGATCGCGGCGGCCATTCAAGAAGGCGCGCAGGCCTATCTGCGCCGGCAGTACACCACCATCGCCATCGTGGGCGTGGTCATCCTCATCATCGTCGCCCTGTTGATCGGCCCGCTGGCGGCGATCGGCTTCCTGATCGGCGCCGTGCTGTCCGGCCTTGCGGGCTTTGCGGGCATGCTCATCTCGGTGCGCGCCAATGTGCGCACCGCGCAAGCCGCATCGGAGGGGCTGGAGAAGGGCCTTTCGCTGGCCTTCCGCGCGGGCGCCGTCACCGGGATGCTGGTGGCCGGCTTCGCCCTCCTGGGCGTGTCGGTCTACTTCTACGTCCTGACCGGACCGATGGACTACGACGCCACCAGCCGTGACGTGGTCGACAGCCTGGTGGCGCTGGGCTTCGGCGCCAGCCTGATCTCCATCTTCGCCCGCCTGGGCGGCGGCATCTTCACCAAGGGCGCCGACGTGGGCGGCGACATGGTCGGCAAGGTCGAGGCCGGCATTCCGGAAGACGATCCGCGCAACGCCGCGACCATCGCCGACAACGTGGGCGACAACGTGGGCGACTGCGCCGGCATGGCCGCCGACCTGTTCGAGACCTATGCAGTGACCACAGTGGCCACCATGGTCCTGGCGGCGATCTTCTTCCGCGGCACGGACGCCGTGAGCGCGATGATGCTTCTGCCGCTGGCGATCTGCGGCATCTGCATCGTCACCTCGATCATCGGCACCTTCTTCGTGCGGCTGGGCAAGAGCCGCAACATCATGGGCGCTCTCTATCAGGGCCTGATCGTCACCGGCGTGCTGTCCATCCTCGCCATCTGGTGGGTCACCAACCAGCTGGTCCCGGACGGCGTTCTCGACGTCAACGGCCAAGCCTACAGCGGCTCGAGCCTGTTCTGGTGCGGCGTCGCGGGCCTGGCGGTCACCGCCGCCATCGTGGTGATCACCGAGTTCTACACCGGCACAGGCTTCCGGCCGGTGAAGTCGGTGGCCAAGGCTTCAGTCTCCGGCCACGGCACCAACGTCATCCAGGGCTTGGCCATGTCGCTGGAGTCCACGGCCCTGCCGGCGCTGACCATCATCATCGGCATCATCGTCACCTACAGCCTGGCGGGCCTGTTCGGCATCGCCATCGCTACCACCGCCATGCTGTCGCTGGCCGGCTTCATCGTCGCCCTGGACGCCTTTGGACCGGTGACCGACAACGCCGGCGGCATCGCCGAGATGGCGGGCCTCCCGCCGGAAGTGCGGGTGTCCACCGACGCCCTGGACGCGGTGGGCAACACCACCAAGGCGGTGACCAAGGGTTACGCCATCGGCTCGGCGGGCCTGGGGGCGCTGGTGCTGTTCGCCGCCTACACGGAAGACCTTCGCTACTTCTCGGCCAACGCCGCGCCGGGCTCGTTCTTCGACGGGCTGGGCGAAGTGGCCTTCGATCTGTCCAACCCGTACGTGGTGGTGGGCCTGCTGTTCGGCGGGCTGCTGCCGTTCCTGTTCGGCGGCCTCTCGATGACCGCCGTCGGCCGCGCCGCCGAATCGGTGGTCGAGGAAGTGCGCCGTCAGTTCCGCGAGAACCCCGGCATCATGACTGGGGAGGTGAAGCCCGAATACGGGCGGGCAGTGGACATCCTGACCCGTTCGGCGATCCGCGAGATGATCGTGCCCAGCCTGCTGCCGGTGGCCAGCCCCATCGTCCTGTTCGTGGTGATCAACGCCATCGCGGGCAAGGCGAACGCCTTCGCCTGCCTGGGCGCCATGCTGATGGGCGTGATCGTCACCGGCCTGTTCGTCGCCATCTCGATGACCAGCGGCGGCGGCGCCTGGGACAACGCCAAGAAGCTGATCGAAGAGGGCCACTTCGGCGGCAAGGGCTCCGACGCCCACAAGGCGGCGGTGACCGGCGACACGGTGGGCGACCCCTACAAGGACACCGCCGGGCCGGCGGTGAACCCGATGATCAAGATCACCAACATCGTGGCGCTGCTGCTGCTGGCGGTGCTGGCCAACGGCGCGCTCGGCTGATCACGGCTGAGGCCTGAACGAAAGACGCCCCGGAGAGCGATCTCCGGGGCGTTGATCTTTGTGGAGCTGGAGGCGCTCTTAGCGGCGGTCGCCCGGCCGGTTGCCCGGCACGGTTTCGTCGTCCTGCGGAAGCATGGAGCCGCGGCCCACGGTGCCCAGCAGCTGCTCGAGCACGGTCAGCTCGCGGCCGCGGGTGGGGGTCTCGCGCCGATTGTAGGCGACCACCTTGCCGTCCTTGAGCGTGTAGTGGTTCACGCTCTCGACGACTTCGCTGTCCTTGTTGAAGGAGATGGCGGTGACGTTGCGCTGCACGACGCGCGGCTTGCGGAAGGCGACCCGCTCCTTGACCTGGTTCATGTAGAACCAGACGTTGGGATCGAAGGTCGACTGGGCCGAGGGCGAGCCGAGCTTGCCGCGCACGGTGGACTTGGTGTCCGTGCCGACAGCCACCTCTTCCGGCTTCGACTCGATGGCCTGGAAGCCCGAGTAGGTCTTGATGGGCGCGCAGGCGCCGAGCCCGGAGAGGGCGACGACGGCGACGGCGAAAGCGGCGCGGCGAAACATGCTGTTCAAGCTGTCCTTGCTCTGGAGGCTTTGACCTATCGCTCGCCGCCTCTTAGTTCAATGCCGCCCTTACGCGGGGCTTTCGGCGAAATCGAGGCCAATCGAGATGCTCAACCGTCTGTTCCGTCCACGGCCTGCCCGACTGACGGGCCGGGCCCTCTACGCTTCCTGCGTGGAACAGGCGCGCTCGCCGGCGCTCTACACCGCTTTCGGAGCGCCCGACACGCCCACCGGCCGCTTTGAAATCTACACCCTGCACATCGTGGCCCTGCTGGACCGGCTGGGCGGCCATGGGCCGCAGGCGGCGGAAACCGCGCAGGCGCTGTTCGACACCTATGTGAAGGCCCTGGACCACGCCTTGCGCGAGCTGGGGGTGGGGGACCTGTCCGTGGGCAAGAAGATGCGCAAGCTGGGCGAGGCCTTCTTCGGCCGGGCCAAGTCGTACCAGAACGCCTACAAGGCGCTGCCCGATCGCAGCGAGCTGGAAGCGCTGATCGCCCGCACGGTCTACGCGGGCGGCGATGGGGCTAAGGCGACTGAACTGGCGGCCTACGCGGCCGCGCAACGTGAACACCTCGAAGGCCAGCCGCTGGACGAGATCCTGGCCGGCCGCATCACCTGGAGGGCCGCATGAGCGAGGCCTGGACCGACATCGTCAAACTGCACGAGCTCGCCCGCGGGCCCGTCAGCGTCAAACTGGAAGCCAACGAAGCCCAGCGCGCCAAGATCGCCCGGGACCTTGCCCTCAAGAGCCTTCCGTCGCTGAGCGCCGAAGTGACCGTCCGCCCCTGGCTGGACGGTGCGGAGCTGTCGGGCAGGTTCCGGGCTGTGGTCGAGCAGATCTGCGGCGTGACGCTGGAGCCGTTCGAACAGCCTCTGAGGGGCGACATCGAGATCCGCGTCGTCCCCGCCGGCAGCCCGCACGCGCGCCCTGACGAGGAAGGCGATGTCGAGCTCGACATGGAATCACCTGATCCGCCCGACGTGCTGGAAAGCGACTCAATCGACGTGGCCGCCTACGTCGTGGAGCACCTGGCGCTGGAAATCGATCCGTTCCCGCGCAAGCCGGGCGCCGAGTTCGACTACCAGCCGCCCCCGGAGGAGATGTCCCCGTTCGCGGTGCTGAAGAAGCTGCAGGATCCCGAGGCCTAGAGGGCGCAGTTTGCATCTGCGAAAGCGGGGCGTATCGTCGGCCCGATTCAGCGCCCCGCGTTCGTCCGGCCGCCTGCGCCGTTGAAAGTCGTTTAACTATAGGCGCCTAACCAGCAGAGGGTGAGCCCCGATGCTCCGGGCGCCCGAAGGGATAAAGCCTTCTCTTGACCGACACTCTGGTGATTTCCGTCGACGCCATGGGCGGGGACCACGGGCCGTCCGTGGTGATTCCGGCGGTGGCGCAGGCGATTGCGTCCTCGCCCGCGAACGTCCGCTTCCTGATCCACGGAAACGAGGCGGCGATCGCTCCCGAACTGGCTCGCTGCAAGGGCGTGCTCGCCCGCGCCGAGGTCCGCCACGCCGAAAAGGTGGTTGGCATGGACGAGAAGCCGGCGCAGGCCCTGCGCCGGGCCAAGGGCACGTCCATGTGGAACGCCGTCGAATCGGTGCGTGACGGCGAGGCGGTGGCCGCCCTGTCGGCGGGCAACACCGGCGCTTTGATGGCGGTGTCCAAGCTGATCCTGCGGATGAGCGCGGACCTGGAGCGTCCCGCCCTGGTGGCCAGCATTCCGCACGGCGGGGGCGTGACCACGTTCCTCGATGTTGGGGCCAACGTCGATTGCGACGCCGAGCGGCTGGTGGAGTTCGCCGTCATGGGCGAGGCCTATCACCGGGCCGCGCACGGCGCGCCGCGTCCGACCGTGGGCCTGCTGAACGTCGGCTCGGAAGACATGAAGGGCCACGAGGAGGTCCGCGAGGCGCACCGCATCCTGCGCGAAGGCGGGCTGGACCTGGATTATCGCGGCTTCGTGGAAGGCGACGACCTGACCCGCGGGGCGGTGGATGTGGTGGTCACCGACGGCTTCACCGGCAATGTGGCGCTGAAGGCCATGGAAGGCGCGGCGCGTTTCATCACCAACGAGCTGCGTTCAGCTTTGACGTCGAACCTCGGCGCCAGCCTGGGCGCCATGCTGGCGCGGCCCTCGCTGCGCCGGTTCCGCGACCGCCTAAACCCGCCGCCGGCCGCGCCCCTGCTGGGTTTGAACGGCATCGTGCTGAAGTGTCACGGCGGAGCGAGCGCGCGGGACTTCGCGCAGGCGCTTAAGGTGGCGGCCGAACTTGCCCAGAGCGGGTTCGCCGCCGAGATCGAACGCAATATGAGACGCCTGCCGGCCGCTATGAGCGTGACGGCCGCCGCGTCCGCCGATGGAGCCGCCGAGTGACCCAGGTCTTGCGCAGCGTGGTGACCGGCGTCGGCGGCTATCTGCCCGATCAGGTGGTCACCAACGACGATTTGGCCAAGATCGTGGATACGTCCGACGAGTGGATCGTCGAGCGCACCGGCATCCGGCGTCGCCACAAGGCCAGCGATGACCAGCCGGTCTCAGACTTGGCCGTGGCAGCCGCCCGAAAGGCGCTGGAGGCCGCCGGCCGCAGCCCCGAGGACGTGGACCTGATCGTGGTGGCCACCACGACGGGCGACCTGACCTTTCCGGCCACCGCCACCATCGTGCAGCGTAAGCTGGGCGCGCCAGTCGGCGTGGCGTTCGACGTCCAGGCGGTCTGCTCCGGCTTCGTCTACGCCCTGTCGGTGGCGGACGGGTTCGTGGCGCGCGGGCGGGCCAAGTGCGCCCTGGTGATCGGCGCCGAGACCATGACGCGGCTGATGGACTGGACCGACCGCGGCACCTGCGTGCTGTTCGGGGACGGCGCGGGCGCCGTGGTGGTCGAGCCCCAGATGGGCGAGGGGACGACCGAGGACCGCGGGCTGCTGGGCTTCGCCCTGCGGGCGGACGGGACCAAGCAGGACCTGCTCTACGTGGACGGCGGCGTTTCCACCGGCCAAGTGGGCAAGCTGCGCATGCAGGGCAACCAGGTGTTCCGCCACGCGGTGGTCAACATCTCCGAGGCGATCACCGCCGCCGCGGCCGACGCGGGCGTCGAGGTGTCCGAGGTGGACTGGTTTATCCCCCACCAGGCGAATCTGCGGATCCTGGAAGGCGTCGCCCGCCGCGTGGGCATCGAAGACCACAAGGTGATCACCACGGTGGCCGACCATGCGAACACGTCCGCCGCGTCGATTCCGCTGGCGCTCAACACCGCCGTGCAGGATGGACGCATCAAGAAGGGCGATCTGCTTCTGCTGGAGGCGATGGGCGGCGGCCTCACCTGGGGAGCGTGCGTCGTTCGATTCTGACTTGCGCCCTTAACGACGTCTGGGAAACTGGGCCTTGAAGTCGTTGAGGCGATGGGACAATCAAGGGCCATGAACAACATCGCTGCGAGAGAAGCTGTGTCGATGAAGGGCGCGACGGTCACCCGGGCCGATCTCTGCGAGGCTGTTCACGAGGAAGTCGGCCTCACGCGCCAGGATTGCAGCGAGCTGGTGGAGCGGGTTCTGGAGCTGATGGCCCAGGCCCTCGAGCGCGGTGAGCAGGTCAAGCTCTCGGGCTTCGGCGTCTTCCAGGTCCGCGCCAAGAACGCCCGCATGGGGCGAAATCCGAAAACCGGCGAGCCCGCCGCGATCGATCCCCGCCGGGTGATCGGCTTCCGGGCCTCGCAAGTCATGAAGGCGCGGGTCGACCGCGCTCTTTCCCAGTGACTCCGGCCGCGACGGGGACGCCTTAAGCGGTGGCCAAGGGCCCGGACGCCTTCCGGACGATCTCCGAAGCGGCGGACGAGCTGAACGTGCCGCAGCATGTGCTGCGGTTCTGGGAAACCAAATTCTCCTTTATCCGGCCCATGAAGCGCGCCGGCGGGCGCCGGTTCTATCGGCCGCAGGATATCGCCGTGCTCAAGGGCGTGCGGCGGCTGCTGCACGACGATGGCTACACGATCAAAGGCGTGCAGCGGCTGTTTCGCGAGCAGGGCGTGCGCCGGCTGATCGGCGCAGGAGAGGGCGAGGCGCCGCCGCCGCCCGAAGGCGACCTGACCGAGCTGCTCAACACTGACCTGGACGAGGAAGGCCGCGAGCGGCTGTCCGACGCGCTGCAGGACTTGGAAGCGGCGAAGCAGAGGCTGGATCGGCTGCTGGGTCGCTGACGAGGCGCCGCGCGGCGTTATGGCAGTCGCCACGCGCCTAGGTGGCGCCTAGGGTGGTCTCGAACGGGAGCGCCTCATGTCCAAGATCCTGACCGCGGCGATGGCCGCGCTGCTGCTCGGCTTTGCGCCGCAGGCTCATGCCGACCTGAAGGACGAGAACCTGCTGATGCCGATGCCGACCGGCTTCAGCGAGGCCTACACCGCCCAGGACGGCGGCATGCACATGAGCGAGTTCGTGCCCGACGGCGAAAACGTCGACGACTGGTCGCAGATGATCACGCGCCAGGTGTTCCAGGGCCTGCGCAAGACCGATCCGGACATGCTGCCCAAGGCGATGCAGGGCAAGTGGGCGCAGGCGTGCCCGAAGGGCGAGGGCCAGAAGCTGACCTCCGCCCAGGAGAACGGCTATCCGGTGTCGATCTGGATGTTCACCTGCCCGATGAACCCGGCGGCGAACCGCCCCGAGACCATGTGGCTGAAGGTGATCAGCGGCGCTGACGCCCACTATCTGGTGCAGTACGCCCATCGCCGGCCGGTCACCGACAAGATGGTGGTGTCCACCATGGTGTTCCTGAAGCAGGTCAGCGTGTGCGACACGCGCATCAGCGCCCAGGCCTGCCCGGCCGGGATGTAGCTGCTGAAAGAAGGATATCTCGCCGCCGGGCGATGGTCGGAGCGGCGGGATTCGAACCCACGACCCCTTGACCCCCAGTCAAGTGCGCTACCAGACTGCGCTACGCTCCGGCGCCTGGCGGCGAGGCGCGCCTTATAGGCGTGGCGCGGGGCGCGCCGCAATCCCCAAACCGGAAAACTTGAGCGGCGGGAAGGCGGTGCCGCTCAGCGCAGCCGGCCGTGCTCCATCCACTTGATCATCGGCATCAGGGGCAGCACCCAGCCGAAACCCGCGGCCACGTAGTAGACCAGCTCGACCAGGCGGTTGTCGGGCAGCGCGTCGCCGATCATCGCCACCACCACCACATAGGCCAGCAGGTAGAAGGCGATCAGGAACAGGCCGAGGAACTTGCGCAGGCGAACGTTCATGGGGGGCTCATACCGGGTATAGGCGGGGCGCGGAAGCGTGGACGCCCGCGTCATTTGGGGGTAGCAGCGCGCCAAAGTTCAGCCGCGAAAGAGGGCGATTTCCGGCCCATGACTTCGTTCCTGCGTTCCGACCGTTCCCGCGCCGTCGCCATCTGGCTGATCGCGGTGGCCGTTCTGGTGCTGGCCATGGTGGTGGTGGGGGGCGCGACCCGGCTGACGGGCTCGGGCCTGTCGATCACCCAGTGGAAGCCGGTGACGGGCGCCCTGCCGCCGCTGTCGCAGGCCGACTGGCAGTCCGAGTTCGCCAAATACCAGGCGATCCCGCAGTACCAGCTGGTCAACAAGGGCATGACCCTTGGCGAGTTCAAGCAGATCTTCTGGTGGGAATGGGGTCACCGGCTGCTGGGCCGGGTGGTCGGGGTGGTGTTCTTTGCGCCGTTCCTGTGGTTCGCGATCCGGCGGGAGATCCCGCGTCGGCTGTTCTGGCGGCTGGGCCTGATCTTCGTGCTGGGCGGCCTGCAGGGGGCGATCGGCTGGTGGATGGTGGCAAGCGGCCTGTCGGAGCGGGTGTCCGTGGCGCCCGAGCGGCTGATGGTTCACCTGGGGCTGGCGTTCGCCCTGCTGGGGGCGCTGGTCTGGACGGCCCTGGATGCGTGGTTCGGCTATGCCCGGCAGACGCTGCCGAGTCCTTGGGGGCGGCGTGGCCTGGCCTTGGTCGCCTTGCTCTATGCGCAGATCCTGCTGGGGGCGCTGGTGGCCGGCACCGACGCAGGCTTCCTCTACAACGACTGGCCGCTGATGAACGGGCGGTTCTTCCCGGCCGACTATGGGGGGCAGGGGCTGTGGTCGACCCTGGCCCACAGCCAGGCGGCCGTGCAGTTCAACCACCGCATTCTGGCTTATGTGGTCACGACCGTGGCGATCGGCCTGGGGCTAGCGGCCTGGCGCTCCCACTACCTCAATCACGACGCCAAGCGGCTGGCGGCGGGGGTTGCCGGGGCGGTGCTGTTCCAGATGCTTCTGGGGATCGCGACCCTGATGGCCGTGGTGCCGATCGGCCTGGGCATCGCCCACCAGCTGATGGCCGCCTTCACCCTCTGCTTGGCCGTGGCCTTCGCCTGGCGGGCGCGGAGGGTGTAGAAAAAGCGCGGTATAATGTTACCGCACAACATAAGTGTAGGATTTTGCTATAGTTTGCGGCTGTAGTGAGAAATCGCTGCTGTTGACATCGGCGTTCATCCTGGGCATATGCGCCGCCTCACGTCGGGGCGCGTAGCGGTCCCGCGCAACTAACGGATCGTTCCCATGATGAAGACCACGGCTTCGCTGAAGCCCGCCGAGGTCGAGAAGAAGTGGATCGTGATCGACGCTCAGGACGCCGTGGTCGGCCGTCTGGCTTCGTTCATCGCCAACCGTCTTCGCGGCAAGTACCGTCCTGACTACACCCCGCACGTGGACTGCGGCGACTTCGTCGTCGTCGTGAACGTCGACAAGGTGCGGTTCACCGGCCGCAAGCTGCAGAACAAGACCTACTTCTGGCACACCGGCCACCCGGGCGGCATCAAGGAGCGCACCGCGGACAAGATCCTCGGCGGCCGCTTCCCCGAGCGCGTCCTGGAAAAGGCCGTCGAGCGCATGCTGCCCAAGGAAAGCCCGCTGGCCCGTAAGCAGATGACGCACCTGCGTCTCTACACCGGCGCGGAACATCCGCACGCCGCTCAGAACCCCGAGACCATCGCGTTCGCCGATCTGAACGCCAAGAACGTGCGGAGCGCGTAATGTCGGAACAAGCCACTCCCGCCGAAGGCTTCGACGCCCTGCGCGGCCTCGGCACGGCCGCTTCGGAAGAAGTCGTCCGCGAGCCCAAGATCGACGCCCAAGGCCGCGCCTATGCGACCGGCAAGCGGAAGAACGCCATCGCGCGCGTCTGGATCAAGCCGGGCAACGGCAAGATCACCATCAACGGCCGCGACCAGGAAGTTTACTTCGCTCGCCCCGTGCTGCGCATGATGATCGCCCAGCCGCTGGAGCTGACCGATCGCGCCGGCCAGTTCGATGTCATCGCCACCGTTGAAGGCTCCGGCCTTTCCGGTCAGGCGGGCGCCGTTCGCCACGCCATCTCCAAGGCGCTGACCTACTACGAGCCGGGCCTGCGCCCGGTGCTGAAGCCGCACGGCCTGCTGACCCGCGACCCGCGCGTCGTCGAGCGGAAGAAGTACGGCAAGGCCAAGGCCCGCCGCAGCTTCCAGTTCTCGAAGCGCTAAAGGCCGCGCGAGCTTTATCGCGTTTTCGGAAAGGGCGCTTCGGGAGACCGGAGCGCCCTTTTTCTTGTCTGGTTCGGAGCCCACCCCATGGCCCACACGGTCTTCATCGACGGCGAAGCCGGCACCACCGGCCTGCAGATCCGCGCGCGGCTCGACGGCCGGCAGGACCTGGAGATCGTCTCCATCGATCCGGCCAAGCGCAAGGACCCCGCGGCGCGGGCCGAGCTGCTCAACGGCGTGGACGCCGTGGTGCTGTGCCTGCCTGACGATGCGGCGCGCGAGGCGGTGAGCCTGATCCGCAACGACAAGGTCCGGGTGGTGGACGCCTCCACAGCCTACCGGGTGGATCCAGACTGGACCTATGGCTTCGCCGAGCTGACGGCGGGGCAGCGCGACGCCATCCGCAAGGCCAAGCGGGTCAGCAATCCCGGCTGCTATCCCACAGGCTTTATCGGCCTGATGCGTCCGCTGGTCAGCGCGGGGCTGATCCCCGCGACTTGGCCGGTGACAGTGAACGCGATCTCCGGGTACTCCGGCGGCGGGCGCGGGCTGATCGAAGAGTTCGAAAAGGGCGCGCCGGACGGCACGGCCGACGCTTATCGAACCTATGGTCTGACGCTGGGCCACAAGCACGTGCCGGAGATGCAGAAGCACGCCGGGTTCGACTTCCCGCCGCTGTTCGCGCCAGCGGTGGGCCGGTTTGCGCAAGGCATGCTGGTGGAGGTCCCGCTGCAGCTGTGGGCGCTGCCGGGCAAGCCCGGACCCGGCGACCTGCACGTGGCGCTGCAGGCGGCCTACGCGGGCGAGCGCTTCGTCGAGGTGGCCAGCGGCGCCGAGTGCGCCGAGTTGCAGACGGTGCGAGCTGGAGCCGCCGGCTATGTGGCGGGCCTTGATCCCGAAGCGCTGAACGGCACCAACCGCATGCGGCTGTTCGTGTTCGGCAATGCCGCCGGCACTCAGGCGCGCCTGGTGGCGCAGCTGGACAACCTGGGCAAAGGCGCCTCGGGCGCGGCGGTGCAGAACCTGAACCTGATGCTGGGGCTGGATGAAGCCGCCGGGCTCTGACGCCGCAGCGCGTTGCATCCGGCGAGGCGAGGGCCACGTATCTGGGACATGACCCAGCCCTCCCTCGATCGACGCCGTCTGCTGGCGCTTTCCGCTTTGGCTCTGGCTGCGCCCGTCCCGGCGCTAGCCGCAGTCGCCAAGGATCCTTACGCCGGCTCAGGCTGGCGCAAGCTGCCGGACCGGCAGTGGAAGCAGCGGCTGTCCCCCGGCGCCTACATCATCCTGCGAAAGGAAGGCACCGAGATCGCCGGCACGAGCCCGCTCCTGAACGAGCATCGCAAGGGCACCTTCCATTGCGCCGGCTGCAACCTGCCGCTGTTCAAGTCCGACTGGAAATTCGAGAGCGGCACCGGCTGGCCTAGCTTCTACACCGCGATCCCCGGCGCCTTGGGAAAGAAGACCGACTTCAAGATCGGCGTGCCCCGCACCGAGTACCATTGCGCCCAGTGCCTGGGCCACCAGGGCCACGTCTTCGATGACGGGCCACGGCCCACCGGGCTGCGCTATTGCAACAATGGGCAGGCGCTGAAGTTCATCCCCGCCTGACCACGGCGAGGTTGCGTCGGAACGCCGCTGCCAGGCCGACGCAATTTCGCCTCAGGCTCTCCCGATCCGTCGAGTTCACAACGACTTGGGACTTGAGGGACCGACATGGCCGCAGCCAGCGCCGAAGAGCAGTATCTGCTGGAACTGATCAACGCCGACCGCGCCAAGGCCGGCGTCCAGCCTCTGGCCGGCG
This sequence comes from Phenylobacterium deserti, assembly GCF_003254705.1. Taxonomy (GTDB): domain Bacteria; phylum Pseudomonadota; class Alphaproteobacteria; order Caulobacterales; family Caulobacteraceae; genus Phenylobacterium; species Phenylobacterium deserti. Next base: position 52,819 of record NZ_QFYR01000003.1, read on the forward strand.
ACAGCCGCCTGAATGACGCCGCCGACCTCCACAGCCAGTGGATGATCGACACCGACACCTTCTCGCACACGGGGGCGAACGGCTCGACAGCGACCCAGCGCATGCAGGCGGCCGGCTTCCAGTTCACCGGCTCGTGGTCCAACGGCGAAAACATCGGGTGGGCCAGCCTGCGTGGGGCGCCAGGGTTCGCCGACGAAGTCGAACTCCTGCACACCAACCTGATGAACTCGCCCGGCCACCGCGCGAACCTGCTGAACGGTACGTTCCAGCAGGTGGGGCTGGGGTTCAAGACAGGGGAATATCAGGGCTGGCAGGCGGCCTTCGTGACGGAGGACTTCGCCAAGGTCGGAACCAACAAGTTCATCACCGGGGTGGCCTACAACGATCTCAGCCTCGATCGGAGCTATGACCTCGGCGAGGGACTGGGCGGGGTCACAGTCACGGCCACCAGTGCGTCGGGCGCGGTCTACTCGGCGACCACGGCGGCGGGCGGCGGCTATGATCTGGCGCTGCCCACGGGGACCTATAGCCTGAGCTTCTCCGGCGCCGGACTGACCGGCTCCACCCAGACGGTGTCGGTGGGCGCTTCCAACGTTAAGGTCGACCTGGTGGATCCGCAGGCCGGGGCCACGCCGGTCCCAACGCCCACACCGACCCCTGTCCCGCCGACCGGTCTCAGCCTCACCGGCACGAGCCGGGCGGACGTGCTCCAGGGCGGCGCAGGCGCGGACACCCTTCTGGGCGGCGGGGGATCGGACCGCCTGTTCGGGCTGGACGGCTCGGACAAACTCGACGGCGGCGCGGGCGCGGACACCCTGTTCGGAGGAGCTGGCGTCGACACCCTGACGGGCGGGGCCGGCAACGATCACTTCGCCTTCGACACCCTCGGCGGCGGCGCGGACGAGATCACCGACTTCAACGTCTACTACGACACGATCGACCTGGCGCAGGCGGCGTTCGGGGCCGCAGGCGCCAAGGGCGCTCTGGCTTCGACGGCGTTCTGGAAAGGGGCGGCCGCGCACGATGCGTCCGACCGGATCATCTACAACAGCCAGACCGGCGACCTGATCTACGATCCCGACGGGACCGGCGCGGCGCAGGGCCAGGTGTTCGCACACCTGACCCCGGGCCTGTCGCTGACCAGCAGCGACTTCCTGGTCTACTGAGTCTTAGGAGGCGCGCGGCGCGTTCGGCGCTCTCGGCGGAGCCGGGGGCTGGGGCGCGCCGCCCCCTTCGTGGTTGACGCTGCCCGAGCCCGACACGTTCGTCTCCAGGCGGCGCGGATTGGTGACGAGGTCGATCTCGCCCGAGCCTGAGATATCGAGTCTGGCGGACTCGCTGGGCGCGATGCGCGCTTCGCCCGATCCGGAGATCTGCACGGTGGCGTCCTGCACCACCAAGCCGCCCAGGTCGGCTTCGGCGGAGCCCGCGATGTCGAGATCCAGGGTCTTGGCCGCGCCACGCACCTCAGCTTCGCCGCTGCCGGACAGCTCCACGGAAATGCGGTCCTGGTTGTAGCCGTCGACGTAGAGCTCGCCCGCTCCGGACACGGCGAAGGCGTTGACGCCCGGAGCCGTCAGCGTGACCTGCAGGCTGCGCCGCATGGGCGGATGGCCCTGGCGGAAGCGGATCTCGCCGTCCACGACTTCGACGTTGTCCAGGGCGTTCGCGGGGTCTGAGATGGTCAGGCGCGGGGTTCCGTCAGCCTGCACGTAGCGGACCTCGGCGGGGATGGAGACCGCCAGGCGTTGGCCGTTCGTCCACGTGAAGTCGCGGGTTTCGGAGTTGCGGCCCGAATGGCCGGACTGCTCCCAAGGGGACTGGCCATCGTGGCGGTCCCAGTCCCAGCCCCAGGCGCCGCGCGCCACGGCGTCGGGGCCTGCGATTGCGATCGCTGCGGAGATGCAGACCACCGAGAGCAGGAAGCCGGTGACGGCGATCATGGAAAGAACGCGGATCATGTGAGCCTCCCTCACGCTTGCGGTTCAAGAGCCGGCTTGAGCAGCCGGTAGTGCAGGCGCCCGTACCAGACGAGGGCGTTGACGAGGCCGATGCAGATCAGGGTCAGCACCGCGCCGACCGAAGCCGCGCCGGCCATCATGCCGAGGCCGCCGAGCATGGCCGCGGCGATACCGCCCGGAAAGTCGGTGAAAGGTCCGGCGACGAAGACAGCGCCGCCGCCGAAGAAGACCGCAATGCAGCCGATGGCGATGCCGAACAGGGCGCCGCCGATGCCCATGAGGATCGGCAGCAGGATCAGGACGTCGATGGCGCCCAGGCCGAGCACCGCAAAGACAGCCCCAACGGCGCCCGACGGGCTGCGTTGCTCTTCCCAGCGCTTGAGGCTGTTCTCGGCGCGGATCTCGCGGGCCAGGCGGCTCGGATCACCAAGGGCGGTGGCGACTTCCGCCTCGCTGCGCCCAGCGGCTTCACCCTCGGCGAAGTGGGCCTCATAGTCCGCGCAGATGTCGTTGATGGTCTGCTGCGGCAGGCCGCGCAGGCCTTCCCGCAACCTGGCCATGAAAGCCTGACGGGTCATTTCGCCCCTCCGAGAATGTCCTGCACCGCGCCGGAGAACGAGCTCCAGGCGGCCTTCTGATTGGTGAAGCTGCTGCGGCCGGCCTCAGTGAGCCGGTAGTACTTGCGCGGCGGGCCGGCGCTGGATTCAACCAGATAGGTCTCTACCAGGCCGTCGTTCTGCAGGCGCCGCATCAGCGGATAGATGGTGCCTTCGCCCATTCCGATCGCGTCCGACAGGCGGCTGGCGATCTCGTAGGCGTAGCTGTCATGCTGGGAAAGCAGGGCCAGAACGCAGAGTTCGAGCGCCCCTTTCTTCAGCTGGATCTCAATGGACTCGGGCATGCGCCGATCTCCCTTCCTGACCAGCAGAGTGCCGCAAGGTAGTGAGTGGTGCAAGGTACCGTGCATTAAACCTTAGTAAGGTATCGCAAGGGAGCTGTGGCGCGCGCGAGGGGGGCTAGTCCGAGTGCGCCGATCGGCTGTCGACCGGCGCCTCGTCGCGGGCAGTCAGGCCGTAATCACGGATCACCTGGGCCACCCGCAGCCGGTAGCCGGCGAATACCCCGCTGCGACCGGCCGCCTGCGCAGTGCGGTGAGCGGGCAGGTTGCGCCAGGCCGCCACGGCCGCTTCGTCGCGGAAGAAGGAGAGCGAGAGGAGCTTGTCGGGGGCGCTGAGGCTCTGGAACCGCTCGACTCCCATGAAGCCGTCCACCTGCGCCAGCTGCTGCACTAGCTGACCTGCGATGTGCAGGTAGCGGGCCTTGGTGTCAGCCCCTGCCGGCTCAACTTCGAAGATGACGGCGATCACGGCGTCACCGGGGTGAGGGGCTTCAGAAAGAGGCGGTCCTCGTACCGGATGAAGCGGTGTTCGCGTGCAAAGGCGAAGGCTTCCCGTCCAACCGGATCATCCCGCAGGCGCATGCGGTAGGCCTGGTACGCGGCGAGGTCGGGAAGGCTGTAGACGCCGTAGGCGGTGCTGGCTGATCCCTCGTGCGGCCCGAAGTAGCCGACGAGGTTGGCGCCGGCCCGCGGGATCGCCTCGCCCCACATGCGGGCGTACTCGGCGAACAGGTCCGCGTCCGCGGGGGCGATGTCGTAGCGGATGAAGCAGGTGATCATGTGGGCCTTCCTGTTGAGAGCCCGGCCTAGCAGCGGGGGCGAGCCAGATGCTTCGACCGAGGTCGAACCATCGACGCCGGGCGCGTGCTATTGCACCAGCATGAGCAGTGTCGCCCGCTTGGCCGAGATCGGCGCCCTGATTGGCGATCCCACGCGTTGCGCCATGCTGGTCGCGCTGATGGACGGGCGGGCTCTGACCGCCTCCGAGTTGGCGCGGGCTGCCGGCGTGACGCCGCCGACCGCGAGCTCGCACCTGGCCCAACTCACCCAGGCCGATCTGCTGTCGGTGATCCGGCAGGGTCGCCATCGCTATCATCAGATCGCGTCGGCGGAAGTCGCGCGCATGCTGGAAGGGCTGATGGCTGTGGCGTCGCGAACGGCGGCGCCGCAACGCGTTGTCGCGACGGGGCCTCGCGACCAGAGCATGCGCGACTTGCGGACCTGCTATGACCATCTCGCCGGCCGGCACGCGGTGGCGATCGCCGATGGCATGGCGGCGCGCGGTCAGATCGTGCTGAGCCCTGACGGGGGACGGTTGACCGAAGCGGGGGAGGCTTTGCTGCGGACGCTGTCGATCGACGTGCCCGCCGAGCCGGGTCTACTCGTGCGCCCCTGCCTGGACTGGAGCGAACGGCGCTTCCACCTGGGCGGCGGACTGGGGGCGGCGCTGCAGCAGGCGTTTCTCACCCGGGGCTGGATCCGCCGGTCGGAAGGCTCGCGCGCGGTCTCGCTTTCGCCGGATGGGCGACGCGCCCTGGCGGATCTGTTCGATCTGGAGGCGCTGAGGGCCTAGGGCGCGAGGCCTTACCAGGCGATCGGCTGGCCATCCCAGGCGAAGAACCCCCCGCTGTCGGCAGGGCCAATGCGGTCGAGCACCGCAAGGAGGTGCGCGGCTGCCGTCTCCGGCGTGAAGATGCGTTCGTCAGCCTGGCGAGACACGAAAGGCGCGCTGAGCCCTGTGCGCACCGTTCCGGGGTGCAGCGCCACGACCGCAGCTTGCGGGTGCGTGCGGGCATGTTCGATCGCCGCGGTGCGGATCAGCATGTTCAGGGCGGCTTTCGAGGCGCGGTAGCCGTACCAGCCGCCGAGCCGGTTATCTCCAATGCTGCCCACCCGAGCCGAGAGGACGGCGAAGACGCTGGGGCGATCTCGAGGCGTGAGGGGCAGCAGGTGCTTGGCGCAGAGCGCCGGACCTATGGCGTTGATCCGGAACAGGGCCTCGAGCCCTTCAGGGGTCAGCGCCTTGAGGCTCTTCTCGGGCGTGAGGCCGTCCTGGTGCAATAGACCAGTGGCCACGATCACTCGGGTGAGATCGCCCGCGGCTCGCAGCTGCTCCGCGGCCGCTGAGAGGCTGACCTCATCAGCGATATCAGCGGCGATCCAGGTGAGCCGCGAATCGCCGCTCAGGCCGGCAGGCGGACGCCGGGATAGGGCCGCCACCCGATCGAAGCGCTCGTCGGCGAGCGAGGCGGCGAGCAGGGCGGCGCCCACGCCTCCGCTTGCGCCGACGATGACGGCGACGTCAGCGGCCATCGCGCCTCAGGATCGGACGCGCACGTACTCGCCGGGCGCATCGCCGAGCGGCTTCAAGGGACCTTTGGCGGGATCGCGCGCCGGGACCATCTTGCCCGACTTCGCCTTCAGCCAGGCGGCCCAGTGCGGCCACCAGGAGCCGGGGCTTTCCTTGGCCATCGCCTGCCACTCCTCGAGCGTGGCGGGCAGCTCGTCAGCGGTCCAGTGCTGGTACTTGTTGGCCGACGGAGCGTTGATGACGCCGGCGATATGGCCGGAGCCCGCCATGGTGAAGGTCACAGGGCCGCCGAACAGCTTGGCCCCCTTGTAGACCGAGCGGGCGGGGGCGATGTGGTCCTCCTTGGACGACTGGACGTAGATGGGGACCTTCACTTTCGCGAGGTCCAGCTTCAGGCCGTCCATCTCCAGCTCGCCCTTGGCCAGGGCGTTGTCGCCGTAGAAGCGCCGTAGATAGAAGAGGTGGAGGGTCTTGGGCATCCGCGTCTGGTCGGAGTTCCAGAACAGCAGATCGAAAGGCTTGGGCTCGCGCCCGAGCAGATAGTTGTTCACGAAGAACGACCAGATCAGGTCGTTGGAGCGCAGGGAGTTGAAGGTGTCCGCCATCGCCTGGCCGGACAGCACCCCGCCGCCTTCATCCATCCGGCGCTCCAGCTCCTTGAGCCAGTGCGGGTTGGTGAATAGGAGCAGGTCGCCCGCCTCGGAGAAGTCCTGCTGGGCGGCGAAGAAGGTGGCCGAGCCGATCGGGTTCACGCCCTTGGCCGCCATGTGCGCAAGGCTGGCCGACAGCAAGGTGCCGCCGATGCAGTAGCCGACGGCGTTCACGTGGTTGACCCCGCACTGCTCCATAGCCGCCGCGGAGCCGGCGTAGATGCCTTCGCGCATGTAGTCTTCGAAGGTCTTGGTGGAGAGGCTGGCGTCCGGGTTGACCCAGGAGGCGACGAACACCGTCAGGCCCTGGCTGGTGAGCCAGCGGATCATCGAGTTCTCGGCCCGCAGGTCGAGGATGTAGAACTTGTTGATCCACGGCGGGAAGATCACCAGCGGGATCTCGTGCACCTCGTCCGTGGTGGGGTCGAACTGCAGAAGCTCGATGATCTCGTTGCGGAAGACGACCTTGCCCGGGGCGGTGGCGACGTTCTCGCCGATCCTGAACTGCTCGAAGTCGGTCTGGGCGATGGCCAACTGGCCGCCGCCGCGCTGCAGGTCGGCGGCGAAGTTCTCCATGCCCCGCACCAGGCTTTCACCGCCGGTCGCCATGGCCTCCTTCAAGGCCGCCGGGTTGGAGGCCAGGAAGTTGGAGGGCGAGAAGGCGTCGGTGAGCATCTTGGTGAAGAACTCGACCCGGCGCTTGTCCATGGGATCGACGCCCTGCACCTCGGACACCAGGCCGTTCAGCCAGTTGGAGGTGAGCAGGTAAGACTGCTTGATCACGTCGAAGACGGGGTTCTCGCTCCAGTCGGGATCGTTGAAGCGCTTGTCGCCCTTGGCGGGGGCAGCCACCGGCTCGGCGCTTTCGCCGGCCGCGCGGCGGGCCGCCGACTGCCAAAGGTCCAGGTACTTGGAAAACAGCTCGGCCTGGGCGCGCATCATGCGGTCCGGCTGAGCGGCCAGGCGGCCCATGACCTCGGTCAAGGCGGGGGCCACGTTCATCGGATCGGGGTTCAGGGCGGCCGGGCGATCGGCCTGGCGCAGGGCCATCTCCGCGAAGACGCCCTGGGCGGTCATGGCCGCGCGGGCGAGGTTCAGCGACAGCTTCTCGATCTGCGCCCGCTGCTCGGCGGACATCAGGGCGGGATCGAAGGGCAGGGGCGGGGCCGCGGCGGCGCTTTGCGTGGCGGCTGCTTCAGCTTCGGCTTGGGGAGGGGCGGGCGCCGGCTCCGGCGTGGCCAGCTCCACCAACGGATCTTCGGGCAAGGGCGGCTTGGGCAGCTTGCCTGACATCTTCTTCTTCCGCGGCTCGGCCTCGGGCGTGGCGCTCGCGGCGGCCTGGTCGGAAGTTTGCTCGCTCATCAGACGCTTCCTCTCGCCCGGCATGCACGCGCGGGCCTTCCACCTTTTACGATCATCGCATAAGACCGTTGCGCAAATGAATGCGCCGCACCGCCTTTTTGTGAACGCCCGAGCCGCCCGCAAAGCGGTGCTCGTCTCGTTCTGCGCGGGCGCGGCCAGCCTGCTGGGCGGCTGCGTGGGCAATCCGTTGGCCGAGGCGCCGGTGGATCCGGCCTCGCCCATCGCGGCCGAAGTGACCCGAGCGGCGCGGATGAAGGCGCCGTACCCCAAGTTCACGGATATTCCGAAGGTCCCGACGGACGTGCGGCCGCTGCGCCAGTACGGCCAGGCCGCCGACGAGCTGGAGCGGGCGCGCAGCCAGATCGAACAGGCCACGGCGCCGCAGACCTGGACGCTGGAGAACACCGAGGGCTTCGCCAGCCAGGCGCGCCGCGCGGCCGGTCCTGAACTCGCCGCCCCCAATCAGGCGGACAGCGAAGCCTACGCAAACGAACTCCGGAGACGAGCTACACCGCCTCCGCCGCCCGCCAGATAGGGCTCGCGGAGGCCAAAAAAGTCTCGTCGCACGGCTTGGCGGACCCCTGCCCGGAGTCTATCCAAGCCCTGGCTTCAGCTCCCAATGGCCGCAACTGGGCAAGACGCGGCGCAAGAGCTCACAGATGACACCGGAATTCCACCGCATCCGCCGCCTCCCACCTTACGTGTTCGAGGAGGTGAATCGCATCAAGGCCCGCCTGCGCGGCCAAGGCGTGGACATCATCGATTTCGGCATGGGCAACCCCGACATGCCGACCCCCAAGCACATCGTCGACAAGCTGGTCGAAACCGCCACCGATCCCAAGGCCGGGCGCTATTCGGCCTCCAAGGGGATCGCCGGCCTGCGCAAGGCCATGGCGGGCTACTACGATCGCCGCTTCGGCGTGAAGCTGAACCCCGACACCGAGGTGATCGCGACCCTGGGCTCCAAGGAAGGGTTCGCCAATCTTGCGCAGGCCTTGACGGCGCCTGGCGACGTCATCGTCTGCCCGAACCCGGCCTATCCGATCCACGCCTACGGCTTCATCATGGCCGGCGGGGTGATCAAGCACGTGCCGGCGCCGTCCCCGGAAGAGTACCTGGCGGGCGTCAGCCGGGCGATCAAGCACTCGGCCCCGCCGCCATGCGTGCTGATCGTCAGCTACCCCTCCAACCCGACGGCCCAGTGGGTCGACGTGGACTTCTACAAGGACGTAGTGGCGCTGGCGAAGAAGCACGACATGCTGGTGCTGTCGGACATCGCCTATTCGGAAATCTACTTCGACGACAACCCGCCGCCGTCGATCCTGCAGGTCGATGGCGCCAAGGACATTGCGGTCGAGGTCAATTCGCTGTCCAAGACCTACGCCATGGCGGGCTGGCGCGTCGGCATGGTGGTCGGCAATGCGCGCATGTGCGCGGCGCTGGCCCGTGTTAAGTCGTACCTGGACTATGGCGCCTACACGCCGATCCAGGTGGCGGCGACGGCGGCGCTGAACGGGCCGCAGGACTGCGTCGGGGAGATCCGCGGCGTCTACAAGTCGCGCCGTGACTGCCTGGTGGCGTCCATGAAGCGGGCAGGCTGGGACATCCCGGCCCCGCCTGCGTCCATGTTCGCGTGGGCGCCGCTGCCCGAGCAGTACAAGGAGGCCGGCTCGATGCTGTTCTCCAAGCTGCTCATCGAGGAAGCCGGGGTGGCGGTCGCCCCGGGCATCGCGTTTGGCGAGTACGGAGAGGGTTACGTGCGCATCGGGCTTGTGGAGAACGAACACCGGATCCGCCAGGCGGCGCGCAACGTGAAGCGCTTCCTCGCGAACGCCGATGAGATCCTGGGCCGCGCCCACAACGCGATGGCCGCCCAATGAGCGGCCGGACCTATCGCATCGGCGTCGCGGGGCTTGGCACCGTCGGGGCCGGCCTTCTGAAGTTCCTCGGCGAGCGGCCGGACTTCGCGCCGGCCGGCGGCCGCGCCGTGGTGACGGGCGTCTCGGCGCGTTCGCGCTCGCGCAAGCGGCCTGTGGACATCTCGAACCTGCCCTGGTTCGACGATCCGGTGGCGCTGGCCACTTCGCCGGAAACCGACATCTTCGTCGAGCTGGTGGGCGGCTCGGACGGGCCGGCGAAGGCTGCGGTCGAGGCGGCGCTGAACGCCGGCAAGCCGGTGGTCACGGCCAACAAGGCGCTGATCGCCGAGCATGGCGCGGAGCTTGCCGCCTTGGCGGAGGCCAAGGGCGTGCCGCTGCTGTTCGAAGCCGCTGTCATGGGCGGGGTGCCGGCCGTGAAGATGGTCCGCGAGGCCCTGGTCGGCGACGACATCCGCTCCATCGCCGGGATCCTGAACGGCACCTGCAACTACATCCTGACGGAGATGGAGGCCACGGGCCGGGCCTTCTCCGAGGTGCTGTCGGATGCCCAGCGGCTGGGCTACGCCGAGGCGGACCCGACCATGGATGTCGGCGGCTTCGACGCGGCGCATAAGATCACCATTCTGGCGGCCCTGGCCTTCGGTTGCGCCCCCAGCTACGCGGCGGCGGAGATCGAGGGCATCGACCAGATCGAGCTGCTGGACATCAAGCTGGCGCGCGACCTGGGCTACCGGATCAAGCTGGTGGCCTCGGCGGACCGGTCGGAAGACGGCGTGCTGGTGCGCGTGCACCCCTCGCTGGCGCCCATGAGCCACCCGCTGGCGCAAGCGGGCGGGGCGCTCAACGCCCTGTTCATCGAGGGCGAGCGGATCGGCCGGATCTTCGTGCAGGGGCCGGGCGCGGGCGCAGGTCCCACCGCCGCGGCCGTGGCGGCGGACATCGCAGACGTGATGACCAACACGGTGCGCCCGGTGTTCCAGAAGCCGGCCGGGGCGCTTGCGCCGTTCACGCCGGTGGACCCGTCGCGCAGCATGGGTCGGGCCTATCTTCGGTTCCTGGTGAAGGACGAGCCGGGCGTGATCGCCGCGGTGTCCGAGACCCTGGCCGAAGCGGGCGTCTCTATCGAAAGCTTCCTTCAGAAGCCGGTGGAGAACGCAGACGGCGTTCCGATCGTTCTAACAACCCATGCTGTAGCGGAGTCGGTGCTGAACGCCGCTGTGGAGCGCATCGCGGGCTTGCCCGCCGTGCTCGACCGGCCGCGGCTGCTGCGCATCGCGCGCATTTAAGAGCAAACACAACGGCGCCGCCCGGCGTCGCTAGGGGAGACGCTGAGAGATGAGTTCCGAAGTTCTGGACCGCGGCCTGGTGCTCGACGCGGTCCGCGTCACCGAAGAAGCCGCTGTGGCCTCCTGGACCATGGTCGGCCGGGGCGACGAGAAGGCCGCCGACCAAGCGGCCGTGGACGCCATGCGGAACGCGCTCAACGAGCTCGAGATCGACGGCGAGATCGTGATCGGCGAGGGCGAGCGGGATGAAGCCCCGATGCTCTACATCGGCGAAAAGGTCGGCAAGGGCGGCAAGTCGGCCATCGACATCGCCCTGGACCCGCTGGAAGGCACAACCCTGACGGCCAAGGCCATGGCCAACGCCCTGGCGGTGATGGCCTGGGCGCCCAAGGGCACGCTGCTGAACGCGCCTGACACCTACATGGACAAGATCGCCTGTGGTCCGGGCTTCCCGGCCGGCGTGATCGACCTCGACAAGAGCCCGGCCGAGAACGTTCAGGCGCTGGCCCAGGCCAAGGGCGTCGACCCGTCCGAGATCACCGTCTGCGTTCTGGACCGTCCGCGTCACGCCGACATCATCGCCAGCGTCCGCTCGGTGGGCGCGCGCATCTACCTGATCACCGACGGCGACGTGGCCGGCGTGATCAACACCGCCGATCCGGAAACCGGCGTCGACCTCTACGTCGGCCAAGGCGGCGCGCCCGAGGGCGTGCTGGCCTGCGCGGGCCTGAAGTGCGTCGGCGGCCAGTTCCAGGGTCGCCTGGTGTTCCGCAACGCCGATGAGAAGGCCCGCGCCGAGCGCGTCGGCATCACCGACTTCGACAAGAAGTACGACCTGCACGAGATCGTCCGCGCCGACGCCATCTTCGCCGCGACCGGCGTGACCAGCGGCGCACTGCTGGACGGCGTGAAGGTGAAGGACGGCTTCGTCGAGACCCACAGCCTGGTCATGAACTCCGCCACCCGGACGGTGCGCCAGGTGCGGATGCGCCGACCGGTCTGACTTACGTCCGCAGCTGACGCAGGCTGCGGCTATTCGACTCGCGACGGCCCCGGGTGGCGACTCAGCGCTCCGGGGCCGATAGTCCAAGGTCGTAAGCTGCGACCTTGAGGAGGCGAGCCCCAGCATGGCGGACGGCGATTTCCCCATCGGCTATCTCGGTGTCACCCGCTCGTTGTCCGGGCGGCTGTGGCGCGAGCGGGCGGCCGATGCGGACCTGGTGCGCCGCCACCAACTGAGCCTGGGCCTTTCCGAGCCTCTCGCCCGCGCCCTGGCGGCGCGCGGCGTGGCCCACGAGCACGGGCCCCACTACCTCAATCCGACCCTAAAGGCGCTGTTTCCCGACCCGTCCACCTTCACGGATATGGACCGGGCCGCGCAGGTGCTGGTGGACGCCCTAGAGCGCAAGCGGCCGATGGTCGTGTTCGCCGACTATGACGTCGACGGCGCCTCTTCCGCGGCCCAGTTGGTGCGCTGGTTCCGGGCTATGGGCCACGAGCTGCCGATCTATGTGCCCGACCGCATCGTGGAGGGTTATGGACCATCGCCCGCCGCCTTTCGCCGCCTTCGCGAAGAGGGCGCCGAGCTCGTCATTACAGTCGACTGCGGGGCGGCGGCGCACGACGCGCTGAGCTGCGCCGCCGAAATCGGGCTGGATGTGGTCGTTGTGGACCATCACCTGATGCGCGGAGATGAGATCCCCAGGGTCGCCGCCCTGGTCAATCCTAACCGTCCGGACTGCGTGTCCGGCCAAGGGCACCTGGCGGCGGCCGGCGTCGCCTTCGTGCTGCTGGCGGCCCTGAACCGCGAAGCGCGCCGGCGGGGGCTGTTCGGCGAGTGCGCCGAGCCGGACCTGCGCCAGTGGCTGGATCTGGCCGCCATGGGCGCCATCTGCGACGTCACCCAACTGACCGGCTTCAACCGCGCCCTGGCCGCTCAGGGGCTGAAGGTGATGTCGAGCTGGAAGAATCCGGGCCTGAAGGCGCTGATGGAAATCGCCAAGGGGCAGGGGCCGGCTTCGGTCTTCCATGTGGGCTTCCTGCTGGGGCCGCGAATCAACGCCGGAGGCCGGATCGGTCGCTCGGACCTGGGCGCGCGCCTGCTCTCCACGGACGATCCTGAGGAGGCGAGGGCCCTTGCGGAGGAGCTCGACGCCCTGAACGCCTCCCGCAAGGAGGTGGAGAAGGAAGTCACGGACGCGGCCATCCTTCAGATCGAGCGGCAGAGCAACTTCGGCGACGATCCCATGCTTCTAGCGGCGGCTGACGGCTGGCACCCGGGCGTCATCGGGATCGTTGCGGGCCGACTGCGTGAACGTTACCGCAAGCCGGTGATCGTGGTCGGGATCGACCGGGCCGCCAACGTGGGCAAAGGGTCTGGCCGCTCGCAGCCGGGCGTAAACCTTGGGCGAGCCGTGCAGGCGGCGTACGAGGAGGGCCTGCTGCTGGCCGGCGGCGGCCATGCCATGGCGGCTGGACTTTCGGTGCGGCCCGACACCCTTCCGGAACTGCGCGCCTTCCTTTGCGAGCGCCTGGCGGCCGAAGCCGAGATCGCGGCCGCAGAGGATGGGCTGGAGATCGACGCTCTGGTGACCACCCGCGGGTGCGACCGGGCCCTGTGGCAGGAGTTTCAGCGCCTGTCGCCGTTCGGTCCTGGCAATCCGGAGCCGGTGTTCGCCGCCGCCAACGTTCGGGTCGAGCGGCCCATGGCCCTGAAGGGCGGCCACGTGCGCTGCACCCTGGTGGACAGCTCGGGCGGCAAGCTGAAGGCGGTGGCCTGGCGCAGCGCAGAAACTGAGGCTGGGCGGCGGCTGCTGGCCGAGGGCTCCTCCGTGCACGTCGTCGGGCGTCTTAAGCCGGACGACTGGCAGGGCCGCGAAAGCGTGGAATTCGAGATCGAAGACGTGGCGGACCCCCGCCGCGTGTAAGATTGAAAGAGGGGGCTTGCACCCCCACATCAGTCTGGCTATAGAGCCGCCCTCCGCGACGCGGTCCCTTCGTCTATCGGTTAGGACGTCAGGTTTTCAACCTGAAGAGAGGGGTTCGACTCCCCTAGGGACTGCCACGCGATCTCCCCCGAAATTATGGTTTCATTTCGCGCAAGCGCGCGACTGGAAACGACATTTTCCCCATTGACGCGCGGCGGCTTCCGCGAACAGTGTTATAGTCGGCTCGCATCCAGAAGTAGCTCAGGGGTGCGGCGCCGAGGGGCAAATGGCTGGTTTGGATTTCGAACAGGTGGACGCGCAGGAAGCTCTGCGGATCACCGGCCGCGTGAAGTGGTTCGACGCGGGTAAGGGCTATGGCTTCATCGTCCCGGACGATCCCAGCCAGACAGATCTGAAGGACGTGCTGCTTCACGTCACCTCCCTCCGAAGTTCCGGGCGTGAAAGCTGCCTCGAAGGCTCGCAAATCACCTGCGAGGTGGTTCGCCGCCCCAAGGGCTGGCAGGTCGCCGAGGTGCTGGACCTGGACGAAAGCTCGGCGCCTCCGCCGGCCGAGCGCCGCACGCGCGACGACGGCTTGCGCCGTGACCGACCTGACGGCGGCCTTGGGCTGCGCCAGAAGCGTCCGTTGCACGCCACCGGTCCCCTCGAGCGGGCCAAGGTGAAGTGGTTCAACCGCACCAAGGGCTATGGCTTCGTGGTGCGCGACAGCGAGCCCGGCGACATCTTCATTCATATCGAAACCCTGCGGCGAGCGGGTATGGAAGACCTGCAGCCGGGCGACGACGTGATGGTCCGGTTCGCCGAAGGGCCGAAGGGCCTTGTGGTCGCCGAGATCGCGTCGTCTGCTATGGCCTGAGAGTTCGGCCTCCCGGAGCAGCGTCCTTGTTTGCGAGTCTGACCGTCCGGCGTGCGATGCGCGCGCCGGACCTGCGGCGCGTCCGCCAAGCCCTTGCCGCCACCTGGATGGCGGTCACCAGCCTGGCGCTGGCCGCCTGCAGCCAGCCAGCGGCGGCGCTGCCGTTCTATGGCTACGAGGTGAAGGCCAGCTATCCCCATGACAGCCGCGCCTACACCCAGGGCCTGCTTTATCTGAACGGCGACCTCTACGAGAGCACCGGGCAGGTCGGTCGATCCAGCATCCGACGCGTGCGCCTGAAGGACGGGGCCGTGTTGCAGATGCAGCCGCTGCCGCCCGGCGTGTTCGGCGAAGGGCTGGTGAACTGGGGCGACGAGCTGATCAGCTTCACCTGGCGTGACCAGGTCGGTTACCGCTGGGACCTGAAGACCCTCAAGCAGCGGTCCACCTTCACCTACCCGGGCGAGGGCTGGGGCCTGACCCAGAACGGCAAGGAGCTCATCATGAGCGACGGCACGCCGTTCCTGCGGGTGCTGGAGCCGAAGACATTCAAGGAGCTCCGCCGCATTCCGGTGACCGCCAACGGCAAGCCGGTGTTCAATCTGAACGAGATCGAGTGGGTGAAAGGCGAGGTCTGGGCCAACGTCTGGCAGACGCCGCTGATCGTCCGGATCAATCCGGCCGACGGAAAGGTCACGGGGGTGATCGACCTGTCCGGTCTGCCCGAGGCGAAGGCGCAGGACCACGACTCGGTGCTGAACGGCATCGCCTATGACGCCAAGGGCGACCGGCTGTTCGTGACAGGCAAGAACTGGCCGCGGCTCTACGAGATCAAGCTGACGGGCCCCGTCGCCCGATGAACGAGGCCGAATCGGAGATCTCAACGCCGCCCGACGGCTTCGAGCCGCTTATCCGCAAGGGCGCGTTCTCGGTCCACAACGGGCCGTTTTTCTTTCGGCCGGGCGATGGCGAGGTGGTCGAGCAAGCCTTTTACGCCTTGCCGCGGCACGCCAACGGGCTTGGGCTGGTTCACGGCGGAATGCTGTCGGCCTTCATGGACGGTCTTCTCGCCGCCGCCGTGATCCGCCAAGCGCGCCGGCCCGCCGTCACCATTCATCTTTCGGTGGATTATCTGCACATGGCCCGCCTTGGCGAATGGGTTATGGGCGAGGCGCGCCTGACGCGGGCCGGCAAGGATGTGGCGTTCGCTGAAGGACGCGCTCACGTGGGCGGGCGCGACGTGGTTCGGGCTTCGGCCATCTTCAAACTGATGAACCGGGAGCGCTAGCGCCGCCTTTGCGTTGCTCCGCAGCGAAAACCCTTATATCGCAGAGGCCTTCCGGCGCTTTCGGGGTGTAGCGCAGTCTGGTAGCGCATCTGCTTTGGGAGCAGAGGGTCGCAGGTTCGAATCCTGCCGCCCCGACCAGGCGCCGGGTGATTATTCGAGGTTCGTCCATGCTCGCGCGTATCTACCGCCCGTCCAAGACCGCCATGCAGTCCGGCAAGGCCAAGACCCGCGACTGGGTCCTGGATTTCGAACCCAAGGCGGCGCGTCGTCCGGACCCTCTGATGGGCTGGACGCATACGAGCGACACCGAATCGAGCCAGGTGCGCCTGACCTTCGACACCAAGGAAGACGCGATCCGCTACGCCGAACAGCACGGGATTGCGTTCCAGCTGATCGACGACAAGCCGCAAAAGCACATCATCAAGGCCTACGCGGACAACTTCGCCTGGGGCCGCAAGGTGCCCTGGACCCACTGACCCCTGACGGGCGCCCTTAGCTCAGTTGGATAGAGCATCCGCCTTCTAAGCGGACGGTCGCAGGTTCGAATCCTGCAGGGCGCGCCAGGTGGGGGTTGGTGTCGTGGACCCTCGTCGCACTCCTCGAACGCGCGCGCACCATCGAGACCCGGTGAGGGGCGACGGACACACCGCATGTCGCGTCTTCGGCATGGCTGCCCCGCGACGTCTTAGAAACGCATGCGAGATCTCGGAACCACCGTCAGGAGCGCCGGTTAGCCAGAGCGGTCCGGCGCAGACCCTCGGCGCCGGCCAGTTCGAGGAGACTTCCATGACCTGCCAGATCGCGCCTTCGGGCAAGGCTGCTGCAGCCCTAGCGCTAGCCGCGGCTGCTCTGCTCGCCGCCTGTAGTCCGGGCGGCGGCGGTGTCAGCGCTGGAGCAGGCGATACGGCGGCCACCAACGCTGCAGCCAACGAAACGACGACGACGGGCCCTGGTCCTGGCGGCGGCACCAACACACCGGCGTCGACGGCCTCCGCGAACGGATCCGGGGCGACGGGCGGCGCCGCCCACTAGGCCGTCGAGCTCCCGTAGCGGCT
Organism: Phenylobacterium deserti; assembly: GCF_003254705.1. GTDB lineage: Bacteria > Pseudomonadota > Alphaproteobacteria > Caulobacterales > Caulobacteraceae > Phenylobacterium > Phenylobacterium deserti. The sequence continues at coordinate 69,314 of NZ_QFYR01000003.1, forward strand.
GTCTGTCCGACACGAGCGAAAACTGTGGGGCAACAATTGTTTGCTTCGCAGCGCCTCCAGCCGGACGCTCCGGGCCCGGAGGGAACCCCGCAGGTTTGTTGCTGTTGATCAGCGACCTGAACCGGAGTGATCTTAGTGCGGATCGAAGTGGACGGCGCCACGCCGCGTCGTCGAGCGTCTCTTGGTGCGAAGGTCGGCCTCGCGCTCTTGGCGGCGGTTGTGGTGATCGTGGGCGCAGCCTTGTTCTTCAACTCACCCCGCTCAGGTCCAGAAGATAAGGCCAAGGACGCAGCCACCAATGCGGTGGAAGCGGTCGTCGACGGGATGGACACTCGAGCGGACGTGGTCCGCAAGTGAGCGAGTCTGCTCTGGAGCAGGAGCGCTCCGTCGGTCCGACCGAGACTGAAAAGGCGCTCGGGCCGATCCGCGTCTCCTTGCACAGCTCAACCCAGCTCTTCAGCTCGATCGACCCGTCGCCGTTTGTGGAGAGGAACCTGGACCACGCGGCAGAGCGGTTCATCGTCAATTGGGCCAGGACACTGCCCCGCCGGAGCCCTTTCGAGCTCGAGCTCCGATTGTTCGAGGCGCCGACGTCGCACGATGCCTGCGAACGCGAGATCCACGAAGCGGTGCACCTGCATTTCACGCGGCGAGCCGACTACATGACGCGCGAGTTGCACGAGCTGCTGCGGCGTGGACGGCGCAGCCTGGTGATCGGTGTCGTCTTCATCACGGCCTGCCTGCTCTCATCGAACGCCGCAACGCGCCTGTTTCCGGGCGCGGTCGGTGCGGTGATCAGCGAAGGGCTGAAGGTGGCCGGCTGGGTGGCCATGTGGCAGCCCGTGAACGTCTTCCTCTATGGATGGTGGCCGATCACGGGCGAGCGACGCCTTTTCCGGCGGCTGAGCAAGATGAAGGTCCACGTCCGCGCACCTGGCCAGGGCGCTGCCCGCTGAGGTCAGTCGTCGGGGTGCGGGTTGCGGTCGGCGTCGAGGCGGACGGTCCAGTTGGCGCGACCGGGCATCTCGGTCAGGATCCAGCGGGTCAGGCGCTCATAATGGGCGATGAAGCGGGCGAGCTCGGCGTCGCTCATGCCGCCGCCGGTCCGTTCGCGCAGCTTGCGCTCCTGCTCGGTGCGCCAGGCCAGCACCACCTCGAAGCTCGGCGCTTCCAGGAGCACCAGCTCGTGCAGGCGCTCGAACAAGGTCTGGTAGGGACCGTCCAGCTGGGCGTTGACGTAAGCCCGCCAGCGGCCCTGCGCGTCCTCGTCGCGTTCTAGGTCGTTCACCGGCTCGGCGAGGGCGCTGCCGCCCTGGGCGCGGGCGCCCACGCACCAGCCTTCGAAGATGACGACGTCGACGGGGGTGGCGACCGTCTCCCACTGAGCGCGCGGCTTGCGGTTGTCGGCAGCCTTGTCGAAGGCGGGCAGGGCGATGCGGCCGGCGCTGCGCAGCTGGTCTAGGCTGGCGCCGGCCAGCGCCACGTCGTGGGTGCCGGGCGGGCCACGGGTGGCGAGCAGGGGGTGAACCTTGGCGGCCAGGGTCTCGCGCGCCGCCTTGGGCAGGTAGAAGTCGTCCAGCGAAAGGGCGACCGCCGAAAGCCCGCGATCTCGCAGCAGGCGCACGGTGGCGGCCGCAATCGTCGATTTTCCCGAGCCTTGCGCGCCGCACAGGCCGATCAGCACCGTCTTGCGCTTGACCTGCCGAAGCCGGGCGGCGCGGGACGCCAGGGGCTCGCAAACCCGATCCAGCGTGGTGCGGAAGCTCTCGGGGAGGGCTTCCGCCGCCAGGAATTCGCCAAGCCAGTCCGACACGCAACGCCTCCGTCAGGAGGCTGGACGTCAGCCCCCGCTGTAGCCGCCCAGGATGGGCAGAATCTCGCCCGTGATGAAGCTCGACATCTGCGGCGAGGCCAGGAACACGTAGGCCGGCGCGCATTCCTCCGGCTGGGCCGGGCGCTTCATCTGGGTGCCGGCGCCGAACTGGGAGGTCTTCTCCGCGTCCTTGTCGGCCGGGTTGAGGGGCGTCCACACCGGACCGGGCGCCACCACGTTCACCCGGATGCCCTTGGGGATCAGGCTGGTGGACAGCGACCGGGCGAAGGCATGGATGCCGCCCTTGGTCATGGAATAGTCCAACAGGTCCTTGTTGCCCATGATCCCGGTGACGGAACCGGTCATGATGATCGCCGAACCCGGCGCCATGTGCGGCACCGCCGCCTTGGCCATGTGGAAGTAGCCGTAGAGGTTGGTCTTCAGCGTCCGGTCGAAGTGCTCTTCGGTGAGCTCCTCCAGATCGTTCACATGCTCCTGGAACGCGGCGTTGTTGACCAGGATGTCGAGCTTGCCGAGTTCGCGGACGGTGCGCTGGACGGCGTCTTTGGCGAAGGCGGGGTCGGCCACGTCGCCGGGCAGCAGGATGGCCCGCCGGCCCTCCTTCTCAACCGCCTGCTTGGTGACCTCGGCGTCCTCGTGCTCGTTGAGATAGGCGATGGCGACGTCCGCGCCTTCGCGGGCGAACAGAGCGGCCACGGAGCGGCCGATGCCGGAGTCGGCGCCGGTGATCAGCGCGACCTTGCCTTCGAGCTTGCCTGAGCCCTTGTAGAAGGGCGCGTCCCACATGGGCTGCAGCTCCAGGTCCTTCTCGTCGCCGGGCTTCAGCAGGTGCTGCTTGGGGAACGGCGGGGCGGGGTATTCGCGCGCGCCCGCCTGCATCGGCTTGTCTTCATCTTCCTGAGGCTGGAACGAGCGCTGCTCAGCCGCGTCGATTTCGCTCTGGATCTTGCGTTCCTGCTCGGCGGCGCGCTCGGCGCCGGCTTCGAAGTTCTCGCTCATGGCCGTCCTCATGGCTGTTGTCGGCCAGCCAATCCGCAGCGGCGATGCAGGTTCCCACCTAGAATAGAATACCGACGTAGGCGTCGAGGCCGCGCTTGAGGTCAGCGATCAGGTCCTCCGGATCCTCCAGCCCCACGTGAAGGCGGATCAGCGGGCCCGCGTAGGTCTTGCGGAACTTGCGGTCCTTCAACTGCGGATCGCACGAGATGGCCAGGCTCTCGAACCCCCCCCAGGAGAAGCCAAGGCCGAAGAGCTTCAGGCTGTTCAGAAAGGCGTGCACGGCCCGCTCGGAGCCGGGCGGCGCCAGGGCGAAGGTGAACAGACCGCAGGCGCCGGTGAAATCGCGAGCCCAAAGCTCGTGTCCCGGGCAGCCGGGCAGGGCCGGGTGGTAGATCTGCGCCACTTCCGGCTGCGCCTGGAGCCAGCGCGCCACGCGGAGGGCGTTTTCGTCGTGGGCGGCGAGCCGGGTCGGCAGCGTCCGCAGCCCGCGCAGCATCTGGTAGGCGTCCTCGGGCGAGACGGCCCAGCCCAGGTGGAGGATGCCGTCGTTCAGGGCGCGCACAACTTTCGGGTCACGGGCCGCGACGCTGCCCATGAAGACGTCGGAGTGGCCGCCCACGTACTTGGTGAGAGCCTGGATCGAGACATCGACGCCGTGTTCCAGCGGCTTGAACAGCAGGCCTGCCCCCCAGGTGTTGTCGGCGGCGGTCAGGATGCCTCGCGCGCGGGCCAGGTGCGCCACCCGGGCCATGTCCTGCATCTCGAAGGTCAGGGAGCCAGGCGACTCCATGAGGATCAGCCGCACCTTGTCCGATGCGCCGGCCACAAGGTCCTCGGGCGAGGTCGCCGGGTCGAAGTAGGTGGTGGCGACGCCGTAGCGCGCCAGGACCTTGTCGCAGAAGCGCCGGGTCGGCTTGTAGATGGTGTCGGTGACCAGCACCTCGTCGCCCGTCTTCAGCAGGGCCAGAAGGGCCCCGGTGATGGCCGCCAGGCCGGAGGGATAAAGGGTGACGCCACCCGGCCCTTCCGCGCCCTCCATCTCGGCCAGGGCGGTGCAGAGCGCCTGATGGGCGGCCAGGCCCTGGCGGCCGTAGGTGACGTTGCGCTCGTCATAGAGCGACTCGGCGTCCGGCAGCAGGACGGTGGAGCCCTTCTGGATGGGTGGTCCCACCGTCTTGACCAGCGACTTGGGTGCGCCGCCGGCGCGGATCAGGCGGGTACGGTCGTCCATGCGGGGTTGCGGCCTCGTCCGAGGTGGGGCGAAAGTGCGGGGGCACTTAGAGCCTCACCGTTGGGCCCAATCAAGGAGCAGGGATGATCTGGCGCCTCGCGGCGGCGATTGTGGTCATTGGCCTCGCAGGCTGCAGCCGGGGCGCGCCTGCCGCAAAAGCCCCCGAGCCCAGCGCCCCCGTGGCCCAGGCGCCGACCACGCCCACCGCCTACAGCCCGGCGGTCAGCCCGACCCTGAAGGCGGTGCGCCAGCGAGGCTATGTGGCCTGCGGGGTTCACCCGGGACTGCCCGGCTTCGCCTTTCCTGACGCGCGAGGCCGCTGGCGTGGGTTCGACGTGGACATCTGCCGGGCCATCGCGGCGGCGGTGCTGGGTGATGCGGAGAAGGTGCGGTTCACGACAACGGACGCCCAGGACCGGTTCAGCGCGCTTCGGGATGGTCGGATCGACGTGCTGTCGCGCAACACCTCCTGGACCTTCGCCAGAGACGCAGGCCTGGGGCTCGACTTCGCGGCGGTGACCTATTTCGACGGCCAGGGGTTCCTGGCGCCCAAGTCATTGCAGCTGACCAGCGCCGAGGAGCTGTCGGGCGCGCGGATCTGCGTCCAGAGCGGCACCAGCAGCGAGGAGAACCTGGCCGAGTTCTTCCGGGCCCGCGGCCTGCGCTACCGTGCCGTGGTCGCGCCGACCGAGGACGAGGTTCGCCAGCTCTATGAAAGCCAGGCCTGCGACGCCTTCACCGCCGACATATCGGCCCTGGCCGCGGCGCGCTCCACCATGGGCAGCCCGAACGCGCAGGTGATCCTGCCGGACGTGATCTCCAAGGAGCCGCTCGGCCCGGTCGTGCGCCAGGGCGACCCGACCTGGACCGACATCGTGCGTTGGACGGTCTACGCCACCATCCTGGCGGAGGAGCTGGGGCTGAACGCCAAGACCGTTGAGCAGGCGAGGGAGACCGCCTCCGATCCCGAAACCCGCCGGTTCCTGGGCCTGGAGGGCGAGCTTGGGCCGTTGCTAGGGCTGTCCAACGACTGGGCGTACCAGGTCGTTCGTCAGGTGGGCGCGTATCACGAGATCTTCCAGCGCGGCGTCGGCCAGGACTCGCCGCTGAAGCTGGAGCGCGGGCTGAACGCGCTGTGGACCGCGCCCAAGCCCGGGCTGATGTACGCCCCGCCGATGCGCTAGGCCGGGCCGGTGACCACGGGCGTGTCGGCGCGACCGCCCCATTCTGTCCACGAGCCGTCGTAGACCGCCACGTCGAAGCGGCCGAGCCGCGCCAGACCCAGCGCCAGCGTGCCCGCGCTGACGCCCGAGCCGCAGGTGGTGACGATCGCCGCGCCGAGATCAACGCCGGCGGTTTCGAAAGCCGTCTTGAGCGCGTCGGCCGGCAGCAGGGTGCCGTCCGCTCTCACCAGATTCGACCACGGCACGTTGCGGGCGCCGGGCATGTGACCGCTCCGAAGGCCGGCGCGAGGTTCGGGAACCTCGCCGGTGAAGCGTCCGGCGGCCCGGGCGTCCACGAGCTGCGTGCCGCCTTCGTCGATCGCGGCGCGAACATCGTCGACGCTGCGGACCAGCGACGGCTCGAAGCGTGGCTCCAGCCGGCTGGCGGCGGGCTGAACGTCCCCGGTCTCGACCGGCCGGCCCTCTTCGCGCCACTTCTTGAGCCCGCCATCGAGGACGTAGACCTCGGGCCAGCCCATGACGCGCAGGTTCCACCACACGCGGGGCGCGGAGAAGATGCCTCGCGCGTCGTACACGACCGTAACCTGGTCCCGCCGGAGACCCAGCGCGCCCGCGGCTTCGGCGAAGGCCTCCGCGCTGAGCAGCATGTGCGGCAGGTCGGAGCGCTGGTCGGCGATCTTGTCGATGTCGAAGAACAGCGCGCCGGGGATGTGGCCCGCCAGGTGCTCGGCGCGGCCGTCGCCGTCCTCGTTCGGCATGTACCAGGTGGCGTCGACCACCTGCACCGCACCTGCTTCGATGCGCTGGGCCAGCCAGTGCGTGGAAACCAGAGGATCGGTCATGCGGCCATCCAGGGCGGGGCGGGCAGGCCCTTTTCGGCCAGGAACGCCGGATTGAAGATCTTCGACTGATAGCGCGCGCCGTGGTCGCACAGCACCGTCACGATGGTGTGGCCGGGGCCGAGCTCCTTGGCCATGCGGATGGCGCCGGCGACGTTCACGCCGGTGGAGCCGCCCATCACCAGGCCGTCGTGCTCCAGCAGGTCGTAGATGGTCAGCAGCATCTCCTCGTCGGAGATCCGATAGGCGTGGTCGACCTTGAGGCCTTCCAGGTTCGCCGTGATCCGGCCCTGGCCGATGCCTTCGCTGATCGAGCTGCCTTCGCTCTTCAGCTCGCCGTCCGTGTAGTAGGAGAACAGCGCTGCGCCGTGCGGGTCGGCCAAGCCGATGCGGACGTCGGACTTACGTTCACGCAAAGCCTGGGCGACCCCCGCCAGCGTTCCGCCAGAGCCCACGGCGCAGATGAAGCCGTCCACCTTACCGCCGGTCTGCTCCCAGATCTCCGGACCCGTGCCGTGCACGTGGGCTTCACGGTTGGCGACGTTGTCGAACTGGTTGGCCCAGACCACGCCTTTGGGCTCCGTCTTGGCAAGTTCCTCGGCCAAGCGCCCGGAATATCTCACATAGTTGTTGGGATTGGCGTAGGGGACCGCGTCCACTTCCACCAACTCGGCCCCGTAGAGCCGGATGGCGTCCTTCTTCTCCTGGCTCTGAGTGCGCGGGATGACGATGGTTGCGTTGTAGCCGAGCGCCTTGCCGACCATGGCGAGGCCGATGCCGGTGTTGCCGGCGGTGCCCTCGACGATGCGCCCCCCGTCCCGGAGCAGGCCCTTCTGCACCGCATCGCGGATGATGTAGAGCGCAGCCCGGTCCTTCACGGACTGACCGGGATTCATGAACTCGGCCTTGCCGAGGATTTCGCAGCCGGTGAGCTCGCTGGCCCGGCGCAGACGAAGGAGCGGCGTATTGCCGATGGCGTCGATGACGCTGCTGGCGATGGTCATGACTGGCTACTTAAGCCTAGCGCGGGGCTAGGAACAGGGGCGCCCGCGCTGACTTGCCGCTTGTGAAGCGGCCCGGCGCAGGTCACTTACGCGCGCAAAGTCAGACAGCAGAGGTCCGCCATGGCCGCCTTGAAGCTCGATCGCTGGAACGTCGCCATCGGCGAGGGCCAGCCGCTGGCCGTGATCGCCGGCCTAAACGTCCTGGAGGACGCCGATCTTGCGCTGCGCGTCGGCCGCGAGCTGAAGACGATCTGCGCCGACCTGGGCCTGCCCTATGTGTTCAAGGCCAGCTTCGACAAGGCGAACCGCTCGTCCATCAAGAGCTATCGTGGGCCCGGCCTTGAAGTCGGGCTGGAGATCCTGCGGCAGGTGAAGACCGAACTGAACGTGCCGATCTGCAGCGACATCCACGAGGTGGAGCAGGCCGCGCCGCTCGCCACCGTGGTCGACGTCCTCCAGATTCCCGCCTTCCTGTGCCGCCAGACGGACCTGGTAGTGGCCTCTGCTCGCGCGATCCACAAGGCGGGCGGCTGGCTGCACGTGAAGAAGGGCCAGTTCCTGGCGCCTTGGGACGCCAAGAACATCGTCTCCAAGATCAAGGAAGCCACCGACGACGCCGAGTTCACCATCCTGTGCGAGCGCGGGGTGTCTTTCGGCTACAACAACCTGATCGTCGACATGCTGGGCTTCGCCGAGATGAAGAAGCTGGGCGTGCCGGTGACGATCGACGCCACCCACGCCGTCCAGCTGCCGGGCGCCGACCCGCGCACCGGCGGCGCCTCCACGGGCGGTCGGCGCGAAGGCGTGGCTGTGATCGCCAAATCGGCCGTGGCCGCCGGGGCGGACGGCGTGTTCCTGGAGTTCCACCCCGATCCGGACAAGGCGCTGTGCGATGCACCCAGCTGTCTGCCCCTGGACGGCGCGCGTGAGCTGCTGACCACGCTGAAAGCGCTGCATCAGGTGGTGAACGGCCAGACGGCCGCGGCTTGACCTCGCATCCAGCGCGCCGCAGAGGCTAGGGCCATGGATCTGAACGCCCTCCAGCACATCCTTGGCCTGGTTCCTGGCCGACGGGTGGCCTGCGTCGGCGACCTGATGGTCGACCGGTTCGTCTACGGCGACGTGACCCGCGTCTCGCCCGAAGCGCCCATTCCGGTGCTGGCGCGCTCGCGCGAGCTGCAGATGCTGGGCGCTGCGGGCAACGTGGCCCGCAACGTCGCGGCCCTGGGCGGCTCGGTGGCGCTGGTCGGGCTGATCGGCGGGGACGCCGAAGGCAAGGAAGCTTTGAGGCTCGTCGGCGAGGAGCCCGGCGTCGAGGGCTATCTGGTCACCGACACCCAGCGCCCGACGACGCTGAAGACGCGCTTCGTGTCCGGCGGCCAGCAACTGCTGCGCGTCGACACCGAGATGTCCCGTCCGGTCGGCGGCGACGTCGAGCAGCGCCTGGTGCGTACGATCCTGGACGCGGCCCAGGGCGCAGGCACGATCCTGTTGTCCGACTACGGCAAGGGCGTCGTGACCGAGGCGGTGATCGCCGCCTGTCGCCAGGCGGCGGAAGCGGCCGGCGCCAAGCTGGTGGTGGACTCAAAGGCCCGCTCCTTCGGCCGCTACGGCGCGGTGGACCTGATCAAGCCGAACGCCGCCGAGCTGGCCAACGCCACCGACATGCCCACGTCCACCGACCCCGAGATCGAGGCGGCGCTGGCCCGGGCCATGGAGCTTTGGCAGGCCAAGGCGATCCTGGTGACCCGCGCCGCCAAAGGCATGAGCCTGGCCGTGCGAGGGGAAGCCGTGCGGCATTTCCCGACCGCGCCCGTCGAAGTGTTCGACGTTTCCGGAGCCGGGGACACGACTCTGGCCGCCCTCGGGCTGGCGCTCGCCGCCGAGGCCGACTTCGAGAGCGCCATCGGCTTCTCCCAGCTCGCGGCGCACGTCGCGGTCGGCAAGGTGGGCACCGCCACGGTGAGCCCTGAAGAGCTGATCGAAGCGGCCATCACCGCCCACATGGCGCCTGCCGAAGCCAAGGTGGCGACGGCCCAGCGCATGGCGGACGAAGTCGCGCGGTGGCGCGCCAAGGGCCTGCGGGTCGGCTTCACCAACGGTTGCTTCGACATCCTGCACAAGGGCCACGTGGCCTACCTGACCCAGGCCCGCGCCTGGTGCGATCGGCTCATCGTCGGGCTGAACTCCGACGAAAGCGTCCGCGCGCTGAAAGGCGAGGGGCGGCCGGTGAACGACCTGGAAAGCCGCGCCCTGGTGCTGGCTGGGCTGGGCTGCGTCGATCTCGTGGTGCCGTTCGAAGACAGCACGCCCATCAAGCTGATTGAGGGTGCGCGACCCGACGTGCTTGTAAAGGGCGCCGACTATTCCGAGGAGCAGGTGGTCGGCGGCGATCTGGTGAAGTCCTGGGGCGGCGAGGTGAAGCTCGCCGAGCTGGTCAACGGCTACTCGACCACGGCGGCCATCGCCCGCATGCAAAAGGAACAGGCATGACCCGGCGTATCGCCTTCGTCACCGGCGGAGCCGGCTTCATTGGTTCCAACATCGTCGCCAAGCTGGCGGAGGACCGCAGCCTCGACGTGGTGGTCTGCGACCGGCTGCGTGAGGCCGATCGGGGCAAGTGGCGCAACATCGCCAAGCATCCGATCGGCGACTTCGTAGCGCCGGACGACATGCTCGAGTGGCTGGAGAAGCGCTGGCGTGACGTGGACGTGGTGATTCACATGGCCGCGGTCTCCTCGACCACCGAGCCCGACGCCGACAAGATCATCCACTCCAACTTTACGCTCAGCCGGGACCTGTTCCGCTGGTGCACCGACCGGCAGCGGCGCTTCATCTACGCCTCGTCCGCCGCCACCTACGGTGCGGGCGACCACGGCTTCGTGGATGACAATGACTACGAAGCCTTGGCGGCCCTGCGGCCTCTGAACACCTACGGCTGGTCCAAGGCGCTGTTCGACGTGTTCGCGGTGCGTCAGGCCAACCGGGGCTACGCGCCGCCGCAATGGGCGGGCCTGAAGTTCTTCAACGTCTACGGGCCGAATGAAGAGCACAAGAACTCGATGAAGTCGGTCGCCGCCCAGATCTGGCCGAAGGTGGCGGCGGGGCAGTCGGTGCAGCTGTTCAAGAGCTACCGCGACGGCGTGCCGGACGGCGGCCAACAGCGCGACTTCGTCTATGTGCGTGACGCGGCCGACGTGGTCGAGTGGCTGACCCACACGCCCACCGTCAACGGCGTCTTCAACCTGGGGAGCGGCAAGGCCCGTTCGTTCGCCGACATGGCGCAGGCGGTGTTCCGCGCTGCTGGCCGCGAGCCGCAGATCGAGTACACGCCCATGCCGCCAGCGATCCGGGACAAGTACCAGTACTTCACCGAGGCCAAGATGGACCGGCTGTTCGACGCCGGTTACCCCAAGCCCATGACGGCGCTGGAAGACGGCATCGCCGATTACGTCGGCCGCTACCTGTCCCAGTCCGACCCCTACCGCTGACGTATGGCCAAGGTCGCGCCGCGCTCCCGCCGTTGGCTGGCCGTGGCCGCGATCGGCGTGCTCCTGCTGCTGGGTGTCGGCACGGGGCTCTACTGGGGCGATCTGGTGCGCAATGCGCTGGATCCCAAGGAGCCGTTCCAGACCTACGAGCCGCCGCCCGCGCCGGACTATGACGCGCGGGCCGGCTGGGCGCTGCTGCCCACCGAGCCTGCGACCATTACGGAAGCGACGCCGCGCGCGGACGTCTTCTTCATCGCGCCCACCATGTACGACGGCGGCGACGAGTGGAATGCGCCGGCGGGCGATCCCAAGACCGAGCGTCTGTTCCGCGAGGTGATGGCGCCCAACTACGCCGGGCCTTTCGTGCGCGTCGGCCGGATCTTCACGCCGCGCTATCGGCAGGCCAGCCTCTACAGCCTTCTGACCCTGCGCGAGGACGCCCGTGAAGCGCGCAAGTTCGCCTACGGGGACGTCCAGCGGTCATTCCGCGAATATGTCGGCCGCTACAACATGGGCCGGCCTTTCATCCTGGTGGGGGTGGAGCAGGGCGGCACGCTGGGCGCCCGGCTGCTGGAAGAGATCGCCGCCGATCCCCAGCTTCGCAGCCGCCTGGTGGCCGCCTATCTGATCGAGACGGTGACGCCGGCTGACAGCCTTCCGCTGCCGCCCTGTGTGCGTAAGGGCCAGGCGGGCTGTGTGGCTGCGTGGGCCAGCGTCTTCGACGGCCAGATCGAGGGCGCAAGCGCCCTGCTCAACCGCGCCCTGGTCTGGTCGCCGGCAGGAGACCTGGTGAACCTCAACGGACGGTCGGCCCTTTGCTTCAACCCGATCCTGGGCGCCGTCACTGACGCGCCCGCGCCGGCTCGCCTGCACATGGGCGCCGCCAACGCCACGGGCCTCGAGTGGGACGCGCGGCCGGCGTTCATGGCTCGCCAGGTCTCCGCCCGCTGCCAGCGAGGGCTTCTGCATGTGACCGCGCCCAAATCGGCCTCATTGAAGCGGACCGGCGGCTGGGCCGATCGCCGAAAAGTCCCTGGCTACAACCTGTTCTACGCCGACCTTGAGGCGGACGCCCGGGCCCGGCTGGCGAGCCTAGCGACCCCTGCGCCCTGACAGCGCACGCGAGCGGCGCTGGATTGTGGAATAGTGGGGCCGTCGCGGGGAGTCGCGACGCCTGGAGAGATCCACATGAAGCCGCCCCCCAAGAGGCTCTCGGACCTGAAGCCCGCCGCCGAGCCTGGAGTCTACGCCCGCCCGACGCCCAAGGTGGCGCGGCGCAAGACGGCAAAGGTGCTCAGCCCCGCTGAACGCGCCGCCTTTCTGGCCTCGCGGCCCGACCTGAACGGTAAGACCTGAACGGGGCGGGCGCGAAGCCCGCCAGGAGCTAAGCTCCACCTCGATAGTCAGCCGGCGTCCTTGAGCGCCATGCCGGCTTTCCAGTCGAACAGCTCCTGAAGCACGCGCAGCGCCAGGCCGCGTTCCGAGGCGAGTTCGGGGTCCCTTCCGATGATCAGCCGCGCGTCATCGCCCGCCGCCGCGATGAGGTCCCGGTGCGCGATCGGATCGGTGAAGACGTAGTCTGGGAAGCCGGACTGGCGCAGGCCCAGGGCGTCGCCGCCGCCACGCAGTTCCAGGTCCGTCTCGGCGATCAGGAAGCCGTCGTCCGTGCGGCGGAGGATGTCGAGACGCTTCTGGGCCGTTTCCGATAGCGGCGGATCGTAGAGAAGAACGCAGGCGCTCTCCCGGCGCCCGCGCCCAACGCGTCCGCGCAGCTGGTGCAGTTGGGCCAGCCCGAAACGCTCCGCCTGCTCGATGACCATGATGGTGGCGTTGGGGACATTGACGCCGACTTCCACGACCGTGGTGGCGACCAGCACGGACAGACGGCCTTCGGCGAACTCGGCCATCACCGCGTCCTTCGCGGCAGGCGTCATCTTGCCGTGCACCAGCCCGACGCTGGGGCCGATGGTGCTCTTCAGCTCCCCGGCGCGCTTCTCGGCCGCCTTCAGGTCGCTGACCTCGGACTCCGAAACCAGCGGGCAGATCCAGAAGGCCTGGGCGCCGCTGGCCACCGCTTCGCGCAGACGCGTCTCCACTTCGGCGACCCTGGGCATGGGCATGGCGCGCGTGGCGACAGGCGTGCGGCCCGGCGGCTTTTCGTCGATGCGGCTGACGTCGAGATCGCCGTAGACCGTCAGCTCCAGCGTGCGCGGGATCGGGGTGGCCGACATGGCCAGGAAGTGCACGGCCTCGCCCTTGGCCTGCAGCCGCTGGCGCTCGGCGACGCCGAAGCGATGCTGCTCGTCCACCACGGCCATCTCCAGGCGGTGGAAGGCCACGTCGTCCTGGAACAGGGCATGGGTGCCCACCGCGACCTGCACGGCGCCTGACGCCAGCGCCCGCAGCTTCTCAGCTCGCGCCGCCCCCTTGTCACGGCCGGTGAGCAGGATCACGCCGACGCCATGAGCGGCGAGTGGGGCTGCGATCGTCTCGTAGTGTTGCCGCGCCAGGATCTCCGTGGGGGCCATCAGGGCCGTTTGGCCGCCTGCCGCTGCGACGTCGGCCATGGCGCACATCGCGACCACCGTCTTGCCGGAGCCGACATCGCCCTGCACCAGGCGGCTCATCCGCTCGCCAGCGCCTAGGTCGCGGCGGATGTCCGTCAGCGCGCGCTCCTGCGCCCCGGTGAAGGCGAAGGGCAGGTCGGCGCGAATCTTCTCGGCGAGCTCGCTTGGTCCGATACGCGCGGCCGGCTCGCGCCGACGTTCCGCCTTGCGCTGCGCCATGGCGAGCTGGTGGGCCAGCAGCTCATCGAAGGCCAGCCGCCGCGCGTGCGGCGACTGCAGCCCCAGGTCCGCCTCACCCTGCGGTCCATGAAGGCGCTCCAGGGCTTCGCGCCAACTCGGGAAGCGCTCGCGCTCCAACCAGGCGCGGTCCTGCCATTCCGGCATCTCCGGCGCGCGGGACAGGGCCTCAACGACGAACTTGCGCACGGTGCGCGGCGGCAGGCCGGCGGTCGCCGGATAGACGGGCTCCACCTCGGGGATGTCGCCGGCCTTGCCGGGCTCGACCATGTAGTCCGGGTGGACCATCTGCCAGCCGAACGAGCCCTGGTTCTCGACCTTTCCCGAGATGATGCGCTGGCTGTTCACCGGATGGCGCTGCTCCAGCTGCGAGCCGAAGCTTCCGAAGAACACCAGGGTCATGAAGCCGGTCTGGTCGAACACCCGCATCCGCCAGGGCTGGGTGTGGACGCGGGGCTTCTGGAAACTCTCCACGGTGACTTCGAAGGTCATCACCTCGCCGTCGAGTGCGGTGGAGATGGTGGCGGGCGTGCGCCGGATCACCGTGTGCGGCTTCAGGAACAGCACGTCGCGCACGACGGGGCCCGCCAGTTTCTCCAGCAGGGGCGCCACACGCGGTCCCACCCCCTTCAGCGAGGTCACCGGCGCGAAGAGCGGGAATAGAATCTCGGGCCGCATGGCCGGAACATAGCAAGATCGCGCGGGAGCTCACTGGCGCATCGCAGCCCCGCGCTCTATATCCGCGCCTCTCCATGAGCACCAACGACGCACGGCTAAAGAAGCTGAAGTTCCGCGCCTGGCGCCGGGGCTTCCGGGAAGCGGACCTGATCCTCGGGCCGTTCGCGGATCAACATGTGGCGAGTTTCAGCGAAGAGGAGCTCGACACCTTCGAGCACCTGCTGGAGGTCCCCGACCAGGATCTCTACGCCTGGATCATCGGCCGCGAGCCGACCCCGCCCGAGCACGATCATGAGATCATGAACCGCATCAAGCAGTTCCGCTGGGATGCTCATGAAGCCCGGGGCGACAACAATGGCGGCTGACGGCTCGCGTCCGGTCACGCCCGCCCAGATGCGGCGGGTGGCCGAAGATCCCGGCCGGCTGGATCTGGTTGGCGCGCCGGAGGGGTTCGACGCCCTGGTCATGGCCGACATCGTCCGCGCCCGCAAAGGCGTGTCGGTGTTTGTGGCCCGTGACGGGACGCGCCTTTCGGCCTTCGCCGACGCCTTCCGCTTCTTCGCGAGCCAGGTCGAGGTGGTGGTGTTCCCGGCCTGGGACTGCCTGCCGTACGACCGCATCGGGCCGTCGGCGGGGGTCGCCGCTCAGCGGATGACCACCCTGTCGCGCCTGTGCCAAGGCTTCGATCCGAAAAAGCCGGTGCTGATCGTGACCTCGGTGCCGGCGATGCTCCAGCGCGTGCCGCCCAAGAGCGCCATCGCCGACGCCACCTATTCGGCGCGCGTGGGCAACGTGGTCGAGATCGCCGACCTCGAGCGCTACTTCGCGGTCAACGGCTATCAGCGGGCGTCGACCGTGTCGGAGCGCGGCGAATTCGCGATCCGCGGCGGCGTCATCGACGTCTTCCCGCCCAGCGCCGACGAGCCAGTCCGCCTGGACCTCTTCGGCGACACCTTGGAGTCCATTCGCGCCTTTGATCCCGAGACACAGCGCTCCACCAAGCAGCTGAAGGACGTGACCCTGCTGCCGGTCAGCGAGGCGCTGCTGGACAAGGACGCCATCTCGCGCTTCCGCACCGGGTATCTGGAGACCTTCGGCGCTCCGGGCGACGATCCGCTCTATGCCACGGTGTCCGAAGGCGGCCGCCGGGCGGGCATGGAGCACTGGCTGCCGCTGTTTTACCCGCAGATGGCGACCTTGTTCGACTACCTGCCGGCCGACGCCCTGGTGGCGCTCGACCACCTGGCGCCGAAAGCGCGGGAAGAGCGCCTGGCGATGATCGAAGACGCCTTCGACAGCCGCGACCAGGCGGATCGCAAGGCCCAGTACCGGCCGCTTCCCCCCGAGCGCCTCTATCTCACCCCCGCGGAGCAGGACCGCCTGCTCGCCAGTCGTCCGACCCGCTGGTTCTCAGGCTTCAAGGAGGCGGAGACCGGCGTCTCTATCGACATGGGCGCCAGCCAGGGCCGCAACTTCGCGCCGGAGCGCCAGCGCGACAGCATCAACCTGTTTGAGGCCACTGCCGACCATGCCAAGGCGCTGGCGGCGAGCGGCAAACGCGTGCTGTTCGCCTCCTGGTCGGAGGGCTCGTCCGACCGCCTGGGCTCGATGCTGGCCGATCACGGCCTCAAGAACATCCCGTTCGCCCCCTACTGGGACGCCGCCAAGGCCGCGGACCCGAAGGTCCCGCAGCGGGTGGTCCTGCCGCTCGACAACGGGTTCGAGACCGAGAACCTGGCGGTCATTTCCGAGACCGACATCCTGGGCGATCGCCTGGCGCGCCCGAAGAAGCGCCGCCGCGCGTCCAACTTCCTGGCCGAGGCGTCCTCGCTGACCCCTGGCGACCTGGTGGTCCACATCGATCACGGCATCGGTCGCTACGACGGCCTCAAGACGCTTGAGGTCCAGGGCGCCCCGCACGACACGCTCGAGCTGCAGTACGGCGGCGAGGCCAAGCTCTACCTGCCGGTCGAGAACATCGACCTTTTGACCCGCTACGGCGCGGACAACGAGGGCGTTCAGCTCGACAAGCTCGGCGGGGCCGCTTGGCAGTCGCGCAAGGCCCGGGCCAAGCAGCGCCTGCGCGAGATGGCCGAAGGCCTAATCCGCATCGCGGCCGAGCGGATGATGAAGTCCACGGACTCCGTCACGCCGCCGCATGGGGTGTTCGAAGAGTTCTGCGCCCGCTTCCCGTACGAGGAGACGGACGACCAGCTCAACGCCATCGGCGACGTGCTGGAGGACCTGGGCGCCGGCAAGCCGATGGACCGCCTGATCTGCGGCGACGTCGGCTTCGGCAAGACCGAAGTCGCCCTGCGCGCAGCCTTCGTGGTCGCCATGAGCGGTCAGCAGGTGGTGGTGGCCGCCCCGACCACCTTGCTCGCCCGTCAGCACTACAAGACCTTCAAGGAGCGCTTCGAGGGCTGGCCGGTGAAGGTCCGCCGTCTGTCGCGCCTGGTGCCCGCCAAGGAAGCCGCCGAGACCCGCGAGGGGCTCAAGAAGGGCGAGTTCGAGATCGTGGTCGGCACTCACGCGGTGCTTTCCAGCCAGGTGCAGTTCAGCAACCTTGGCCTCGTCATCGTCGACGAGGAGCAGCACTTCGGGGTCAAGCACAAGGAGAAGCTCAAGGAGCTTCGCGCCGACGTGCACATGCTGACCCTGACTGCGACGCCGATCCCGCGCACCCTGCAGATGTCGCTGTCGGGCATCCGCGAGATGTCGATCATCGCCACCCCGCCGGTCGATCGCCTGGCGGTGCGGACCTACATCACGCCGTACGATCCGGTAGTCATCCGCGAGGCCCTGCTGCGCGAAAAGTACCGCGGCGGTCAGGCCTACTACGTGGCGCCGCGCCTCAGCGACCTGCCGGACTTGGAGCGTTTCCTTAGGGAGCAGGTGCCGGAGATCAAGTTCGTGGTCGGCCACGGCCAGATGTCGGCGACCCAGCTCGAGGAGGTCATGACGGCCTTCTACGACGGCCAGTACGACGTGCTTCTATCGACCACGATCGTGGAGAGCGGCCTCGATATCCCAAGCGCCAACACCATGATCATCCACCGCGCCGACATGTTCGGCCTGGCCCAGCTCTATCAGCTGCGCGGGCGGGTGGGGCGCTCCAAGGCGCGCGCCTACGCCTACCTGACCACGCCGGCCGAGAAGCAGATCACCCTGTCGGCCGAAAAGCGCCTGAAGGTGCTGCAGTCCCTCGACAGCCTGGGCGCCGGCTTCCAGCTGGCCAGCCACGACCTGGACATCCGCGGCGGCGGCAACCTGCTTGGGGACGAGCAGTCCGGCCACATCAAGGAGATCGGGGTCGAGCTTTACCAGCAGATGCTGGAGGACGCGGTCAACGAGCTGAAGACCCGCACCGGCGGCTCGGCCTTCGACGACCGCGGCTGGTCTCCGCAGATCAACACCGGCGCCGCCGTGCTGATCCCCGAAGAGTACGTGCCGGACCTCAACGTGCGCCTGGCGCTCTATCGCCGCCTGTCGGAAGCCGAGAAGGTGCAGGACCGCGAAGCCCTGGCCGCCGAACTGATCGACCGGTTCGGGCCGCTGCCGCCGGAGGCGGGCCAGCTGCTGAAGGTCGTCGCCATCAAGGGCCTGTGCCGCCAGGCGAACGTCGCCAAGATCGACGTGGGGCCCAAGGGCGCCGTCGTCACCTTCCGGGGCGACGAGTTCAAGAATCCGATGGGGCTCGTCCAGTTCGTGGGCAAGAACCAGGTGGCCTGGAAACTGCGGCCCGACCACAAGGTCGTGGTAAAGGGCGAGTGGGACACACCGGAACAGCGTCTCAACGCCGCCGAGAAGGTCCTGAACGAGCTGGCGAAGCTGGCGGCTTAGGCGGCGCTGCGGGCGGCGCGCGCTTCCTTCAGGAGACGCGTGGCCCGCAGGGCGATCTCCAGCCGATGGGTGCAGACCACCCCCACGGCGAACAGCAGGAACCCGTCGGAGATTTCCGCGAGGCTGACGTGCAGGCTGGCGGCGTTGTCTGCCAGGGCGCCGCGAAGCAGCGCGCGGATCGCGAACACCGCGAGGATCAGCAGCAATCCGAGCGGCGAGGTTCGGCTCGTCAGGGCGTGCGTTTCGGCGTCGACGGTGATGTGCGTAAAGCGTCCGCGCCACCAGCCGAGCGCCGAGCCTGCGATGAACGCCAGGCTCCAGGCGGTGAAGGTGACGAACCCGGGCGAAGGCGTGTGGGTGATCGCCAGCGCGGCGGCCAGCAGGATCAGCACCGGACCGACCCACAGCCGCTCTACCCGCAGGCGCCGGGACCGGGCGTTCCGCAGGAGGGCCAGGGCGATGATGACCAGTGGGATCAGGTAGGGCCAAGGCCCCGCGGCCGAACCGTAGGTCTGGTCCATCAGCTGGCCTTCTTCCTCTGCGCCTCCGAAGCGGCGGCTTCCAGCGCGCGGCCCGCCGCCTCCGCGGAAGGCACTTCCGCCACGCCGATGTCGAACTCCACAACGAAGGGTGTCTTGCCTTCGCCGGCGTCGAACGCCGTGCAGCCGATCACCGCCGCGATCCGCTCGCCGGCCGCGCGGGCGGCGCCCACGGGCGTGGCAGGCAGGGCGAGGGCGAACACTTCCGGACCCAAGCGTGCGGCGGTGTCTTCCACTCGCACCAGACGCCCGATCATCGATCCGATCTGCGGGATCGCTCGGTCGAGCCATCCGCCGGCCCGCGCCGCCGTCACCGCCGGACGTTCCGAGACCTTGAGGACGCACACGGACAGCGGCCGATTGCGGACGCGGGAAGCCTGGGCCAGCCGCGCCAGATGCAACGCGAAGAGATCCCGTGTGAAGAGGCCGGTGGCCGCGTCCATCAGGCCCGAACTGCGCGCCTTCTCCAGCGCCTGGCGCACGGCGCTCTGGCGGCGGAAGTTGCGGGCCAGCTCCAGAACCCGGCCGGCCGTCTCGGTCTCCGGCACGTCCAGCGACGCCACGTCCGACACGCCCCGGTTATAGGCTTCCGCCGTCGTCACGTAGGAGCCCTGCGCCATGTAGAGCAGCGCAGGCGTATGGTAGAGGCGCGTGTTGCGCCGCAGGCCGGATGCGATCGACAGCGCTTCCTGCGGGTTCTCGCCAGCCCACAGCACAACGGCGTCGAACGTCCGCTCGTGCAGGTAGTCGAAAGCGGTGTAGGCGGTGAAGGCGCCCACCACCTCGGCGCCATTCCGCGCCAGAGCGTTGGAGAAGGCCAGGAACTGGGGCGCGGGCTCGCCGATCGCCAGAACGCGCAGCGGGCTGGTGTCCGCCTCCGGCAGATCGAGTCGGCGACCGCGATCCGCGAAGGTCTCAAGCCGAAGTTCGAACTCTTCCTCGGAGACGGCGAGACGAACCAGGCTTTCCAGCCGCATCACCGCCTGGGACGGATGCAGCGGCGGCGCCATCGTCAGATCGAAGTCCTGCGCACCGGCGGAGGCGTCGGGCTGGCCGATCGCGACCACAGGCAGACGACGCGGCGCGCAGGCTTCCTTCAGCCGGCGCGCTAGAGCGGCCATCTCCTCGCCGCCCGACAGGTCGACGATAGCCGCTTCGATCCCAAGGTCCGCAAGAGCCGCCATAGCGGCGTAGGGGCCGCGCGCCGTCACGGTGCGCCAGCCGAGCCGGTCGAGCCCTTCGGCGAGCGGACCCGCGAGGACGTCGTCGCGCGCAACGATCAAGACCCGCGCCTGGACGCCTGCCGCCATCAACCCCATCCCAAAAGCCCCGAAGTCCTAAGCACGGAATCACGCGCGGGCGAAGGGTGAGATTAGCTGGGCCGCCTTGTGGTTGCGACAGAGACGCAGCGCCGCGGCAGAGTTTGCCCAGCTGTCAGCGATCCTGTTCGAAGAGCGGGAAGGCGGATGCGGGGATCTCCACCGTATGCAGGCCATTGGTGATCCACGCGGACTGCATGCCGGTGTCCTCCGCAAAGCGGCTGTTGAATTGGGCGTCAGGCAGACTGGGCGCCAGCGGGCCGTTCAAGGCCGGGCGGCCCGGATGGAACGCATGGTTATGTAACCCGGCCAACACCTCCCAACCTTCTTTGCGGGCGGCAATCACTGGGTCGGTCAGCGGGTCCATCCGGCCGATGCCGTCCTGGTTCACCGTATAGGCGTAGATCCGCAGCTGGCCCTTGTCCGGCGAGCGGAGGATGAACGCCGCGAATTCCGTCGGGGCGGTGAAGGTGTCGATGCGCTCGTGCTGAGAGAGCTGCAGCAGCTTCTGAAGGCAGCGGGCGGGGCGGATCCACTCGACCGCCGAGGCCGCGACCCTGGCGTTGTTCGCCCTGTGCTGCGCATCACCGCCCGCTTCCGCCAGGCGGCGCAGAGGGTCAGGGTCATCCACGTGGCGCGCCACGGCCGCCCGGAACGCCTGGTATCCGTCAGGATCGGCTTGCGACCAGAGCACTGGCGTGTCGGGGACCTCCCAAACCTGAAGCCATCGGCTGCCCGGCTGGTGTGGATCTCCCTCCTCGAGCAGGACCATAGGCGGGCGGCTGAAGGCGCAACGCTCCGAAGGTCTCGCCAGGAGTTCCGCCGACAGCTGCGCAACCGCAGGCCCAGCTTCGTAGCCAGCCGGCTGCTTCACGATGCGAGCGAAAATGGGATCGGCGGCGGCGGCGCTGCAAAGCTCGCCCTGGCTGGCGAGCAGCGCCGCGAGCGCGGCAGAAGACTCGGCCTGCGCCTGCGCCAACCGGCGGGGCAGGGCGTCTGCATGCCGCTGGACGGCTTTGTCGAACCCCCGCTCGGCCGTGGCGAAGTACATGCCGCTGCGGACGGCTTCGCGCTTGAAGCCGCTGTCGAACAGCGGCTCTGGATGAGGCTCGACCTGGAAACCCAAGCGCGCGCAGAATGGGGTCTCGACCGCGTAGCGAGCCAGTTGATCCAACCGCGCAGCTTGGGCCGCGGTCTGCGCCTGAGCGGCTCCGGACACGGCTGCCGCCAAGGCTGCAAGGCCGCTCAGGACAGCCATGACTTTCCTGAAAGCCTTGTTCAGCATCGGTTCAGCCGCAGAATCCCAAATTGCATCGAGGTTGGACGTCGCGCTCTCCCGTCCCTCGAAGCGGCGGCCAATCTGATGGAACGACACGCCCATCGGCGGCGCGCCACCCTCCCAGGTGGCGCGCCGTTTCCATTTGGGCCTGCGCCATTGGCCCTTGCAAGGGCGGTTCGCCTTCCGCACCTTCCGCCCGATGAGATTCCGGCCACGCACGGAGCGGCTGCGCGAGGTGGATTGGGATCCCCTCCACTGGCTGCGCATCGGTCTGCAGATCCTCGGGCGCTCGCTGACGCGCCTGTGGGGACGGGACGTGATGCTCTACACCGGCGGGGCGTCCTTCTTCGTGATGCTCGCCATCTTCCCCGCGCTGGCGATCCTGATCGCCGTCTACAGCCTGGTGGCTGATCCCGCTCGCGCGACCCTGGAAGGCGAGGCGCTCGCCCGCCTGATGCCGGTGGGTGCGCGTGAGATCTTCCGCAACGAACTGCTGCGGCTGGCCGAGACGCCTTACCGGGCCCTGTCGACCCAGAGTGGCCTTGCCGCCGTGATTGGGATGTACGCCGCCCATCGCGGGTTCAAGGCGCTGCTCGCGGGCCTGTCCTTCATCCACGACGAGGACGAGCCCCGAGGCTTCCTCGGCTTCAACCTGATGGCGCTGGGCGTGCTGATCGCCACCTTCGCAGGACTGGCCCTGGTTTCGACAGCCTTCTTCAGCCTGCGGGTCATGGGCGAAGCGTTCAACCTGCGCCCGCTGCGGGGCGCATCCTGGCTCTACAGTGAATGGACCTGGGCCAGCGCGAGCATGGTCCTGGGCTTGGCCTGCATCTACCGCTTCGCCATGTCGAGCCGGCCGGTGATCTGGCGCGCTTCGTTGATTGGCGGCATGGCCGGGGCGCTCCTGTGCCTGTCAGCCTCCTGGGCGATCGCCTTCTACGTCCAGCAGATCGCGCACTTGGGCGCCACCTACGGCTCCATCGCCACGGTCGTGATCTTTTTGATCTGGCTGTCTTGGAACGTGAACGCCATCTTCTTCGGCGGCGCCCTGGCGACGGAAGTCGAGCTCGCACTGGGCTATCTGCCGGTCCGCAGCAGCTTCCGCCGGACCTCGCGCGCCGGGCCCAGGTCCGCCGGTCGGCGGCCTAGGGTTTCCTCACCACGAAGGTGAGCGCGCCGTCCGCTTCATGCCGCTCGACGATCTCCGCCCCGACGCTGGCGGCGAAGTGGGGCACGTCGATCCGAGCCAGCGGATCGTCCGCCATCAGCCGCACGCACGCGCCGGCCGGAGCGTCCTCCAGCGCACGGCGCAGGCGCAGGGTTGGGACGGGGCAGCGGTGCCCGCGGGCGTCGACCAGGATCTCTTCAGCGGCCATGCGGCGCCATACGACAGGCAGGCTGGGAACCCAAGCTTGGCATTGCAGGTTCTGGCCCAGCTAGGGAAGGGAAGGGTGCATGGCTCAGCCGGGGGAGGCTTTCACGACCGATGTTCCGGCCAGGCTCGATCGCCTGCCGTTCAGCCGCTTCCACTGGCTCGTCGTCGCCGCCCTCGGCGTGACCTGGATCCTCGACGGACTGGAAGTCACCCTTGTCGGCAGCCTCGCGCCGGCGATCTCCGGCACGGCGGGCTTGCGGCTCACTGAGGCGCAGATCGGCCTTGCCGGCAGCGCCTATGTGCTGGGCGCCGTGGTGGGCGCGCTGCTGTTCGGGCGGCTGACAGACCGGTTCGGTCGGCGCAAGCTCTTCACCATCACCGTGCTGGTCTATGGCGCCGCCACGGTGGCGTCCGGCTTCTCCTGGGATCTTTGGTCCTTTCTGCTGTTCCGCTTCCTGACGGGCGCCGGAATCGGCGGCGAGTACGGGGCGATCAACTCGGCGATCCAGGAGCTCGTGCCGGCGCGCCGGCGCGGCTACACGGACCTGGCGGTCAACGGCACCTTCTGGGTGGGCGCGGCGCTCGGCGCTCTGGGCTCCGTGGTGGTGCTCGATCCTAACATCATTCCACAGGCCTGGGGCTGGCGGCTGGCTTTCGTAGTCGGCGGCCTGCTGGCCATCATCGTGGTGTTCCTGCGCCGCTTCGTTCCGGAGAGCCCCCGCTGGCTGATGACCCACGGGCGGCCGGAGGAAGCCGAGCGCGTGGTGCGCGAAATCGAACGCGGCATCGAACGTCACTGCGCCTTGCCTGCCCTGTTCGAACCCTTGCCGAAGGTGAAGCTGATCAGCCGCCGCGGCGCGTCGTGGTCGGAGGTGTTCGTCAGCCTGGCCCTGACGCATCCAAAGCGGACGACGCTGGGACTGGTCCTGATGGCGGCGCAGGCTTTCTGCTACAACGCCATCTTCTTCACCTACGCCCTGATGCTGACGCGCTTCTACGGGATCGCGCCGCAGAACGTCGGCTGGTTCATCCTGCCGTTCGCCCTTGGCAACTTCGCCGGCCCGCTCGTGCTTGGCCGCTTCTTCGACAGCATCGGCCGCAAGCGGATGATCGCCGCCACCTATGCGGCCTCCGGCATTCTGCTCTGCCTGACGGGCTGGCTGTTCGCCCAGAACCTGCTGACCGCCCAGACCCAGACGCTGGCCTGGACCGTGATCTTCTTCTTCGCCTCGGCGGCGGCCAGCGCGGCCTACCTGACCGTCGGGGAGCTCTTCCCGCTGGAGACGCGGGCGGTGACCATCTCGCTGTTCTACGCCATCGGTACCCTGCTGGGCGGGGTGGCCGGTCCGGCGCTTTTCGGAGCCCTGGTGCAATCGGGAGAGCGGAGCCAGATCTTCGCCGGCTACCTGCTGGGGGGCGGCCTGATGCTGGCCGCTGCGGGGGTGGCGCTTGTGTTTGGCGTCAAGGCCGAGCGGCGCCCGCTGGAGATGGTGGCCCGGCCGCTGTCCATGGCTGACTAGCCAGAAACGAAAACGGGCCGGTCTTGCGACCGGCCCGCCATTCCTGTCAGCGTCTGAGACGGCTTAGCCGCCCGCGCCACCGCCCGCGCCGCCAGCTCCGCCCGAGGTGCCTGCGCCGCCGGTCGTGCCGGTCGCGCCCGTAGAGCCGGTGGTGCCAGTCGTGCCGGTGGTCCCCGTCGAGCCCGTGGTTCCGGTCGTACCGCCCGTGCCCATGGTGCCGGTGGAGCCGCCGGTGCCGGCCGCGCCGGTGCCGGACATGTCGCCGGTGGTGCCGGTCGCGCCCGTGGAGCCCATGGTGCCGGCCGCGCCGGTGCCCGTGGCGTCAGCGCCGGTGCCGGTCATGGCGCCGCCCGCGGTGCCCGTGGTGTCGGTCGCCGCGCCCGTGGTGGCCGCGGTGTCGGTGGCGGTCGTGTCAGCGCCGCGGTTGCAGGCGACGAGCAGGCTGGATGCAGCCAGGGCGGATGCGCTGACGAGCAGCGCAGAGCGCCAGGTCTTGGTGATCATGAAGGTCTCCCTCGAGGTCTGTCTTCGCGCCTGCGTTGCGTCAGGCGTCGGATCGCTAACCGGTGCGGGAGATCGCGGTTCCGAAAATGTGATCGGCTGAAACAGAGCAGCCGCCAGACCGATCAAAGGATCGGATTTCGGCCGCTTAGCCGGCGCGCCGGACCGGCGCGTGCCGCCGCTCGGCCTTCAGGTACGCCCAACCTTCGCGGGTCAGCACGAAGGCGTGCGGCGAACCATGCCAGCCATTGGCCTGCGCGGCCATGCCGGCCCGCTGCAGAAGCCTTCGTCCGCAGAGCCGCAGGCACAGGGCGACAGTTGTGGGATCGCGATCCACGAGCGGGGCTTCCAGCGCCGCCTGCAGGATGCTGCGTTCTTCGGGGCCGATGTCGTGTGGATCGTACATGTCATCTCAACGCCGGACCCGGCCGCCCGTTGCGGATGTCAAGCCCTTTCTTTCAGGCCGCGCATGGGGAATGGTCCGCGACTCGTAAATCCCCAAGGAGCGTCCCATGAAGACCCGCGCCGCCGTCGCCTTCGAGGCCAAGAAGCCGCTGGAGATTGTCGAGGTGGACCTTGAGGGACCCCGCGCCGGCGAGGTGCTCGTGGAGATCAAGGCGACGGGGATCTGCCACACCGACGCCTACACCCTGGAAGGCTTCGACAGCGAAGGGATCTTCCCTTCGATCCTCGGGCACGAAGGCGCGGGCGTGGTGGTGGAAGTGGGGCCGGGCGTGACCAGCGTCGCCGTGGGCGATCACGTCATCCCGCTCTACACGCCCGAGTGCCGGCAGTGCAAAAGCTGCCTTTCGCGCAAGACCAACCTCTGCACGGCGATCCGGGCCACCCAGGGCAAGGGCCTGATGCCGGACGGCACCAGCCGCTTCAGCTACAAGGGCCAGCCCATCTACCACTACATGGGCTGCTCGACCTTTTCGAACTACACGGTTCTGCCCGAGATTGCGGTGGCCAAGATCCGAAAGGACGCGCCCTTCGACACCGCCTGCTACGTGGGTTGCGGCGTCACCACGGGCGTCGGCGCCGTGGTCAACACGGCGCATGTGGAGCCGGGCGCCAACTGCATTGTCTTCGGCCTGGGCGGGATCGGCCTGAACGTCATCCAAGGCCTGAAGCTTGTGGGCGCGAACATGATCGTCGGCGTCGACATTAACCCGGACCGCGAAGAGTGGGGCCGCCGCTTCGGCATGACTCACTTCGTCAACCCCAAGGCCATCGATGGCGACATCGTCCAGCACCTGGTCGCCCTGACGGACGGCGGCGCGGACTACACCTTCGACGCCACCGGCAACACGACGGTGATGCGCCAAGCGCTGGAGGCCTGCCATCGGGGCTGGGGCGAAAGCGTCATCATTGGGGTGGCCGAGGCGGGCAAGGAGATCGCCACGCGGCCCTTCCAGCTGGTCACCGGTCGAGTGTGGCGCGGCACGGCTTTCGGCGGCGCCCGCGGACGCACCGACACGCCCAAGATCGTCGACTGGTACATGGACGGGAAGATCGAGATCGACCCGATGATCACCCACCGCCTGCCTCTGGAGCGCATCAACGAAGCGTTCGACCTGATGCACAAGGGCGAGAGCATCCGCTCAGTGGTCATCTACTGATGGAGACCCTCTCCACCACCAAGGCCTTCGGCGGGACGCAAGGCGTCTATCGCCACGCCAGCCGCGAGACCGGCACGGACATGGTCTTCAGCGTGTTCGTGCCGCCGCAGGCGGAGCAGGGGCCTCGTCCCGTGATCTGGTACCTGTCCGGGCTGACCTGCACCCATGCCAATGTCACGGAAAAAGGACAGTTCCAGCGCGTCTGCGCAGAGCTCGGCCTGATCTTTGTCGCCCCCGACACCAGCCCGCGTGGCCCTGGCGTGCCGGACGATCCCGAGGGCGCCTATGACTTTGGCCTGGGCGCTGGCTTCTACTTGGACGCCACCCAGCCCCCCTTCGCCGCCAACTACCGGATGGAGAGCTATGTCACCGAGGAGCTGCCGGCGCTGGTTGCCGAGCAATTTCCCGCCGACATGACGCGCCAGGCGATCACCGGGCACTCCATGGGCGGACATGGCGCTCTTACTCTGGCGCTCAAGAACCCTGGCCGCTGGAGCAGCGTGTCGGCCTTTGCGCCTATCGCCTCCGCCACCCGTTGCGTGTGGGGGGAGAAGGCGCTGTCGGGCTATCTAGGCGCCGACTATCAGGCGTGGCGCCGCCACGACGCCACCACCCTCCTGGAAGACGGGGCGCGGGTGGATGAGATCTTGGTGGACCAGGGCGACGCCGACCAGTTCATGGCGGGCCAGCTGAAGCCGGAGCTGCTCCGAGAGGCGTGCGAGAAGGCGGGCGTGCCGCTCACCTTGCGCCTGCAGCCGGGCTACGATCACAGCTACTACTTCGTCTCGACCTTCATGGAAGATCACCTGCGCTGGCACGCCGAGCGTCTGGGCTAAGGCTGGGGCGCCTCGTCCTCCGGGCGGAAGAACAGGCCGAGCTTGAAGCTCTCGGCGATCCGTTCCGCCCGGCGGATGAACTCGTCGGCGACGGCGGGCGCGAACACCTCGCGCGCGCTCTGCCGCCAAAGGCCCAGCCAGGTGTCGAACATCTCCGGCCGGATCGGCTGGCGCGCGTGGGCGGCCATGGGACTGCCGCGAAAGCGGCCGTCACGCAGCACCACCATGCTCCAGAAGTCGGTCAGATGTTCGAGGTGGTGCTCCCAGTCGTCCACCGCCGCCTCGAACACCGGGCCGATGTGCGGATCCAACCGCGCCTTCCCGTAGAAGGTGCGGACCAGCTGCCCGATGCTTTCACGGCTTAAGCCTTCGGCGGGCTGGGCGATCAGGTTCGCGGAGCGCATGACCGCAATATAGGCGATCAGAGCCGGCGCTTTAGAGCGATCCGCACCGCGCGCGCTTCGTCCTTGCGCCGGTTCACGCCCGTGGGCGCGCCGTCCGCCCGAGAGCCGGCGAACTGCACCTCGGTGACCGTGCGAGCGCCGCCCAACATGTTGTCCAGCTCCAGGCTCACCCGCACGGGGCCTGCGCCATAGGTGAGGGCGCCGCCCAGGCCCGCCGTCGAGGACAAGGTGGTCACCTGAGCCATCTGGAAGATGCTCTGCGGGCCGCTCGCCTGGGCAGTCAGCCGCCAGCTGAGATCCCGCCCATAGACGTCTCCCGCCAGCTTCAGCTGCGCCTGGTAGGGCGACTCGCCAGAAACTGACCGCTGAAGGCCAGTGAAGGGATCGGCCACCTCGCTCCATTGCCAGACGAACTGGCCCGACAGGCTCGCGCCTTGCAGGCCCATCGGCTCCAGGGGCGTGGAAAGATTGATGTCGAGCTTGCGCTTCTCGGCTTCGCCAGCGCTCACCGGCGCCTCGCCGCCGCCGACCGGCCCGAGCTCGGTGATGCTGTTCAGGCGCCAGTTCAGGAGCCCAGCCGCCACGCTCATGCCTAGAGGCAGCTTCTGCTCGTAGCGCACCGCGTACCGCCAGCCTTGATCTGGCTCAAGCGTCGGCCCGGCGGCCGAGCCGCCCAACTGCGCATAGCTGGCGAACTGGGACGGGTTCAGCGGCGAGACGGCTTCCTCGGCGGCCAGCCGCCACTTGCCGTTGGTCCAGGGCGTGATGGTGACCGCCACCTGCGGCGTCACATAGGCGTTCTCCGCCTCGGCCTCGCCGGCGCCCCGCCACGCCACCCCCAGGCTCTGAACCGATTGGCCGGCTTCCACCGTCACTTTCGGTGCGGGCTTCCAGGTGAAGCCGGCGAACAGCCGGCGAACCTCGGTCCAGAGCGCCGTCGCCGGGGCGTCCGAAGCGTCGACGCTCTGGCTTTCCAGCAAGGTCTTGGTCGCTTCGCCGCCGACGCGAACTTCCAAGTTCTGGGCCGGCTTGGTCGCCGCATTCAAACGGACGAACTGAGCCTGGTCGGTGACCATCCGGTCGTCGGCGCCGTTAGCCAGCGGGCTTCCATAATGCAGGGTCTGGCGGGCACGATCGCCCGCATCCAGAGTGACCTTCGCGTCCGGCCTGGGCGCCCAGACCGCGCCCAGCTCAACCTCGTCGCCAGTCCACTCCGCCGGGCGGTTCACCGCCGACCACGCTTCAGCGGCCGGGACCAGTCCGCCGCCGCCGCGCTCCATGGCCGCCTTGAGCGAGGCATCCACGGGGCCGAGCTTCAGGCCTACCTGAGCCCGACCACCCAGGGTCGCCGGCGCCGTGTAGGCGTCCACGGCCACCTGGGCGAGCTCGTTGTGCATGAGAACCTGCTGGGCGTCGGCAGCGCTCGACGCGAGCGCCAGCGCCCCGCCCCAGCCTAAAGCCGCGGCGGTCAGTCCAGATCGCGATGATCCGCGGCTGATCCCCATCGTCCCCAACTGTCGCCGGCTCGAAAGCCCGCTTTGTCCTAGCACAGTTCACCCGGAGGGCGAGGGCATTGGCCCGTCGAGGGTTACCGAAAGATGAAGTTGCCACATGGGGGAGCAATCCGGACGGCGGCGCACTACATGGTGGGGCAGGGAGTGACTCGATGAACCAACCTTTCAAGAAAGCCGCCTTGCTGACCGCCGCCATGGCGGTGTTTTCCTTTGGCGCTCTGGACGCGGCCGATGCGCGTCCGCGCGGCGGTTTCGGCAGCCGCGGCGCGCGCACCTGGCAGGCTCCGCCGGCGACCCGAACGGCGCCGACGCAAGCTGCGCCGATCGAACGGTCCATGGCCGCGCGGCCTCCCGGCGCGCAGCAGCCTGGCGCGCAACAGCCCGGCGCACGGGCGCAGACCGCCGGCCAGCCCGGCGCGGTTCAGCCTCAGCGCCGCGGCGGCATGATGGGCGGCATCCTGGGCGGCCTGCTTGTGGGCGGCCTCCTGGGCGCGATGCTCGGGAACGGTTTCGGCGCAGGCGCAGGCGCCTTGTTCGCCACCCTGATCCAGATCGGCGTCGTGGTGCTGGGCGTGATGTTGCTGATGCGGCTGTTCCGTCGCCGCCAGCAGCAGCAGCCCGCCATGGCCGGTCAGGGCGCGTCTCCCTTCGCCAATCGCTTTGAGGCTCCCGACAGCCACTCGGGTGCGCGCCCCGCCAGCACCGGCGGCTTCGGCGGATTTGGCGGCGCGAGCACGGCCGTGCCCCCCAGCCCGGTGGAGATCGCCGTCACCAACACCGACCGCGACGCCTTCGAGCGCCTGTTGAACGAGGTGCAGACCGCCTACGGCCGGGCCGACTTCGGCGCCCTGCGCGAACGGACCACGCCTGAAGTCATGGGCTACTTGGCCGAACAGCTGAGCGAGAACGCCACCAAAGGGCGTCGCAACGAGCTCTCCGGCATCCGTCTGGTGCAGGCCGACGTGGCCGAAGCCTGGCGCGAAGGCGAGGTGGAGTACGCCAGCGCGGCCCTTCAGTATGAGATTATCGACGTGACCCGCGACATCCAGACGGGCACGGTGGTCGAAGGCGACGCCTATAACCCGCAGCTGGTCACCGAGATCTGGACCTTCACCCGTCGCCCGGGCGAGGACTGGAAGCTCTCGGCGCTGCAGGACGCTTGAGGCTTTTTCTGTTAGGATCAGTGATCGATGAGCCCGGCCGCGAGGCCGGGCTCGCTTTTATGGGGCGGCCTTAGATCCAAGGCGCCCCGCCCGCGTTTCGGGCGAACAAGGACCTTTGATGCCGTTTCCGACGACCCACCCCGCGCTGGCCCGCGCTCTCGAGACCCAGGGCTATCGCGAACCTACCCCCGTTCAGGCCGCCGTTCTCGAGGCGGGCGACGGGCACGACCTGCTTGTTTCCGCCCAGACTGGGTCGGGCAAGACTGTTGCCTTCGGCCTAGCTGCGGCCGGCGCCTTGCTGGGCGAGGCCGAACGGTTCGGCCACGCTGAAACTCCGCTGGCCTTGGTGATCGCGCCGACACGCGAACTGGCCCTGCAGGTCGCCCGCGAGTTCGGCTGGCTCTATGCCGACTCCGGCGCACGTATCGTCACCTGCGTGGGCGGCATGGACGCCCGCCGCGAGCAGCGGGCTCTGGCCTCCGGCGCCCACATCGTGGTCGGCACCCCCGGCCGCCTGCGTGACCACCTGGAGCGCGGCAACCTCGATCTGTCCGCCCTGCGCGTTGTCGTTCTGGACGAGGCGGACGAGATGCTCGACCTCGGCTTCCGTGAGGACCTCGAGGGGATCCTCGACACCACGCCTGACAGCCGCCGCACCTTCCTGTTCTCGGCCACTATCGCCAAGGACATCGCGACCCTGGCGAAGCGCTACCAGCGTGACGCCGTGCGCATCGACACCATCCGGCGCGACACCCCGCACGGCGACATCGAATATCGCGCCGTTCGGGTCGCCCCGAACGAGATCGAGAACGCCGTCGTCAACATCCTGCGCTACTTCGAAGCGCCGGGCGCCCTGATCTTCTGCTCGACCCGTGAAAGCGTGCGCCACCTTTACGGCGCGCTGCGTGAGCGCGGCTTCTCGGCCGTCCAGCTCTCAGGCGAGTTGTCCCAGAAGGAACGCTCGGACGCCCTTCAGGCCCTGCGCGATGGTCATGCCCGCGCCTGCGTGGCCACGGACGTCGCCGCCCGCGGCATCGACCTGCCTGACCTGGGCCTCGTCATCCACGCCGAGCTGCCCGTGAACAAGGCGACCTTGCTTCACCGATCCGGCCGGACCGGCCGTGCGGGCAAGAAGGGGGTCTCCTGCCTGCTGGTGCCGTACACGCGTCGCCGTAAGGCTGAGCAGCTGCTGGCTTCAGCCGGCGTGCAGGCCGAATGGTCGGGTCCGCCCACCGCCGACGAGATCCGGCAGCAGGACCAGCAGCGCATGCTCGCCGACCCGCTGTTCGCCGAAACGCCGACGCCCGAGGATCTCGTGCTGGCTGAGCGGCTACTGGAAGGCCGCACGCCCGAGCAGGTCGCCGCCGCCCTGGTCCGCCTCTACCGCGCCCGGCTGCCCGAGCCGGAAGAGCTGCTGGACGACGGTCGCGGCGCGCGTCCCGAACGGCCGGAACGTCGCGAGCGCACGCGTGAGGCGTACCAGCGTCCCGAAGGTGAAGCTGAAGGCATCTGGTTCCGGCTGCCCGTCGGCCGCGGCCAGAACGCCGATCCCAAGTGGCTGGTCCCGCTTATTTGCCGCCTGGGCCACGTGACCAAGAAGGACATCGGCGAAATCCGAATCTTCGACCGCGAGACCAAGTTCGAGATCCATCCGGACGTCGAGCCGCGCTTCCGCAAGGCGATCGCCTCCGCGAGCGAAGGCGATGTGCGGATCGAAGCGGCCGGCGCGCCCGGTCCTCGTCCCGCGGCCGCCCCGCGTGGGCGTCCGGGCGGGCGTCCTAGCGGTCCGCCGCGTCGTGGTCCGCCGAAGGGCGCCAAGCCGCGAGGGCCGCGCGCTCCACGTTAAGGTGAGGGGCTCGTTGTGAGCCGCGCCAGGGTTGCGGCCGGCTCATCTCGCCTATAAGCCGCGGTTCTCGTGCCGAGTGCAACCGGCGCGAGAGTCGATGAGTAGGCGTA
Source organism: Phenylobacterium deserti (assembly GCF_003254705.1). Lineage (GTDB taxonomy): Bacteria > Pseudomonadota > Alphaproteobacteria > Caulobacterales > Caulobacteraceae > Phenylobacterium > Phenylobacterium deserti. The sequence goes on from NZ_QFYR01000003.1 coordinate 101,249, forward strand.
CCCGTGTCCCCGAACCAGCCATCAGCCACGCCGGAGGCGCGCGGCCCACATCCGTCCGGCGACCTGCGCCTGGACGGCCTCGTGCCCCCAGAGACCCGCGGCATCGGGCGCCGTCAGCCGTCCGGCCATGGCGCCGCCTCGCGGCGGGCGCTTCCGGCTGCGCGCGAGCGCACGGTCTGGGTGCTGAGCTACAGCAATGTCGGCAATTTCGGCGATCGGCTGGGCATGCACGTGCTCAGCCACGTCCTGCCGCCCAATGCCCGCATCACCCGCATCTACCATCGCCCCTGGACTTTGCCTGAGGGCGAGCCCGACCTGCTGGTCCTCGGTATCGGCAACAGCCTGTTTCGGCCGCTGCTGACCGACGACCTGCTGTCCCTGCTGGACCGCGTTCCGGCCGCCGTCGGGATCTTCGGCACTCAGTATCGCGAGACCATCGACTCCGACCGCTTCGGTGCGGTGTTGGATCGCCTCGACACCTGGTGGGCGCGCTACGAGACCGACCAGCAGCTCTATGGCCAGGGACGCGCCAACGTCCGCCATCTCGGCGACTGGCTTATCGACGCCTTTCCGTTGGCGACCCCGCACAAGGACAAGCGGCTTGTTGTGGGCGCCGAGGTCCAGAAGGAGCTGCCGTTGGACCGCGTGATCGAGCGCATCCAATCCTACACCACGGTTCTGTCGAGCCGCCTGCATCCGCTGCTGTGCGCGCTCACCTCCGCCCGTCAGGTCGCCTATCGCGAGCAGCGCGAGATGCCGAACCTGGACATCGCGTCCGGCAAGTTCGGCTCCATGCTGCGCGACGTGTTCGGCCGCACCTATCCGGAGAACACCCTGTTCGACGTCGATCCGGACGCTGTCGCGGCCTACAAGGCTCGCGTGCGAGGCAACGTCGCAGCCCTTCGCGAGGACTTGCGTCGCCTGCTGGCCTGAGCCCTCAGGGCAAGGTGGCCTTCAACGCCGCTTCCACCTCGGCGCGCGCCATATCCATGTCGCGCCGGAACGTCTCCGAGAGATGCTCCGCCGCGTAGATCACCGCCCCGGCCTGCAATCCACCCTCAGCCGCGCTGAGACTGTGCGAGCCGCAGATCCAGCGGCTGTCGGCGTACTCGCGGCCTCGCTCGTACAGCGCCGTGGCGCGGCTGGGAGCCAGCTCGGCCAGGATCATCGCCACATGCTCACCATGCGCCGCATGGCCTGAGGGATAGTCGCCATTGCCCGCCAGATGGTCCGTCTTGGCCTCGCAGATGGGCGCATCCTTGCCCAGGTACGGCCGGCGGCTCTGCCAATGACGCTTCGCGTCGCTCACCACGCTGCGATCCTCGCCGGCGCGCTCCAGCAGCGCGTTCAGCACCGGCGCACTCTGCGGCGTGAGGCGGACACCCAGCGCCCCGCCGAAGTGATCGAACATGTGACCGCGAACGTCGCTGGTCGCCAGGCTCCAGCGCGGGGAGCCTTGCAGATGGCGTGAGCCGTCGAACACACCCGCGTCCGCCACGGACCGCGGCGAGCCAGGGGCGGGCGGCCCGGGGAGGATCTTGGTCAGGTCCGGCCGCGCCTCGGGCGTCAGGTAGCCGCGGGCAGGAGCTCCGGCCACCGCGTCGATCGACATCCCGCTGCAGCGCTCAGGTGAACGCAGAGGGTTGCAGGCGGCCGCTTCGCCACCCGTCAGCCGCACCGTGTATCCACCCCCGAACCGCGCGTCCGGCCACAGGTAGTCGGTGGAGATGTACTGCGCGCCGCTGCTGAGGGCGGCTGTGCGGGCTGTGACGTCGTTGCGGCGCGCCGGCCAGGTTTCCGCGTCGGCCCGCGTGCGGACGATGAAGCCGGCCTTCACGGCCGCGGCGATCCGATCACGCTGGCGGATCGGATCGTTCAGCGTCAGGTAGGCGGCCGCGGGCGACGCCTCGTCGGTGTTCACGAACATCGCACGCCCCTCCAGCGAGCGGCGCGCCCCCCGATAGACCGCCACCTTCTGCGGCCCTTCGTCGAGCGCGAAGAACACCTTGCCTCGCGCAGCGCCCAGGGTCGGCCAACCGCCCGCCAGCACAGCTTCGCGCAAGGTCGCCCGCCGGCCCTGAACCTTATCAGGCGTGATCAGCTGGTCGTCGCCGAACACCGAGCGGATCTCCGCGTCGAGGGCGTCGAAGGCCGCGGCGTCGTAGGGCAGGGGCGTGACCCCGCCCGGCACGTTGGCGGAGCCCTCCTTGGCGTTGATCAGGATGAGGATCGGCGCGTGGTCGGGGTGAGCCTTGGACCAGGCTTTCACCTGCTCCAGGCAGGCTAGGAAGGTCGTGCAGGACGAGCGGAAGTCCACGTCCGACATGTGGATCACCTTGAAGCCGGGCTTGCTCAGCGCTTCGGCCGTTTCCGGCGAAAGGACAGCCCCGCGGCCAAGCGCGGTCAGCGGCTTGGCGTAGAGCCCGCCCTGCGGATCGTAGTGGACGTCAATCTCCAGCTGGCGCGCCCCGGCGTCCAACTGCTCGGCCAAAGGGCGATGGGCATAGTCGACGCCCAGAGCAGCTTCGCCACGGGCGGCGACCATCGCGGCCAGCTCGTCCGCTGGGATGGCCAGCTTGTAGCTGTTGTGCGTCCCGACCGCGGTCAGGTCGTTCATCCGCAGCCGGCTGTCCATCCAAGCCTGCGCGCAGCCGCCCGGTCCCGCCGCGCCGGCGTCAGGCGCCCTCAGGTCGCACGCGCCCGTCGCCGCGGCGGCCGACAACATCAGTGACAGCAGGATACTGGCCATAGCGCTCCCCATCGCGAAGCGGCGCTACTAGCTGCGTCGCATGACGGTTCCGCGTCGGCCATGCGCAGCCACCCGCCAACAAGCTTCACAAAGCCGTCGTTGAAGCTTCAAGCACGGGTCACCGAGCCGCCCTAACGCCGCGCCGCATGCGCCGGGACGCCCAATCTGGGGCGGCATCCGGGGCAGGGGATAAGAAACATGTCGTCATCGAGAACTCGGCTCGTCGCCAGCGCGGCGGGCGGCATCATCGCTTTTGCACTGCTCACCGGCGCCGCCCGCGCAGAAGAGGCCATCGTCACCGCCGACGCGCCCGCGGAAGTCGACGAGGTCGTCGTCCAGGGCTTCCGTCAGTCGCTCGCCGCCGCGCGCGAGCAGAAGAAGACCGCCAACATCACCTCGGACGTCATCGTCGCCGAGGACATGGCGAAGTTCCCCGACCTGAACCTGGCTGAATCGCTCCAGCGCCTCCCCGGGCTGGCGATCAACCGGGAAGGCGGCGAAGGGCGCCGGGTCAGCCTGCGCGGCCTGGGCCCCGACTTCACCCGCGTTCAGCTGAACGGAATGGAAGTGCTGGGCAACGTCGACTCGCCGATGGACAGCCGCGGCCAGACCTCGCGCGACCGGGCTTTCGACTTCAACATCTTCGCCTCGGAGCTCTTCAACAAGGTCGAGGTCCGCAAGTCCTTCTCCGCCGAGCAGGACGAAGGCGGCATGGCCGGCACAGTCGGCCTCTATACCGCCAAGCCCTTCGCCTACGACGGCCGCCGGGCGGCCCTGTCGCTGCAGGCCGGCACCAATTCGGCCACGGACGACTTCCAGCCTCGCCTGGCCGGCATGTTCAGCCAGAACTGGAACGACACCTTCGGCGTCCTGGTCTCAGCCGCCTACTCCAAGCGCAAGACGCAGGAGCAGGGCTACAACACCTACGCGCCCAGCCGCGTGGTCTCCGGCGGCACGAACATCTCAAAGCTCTCGCCGACCGACCAGGCGTTGATCAACGCCGGTACCCTGGTGTTCCAGCGCGGCAACCGCTTGTCGGTGTGGAACTCGGACCAGGAGCGTCTCGGCCTTACCGCCGCCGTCCAGTGGCGGCCGATGGAGAACCTGACCTTCACCCTCGATGCGCTGCACGGGGAGTTCACCAACGATCGCAGCGAGCTCCACCTCGCCACCCGCGCCTCGCAGGCGTCGACCGTCCTGGGCGGCACTGTGCGCCACTCGGGCATCACCCAGGCGGCGCCGACGCTGAACGCCATCCAGTATGACCGCTTCAACTCGGTCATCTACGCCGACGTCGACAACACGGTGTTCGCCACCGAGACCCGTCGTCAGAACACCGAGAACAAGTTTGACCAGCTCGTCCTCACCGGCGAATGGCAGCTCACCGACCGCCTGAAGATCGACGGGCACATCGGCAAGGAGACCTCGGACTACGACATCCCGATCTCCGACAAGTTCTACACCGAGGCGTTCGGCGGCCTGATCACCGACTACACCATGGGCGGAAACAGCGCCCGCAACACCTACAAGTGGGACACCACGGACCCGAACAACTACCGCGCCCACGAGATCGACTTCTCGGCCACCTACCAGTCGACGGAACTGGAGAACGCCGAGCTGAACGGCGCCTTCACTTTCAGCGACGCCCTGACATTCAAGGCCGGCGTGTCGTTCCGCGGCTTCAAGAACTCCGGGTACCAACAAGCCACCGACGACCTGCTGCGCACGCAGTGGGAAAACGGCACGGTCGACGACCGGGTGAACAACTATGCCAAGGTGTTCGACGAGCACGACGATCAGTCCTGGATCATCGTCGACTGGGACAAGGCCCTGGCCAACTACGGCGTGACCCGCACCCTGGGCGCCCCGCGCTCGATCTACGAGGTGCAGGAAGACACCACGGCGGGCTACGTCCAGCTCGACTGGAACACCGGCTTCCTGGGGCGCACACTGCGCGGCAACGTCGGCCTTCGCGCCTATGAGACGGAGCTCACCTCCAACGGGGTGGCCAATGTGGGGCCCATCTCGGTAAGCAACACCTACTCGGGCGTCCTGCCGGCGTTCAACGCAGTGCTCGAACTGACGCCGAGCCTGCAGATCCGCGCTGCCGCGGCTCAGAACATCAACCGCCCGGCCCTGGCCTCCTACGCCATGAACGGCACGGTCAGCTTCGACAACGCCACCGGCTTCGTCACCGTGAACGTCGGCAATCCGAACCTCGAGCCCTACACCTCGGACGAGTTCGACCTGGCCGCCGAATGGTACTTCGGCGAGGTCGGCATGCTGGCCGCCGGCGTCTTCCACAAGAAGATCGACGGCTTCGTGGTCAGCCAGCGGGTCACCAACGTGCCCTATTCGACAACCGGCCTGCCGGACAATCTGATCGCCGGCGTCGGCGGCTCGCGCAATGTCAACGAGTTCACCCGCCCCGTGAACCTCAACGACGCCGAGTTGACCGGCCTGGAGCTCAGCGCCCAGACCGACTTCTTCTTCCTGCCGGGCCTGCTGAAGAACGCCGGCGTGGTCGCCAACGCCACCTTCATCGACTCCAAGACGACCTACCCCAACGGGCAGACCGGCGAAATCTGGGGGATGAGCGACCTCAACTACAACGTGACGGTCTACTACGAGACCGCCCGCTACGGCGCGCGGGTATCGGCGAACTACCGCTCCGACTATCCGATCGACCTCGGCGGCTTCAACGAGACGACCTACGTCGACGCGGCGGCCTTCTATCAGCTGACGCCGGCCATCCGTCTGACGCTGGATGCGGTGAACCTCACCGACGAGCGTGAAGAGCAGTACAACGATCCGCAGGCTCGCCGCCTGTGGAACACCACGCAGAGCGGCCGCACGATCTTCGTCGGCGCAAACCTGCAATTCTAGACGGAAAGCGGGGTCGCCCCGGCGGCCCCGCACACCGGCCGGTTTGAGCTTTCAGGACACAGGCTCAGTTACGAAGGGCCGCGCTTACGCCAACCCAGATCAGCGCCCAGAACCCCGCCGCGCTTCCGAGGATGATCAGAATACGCAGCAGCGCCGGGAAGCGTTTGACGCTGGAGAGGACCTCATCGGTGTTGGCCGGGGCGGTCTCGACAAGACCGCCTGCAAGCCGGGACTCCTTCTTACGCCAAGCTCGTGATCGACGAGGCGCATCCAATACTCTGGTGCCCATCGGGGTTGTTCCCATCCACTACACAACTCAACAAAAGCGTGTACCTGTAGGCGAGTTCCCCTCTTAACGGCTCAGTCTGGGTGGGGGGATTTCGCCCGTGAGATGAGTTTAGCCGCCAGACGGGGCGGTTTGTTGCGCGAGGTGCAACTCATGGCTGAAGCGTCGATCGCCGTTATTGGCGTCCTTCTGCTGACGCTCGCCTCCTTCTGGGCGGACCGGCGCTTCCGTGGCTACGACCGTCTTCCAATGCAATGGTCGATGACCGGCGCGGTGAACTGGACCGCGCCCCGCAGGCTCGCCCTTGCCTTCACGCCAGCCCTGGGAGCTCTTGTTCTGGGAGCAACGGCGGGGGCTGCCCTGCTCGGCGTACCGCCGCGTCCGGGTCAGGAGGCGCTGGTGGTGCCGGTCTTGATCATGATGGCTGCCGGGCTGCTCGCTGCCCACGGCCTGCACCTGTGGCTCATCCAGCGGAGCCTGCGCTAGGCGCGTCGAGGGCTTTTGGCGGATGGGGTGTCTATCGAACTCCCTTCCGCTTGCGACCGCTCGCGACCGTTTTTCCCCTTGAGAAGCCTACCCATTTCGACGCAGTGTTTCCGTGCGTGGCCGCTCGTTTCCGCCCGCTACCGTGTCGAAATGTGGGGTAACTTTTAGGATGGCGCGCCGGCCGATCAACCGACTGACCGACCGGATGGTCCGATCCATCAAGCAGCCCGGCCGGCACGCGGACGGAAACGGCCTCTACCTTCAGGTCGATGACAGCCTCGCCAAGCGCTGGGTCTTCGTCTTCCAGTGGGAGGGCAAGCGCAAGGAGATGGGCCTAGGGCCGATCGACTTGGTGGGCTTGGGCGAAGCCCGCGAGGCGAGGGACCGGGCGCGCAAGCTGGTCTTCAAGGGCGTGAACCCCATCGAAGAGCGCAAGCGGACCAAGGGCGTTGCACCGACCTTCGGCGAGCTGGCGGACGAAGTCGTGGCCGCGCTCACCTCCAAGAACCCCAAGCACAAAGACCAGTGGAAGATGACCCTCACCGAGTACGCGGGGAGTCTTCGCCCGCTGCCGGTGGACGCGATCACCACGGACCACATCCTCGAGGCGCTTAAGCCGATCTGGAACACCAAGCACGAGACGGCCTCCAGAACCCGGGGGCGCATTGAGCGGGTGCTGGACGCGGCCAAGGCGCGGGGCTTCCGCGAGGGCGAGAACCCGGCCCGCTGGAAGGGACACCTTGCCCTGCTGCTCACCCGCCCGCGGCAGGCGGTGAAGCACCACGCCGCTCTGCCTTACCGGGATCTGCCGGCCTTCATGGTGCAGCTGCGGGAGCGGGTCGGCATCAGCGCGCGGGCGCTGGAGTTCACGATCCTGACCGCGGCGCGGACCGGGGAGACAATCGGCTCCACCGCGCAGGAGTTCGACCGCGAGCGGCGCCTATGGATCGTGCCGGCCGATCGGATGAAGGGAGGTCGGGAGCACCGCGTGCCGCTGACCGACGCCGCGATGGCGGTTCTGGAGGCGATGAACGTCTGGGACCTGAAGCCCGGCGCGTTTCTCTTCCCAGGAGCCAAGGCCGGAAAGCCCATATCCAACATGAGCATGGACAAGGTTCTTCGCACGATGGAGCTGGACGTGACGGTCCATGGCTTCCGGTCGGCGTTCAAGGACTGGGCGGAGGATACGACCAACTTCCCGAGCGGGATCATCGAAGCGGCTCTCGCTCACCTGGTCGGGGATGAAACGGAGCGGGCCTACCGGCGGGGCGATGCCTTGGAGAAGCGGCGGGCCCTGATGGAGGCGTGGGCCGGCTACTGCGCCAAGCCCACCGCCCAGGTGGTTTCTCTAAGCCGCCCGGTTTGACTCCACGCCGACAGGGGCGCGGAGGAGGGCGGCCATCAGGTCGTCATGCATCACGTAGCGGTGGCCGTGCTGCGAGCGCCAGGGCAGCTCGCCAGAGGCCATCATCTCGTAGATCTTGGTCTTCTTCCAAGGTGTGCGGGCGACCACTTCGGCGACCGTGTACGCTAGCTTGTCACTCATCCACGGTCCTCCTCATCTGAGCCTTGGTGACGGCGGGCTTGTTCATTTTGGTCTCCCGCACGAGTCGTGCGCGGACGTGGGGCCCTGCCCACGCTCGCTCGTCTCGCTCTGCCCTGTGGCCCGGAGCGCGCGCAGCATCGCCCTGGCGTGAAGGTGGGCGCTGTCTATGGATGCGATACCGTTGAAGTGGGCATTGTCATGCCAGTCGCCAAACGGCTCAGCCAGTGCGTAGAGCGCTACGGTGCTGTCATGAAAAAGCCAGTGGGTGAGCTGGCGCGCGTAGGCAGGGTCTCCATCAGCTCGTTCAAGCATACGCCCGAACAGCACTCGACCGCGCGTACCTAGCGTCTGGTAGAAGGCCGCTTCTGCCGACCTGCTTCGCTTGGTGGTCACGCGGCCTCTCCATCGAAGATGGACGCTTGAACCGGCTTAGGTGGGGGATCCTCGAAGAGCCGGGGCTGGCGGTGCGCCTCTTCGAGCCACCGGCAGGCCATCTCGAAGTAGGTCGGGTTGCGCTCGATGCCGATGTAACGGCGCCCTGACTGGATGCAGGCGACGCCGGTCGTTCCGGATCCATTGAACGGATCAAGGATCATGTTGCCGCGCTCACTTACGACGTCCAAAAGGGCAGCCATCAGTGAGACAGGTTTTTCGGTTGGGTGCCGCCCAGGGCCGCCCGCTGTGGGCGCAACCGGGAACACGTCAAGGCGTCGTGCCGCGTTCCGTGACGCTTGTTCGCGCGCCAAGCTGACCGTCTGGTCTTTGGCCTTAACAGCCGCGGCGTAGCTCGCCAGAAACTCCTGATCTGGCTGGAGCACTACCTGCAGAACAGCCATCTGCTCGGGCGTGGGCAGGCAAGCAGCCTCCTCCCAGCGGTAGCAGAGGCCGGTTTTCTTACCGCGCACGGCGATATCCACGGCTCCCTTAGACAGGCCAGCGGCCTCACGCAGGGATCGCAGCCGCGCGGCGAACGCCAGCGCCTTAGGCTCGCATACGCTCCAGATCTTCGTGGGGTGGCAGTAGTAAATTGGCTCGTACGAGTAGAACATGCCGTCTTCGGACACGCGCCCGCCGAGCTTGTTCCACACCAACTGCCGGACCTCATCGAAGAGCGCGCCGAGCAACGGGTCCAAGACCTGCCGTTTCTCTTGGGCGAAGAACGTGAGCAGAGTGTCCGATTTCTCTGCGACCAGAGGCAGCCAGGACATCGTGAACCGCGCAAGTTCCCGCGTAGTCATGTCGTCCCATTCCTCGCCGAGAACACCGTAGGGTGGGTCCGTCACGACGGCGTCGACCTTGCCGATCGTCGGCAGGATCTCCCGGCAGTCGCCCAGGTACAGCGTGGCGTCGCCGATCTTCTCAACGCGAGGGCTCATCGTCCGCCCTCCGCGTTGGAAGAGGTGGGGGCTCTTCCCTCTGCTGCCGATCCATTGACCGGTTGAGGTGGAAGAGCGGCGAGGGCGCAGTCCGCGAGTTGGTCGGCCTCCAGGCTGCTGAGAAAATACCCCATGTGTTCGAGCTGGTGGTAAAGCTCGTAAGCGAGCCCGTTCCTCAGCGCTTCCCTGGCTTGCGCCAGAACCGGGTCACTCGACGGGCGTGTGGGCGAGCGCTCTTGGGCGTCCGCGCACGGCTCGCTCCGGGAGGAACCCCCTCTTCCTTCCTCTCCCGATCCAGTGACGGGTTGGGGTAGAGAGGAGAGGTGTTTGTCGAGCGTCGTGCTGTTGGCCCACGCCTCGTTCGGATAGACGGGGTCGCACTTCGCCCAGACGTCTTCCTCTGGCCTCTGTCCCTGCGGATCTAGCGCGTCCACGAAGCCGCAGCGGTAGCCCTCGTGGAAAGATGCCTTCAGCGCTTCCCTGGCTTGCTCTACCCCAGCGTTCGTAGGGGCGGGGGAATGGAGGGCGGCGAGGACTTCGCGCAGAGCCGATTGCACAGCTGCTTGCCCTTGAGCGTCGAACCGCCACGGACGTTGCTGGAGCAGGTTCTGCTCAACGATGGCGACCGACAGGCTGAGGTTGCCCAGCATGCTCAACCCTCCCAGTAGTTGATGTCCGCGAGCGCGCAGGCCTCCGGGCCTTCCTCGCGTTGCCAGGGCTCTTCCCAGTAGGTCGGAGCGGCCTGGGCGGCGTACTCGCAGACGCTCTCGCCATCGGCGAACGTCTCGCCAGCGACCGCCACCATCTTCTCGATGAAGCGGCGCTCGAACTCTTCCCGCCCTACCGCTTCTCTCAGGGGTTGTGAGGGGGGAGGATTGTCTCTCCCAGGGTCGCATCCAGCGCCCTGCGGCGCGCGGGAGCCCATATCCCGCGCTGCCTCCAACGGCGTGACGACCTGTTGGGCTTGGCTTTCGACGGTCTGCGGCTGGTCGCCCCAGAAGAACTCACCGCTGCTTGCGATGTACGCCTCGATGGCTCCGCCCGCCGTTCGGTACTCGGTCTTCAAGCAGACCTCACCGCTGGCCGACATGAATAGGCCAACCGGGCACTCCGCCAGCGAGACACGGCGACGATAGCCAGGCGCAACCCTCAAGGCCGCAACCGGGTCAGGTGACGGGCCTTCGGGCGAGCGCGGGATATGGGTTCCCGCGTCCGCGCACGGCACGCTCTGGGCGCGCTCATTCTCTTCTCCCAAGCGCTCGCTGGAGGGGTTGGGGGTCATTGACTCAGCCATGCTCGGCTTCCTGTTGAGCTTCGCGGAACTGGCGTGCCGCTTCATGGGTGATCAGCAGATCGAGGCCTGAGCGGAGACGGATGCAGAGACCGTCAGGCGCAATCTGGACCTCATGGGGCGGGAGGCGCTTACGGACGGAGCTGTAGGCGCTCAGGAAGTCCGTGGCGGCTTGGGCGAGGGGGTTCATGCGCCCTCCTTGCGGACGACCTGCCCGCTCAGCTTCTTGCGGAGGTCGGTCGGGAATGGGCGACCCACCAGGCGGCTGTTGCTCTTGATCGGGCGCTTGGAAGCCACTGGCTCCTCGATGAGCTTCCGCTGCCGCTTCGCCTTGGAGATCTGCCAGATGTCCTGGCGGGTCTTATCCTTGTGGTGCGCGTAGCAAAGCACGATCAGATTGCCGTCTTCCTCCGAGCCACCGAGGGCCAGAGGGATGTCGTGGTCGATCTCTAGCCGCATGGTCTCAGTGCAGCCTTCGCGGGCGCACTGGTGGTCGTGTGCGTCTAGGATGCGCTTGCGACGGGCCGGGGTCATGGCCTTGCGGGGCGTGCCGTCCAGCAGCTCGCGGGCGATGAAGAGCTTCATCAGGCGGCCTCCGAGGAGACGTTGTTGGCGTCTCCCCGGCCCTGGTCGCTGTCGTGAAACTGTACGCCGTGCTGCGCGCCGAAAGCGGCGATCAGCTCCAGCAGGTCGGAAAGCTCCTCCTTGGTCATGTCGGAGGTGCGCATGCCGAGGGGCACGTAGGTGCCAGCGTCGAGGCCAGGGACCACGCGCGCCTTCCGCAGGCTCGCCGTGAACACGTCCTTCCAGTCCTCGGGCGTCAGCTTCGCTCCGTACCACTCGACCTGTTGAGCCACGTCCGTCAGGCGGGCCCAGAGCGCGGAGTTCTGCTCGGTCGTGCGCCGATCGCGCTTGAACTCCACCAGTGCGCCGTCAGGGGCGTGCGTCAGGAAGTGCATCGCCCTCTGACGCTCCCGCCGATTGATCAGCCTGAAGAGGACGCGGCTCATGGTCAGGCGGCCTTCGACGCTTGACGATCCGCAAGCTCGCGCCCGGAAATAAGCGAAGCGCCTGCCTCACCCAGGGAAGCGCGAAAGGCCTCGTCCAGGCCGGCTTCCTCCTCGGCTACAGCGGCAGCGCCAAGCAGCTCCTCGCGGCGCGAGTGGATCATGTCGCGAATGGCGTCGAGCCAGCTCAGCGGCAGGTGCGCCGTGCGCTGGTCGAACTCCGCCTCCCACTCAGTCAGGCGCGTGATGTCGAGGCTGTTCAGCTCCTTGCGGATCTGCTCGTCGTCGCCGTCGCGCTTGGCTTGGGCGGCCTTCTTGCGCTCCACGATGGGCGCGAACTCCAGGGCCGGGGCTTCGCTGAACTCGGCATCCTGCGCGGGCTCCTGCTGTTGCGGGGCGGCGCGCTGGGGCTGCTCCTGAACGATGTCGTGAACTTCCTCGGGCACGTACATGCCGGAGGTGGCGCCGGGGCACACCGTGCGGACGCCCTCGCTCACCGTGCGGGCGCGGAGCATCTGCCGCGGGTACTTGGTGTACATCGCGTTGTTGGAGAGACCGGCCTTTTTGGCGCGATCCAGCGTCCAGTCGATGCGGGCAGAGCCGCCGGCCGGGTGACTGAAGGTGGCGTCCGCCTTGGCGTCGCTCAGCTCGTGCCACTCGACCTTGCCGCCGCTGGCCAGGAAGTCGCGCAGCATGGCGTCGGCCTTCTTGGAGGGGCGGTTCTGGATGATCGAATAGTCCTGCGCCGCGGTCGCCGGGTGGCGGCCTTCAGCCTGGGCCACGAGGCACAGGGCCAGCGCCTGGTCGGCGTTCTTGACCCCGAAGAGCTGGGAGGCGGCGAAGGCCTTGGCCATGCGCTCAAGGTCGGAGACGGCGTAGGTCGCCGTGGTGGTGGTCAGAGCGTTCATTGCGGGTGCGCCTCGATGCAGGTGGGGCAGACGACCAGGCTCACGGCCTCGCAGAAGTCGTCTGCAGTCGCGGGCTGGCCGCACAGGTCGCAGAAGGGGGAACTGGACGGCTCGACACTACAAAGCTCGAACACCGCCGCTTCTGCGGGCGTGAAGGGAGGGGTGAGGGCCAGAGCGTGCTCGGGGAGCCGCTGACCTGACTGGTAGGCGGTCCACCAGTCGCCGGCCTTCGTGAGCGCGCTCATGACAGCACCGCCCGTTCGATGCCGATCAGCAGAGCCGCCGCAAGGACGCCCACAGCAGCCGCGATCATGTGAGGGATCACCACAGCCTTGCGCCGGGTCAGGGTCTGGACGCAGCGAGCGCCGAGCTTTTCAGCGGGGGAGAGGAAGGCCTCGCTGGTGAGGATGACGGTTTTCACGTGTCCCTCCCTTGGGTGCGGAGTTCGTTGGCGTGAAGGAAGGCCAGCACGGCGCTAGCGGCGCGGGTGGCGACCTCGACCTTCGTTTCCAGGGTCAGCGGGCTATCGGGGTGGCTGAGGCTGCCGATCAGCTCGATGGCCGATCGCATCGCCTTGTGCTCGCCAAGCAGCTCACTCAGCGTGAGTTCGCTCATTGCGCCCTCGTGTTCTGTTCAAGGATGGCTTCGATGTCGGCCGTAGAGAGGGAGGCGATCTCTTGCGCGAGGGCGAAGAAGCCTCCGTCTGGGCGGGCATCCGGCCAGGGTTCGCGGTTGTCGTTCGTCGCGCAGGGCGGCTGGGTGGTCACGGCGTCCATCACTCGCCCTCGGCTTGCTGACCGACCTCGGCCATCTCCAGCCGCGCCCGCTCCGTCAGCACGGCGATCTGAGCCCGCTGTTGCGCCACGTGCGCCTCAATGATCGGGATCGCGAGCGACCACGGCACGTCAAACAGCCGTTGTGAGTTGTGACCGCTCGGAACGCCGAGTTGCAGGCCAGCTTGCCGCCGCCCGAAGGCGTCCCGAACGTCGGGGGCTTCGCGCCGATCCTTCGCCTCGCGCAGCTCCTTCAGGAGCCCCTCGGCGGTCTCGACCTCGCGGTAAGCGAGAGCGATGTCCATTGCGGTCTGTTTGGTGATCGCAGCCATCACGCCGCCCTCGCTTGCTCAGCCGCCCGAGCCCAGGCCTCAGCCTTCAGGCAGGCGTTGGAGAGGGCGCGGATAGCGTCAGCCCCGGTGAACGAGACTTCGCCGTCAGAGCCGGTGATGGTGAGGACGGGCCAGGGGCCGCGGTCGTCGTAGGTGACCTGCAGGCCTTCGCTGTCCTCGCGGTAGTCGCGCGGACCCGGCAGGCCCAGGTCGTAGGCGTCGCCCTTGCAGGTGCTGTCGATCAGCGTGCGGGTGCGGGGGGCGATGTATCCGGTGCAGTCGGGCATGGATCAGCTCCGTCGTTCGATGGAGCTAGAATATCGGGCGGTCCGATAATGTCAATCGGGAAAGGCGATATTTTCCGATACGCCGATGCGCACGCCACCCTCAGGAGGGGCGCGTTCGATAAGGCTGAGCGATATTTTGGCGGTTAGCGGCGAGCGCGGGGCAGGCGTATCGGCGGCGCCGGCCGGTCAACGGGCTTGTACGCTCCGATCACCACGTAGGCGATCTCCGGAGCGTCTTGGTCGTCATCGTTCAGATAGATGGGCGCCTGGTGTTGTGGGTCAGTAGACCGGGGCCACAGCGCGATGCGGCCTTCTGCCTCAACCATGATCTGCTTGATGGTGGCCTCGCGCAGCTCGCCTTGTCGGGCGTAGACCACCACGAAGTCGCCGGAGCGCACGTCTGTGTCCGCCGCCGAAACGACGCACACATAGGTTCCGTCAGGAAACTCAAGGTTCACGGAGTCGCCGATCACCTTCAGGTAGCGGCGCGGCACTCGGTCGTATCCAGGCGTGGCGATAGCGGGCAGCACGTATCGGTCCTCCGGAGAGTACTCAACCGCCAGACGGAAGGTCCCGCCCTGAACCTCGCCGACGACCTCAAGCTCCTGCGCAAGTAAGGGGCCACGTTGAGCGCTTGTCCCTGCGGCAAAGTAACCGTGGGTCACGCTTAGCACCCTAGACAACTGGTCCGTGTAATCGCGCCAGCTCTCTAGCGCTCCGCGTTCCCAGTCTGAGACGACCGACTGCACCACGCCAAGGCGGTCAGCCAGTTCTTTCTGGGTGAGCCCCGCGCGCTTCCGCGCCTCGCGTATGCGCTGTCCGGTTTCCACGTGGGCGCTCTGAGTCGCTGCGTTCGCCATAGGGCGCGCAGTAAGCACAGCGCTCATCGACGCTCGCCCGATATTTCGGGGCTTGCGATAATCGATAGACGCGATATTATCGGATCATGTCCGATACAAACGTGGTCCTCCACCTGAAAGCGCGGTTCGGCACGCAAACGCGTGTGGCGGAGGCCGCTGGCATCAGACCGCACACCCTTTCGGAGCGCAAGGAGCGCAACACGCTCACTCATGAGCAGATGCGGCGCATCCTGCGCGCGGCTCCTGAGATGGGCGTGGAGATCTCGCCTGCGGACTTCTTCCCTGAGTTTGCGCAGGAACCGGCCAAGCCGAAGCGTTCGCGGGGCTGATCGTGGCCCGCGAGATCCCGCTCACCAAGGGCAAGGTCGCCATCGTTGATGATGCGGACTTCGACTGGCTCAGTCAGTGGAAGTGGATGTGCAGCAACGGCGGTCGCGCTGTTCGCGGCCCGCGCGGCGAAGAGCGATACCCCAAGCGGCATCGCCTGATCATGATGCACCGGCAGCTGCTGCAGGCGCCGGACGGTCTTGAGGTCGATCACATCGACGGCGACCCGCTCAACAATCAACGCAGCAATCTGCGCCTGTGTACGCACCAGCAGAACATGAAGAACCGGTCCGGCTATCGGTCCGATAAGCTCAAGGGCGCGTTCTTCAATCGGTCGATCGGCCGCTGGCAGGCTGTGATCGTCTGTGACGGGCGGCGCCATTACCTGGGAACCTTCGGCGCGGAGTTGGATGCCGCCCTGGCTTACGACAAGGCTGCTCGTGAGCTTCACGGCGCATTTGCCCGTTTGAACTTCCCGGACGAGGCCGCCTGATGCGCCTGGGTCCGCTCTTCATCTTCAGCTTCTGCACCAGCTTCTGGTCTGCAGTCGCTTTGGGGGTGCGCCATGTCCTTGGCTAGCACCTCACTCAGCATTCCCGGTCGCACGAGCCCAACCAGTCTGGCCGGGGCCGGCGAGAGCCTGCGCGTTTCCTCCCGCGTGCAGGCTCTCCCGGTGCTTTCGATTGAACCGCGCTGCCGCTCGCCAAAGCGACACGCGTTCAAAGACATCTTCGCTCTGGGACATCGCCGTCAGAAGCCGGTCCCGAGCAATCAACGCATCACACTGAGTTCCCACCTCCATCGCTGCCAACCCGTCCCTGTGACTCGTCGTCCTGCGGCCCTGCGCCGCAAGCGAGGCATTCATGGCTGACGGGATGGCGGATTTCATGGGGTACGACCCGCAACCTTTGCGGTTGACTGCAAGCCTAGGTGAAGCAGTCAGCCAGTGGCTGAAGCAGGAGCATCCGACGAACACGGCAAAGACCGTGGCGCGGATGATCGACTGCGACACCCGCACGGCCGAGAACATCGTGGCTGGGCACCTCTCATCGGTGACCCTGACCAAGCTCCTCAAGGCCTACGGGTGGTCTCTCCTTTCTGCGGCGGGGGCTGCAGTCATTGGCGAGACTTACGAAACAAGCATCGCCCGAGAAATTGAGGACATCGCCAATGAGAGGCGAAAACTGGATGCGCTCGAAACGCATCTTAGGGGCCGTTACGCGCGCCTGCGCGCTCGTCCCACTGTGGGCTCTGGTGGCCTTCGCGTGGCTTCTTCGGAAGACCCTGACGCCGGCCGCTCGGATCGCCGGTACGGTTGAGGACTTCGCCCTCACCCTGATCGAGCGGCTGCGGGGGGAGGGTTAACCATGTTGACCCGCTTTCCCAAGCTGCACGCCTTGCTGACCGGCGAGCCCAAGCCCCTGACGCTGGAAGATGATCCGATCGTCAAGCGCCTGCGCAAGCGCATGGCTGAAGCCCGCGCGGCTCACCGCTCCTGCAAGCCCTTCCAGGAAGAGCTGAGCGCCTACGTCCACTCCCTGCTGCGGCGGGGTGGCTGATGACGCTCACGCTTCCCTGGCCGCCTGCGGTCAACAACCTTTTCCTCAACGTGCGCGGCAAGGGCCGGGTGCAGTCGCCTCGCTATCGCGGCTGGCTCGCCGAAGCGCTTGCAGCTGTGCGAGCACAACAACCGACGCGCATCGTTGGTTCCTTCCACGTGCGCGTTTTGCTGGATCGCCCCGACCGTCGCCGCCGGGATCTGGATGGGCTTCTCAAAGCCCCGCTGGACTGCTTGGTGAAGGCCGGCGTGGTGGAAGACGATAGCCTCGCCCAGTCCATCGCCATCGCCTGGTCTGACGCTGAGCCCAAGAAGCCGGGCGCCGTCCGCATCTGCGTGGAGGGCGTCTGATGGCGAAGCCTTTCCGCAAGCCCGATCGCAACACGGTCGTCCAGATCATCAAGGAAGAGGCGCGGGCGCATCACGTCTCGCCGGCCGCGGTGACCAACGCCAGCACGCGCCGCAAGGCCGTCGCCGCTCGTCAGAGCGCTATCGCCCGCATCATCCAGGAGACCGGCTGCTCAGAGCGCGGCCTGTCCATGGTGTGGGGTCTCGATAAGTCGGTGATCCGGCGCGTGATGGAGGAGGTCGGGCGCACGACCCCGGCGTGCGACCAAGACACACTCTCCCGGCTGGCCTGGCAGTACGGCTGGGCTCGCGCCCGCCTGATCGCCGCCGGCCAAGATCCCAAAACCCAAACAGACCTGAGCGCCTGGGCGCGGCTCGGTCAGAGGAGCGCAGCATGAGCTGGACGCCTGAACGTTTTGACGAGATGGCCCGCCTGTGGGCGAACGGCTGGTCTGCCTCTCGGATCGCTAATGAGTTGGGCGGCGTCACCCGCAACGCGGTGATCGGCAAGCTTCATCGCGCGGGCATGAAGCGAGCGGCGCCATCCAAGCCTGCGAAGCCGAAGGCTCCGCGCCCGTCGCGTGCTGTGGCCCCGAGGCTGGTGATTGCTGGGCGTGGCGCCGTCGTGGTTGTCCCGCCGGCTGGTCCGCCGCGCAAAGAGCTTCTGGCCCACGCCTGGCAGCCGCTGAAGGTCTCCACGCCCAAGGTCTGGACCGAGCGCCAATTCGGCGAGTGCTGCTGGCCGGTCGGCGGGGAGGGCGCGGAGACGCTGTCCTGCTGCGCGCCGGTCCACAAGCAAGGCTGGTGCGCAGATCACTTCCGCCTGGGGACCAATCCCCAGCCGAAGAAGAAGGCCCGTTCCCTGGAGCGCATGGCTCTGCGAGCTGCGGCATGAAGCGGCCCACAAGATCGCAGATTGTTGTGGACGGTGAGGGCGTTAGCGACAAGTTAACGCTTCGTAAAACGAGCGAAGCAGTAAACAATGTTCGCATGATCTTCCCTCGCTTCATCTCCATTGCTTTGCGCAAATACAGCGCTCAGCCGGAGTCGCGAGACGCCGCTTGCCGCATGTTGCTGATGAACGCCGTGCGGCTGTGTGTGGCGCATCTCGGTCGCAAGAAAGCGGCTGAGCTTGTGCTGGAGGCGCTGAAGTGACTGTCGCCACCTTGCCGATGAGCGCGCCGACGCCGCTCGCCAACATTGACGCCGAACTGTCGCTCGTTGGCTCGCTGCTGTACGAGAACAAGCTTGGCGAGCAGCTGGCCTATGTTTCGGCTGAATACTTCTATGACGGCTTCCTGTCTCGCGTCTGGGAAGCCTCCATGGACCTCATCAGCCGCGGAGACGTGGCTGACCCGGTCTCCGTGGTGGAGGCTCTGGGCGAGGGCGGCGAGGAGCGGGGCATTCTGGCTCGCCTGGTGGCCGACGCTACGCCGGGCTCTGCCAAGACGCACGCCGACATCGTGGTCAACGCCGCGCGTCTGCGTCAGGTGGCCGGCATTGCCGACGATCTGCGCCAGGCGGCCCGCAGCGGGGCTGACGCCTTTAACCTGATCGCCAACGCTGAGCGCGACTTCGCCCGGCTCGTGCAAGAGGCCGCGCCGGCTTCCACCAACCTGATCGACGCCCGCTCGTCCGTCCACATGACGCTGGACGAGATCGACCGGGAAGCCGTCCAGGGGCGCGCTCGTGGCGCCATGACCGGTCTCCGGTGCTTTGACCGCCGCCTGCGTGGTCTGCGCCCCGGCTGGCTCGTGGTGGTCGCTGGTCGCCCTTCGATGGGGAAGACGGCCCTGGCCCGTGCAGCGGCCTTCGGCTGCGCCCAGCGGACCAAGCATCAGGTCGTGTTCTTCGCCCTGGAAATGGCTCGCCGGGAGCTGGACGAGCGGACGTTGTCCCAGATGAGCCACATGGCCGGGGACGGCATCGCCTACAAGGATATGAACGGCGACACGCTGGACGCGTCCGATCGGGCTCGCCTCCGGGATCTGGCCCACAAGGTCCCGACCAACTTCATCATCGACGACAGCCCGATCCTGTCGGTGGACTATGTCCGTCGCCGGGTGCTGGCCCTGAAGCAGCGCGGGCCGGTCGCCGCGGTCTTCATCGACTACCTGCAGATCATGGACCGGCCGGACGCCAAGGGCCGCAACGAGGCCTCCGTCATCGGTGAGATGACCAAGGGCCTCAAGCAGCTCGCCCGCGAGGCTGAGACCTGCGTGGTTCTGCTGAGCCAGATCAATCGGGGCGTCGAGAGCCGGGACGACAAGCGCCCGCAGCTGTCAGACCTGCGGGAGAGCGGCGCCATCGAGCAGGACGCCAACGCGGTGCTCTTCCCCTACCGCGAGGTCTACTACCTCGAACGTTCCGAGCCCACCGAGCGCGGCAAGCGTGCGGCTTGGGAGGAGCAATGCGCCCTCATGCATCGCCGCATGGACGTGCTCGCCGCCAAGGTCCGCCAGGGCTCGGTCGGCAAGGACGAGCAGGTCTACTACGCCGAGTACGACCACATCGAGGATGCGCCGGAGGACGGTCAATGACTCCGGTCGCCTTCCTGAAGCAGATGCTGGCGGCCGGCGTGGATCTGGATACGGCCATGGCTGCGGCCGAAGCGTTCGAGCGGAACGCCCAGGCTGAGCACGACAAGCTCGTGGCGAGCCTTCTGGACCGCCTGTCTGTGGACGTTCGGGCTGAGCAGCGCCGAGCCAAAGACCGTGCTCGGAAGGCGGCTGGAAAGTCTGGAATTCCGCGGAATTCCGCAGAAACCGTGGAAGCGGCGGAGCCCAAAGAAAGGTCCCCCGAACCCCCTAAAGAAAATACCCCCATCCCCCCCCTAAAGGGGGGTACTTCCCCCGCTGAAGCTGGGGATTTGGCCGGAGAGGTTGGTTCTAACCGACACCCCGAAAAGCAAATCACTGACTGGGCCTCGGAGATTTGGGACTTCTGTCCCTCAATCGCGCGCCGCCGCAGCAGCAAGGCCGACCTCGAGCGCGCCCTGCGATCGGCCCTGAAGCGGGGGCAAGACCTCGCTGCGGTCACCGAGGGGCTTCGGGCCTACTACGCCTCGCCGGACGCCCGGAAGGACAACTGCCAGTTCGCCAAGGGGCCGCACGTCATGGTCCGCAACGAGCGGTGGGAGGCCTACGAGGCTGAGCCCGACCCGGTGTCCCAGCTGGTCGAGGAAGATCCTTGGCCGCGCCGTCTGCTGCAGTGGGAGCGCGCCGCCTACTGGAACTCCGAGTGGGGCCCGAAGCCCGGCAAGCCCGGGTACCGCGGCCCGCCGCTTGCGGAGCTGGCCGCATGAGCCTCGCCCACGCCAACGACGCGGTGGGCGAAGCCGCCAGCAAAGCCGCCCTCTGGGCCATGTTCCTGCGGGACAACCTGTTGGTTGCCTCGGCGAGCAGCGCCAGCCGCGAAGCCCGGTTGGAGGCCATGGTCAAGGTCGCCACGGACTGGAACCGGATGGTTCGGGCAATGACCGATCTGCTGGATGCCGCGCCCAACTCGGCGCAAGCCGGCAACGAGTACGACGCCAAGCTTAGGGACTTCATCGAGACCAGACTGGGGGCTGAGCATGAGTGAAAGTGCCTGGTACGCCGTGAGGACTGCGACGCGGAGGGAGCGCAAGGCTCTCCAGTCGCTGAACGAGTTCGGCTTCACCGCCTTCCTGCCGTGCGAGACGCGCTGGACCCATGACCGGAACGGCAAGGACGTGGCCTATAGCCCGCTCTTCCCCGGCTATCTCTTCGTGCTGATCCGCCCCAGCGAGATCCACGACGTGCTGGAGATCGACGGCGTCCACGACTTCGTCCGCTGCATCGACGGAAGCGGGGAGGCGGCGCCCATGCCGATCCCGGCCAAAGCCATCCTCACCATCCAGGCGGAGGAACGGGCAGGGGCCTACGACCGCACGAAGAGCAAGCGCCGCGTCTACCGCCCCCGCAAGGGCGACCGCGTCATGGTTGAGGCGGGCACGTGGCTGGGCTTTATCGGCAAGGTGCTGGCGACGCCTAGGGGCGAGCGCGCGCATGTGATGCTTGAGGGGCCGTTCGGCCGGGGCGTGACACTCAACTCCGACCAGCTGAGGGCGGCGTGAGCCCGACGCTTCAGGAGGAGTACATTCGCGCAGCCATTGCGCTTCGTTTCGGCCGGAGCGGAACGTACCTGTGCATGATCCCGACTGGATCTGGAAGGGATGCCTGGTCCTTCATCCGCAAGGTGGCGCAGCTAGCCGAGCGACACACCACATCTAGCGCCGCGACAACCTGACTCACCCAATTAGTTGTTGCAAAGCTTGCGCGCGCGAGGCATAGTCCAGGCTAACTACCGAAGCAGGTAGCGGGACGCCGGCTGGACCGCAACGCGCGGAACGAAACACTCCCTCAGCGAGGGTGGCCGATCCCCGAGGTACCGGGCACGACGCCGGGCCTCATCTGCGAAGCGGTGACCAGACTCCAACCGCGAGTGGGATAGCTAGCGCTCCCTAGCCCAACAGGCCGCGGTTGGCCCAAGACGCCCGCCCGACACACACGCTTCAGCGCTTTGACCAAAGAGGTCGGAAGCGGGCTCCCTACAGTGAGGACGCAGTGAGCTTCCTGACCGATAACCCGGACATCATGATTGCAGCGCTCGCCATTCTCGTGCGCCGCGCGGGTGGGTCGGTGACCATCACGGAAAGCGAAGTCCCCGGCGAGTTCAACCTGATGAGCAAGTGGGGCGAGGGCGTCCTGCACCTGGCGCTCGATGAAGGCGCTGAACTCAATCAGATCGGCACCGCCTAGCGGGCGAACCCATACCGAGAGGCCAGCATGAGCCTAGAAGCCCACCTTCGCCGGATGAAGGTTGGCCCAGCGGTGGCTGAGCGAGTGCTAAGGCTCAACCCGGACCCGCAGGAAGGCGAGCGCCTCCGGGGGCTGCACTACAAGCGAGCAGACGACCCGCGCTTCTGGTTCTTCATGATCTCAAAGGGGCAGTTCATCCGAGAGCGCGGAAGGGCGGCCTACGCGGCGTTACCACGGCAAGCGATTTACAAGCAGGGCCGGCGCGAGTTCGTCCGCAGCGTCTACGCCTACCAGCCAGCTTAGCGCCTAACCCGGAGCGTCCCATGACAGACGCCCAAGCCTGATGGCTCTCCGCGACTTTCACGGATTGATCCAGAAGGCCTTCCTAGACGCCTCATCCATTCCCTGGCGCACCTACGAACGAGACTGCTTCTGGATTGTAGAGAAGTGGGTCCGCCAACCCCACAAGCGCGGTGAATGGCTCCACGTCTGCAAGTGCGAGAGCCAGGACGAAGCCGAAGACTTCCTGGTGGGGAAGCTGACGCAGGAAGACTGAGCGCTGTAGCCCCATAAGTGGGGTTCAATCCACACGGCCCGGTACGGCTCCATCATGAGCCACATGACCGGTAAGCCGCAGCCCACTGAGACGCGTTCCGCCCGCCGCACAATCGGGCGCATGAACGACGACCTGAAGAGCTTCCTCCTCCAGCTGGCATCGACTGTCGTTGGAGGCCTAATCGTTTGGCTCGTCACCGTGATGGCGAGCGGATGACAAAGAGAGGCCGGATGGCCGACCAACCTGAAAATACAGGGCGCAAACAGGCAACCCAGTTCAAGCCCGGCCAGAGCGGCAACCCCAACGGTCGCCCCAAAGGCTCGCGCAACAAGCTCAACGAGGACTTCGTCCGGGCGCTGTCCGATGACTTCGCTGAGCACGGGGATGCGGTCATCGCGGCCGTCCGCTCCGAGAAGCCTGACGTGTACCTGAAGGTCGTCGCCTCCCTCTCACCGAAGCACGTCGAGGTGAAGGACGAGAGGCTCGATGATCTCGAACGAGATGAACTTGCTGCTTTCCTCGATGCCGTCCGAGAAGCTCGACGCGCTCGAGAGGCAGATAGCGAAGGCGCTGTCCACTAAGGATGAGGGCCGCAAGCTATGGACCTACTACCCGGCGACGGGGCCGCTTCGGCGCGACCTCTACGCCAAGCACATGGCATTCTTCGCCGCGGGTAAGGTCCACCGGGAGCGCGCCGCGATGGCTGCGAACCGGGTAGGGAAGACCGAAGGCATCGGAGCCTATGAGGTGACCCTTCACCTCACGGGTCTCTACCACACCGACGACTTCGCGTGGTGGCCTGGCCGGACCTGGGATCGCCCGATCAACTGCCTCTGTGGCGGAGATACTGGGACGACGACCCGGGACATCGTGGTCGCCAAGCTGCTCGGACCGGCGAGCGCGCGTGGCACGGGGATGATCCCCCGGGACATGATCAAGCGCATCAAGCCGGCGGCTGGCATCCCGGACGGGGTGGACTACGCGGAGATCGAGCACGTCAACGGCGGGCTCAGCATCATTCAGTTCCGCTCCTACGATCAGGGGCGGGAAGCCTGGCAAGGCACCGAACGGGATCTCGGCTGGTGTGACGAGGAGCCGCCAGAGAGCGTCTACACCGAGCTTCTGCTGCGGACGATGACCACCAAGGGCTCGGTAATCTCGACGTTCACGCCGCTGAACGGCCTCACCAACGTGGCGCTGAGCTTCATGCCGGAGCTGGCGCCGCAATGAGCAAGTGGGCGATCGGCATCACGTGGGACGACGTCCCGCACCTGGACGACGCGACCAAGAAGGAGCTGTGGGAGTCGATCCCGCCGCACCAACGGGACGCGCGGGCCAAGGGCATTCCGGCGCTGGGCTCTGGCGTCATCTACCCGGTGAGCGAGGAGCTTTGGACGGTCGATCCGTTCCAGATCCCTGCGCACTGGCCGCGAGCCTTCGCCCTAGACGTGGGCTGGAACCGCACGGCTGCTGTCTGGGGCGCTTGGAACCGGGATAGCGACACGGTCTACGTCTACGACGAGTACTACGTCAGCGAGGCGCCGCCGCAGGTTCACGCCGACGCCATCCGGGCGCGGGGCGACTGGATACCTGGGGTGATCGACCCGGCGGCTCGTGGGCGACAGCAGCGCGACGGCACGGCGCTCATGACCGAGTACGTGTCGCTGGGCCTGGATCTGCTGCCGGCGAACAACGAGGTCGAGGCGGGCCTGTTCACGGTCTACCGGCGGCTCGTGTCGGGTCGGCTGAAGGTCTTCAAGACCTGCACGAACCTGATTGGCGAACGCCGCCTCTACCGCCGCGACGACAAGGGCAAGGTCGTCAAGGAACGCGACCACCTGATGGACGCCGAACGCTACCTGATCATGTCGGGCATGGCGCGCGGCTGCACCCAGCCCGAACGGCACTGGGAAGAAGACCGGCGCGGCTACTCGCCAACGACGGGCTACTGACTGAGGAGCTTCGATGGAAGACGACGAACTCCTCGACGCCCAGCCGATGGAAGGCGAGGGCGAGGACAACCTGTTCGCGGAGGAGCCCGCGACGGCTGACCCGCTCGCCAAGCTCTACGAGATCGCCAAGACCCAAGGCGACATCTCGCATCTGCTGGACTCGACCCAACTCGCCAACCTCGGCGCGCGTGTGGTCGAGGACTACGAGCTGGACGACCGCTCCCGGGCTTCCTGGAAAACCAAGGCGCAGCGCGCCCTTGATCGCGCCGCTCAGGAAGAAGAGCAGATCAAGAACTACCCGTGGGACAACGCGTCCAACGTGAGCTACCCGCTGCTCACGGTCGCGGCCCTGCAGTTCGCCGCACGCGCCTATCCGGCCATCATCAAGAACGATGAGGCGGTGAAGGTGAAGGTGTTCGGCACCCCGCCCGAGAGCGCCCCGCCGGAAGTCCAGCAAGCCGCGTCGCAGGGCGACCGGCGCGCCCAGATGGCCGTGCAAGCCGCCACCGAGGCCCTGCAGAAGCGCCAAGCCAAGATCGCCCGCGCCAAGCGCGTCGGCGACTACATGAACTACAAGCTGTTCTACGAGATCGAGGACTGGGAAGGGGACACCGACGTCCTGCTGCACCAGCTGCCGATCATCGGGCTCGGCTACCGCAAGGAATGGCACGACCTGGACAGCGGTCGCTGCAACGCGGCCTACGTCTCGGCGATGCGCCTGGTGGTGAACCAGGACGTCAAGAACCTGAAGACCGCGCCACGCGTCACGGAAGAGATCCCGGACGTCTACCCGTACCAGATCGAGGGCCGCATCCGCGCGGGCCGGTACCGTCAGGTGAGCCTGCCGGCCACGGCTGAAGACGACCAGGCCCCGCGCATGCTGCTCGAACAGCACCGCATGCACGACCTGGATGGCGACGGACTGGAAGAGCCCTACGTCGTTACGGTGGACAAGGAGACCCGTCAGGTTCTCCGCATCGAGGCTGCCTACACCCTGGAAGGCGCTCGCATGGGCGGCGTCGAGGGCGAGGAGCGGGTGGTCGGCTTCGACCGCTGGATGCCGTACACGAAATACGAGTTCCTGCCGGACCTGAAGGGCCGCTTCCACTCGATCGGCTTCGGCCATCTGCTCGACCAGCTGACTGAGGTGGTCAACACCTCGATCAACCAGATGATCGACGCGGGCCATGCGGCTATCGCGGGCGGCGGCTTCATCGCCTCGAGCCTGCGTCTGCAAGGCGGTCCGGGCAAGACGAACACGATCCGTTTCCGGCCCAACGAGTACAAGACGGTCACCGTGGCCGGCTCGATCCGGGACGCGATCTACGAGCGCAACGTCCCGCAACCGTCGCCGGTCATGTTCCAAGTCCTGGACCTGATGCTGGGCGCGGCCAAGGACATCACCTCGACCAAGGATGTGCTGACCGGCGAGGCCAACTCCACGGCCCCGGTGGGAACGACCCTGGCGCTTATCGAGCAGGGCCTGCAGGTCTTCTCGTCCATCTACAAGCGGGTGTACCGCGGCCTGAAGGCCGAGTTCATCATGCTGTACCACCTGATCGGCGCGTACGGCGACCCGAACGACTACCTCGAGGTGCTGGACGATCCTGAGGCGGACTTTGCCGCGGACTTCTCCGGCGAGGGCAAGGACGTGCTGCCGGTCTCTGACCCGTCCGTCGCGACCAAGATGCAGGCGATGGGTAAGGCGCAGCTCCTCATGGGGCTGATCGGCAAGGGCGGCAACGACCGCGCCATCATGAAGCGCGCCTTCGAAGCCTTTGAGATCGACGACCCTGAAGAGCTGCTTCCCGTCCCGATGCCGCCGAACCCGGCCGTCGAGGCGAAGGCGCAGCGTGATCAGGCCGCGGCGGAGAAGGACGTCGCCGCTGGCCGGAAGCTAACCGCGGAGGCGGCTGAGATTGTCGCGAGAAACACTGCCGGCGCCAACCCTCGAGGAGTTCCAGGCATGGCGGGACCATCCCCTGACGAAATGGGCCTTGGCGGCGCTCCAGAAGCGCTCGGAGGACCAGAAGGCGGGATGGCTTGAGCACTCATGGGAGAGCGGCCAGGCCGACCCCCTGATGCTCGTTGAGCTGCGAACCCGGGCGGACGCCTACCAAGCTATCGCTGAGACAACCTACGAGAGGTTCTGTGAACTCCACGGCCAAGATCCCCGCACTGACTGAGTGCGACCCGGGCCTCGCGCCCACGGAATACAACATCCTGATCATTCCGGAGGTGATCGAGGAGAAGACCAAGGGCGGCCTGTTCCTGCCGGAGCAGGTGAAGGAGACGGACGAGCTGGCGCAGACGCGCGGCCGAATCGTCGCCGCTTCGCCGCTGGCCTTCAACTACGACAACTGGCCCGAGACCGCCCGTAAGCCGCAGGTCGGCGACGTGGTCTGGTACGGGCGCTACGCCGGCACTCTCATCGAGGGCCGCGACGGCAAGACGTACCGCCTGTGCAAGGACAAGGACGTCGGCGCCGTGGTGCTCGACGCATGAAGACGCCCTTCAGCTTCGGAACCGCCATCGCCCTGCTGAAGGAAGGCCGGAAGGTCAGCCGCGAGGGTTGGAACGGCAAGGGCATGTGGATCTACTACGTGCCGGAGAACAGCTACGCCGCCCAAACGCCGGCTGCTCGTGGTCGCTTCGGCGAGATGGTCCCGTATCGCGCCTACATCGCCATGGTGACCGCACAGGCCGACGTCGTGCCGTGGGTCGCCTCGCAGACTGACATCCTGGCCGACGACTGGGTCCTGGCCTGACGAACCCGGCCTGAGGGCCACACATCCACGAGGATTGCATGGCTGATGAAGCCGAAGACAACCTCCCGCCGGAAGGCGCGGAGGCAGAAGAGCTTGCGCCCGTAGAGAGCGGCGCTGAACAGCACGTCGAAGGCGCAGTCACCCCGCCTGAAAGTGCGCAAACGCCTTCCGAGGTCGAAGAGCTTGCCCGCGAGATGGGCTGGGCTCCGAAGGACCACTGGCGCGGCGACCCGGAGCAATGGAAGGACGCCAAGACCTTCCTGAAGACGACGGTCGAGATTAACCGCACCCTGTCGAAAGACGTTCGCGGACTGAAGGACACGGTCGATCGCCTGTCCCGCACCTCGGCGAGGATCGCTGAGCGGGCCATCGCCGAAGAGCGCGCTGCGCTGGAACAACAGTTCCGAGACGCTGTGGCGGCCGGGGACGAGGAGGGCGCGTACGAGGCGTCCCAGGCGCTGCAGCGCGCCACTTCGGTCGAACCCGCTGACGACCCGCTGGCCGACTTCAAGACCCGCAACAGCTGGTTCGGGGCGGACGAGGAAGCCACCGCCTACGCCGCCAGCCTAGGCGAGATCCACAAGGGCAAGCCGATTGACGAGCAGTGCCGCCTCATCGAGGCCGCGGTTCGCAAGCGCTTCCCGGAACACTTTGCGAGCGCGGAGCCGAAGCCCGAGCCGCGCCCGCAACCCCGCGCCCCGCTGGTCAGCGCTCCGCAGACCCGCTCCGCACGGCCCACCCCGAAAGAGAAGGGTGTCGCCGACCTTCCCCCCGAAGCCCGCAAGGCGGGGGAGGACTTCGTTCGCCGAGGCCGGATCGGAAGCCTCGCCGACTACGCGAAGATCTATTTCGAGGAGAACGCCTGATGGCGAACGAACAGCGCGCCCGTGTGAGCCGGGCAGAAGAGAACCAGGCCCAGCGCCGCCGTCGTCAGCCCGGCACCATCGACCGCATGGACGAGTTCGCCCTGACGATCCCGGATGAAGTGCAGGCCGCCAATCCCGACCACGTGTTCCGCTGGGTGCTCGATCGGCCGAAGCGCATGCACCAGCTCACCGTGCGGGATGACTGGGACCGGGTGGATGGCGTCGAGCCCATCCCGGACCACGCCGACAAAGCCGGCAATCAACTCAATCTCGTTCTCGTCAAGAAGCGCAAAGAGTTCTGGGAAGAAGACCAGAGAGCCAAGGGCCAAGCCCTGCGTGAGCAGGAGCAGGCGATGGTGCGCAAGGCGTCGAACGACCCGCAAGACGACCGTCCGGCCGACGTCTCGTACGTCCCCGACGGCAACTCCATCACATCGGGCTTCACGCCCTAGGGACCCATTCACATGGCGAACACCAACATCGCCACCGGCTTCAAGCCGGTCGGCGCTCGTGGGGGCTCGTACTCGGGTCAGATCAACCGGTACTATGTGCCGGCTTCTGACGCCACGGCCCTCTTCATCGGCGACCCGGTCGTCATCGCTGGCGACGGCGACACCACTGGCGTTGCTTCCGTCACCCGCGCCACCGCTGGCACTGCCGGCCGCGTGACCGGCGTGGTGGTTGGCTTCGACCCCGATCCGACCATCCGCACGAACGGCTACCGCGCCGCTTCGACCGCCGCCTACGTGCTGGTGGCCGACGACCCGGACCTGATCTGCGAAGTCCAGGAAGATGCCGTCGGTGGCGCTCTCGCCGCTGTGGACATCGGCCTGAACGCCGACATGATCGCCGGCTCGGGCTCGACCGCAACCAAGCTCTCGGGCTTCCAGCTCGACACCTCCACCAAGGCCACGACCGCCACCCTGCAGCTGCGCATCCTTGGCTTCGTCCAGCGCGCGGACAACGAGGTGGGCGCCAACGCCAAGGTGCTGGTTCGCTTCAACACCCCGACTGAGACCGGCGCTGCCGGCTCCACTGGCGTCTAAGGGGGCCGGACAACATGAGCACGATCACGCGTTCCGCCCACCCGTCGGCGCTTTGGCCCGGCGTGAAGGCATGGTTCGGCAAGTCCTACGACGAGCTGCCGGCCGAATGGTCCCAGGTGTTCGAACAAGACACCTCGGACAAGGCCTACGAAGAGCTGGTCGAAACGACCGGCTTTGGCCTCGCCCCGCAGAAGTCGGAAGGTGGCTCCATCAGCTACGACACCGACGGCGAGGGCTACAAGTCGCGCCTGACGCACGTCGTCTACGGCCTCGGCTACATCGTTACCGAGGAAGAGCTTGAAGACAACCTGTACAAGGAAGTCTCCGAGCGCCGTGCGCGCGGCCTGGCCTTCTCCATGCGCTCGACCGCCGAAGTCGTTCACGCGAACTACCTGAACACGGGTTTCGCGGCGAACGGCGGCGATGGCGTGCCGCTCTTCTCGGCTTCGCACCCGACCCGCTCGGGCACTCAGTCCAACCTCCTGTCGGCGGCCGACGTGTCGGAAACCGCCCTGGAAGATGGCCTGAAGACCGTGCGTCGCGCGAAGAACAGCCGTGGCCTGGCTATCAGCCTGCAGGTGAAGCGTCTCGTCGTTCACCCCGACGAGATCTACAACGTCACCCGCATCCTGGAGTCCCAGCTGCGCGTCGGCACCAACAACAACGACATCAACGCGATCAAGGCCCTCGGCAAGATCCCGGAAGTCGTTGAGATGACGCGCCTGACGGACACCGACGCCTGGTTCCTGCAGACCAACGCCCCCGAAGGTCTGAAGTCCATGTGGCGCCGCAAGGTGACCCTGGAGAAGGACAAGGACTTCGACACGTCCAACGCCAAGGCGAAGGCCACCATGCGCTTCGCCGTCGGCTCGGGTGACTGGCGCGCCATCTTCGGCAACGCCGGCGCCTAACAAGCTCCCCTGAGCGAACTCGGAGGGCGCGGCTTCGGCTGCGTCCTCCACTCTTTCCGCGGAGGCGCTGATGTCCCGTGACGCCAACGCAATCTGCGACCGCTGCGGCTTCCAGCGCAAACACCACCAGCTCCGCAAGGAGTGGGACGGGCTCATGGTCTGCGCCGAGTGCTACGACCCGCGCCCTGTCCACCTCGACCCGCCTCGCATCTACCCGGAAGGCATGCCGGTGCGCGACGCGCGCCCAGAGCCCGCGCCGGTTTTCGTGGGCGACAACGATTTGCAGCCGGAGGATCTCTGAATGGCGACGTCCGGCACGACCAGCAGCACGCTTACCGTCCGCGAGGTGATCGACCTCGCCTGCGAAGAGCTTGGCATCCTCGCCATGGGCGACACGCTGGACGCGACCGTTGCTGAGCGCGCGATGACGCGCCTCAACTGGATGCTGAAGACCTGGCAGGCGGACGGCCTGACGAACGGGTGGCGCATCGAGGACGTCTCGATCACCTGGCCGGCTGACACGGCCACGGCCACCCTGGACACCAACTACCTCGACCTCGAAAATGTCCGCCGCAGCATCTCGGGCATTGAGACGCCCCTGGAGCGGTTCGACGCTGACGAGTACGCGCAGCTGCCGAACAAGGCCGCGACGGGCGTGCCGAACAGCTACGTGGTCAAGAAGACCCGCGACACGCTCTCGGTGAGCCTCTGGCCTGTGCCGACCGCGGAGACCACGATCCTCGCCGACGGCGCGCGCATCATCGAAGACGTCACGGACCTCGGCCAGAACATCGACGTGCCGCAGGAGTGGCTTGAGACCGTCTACATGTGCCTCGCCGCGCGCCTGATCACGCCCTTCAAGTCGCTCATGACCGACCCGGCTTCGGCCAAGGCGGTCGAGGAGCGCGCCGCCACTCTTTACGCCCGCCTCAAGACCTTCGGGGACGAGAGCGGCTCCATCTACTTCCAGACCGCCTAGGAGCCCTGTCTATGGCTACGCCTGTCACCGGGTCGTTTACCGCGACCGGGCAATCCGCGACGTTCCAACCTGTGGTCCGCCGCATGGGGGAGGGGCGTTTCAACGTCGCCCTTTACGGCACCTTCATTGCGACGGTGAAGCTAGAGCGCAGCTTCGATGGCGGCCAGAACTGGGTCGTCTGCTCGAAGCCGGACCTCAGCGATGCCAGCTTCACAGCGCCCACCTCCTTCATTGTGGATGAGCCCAGCGCTGGCGTTCTCTACCGACTGAATTGCAGCGCCTACACCTCTGGCACCGCGAGCTATCGGATCAGCCAGTGACGGATCTCCGCGGCGGCATCACCGGGAGCGTTCGTGGCAGCCTGTCGGCTGACGCGCTGTGGACACCTGCCGCGCTCGGCTCGTCCCTGCTTGCCATGTGGGACGCTGAGCGGAGCGACCTGATCACGCAGTCAGGCGGGGCGGTGTCCTCGTGGCGGGACGTGGTGGCCGGCTACGAGATGGCACAGACCACGCCTGCCGCTCGCCCGACATACAGCGCCACGAGCTTCAACAATCGGCCGGGCATCACCTTCGACGGCGTTCAGCAGTTCTTGGAAGCGGGCGCGATCCCCCTTCCTGCCGGCGCTGCGCCTTGCGAGGTGTGGGCGCTTGTTGACCAGACTGCGCCGGGGTCTGACGCGACCGGCCGGCGGATATTCTCTTATGGTTCGGGCACCAACGACACGCGCGAAATCTACCGGATCACGCCGAGCGGCCTGAACCGACTTACGGCGGCAATCGGTAATGGGGCCACGCGCGTGTTCCCCGACTCCCCGATCGTGGATTTTAGCGGCCGTCGTATTGCGCGCATGGTGATCACCAGCACGGAGTGTCGCCTTGAGGTCGATGGAACTTCAGCAGCGGCTGCGGCTGTTGTTCCCGCAACTGTGGTTGCGCGGGCACGCATCGGCGCAAGCGCAAACGCCGCCACGGCGGCCAACTTCTACCAGGGCGGTCTGAGCATTGCCCTCATGACGGGTGCGCTCACGACTGAGCAAGCTGCGATGCTGTACGCCTATCTTGGTGCGAGGCGCTGATGGTCGATGTTGTGGTCACCGGAACGGGTGGGCCCGTCGTTGTCAGCGCGAGCGCCGCAGCCCGGCGCGATCTGAGCAACGTAAGCGATGAGGTGTTCGCCGAGAAGGCCGCTCAAGCCGGCATCGGGGTGGCGCTTTGGCCGACGAGCGTCAGAGCGGACGGCTCGACCAACGATCGCGCCGCCTGGACAGCGTTCCTCGCTGACGCCGCCAATACGACGCGTGATCTGCCCGCGGGGACGACGAGGATCGTTCTTGGGTCGGGTCAAGCCTTGTCTTTGCCAGCCGGGCTGACGCTTCGGGGGCAGGGGGCCGGGAAGACGATCCTGCGTCTGGAGACCACCACGAACGGGCAGTCGGCCCTGCTCCAAACGGGAGTGGGCGTACGCTTCGAAGACCTGACGCTGCATCTTGTGCCGGCAAGCGGGACCACAGGCGTCCTGATCGACTGGCGCCTGGACGAGCTGTCATTCCATCGCTGCACCCTGAGCGGCCAGACGACGTTGGCGGGCGATGGGGTCAACTTCACGCGCAGCGCCCAAGGCATCAAGTTCCGCGAAACCGGATCGCAAGCGGGGCTCAGCGTCACCGAATGCGATCTGACCGGCTTCAAGTTCCCGTTCCTGAAGAGCAACGCCGCGACTGGCGCACAATCCAGGATCAGGATTGCCGGCTGCCACGCCTACGCAAACTGGTCGGAAGACATCAGCATCAACAGCCCCGCGGGCCTGCTCGATGATGTCTTGATTGACGGCAACACGGTGGACTCACCGCTGCGCGTGCCTGGCGCGGCGCGCCTCGGCATCGCCATCGCCACGGGCTCTAACTGCAAGATCGTCCACAACACGATCAACGGCGACTTCCAGGACGCTATCCACATCGAAGAAGCGATCGATGGGCTGTTGATCCAGGGCAACAGCGGCACGGTGTCGGGCAACGGCATCTTCGTCTTGGAGAACAACATTGGTGGGGCTCACCACACCCCCAAGCGCGCCCTCATATGCGACAACACTTTTAAGTACACCGGCCTGGGCACAACCCACATCGGTCTCCAAGTGGTCTGGTCCGCCATCACGTCATCCCTCGACAAGAGCGTTATCCGAGGCAACCTCCTGGAGGGCTTCCCGGTCGGGATGGAAGATGGCGTTACGCCGGAGGCTTATGTCGAGCGGTCGGGAAACCAGGCCGTGAATTGCACGACCGGCTTTCGCCTCGTCTACGGCGGGCGCAGTTTCCGGGACAACACGAGCGTCTCGTGCTCAGTCGGCTTGCTTGGAGAGCGCGCCACGTCGCTGCGCCACACCTTTGTGGACTGCGCCACCTCCGTAAGTAAGTCGGCGTCGGGATCGCCAGTCGTGACCTACGACCCAACGTTCGTGTACCGGGGGGTCATCCCCACAGCGGGCGGGGTGGTGGCCGGGGCTATGATGCGGCTGTTCGGCAGCGATCGGGCCGACTTCACTGAGGCCCGTGCTGTAATCAGGCAACAGGGCTCGAGCGTCGATGTGGCGGAGCGTCGGTTCTCAGAAGTCAGCTGGGACGGCACGACGCTAAATGTCACGAGCGCATTCAACTACATCGCCGGCTCCGTGAATGTAGGTCTGCAGAACCCGGGCGGGATCCTCTCGCCGGTCACGAGCGACACAGACAACTCTGGCGCGCTTGCTACGGTAGAGGTAGAATTGCGGGGGTGTTACATTCGGGGGTAGCGAATTGTCCGCGCGCGAGGTCGATCTCGATGTTGTGAGGGGTTTTGCCATCCTGCTCGCGGTCGGTTGGCACTTCAACGAAGTGACGGGCTCACTGCCCATTGATGTGCTTCTCGCACCGGGTCGCATGTTCGGCTGGGCAGGCGTCGATCTTTTCTTCGTGCTCAGCGGGTTCCTGGTCGGGCGCCTCATCCTGGCCGAGAGCCTCGCAACGGGCCGGTTCTCCGCAGGGAGGTTCTTCATTCGCCGCGCCTTCAAGCTATGGCCGGTGCTCTACACGTTCCTGCTTGCGATGCTTGTCCTATCGGACCGTTCGTGGGCGGAGCTGCTTCCTGCGGCCCTCCACGTCCGCAACTACGCCCCCGAAGGCGCTGTCAACCAGCTTTGGTCGCTCTCGGTTGAGGAGCACTTCTACCTCGCGGTTGGCCTGCTTCTGCCGATCCTGGCAGCGCGCCTTCGTGGTGACTTGCGGATCATGGCGTGGGCGCTGATCGGTATCTGTGTCGCGTCCCCTGTCTTGAGGGTTATCGGCGCAGCGCTTGGCGCGGGCGCGCATGCGCTTCAGTGGCAGACGCAATATCGGCTGGACGGACTTTCTCTGGGCGTGCTGCTGGCCGTGGTGGCGGTGCGTTGGCCAGCGACCTTCGATCGCCTTGTTTCCAAGAAGAGGGTCCACGCTGCGCTCGCAGCCGCTGGAACGGCCTTCCTGATCGCGTGGCCCAAGAGCAGCGTTGTCGGATCGACCATCGGCTATTCCGTCACTGCGATCTGGGCCGCCGCCATCCTGCTTCTGACCTATCGCTCCGGCGTGGAGCGTTGGGCGCGGTGGCCTGCCCGGGGTTTGGCGTTCCTGGGCGTCTACAGCTATGCCCTCTACGTTTGGCATATCGCGGCCAAAGGCGTCGTCGATAAGCTAGCTGCGGCGACGCATATTGCGATCCCCGCGCCGGCCCTGGTCTGCGTCCGGTATGCCGCTGCTGTGGGGGTTGCTTACGCCGTGACCCGGCTCGTTGAGCGCCCCTCGCTATGGCTTCGTGACCGGGTAGCGCCGCGTGTGAACAGCCAGCGACCCGCGCCGACTAGCGCAGCTGTGACGACCGCGCCCGCAGGGGTGTAGTAGAGACAACTTAGAGGTCGCCCGCCTTGCGAGCGCCGCAGCGCACGCAGACCTTCACGCCTGGCCAGCTTGTACTGGCCCGGAACCGGTGGCGGCAAAGCAAGCGGATCAGTGGTCTAAGCGGCTTCAGCATCCGTGACCCCCATCGCTGATGCGCCGTAGCCGATTGGTCGGGCTGGTACAAGAGTGGTGGGAGGCCCGATGCCTGCGACCATGAAGCGGCATGCGCTTGGCTTGGACCGGATCGCGGCTCTCCCGCCGGAGCCGTATGCGACCGGCCCGACAATCACCGGCAAGACGCAGGTCAAGCTGGTCCCGCCTGAACAGATCGACGCCCTCTGCCGCGCGGCCTTCGCCAACGCGAGCACGGCGCTGGGATTGAAGCTCACCGTCAGCGCCGATGGCCGCTACCGGGAGTGCTACGACATCGTCAACGACGTGGTGCTGGTGCCGAAGTACCCGTCCAAGGCTGAGCAGAAGCGCCTGTTCGAGCACGGCATGGGCCACGCCCGCGGCGGCACGCACGAGCCGGGGCTAGGGCATGGGCTCTGGTGGGACGCGCCCTGGAAGACGCGGAACATCTTCGCGCAAGGTCCGGTCAACCCGCCGGCCGTGCAGACTGAGAACATCTTCCGCAAGCGCTAGGCGGCTCGCCCGCAAGAAGCTTGCGGAGGTTCCGCGATGACCTCTGTCCTCGACCACCACCCCGACTGCGACTGGCACTTCGACCAGTTCCCCAGAGACTGCTGGTGCGGAGCCATAACCATGCCGCAGCCCTTCGAAGCCTTCCGCCGGCGCAAGCTGGCGGAGGTCAACGCCGCATACGCCGAGTACCTGGCCAAGGGCTTTCCCACGGCTCCGTTTGAGGGCGAGCCGGAACCGGAGACGCTCCAGTGCCGCCACGACACGGACCGCACGAACTGGATCAGCCTGCAGATCGCGTGCTTCGCGACGCGGGACGCAGGGCTTGAGGGGGAGTTGATCCCGGCCCCGGGCATCCGCTGCACCTCCAACCGCATGTACCGGATCACCTACGGGGACGCTCTCGCGCGGCTGTGGGTGCTCTTCGACCAGGCCAACGCGGCTCAGGCCAACTTCTGGCGGCTCAAGGACGCGGTGCGGGACTGCCCCACGCGCCAGGCGCTGAACGACATCGACCTTTCCGAGGGGTGGCCCTGATGCCGGAACTCAGCATCGTTCTGGGCGCCTACGAGCGCACGGGCGATCCGACCCTTGTGGCCCGCAACCTCTACACCGAGCAGGTCGCCACGCCGGCCGGCGCGAAGAACCAGCTGCGGGTGCGTCCGGGCCTCTCGCCGCTGGCCAAGATCGGCCAAGGCCCACTGCGGGGGATCGCCCAGAAGGACGGGCTCTTCGACGGCTCGGCGGTTCTGCTCTCGCGCCGCACGCTGCTGACGGTCACGGCCGAAGGGCAGGCGACCCCGTTCACGGGCGCGGCGATCCCCGGCGACAGCTTGGTGGACATCGCGTTGGGGCAGGACGCGGATCTGAACTCCGTGGCCTACATCGCCACCGGTACCGCGCTCTACAAGGCGGTGAGCGGGGCTGTCACGCTGGACAGCAGCTTCCCGGCCGGGGGCGCGTCTTCGGTGGACTACATCGCCGGGTACTTCGTCGCCGTGCAGGCCGGCACGGACATGTTCTACTACCTCGTGCCGGGTGGCGCGACGTGGGAGCCGCTGGACTTCGCCTCCGCCGAGTACGCCCCCGACCCGCTGGTTGCGGTGCGAGCCCGCGGCGAGCAGATCGCCATGCTGGGCACCACCACGTTCCAGGTGTTCGCCCTCTCGGGTGACGGCGCGAACCCGATCACGCCCTATGGCGGGCTCAACTTCGACTTCGGTTGCCGCTCGCGGACCAGCGCCGTGAACTGCGCAGGCGCGCTGATCTGGGTGGACAACCAGAGCAACGTCCGTCGCTGGGACGGCGGCGGGGTCAAGATCATCTCCACGCCGGGGTTAGCCGAGCTGATCGCCAGCGTGCCGTCCGACGAGCTGGTGGCCTGGAGCTTCGCGATCCCGGGCCATCGGTTCTACGTGCTCCGCATCGGCAACGCGGCCACGTGGGTCTACGACCTTCAGGAGCTGGGCGACCGCTGGGTGACCTTCGACAGCCTGGGCCTGCCGTACTGGCGCGCTCAGCTCGGCTGCAACGTCGGCAGCGACGTGTTGGCCTGCGATGCGACCACGGCTCAGATGTACCACCTCGAGGACGGTCGGCGCATGGACGGAGCGGACGCCGTTCCGATGGGCTGGTCCGCCCTGGTGGTCGGGGCCGATGAGCCGCAGGCGATGGCCAACCTCGTGCTGGTCTGCGACCTGGGCGATGCGCCGCGGACCGGGCAGGGCTCCGAGCCGATCGTGCAGATGCGCTGGTCGGACAACGAGGGCAAGAGCTTCAGCGGCTGGCGTGAGCGGCCTTTGGGCGCCACGGGCGTCAACAAGCCGATGCCGAAGTGGAACGCACTCGGCACCGTCCCGGCGCACATCGGCCGCATCCTGGAGTTCCGCATCTCGGACCCCGTGGGCCGG
This sequence comes from Phenylobacterium deserti, assembly GCF_003254705.1. Classification (GTDB taxonomy): domain Bacteria; phylum Pseudomonadota; class Alphaproteobacteria; order Caulobacterales; family Caulobacteraceae; genus Phenylobacterium; species Phenylobacterium deserti. The sequence continues at coordinate 138,584 of NZ_QFYR01000003.1, forward strand.
GTGATCCGGGCGATCAAGGCGAACGTGCCGTGAGCGACGCGCTCTCCGAGATGTTCACGCCTGACGGCTTCGCAACGCCGCTGCTGTTCGCCCGCTGGAGAGCCAAGGGCGCGACGCAGCCGCTTCAGCCCGCGCTTCGCTGCCATGAGGCGGGGCAGGCGACCGATGAGTTCCGCCGGCTTTGGCCGCGCGCCTTTCCGACCAAGCAGCCGCTCCCGCAAGGCCGCATCGCCGCGCCGGACGGCCGCTTCACGCTTGAGATGTTCAAAGTCTGGGCTTGAGGCCCAACCCCGATCACCGAGGAGTCTCCATGCCCTTTCCCTTGATCGCGGCGGCTATCGCCGGTGTGGCGGGCCTTGGCTCAGCCGCCATCAGCAGCCGGGCGACCAGCAAGGCGGCTGACGCTGCGCGTGACGCGGCGGATCGCAACGCCCAGGTGAGCCGCGAGGCCTATCAGCAGACGCGCGCGGATCTGCAGCCGTATGCCCAGGCGGGCTACGCGGCTCTGCCCGAGCTGCAGCGTGCCCTTGGGCTCGGTGGCGGGCAGGGTGGTGGCGCTACGGTCTCCGCTGCGCCCCAGGCCCCTTACGCTTCCTACGTGGATGCGAACCCGGACCTCGCCCAGGCCTACGCCTCCGACCATCGCGCTCAGGGCATGAGCAAGGAAGAGTTTGGCCAGTTCCACTACCAGACCTATGGTCAGAACGAGGGCCGCCAACTGCCGTCTGCGCAGGCTCAGCCGACCGCCCAGCCGGCGGGCGCGCCCAGCGCTGCCCCGGCCGCCCAGACGCCCACCGACCTGATCACTGCCGAGCGGCCCGACCAACCGGTGTGGCAGGATCCCGGCACGGTTGACCCGTTCCAGTTCGACGCCAGCCGGATCGCCGAAGATCCGGGCTACAAGTTCCGCTACGACGAGGCGCTGCGTGCGGCGAACACGGGCTATGCGGCGCGCGGCCTGCTGAAGTCCGGCGGGGCCGTGAAGGGCATCATGGACCGCGCTTCCGGGCTCGCCTCCCAGGAGACGCAGAACGCCTTCCAGCGGCAGTTTGCGACCTGGCAGGGCAACGCCAACCAGTCCAACGCCAACCGGGCCTTCCAGTACAACGTGTTCGCTGGCGACCGCGCGAACCTGAACAGCAACTTCAACACCGACCGCGGCTTCCAGGCGGACCAGAAGCAGCAGGGTATCGCCAACCTCTTCAACCTCACGAACATGGGGCAGAGCGCGGCGGCGGGGCAGGCGAACGCGGGCAACATCTTCGCCAACAACACCATGTCGAACAACAACCAGGCGGCGGCCAACATCGGCAACGCCGCCATCGCCAACGCGAACAACCTCAACAACCTCTTCGGCGCGGGGCTGCAAGCCTACGGCATGTACCAGGGCTCGAAGGCTGGAGGCCTCTTCTGATGGCTGAGATCAACTGGGGCGCGCTCAACCAAACCAACCCCTTCGCGCAGTACGTCGAGGGCCGGGAAGTCGGCGCGGCCATGCGCCAGAAGGGGATGCGGGACAAGGCCTACAACATCTTCGCGACCGATCCCGCGCAGGCCGAACAGATCCTAATGCAGGCGGGCGACATCCGGGGCGCAAACGCCATCCATGAGCGTCGCGAACTGGAGCGCCAGCGCGCGGTGCAGGCCGACGTGGCGGGTCGCATCGGGCAGAACGATTACGCCGGCGCCCAGCAAGTCGCGGTGGCGGGCGGCGAGTACGACCTAGCCTCCACCATCCGGCAGATGGGCAAGGAGCAGCGCGAGCAGGTCAAAGAGCAGATGGGCGTCCTTGCCGCCGCCCTCTACCCGCTGCGGGACCTCCCGCCCGACCAGGCTGCGCAGCGCTGGGCGCAGATCGCCCCCTCCCTCTCGCAGCGCTATGGCTACAAGCCGGAGGACCTGAACCTCGACTTCAGCCAGCCCGGCGTCATCGACCAGCACGTCGCTGAAGCGCTTGGGGTCAAGGAGATGGTCGAGCAGGGCAACGAAGACCGGAACTTCGGCCTGAAGCAGGATCAGTTCGGCCTGGAGCGCGAGCGGTTCGGTGAGACCCGGCGCCACAACCGCGCCACTGAGGCCGTCTCGCGCGGCCAACTCGGGGTCGCCCAATCCAACGCTCAGCGGGGCTGGGCCGCCCACAACGCCCGCGCTGCTGCCGGCGGCTACGGCACGCCCGGTGTGGGCTCGACTGTCATCGCTGACGACGACGTGGAGATCGACCCGTAATGGACCCGTTGGAAGGCAAAACCGGCACAGACAAGCGGACCGGCCAGCGCGTTGTCCGCCAAGGCGGGCGCTGGGTGCCGCTCGGCAAGCAGCAGCCGATGGAAGCCTCCATGCGCAGCCGCATGGACATCGGCATGGCGCCCATGATGCAGGCGCAGCAGGACATGGCGTCGGCGGAGAAGGGTGGCGTGAACCCCCTGAATCGGGACTGGGGCGCGGCGGTCCTCGACAGCGTGGACATCCCGATCCCGTTCACGTCGGGCGCTGGCGGGCAGTCCGTCCGCTGGTCGCCCTTTGATCCAGCGGCCAAGGCGGTGGGCGGCCAGGACTACCAGGACTACACGCAGGCCTCGAAAGCCTTCGAGGCGCAGTTGATGCCAATCATGAGCGGCGCGGCGGTTTCGCCGAGTGAAGCTCAGCGGCAGATCAAGGCGGCGCTGCCTGAGCTGGGCGACAGTCCGGCCACCCTTCAGAAGAAAGCCCGCACACGCGCCATGATGCTCAACGGCGCTGCAAAGGCGCGCGGGCTGCCGCTGCCGTACCCCGACGTTCCGACGTGGGGGGTCAACACCACTCAACGCCCCGCTAGCTCCCCTGGTGCGCCGGAAGCTGGCGGCCAAGGCCGCGTCCGCACCTACAACCCCAAGACGGGAGGGTTCGACTAGATGCCTCAGGATATCCGCGCCCCTGACGGCTCAATCGTCCGCTTTCCTGATGGGATGTCGGACGAGCAGATTATCGCCGTGATGCGCCGGGAGTACGGCGGTCCCGACAACCGCAAGGCTTCGTTCGGCCTCGGCGTCTACAAGGGCGCCACGAAGCCGCTGGACAACGCCGCCATGGCGCTGGAGGCCGGGGCCAAGCGCGTCGGCATCCCGACAGATAAGATCAACAACCTCTTCGGCATGCCCTCTGCGGCTCAGGCCACGGATCAGCGCGCCCAGGCCTTCGCCAACGCGCCCCGCAAGCCCGGCTTTGCCGGTCAGGTGGTCGGAGAGATCATCGGAACGGCGCCAGTCATGATGGCGACCCGCAACCCCTTCGCCGTTGGCGCGGGGCAGGGCGCGCTGCTGACGGACAGCCGTACTCCGGGCGGCGTCGCGGCTGATGCGGCCATGGGCGCAGGCCTGAACTATCTGGGCGGCAAAGCCATGGACGCTGTGGCGGACGTGATCCGCCCGAAGGTGGCTCCCGCCGTCCGCCGCCTACAGCAGGCGGGCGTCGAACTTACGCCCGGCATGATCAAAGGCGGCAAGGCCATGGTCCGCGAGGACAAGGCCATGAGCCGTCCCGGCGTTGGCGACCGCATCGCCGCCGGCCGTCAGCGGACCCACGAGACGGTCAACACCGCCTGGGTGAACGAGGCCCTGAAGCCACTGGGCGTGAAGCTGCCTGCCAGCACCAAGCCCGGGTTTGACGCCATCAGTTACGCCAAGGGCGAGATCCAACGCGCCTACGACCGCGTCATTCCGAACCTGGCGGTGCAACTCAACGGGCAGCAGTTCGCGCAGAACATCGCGGGCGCAGCGCGCAACCTGAAGCCAGCCGAGCAGAAACAACTCCGGCAGATCGTCAGCAACGAACTTGGCAACGGCCAACTCGCCGGACAGAACCTGAAGCGCGCCCAAGGCGAGATCCGCCGCCTGGCGGGCAAGTTCTCCCGCTCTCAGAACACGAACGAGCAGATGCTTGGCGAGGCGCTGAAGGCCGTCGATGACGAGCTGACCGGCGCGATGGTGGCGCAGAACCCGAAGTACGCTCCCGAACTTCAGCGGGTGAACAGCGCCTACCGCGGCTACCGCATCGCTGCGGACGCGGCAGGACGGACGGACGAGGGCTTGGCCACGACCGCCCAGATGCGTCAGGCGACGCGACGCGGGGACTTCTCCAAGAACAAGGACGCCTCGGCGCGCGGGGAAGCCTTCATGCAGCGGTTCACGCGTGACGCCAGGGCGGTTGTGCCAGCGCGTGCGCCGAACGGCTCAGGCACGGCGGCTCACCTGCAGTCCGGCAACCTCTTCGCCAACATCAAGGGGGCGGTCGAGGGGTGGGGCTATGAGGTGGATCGCGCCGCGCAGAACCTAAAGATCGCGCCGCGTCCCAAGCAGGCCCGCAAGGCCGCTCGTTTTGCCCGGCGCCTGAAGGGCCCGGCGGGCGCGGCGGCGGTTGCGTCGGCGAACAGCGGAAACGACTGAAGGCCACGCCTCGCGCAGCGCTCCGCTGATGAAGATGGCTAAGGCCGTCGAGAGCGTCATCGAACATCGATCTTAGCACACCCAAGCTCGAAAGGCTTGGGCTTTTCGCATGAGGCAAGCATGGGCCTGTTCTACAACCCCCGCTTCCGAGCCCTGGACAGCAACGGCCAACCGCTGAGCGGCGCCACCCTGACCTTCTACCGGGCGGGGACCACCACGCCGGCCAACATCTACCGGGACGCGGACCTGGCTATCCCCGCCAGCAACCCGACCACGGGCACGGACGCCTCGGATGCGTCGGGCTGGTTCCGCCAGTTCTTCGCCGACGAGAACACGCTTTGCGACGTGACCCTGAAGGACGCGGACGGTGTGACGATCCAGACCTTCGTCGATGTGCCGTTCGTCGGGGCCTCGCCGAACACCCGCGAGCGTCTGACTGCGAACCGCACCTACTACGTCGCCACCACGGGCTCGGACGTGTCCAACGACGGCCTGACGGATGGCTCACCGTTCCTCACGGTTCAGCGCGCGCTGGACGCCACAGAACGCCTGGATTTCAACGGCTTCACGGTGACTGTTCAGATCGCGGACGGCACCTACGCCGACCGCTTCATCATCCCAATCTGCACGGGCCAGAAGGACCCGCAGAACCTGATGATCCGCGGCAACGTCTCGACGCCCGCCAACGTGGTGATGTCCTTCGCTGGCGCTGGGCTGGCCACCATCGCCACGTTCTCGGGCTCGCGGGCGCGGGTCAGCGGGATGAAGCTGACGGGCGGGGCGACCTCCTTCGGCATCAGCTCGCGCGGCTACATCGAGTTCAGCGACCTCGACTTCGGCACCCACAACGCGCACTTGCTGTGCCAGTACGGCGGCACCATCGCTGCGGTCGGCAACTACAGCATCAGCGGCGGCGGACAGTCTCATATCCGCGCCGACGCCAACGGACTGATCCGGGTGGACGAGCGGACCGTCACCATCACCGGAACGCCGGCCTTTGGGACGGCCTTCGCCAATGCCACGCAGACCGGCGTGATCACCTGCCGCCTGATGACCTTCGTAGGCTCGGCGACGGGGCCGCGCTACACGGCGACCCTGAACGGCGTGATCTACACGGAAGGCGCGTCGGCCACGTACCTGCCGGGCAACGCGGCCGGCTCCACCGCGACGGGTGGTCAGTACGGCTGACGCTCGTATCCAGTCCAGCGGAAGGGCTGGTTCGTGTGGACGATCTCGCTGAAGGGCGGCAGGTCATCCAGCTTCTCGACGATGGCCTGCGCGCCTCGGATCTGTTTCATGAAGTGCTTGCCCGGAAGCGAGGCCGTGGCGAGCACCAGTTCCACGATCATCGCGGATAGAGGCTTGTCGTCCGACGCCAGGGGCTCCGGGACCGTGTAGCCTGGCCAATGCGCCCAACCCCAGTCCTCGATCACGTAGTGGCCGCCCTTGGCGAGCCGCGGATAGAGGATGTCGAAGGCGCGGGTGGTGAAGCCGTACTGGTGCGAGGCGTCGTCAATCACGAGGTCAATGGTCTCGTCCCCGAACGCCTCCCGGAGGATGCGGGGCAGGGCCTCGGCGTCATCCTGCGAGACGCCCCAGTGCAGATGGACGCGGTCGGATAGGCCCAGCCGCTCGATGTGCTGGGCGATGGCCGGGTTTCCGTCCTGCAGCCAGTCGATCGCGACGATCTCGGCGTCTGGATACATGTCGGCGAACAGGATCGCTGAGCCGCCTTCGAAGATGCCGAGTTCCACGATCCGCTTCGGCGCCGGGAACATGTCCCGGTAGCGGTCCACGAACACCTTGGGCTTGAGCGCGATGATCTCCGCCGGGCTCGTCTTCTCTGCGTAGTCGGTCGTGAAGCGGAACGGCACTCCGCCGATCACGCCCTCGTGGTTGCTCGTCCAAACCTGCCTCATCCGGCGAGTCTAGCAACGCCTAGAGCGCGCCTCCAGCCTGAAAGACAACTCTGAATGGCCGACGAACGCCCCGACCTTGGGCGCGCGCCCGCTTGGGCTCGCCACCTCCACGACTGCATGCACGCCATGCAGGTTCAGCAGCAGTCCGATCGGCACTCAGCCGCGAACCGCGACATGGCGATCGAGGCCTCGCTTCGGCTGATCAGCGAGAAGCTGGGCGCGGAGAGTGACGATGGCAAGTCGGGTACGGGCATCGTTGGCGAGTTGCGCCGCACGAGCGCGAACGTCGCCTCCCTGATGGCTGAGCGGAACATGATGCGCGGGGCTCTCGCGGCGATCACCGCGGCCGGCACGCTGATCCTCCTCGGGCTCAAGTCCTGGATACTGCAGATCACCGGGCAGGGGCCGAACACGTGACCCTAGAAGAAGCCGACAAGCTCCAGCGCGCCTACGTGCGCAAGCGCCGCGCCTGGAACCGCAAGATCAACCGACCCTACGCCGGCCATGAGGCCGAACCCGATCCCGCCGTGTTCGACGGCGCTGACGCAGAGGAGGGCTGATGCCCACACCCGCGAGGACCGACGCGCAAAAGCTGGCAGTCAAGCAGCGCATCGAGGCGAAGCTGGCGCAGGGCTTCCGGCCGCCCGGCACGGCCGGCAAGGACTTGGGCGCCATCCGCACCGCAGCGGCTGAAGCTGTCGCCGCCGGTGAGTTCAGGACGGAGCAGGCGTTCGTCTCCTGCGCCAACAGCCTCGCGGGCGACTTCGAGCCGGACTGGGGGCTGTGGACCCCGCCGCGCTACCAGCAGCCCCACGCCACCTACAAGCTGATCCCGGCCCCGCCTCCAGTGGAGATGGCCCGCGCAGGCCAGCTCCGGCACATCGTGGCGATCCCAGACCGTCACCGCTGCCCCCGTCACCCGCACCGGCTGGAGTGGGACACCATCATCTGGCGCTTCCTGTCGGACGTGCGGCCGGACGATGTCGTGGACCTGGGCGACGACCTGACGCTGGACAGCTGCTCCCGCTGGGACCGCAACGACACGATCGCCGGCAAGGTGAAGCCCACCATCCGCGCCGACTTGGACCATCAGATCGAGATGTGTCAGGCGGAGGAGCGGGGCAGGGCGAAGGACTACAAGCCGCGCAAACACAAGCTGCGGGGCAACCACAACCATCGCCTCTGGCTCTACGAGAACAACAACCCCGAGACCCAAGGCGCGCTGACCCAGCAGTACCTCGAGACCCTGGCCCAGTTCGGCTGGCGCGAGTACGGGTTCGGCGAGATCCTGACGCTGTCGGGCGTCGGCTTCACCCACGCGCCGTTCAACGGCATGGGCAAGCCGATGGGGGGAAAGACCGCCACGCACCGCGCGGGAGCCCTTCTAACAGCTCCGCTGGTCCACGGCCACACCCACTCGTTCGAAGTCCACAACGCGGCCAAGCTGGGGCTCATCGACAAGATCACCGTCGTGCAGGCCGGCTGCGCTCTGCCCCCGGGCGAGGTGGAGCACTACGCCCAGCACTCGCCCACCGGCTGGAGCTACGGCGTGGTCGATATGTGGGTGCAGGACGGCGAGATCCTGGACCTGTCCTTCCGCTCGCTGGAGCGCCTGCGGGCGATCTACTCCGACGACGGCGCTGACATTAAGCGCGTCGCCTAACCCACTCACATTGCGAGGCTACAATGGCCGCAGCGAACTTCGACCGCTGCCTGGGCGCAGTGCTGCGCCATGAGGGCGGTTATGTGGACGATCCCCGAGACAACGGCGGAGCCACCAACAAAGGCGTCACCCTCGCCACGCTGAAAGAGGCGAAGGTGGATCTCGACGGCGATGGGGACACCGACAAGGCGGACCTGAAGCGCCTGACCGACAAGGACGCGGGCAAGATCTACAAGGCCCGCTACTGGAACACGGTCCACGGCGACGAGCTGCCGTCCGGCCTCGACTACATGCTGTTCGACGCCTCGGTGAACCATGGCCCCGCCAGAGCCCGCAGATGGCTTCAGCAGGCCCTTGGCGTGTCGGTTGATGGGGTTCTGGGTCCGAAGACCTTTGCGGCCCTCCGCGCGGCTTCTGCGGCTGCTCTGCTGGCCAAGATCGCCGGCTATCGGGAAGCCCTCTACCGCAACCACGAAGACTTCGACCGGTTCGGGCGCGGCTGGATGCGCCGGCTCACGGACGTGTCCCGTGTCGCCTCGCAGATGCTGGCGTAACCGCCTCCTGTCCGCCCGCTACGCCGGGTCGATCCTCCTCCTGGCTGGGCTGATCGGCCTGGCAATCCTCCTCCCTAAGATCGGAGCCTATCTGATGCGTAGACTGCCTCTTCTGGCGGCTGTGGCCGCTTGCGTGCTGGTTTCCGGGTGTGCGTCCAGCTCTCAGCTGGGCGAACGTGCTCTCGGGAATTTGGAGTTCTGCGAGCGCTCCTACACCGCCATGATCGGCGGGTTCGGAAACAACTCCGGGTCGCTGAACATCCGCTGCCCCGCAAAGCCCTTCGCTCCTGCCGTTCCGATGGTGGCGGAAGCGGAATGACCTGCGAGGTGCTGCCGGTCGTCGTCAACGGCAAGGCCCCCGGCGTCCTCCCAGCTTGCCCGCTGCCGGGCCAGGCGAGGGACGGTCGCCCGCTTTACGTCCTGACGCGGCCCATCCGCTACCATACCCGCTTCGGGGTGGTGACGGTTCCCCGGGGCTATGTGACCGACTGCGCCAGCGTGCCGCGTGTGGCGGCTTGGCGGATCGGGCCCCTCGACAAGCACGCTTGGGCCGCTGTCCTTCACGATTGGCTCTACGCCATCGGCGAGCCCGGCAAGAAGGAGATGGCGGACACCGCGTTCGAGGACCAGATGCGGGCGGACGGGGTGTTCTCCCTGCGCCGGGAGCTGATGCACTCGGCCGTCGTCGTTGGCGGGGGCGGGGGCTACAAGAAGGCTCCGACGTGGTGGAAGACCGAGAACTTCGCGGACCCGGAGACCGGTGAGCGCGTGGCCCCGCCGTTTAAGCGGGAGGCGGCGTTTGTGGGTCAGCCGTTCGGGATGATCGCCGCGTAGCACTCGCTTTGATCAGCGCCGCATCAATCAGGAGCCCGCGTCCCCGGTGCAGGGGGCGCGGGCTTTTGCTATTTCCGGCCATGGACGAAACGGAACTGCGCCTAGCCGCGCTTGAACTGCTGATGATGGAACTCCTCGCCATCATCCCACCGGATAGACTGGCGGCTCTGGAGGAGAACACCCGCCAAGGCTTGCCTCAGAAGGGCGAGCCCGGCGACGGCGGAGACGAGCAGACGATCCGGCTTCAGGCCTTGCAGATCGTAGCTGACGCGAAGCTCCGCGGTGTCCTGTTCACTCCGACGTCTCTTGGCGCTCCGAAGGGCTCGGCATAACCAGTTCCTCCAGCTCCAGAAACGCCACGTTCATCACCAGCCTATGGTTCAGCTCATCCTTGAACTCGGAGAGCCTGATCTGCTGGACAAGGTGTCTCGCGGCCATGGCTAAGGCGTCGTCTCTCATCTGGACCGCCATTCCTTCACCAGCTCGGTAAGGACGCGCTGAGCCAGGTTCTCGGGCTTGGATCTGCCTAGGGGGACGAGACGGCTGCCATAAGCACCCCCGACGCACAGCTTCCCATCAGGCCGAAGCTGCCAGTCGCCGGTCCACCTCTTGCCGGCCATCTCGATTGAGACTTGGTGGAAGCGTTCTGCGTCCATGGCCGAGTCAACGACTCTGGCGGGCAGGGGTTCAGCGAGCCGGAGGAGAGGACGACCGAGTTTGGCGACCCAGGACCGTCCCCTCTCTCCCCATCAACGACGCTTCCACGTGCGCTGACCGCCGGTTGCGAGCTGCTGGGCTCCGGCATTCCCCTTCGTACTGGCTCGCTCAGTAGGCGCGGTTCAACGGATAGATATCCGCGCCCGGCACGTCTCAACCACCCCGTGGGGTGGAAGCGCCGTCGTGCAACGTCAGAACACTACCCCAACCGGAGCCGTTCAGCAACACGAAACCGCCGCCTCGTAACACGGAATTGGTTGCGGAGTCGAGGCCCCAATGGCATAGTGTTGGTATGGAAAAGCAAGCCGCCTACACCAAACCCGCGCCGGTCTATCCGGGGTACGTGAACGTGACCCGCGATGCCGCCGACAACTTCACGATCACCGTTCGGGGCGACGCCCGTGAAAGCGGCCCCGGTGCACTGGCGAGCCTTACGCTGTCGGAGAGCGAGTGGCGCGACTTTCGCGCTGAGCTTGCGGGCCGCCTGTGAGCCATTCCCACGACCACTTCTGCGCCAAGGGGCGGTTCTGGTCGGCTGAGTGCACTTGCGGCGCAGACGAGACGCGGCAGATCGTGCGTGAGGTATCCGATGGATTTCGGCGCGATCTCAGTCAGGCCCGCGAGTGGTTTGAGCGGCGTGTCGCGCTAGAAGGTGACTGCGAGATTGGCGCGGGCTGGTCGCCGCTCCCCGAGCCTCCGAAGGCCTAATCCCTGGCGAGCAAATCCGGCAACCTCGCCACGTTCACCGCAACCCGCCTAGCCTCTTCCTTCGTCAGCTGGACGGCTGCACCAAGCCTTGGCTCAGCTGTGAAGTAGTGCCAGCTAACAGCGATCCCATTCGCATCCTTCACGACAAAGCACTCTTCCAGCTCTTCAACCGTCCAGGGCTTTGGTAGGCGTCTGACTTCCATCCCCGCCAGAAAGCAGGAGCGGGACGGGATGGCGAGTCAGGGTTGGAGCTTCTGTCTTCGCGTGGCGTCCCCGGCCTCATAGGGGCGTGCGAAGCGGCCCGCCAGGAAGTGGCAGTAGGGCTCCGGCACACCGTAGAAGAACCAGCGCGGCGGCTGGGGCCTAAACCGGTCCAGGCGCTTCCAATCCACTTCCTCACGCATCAGCAGGGCTCCTCATCGTTCAGGGTGGCGGGCTCCACCAGGCCGCCGAAGTCCCACTCCATGATGAGGTAGTTGATTGCGCTGATGTCGCGCTCGGTCGGTTGGCGACCCGGCGGAGGTATCCACTCCCAGCCCCGCGTCAGCGTGTAGCCGGCCGCCTTGAGATGCGCCTGGGCGTTGAAGTCGCCGCCGTCATCCGGCCCGGCATCGCACCATTCGGCGTGAAGTTCAGGCGGTCCGCTCGGCATCAGCTGCAATCCCGATTGATGATAAAATCGAGGATAGCACAGCTGCGGGAAAAGGAATATACAAGAGAAACAAGCCGCTGCGGAGCAGCCCTGGCGGATGGGGTGGGATTCGAACCCACGGTGAGCGTAAACCCACGGCGGTTTTCAAGACCGCTGCCTTAAACCACTCGGCCACCCATCCGGAGCGGGGGCTATAGCAGCGGACGCGCGGCATCTCCACCGCAACGGTCGGTTAACCCTGCCGCAAACTTCCGCAGGCAAGCTCGACGGCCGAGGGAAGCTGTCGAGAACACCATCATGCCCGTCCTGTCAGCCAAGGCCCTGCGCCTGGTCCGTCTGGCCACCGTGCTCTGCGCCGGCGCCTCGCTCGCCGCCTGCGCCAGCGTTCAGCCGAAGTACGCCACCAACCAGACCGGCGGCGCGGGCGCGCCGCGGCCCAGCGGGCAGGGCGTCTACAAGGTCGGAAAGCCCTATCAGATCAACGGCGTGTGGTATTATCCCAGCGAGCAGCCGAACTATAACGAGACGGGCGTCGCGTCTTGGTACGGCGACGCCTTCCATCTGAAGGCGACGGCCAACGGCGAGCTGTTCGACATGAACGCCTTCACCGCCGCCCACAAGACCCTGCCGCTGCCCTCCATCGTCGAGGTCACCAACCTCGACAACGGCAAGAAGATGAAAGTGCGGGTGAACGATCGCGGCCCGTTCGTCGGCGACCGCATCATCGACATGAGCTACGCCGCGGCCCAGGAGCTCGGCTTCGACCGTAAAGGCCTGGCCCGCGTGCGGGTGAAGTACGTCGGCCCGGCCCCTGTGGGCGGTCCTGACCCGTTCCTGACCTACGCCAAGGCAGACGCCCAGCGCCGCTATCAGCCGGCGCCGCTCAACGTGACGCCAGCCGCGCCGCCGGCGGCGGCTCCCGCGCCCTATCGCAACGACAGTTTCCAGGTGGCCAGCGCCGCGCCCGTCACAGCATCCAAGCCAGTGCCGCTCGACGCGGCGGTCGCCACCTCGCTGAAGGCGCAGGTTCCCGAATACCGCCGACCGTCGTCCCACGCGCCGCTCACCGGCGAGGCCTTGCCGGACATCCGACCGACGGCGCGAGCGGAGGGCCCGGTCGCCCCCTCGTCGCAACCCGACGTCTACGCGCCTGCGCCCGCCGCGGTGGCCAGCTCCGGCAGCGACTCGGGCTTCCGCATCCAGGCGGGCGCCTTCGCGGAGCGGGCCAACGCCGAACGCGCGGTCGCCCAGCTCTCCGGGGCCGGCGAGGCGGTGATCGAGTCGCTCGCCCTGCGCGATGGCGGCTCGCTGTGGCGTGTGGTGCTGCCGGGGCCGGCCGACGAAGCCGAAGCCTACGCCCTGCGCGATCGCGTGGCGGAGATCGGCTTCGCCGACGCCCGCGTGGTCCGCGCCTTCTAAGGGGCGGGCGCTAGACTTCCGCGCCGAACTGCCCTTTCTGGAGGGCGTGACGCGCGGACAGTTCATCACCTTCGAAGGCGGCGAAGGCGCCGGCAAATCCACCCAGGTGAAGCGCCTGGTTGCGCGCCTGCAGGGGCAGGGGCGGGAGGTCGTCGCCACTCGCGAGCCCGGCGGCTCGCCGGGCGCGGAGAGCATCCGGGATCTGGTGCTGAACGGCGCCGCCGACCGCTGGAGTCCGGTGACCGAGACCCTGCTGATGTACGCCTCCCGGCGTGACCACATCGAGCGAGTGATCCGCCCGGCGTTGGAGCGGGGCGCATGGGTGGTCTGCGATCGCTTCGCCGACTCGACCCGCGCCTACCAGGGCGCCGGCGGCGGCACGGCGCCCGAGCTGATCTCAGCGCTCGAGACCCACATCCTGGAAGGCACGCGCCCGGACCTGACCTTGGTCTTCGACCTGCCCACCGAAGTGGGGCTGGAGCGCGCCCACGCCCGCGCCAGCGGCGAGATGCGCTTCGAGTCCAAAGGGCTGGCTTTCCACCAGCGCCTGCGAGACGGCTTCCTGGCCATCGCTCGAGCGGAGCCCGATCGCTGCGCCCTGATCGACGCTTCGCCCACCATGGACGATGTGGAGGCGGCCGTTTGGTCGGCCGTGTCCCAGCGCCTTTCCATCGATGCCTAGCCTGGACGTCCCGCACCCGCGCGAAGTCTTCGAGCTGCAGGGCCAGGCAGGCCCGGAAGAAGCCTTCGAGGATGCCCGCGCACGCGGGCGCCTGCACCACGCATGGCTGCTGACCGGCCCTGAAGGCGTCGGCAAGGCGACGTTCGCTTACCGCGCCGCCCGCCGGCTGCTAGGCGCGCCCCCCGACCGCGCTCACGGCGTACTGGGGGCCTCGCCGGAGCATCCCGTCAGCCGCCAGATCATCGCCCGCGCCCATCCCGATCTGCTGGTGCTGGAGCGGGTTGGTGAGGACGGCAAGCCGCGCAAGGTGATCCCGGTCGACGACGCGCGGAAGCTCTCCGAGTTCTTCTCCAAATCGCCAGCCAGCGCGCCGCATCGGGTGGCGATCATCGACGCGGCTGACGACCTGAACGTCAATGCCGCCAATGCTTTGCTGAAGACTCTTGAGGAGCCGCCGCCGCGGGGCGTGCTGCTGATGGTCTCCCATTCGCCCGGCCGCCTGCTCGCCACCATCCGCTCGCGCTGCCGCCGGCTGGCGTTCGGCGCTCTGGGCCTGGAGGAGGCCGCCGCCTTCGTCCGCGCCCGGGGCGACTTCAACATGGAAGAGTCGCTGCGCCTGTCGCGCATGGCAGGCGGCCCGCCCGGCAAGGCGCTCCAGCTTGCCGCGGCGGACGCCCTGGCCATGGACGACGCCGCCCGCGCCTTGTTGGAACACCTGCCCCGCGTGGATGAGGCGTTCACCCTATCGCTCGCTGACCGATTCAAGGGCGGTGAAGGCCAGGCGCAGTTCAACCTGCTGTTCGACCGGTTGGCCGAGCGCGTCCACGGCCTTGCCGCCAACGCCGCGGCCCAGAGGATGGGCGCGCTTGATCGCTGGGCCCAGGCGTGGGAGACGCTGCAGCGCCTGCCCAGGGAGGTCGAGGGGCTGAACCTCGACCGAACCGACGCCCTGTTCGCGGCGCTGAACGAACTGCGCCAGGCGGCTCGCGCCTGACGGCGCGCCACAAGACAGAGCCGATGCTGATCGACAGCCACGTCAACCTGCACGCCCCTCAGTTCGACGAGGATCGGGAGGCCGTGATCAGCCGCGCCCTGGCGTCCGGCGTGCGCCTGATGGTCAATATCAGCGACAAGGTCTCCAACTTCGACAAGGTCCGTCTGGTCGCGCAGCACCCGGACATCTGGTGCACCGTCGGCACCCACCCGCACGAGGCCAAGGAAGATCCGGACCTTGCCCCGGAGACCCTCATCAAGCTGGCCGGCGACCCGCGTGTGGTCGGCATCGGCGAGTGCGGCCTCGACTTCCACTACGACCTCAGCCCACGTGACGTGCAGGCCAAGGTGTTCCGCGCCCATGTCGCCGCGGCGCGCGCCACGGGCCTGCCCCTGGTCGTTCACACCCGTGAGGCGGACGAGGTCATGACGCAGATCCTGGAGGAGGAGTACGCCGTCGGTCCCTTCCGCCTCCTGATGCACTGCTACACCTCGGGCGCTGAGTTGGCCCGCCGGGCCGCAGCCCTTGGCGCCTGGTTCTCGGTGTCCGGCATCGCCACCTTCAAGGCGGCGGAAGACGTGCGCGAGGTGATCCGCGAGATGCCCGCCGACCGGATCATCGTGGAGACCGATTGCCCGTACCTGGCGCCCGTGCCCTACCGCGGCCGCCGCAACGAGCCCGCCTTCTTGCCCCACGTGCTGGCGAAGCTGGCCGAGATTCGCGGCTGGGATCTGGCCGAGGCTGAGCGTCGGACCGAAGACGCCTTCTTCGCCCTGTTCGATCGGATCCCCCGCCCATGAGCATCCGGCTGGAGGTGACGATCCTCGGCTGCGGCTCCTCCGGCGGCGTGCCGCGCGCCGATGGGGAATGGGGCGCGTGCGACCCCGCCAACCCGAAGAACCTTCGCAATCGCTGCTCCATGATGGTCCGCCGGCTTGGAGACACGCCGCTGACCTCCACGACGGTCGTGGTCGACACCTCGCCGGACTTCCGCATCCAGACCGCCATGGCCGGCGCCAAGCGCCTGGACGGCGTTCTGCTGACCCATGATCACGCCGACCAGGTGCATGGCCTGGACGACATCCGCGCCTTCTTCATCCGGCAGGGCGCCCGCATCCCGGTCTGGATGGACCCGCCCACGTCGCGGACCCTGTTGGGCCGCTTCGACTATGTCTTCGAAGGGCAGGGCGGCTATCCCGCCATCGCCCAGCCGCACCTGATCCCGCCGCACGGGCAGGCCTGGACCGTCGACGGGCCGTCAGGCGCCATCCCCGTCGTCACCTTCGACCAGGACCATGGCGAGATCCGCTCGGTCGGTTACCGCTTTGGCGACGTGGCCTATTCCAGCGACGTGGTGGATCTGGACGACGCCGCGTTCGAGGCCCTCGCAGGCCTGGATGTCTGGATTGTGGACGCGCTGCGCCGGCGCCCCCACCCGACACATGCCCACCTCGACCGCACCCTGCAGTGGATCGAACGGGCGAAGCCGCGGCGCGCCATCCTCACCAACATGCACGTCGATCTCGACTACGAAGCTCTTCGCGCCGAACTCCCGACAGGCGTCGAGCCGGCCTACGACGGCCTTCGCTTTGTACATGAGGTAAGCGAGGCAACCGCATGAAACGATTGCAGATCGGCTTTCTTGCTTCTGGCAACGGCTCCAGCGCCTGCGCCATCATGGACGCCATGGCGGCCGGTGATCTGGCTGCCGATCCGCGCCTGATGGTCAGCAACATGAAGACGGCCGGCGCTCTGGAAGCGGCCCGGGCGCGCGGCGTGCCCGCTCTTTGCATTCCGACCCAGAAAGACCCGCAGGCCGCCGACGCCCGGATCGTCTCCGAGATGGAGGCCCACGCCGTCGATCTGATCGTCATGAGCGGCTACCTGCGCCGCCTCGGCCCCAAGACCCTGGCGCGCTACGCCGGCCGCATTATCAACATCCACCCCGGCCCGCTGCCCCGGTTCGGCGGGGAAGGGATGTACGGCCGCCGAGTCCATGAGGCGGTGCTGGCCGCCGGCGTGCCGGAAAGCGGCGTCGTCATCCATGTGGTCGACGAGGAGTATGACCACGGTCCTCAACTGGCGACCCGCGCCGTGCCCGTGCTGCCGGGCGACAGCGCCGAGGACCTCGAAGCTCGGGTGAAGGCGGCCGAGCCGCCGTTCTTCGTCGAGACCCTCCGCCGCATTGCCGAGGGCGCCCTGCAACTGCCCCAGCCGGCGAGCTCGCAGCCCTAGGCGCCCGCCCGCGGAAGGCTCATGCTGAAGCCATGAAGGGGCTTAACGACATCCTCCAGAAGACCCGCGCGGCCTCCCAGAGCCGCACGGGTCCGTCCTGGCCGCGTCGGCGTGTTCCGCCGCCGCCCAGCGGCTCCCAAGCCGAACCTGCGGGCTTTGCCCATGTGCGGCTGGCTGTTGAAGACGATAGCGAAGCAGTGGCCCGCTTCTTCGGCGAAATGCCTGCCAGCGCCGCGGGCCGCGGCTGTGAACGCCTGAGGATCCTCGCGCTCTCCGGTGGCGGGGCGGGCGGTGCGTTCGGCGCCGGCGCGCTCGTGGGCCTGACCCGCGCCGGGGCGCGCCCGGACTTCGACATGGTCACCGGCGTCAGCACCGGCGCCCTGATCGCGCCCTTCGCCTTTGTGGGCTCCGCCTGGGACGAACGCCTGGAGGACGCCTACACCGGAGGGCTCGCCGCCGAGCTGCTGGCCATCACCGCCGTGCGTCCTGGCGCTAGCCTCTACCCCAGCGATCGGCTGACCGCCCTGGTTCGCAGTCACATCGACGCCGCGCTGCTGGAATCCGTGGCAGAGGCGCACGCCGCCGGCCGCCGCCTCTTCATCGCCACCGCTAACCTCGACGCCCAGACCACCTCCATCTGGGACATGGGCGCGATCGCCTCCGTCGGCGGGCCCGAGGCCCTGCAGCTGTTCGAGGATGTGCTGGTGGCCTCGGCGAGCCTGCCGGGCGTGTTCCCGCCCAAGATGATCAAGGTGGTCAGCGGCGAGGACGCCTTCGAGGAAATGCACGTCGATGGCGGCGCCATCAGCCCGCTGTTCGTGGTGCCCGAGCCCATGATCCTGCGCCGCGCCCGGGACTGGGCCGTGGGGGGCGTCGAGGTCTACGCCCTGGTGAACACCACCTTGCACCCCAGCCCCAAGACCACGCCCGTGGGCGCGCTGCCGGTGCTGGTCCGCAGCTTCGAGCTGATGCTCCGCTCGTCCTACCGCAGCGCCGTCCGGTCGGTGGCGGCCTTCTGCGAGATCAACGGCTTCGAGTTCCGCTCCGCCTGCATTCCCACGGACTTCACCGGCATGAGCATGCTGCGGTTCGACCGCAGCCTGATGTCGCGCATGTTCGCGGAAGGCGCCGCCCTGGCCGAAGCCGGCCGGCTCTGGACCCGCCTCGAGTAGCGAACGGCGGCGCTTTTCAGCCTGGGATAGGGAAACGCCGGACGCTGCCGACGTTGTCTTGAGACAAGCGAGAGGTCCCGATGGCGAAGAAGCGCAAGAAGAACTCCGTGCCCAAGCGGCTGGCCGGCGTGAAGATCCCCAAGCCGCTGCGCAAGGGCCTCAAGCGCCTGGCCGCCAGCCAGGACGGCCGAACGGTGCTCACCGAAGCGCTGGCTGCGGCCGGCGCCGCCTTGATCGCGACCCAGGTCCTGCCCGGTTCGGCGGCCCGCCGCGCAGCCAGCAAGCACGCCCCGGCCGCCAAGGCCGCCGCCAACAAGGCGGGCGCGCGTGTCGGCGGCGCGTTCGAGGAAGCCGCTCGTGTCTTCGCCGAGGCGCTGCGCGCTCGGACGAGCCCCGCGATCGCGAGCGACTCGACGCACTAGCCCGGGCGGCCGCCCAGCCCGCGGATCAGGAAATGGCGGAAGGCGCCATCGAGCTCCGGACTGGGCGGCCCCAGGACCCCCCGACGGGTCGGCGGCAGATGAGCCGCCGGGTCGCCGTCTGCGCGGAACACGTAGTGCTCGAAGAAGGCGCGCCAGGCTTCGCGACGCTCGGGCGGCAGGTTTCCGATCGTCCAGATGGCATGCGCCAAGGCCTCGAACGGCGAGCCTGAGGTCGCGGGGCGCGGATCCCACCAGTAGTTCACCAGAACGTTCAGCGGCCCCTTGGACTGCACGCTGTGCCACCACAGCGGCGGGATGTAGATGGCGTCGCCCGGCTCGAGCTCGGCCGTGTAGGCGTTCGCCAGCGCTTCGGCGTAGCGAGGGAAGGCCTCCAGATCGGGCGCGATGGGCGAGACCATGCTGGTGGGCTGCCCAGCCACGGTGTTCTCCAGCGGTCCCACATAGAGGTTCGCGACCTGGTCCGGCGGGAAGAGGGTGAAGGTCCGCCGCCCGCTCGCGACGCAAGCAATGTTGTCGGACATGTCGTAGTGCGCGGCCACCACGCTGGCGGTGCCCAGCCAGATGCGCGGCGCCACCGTCTCCGGCAGCAGGGGCATCGGCAGCTGCGCTTCCAGCCCCGGCAGGTGCTGCGGAACCGGGGTGGAGCCCAGGTACACCGAATAGGGCGCGTCCTCTTCCGGCAGGTCGACCAGCCGATCCAGCGTCGCGCCGATCTGGGCTGCGTGGCGCTGGAAGTTGAAGCCGGAAAGATCCTCTCGGTAGAAGAACCGCCCCTGCAAGCCCGCCGGCTGGACGAAGGCCTCGGTCGGGCGGCCGTTGTCGAACGGCTTCAGATAATCCCGCACCGCCTGGGGCGACGTCCGGCCCGCCGTCACCAGCGGCCAGTCGGCCACCAGCCCGCGGAACACCGCCGGCTCGTAGCGGGCCTGAACCTCGTCGCGGAAGCGCTCCGCATCCAGGTTCGAGACCTGCCGAACCCTAAGCTCCGCACTCATTTCTGCCGCCACAGGTTGTTTAAGCCACTGGTTGCGACAGGCCAGACACACGCCTGTCGCGGCGCTTCAGTATCACGGAATGGCTCCAAGTCCGGGGCTAGTTCGCGCGTAGAGTTTCCAATGGCGTCCCCCACCTTCGGCCTCAACACCCGCCCCGCTTTCGACCTGCAGTTGTTGGGCGAGGAACGTGAGCCGGTGCTGGTGGTGGACAGGGTGCTGCAGGAGCCGCAGCGTCTGGTCGACTACGCCGCTGAGACCGCGAGCTTCGATCCCGTAATCCCGGGGCGGAACGGCTATCCGGGCGTTCGCTCGCCGGCGCCCCTTGGCTATGTGCGCGATGTGGTCACCGCCCTGCGTCCTGCGATCGATCAGGTGTTCGGGCTTGAGGGCGTCGCTGCGCCGGCGCGGGCCGAATGCTCCCTGTCCATCGTGACCCTGCCGCCGGACCAACTGCTTCCCGCCCAGCGGATGCCGCACGTTGACACCGTCGACCCGCTGCAGTTTGCGGTGCTGCACTACCTCTGCTCGGACGCCTTCGACGGCACCGCCTTCTACCGCCATCGCTCGACGGGCTTCGAGACCATCACCCCGGAGCGCGAAGCGCCGTTCCACGCCCGACTGGACAGCGAGGTGGCCGCCTGTCCGCCGCCGCCCGCCTATGTGTCCGGCGACACCGAGCTGTTCGCCCAGACGGGCAGGGTGGAGGCCCGCTTCGACCGCCTGGTGGTCTATCGCAGCCGCCTGCTGCACTCCGGCCAGATCGATCCCCAGGCTCAGCTCAGCCCCGATCCGCGCAAGGGCCGGCTCACGGCCAACATCTTCCTGAACTACCGCGCCCTCTGACGCGCAAAAGAAAAGCGCGCCGTCCCGGAGGACGGCGCGCCAGTCAGACAGCCTTCTTCAGGCCGCGGCTTACCAGGTGCCGCGGATGCTGAAGGTGTAGCGACGATCGTACAGGTGCCACGAACGGGCGCCCGTCAGCAGTTCGTCGTTCAGCACCGAGCTGGTGCGCAGCGTGTTCGCCAGCAGGTTCACGCCTTGCACGCCCACCTTGATGTGGTCGTTGACGGTGTAGAAGACCGACGCGTCGAGCGTGCCGTAGTCTTCCTGCATGATCGGCGCGTAAGGCACGATCACGTCGCGCACCGTCAGCAGGTACTTCGAACGCCAGTTGTAAGCCGCGCGCACCGACAGCGGACCCTTCTCGTAGAAGGGTGTGATGTTGAAGGTGTGCTTGGACAGGCCTTGCAGCGGCAGAACGGCGATGTCGACGTTCGTCCGGTTGCCGCTCGTCACCAGCGGGTCGGTGTTCGACAGGGCGCTTTGGTTCACCCCTTCGGACTCGACGTAGGTGTAGTTGGCGTTCAGGCCCAGACCGCTGAACAGACCCGGCAGGAAGTCGTAGGTCTGCTGGTAGGCCAGTTCGAAGCCCTTCACCTTGCCGGTGCCTTCGGAGTTCACCGGTTGGGTGATGATGCCTTCGAAGGTCGCGCCGTTGTTCGTGAAGCTCGAACGCGACAGGCCGCTGATGACCACGTCCTTCAGGCTCTTGTGGAACAGCGACAGGGTGAGCTGACCCACCTTGGAGAAGTACCACTCGAACGAAGCATCGAGGTTCAGCGCCTGCATCGGCTTCAGCTGCGGGTTGCCCGCTTGCCAGTTAAGCCCTTGCAGGGTGCCGTTGACGATGTCCTGCGCGTTACCGCCCAGGTTGATGTTGTAGTAGTTGCGCAGCAGGCCGACGTCCGGCGGCGTGATCGACTTCGACACGCCCAGACGAACCAGCTTACCGCCGCCGAAGTCGACCCTCATGTTGAAGCTCGGCAGGACGAAGTCGTAGCTGGTGGACTGGCTGTTCTCCACCACGGCGCCGTTGGCGAACGCGCGGGCCTGGTTACGAACCGCCGCCGGCAGCTCGCAGAACGGGGTCAGGGTCTGGCCCGGATCCAGCACGCGGGTGCAGTCGGCTTCGCTGGCGAAGTTCGAAAGGCCGAACGACTGGAAGCCGCGCGATTCACGTTCGTACTTGGTGTAGCGGACGCCGATGTTGCCGGTGATGTTGATGCCGTTCTCGAACCGGTGGCCGTAACGCAGCATGGCGTAGGCGGCCTTGTTCGTTTCCTGCATCGGGTTGACTTCACCCGGCAGGAACGGCGTCCCAGCAATCACGCCCGGACGTTGGGCAAGCGGCAGCCAGTAAGCGTTTTCGGAGTACGGACGCCACTCGTTGGCGAGCAGGGTGCCGAGTTCGCGATAAAGGCCGTGGTAAACCTCGACCGGGTTCGCCGCGAAGTGCAGGCGAGGCTGGCCGTTGATCGCCGACGGAACTTCGCCGCGCATGAAGTTATCGAACGCCCAGGGCTCGAAGTACTGCGTGACGGGCGCGCCGCCGCCCACCGGGCTGCCTTGCGGGTTCGGCACGCCGTCCACGGGATCGGACAGCCACACCGGGCCGCCGCCGCCCCACTGCTCGCTGATACGGCCCCAGTTGTAGGTGGTGAACTGGGTGTTCAGCTCGCGATCGGCCCACCGCACGCCCGTGCGGACGGAGCGGAGGAAGCCGTCTTCGTCCGGGAACTTGTATTCCACGTCGAAGCGGACCGCGTCTTGCTCGGCCGAGCTTTCCTCATAGTGGTCCATGAGGGCGCGCGGGAAGTTGTTGTACGGCGAGGTGAAGCTGTTGTTGGGCGGGTTGAAATAGGTTGGGCAGGTGTCCGTACCCGGCGGGGGGCAGGTGGGAACCACGCCGTTGTTGGACGGGGGCAGGAAGGTGATGAGCGGGATGTCGTTGCCGCGCATCTCGATTTGGGCGTTCTGGTAGGTGGAATTCCACCAAGCCGCGTCGAGGTTCCGAACCTTGGCCTTCACGTGCTGCAGGTCGAGGTTGAACGACCAGGCCTCCGTCGGCGTCCACTTGAAGTTGAAGCCGATGTCGGTGTTGCCCGTACGCTGGTCAACGCCACGCGTGGTGTTGTTGCTTTGCAAGCCGTAGATCGGCGTGCGCGCATCGACGCCTTGGTTCTGGTCGTCACGCCAGCCGGTGTTGCCCGAGATGACGCCGTTGGTGAACAGGCCATCGTCGCCGAATTCCAGGGTCGTGCCCGCCACGCCGAACGAGTCGCCGTTGGACGTCACGTTGTCCGTCGTGATTTCGAGCGCGTGCTCCGTCCAAGCCTGCCGGGCTTCCGAGCGGAGGAACTGCAGGGTGGCGACCATGGTCCGGTCATTGTTGCGCCATTGCGCGGCCGCGCCGTAGCCCTGACGGGTGCGGTTGAACTCTTGCTGCTGGTTCACAGCGCCCCGCGGCAGATAAACCTGGCGGGTGCCGGGCGGCAGCGGAGCATCAGTGCGCGGGATCAACTGCCCTTGGGCGTCCAGGCCGCGCAGGGCCCAGTCGGAGATCTTCTGGCCGTCCGAACGGGTAGCCAGTTCGGAGTGGACATAGTTCAGCAGCAGGCCGAACTCGCCGGCGCTGGAGTCCCAACGGTTGGAATAGAGCAGCGACCCGGTCGGCTTACCCTTCTTGCGGAAGTCGCCGTAGCTGTACTCGAGCGAGCCGGCGATCAGTTGGCCGGCTTGGTCGAACGGAACCCGCGTGCGCAGGTTCACGGTGCCGGCCGTACCGCCTTCGATCATGTCGGCGGACTGGTTCTTGAACACGTCGACGCCGCCCATCAGCTCGGACGGGACGTCCTGGAAGCTGAGGCCTTGGCCGCTGGTGGCGCTGAACGCGTCGCGGCCGTTGAACTCGCCGCGAACGAAGGTCAGGCCGCGGATCACGACGCCGGAGCCTTCGACCGAGAAGTGGTCCGGGTCGTTGCCGGCGGCGAAGCGGTCGATGGACACGCCAGGCACGCGCGACAGCGCTTCGGTCACGGAGCGGTCGGGCAGGGCGCCGATGTCGTCGGCGGTGATGGAGTCGACGAAGACTTCCGCGTTCTGCTTGATCGACTGGGCGTTCTGCAGGCTGGCGCGGATGCCGGTGACGACGACTTCTTCGACTTCGCCTTCAGGAGCCTGCGTCGCGTTGACGTTGGCCGTTTGAGCGAAAGCCGCGCCGCCGGTCATGGCGGCTAGAACAATGGCGGAGGCGCCGCAGCGCAGCGCATACGCCAGCTGGCCCCGCGAATACTCGCGAGGCGAATCAAAACCTTTGGACACTCTTCCTCCCCTTTTTCAGTGACGCTAAACCGTCATGGACGGAATGACATCGCTGTCATTCTGCACGTTCCGTTTATCGTCGCCAGGATGGTTGCGCTACCATCGTTGAAGTTCAAGCGGTTAGAAGAGGGTCGCCCCACAAAAGCCGAGGACAGTGCGACATTGCTGCAACGGGTCCGCAACGCAGGCGCGTAGACCGGCAGCCGAAATCTACTTTCGAGGGAAAACCAATGTTCCGTCGTCTTTAGCGGGTGCGGTAGTCTAAGGCCACGCCTGAAAAGCATCAAAAAGTAATAGGTTTCGAGGGAATGCCTGATTCTACTGTGAGAACAGTCGTTATCGTCGGCGGCGGCACCGCCGGCTGGATGACGGCTGCGGCCATTGCTCAAGCCCTCGGGCCGCACGTCGCGATCCGGCTCGTTGAGTCATCCGAGATCGGCACTGTCGGTGTGGGCGAGGCCACCATTCCCCACATCCGCGCCTTCAACGCCAAGCTAGGGCTCGACGAAGCCGAGTTCATGCGCAGCACCCAGGCGACCTTTAAGCTGGGGATCGAGTTCCGCGACTGGGGACGTCCGGGCGACTCCTACATCCACCCTTTCGGAGCTTTCGGCCCGGATCTCGGCGAGATCGGCTTCCATCAGCACTGGCTGCGCCTGCGCGCCGAAGGCTTGGAGACCTCCATCGAGGCCTTCTCCGCGCCGATCGTCATCTCGCGGCTCGGGCGCTTCGCCCATCCGTCCGCCGACCCGCGCGCCCTGCTGTCGACCTTCTCCTACGCTTATCACTTTGACGCGGGTCTCTACGCGGCCTTCCTGCGCCGCTACGCCGAAGAGCGCGGCGTGCAGCGAACCGATGCGCGGGTCGCAGACGTCCGCTTGCGCGGCGCTGACGGCTTCATCGATGCGATCGTCCTGGACACTGGCGAGCAGGTCAGCGGCGACCTCTTCGTCGATTGCAGCGGCTTTCGTGGCCTGTTGATCGAACAGGCGCTCAAGGCGGGCTACGAGTCCTGGGCCCACTGGCTTCCTTGTGATCGCGCCGTCGCGGCGCCGTGCCATGCCCAGGAGCCGGCGACGCCGCTCACCCGCTCCACAGCGCTGGACGCCGGCTGGGCCTGGCGCATCCCGCTGCAGCACCGCGTCGGCAACGGCTATGTCTACTGCAGCGATTTCATCTCCGACGAAGAGGCCGAAGCCACCCTGCTGTCGCGGCTCGAATCCGAGCCGCTCGCCGACCCGCGCCGCCTGCGCTTTCAGGCGGGCCGTCGACGCAAGCAGTGGAGCCGCAACTGCGTAGCCATCGGCCTGTCCAGCGGGTTCTTGGAGCCACTGGAGTCCACCAGCATCTACTTGATCCAGGCCGCTATTGGTCACCTGATCAGCCTGTTTCCTGATGGCTCCTGGGACCCGGTCGACGAGACCGAGTTCAACCGGCTGATGGAGCTGGAGTTGGAGCGTGTCCGCGACTTCCTGATCCTCCACTACCGGGCGACCCAGAGACCCGGCGCCTTCTGGGACGCGCGTCGCCAGATGGCGATCCCCGACTCGTTGGCCTACAAGCTCGCCCTCTTCGAGGAGCGCGGGGCCGTGGTTCGGTACAAGGATGGACTGTTTCAGGAGCCCAGCTGGCTCGCCGTCTATTTTGGCCAACACGTCAGCCCAACCGGCTTCAACCCCTTGAGCGCCGGCCTTCCCGCCGAAGCCCTCCGCCGCGAGTTCGCCGGCATCGAGCAGGCGATCCGACGGCAGGCCGAGGCCCTGCAGCCGCACGAAAGCTATGTGGCCCAGCTCTGTGCGGTCGGCGCCTGATCGTGACGCAGTCGCCAGCAGAGATCCGCCGCATCCTTGTGGTCGGCGGCGGGATCGCCGGGTGGTCCGCCGCCACGGCCCTCGCCCGCACGGTGCGCGGCCGGGCGAGCATTGGCGTCGTCGAGACCGATGAGGATCTCGGCGAGCCGCTCGCCATAGCTTGCCGTCCCGACGCCGCCGAGTTCCATGCGATGCTGGGGCTGGACGAGGCGAGTATTCTGCGCGGCGCGCAGGGCGCCTACAGCCTCGGCGAGCGCATGATCGGGTTCGGCGGGGAGGGCGCGGCCTACTTCCGTCCTTTCGCGGACTTGGGCGCACCGCTGGACGGCGCGTCCTTCCACCAGCTGCTGTTGCGTCGACGCAGGCAGGGACGGCCGGAGGTCGCCGACGCCTACAGCCTGAACGCCGTGGCCGCCGAACTCGGCCGCTTCGCCAAGCCGGGGCCAAACGAGCGATCTGTGCTGTCCACCCTGCGCTACGGGTTCAATCTGGACGGCCGCCGATACGCTGCAGGCCTGCGTGCTTTTGCCGAAAGCCTGGGGGTGACGCCCCTGCGCGGCGCCTTGGCCAAGGCGGAAGCGACCGCGACCGGCATCGCCGCCGTCGTGCTTGAAGGGGGCGAGCGCCTGGAGGCGGATCTCTTCCTCGACTGCACCGGCCCTGCGTCACGCCTGTTGGGCGAGGCGCTCGCGGTGCCCGTCGAAAGCTGGGCCGCGGATCTTCCTTTCGACAGCCAGGCCGAAACACTGGTCCCTGAGGCCGCATCCAGCCGTGCGTTCAATGTGAGCGAGGCGGCCGCGTGGGGCTGGCGGCGGGACACGCCGCTGCAGGGCGCCGTCGCACGGCGGATCGTCTACGCCTCCGCTCACCTGGACGACGCGCAGGTCCTGCAGGCTCTGCCCGCTAGCGGCGCGGTGCGCAGGTCCAAGCTCGCGTTCGGGCGACGCCGTCTGGCTTGGGCCCGCAACTGCGTCGCCATCGGGCCGTCGGCTGGATCTGCCGGGCCGCTGGATCTTGGCCTGACGCTGACGCACAAGGCGATCCGGCGACTTCTGGAGCTCTTCCCGACGCTTGGCGGGTATGAGGCCGCACGAGCGGAGTTCAACAGGCGAGCGGACGAAGAGATGGCGCGAGTGCGTGACGCCGCCCTGCTGCCGCTGGTGCTCAATGGACGGGGCGGTGAACCCGCCTGGGCCGCCGCGCGCGAGACGCCTCAGCCGGAGACGCTGGCCTACCGCCTCTCGCTGTGGAACAGCCGTGGCGGCGTGATCAGCTTCGACGAAGAACCCGTGCCCGAGTCCGACTGGATCGCCGTGCTGCTGGGGCAAGGCCCTGCGCCGCGCCGGGGTGACGTGCTCGCGGAATCCGCGATGGACGACGCAGCCCTGGCTGATCGGCTGGGCGCGATGCGTCGGGCGATCCGCCAGGGCGCCGAACAGATGCCAACCCATGACGTGTTCCTGACCAGGAGCGGCGCCGCGGCAGGTGGAGCGGGACGATGAACCCCCAGACCTCTCTGCGCCGGGTCGTGATCGTCGGCGGCGGAACAGCCGGCTGGATGGCGGCGGCGGCGCTGTCCCGCCTGCGCCGCAACGGCCAGACCGAGATCACCCTGATCGAGTCCGACGAGATCGGCACGGTGGGGGTGGGCGAGGCGACCATACCGCCCATCCAAACCTTCAACGCGCTGATCGGGCTGGACGAAGCCGACTTCCTGCGCCGCACCCAGGGCACCTTCAAGGTCGGCATCGAGTTCCGGGATTTCACCCGCCTCGGCCACAGCTACATCCATCCGTTCGGCGAGTTCGGCGCCGACATGGAAGCCATAAAATTCCATCAGTTCTGGCTGAAACTTCAGAAACTCGGCCGCACGCCCGGCATCGATGCTTACAACCTTTGCGCCATGGCCGCGGCCCTGGGTCGGTTCGAGAAGCCCCGCAGCGATCGTCCGCCGGGCCCGCTCTCGTCCCTGACCTACGCCTACCACTTCGACGCGGGGCTCTACGCCCGCTACCTCCGCGATCTGTCGGAGCCGCGGGGGGTCGTGCGGCGGGAAGGCCGGGTGGTGGACGTCTCCCTTCGCGGCGAAGACGGCCACATTGAGAGCGTCACGCTTGAGGGCGGGCTGAAGGTCGAGGGTGACCTCTTCATTGACTGCTCCGGCTTCCGCGGCTTGCTGATGGAGCAGGCGCTCGGAACGGGCTACGAGGACTGGACTCACTGGCTGCCCTGCGACCGCGCGGTCGCGGTGCCGTGCGAGGGCGCGGCCGCCCCGACCCCATACACCCGCGCCACCGCGCGCATCGCTGGCTGGCAGTGGCGCATCCCCCTGCAGCACCGGATTGGCAACGGCTACGTCTACTCCAGCGCCCACATCAGCGATGATGAGGCCGCCGCCACTCTCCTCGCGAACCTGGACGGCAAGCCGCTGGCCGACCCGCGGCCGCTGCGCTTCACCACGGGCGTCCGGAAGAAGGCCTGGAACCGCAACTGCGTCGCCCTGGGGCTCGCCTCGGGCTTCATGGAGCCCCTCGAGTCCACCTCGATCCACCTGATCCAGAATGGGGTGGCTCGCCTTCTGTCGTTGTTCCCGGATGGGGGCGGCGTCGATCCGGTGGAAATCGAGGAGTACAACCGCGTCAGCTACGGCCAGTGGTGCGCCATCCGCGACTTCATCATCCTGCACTACCACGCCACCCAGCGGGACGATTCCGAGTTCTGGCGTCACTGCGGCACGATGCCGATCCCCGACAGCCTGCAGCGCAAGCTCGACCTTTGGCGGGGCAAGGGGCGTGTGTTCCGCTACGACGACGAGCTGTTCGGTGAGTCGAGCTGGATCGCCGTGCTGCTGGGCCAGGTCGGCTTGCCGCAGGGCTATGATCCTCTCGCCGACACCCTTCCGGTGGAAGAGGTCGACTACAACCTGCAGCGGATGCGCCAGTACGTGCGTCGCGTGGCCGAGGCCATGCCGACGCACGAGGCCTTCATCCGCAGCTATTGCCCCGCCCAGCCCATCGCGGCCCGGCCCTGAGGAACACCATGGACGAGCGTATCCGCAGCATCTGCATCGTTGGCGGCGGCACGGCCGGCTGGATGACCGCCGCGGCCCTCACCAAGGTGCTGGGCCCCGAGTACGCCCGCATCACCCTGGTGGAGTCCGACGAGATCGGCACCGTCGGGGTGGGGGAGGCGACCATCCCCCAGATCGGCATCTTCAACCGGCTGCTGGGCATCGAGGAGGACGAGTTCGTCCGCCGGGTGAACGGCACCTATAAGCTGGGCATCCAGTTCGTGGACTGGGGCCGCAAGGGCCACACCTACTTCCACCCGTTCGGCCCGTTCGGCGTGGACATGGAGGGCGTCTCCTTCCACGCCTTCTGGCTGCGTCTGATGCAGGGCGGAGATCCGCGCCCGATCACCGACTTCTCCATCCAGTCGGCGGCGGCGGACGCCGGCAAGTTCATGCGCGCGATCACCAGTGATCCGCGCTCCATGCTGTCCAAGATCGCCTACGCCTTCCACTTCGACGCCGGTCTCTACGCCCGCTTCCTGCGCGAGCTGGCCGAGGCGCGCGGCGCCGTGCGCCAGGAGGGCCGCATCGTCGAGGTGGCCAAGCGCGGCTCCGACGGCTTCATCGAGGCCGTGGTCCTGCAGGACGGCACGCGCATCGAGGCCGACCTCTTCGTCGACTGCTCCGGCTTCCGCGGCCTGCTGATCGACGGAGCCATGGGCGCCGAGTTCGAGGACTGGTCGCACTGGCTGCCCTGCGATCGCGCCGTCGCCGTGCCCTGCGAGCGGGTCAGCGAGACCACCCCCTACACCCGCTCCACCGCCCGCGAGGCGGGCTGGCAGTGGCGCATCCCGCTGCAGCACCGCACGGGGAACGGCTACGTCTTCTCAAGCGCCCACATCAGCGAGGACGAGGCGACCGCCGTGCTCCTCAAGAACCTCGACGGCGCCCCCACGGCCGATCCCCGGGTGCTCCGCTTCAAGGGCGGCGTGCGCAAGACCTCCTGGATCAAGAACTGCGTGGCGCTCGGGCTGGCGGCCGGCTTCATCGAGCCCCTGGAGTCCACCTCGATCCACCTGGTCCAGAGCGGCATCGCCAAGCTGCTGACCATGTTCCCGAGCCGCAGCTTCCACCAGGCCGATATCGACCGCTACAACCGCATCACCGCCCAGGAATGGGAGCAGGTCCGCGACTTCATCATCCTGCACTACAAGGTGACGGAGCGGTCCGACACGCCGTTCTGGGACCACGTGCGGACCATGGACGTGCCCGAGGCGTTGGCCGAGAAGCTGCGCGTCTTCCAGACCCACGGCCGCGTGTTCCGCGAGAACGAGGAGCTGTTCAATGACACCAGCTGGTTCGCCGTGCTGATCGGCCAGCTGATGACGCCGAACTCCTATGACCCGGTCGCGGACGTGCTCAGCCTCGAGGAGACCCGCCGCCGGCTGGACCAGATCCAGTCGGCCATCGCCACCTCCGTCGACTACATGCCGAAGCACGACCGCTTCATCGCCGACAACTGCGCGGCGGCCCGCGTCTGAGGGCGGCGGGCGGCCTCAGCTGCCGCCCAATCCCTTCTGCCGCACGGTCCAGCCCGCGCGGGTGCAGAGCCCGCAGTCGGCGCCGCGGAACATCCGGGCCGCCGTGCTGTCGCCCTTGAGCTGCCAGGCCATCCAGCTGGCCGCCACCTGCGCATAGTCGCCGCCGTTCGGCACGCTCCAGAACGTGCCGTCGTGACCGACGCCGTTCTCGCCGAAGAACACCGGCACGTGCTGGATGCGGCCAACATCGTCCACGCCGTTCTTGTAGGCGATGTCCGTCGGCCCGCCGTTGATGTAGGCCACCGGCCCATGCAGCCGCTCCAGGGCGGACTTGGGCGTGGCCAGCACGCCTTGCGCGGCCGGCGGGGCGTCCGTGAACACGCCGCTGTTGAACAGGATCGCCGTCTTCACCCGCGGGTCGGCCGCCACGGACAGGGCCTGCAGCCCGCCGCAGCTGTGGCCCATCACCCCGATCCGCTGCAGGTCGATCCGCCGGTGCAGCGGGCTGGCCGCATCCGCGTTCTGCCGCGCCGCCCAGTCGATGGCCTCGACCAGCTGCTGTGGCTGGGTCTGCTCCGACAGTCGGGCGGGCGCGGGAGCCGGCGCCCCCGCGGCCGGCGCAGGCGCGGCCGGCGGCTCAGGCTCGACGCTGCGGTCGCGCCGGGGATGGCCCGCGGCGATCACGATGAAGCCGTGCGAGGCCACCTCGCGCAGGAAGGCGGCGTGGCTCAGCCCGTCGTCCACGCAGGCGCCGTTGCCCCAAAGGACGAGCGGCAAAGGCCCAGGCGCAGGCTTGGCCGGACGGTACACCGTGTTCCCGCGCATGGAGCCGAACGCTTCGGCCACCGCGGGGTAGGGCCCCGTGCCGCCCGGCGCGCCGATCACCCCCACCGGCTTCACGGGCGGCGGCGCCTGTTGCGCCGCGGCGCTCCCCGCAAGAGCCAAGCCCAACACCATGCTGCAAACCGCCGAGCGGCGCATGCGGACGAGAGAGGTCATTTCGGCAGCTCCACGGCCTGTTCGATGCGGAAGACGCCAGACGCGGCTTTGGCCCCGGCGACCGGCTGGCCGCCCCCAACGCTCACCTGATAGTCGCCAACCAGCACCGTGCGCCGGCCGTCTACCCGAACCGAACTCAGGTCCCGCGCCGCCAGCTCGAAGCTGACCTTCTTGGCCTCGCCAGGCTTCAGGCTCACCCGCTCGAAGCCGCGCAGCGCCAGGTTCGGCGCGCCGGGATCGGCCGGGAACCGCAGGTACAGCTGAGCGATCTCGTCGCCGGCCCGCTGGCCCACGTTGCGCAGGGTGGTGCTCACCCGCACCTTGGGCGTCTTGCCGCCCGATACCCGCTCCACCAGCAGCGGACCGTAGTCGAACTGCGTGTAGCTCAGGCCGTGACCGAAGGCGTAGACCGGCTCGCCTTCGAAGTAGCGGTAGGTCCGCCCCTTCATGTCGTAGTCGCCGAACGGCGGCAGCTGGTCGAGGCTGCGGTAGAACGTCAGCGGCAGCCGCCCGCTCGGATTGGTCCGCCCCGACAGCACATTGGCCACCGCCAGGCCGCCGGACTGGCCCGGGTACCAGGCCTCCAGGATCGCCGCAGCGTTGTCCTTGGCCCACGACAGGTTCAGCGGGCTGCCGTTCATGGTCACCACCACCACAGGCTTGCCCGTGGCCTTGGCCATCTTGAGCAGGGCCTGCTGTTCGGCGGGGATCTCCAGGTTCGTCTTGTCCCCGCCCTTGAAGCCGGGGATCTCGACGGGCGATTCTTCGGCTTCCAGGTCGGAGGTCAGGCCCACCACGGCCACGATCACGTCGGCGCTGGCCGCCGCGCGCTTCATGTCGCCTTCCGGATCCGTGGAGATCCGCTTCCACATCAGATCCACTCCGGCCAGGCCATGCGCCTCGGAGGTGATCTCGATCGGATAGCGCCGGCCCTTCTCCAGCTTCAGCGTCTTCATGGTCGGCAGGCTGTTCCAGCTCGCCTTGGTGAGATCCACGAAGTGCTCGCCGTTCAGCTTCATCGCGCCGTTGAAGCCGCTCAGGCCGAGGCGATAGGTCCCGCTTTCCGGGGGAACCAGGAACCCGGTCCAGACGACCCGGTGATGGTCCGACACCTGCGCCAGGTCCAGGCTGCGCGCCGCGACATCCGCTTCCCGGCGCGTGACGACCGCCGTGGGCGAATAGCGCATCTTGGCCACCGCATCGCCGAACGTGCCGGGCGCGAACGCCTTGGGCGCGGGCTCGACGGTGTTGAAGTAGCGCGCCGTCAGGCCGGGCTGGCCGTCCGCCGTACGAAGCGCCGAAGTCGGCACCCTGTCCCCGTCGGTGAAGGTCGCGCCGAACGGCGCATGCACCACCTGGGCGGCCGGGAACGCCTGACGCAGCCCTTCCAGCACCGAGATCGGGGTCCCGGACAGGGCGGAGGAATAGTTGCCGCGCAGCACCCGCGTGCCGTCGGCCAACGGGCCGATCACCGCAATGCGCGAGCCGGCGCGTAGGGGCAGGACGCCGTCGTTCTTCAGCAGCACCAGGCTCTTCTCGGCGGCTTCCAGCGCGAGGCGCCCGTGCTGGGGCGCGCCCACCACGGCGGGATTGCTGCGCGCGTCCCGCTGGCGCACGCCCGAAAGGTCTCCGGTGCGGAACCGCGCCGAGAACAGCCGGACCAGCGCCTGGTCGATGTCCGCCTCGCTGAGCAGGCCCCGCTTCAGCGCCTCGCGGTAGCGGTCGGTCAGGCCGTCCGTATAGGTCAGGGTCGCGCCGTTGCACTCGTTGTCGACCCCCGCCCGCAGGGAGGCGGCCGCGGCCGTCGCGGCGTCCGGCGCGTACTTGTGGTGGTCGCTGATGTCCTTCACCGCGTCGCAGTCGGACACGACATAGCCGTCGAACTTCCATGCCTCGCGCAGGTGGTCCTTCAGCAGCAGCTCGCTGGCGCAGGCCGGTTGGCCGTCGACGCGGTTGTAGGCGCACATGATCGACCCGGCCCGGGCGTCGACCACGGCCGCGCGGAACGCCGGCAGATAGGTGTCTTCCAGGTCGTGCGGCGAGACGAAGACGTTGGCGCCGTGGCGGGTGGACTCCGGTCCGCTGTGAACCGCGAAGTGCTTCGGCGTGGCCACCACGTTGGGCAGGTCGGGGTTCGGCCCCTGGATCCCCCGGACATAGGCCACGCCCATGCCGGCCGCCAGGAACGGGTCCTCCCCATAGGTCTCCTGCCCACGGCCCCAGCGCGGATCGCGGAAGATGTTGATGTTGGGAGACCAGGTGTTCAGCGCGCTGCCCATCCGTCCCATGCGGCCGGTCTGACGGGCCAGAGCGTGCAGCCCCTGGACCTCTGCGCCAATGGTGCCGGCCACGTTCTGCACCAGCGGGGTGTCGAAGGTGGCCGCCAGGCCGATGGGTTCGGGGAAGTTGGTCGTCGGCAGGGCGCCCAGCGCCCCGTGCAGCGACTCGGTCCACCAGTTGTAGGCGGGCACGCCCAGGCGCGGGATCGCCGGCGCGGTGTTGAGCAGCTGGTCGAGCTTCTCGTCCAGCGTCAGCTTCGCCACCAATTCGCTCGCCAGCCGATCCGCCTTCTCGCGCGCCGGCGATGGGCGCGCCGCCGCCGGCTCAGCCGCCATCGACATGGCGGGCAGGGGCGACAGGGCCGACGTGGCCAGCGCTAGCAGGCTGAGGCCGCAGGTTCGCGCCGTCTTGGCGATCATGGCTGGATCCTTCCTGGGGCTTGGCTGGTCTGCGGGCTCTCGTCCCACGCCTCGCCGCCCTCCCGTATCTTTGTTGTTCTTGCGAGCTCGCGGACGCTAGCCAACGCCGCTTCCGCTGCCAAGCTATTAGTCGGTGTAATACGTGCCGCTGTCGGGTCGCTGGCGTCGCCCGTGTTCAGCCGCTAGCGTCGCCGGAATAGTCGGACACAAGAAGGCGAAGCGCCCGCTCATGCTCGAAGCTCCTTTTCCCCGTCGGACCCTGCTCGGATCGGCCTTGGCTGTGGCGGCGACGCCGTCCCTGGCGAAGGCGGCGGCTCCGGCGCGCCGCGCCGACGCCATGGACCTGTGGCCCGCCGGGCGGAGCGGTTTCTTCAACCCGGCGCTGCGTCTGGCGTTCGAGGAGCATGGCTCCGGCCAGCCCCCGGACCGCAGCCTCACCGGCGTCGGAACGGCGCTGATCCAGCCGGTGATTCCGGCCCAGCCCAACGGCGCGGCCCTGCTGATCATTCCCGGCGGCAGCTACCTTGGCGAATGGTTCGATCGCGAAGGCTTCGACGTGGCGGAGCGGCTCGCACTGGCCGGCGTCACCAGCTTCATCCTCCGCTACCGCCTGCCGGGCGAGGGATGGGCGAACCGCTCGGAGGTCTCGCTGCAGGACGCGCAACGCGCCATTCGGCTGATCCGGGCCCGTGCGGACCAGTGGCGCCTGGACCCCACCAAAGTAGGCGTGATGGGCTTTTCCGCCGGCGGGCACCTTGCCGCCAACCTCTCGGTCCGAACCACGCCCGCCTACGACGCGATCGACGCCACGGACCGGCTGCCCCACAGGCCGGATCTGGCCGCGCTCATGTATCCGGTGATCGAACTGACGGGGCCCGCCGCCCACAAGGGATCGGCCGAGGCGCTGCTCGGACCCGCCCCGAGCGCGGACCTCGTGCGGCGTCATACGCCGTCGCTCCAGGTGTCGACCCGAACCCCGCCGACCTTCGTCGTCCACGCGATGGATGACGACCTGGTCCCGGTCGAGAACGCGTTTCGGCAGCTCTCCGCCCTGCGCACGGTCGGCGTGGCCGGCGAGGGGCACATTTTCCAGCAGGGCGGCCACGGGTTCGCGGTGCGGGGCTCGGCGGGCAAGCCGGTCGCCGCCTGGCCAGATCTTTTCCTGCGCTGGACGGCGTCGCATGGCTGGCCGACGTCCTAACCCGGACGGAGAGTTGCGGCGGCCGGCCAAGGGAAGGAGAGGCCGACCGCCGCGTCTCGCGAAAAGGTGGCAGTGTCCAGCGCCGCCCCCTCGCAAAGCGTGCCGGCGCCGATCGCGCCGGCGATGGATCCCCTCACACGGGCTGGAGGCCTCGCTCGGCGATTTTGCGGATCAGATCGCGGTGGCGGGGCAGGGCGGCGCGCAGCCGCTCGGTCTGCTGCTGGTTCTCGCGCCAGGCACGCCGCGCCAGGGTCGCTTCGCCCTCCAGGGCGTCAGGCTCGACCTCCGTCCGGAAGCCCATGCCGTACAGCACGTACTGGTAGCTGGCGGGCGGGAAGACCTCGTCGATGCGGTCGAACTCGTCGAACGCCCATGGCGACTGGTGCCGCCACAGCTGCAGAAGCTCCTGCAGCCGCTCGGGGACGCTCTCCTCCAGCAGGTTGTCGCGCCAGAAGGCGCTGTCGCGCCGCTGGGTCAGCACATAGTGCAGCTTCAGGAAGTCGATGATCCGGCCCCAGCGGTAATGCGTGGTGGCGTTGAAGCGCGAGGCGACCACGTCCATCACCTCCCGGCAGGCCGGCATGCGCTCGGCGATCAGCTTGGCCGACAGCTCGATCAGCACGATCGCCGACGCTTCGAGCGGCTCCAGGAACCCGGCGGCCAACCCCACCGCCACGCAGTTGCGCTTCCAAAAGGTTTCCCGGTGCCCGGCCCGGATGCTCAGCTTGCGCACCGGCAGGTTCTTGGCCGCGGGACCGAGATAGGCCCGTAACTCCTGCTCGGCCGCCTCGTCCGAGATGTGCGCGCTGGAGAAGACGTGCCCGACGCCGCGCCGGGTCGGCAGGCCGATGTCCCAGATCCAGCCGGAAGACTGCGCCGTGGAAATGGTGTGCGAGGCGATCGGGCTGGCTTCGCTCTCGTAGGGGACCTGCACCGCCAGCGCGGTGTCGCAAAACAGGATGTGGCTGCAATCCCGGAACGGCACGCCCAGGGCCTCGCCCAGCAACAGCGACCGAAAACCGGTGCAGTCGACGAACAGGTCGCCCTCGATGGCGCCCGCCTGTTCGGTGACGATCGCGCGGATGTCGCCGTCTTCCGCCATCTCCACGCGCTGCACGTCGGCCAGCACGTGGCGCACGCCGAGCGTGTCGCAGCAATGCCGCTGCAGAAACGGCGCGAACTTGCCTGCGTCCAGGTGGTAGGCGTAGTTCGCCGCGCCTTCGAATTCCGGGGTCGCGATGGTCTTGGGGGCAAGGCCCTCGTCGCAGATCTGCCCTTGCGGACAGACGGCGTCGCAGAAGCTCTGGCCGTCCTCGCGCGCCAACCAGTGGGGCGCAAGGTTCACCTGCGAAAAGCCCTGCGGCAGCATCAGGGGATGGTAGTAGGCGTCGTCTTCCGCGCCCGTGGTCCAGCGGGCGAACTTCGCGCCCTGTTTGAAGGACGCATCGCACTCGCGGATGAAGTCGGTTTCCGAGACGCCCATCTTGGCGAGCGTCGTACGCAGCGTCGGCCAGGTGCCTTCGCCGACTCCGATGATCGGTGTGTTGGGCGACTCCACCAGCGTGACGCTGAAGGTGTTGCGCACGATCCGGCTGCGATGCTTGGCGGCGATCACACCCGCCGTCAGCCACCCGGCGGTCCCGCCGCCGACGATCACGATATTTCGGATGGGTCGAACCATACGCTTGCCCGGCAGCGAAAATAACTGGGGGCGCCGTCGCCGGCGCCCCCAGCCAAGGGGGGTTTAGTAGCGGAAGCGGGCTCCCGCCGTGAACCGCCGACCATAGGCGAAGACGTCGAGCAGCTGGTTGTCGAAACGACCATGCGTGCTCTGGACTTCGTTCGTCAGGTTCAGCGCTTCGAAGAAGACGTTCAGCTGCTCATTGATCTGATAGCTGGTGCTGAAGTCGATCTGCAGGTTCGGGTTTTCGAACGTCGGCTCGGAGCCGAAGGCGCCGGTGTTCTGGTTCTGACCGAAGCCCCGCAGGTACTCCTCGCGGTAGTTGACCGCGATCCGCGCCTCGAACCCGTACTTGTCGTAGAAGCCGACGAAGTTGGCCGAGTTGGCGAGGCCCGTGATCGCGAAACCGCTCTGCGAGATATCGCTCGGATCGTACGGCTTGTCGGTGTCGACGATGGTGGCGTTGGCGTTGAAGCCCCAGCCGCTGTCGCCGAACACGTGCTGCCACGCCAGCTCCAGACCGTGAACCGTGGCTTCCGGCCCGTTGACCTGCTGCGTCACGCTGAACTGCGCGGGCTGGTTGGTCGTGGGGTCGATGACGCCGTTGATCGTCTGCCGCTGGGTGCCGCCGACGATGAAGTTGGTCACGTGCTTGATGAAGACGTTGGCCGCCGCATAGGAGTTCGGCGCGTAGTACCATTCGACCGCAGCGTCGTAGTTGTCCGACAGGTACGGGCGAAGGCCGGGCGCGCCGCCGCTGGCCGTCAGGGCGCCCACCCGCTGTCCGACGCCCACGTTGGTCACGGGGGTCAGCAGGGTGAGACCCGGGCGGGTCAGGGTCCGCGAGGCGTCAAGCCGCAGGTGCAGCTCCTCAGTCAGCTCCAGCTTCATGTCCAGGCTGGGCAGCAGGTAGGAGTAGCTGGTCTTGGTGGACACCGGCTGGGCCGGGCTCAGCGTCACGGTCAGCAGGGTCGGGTCACCCGCGCTGCGCGCGATGCTCAGCGGCACCTGACCATAGCCCTGGGACGTCACGTCCGTGTGCTCTTGGCGCACGCCGGCGTTGAAGTGGAAGGGCATGCCCGCCACGTCGACGTCGAAGTTGGCCCGCACGAACAGCGCCCAGGTCTTTTCCTGGATGTCCCGGCGGCTGCCGTTGTCCAAAGCCAGGTCCAGGGTCCCGGTGTAGCCGTTGACGCCGCCGTAGTTGAAGCCGGGGATGTTCTTGGCTTGCGGGTTGCCCAGGCTTTCCAGGTACTGCTGGTACGCACGAGCGTCGTACTTCAGCAGAACCGGGGGCAGGGAACCCGAGAAACCCGGAATCCAGTTGTCGGTGCTCACCACGTCGGTGAACAGGCTGGGCGGAATCGGAACGCCGCCGCTGCCGCCGGAGGCCGGGCCGTAACCCGAATAGGCCTGCCAGAAGTTGTTGGCGAAGGTGTTCCGCTGCTCGAACCGGTAGTGGTCTTCGAGGTAGTTACCACCCGCCTTGATCGAGAAGTCGTCCTGCGCCCACGTACCGGCGAAGCGGAATTGCTTCACGGTGTCCGTGTTCTTCTGCGCCGTCCGCACGGTGACGTGCGAGCCGATGACGGACGTGTCCGCAAAGCGGGCCGGGTCACCGCGCACGCCGTAGTCGTGCAGCACGGGGATGTTGCCGTCGCTGCTGCCGTCGATGCGGATGCCCAGCGACGGGCCGATGCCGGCGAAGCCGTAGCCCACGTCCGCGCCTTCGCTGCTGACGTGGCCATCCGGGTTCAGCCAGCTCTTGGCGAGGCTCGCGTCGGCCTCGAAGCTCAGGTTCTCCGAGAGCGTCCACTTCAGGTTCAGGCCCGTTTGGTTGGTCACGATCTCAGACCGATCGGTGCCAGCCGTGAAGTCGGTCTGCGAGCCGGCCTGAGTGAAGTCGACCGTGGTGCCGTTCTGGTCGAGCTTCACATTGCGCAGGTCGCCCTGGTTGAACCAGATGCCGAAGCCGAAGTTGTCCGCGCGGATCTTCTGGCGCGAGTAGTTGTCGTCCAGCGTGACCAGCAGGCTCTCGGTCGGACGCCATTGCAGCGCGATCCGGCCGTCGATGCGTTCGTCCTCGGTGTAGATCTGGCTCGCGCCGTACTGCTGCTCGAACCAGCCCACGATGGTCTTGTCGGCCAGCTGGGCCGGGGTGCAGGTCGGGGTCAGCTGGCAAGGGGCGTAGCGACCGCCCGGCCAACCGCTCACGAAGACCCGGTTCGTCTGGGTCTCGCGCTTGGTGTACATGGCGTCCGCCAGCACGCCGATGGTGTCGTTGGCGAAGGTGTCGCTGAACAGCACGCCGCCAGACGGCACCACCTTGCCCGCCTCGTCCTGCATCGAGCCGGACGCGGAGACCACGAACCTGCGGCCCGGCTGGTCGAAGGGCTTGGGATACTCGACGTTGACTGTAGCCCCGATGGAGCTGCTCGACAGGGTGACGTCCGGCGTCTTCAGGACGCTGAGGCGGCCCACGAAGTCGGCGCCGACGGTGCTGAAGTCCACCGCACGACCGCCCGAAGCGGTCGAGATGCGGCGGCCGTCATAGAGCGTTTCATTGAAGTCGCCGCCGAAGCCACGGACCGTGATGCCCTGCGGCTCGCCGCGAGCGCCGGAGCGCTGGATCGACACGCCGGGCAGGCGCTGCAGCGAGGCCGCGACGTTGGAGTCGGGGAACTTGCCGATGTCTTCGGCCGAGATGGAGTCCACGACGCCGGGCGATTCGCGCTTCACATCCAGGTTGCGCTGGAGCGAACCGCGCAGGCCCGTGACCACCACTTCCTGAACTTCCGAAGGCGCGCCGCTGGCCGCCTGCAGCAGCACGGCGCCCGTGGCGATCGGCCCCTCGTCGTCGGCGGTTTCCGCCACCGCCGGCGCGGCGATGGACAAGGCCAGCAGGCTCGAAGCGCCGGCCAAAGCCGTCCTTCGACCAAGTCGCCTCCAGCCCCCTATTGTATGACTAGAATGTCCCTTCATGGCATTCCCCTCCCAGTTGTATGTGTCTCTACACACACCCGGCCGACCGGCCGGGGCTCCACAGGAAACGGACGTAAGTGTCCGTTTTCACGAGAGATTGGTTGGGGTTTGTGAGCGCTCTGAACGGCGCATCCTATCCTCCCCCAGACTCTTTTTTTGACGTATTGACGATACGCTACTGCCGCGATTTAGCGCTATCAACAGCAAATTGTCGGCGTAATCGAGAATGTTTGGCAGCCTGTCCGGAAGCGGTTATCGCTAGGCGGCACCGGACCAGGGGAGGGGAAAATGGCCGAGAGCCCACAGCCGCTTAGCGCGGTTCAGCACAGCCGCCTGCGGCTGCGCCGCCTGCCCGAAGGCGCGCCCTATTTCGTGCAGATCGTCGCCGGCGAGTTTGCGACCGCCGCCGCCACCTGTCCGATCTTCATCACCAAGGCTGGGGACACGGGCGAATTCTACGCCGGCGCCATGTTCGGCTTCGAGCCGGGCGAGTACCTGCTGCATCCCGGCGACGCCTTTCGCCCGCTGGACCTCGAGCGGCAGGGCTTTTTCATCGACGGCGACAAAATCGCCATCGACCCGTCGAACCCGCGCTTCAGCGAACAGGACGGCGAGCCGCTGTTCGAGGCCGGCGAGCCCGGCGAGTCGCTGCGCCGCATGCAGCGCCTGCTGGGCCACCTGAAGGCCGGCGTGGACCAGACGCAGGCCTTCATCCAGGCCCTGCTCCGCCACAAGCTTCTCGCGCCCATGGACATCGAGCTGGCCTTCGACGACGGCCGTAACCTGAACCTCCAGGGCCTCTACACCGTCAGCCTCGACGCCCTGCAGGACCTGGACGACGCGGCGGTGGTCGAGCTCTTCCGCAGCGGCCACCTACAGCTCGCCCACGTCATGGCCGCCTCGCTCAAGCAGGTGCCGGTGCTGGCGCGCAGACGCAACGCCCGACTGGCCGCCTAGGGGCGGCGGCGTGCCCGTCCGCGAACTTTCCGTCGAGACCGTCGCCGAGCCGGACGTCTTCCGCCGCGAGGTGGCCGAACTGTGCCAGCCCGTGGTCCTGCGCGGCGCCTGCGCCGGCTGGCCCGCCGCCGCGGCCGCCCGCCAGGGTCCCGAGGCGCTGTTCGCCTACCTGCGCCAGTTCGACGGCGGCGCCAGCGCCCAGGCCTTCGTGGGCGAGGCCGCGATCACCGGCCGCTACTTCTATGGGGCGAACGCCGACGGCTTCAATTTTCGCCGCGAGCAGCTGGGGCTGTCCGAAGCCCTGAACCGCATCGCCCGCAACGCCGCGCCAGCCAGCCCCGAGACCCTCTACCTCGGCTCCATTCCCGCCGACGCGCACCTGCCGGGGTTCAGCGCCGCCAATCGCGCGCCTTCCATCCCGCCGGGCGTCGAGCCGCGCATCTGGGTCGGCAACGCCTCCCACGTCGCCTGCCACTACGACACCTTCGACAACCTGGCCTGCGTGGTCGCCGGCCAGCGCCGCTTCACCCTTTACCCGCCGCAGGCTGTCGCCGACCTCTATGTCGGCCCCATCGACCACACCATGGCCGGCCAGCCCGTCAGCCTCGCCGCCGCGGCCGAGCCGGGCGATCCTCGCTATCCCCGCTTTGAGGCCGTCCGCGATCAGGCGGAGGTCGTGGTGCTGGAAGCCGGCGACGCCCTCTACCTGCCCAAGCTCTGGTGGCACCAGGTGGAGGCGACCCAGCCGGTGAACCTGCTGGTCAACTACTGGTGGGACGGCTTCAGCGCCGGCCCCGACGCGCCGTACCTCGCCATGATGCTGGCCATGATCGCCATCGGGGAGCGGCCCGCGCCCGAGCGCGACGCCTGGCGCGCCTTTTTCGACCACTACGTCTTCCGGCCCGACCGCCACCCGGCCGAGCACCTGCCCGAGGGCCAGCGCGGGGTTCTCGGCCCGCTCGCCGCCGGCAACTACGGCCGACTGCGGGCCATGATCATGCGCGCCCTGCGCCTCTGATCGGGGCCGATACCGATCACCTTGCCGCCCGCACGTAGCTTGGCTACTTGTCGGACAAATAATGTGGGAGGTCTTCGTGAAGTCATACCTAGCCGGCGCGGCGCTCGCCGCCGCGTGCCTGTTCGCCTCGCCCGTGCTGGCGCAGGCGCCCAGCGCCAGCCTCGCCATCCAGGCGGATCGCCCAGGCCCCAAGATCGACCGCCGCATCTTCGGTCAGTTCGCCGAGCACCTCGGCACCGGCATCTACGACGGCGTCTGGGTCGGCCCCAAGTCGAAGATCCCCAACACCCGCGGCTACCGCAACGACGTCGTCGCCGCGCTCAAGGAGCTGAAGGTCCCCGTGGTCCGCTGGCCCGGCGGCTGCTTCGCCGACGAGTACCACTGGCGCGAAGGCATCGGCCCCCGCAACAAGCGCCCGGTGAAAATCAACACCAACTGGGGCGGCGTGACCGAGGACAACGCCTTCGGCACCCACGAATTCATGGACTTCGCCGAGATGATCGGGGCGGAAGCCTACATCTCCGGCAACGTCGGCAACGGCACCCCGGCCGAGATGGCCGAGTGGATCGAGTACATCACCGCCCCGGCCGGCAGCCTTGCGGACCTGCGTGCCAAAAACGGCCGCAAGCAGCCGTGGAAGCTCGAATGGTTCGGCATCGGCAACGAGCTGTGGGGCTGCGGCGGCAACATGCGGCCCGAGTACGCCGCCGACGTGACCAAGCGCTACAGCACCTTCATCAAGGTGCCCGCCGGCACCAAGACCATGCGCATCGCCAGCGGCGCCAGCCACAACATGTGGCCCTGGGCCGAGTACAACTGGACCGAGGTGATGATGCGCGAAGCCGCCGACCAGATCGATGGCACCGGCGTGCACTACTACACCTTCCCGGGCGGCATGGAGACCAAGGGCTCGGCCACCGAGTTCGACGAGGAGGCCTGGGCGCGGACCATCGCCAAGACCATTCGCATGGACGAGTACATCACCGGCCATGAGAAGATCATGGACAAGTACGACCCGCAGAAGAAGAAGATCATCGCGGTCGACGAATGGGGCGCCTGGCACGATCCCGCGCCGGGCAGCAATCCGGGCTTCCTGCAGCAGCAGAACACCCTGCGCGACGCCATGGTGGCCGCGCTCAACATCAACATCTTCACCCGTCACGCCGAGCGCGTGAAGCTCGCCAACATCGCCCAGATGATCAACGTCCTGCAGGCGATGATCCTGACGGACGGGCCGAAGATGACCCTGACGCCCACCTACCACGTGTTCGAGATGTACAAGCCGTTCCAGGACGCGGTGCTGCTGCCCGTCGACCTGAAGTCCAGCTGGTACCACAAGGACCAGTGGGCGATCCGCGCGGTGGACGCCACCGCCGCCCGCGGCGTCGACGGCAAGACCTACGTCGCCCTCGTCAACGTGGACCCGAACCAGCCGGCCAGCGTGACCGCCAACCTCGCGGGCCTGACGGCGACGCGGGTCAGCGGCCGGGTGCTTTCGGCTCCGACCATGCAGGCGCACAACACCTTCGACCAGCCGAACGCGGTCCGGCCCGCCGCCTTCAATGGCGCGCAGCTGAGCGGCGGCGCGCTGAACGTGACCCTGCCGGCCAAGTCGGTCGTCGTTCTGACGCTCGAGTAGATCGGGGAGGCGACCCTTCGGCTTCGGCCGCGGGGTCGCCGCCCTCTGTGCGCGTGTGCGGGCCGGCGCCGTCCGGCGATCGGTGGAGGCGCGGATGTCGTCCGAGAACAAGATCACCCGGCGGACCTTGATGGAGGCGGCCGGCGGCCTCGTGGCTGTCGCAGCTCCAGCCGCCAGCCTTGCTCAGACCTCGGCGCCTCATCCCTGGCGGCTCTGGTACCGACAGCCGGCGGACAAGTGGGTGGAGGCCCTGCCGGTCGGCAACGGGCGCCTCGGCGCCATGGTCTTCGGCGGCGTGGCGCGCGAGCGGCTGCAGCTCAACGAGGACACTCTCTGGGGCGGCGGGCCCTACAATCCCGTCAATCCGCAGGCGCGCGAAGCCCTGCCGCAGGTCCGCCGCCTGATCGACGAGGCTCGCTTCGCAGAGGCTCAGTCGCTGGCCAACGAGCGGCTGATGGCCCGGCCCCTCAGCCAGATGTCCTACCAGACCGTCGGCGACCTGCTGCTGGAAACGCCCGGTCTAGACCCGGCGACCGCCCGCGACTACCGCCGCGAACTCGACCTCGACACTGCCATGGCCGTCACCAGCTTTAGCATGGGCGGAACGCGCTTCCGGCGCCGCGTCGTGGCCTCGCCGACCCGCCAGGTGATCGCGGTCCAGGTCGACGCCGATCGCCCCGGCCGCATCGATCTCGACCTCGGCGTAACCACCCCGCAGCGGGCTAGCGCGACGGTTCAGGAGCGCGACCTCGTCCTGGCCGGGCGTAACCTGGACGAGCACGGCGTCGCCGGCGCCCTGCGCTTCGAAGCGCGCGTGCGGGTGCTGGCCGAAGGCGGCGCAGTGGAGGGGCAGGGCGACCGCGTTCGCGTGCGCGGCGCCGACCGCGTGACCCTGCTGATCGCCGTGGCCACCAGCTACCGCCGCTTCGACGACGTCGGCGGCGATC
Organism: Phenylobacterium deserti; assembly: GCF_003254705.1. GTDB lineage: Bacteria > Pseudomonadota > Alphaproteobacteria > Caulobacterales > Caulobacteraceae > Phenylobacterium > Phenylobacterium deserti. The sequence continues at coordinate 182,638 of NZ_QFYR01000003.1, forward strand.
CCGCCAGTCTCGTGCGGGCAAGGATCGACCAGGCCGCCGGCGCCGCCTTCGACCAGATCGCCGCGGAAACGGCGCGCGAGCACCAGCGCCTGTTTCGCGCCGTCAGCCTCGACCTTGGCCAGACGCCCGCCGCCCAGCGTCCGACGGACGAGCGCATCCGTGACAGCGAACGCTCCGAAGATCCCCAGCTCGCCGCCCTCTACTTCCAGTATGGGCGCTACCTGCTGATCTCCTCGTCACGCCCGGGCAGCCAGCCGGCCAACCTCCAGGGCATCTGGAACGACAGCGTCAAACCGCCGTGGGGGTCGAAGTACACGATCAACATCAACACCGAGATGAACTACTGGCCGGCCGAACTGACAGGGCTGGCCGAATGCACCCAGCCGCTGATCGCCATGGTCCGCGACCTCGCCCAGACCGGCGCCCGCACGGCGCGGGAGATGTACGGCGCGCGCGGCTGGGTCGCCCACCACAACACCGACCTTTGGCGGGCGACCGCGCCGATCGACGGCGCCCAGTGGGGCCTGTGGCCCACCGGCGGGGCTTGGCTCTGCACCCACTTATGGGACCGCTACGACTATGGTCGCGACCGGGCCTTCCTGGCTGAGGCCTATCCGCTGATGCGTGGCGCGGCCGAGTTCTTCCTGGATGTCCTGCACACCGATCCGAAGACCGGCGAACTGGTGACCAGCCCATCCCTGTCGCCGGAGAACGCCCATCCGTTCGGCGCCTCGGTCTGCGCCGGTCCGGCCATGGATTCGCAGATCCTCCGCGACCTGTTCGACCAGACGGCGGCCGCCGCGGGGATCCTGAACATCGACGCGGAGTTCGTCGCCAGGGTGCGGGCCGCGCGCGCCCGCCTGCCGGCGGACCGCATCGGCGCTCAGGGCCAGCTGCAGGAATGGCGGCAAGATTGGGACGCGGCGGCGCCGGAGCCGAACCATCGGCACGTCTCCCACCTCTACGGCCTCTTCCCCAGCCACCAGATCAATCCCGACGACACGCCGGCCCTCGCGGCTGCGGCGCGCCGGTCGCTGGAGATCCGCGGCGACGAGTCCACCGGCTGGGCCACCGCCTGGCGCGCCAACCTTTGGGCGCGCCTGCGGGACGGTGAACACGCCCACCAGATCCTGCGCTTCCTGCTGGGGCCGGAGCGGACCTATCCCAACATGTTCGACGCCCACCCGCCGTTCCAGATCGACGGCAACTTCGGCGGCGCCGCCGCCATCGCCGAGATGCTGATGCAGAGCCGAGGCAACGAAATCCTGCTGTTGCCCGCCTTGCCGGCCGCATGGCCCACGGGATCGATCACCGGGCTGCGGGCCCGTGGCGCGTGCCGCGTGGATCTCGCCTGGCGCGGCGCGCGCCTGCAGTCGGCGACGCTCCGCTCCGACATCGCCATTCGCAAGCGCGTGCGGCTGGGGCAGGGCGCGCTGACGGTGGACTTGCGGCCGGGCGTCCCCCGGCGTCTGACCGCCGGCGCCTTCCGCGCCTGACGGGCAGGTCGAGGGAGCCATTGACCTCACGATATAGTCCGACAAATGTGCCCCTCTGAAGAATCCAGGAGTCGGGGGAAAGCGGATGCTGAAGACCACGTTGGCCGGGTGCGCGGCCCTGATGCTGTGCATGACCGCGGCAGGCTCCGCACAGGCTCAGATGGGCACCAAGGCGCCGCCCGTGGTCGCCGGCGCCAAGGCCGTGTCGGTCCAGCGGCTCAAGGTCCATTCCAGGGCGCTTGAAGGCAGCCTAGAAGGCGACAGCGCCGACCGCGAGGTCCTGGTGGTTCTGCCGCCCAGCTATGCGGCCAACCCCAAGCGGCGCTACCCCGTGGTCTACGCCCTTCACGGCTACTCCATCGGGGCGGAAGAGTGGATCAAGGAGATCCACGTACCGCAGACCATCGAGGGCGCCTTCGCCCAAGGGGCGGGCGAGGTCATCGTCGTCCTGCCCGACAGCAAGACCGCCCACAACGGCTCCATGTACTCGAGCTCGGTGACCACCGGCGACTTCGAGGCCTTCATCTCGCGCGATCTGGTGGCCTACGTGGACGCCAACTACCGCACGCTGGCGCGCCGCGAGAGCCGCGGGCTGGTCGGCCACTCCATGGGCGGCTACGGCGCAACCCGCATCGGCATGCGCCACGCTGATGTCTTCGGCGCGCTGTATCTGATGAGCCCCTGCTGTCTGTCGCCGCGTCCCGCCGGCGGCTTCCCGGGCGAGAACCCGCCGCAGCTGCCTGAGCTGAAGTCCGTCGCCGATGCGCAGAAGCTGCCCTGGGCGCTGCGCGCCCAGCTGGCCAGCGCCGCCGCCTGGTCGCCCAACCCCAAGAACCCGCCGCTCTACCTCGACCTGCCGTTCAAGGACGGCGCGGTTCAGCCCGACATCCTCGCCAAGTGGACCGCCAATGCGCCTTTGGCCTTCGTCGACCAGTACATCGGCGATCTGCGCCGCTACCGCGCCATCGCCATCGACGTCGGCGACCGCGACGGCCTGCGCCACGATGCGGCCAAGCTGCACGACGTCCTCGACCGCTACGAGATCGCCAACACCTTCGAAGTCTATCCGGGCGACCACACCAGCGATGTGGCCTTCCGCTTCCAGAACCAGGTGATGCCGTTCTTCAGCAAGAACCTGAATTTCGGCCCCGCCCGCTGAAAGGCACGCCTCCCATGATGAAGCCCCTGGCAAGCCTTCTCGCCCTTGCGCTGGCGACCGCTCCCGTCCCCGCCGCAGCGGCCGACGCCCTGGCGCCGGCCGGGCGCTGGACCGCCTATGCCAAGGGCGCGGCCAAGCTGCCGCCCATGGGCTGGAACAGCTGGAACGCCTTCACCAGCGACATCGACGAGGAAAAGGTGCTGGCCTCGGCGCAGGTGATCGTCGACTCCGGCCTGGCGGCGAAGGGCTACCGCTACATCGACATCGATGACGGCTGGTGGCTGCGACGTCGTCAGACCGACGGGCGCATGGTGATCCGCGCCGATCGCTTCCCGTCCGCCAAGCTCCCCAACGGCGAGACGAGCTTCAAGCCGCTCACCGACCGCCTGCACCGCATGGGCCTGAAGGCTGGCATCTATTCGGACATAGGCCGCAACAGCTGCGGCCAGGTGTTCACCTCCACCTTCCCGAACCAACCCGAAGGCAGCGTCGCCGAGCGGGAGGTTGGTCTCTACGGCCACGTGGACCAGGACATCCGGCTCTACTTCGCCGACTGGGGCTTCGACCTGATCAAGGTCGACGGCTGCGGCATCCGCGGCTTGCCGTCCACCGACCCCAAGGTCCGCTCCGGCCAGTACCGCGCCTTCGAGCCGCTGGTGGACGTGGACTCCCTCGGCCGCACCGATGTCGCGGCCGTGCGGGCGCTGTACGAGGAGGTCGGCCGCGCGCTGGAGCGGCACAATCCCGACGGCGACTACATCTACTCGATCTGCATCTGGGGCGCGGCCAACGTGCGCGCCTGGGCCAAGGACGTCGGCAACATGTCCCGCACCAGCGAGGACATCTCGCCCACCTGGAGCCGGATGCTTCACAACCTCGACAGCGCGGCGCGACGGCCGCTCTACGCTCATCCGGGCTCGTGGAACGACCCGGACATGCTGTTCGTCGGCTCGGGCGAGTTCGACGCCAATCACCTGATCGAGGCGCGCTCCCACTTCAGCCTTTGGGCCATGCTCAACGCGCCCCTGATCATCGGGTACGACCTGCGCAAGGCGACCAAGGCGCAGATGGACATCCTGGGCGCAGAGAAGATCATCGCCCTGAACCAGGATCCGGCCGGCAATCAGGCGGTGCTCGCCTTCGACTCCGACGACGTCAGCATCTTCGTGAAGACCCTGGCGTCAGGCGAAAAGGCGGTCGCGATCCTCAACCGAACCTCGGCGCCAATCGAGGCCATCCTGACCGCGGCTCAGCTGAAGTTCCTCGACAAGGCTGACATCCGCCTCGTGGACGCCTGGACCGGAGAGGCCATCTCCTTCCAGGGCGAGCGCAAGTTCAGCCTCGCGGCGCGCGAGACACGGGTCTTCACCGCCAGCGGCCCGCGCAAACTGGCCGACGGCGCCTATCTGTCCGAGCAGCCGGGGCTGGTGAACCCCGCCGAAGATGGCGTGACCGTGCCGGAGGCCGAGCCCCTGATCCATCGCGCCCTGCTGCCCTGGCGCGGCTCGCGCGGCTCCGGCGAGCCGCCCCGCTACGGCGGTTGGGGTGGGGCTCAGCCCGATCGCACGCCCTACGGCGAGGATCTCGCCATCGGACGCAAGCGCTTCGACACCGGCATCGGCGTGCTCGCCAACTCGCGCCTGGAAGTTCGCAACAATGGGGCAGGGCGCTTCACCGCCAGCGTCGGCATCGACGACTCGGCGCGTGACCGCAGCCAGCCCGTGACCTTCGAAGTCTATGGCGACGGTCGGCTGCTCACCCGCACCGATCCGCTGCGTTATGGGGCGGCGCCCGTCGCCATCTCGGCCGATGTGAAGGGCGTGCGGGTGGTCGAGCTGGTGGCGCGAACCTCGCCGGACGTGCGTTTCCCGGACCCGGTTGTCTGGGCTGAGGCCGCGCTTCATCGCTAGGGGCCTCGGCGCCTGCTGAATAGTCAGGCTAACCGCTCGCAACTATGCGTCTGGAAGAAGGCCCTTCGCGGCCGCGTCGTCTCGCGACGTGGCTCTGTGACTGCTGTTCGTCTTTCGCCGAAAGGCTTGAGCGGGAGCGCTTGAACCCCGCTAATTTGTCTGACAACTAATTCGCTCTGCGTGCTCAAACAGTCACGCCTGGCGGGGGTCATGAGCTCTCCCAGACAAACAGAACATAGGGGAGGGCCCGCCATGGCGGAGCAAGATCGGACCGGCGTCAGCCGTCGTGCAGCCTTTGGATTGGCCGCTGCCGCGGGCGCCGGCCTTGCCGCAGCGGGTTCGGCCAGCGCCTATCCGGCGCAGAACGGCGAGCGCAGCGGACCGCGCGGCGCTTCGACCCCGCGTTCCGCGGTGGCTCGCACGCAGTATGGCCTAGTGCGCGGCTACGTCGCTGGCGACGTCTACCAGTTCAAGGGCGTGCCATACGGCGCCGACACAGGCGGCGCGAACCGCTGGCTGCCGGCCAAGCCGCCCGCCCGTTGGCAAGGCGAGCTGAACGCGCTCGCCTACGGCCCCAACAGCCCTCAGGACCCGCACAACTTTCGCGCGGTCGAGCACACCTTTCTCCAGCAGTGGACCGACGGCTACTGGGGCGAGGACATGCTCAAGCTGAACATCTGGACGCCCTCGCTCCAGGGCAACCGGCCCGTCATGGTCTACTTCCATGGCGGCGGCTTCAGCTTCGGCTCGGCTTATGAGCTGGCCTCGCACGACGGCGCTCAGATGGCCCGCAACCACGACGTGGTGCAGATCTCGGTCAATCACCGGCTCAATGTGCTGGGCTTCCTGGATCTCACCGAGGCGGGCGGTTCGGCCTACGAGGAGTCCGTCAACGTCAGCATGACCGACGCGGTCGCGGCGCTGCGGTGGATCCGCGAGAACATCCAGAACTTCGGCGGCAACCCCGACCGCATCACTATCTACGGCCAGTCCGGCGGCGGCTCCAAGGTGACCACCCTGCTGGGCATGCCGTCGGCCAAGGGCATGATCCATCGCGCCATCGCCATGTCGGGCGGCGGCGGCAACAGCCCCAGCCTCGAGCAGTCGCGCGAGTTCTCCCGCCGGGTGCGAGCCGAGCTTGGCGTCGGCAATGACGTGAGCGCCCTTCAGAAGATGGAATGGGCCAAGCTGTTCGCGGCCGGCAACAAGGTGGCCGCCGAGATCAACGGCCCGCCGCGTCCGAACCTGGGCGGCGGCCCGGCGACCACGGGCACGCCCCGGGTGGGCTGGGGCCCCACCGTGGACGGCCGGGTCATCAACGTCCGCTCCTTCCATGACGTGGCGCCCGCCGTTTCCAAGGACGTGCCGGTGATCTTCGGCAACACCAGCGAGGAGGGGATGCGCTGGGGCTCGAACCCCACCGAAGCCGAGTGGCGCGCCCAGCTCGCGGAAAGCCTCGGCCCCGCCAAGGCCGACGCCCTGATCGCCTCCATGAAGGCCGCCCATCCTGAGAAAGCCATCCGGACCCTGTCCTACGGCGTCAGCAGCATGGCCTACCGCAACCGCATCCAGAACATGGTGAAGCTCAAGTACGAGCAGCGCGGCGCGCCGGTCTACCAGTACCTCTTCCAGTGGCAGACCCCCATGCTCGACGGCCTGCCGGGCGCCTGGCACACGGCCGAGCTCGCCTTCGCCTTCGACAACGTCCAGCGCTGCGAACAGGCCACCGGCGACACGCCCGAAGCCCGCGCCCTGGCGTCCAAGATGGCCGGCGCCTGGGCCGCCTTCGCTCGCACCGGCGATCCCAGCCTGCCGAACCTGAAGTGGACCGCCAGCGATCCGGTCCGCTGCCAGACCATGGTCTTCGACAACCGCTGCCGCATGGAAAACGACCCGGAAGGCGCCTCGCGCCGCATCCTACTCACCTGATTTCATTCGGCAATTTACGATACATCTGTCCGGGAGGACTGTATGACGCAAACAGCTATCGGTAAGCTTCTCCGCACCATCAGCTTCGTCGCCGCCATCGCCGTCGCCGCCCCGGCGCTGGCCCAGTCGGACAAGATGACCCCCATCGCGATCCCGGCCCAGCCGAACGCGATCGTGCTCGGCACCGGCCCCCTGCCGGGCGCCAAGGCGCCCGAGTCATGGCACAGCCAGTACGGCAGCGTCTTCGCCCGCAACGTCACCGTCGCCACCCTGACGCCGTTCCTGCCGGATCCGGCCAAGGCCACCGGCGCGGCCGTCGTCGTCGCCCCCGGCGGCGGCTTCCGCACCCTGTCCATGGAGAACGAAGGCTGGGACGTCGCCCGCGCCCTGGCCGACCGCGGCGTCGCCGCCTTCGTGCTGAAGTACCGCCTCAACCAGACCCCGGCCGACATGGCCGGCTTCGAACGCTCGATGACCGAGATGTTCAGCGCCGCGGCCCGCCCGCCGCGCGCCAGCCCAGAAGCCGCCATGGCGGGTCTCGCGCCGCAGATCGCCGACGCCCGCGCCGCTTTCGCGCTGATCCGCAAGCGCTCCGCCGAATGGCGGGTGGACCCTGACCGGGTCGGCATGATCGGCTTCTCCGCGGGGGCCATGCTCACCATGGCCACGACCCTGGCGGGCGAGGACGCCAAGCCGGCCTTCATCGGCAACATCTACGGCCCGCTGACCGCTATGCCGGCCCCGGCCGACGCCCCGCCGATGTTCGTCGCGCTGGCCGCAGACGACCCGCTGTTCGGCAGCCCGCAGTACGGCCTGATCGACGCCTGGCGCACCGCCAAGCGTCCGGTGGAGTTCCACCTCTACGAACAGGGCGGCCACGGCTTCGGCATGTACCCGAAGGAGACCACCAGCACCGGGTGGTTCGAAGCCTACGTCCGCTGGCTGGGCATGCACGGCCTTTTGAAGCGCAAGGCCTAGCCTCCACCGAACAAGCCGCTCGATAGCAGCCCCCGCGCGCCAGCCGTGCGGGGGCGTTTTCATGTCTGCGACGCGCCGGCCCCGTCGTCGAGCCCCCCGGGCCCACCATTAAGATTGTGTCACACAGCGCCACTATGAGGGCGGCGGGCCGCGTGGTGCTTGCTTCGCGGCGGCTGGAAAAAAGAGGGGCCACCCGTGAAGCTGTCAAAGAACCTGCTTGTCGTTGGTTGTGCTGCGCTGGCGCTCGCCGGGTGCGGAGCCGATGACATCTCCTCGCCGGGCACGGGGGGCAACGTCACCATCAACAATCCCGCCCCGACTACGCCGACCACGCCGACAACGCCCTCGAACGGCAACGTCACGCCGGCTTCTGGTTGCCCCACCATCGCCGACCCGCAAGGCCTGACGGACGCGGGTACCATCACGGGCCCTACCGGCACCTGGCGCGTCTGCAGCCTGCCGAGCCGGATCAACCGCTCGATCACCCTGACGAAAGTTCCTGGCCTGCTGTACCAGCTGCCGGGCCGCGTGGACGTGGGCACGGACGGCGGCTTCACCGCGACCTCCGCCGACAGCAACGTCACGCTGACGATCGAGCCGGGCGTCATCCTCTTCGGCGGCTCGGGCGTGTCCTGGCTGGCCGTCAACCGTGGCAACAAGATCAACGCGGTGGGCACCGCAACCCGTCCGATCATTTTCACCAGCCGTGACAACGTGCTTGGCCTCAACACCGACACCTCGCAAGGCCAGTGGGGCGGCGTGGTGCTGATGGGCCGCGCCCGCATCACCGACTGCACCACCGGTTCCGTGGCTGCCGGCACCTGCGAGCGTCAGACGGAAGGCGCGGCTGATCCGGCACGCTTCGGCGGCGCCAACGACGCCGACAGCAGCGGCCGCATGTCCTACGTGCAGATCCGCTACTCGGGCTACGTGCTCGGCGCCAACGTCGAGCTCCAGTCGCTCACCACCGAAGGCGTTGGCTCGGGCACCGTGCTCGACCACATCATGAGCTTCAACAGCTCGGACGACGGCTCCGAACACTTCGGCGGCTCGCCCAACATGAAGTACTACGTCGCGGTTGGCTCCGACGACGACAGCCTCGACGTCGACACTGGCGCCCAAGGCAACTTCCAGTACGGCCTGATCGTCCAGCGCCCCGGCGCCGGCGACGCCCTCCTGGAAATCGACAGCAACGGCTTCGAGGGCGACACCCCGCGCACCAAGCTGCAGATCTCGAACTTCACGATGGTTCAGCCGCAGGTGAGCAGCAACAACGAGGCCAACGACCAGGCTTCGATCCTGCTGCGCGGCAACTCCGACACTACCCTGGTCAACAGCATCGTGGTCTCGCCGAACAACGAGTGCCTGCGCATGAACGGTTCGGGCGCCACGCCCGCGACCCTGACTGCCCGCTCGGTGGTCCTGAGCTGCAACGCGACGCGCTACCTCGGCACGGGAAGCTACACCGCCGCCCAGGTGGCCACGCAATTCGGCGGCACGGCCAACAACAACAACGAAGCCTTCATGGCGACCCTGACCAACGTGTTCGTCAACGGCGCCAACGAGTCGGCCGTGCCCGCCTTCTCGGTGGCCGGCCTCGGCGCCGCCTTCACCGCCACGACCTACATCGGTGCGGTCCAGGGCAGCGGCGACACCTGGTACGCCGGTTGGACCTGCAACAGCGCCACGGCGAACTTCGGCTCCAGCAGCACCGCCTGCACCTCGCTGCCGACCAACTAAGCGGCCGTCAGGCTCTAATTCGAAGGAGGGGGCGGCCGGGTACGGCGGCCCCCTTTTTACCAGCTAATATTTGGGGATCGACGATGATCACGCGGCGGCTCGCTTCGGTTTTGCTGCTTTCAACGGCGCTGTCTGCGCCGGCTTTTGCTCATGCGGCCGCCCTGCAGAGCGACTCGGTGACGCCGCAGGGCGCTGCGTCGACAGGCTCCCTGGCTTCGAATGTGAGCGCCGATGCGCCGGCCACGGCGACGGACCAGGAACAGGCTGAAGTCTCCATTCCCGGGGTCTCGGAACTGGTGGTCACCGGCCGTCGCAACATCGAACAATCGGCGTCGCAGGTCGTGTCGGTGCTCTCGACCGAGCAGATCGCCCGCAGCGGTGAGGGCAACATCGCCGGCGCGCTGACGCGGGTGACCGGTCTGAGCCTCGTGGGCAGCGGATATGTCTATGTCCGTGGCCTCGGCGACCGCTACTCGCTCGCCCTTCTGAACGGCTCGCCGCTGCCGAGCCCCGAGCCTCTGCGCCGCGTGGTGCCGCTCGACCTGTTCCCCACGAGCATCGTCTCATCCGCTCTCGTGCAGAAGAGCTATTCCGTGAACTTCCCCGGCGAGTTCGGCGGCGGCGTGATCAACCTGACCACCCGGTCAGCGCCCCAGGAGGGCTTCCTCACGCTTGGCGCTTCGATCTCCGGCGACAGCGAAACCACCCTCGGGACGGGCTATTCCTACTATGGCAGCCGCACCGACTGGACCGGCTATGACAACGGCCAGCGCGACATTCCAGCGGCGCTCAGCAACTTCCTGAGCAGCGGCGAGCGGATCAGCTCTGGCCAGGTGAACACGGGCGCGATCGCCAGCGAGCTGGTCAACGCGCGCAACAGTCTGGTGCAACGCATCGGCGACGTCCAAGCGAACTTCTCGACCAACCTCGCCGCCGGCAAGTCGTTTGAACTGGGCGACTACACGCTGGGCCTTATCGCTGGTGGCGGCTACAGCAATCGTTGGGTTACCCGCGACGCGACCAACCAGACCTCGCTGCAGGGCGATCTGTCGGACCTGGAGTCCAACTTCCGCCGCGTCACGACCCAGAACCGCCTCGTCACCAATGGGCTTCTCGGCTTGGCGCTGCAATTCGGCGACAACACGGTGCGGTGGACCAACGTCTACATCCACGACACCATCAAGCACACGCGCCTGAGCCTCGGTAACCGCAACGGCACTCAGGTCGACTACATGGAGCAGGACACCGCCTGGTACGAGCGTCAGCTCATCGACACCCAGGTGGTGGGCGAGTTCCGTCCTGCGGAGAACCTCAGCGTCGACGTCCGCGGCAGCTACGCGGAAACCAAGCGGGAGTCGCCCTTCGAGCTCGCGCTCGAATACGTGCGGACCAACGTCGCCGCCGATCCCTATGGCCAGTATTTCGTCAACCGCCTCAACGCCAATGCCGGCGACGCGACCATTAGCTTCTCGGACCTGAACGAGCGGCTTTGGTCCGGCGGCCTTGACGCCACCTACCGCATCTTCTCAGAGCTGTCGGTAACAGCCGGCTACGCTTACTCCGACACGCGACGGACGAGTTCGCGGCGCGACTTCCAGTTCCAGGCGCCCAGCACGTTCCCACGCGGCGTGGATATGTTCCGCCCCGACTACCTCCTGCAGCCTTCGGTGATCAGCGCCTACGGCGTCTCGCTGGTGGAGACCAACGAAGGCAACCCGGCGTTCCTGGCGACCCTGAAGAACCACGCAGGCTACCTGAAAGCTAACGGCCAGATCACCGACGACCTGAACTTCGACATCGGGGTGCGATACGAGAGCGCACAGCAGCAGGTCTCCCCGATCCGGGTGTTCAACACGCCGGGCGCCTCGCTCGCCGAGACTGACCTGGACAACGACTACGTCCTCCCGGCGGCGACCCTGACGTGGGACTTCCACCAGGACATGCAGCTGCGGCTGAACGGCTCCAAAACGCTGGCTCGTCCCCAGTTCCGCGAGCTGATCTACCAGTTCTACTTCGACCCGGACAGCAACCGCATGTACCGCGGCAACCCGCTGCTCGTGGACAGCGAGCTGACGAACGCGGAGGCGCGCTGGGAGTGGTACTTTGGCGCGAACCAGCACCTTTCGGCCGCCGCCTTCTACAAGAAGATTGAAAACCCGATCGAAGCCTTCGTTTCGGGTGAAAGCCTCACCACCAGCTTCGCCAACGCACCGCAGGCCGAACTCTACGGCTTCGAAGTAGAGGCCGAGAAGCGCTTCGATCTCTCGGGGTGGAGCAATCCGTTCATGGCCAGCCGCCGACTCGTCCTGCGCGGCAACTACACCTTCTCCGACTCCAGCCTGAAGGTCTCGGAAGGCGATCAGGTCGCGGTGTTCGCCTCGAGCTCGACCCGCGCGGCCGACTACTTCCGGGATGGCGCCCCGATGACGGGGCAGTCCGACCACCTGGTCAACCTGGAGATCGGCCTCGAGAACCCCGAGAGGCTGTCGCAACAGACGCTTCTGATCAACTACGCCAGCGAGCGGGTGACCAGCCGAGGCCTCGCCAACAGCGGCCAGCCGGACGTGTTCGAAAAGCCGGGCGTGCGCATCGACTTCGTAGCTCGCGAAGGCGTTCAGGTAGGCAACCACGAGGTCGAGCTGAAGCTCGAAGCCCGCAACCTGACCGGCCGCAAGTACGAGGAATTCCAGCAGTCCGGCGATAACCGCGTGGACATCAATACGTACACGCTGGGTCGCTTCGTCGCGCTGTCGGCGTCGATCCGGTTCTAAGTCGCGTAAGGGGAGGGCGGGCCCTTTGCCCGTCCTCCGCCCCAGCTTGACTGTTCGTAGGCTGAGCGATTTTCCGAGCTTCAGCACAAAAGTGTCACGCAAAATGCGTATGCATCGCCCCCAAGGAGTGGGGGATGTTCTGCAGGTCCAAGACGGCGATCACGACGCTCGGCGCATGCCTCCTGCTGTCGCCCGGCCTCGCCTGCGCCGACGTCATTCAGACCGGTTCGAACGGCTTTAGCTGGGTCGCCGGAGGTCCCGCTGAGCCTTCCGCTGAGCCCGCTCAGTCGCCGACGGCGGAGCCAGCGTACACTCAAGCGGCGAGCGAGGCTGGCCCTGCCGTATGGCGGGCTCAAGTGAGCGCTCTTGCCGCCAAGTACGACATCAGTCCTGCGCTGCTAGAAGCTGTCGTCTGGCAGGAGAGCCGCTGGCGGCAGGCCGCCACCTCACGGGCCGGCGCGCACGGGTTGGCGCAACTGATGCCGGGCACCGCGCGCGACCTTGGCGTCGACCGTGCGGATCCGATGGCCAACCTGGAGGGCGGCGCCCGCTACCTCCGCATGCAACTCGATCTCTTCGGCGGCGACGTAGAGAAGGCGCTGGCCGCCTACAACGCCGGTCCCGCCCGGGTTCGCCGCGCCGGCGGCGTGCCGCAGATCCCCGAAACCCAAGCCTACGTCGCCGCGATCATGGCGCGCCTGACCGACCGCGTCCGGAGATAGTGAATGTTCAAGACCCGTAGCACCCTCTTCGCAGCCCTGTTCGCGGTCCTTCCGCAGGTGGTCCACGCTCAGGCCCAAGTGGCCGCCAACCCGCAGGGCTCAGGCCCCATCGTCGCGGCGCTGAGCTGGCTGCAAGGCACCATGATGGGCAACGTCGCCACCGCCGTCGCGGTGATGGCTGTGGCGGCGGTGGGATTCATGATGCTCACCGGCCGGATGAACTGGCGCTTCGGCGCGACGGTGATCTTCGGCTGTTTCATCCTGTTCGGCGCCGGAGCCATCGTGTCCGGCATCCAATCCGTCGCCGTGAGCTGAGGCGGCCATGGATCTCGCCCGCTTTCCGGTCCACCGGGCGCTGACCCGGCCGCAGATGTTCGCAGGCGTGACCTACAGCTTCTTCATCATCAACGCTGCGGTGACCACCGAAGCCTTCCTCATCACGAAGAGCTTCCTGGCGCTGCCGCTCGCGCTGCTCATCCACGCCGTTGGATACCTGGCGTGCCTTCGCGAGCCGCGCATTTTCGACCTCTGGCTCGCCAAGGTCAGCCGCTGCCCCCGCGTGCGCAACTGGAAGCGCTGGGGCTGCAACAGCTACGCCGCTTGAAAGGCTGGTGATCATGGGTCGTCTCACGATGAGCGGCTGGGCCAAAACTGAGGCGCTGGCCGGCGACCGCCTGCCGTATCGCGAGTTGATCGACGAGAACGTCGTCCTGCTCCGCGATGGGTCGGTGATGGTCACCCTGCTGGTGCCGGGCGTCAGCTTCGAGACCGCCGACACGGTCGAGCTCAATGCCCACACGGCCACACGCGAGGTGCTCCTGCGAAGCTCGCTCGACGCTCGCTTCATCCTCTACCACCACGTGATCCGGCGGCGCGTGCAGGTGGAACTGGACGGCGCCTTCACCGATCCGGTCGCCGCCCATCTGGACGCCCGGTGGCGCGAAAAGCTCTCGAGCGGCGCGCTGTTCGTGAACGACCAGTTCGTGACGCTGGTCCGGCGGCCGGCCCGCGGCAAGACCGGCTGGGTGGAGCGCATCGGGCGCAAGCTGCGGAAAAACGCTGGTGACGAAGGCGCGCCTAGCCTGCAAGACCTGCGCGAGCTCCGGGCGGCGGCGAGCGCCATGGTGGCCACGCTCGGTAGCTACGGCGCCCGCCTTCTCGGCGACTACAAAGGCGCGTCCGGCGCCTGCTCGGAAGTGCTGGAGTTCCTTTCGGCGCTGTACAACGGGGAGATGCGACCGGTCCGAAAGCCGGGGCCGCACACCGACGTCGGGCGCATGTTGCCCTACAAGCGAGTGAACTTCGGCCTGGACGCCCTTGAGCTAAAGGGTGCGGGAGGCGCCAGCTTCGCGTCCTTGCTTTCGCTCAAGGATTACCCCGACACCACGGCGCCCGGGATCACCGACAACCTGCTGCGCATCCCGTGCGAGATGGTGCTGACCGAGAGCTATGCACCCTGTGATCGGCAGATCGCCCGCGAGCGTATCGACCTGTCCATCCGCCGCCTTCGCTCGGCTGATGAGGAAGCGATGGCCGAACGAGCCGAACTGCATGCCGCGCGCGATGCGCTCGGCGTGGGCTCGGTCGGCTTCGGCGACCACCACCTGTCGGTGCTGGTCCGCACTGATAGCCTCGAGGTCCTCGACGAAGTCACGGCTGCCTGCGCCTCCGCTCTCGGGGACGCAGGCGCGGTGGCGGTTCGAGAAGAAGTGAACCTCGAGCCCGCCTTTTGGGGCCAGATTCCCGGCAACGAAGCCTTTCTGGTGCGGCGCGCGCTGATCTCGTCGGCCAACATGGCCTGTTTCGGCTCGTTGCATGGCTTCTCCATGGGCCAGGCCGACGGCGCTCACTGGGGTGAACCGGTCGCCATTCTGGAGACCACCAGCGCAACGCCCTTCTTCTTCAACTTTCACAACGGCGACCTGGGCAACTTCACGGTCATCGGCCCGTCGGGCTCGGGCAAGACCGTGGTCATGAACTTCCTGGCCGCCCAGGCGCAGCGGTTCGCCCCGCGCACGGTGCTGTTCGACAAGGATCGCGGCGCTGAGGTGTTCGTCCGCGGCATCGGCGGCCGCTACAACCGCATCGCGGCGGGCGAGCCCACCGGTTTCAACCCGCTGGCGCTTCCGGATCGACCCGCTAATCGCGCCTTCCTCCGCGAGTGGCTGGGCGTGCTGCTGCAAGCCGGCGGCGCGGAGGAGCACGCCACGATCGCCGCCGCCGTGGATGCGGCCTATGCCAACGATCCGTCGCTGCGACGACTGTCGCACTTCCGCGAGCTGCTCGCTGGCACGCGCCGTCCTCAGCCGGGCGACCTGGCCCATCGGCTGGACGCCTGGATCGGTGGCGGTGAACACGGCTGGTTGTTCGACAACGCCGAGGACGAGCTCGATCTGTCGGCCCGCACGCTCGGCTTCGACATGACGGCGTTGCTGGAGACTCCGCGCCTGCGCACTCCGGTGATGATGTACCTGTTCCACCGCATCGAAGAGCGGCTGGACGGCACGCCCACGATGATCCTGATCGACGAGGGGTGGAAGGCGCTGGACGACGAGGTGTTCGCCGCCCGCATCCGCGACTGGCTCAAGACCTTGCGCAAGCGCAACGCTCTGGTCGGCTTCGCGACCCAGTCGGCGCGCGACGCGCTGGACAGCCGGATCTCCACCGCGCTGGTCGAGCAGACCGCCACGATGATCTTCACGCCCAACGCCAAAGCGCGGGCCGAGGACTATTGCGGCGGCTTCGGCCTGTCCGAACACGAGCTGGAGGTGATCCGCACGCTGCCGGCTCAAAGCCGCTGCTTCCTGGTCCGGCAACCTGACGCCTCAGCCGTCGTGCGGCTGGATCTTGCCGGCATGCCAGACGTGCTGACCCTGCTCTCCGGCCGGGAGGCCACTGTTCGGAAACTCGACCGGCTTCGCGCCGCCTACGGCGACGAGCCAGCGGCCTGGTACTCCGCGCTGACCGGCGCCCCCTGGCCGGGCGAAGAGCTGGGCGAACCCAGCACCCCGGTGTGGAAGGAAGCGGCGGCGTGAGCACCTGCGACGCGCTTGTTCGTGACGCTTCGACGGGCGTGGCGGCTTCGCTGCGTGCTGTCGACTGCGTGAGCAACGAGGCGACAGCCGGCGCCTTCACCCGGCTTTTCGGAGCGCACGGAGCGCTTCTGCCTGCGTTGACCGTACTGCTGACCCTCTATGTCGGCCTGTTCGCCGTGCTGCTGCTCACCGGCCGAGCGCGCCTCAGCATCGGTTCTCTGACGCCGCGCATGGTGATGCTCGGCCTGGTGCTGACCTTTGTGACGAGCTCGGTCGCTTACCAGGGCGTGGTCTGGAACCTTGCGGTGGGTGCTCCCGACCAGATTGCGGGCACGCTGCTGGGCGCCAAGGGGTCGGCGACGCAGCTGTTCGCGGATCGTATCGACATCCTGTTCAACGCCATCGCCGACACGGCCTCCACCGCGGTCCAGCCGGGCGCACCCAGGGCAGGGAGCGGCTTCAACGCCGAAAGTCTCATGTGGCTCGGCGCGCTGCTGCTGATGCTGGGGACGGTCGGCGTGCTGGTGACGGCCCGCATCGCGCTCGCAGTGCTGCTAGCCGTTGGGCCGGTCTTCATCGTCATGGTTCTGTTCAACGGATCTCGCGGTCTGTTCGCCGGGTGGGTGAGGGCGGTGACCCTGACTGCGCTGACGCCGCTGTTCGCGGTGTTGTGCGGAGCCCTCATGACCGAACTCGCGGCGCCGGTCGTCCTCGCCCTGCGGGGAGAGGAGGGGATCGACGGCCGAGCCGCCATGGCGCTGTTCGTGATCGCGGCGGTGCACTGCGCCCTGATGAGCCTCGCCCTTCGGGTTGCTGCCACCATGGTGTCCGGCTGGCAGGTCTTCGGCCTGGCTGGCGATCGCGAAAGGAGCGGAGCTTCGACAGCCGCGCTCGCTCCCATGAACTCCAGCGCGCCGGCGTTCAGCACAAGCGCGTCTGCCTCGCCACGCGTACGCTCGATGGTGTCCAGCCTCTCGCCAGGTGCAACGGCGGCCTCAAGCAGCGCGAGCCCGGCGTCGGCGTCCGCCCACATGCCTCGCAACATCCTGCTTCCCCCGACGGCTCCAAGTGGCGGCTCCCGCGCCTCGGAACGCCCTCGGACCCGCGGCATCGGCAGCCGCTTCTCATCTCCCGCGAGCAGCGCGAGGAAACGACTGGTATGACCCTGCGAAACATCCTCCTGGCGAGCGGCTTGTGCAGCCTGGCCGCTGCAACCGCGCACGCCGCCGACGGGCGCATCAAGACCCGTCTCTACAACCCGGACGAGATCGTCGTCGTGGAAGGTCGCGCCGGAGTCCAGGCGACCATCGCCTTTGGCGAACAGGAGCAGATCGAGAACGTCGCGATCGGCGACTCCACCAGCTGGCAGGTCACGCCCAACAAACGCGCCGACCTCCTGTTCGTGAAGCCGCTCGGCGCCAAGAGCCGGACCAACATGACCGTGGTTACGGACAAACACACCTATCTGTTCGACCTCGTGGCGGGCTCAGCGGCCACCCCGCTGTACGTCTTGCGCTTCAGCTATCCGGTCGAGGCGAAGCCGGTGCGTCAGCTAGCAGGCGCCATGTCGACGGAGGAGGCGGCCGCGGCCGCCACGCCGCCCCGTGATCTGGCGGTCGCCGACCCGGCCGACCTGAACTTCGCCTGGCGCACAAAGGGCGAGCGCCGGATCCTGCCGTCCAGGATCTACGACGATGGCGACGCCACCTATCTCAGCTGGCCAGCTCGCACTGCCATCCCGGCGATCCTCACTCGCAACGAGAAGGGCGAGGAAGGGGCGGTGAACTATGCGGTCCGCGGCGACGTGCTCGTGCTCGACAGCGTGCCCAAGACGATCGTGCTGCGAGCCGGCAGGGACATGGCCATCCTCGAGAACGACCGTCCCGCTACGCCGCCCGTCGCTCCGCCTGCGAGCTCGGCGGAAGCGCCGAAGTCCGCATCTACGGCGACCGCCCTGGCGTCGGTCACCCCCCAAGCGGGAGGACGCTGACATGCGTGAGAACCTGCGCCGCTACGAACGCCTCGCGCCTGACGCCGAGACCGACCCCCGCCAAACCCAAGGGGCGGAGGTCATCAGCTTGGCTACCCGCAGCGTCATGCCGGCAGTCACCCAGCGCAAGGGCGGCTCGGACGCCCTCGGTGTTGCGGCGGGAGTTGCCGTGGTCGGCATGCTGGGCGCTGTGACCTTGTTGGGTCTCAACCACTCCAGGCAAAACGGAGCGCCGCCTCAGCCGGCTGCCGCGCAGCCTGGTGTTCCGCAGCCGGAGCCGCTGCAGCAAGCGCCTGCCGTGCCGCCCCAGGCGATCACCATCCCCGCGCCCGCCGCACCCGCGCCTCAACCCGTGCTGGCGGCGCCGCCGAACACCCAACTTGCGACGGCCCCCGCCAGCAATCCATTGGCGACGCCCACTGTGATCTTCGACGCCAGCGCCCTGCCGGCGCCGACTGCGGCAGCCGCAACCGCGGGCGCTACCCCATCCGCAGGCTCCAATGACGAGTTCGCCGCCCGCGTGGGAGGGGTAGGCGGCACGACCGCGGTGGCCACCGCCGGGATCAACCCGCAGACCACGGTCACCCAGGGTACGCTGATCCCCGCAGTGCTCGAAACCGCCATCGACACCGACGTACCGGGCTACGTGCGCGCCGTGGTGTCCGCGGACGTTCGCAGCTTCGACGGCAGCCGCGTGCTGATCCCCCGTTCGTCGCGCCTGATTGGTCAGTATAAGAGCGGGCTCCAGGCCGGCCAGAAGCGCGCCTACGTGATCTGGTCGCGTGTGATCCGCCCAGACGGCGTGTCGGTGAACATCGCCTCGCCGGCGACGTCATACGCTGGGGAGACTGGGCTCAGCGGCCGCGTCGACAATCACTTCTTCCAGCGTTTTGGCTCCGCCATGCTGCTTTCGGTCGTGGGCGGTCTCGCCACCCTGGGCAACAGCGGCGGCACGGCGGTCGTGATCGGCAGTCAGGGCCAGTCCGCCGCCGCGGCCGCGGTGGGGCAGAGCGGGCAGATCGGCCCGACCGTGCGGGTCCGACAAGGTGAGCCCATCCGGGTCTTCACCGCCCGCGACCTCGACTTCTCCCGGGTCGCCGCCGAATGAGCGAAGCCTCTACACTCGTGCCTTTTGCAGCCGGAGCTCAGCTTGAGCCGCGCCGCAGCGTCTATCTGGACGCCTATCTTGCGCCGTTTCGGCCTTGGCTGGACCGGGAATCGGTCACCGAGATCCTGGTCAATCGGCCCGGCGAGCTGTGGATCGAAGATGCCGGCAGGCCGAGCATGGAGCGCATCGAACTCCCGGCTGTGGACGATGTTCTGCTGCAGCGACTGGCCGAACAGGTCGCCCGTGCGAGCCACCAGGGCGTCAATCGCGAACATCCGCTGCTCGCGGCCACCCTGCCCGGCGGGGAGCGCATCCAACTGTGCGGACCTCCGGCCACACGCGCCCATTGGGCGCTTGCGATCCGACGTCATCGGCTGCTCGACGTATCGCTTGACGCCTATGACACGCCGCCCCGGCGGGAGTTCGAGGAAGCGGCGCCGCCCGACCCAGCGGTCGAGCCCATCGCGTATCTGCGCACCGCCATCGCCCGTCGCCGCACCATCCTGATATGCGGCGGGACCTCCACCGGCAAGACCACCTTCCTCAACGCGATGCTCCGAGAGGTTCCTGTCGACGAGCGGGTGGTGTTGGTGGAGGACACGCCCGAGCTCAAGTTGCCTGGGGCCAACGGCGTGGGGCTGGTCGCGGTGAAGGGCGAGCTCGGCGAAGCCCGAGTCTCGACCGACGACCTCGTACAGGCTGCACTCCGCCTCCGCCCTGATCGGATCGTGCTGGGTGAACTGCGTGGCAGGGAAACGGTCAGCTTCTTGCGGGCCATCAACACGGGCCACCCGGGTTCCTTCTCCACCGTCCACGCCAACAGTCCGCGCGGCGCCCTTGAGCAGATCGCGTTGATGACCATGCAAGCCGGGATCGGGCTCAGCCGCGCTGAAACTATCGAGTACGCCGCCTCTGTCATCGACGTGGTGGTGCACCTCGAGCGGCGGCAGGGCGGTCGCGGAATCGGCTCCGTTGTCGCCGCCGCTGATCTCCTGGGCAGGAACAGCTAGATCGAAAGGCGCTCGATCGCGCCTCGCGTGAGGGCTGTGCCGGAAGTCGCCTAGTGGCCGATCAGCGCAGGAAGGCCCTGCCAGATCACGGCGAGAAGCGAAAAGCCTGCGCCCAGGCCGGCGATTGAGGCTTGAAACGGCGCCAGATCGCCAGTGACACGCCGGCCGCGCCGCCATGCCTTCAAGAGCAGGGCTACATCCAATCCTGCGCAGAGGACCGTGAGCGCCGTCACGGTGTAAAGGCTGCCGGCAGCGTCTGCGCGACCGGCGACTTCCGCGATGCTGGCGATCCCGTAGACGCCCATGAAGTGGATCGCCCAGACAATCAGGCCGCCCAACATGAATGCCCAGGCCCGCACCCTAAGCCGCTCCGGGGAACAAACGCACGACGGCTGATCCAATCGCCCCCTGCGTCGCTACATAGGTGATGAAAAGCACGACGACGTCCACGGTGCTGGTTCGCTCTCGCTTCAGATGGCCGTACGCCGCGCGAGCGGCCACGTAGCCCGCCATCAGGAGCGTCACCGAAAGCATGAAACCCTGCCAGCTCACGATGGCGAAAACCGTAGCGCCCTGGCCGCTGGCGTCAGGTCGTAAGCCGGCAGCCCACCAGCTCCAGATGTCGAGGCCCCACGCAAGCACGACTGCGACTGCGGCGAGACCGATCAGCAATGTGGTCGCAACAGCAGCGCCGCGTGGCGCGCGCGCGGTACGGCCCGCGGCAAGGGCCGCGAGCCCAGCGACGACATAGGCCGCGAGCAGACCGCCCAACCAACCGAGCGCCGGCGGCGCTATCCAGAGATCCGGTCGGCGACTCCAGAGGAAGACGTAGCTGAACAGCGCCATGATGAAGATCATCCCGGCGACCGTCAGCAGCACCGCCATCGCCCACCAGCCGTGGCTCATTGGACCCGTGACATAGGTGGGCACACGCACCCCAGCGCCGATGTCGATGCTCTCCAGCGGCATGGGTCGGTCGGTCTCCCACACCCAACGGAGCACGCAGACCACAGCCAGGACACCGCTCACCACAGCCGGTGCGTTCGCCTTGACGGTCAGCAGGAGGAAAAAGCCTGCCGTAAACACCGCCGCCAGCACGTGCCAGGCGGAAGGCCCAGGCATTCGCTGCACATACTGCGGATCTGCGCGAAGCGGACTGGTGATGATGGTCTCGCGCAGGCCGCTGGCTGTACGCGGGAGGAAATAGCGGCCTTCCTCCACGTCCTTCGAGATGTTCTGGTCGTCCCAGAGCGGATAGCGGCTCCGCACCAGCGGGATGGAACGGGTGGAGTAGAGCCCGGTCGGCAGCCACTCGAGGGTGCCCGCCCCGTAGACGTTGCCGGCGTCGTCCTCGGCCGTGAACCGGAAGTTACGGACAAGATCGATCAGGAACAGCAGCACGCCGATGGCAATCAGGAAGGCGCCCACTGTCGAGATCATGTTGGTCAGGTCCCAGCCCCGGCCAGGCAGGTAGGTGTAGACCCGCCGCGGCATGCCCATGAGGCCCGTCAGGTGCATGGGCAGGAAGGTGACATGCATTCCGGTGAAGGTGAGGGCGAACACCCACTTGCCCAACCGCTCGGACAGAGCCCGGCGGCTCATCATCGGCGTCCAATAGTAGAATGCCGCGAACAGCGGGAAGACCATGCCGCCGATCAGCACGTAGTGCAGGTGGGCGACGATGAAGTAGGTGTCGTGCGCCTGCCAGTCGAAGGGTACGAGCGCCACCATGACGCCCGTCAAGCCGCCCATCGTGAAGGTGATGATGGCGCCTACAACGAAGAGGGCGGGCGTGGTCCAGCGAACCCGGCCTGACGCCAGGGTCGCGAGCCAGGAGAAGACCTGCACGCCGGCCGGAACGCTCACCGCCATGCTGGCTGCCGAAAAGAAGCTCACCGAGATAGTCGGCATGCCGGTCGCGAACATGTGGTGCGACCAGACGCCGAAGCTGATGAAGCCCGTCGCAAGCAGCGCAAGAACGATCAGCCGATAGCCGACCAGCGGACTGCTGGCGATCGTCGGGACCATCATCGACATCAGCCCCGCCGCGGGCAGGAAGATGATGTAGACCTCAGGATGGCCGAAGAACCAGAACAGGTGCTGCCACAGCATCGGGTCGCCGCCGCGCGCTGCGTCGAAGAAGGGCCAGTTCAAGGCCCGCTCCATCTCCAGGAGCAGCGTGCCGAGGATCACCGCCGGGAAGCCAATGATGATCATCGCGGCGAAGACCAACATGGCCCAGGCGAAAATGGGCATCTTGTCGAGCGTCATGCCCGGCGCACGGGTCTTGAGCACGCCCACGACAATCTCCACCGCCCCTGCGATGGCGCTGATCTCGATGAAGCCGATCCCGAGCAGCCAGAAATCGGCGTTGATGCCGGGTGAGAATGTCTTGCTGGTCAGCGGCGGATACATGAACCAGCCGCCGTCCGGCGCCAGCCCGAAGAAGATCGAAGCGAAGAAGCACAGCCCGCCCACCAGATAGGCCCAGAACGCATAGGCTGACAGGCGAGGGAAGGGCAGGTCACGCGCCGCCAGCATCTGGGGCAGCAGCAGGACGCCCAAGGCTTCCATCGCCGGCACGGCGAACAGGAACATCATCACCGTGCCGTGCATGGTGAAGACCTGATTGTAGGTCTCCTGCGGCAGGATCCCATTGAGCGGGAGCGCCAGCTGCACGCGCATCACCAGCGCGAGGGCGCCTGCGAGCAGGAAGAACAGAAAGGCGGCGCCGACGTAATACAGGCCGACATAGTTGTTGTTGACCACGGCCAGGTAGCCCCAGCCCTTGGGCGCGCACCAGACCCGCTGGAGCTCCTCGAGTTCGCCTGCCGGACGAGCCTCTTGCGTCGGGAAGCGTCCGTAAAGCTCCGGATCGAAACCGGTCTCCGAGCTCATCGCCGGCTCTCGAGATAGGCGGCCAAAGCGCGCAGCTCTGCACCCGAAAGCATCTTGTAGGGCGGCATCCGGTTGCCCGGCTTTATGTCCTGGTTGCCGGCGATCCAACCGGCCAAGGTGCCTTGGTTGTTGGCCAGGATGCCGGCGCCGATCGAACGACGCGCCCCTACGAAAGTGAGGTCGGGGCCAGCGAGGCCGTTGGCCGCCGTACCTGCTATCCGGTGACAGGCGCCGCACCCGGCGGCCGCGAACACCTGCTCGCCCTGCTGGGCAAGGCCGGTCGGCATCGGGCGTGCTGGAGCCAGCCGGGAGGCGCGCCATTGCTGAAAGGCGGTCGGCTCATGGGCGACTACGACGAACCCCATCAAGGCGTGGGGGCCGCCACAGTATTCCGCGCACTGGCCAGCGAACACGCCGGCCTGGTCGGCCTGGAGGCGCAGGATGTTCCGGCGGCCCGGGATCATGTCGAGCTTGCCGCCAAGTCTCGGCACCCAGAAGCTGTGGATCACGTCCGCCGCTTCGAGCTCAAACGTCACCGGCTGGCCCACCGGGATGTGCACCTCGTTGGCGTCGTGGGAAACCTCCTGGCCCGCCGCGTCGAGGTAGGCCACTCGCCACCACCACATCTCGCCGGTGACGCGGACCCTCATCTCACCCGGCTGCGGATCCTTGGTGAGCGTCTGCGTGCTCGCCAAACCGAAGATCAACAGCCCCGTGAGTACGACGACGGGGAAGGCCAAGCCGCCGATCCAGATAGCGCGTTCCTGTGCGAGCCGTGCGCGCCAACGCTGGGGCCCAAACAGCGCCAGAAGGAGCGCCGCGAACACCACGAGCAACACGACGGTCGCCATGGCAAGGAGCACCCAGGTGAGGACGGCGACCAGACTGCCGTGTGGGCCAGCTGGGTCCAGCACGGGCGGCGGCCAGCCGCTCAGCGCGTCAGCGAGCGTCGAGCGTGTAGAGGTAGGCTGCCACATCACGCGCCTCCTGCTCGGTGAGCGGCATGGGCGGCATTCCCGTACCGGGTGAGAGGGCGGGCGCGTTGCGCACCCAGAGCGCAAGCACCTCAGGCTGGTTTGGGAAACGGCCGGCGATCAAAGCCTGCTGGCCGAAACCATCCAAAGATGGACCGACGCGGCCTGCAGGCCAGCGGACGCCGGGGATGACATGGCATGAGCCGCAGCCCACCCGTTCGACCACCACGCGGCCGTGGCCTGCATCTGCGCCGGCGATGCTGGGACGCTGCACGCGCACGTCCTCGCAGGCCGTCAGGAGCGGCGCCAGCAAAAGGCCCATAGTCGTACGCGCGCGGATCGCAGCCCCTCCAGCTCCGCTTCATCAACCCAAAGCCCAGGTGACGGTTCCCGGAACCAGCTTCGCAGGCGCGGGTTGGGCCGAGATGGTGCGTCAGGGCGAAGCTAGGGGAGGGCGGAACCGGCGGGCGCCGCTTCTCGCCGTTCTCATGCTCCTGGCGGGCTGCACGAGGACGGAGGAGGCGCGGCGGGATCCGTTCACCGCGACGGGCGAGCTCGTGGCGCTGAGCGGCGGAGGCGCCGGCGCAAAGCGCGCATGCATCACCTGTCACGGCCTGCAAGGGCAAGGAGACGGAGAGGCCACGCCCTGGCTCGCCGGCCTGCCCGAAGGCTATATGCAGAAGCAGATGCAGGACTATGCGTCGGGTCTGCGTGAGAACGAGGTGATGGGCCCGATCGCCAAGGCGCTGAGTCACCCGGACCGACTTGCGGTGTCGACGTACTATGCCCGTCTGCCAAGACAGGTCGAGCGAGGGGGCGGGGCGCCATCGGCCCTTACGTCCAGCACGGCAGGCCTGCTCTACCAGCAAGGGGATCCGGGCCGTGGGCTCGCCTCCTGCGCATCATGCCATGGCGCGCGCGGAGAGGGCGTTGGGGCGGCTAACCCGCCCATCGCAGGCCAACCGGCTGGTTATATCCAGACCCAGCTCGACCTCTGGAAGAAAGCCAAGCGCCGAAACGACCCGCAGGGGCAGATGCTAAGGATCAGTCAGCGCTTGACTGACACCGAGGTCTCAGCTCTTGGCGAATACGTCGAGGCGCTCGGCCGACCAGCCGCTCCACCCGCTCAAGCCCAGGCAGCATCCCCTTGAGCACGTCGTCGCGATCGACGAGCTCATGCTTGATCGCCGCTCCGATGTGGAGCGGCAGCATGAGCAGCAGCGCGACCACGAACAGCCAGTGCATCTGCTCAGCCCAGGCCTCAATGGTCCAGAGCAGGGGAGGCGCAAGCTCTTCGAACGGCAGATGCGGCCACGGGGCCACCCCTGCCACGGACAGGTCCTGCTCCCGGGCGGTCGCCGACCACATGGCCCAGCCGCTTAATGGAAGGCCCAGGAGGCAAGCATAGAAGGCAAAATGGGTGAGGTGGGCGGCCACGCTTTGCCAACCTGGCTTGTCGGCGTCGTTGATCGGTCCCGGCACAAGCGCGCGCCAGAACATGCGGGCCAAAGTGAGCACCAGAATCAGCAAGCCAACCTGGCTGTGCACCTCATAGGCCTGCAACTTGTCGGCGCCGACAGGCAGGTGGCCGGTGCGCCAGCCCCACCAGAGCTGAAACAGGATCAGCGCCGCCATGGTCCAGTGAAACGCCACGCCGACCGGCGAGTAGCGACCCTCGCGCGTATGGCTATGCGCCCAGCGTCTCAGGCTCTTCAGCATCGAGTCCTCGGACGCCTGGATCCAGACGCCCGCTTCAGTGGCGCGAAGCTGCAACTTGCGGACGGCATCAGGTCCTCGGCTCGACGCAGGGCTCGTGCTGCGCGCTGAACAGAACAACAGACCGCCGTGGTGACGGTTCCGCTGACGACGAGACTGCACTCGTCACAGCAGCCTGAGCTCCGGCGTTCCCAAGATCCTGCGTCTGCAGATGGACGCATGTTCATGGGAGAGCCGGTTGGTTGAAGCTGACACGTCGCCATGAAGCGAGAACTGCGTGGTTCGCCGATGCGTAACGTACTTAGACGCAACGTCGGATCGGAAGATCAGCCGTGCGGGCGCAAATTCGCCCCAGAGGCGTCAGCTCCGCAGTGGAGCCGGCTCCGCGACCATGGCCTGCAGGTACACGGCTTCCAGGTCCTGGGCGCTGAGCTCCTGCGCGTCGAAGCTGAGGCGCAGCTTTCCACCGCGCATCACGCCGACTCGGTCGGCGATCTGGCGGGCGCGGAAGAGATCATGGGTCGCCATGAGGACGGCCGCTCCGGCGTCTCTCTGCCGCGCTACGAGGTCGTGGAAGTCCGCGGAAGCTTGGGGGTCGAGTCCCGAGGTCGGTTCGTCGAGCAGGAGCGCCTTGGCGCCCTTGGCGATCGCCAGGGCGACGCCGACCTTCTGGCGCATGCCCTTGGAATAGCCGGACACACGGCGGTGGACCGCTGTAGGCGCTAGGCCCGCCTCTTCCAGGCAGGCGGTCAGCCGCCGGGGCGAGGCGTCCGGGACCGCGCCGAGGCGTGCGAAGTAGACGAGGTTCTCGAGGCCGGTGAGCTCTTCGTGCAGCGCGACCTGCTCTGGGATGTACAGCAGGCGGCTGCGGGCGCGAATCGGATCGGCCGCCACCTCGACGCCGTCCACCAGGGCGCGGCCAGCGGTCGGGGCCAGGAAGCCCAGGAACAGCTTGATGGTGGTGCTCTTGCCGGCTCCGTTGGCGCCGAGCAGGCAGAACACCTCCCCTGGCGCGATGTGGAGGTCGAGGCCGTCCAGCGCCAGGTGGTCGCCGAACCGCTTGGTCAGGGCTTGTGCTGTCAGCATGGTGAGCCTCAGGTCTCCAGGAGAGGTCGGCGGCGAACGCGCCGCAGGGCGAAGAGGGCGAGCCCCGCCGCGCCGGCGGCGACAACCAGCCAATCCAGGGCCAGCGCCGTCTGCAGGTCCGGCTCGCGGAAGCGGAAGACGGGCAGGGCGCGGTAGTCGGCCTCGGTCATCGGGGCGTCGGCGGCGAACCGGTCGGCCAGCCAGCGTCGCGTTTGGCCGCGGAAGGCGAGCGTCTGATGCTGGAAGGCGATCGCCCGGTCGGCGTCGGCGCCGGCTATGCGGTCCAGGGCGTCCTGGACGGCGACGGACGGCAGCACGAGGCGGGCCGCATCGAGCCACTTGCGACGCTCCGCGACAGCCGCGTCGTACTTCGCCAGCACCGGGGCCTTGCGCTCCTCCAGGCGCACGATGTCGGTCATGAACACCCGCAGCCGATCGGGAATGCGCGGGGCCGGGATGCGCTCAGCCATCGGCGGACGGGCGCGGACCTCGGCCCGATGCTGCAGGTAGATGGCCCGCAAGGCGTTGGTCCTGGCGATGGCGGACGGCGGCGGGCGGGCCACGTCCACCGCGGCCAGCGCGAGGGCGGGGCCCAGCGCCACGACGACCAGCCACAGGGCGCCGCAGGCTACCGCGGCGGTGGTGGCGCGCCGGGCGACGACGTTCACCGCCACGGCGAGCCCTATCCAGAACAGCCCATAGAGAAACACCGTCACGGCCGTGGCGATCAGCCCGGGCAGGTGCGGCTGTGCAAACGCCGCCAGGGCGCCTGCGCTGATCAGCACCATGGGAAGCAGCACCAGCAGGATGCGCGACAGCGCCTTGGTCGCCAGAACCGCCGCTGGCGGGATCGGCTGCGACAGCGTCAGAGCGGCGATGCCCCGCTCGCGCTCACGCACCCAGATGTCGTAGGTCGCGGCCAGCAGCAGGATGGGCATCAGCAGGACGATAACCAAGGCAAGGTCGAAGCGCCCGGAGGCCCGGACCGCCGGGTTGTCCACATGCAGCCGAAAGGCGTCGAACAGGGTCTCGTCGCTGAGCGGCAGCATGCGGGCGGCGTAGGGATAAGCTTCCGCCTGGCCGATCGAGAGCGCCGCCAGAGGCCCCGGCTCCAGCACAGGCCGGAACGGCGTCACCTGCGGCATGGCGGCAAAGGGGATCTCGCCCGGCGCGGCGTTGGCGAACTGCTCGCGCTTGGCCGCCATGACCTCCTCCACCTCGGCGGCGACGGTTGCGATCGCGGCCGCCCGCTCCACGCGCCAGCGCGCTCCGGTCCAGGCGCCGTAGACGGCCATCATGGCGAAGCCGAGCACCAGCCAGACCAGCACGCGGTCGCGGCCGGCGAGCCTGATCTCCAGGCCAAGCAGGGTCCACATCCGGCTCACTGGGGACGCTCCAGGCGAAGGCCGGCGAAGCCTGCGAGGGCGAAGGCGAGGGCGGCCCAGCCTGCCAGCACCAGGGCGTTCGCCCTCTGCCGGGTCCAGACTTCGCCAAGCGCCGCCGGCCGGGGCGCGAAGCGCAGGTGGCGGGTGAGGGCGCCGACGTCGGCGAGATAGGGTCCGTCGGCCGGCGGCTTGTGCTGTGCCACGTCGGCGTTCAGCGTCTGGATGAGCCGGTAGCGGAAGGCTTCCGCCTGCTTCAGGAAGCGCAGGTGTGCGTCGAGGTCCGAGCGGGCGAAGGCCATGGAAAGGGGCCCGACAGCCAGCTCCGGCGCCGCCAAGGCGACCCAGCGCTGGACGCGGGCCTGGCCCTCATAGGCGTCGAACAGGCGGGCGTAGTGACGGTTGTAGGTCTGCGTCGAGTTGCGCTCGCCGAACGCAAGCGCAAGGCCGGCGAAGTTGACGGGCAGGTCCTCTTCCCGGGTGACGCCGTAATGGCGAAGGGTTTCGGCCTTGAAGGCGGCAAGCCGCTTGTCGGCCGGGTCGTGGCCGTTGGCGCCGTTCTTGGCCTCTTCCGTAACCGCCTTTTCGAAGACGGGAGCGGCGGGGGTGGGATGGAGCTGCTCGGCCAAGGCCGGGACGAGGCGGGGCGCGGCCAGGGTGGACAAGGCCCAGAAGCAGAGCAGGGCGACGAGTGCGGCGCGCGCGGTGCGGAACGAGGCGGACGCCGCCAGGGTGAGGCCCACGAATACCGCCAGGTACAGGAAGAAGGCCGCGCCCATCGCCAGCGCCGCAAGCATGTCCGCCGCGGCTGCGCCATTGGCCAACACAAGCGCCAGGCCGGCTGCGGTGAAGGCGGCGACGAGGCCGAACGCCCAGGTCGAGAGAGCGAGTAGCTGTCCGCCCATCAAGGTGAAGGAGGACGCGCCGGCCGCCCGCTCCTGAGACAGCAGCTCGCGGGAGCGCTCCCCGGCGAAGGTCGAGAAGCCGGCGAGGATGATCATCAAGGGCGCGAGCACCTTCAGCGCCCAGGCCGCGCTGAACCCGCCGAACCGGGACAGGGCCGCGCCGCCTTCCACCGGCCGCTCGCGCGCTGGGTTCTGGGAGTGGCCCTCCAGCCGGACCGCGACGCCGAGGTGGTCCGAAAGGCCGGGATCCAGCGCGGCGAGCGGCGAGACCGGCGCGTAGACGTCCTGCCCGAAGTGGGCGGCGCCATGCGGGTTGGTCGGACCCTGGCTGCGCCAGACCTCCTGCGCTTCGGCCGCCGCGGCGCGCCGGTCAGCCTGGAGCTGGGCGTTGCGGGATTGGCCGACCGCGGCGCTGGCCAGCATGACGAGAGCAAGCAGACCCGTCAGCCAGGCCAGCCTGCGGTCACGAGACATCAGGCGCAGCTGCGTCGCGGCCACCGTCCAGACTCGAGGCGCAGACATCAGAAGCGCGCCCGAAGGACGGCCGTACCGTTCCGCGGATCTCCGAAGGTGTTGTAGGTGTTCGGGCCGCCGACCCGCGCGTAGTAGACCTTGTCGAACAGGTTGTTGATGGACGCCGAGACGGACACCCGTGAGGTCAAGGCGTACCCGCCGTGCAGGCTGAGGAGGGCGTAGGGCTTCTGTTCGCGCAGGCCCGCGACGCCGCCGCCGACGAGGGTGCTCTGCGCCTGCAGACCGGCGGCGATCCAGGCCCGGTCCCAGCCTTGGGCCTTCGGCGTGTACTTGGCGAACGCCTTGACAGTGTGCTTCGGCTCCCAGGTGTCGAAGGCGGCGCCGACGAGACTGGCGTTGGAGTTCGCCAGGTGCTCGGTCTCAAGGAACGAGTAGCCGAAGGAGAGGTCGAGGCCGTCGAAAGGCCGGCCGTTGACCTCGAAGTCGGCGCCGCGAACCTCGACCTCCCCCAGTTGCAGGAAGAAGCCCGGGTTGGCGGTGTCGGCGAAGGACCGGTTCACGTCGCGGGTGCGGAAGATCGCCAGCGAGCCGACGAGACCATCGTCGAAGAAGCTGCCCTTGACGCCCGCCTCGACCTGCTTGCCGACGCGCGGGTCAAGCGGCGTGCCCGAGCCGCCGTCCCACTTCAGGGCGGTCTGCGGGATGAAGATGTCGGAGTAGCTGCCGTAGAGGTTGATGTTCGGACGCAGCTTGTAGACCAGCCCGCCGAAGGGCGTGACCACGCCGCTCTCCTTGCCCTGGCTGGTGAAGTTCGTGGGCCGCGGGTTCGGCGCGATGTTGCGGAACTTGGACTCGAAGTCGCTGACCCGCGCGCCGAGCACGAGTGTCAGACCGTCGATGATCTCGAAGCGGCCCTGGCCGTAGAAGCCGGTCTGTTCCGTCCGGGTGTGGCCGCCGTTGTTGTAGACGAAGTCCGGCCGGGGGACGGAGGCCGCCTCCGACAGGGGAATGCCTGATCCCGCCGGCGTGCCGGTGTAGGGCACGTTGCTGATGCCGCGGTTGATGTTCTCGTAGAGCTCGTAGCTGTAGCCGAGGGTCAGCTCGTGCTCGCGGCCGAGCAGCCGCAGCGGCCCTGAGGCGTAGAGATCGACGCCGGTGCGTTCGGTCGTACCGTCGTTGGTGCGACGGTTGTAGCTGGAGAACCGGTTCGTGATCGGGTTCAGGCCGATCCCGGGGGTCGGATAGCCGTCCGTGAAGATCTTGCGCTGATCGCGATAGACGGCCTTGGACCGCAGCACCCAGCCGTTTGCCATCTGGTGGCGCAGGTCGGCGGCGTACTCCAGGGTCTCGTAAACGTTAAGGTTCCAGTCAGGGTACTGGTTGGTCGACCGGGACGTCGGGATGAACTGGTTGTGCAGCGGGTGGCCGGGAAGGAAGTAGTTGGCCAGCCCCATGCTCATCGCATCGCCCTGGTCGTCCTGGTAGGTGACCATGGCCGAGGCGGTGGTGCGATCGGTGATGTCGAAGTCGGCCACCCCGTAGGCGACGGTCTTCTCCTCGTGCGAGCGGTCGGTGAAGAAGTCCCGCTGCAGGTAAGAGCCCGCCAAACGCCCGCGCAGTCGCCCGTCCAACGCCAGGGGGCCGCCGACGTCGCCCTCCACCCGATAGTTGTTCCACGTGCCGACCGAAGCGAGGATGGAGCCGCCGAACGCCTTGGGCGCGCGCTTGCGGACGAAGTTGGCCGTGCCGCTGGGCTGGCCGGAGCCCTTGAAGATGCCGGCGGGACCCCGCAGCACTTCGATCTGCTCATAGACGACGAGGTCGAATTCCTGCGCCTGGCCGCTGTTCCAGGCCGGGATGCCGTCATACGAGACGTCCAGCAGGTAGCCGCGGGAGCGGATCTGCCCGATCAGCCCGTCCCAGGTGGTGACATAGACGCCCGGCGTCTGGGCCAGGGCGTCGACCATGGTGACCAGGTTCTGGTCCTCGATACGCTGGCGGGTGATGACGCTGACGGTGTTCGGCACGTCGAGGATCGACACCGGCTCCTTGCCGCCGATGGTGACCTGGTTGGGCGCATAGCTGCCGCGGGCGCCGACCACCGTCACGGAGCTTACCGAGGCGGTCGTCTGCTCGACGGCAGTCTCAGCCCAGGCGCTTGCTGGCAGGAGGCTCGCTGCGATGAGCGGAGCGGCGCCCAACGCGCTCCGCACCAGGCGTGCATCGCTCGGTTTCCTGAAGCCCTTCCGAGCCAGCCACAAATCGCACCACGCAGCCATAGCGAACGCCCCATCTGAGTTCCTACAGCGCCGCTATGCAATGTTATATCATAACATGCAACGGGCGATTGCGCCTTGGACGCGCAGTCGGAAGGGGGAGTGCTGATCCGACGACGCTGTGCGGTCTCGCTGTCTTGAAACCGCCACGCGTGCGTCGCGCATCCTTTGCGCACGGCCTCTAAGGCGCGCCCAAGCCGCACATCGGCTGGGGGAGTTAGCCTGATGAGAACGAAGCTTTTCGCCGCGTCGGCGGTCGCCGCCTTGCTGCTGTCGCAACCCGCCTTGGCTCAGGCGTCTGACGCCACCGACATACAGGAGGTCATCGTCACGGCGCGAGCGGGCACCGAAGCTCAGCGCAAGGTCGAAGCCAGCTACGCGATCACCACTGTGTCCGAGGAGCGCCTGCGGCTGCAGTCGCCCGTCAGCGTGGCGGAAGTTCTGCGCAACGTCCCTGGCTTCTGGGTGGAAGCGTCAGGCGGCGTCGGCGGCGCCAACATCCGCGCTCGTGGCATTCCTATCGAGGGCTATGCCGCCGTGGGCCTGCAGGAAGACGGCCTGCCGGTGCAGCATGACGGCGGCCTGGGCTTTTTGAACAGCGACTTTTCCTTCCGAATGGACGAGACGGTTCAGCGGGTAGAGGTGGTGCGCGGCGGCCCGTCATCGATCTTCGCCAGCTATGCGCCGGCTGGCGTCGTCAACTTCATCACTCGCAAGCCGGGCGACAGCTTCGAGGGCGTCGCCAAGGCCGAAGTGGGCGACTACGGCCTCTATCGGGGCGACCTGTGGCTGGGAGGGCCGGTGGCCGGCTTCCGCGTCGGGCTCGGCGGCTTCTACAGAGAGGATGACGGGGTGCGGAACCCCGGCTGGACCGGCAACAAGGGGGGGCAGGTCCGTTTCTCGATTGGCCGCGACTTCCAGCACGGTTCGCTCGATTTCAATGTGAAGCACACAGACGACAACAACATCTTCTACCTGGCGGTCCCGCTGACGTTCGACAGCAACGGCGACACGGCGGAGATCCCTGGCTTCAACGCCAACTACGGCACGCTCGCGGGCCCCGAGACGGCGCGGGTGGCCCTGCGCACCAACCGCGGCACGCGCGAGTTCGACCAGACCCGCGGCTCGGACCTGCAGTTGACGCAGTACACCCTCACGGGGCGCCTGGACTTGGGCGGCTGGCGACTGACAAACGGCCTGCGTTTCCGGACCAGCGATCTCGTCCGCACCGGCTTCTACCCAAACACCCCGGCCTCCGCCGCTTCGCGCATCAGCCAGGACGTCGCCCGGGTGGCAGGCGGCGTCTCCGGCCGGCTCACCTATCTGAACGGCGGGGCGGCCTTCGATGTGGCCAACCAGAACGGTACGGGGCTCGTTATGGACGCCTTCCTGCGCGAGCAGGACATCACCCTCGACGAGTGGGTCGATGACCTGCGCATCCAGCGCCGGTTCGACGTGGGTTCGCAGTCGCATGACGTTGCATTTGGAGTGTACTTCGCCCGCGACGAAGAAACCTTCTATCAGCAGGGCGCGGCGGTGCTGACAGACGTGCGTGAAAACGCACGCCTGCTGACGCTGCAGGTTCTGAACGCCTCTGGCCAGGTGATCGCCACCACCACCGAGAACGGCGTGTCGCGCTACGGCAGCCAGTTCAACAACGCCGAGGGCGAGTCCCAGACCTGGGCCCTATATGCCTCCGACGAGTGGCGGATCACGGACGAGCTGCGCATTGATCTCGGCGCCCGTTGGGAGCGGATCGAGATGAGCGGCCGCAACGAGCGGAGTTCGACCATCAACCTCGGCCAGAGCGCCTCTCTGGCTGATGATCAGGCAATCAGCGGCGCCGGCGTTTACGATGCGCTGGATCGCGAGTTCGACGGCTGGGCTGCCACCGTTGGCGTCAACTACCAGTTCCAGCCGGACGTGGGCGCCTTCGCCCGCTACACCCGCGCCTTCCGGCTTCCTTCGTTGGGCGACTTCATCACGAACCCGACGAACACCGCGCCGCGCACGCAGCAATTCGACCTCGCGGAAGCGGGCTTCAAGGTCAGCAAGCCGGCGTTCGACTTCTACGCCACCGCCTTCTACAGCGGCTTCGACAGTCAGGGCTTCACGGAGACCCGCTTCGATCAGGCGACCAACAGCTTCGTCAGCCGAACCGAGTTCGCAGCGACGCGTGCTTGGGGCTTGGAGCTCGAGGGGCAGGCGCGCCCGACGAGCTGGTTCGATCTGGGCTTCAACGCCACGCTTCAGGATCCGCGGCTGGGCGACTTCATCTTCAACGAGCGTGTAGCCCGGGTGGGCGGCGCCTGCCCGCTGCCGAGCGACACACCGACCGCGGTCGGCGACTGCCTGCGCTCGCGCGACTTCAGCAACAATTTGCTGATCCGCACGCCCAAGGTCAGCACCCGCATCCGTCCGGCCGTGAACCTGCTGGACGGCCGTCTGCGGCTGGAAGCCGAATGGCAGTGGTACGGCAAGCGTTACTCGGACCTGGCGAACACCACAGTGATCCCGGAGTATCAGCTGATCAACGCGCAGGTGCGCTACAACATCAGCGAGAGCTTGGCCGCCTACGCTTACGGCACGAACCTCACCAACGAAATCGGTCTGACCGAAGGCAATCCGCGAGCCGGCCAGTTCGTCTCGGGGGAGGCGGGGGCGCGCTACTACCTGGCCCGGCCGGAGCTGGGGCGAACCTTCCGCGCCGCGCTCCTGTACCGTTTCTGATGCGCTTGGCGCGCAAGGCGGTCCTCCGCGGCGCGGCGGCCCTGGCCGTCGCTCTCGCTGTCCAGCCGGCGGTAGGCGAGGAGCTGACGCTCGTCGGTGCGATCACTGGCCCTGATCACCAGACGTACCGCGAACTGGCCTTCGACGTGCCACCGGGGGTGCGCCGCCTGACCGTCGCATTCGAGTACGACGGCAAGGCGGAGCGTTCCGTGATCGACCTCGGCCTGCGGGACCCCCGCGGGTTCCGCGGCTGGAGCGGTGGGTCGAAAGCTGGATTCGTGGTGTCGGAGACCGACGCCACGCCCGGCTACCTGCCGGGTCCACTGCCGGCGGGCCGGTGGGCGCTGCTTCTAGGCGTTCCAAACATCCGCAGCGGCGTGCGGGCGGGTTACACCGCTAAGATCAACCTTGAGCGCGACGAGCGGTTCAGCGGCTTCGCCACCCAGCCGCTTAAGGGTGGCCCAGGCTGGTATCGGGGCGATCTGCACCTGCACACCGGCCATAGCGACGCCTTCTGCCCTGCGCAATCAGGTGTGCGGGCGCCTTGCCCCACGTTCCGGACGCTGGAGGCAGCCCGGGCGCGCGGGTTGGATTTCGTCGCGGTGACAGACCACAACACGACCAGCCAAGCTCAGGATCTGAGGGCGCTGTCGGCGGCCTACGACCAGTTGCTGGTGATCCCAGGGCGCGAGGTGACCACCTTCTTCGGCCACGCCAACGTGTTCGGGCCGACCGCCGAGATCGATTTCCAGCTCGGCTCCTCACGGGCGCCCGGGTTGGACCCGATCCTCGATCAGGTTGAGCGGGCAGGCGGCCTGTTCTCCATCAACCATCCCGGCCTGCCGTCAGGCGAGGCCTGCATGGGTTGCGGCTGGAGCGTCCCGGACACGGACTACCGCCGCGTCCAGGCCATCGAGGTGCTGAACGGCGGCGTCCTTTCGCAGTTTAAGGGCGACGACCGACCGCTGTCGGGCGTACCCTTTTGGGAGTCCCGGCTGAACGAAGGACTGCGGATCACCGCGATCGGCGGCTCGGACAACCACGACGCTACGCTCGCTTCAGACCAACCCTCCGCCGTCGGGTATCCGACGACGGTGGTGAGGGCGCGCGAGCTATCTCAGGCGGCCATCCTGGACGGTCTCCGGGCCGGACACGTCTTCATCGACGCAGCGGGAAGCGGAAGCCGCTGGATGGACATGCAAGCCTCATCGGACGGACGAACGGCGGAGATGGGCGACACGCTGCTCGTCAAGCCCGGCCATCGGGTGCGCCTCGACGTAAGACTCCGCGGTGTCGCGGGCGGGACCTTGAGTCTTGCCGGATCAACCCCCGTCGTCTTGCCGACCGAATGCCGGACTGTGGCGTCCGATGACACGGCCTGCACGCTTGAGCTCACGCTCCCGCCCGGTCGGCGGTGGCTACGCGCCGAGGTGCGGGGACCGGACGGCCGGCTTTGGCTGTTCGGGAATCCCGTCTACTTGGCGGGCGACAACGCGGGTGCTGGACGGGGACGATGAACTCGCGCGTCAGTACGGTGATGTCGCTGACTCCAAAAGCTGTGACCGACACTGCGTGGGAATGCTGACTCTTTACTCGAGCAGTCGATCGCAACGAGCGGCAGACCCGACGCGACCTTTGTCGCCAAGCTGCAGGCTGGATCCTGCAGGCAGAGGACCTCGTGACCCTCGAACGGGGCAAGTACGTCATCGATGAGCTGAACTGCGACCTGGACAGGACCGTGGCGACTTCCACGCAGAGCGCGCTGCGGGATCACAGGGGGGGGGCGCTGTCCGCTAGGCCGGTCAGCTGAGCCTGTAGGCTCTGCCAAATGGATAAGCGCGTTTGCGGCCTGTTCCGGCTCTGCCACCGATCCGCTTCCCGGATGTCCTCTCGACATCGACGACCGGAAAGCCGCCGAGGCCGAGCGTAACCGCGTCGTCCGGATGCTGGAGAACGGGTGACGGCGGACAACTCCGGTCCTGCGGGGGTGAAAGCGAACGCCCGCTCCTGGCGTGGAGCGGGCGCGCGCCCTACTCGGCCGCAACGGCGACGGCCGTTCGCCGGTGGGACATCGTCAGGACCAGCAGCAGGCCCAGGCCCGACGCCGCGGCGCCGGCCAGCGCGACTGCAGGATAGCCCAGCCCGCTGGCGATCACGGCTCCGCCCACGGCCGCTCCGATGGCGTTGCCGAGGTTGAAGGCGCCGATGTTGACCGCCGAGGCGAGGTTCGGCGCTTCGCCGGCCGCGGCCATGACCCGGACCTGAAGCGGCGGGACAAGGGCGAAGCTGGCGATCCCCCAGAGGAAGATCAGCACGGCGGTCGGGCCGGCGAACGGCATGGCTGCGGCGAAGGCTGCGAGCACGAGGCACAGGCCGACGAGGGTGACGATCAGCGTGCGGTCGACCGACCGGTCCGCGAACTTCCCGCCAAGCCAGTTGCCCGCCGTCAGCCCGAGCCCGTAGGTGACCAGCATGGCCGTCACGAAGCCGAGGGAGGCCTGGGTCTGCTCGCGCAGGATTGGAGCGATGTAGGTGAAGACGGTGAACATGGCGCTGGAGCCGATCACCGTCAGGCCGAGGGCCGCCAGAACCGGGCCGCGCCTGAGGACGCGCAGTTCGGCCAGCATGCTCCCGGCTGCGGGCGCGGGCGTCTTCGGCAGCGTCAGCGCGAGGGCCGCCATCACCGCGACGCCGATTCCGGCGATGCCCCAGAAGCTGGCCCGCCAGCCCATCACTTCCCCTGCCCAGGTCGCGAGCGGGACCCCCACGACGTTAGCGATGGTCAGCCCCATGAACATGGCCGCCACGGCCCCTGCCTTGCGGTTGGGCGGCACAAGCCCGGCGGCCACGATCGCGCCGACGCCGAAGAAGGCCCCGTGGTTCAGCGACGTGACGACCCGCGCGATCATCAGCATCCCGTAAGTCCCCGCAATGGCGGACAGGGCGTTGCCGACCGTGAAGATCGCGGCGAGCCCGATGAGCAGAGTGCGGCGGGGCACGCGAGCAGTGGTCAACGTCATCAGCGGTGCGCCCAGCATCACCCCGAGCGCATAGGCGCTGATCAGCAGGCCGGCTGTCGGAATGGAGACGCCGAGATCCGCGGCCATGATGGGCAGAAGGCCCATCGGCGCGAACTCGGTCACGCCGATGCCGAAGGCGCCGGCTGCGAGCGCCAGCAGTGGAGGGTTGAGTTTCATCGAAGGAAGATCCCCGAGCCACGAGTGAACTGACGCACAGATGGACGCCCGGGCTGTCCGCAGTTAGAGCCGCTGCAGGCCAAGGATTTTTGATGTGGACGCAAAGATGCTGAGCGGCGGTGTGGATCGCGCCCGTGAGATGGAGGTGTTCGCCGCCGTGGCCGCGCGCGGCAGCTTTTCGGCGGCGGGTCGCGTGCTGGGCCTTACCCCGTCGGCGGTCAGCAGAACGATAGATCGCATCGAGGCGCGGCTGGGCGTCCGCCTGATGCTGCGGACCACGCGCGTCTTGACCTTGACGGCCGAAGGGCAGGCCTATCTGAGCGCGGCGCGGCGGATCCTCGCCGATCTCGACGAGGCGGAGCAGGCTATCGCCGACCAGGGGGCTCCACGCGGGCGCCTGCGGGTCAGCGCGGCGCTGGCGCATGGGCGCCAGGTGGTGGTGCCCCTAATCGGGGCATTCGTGGCGCGCCACCCGCACATCCTGGTCGACATCAACCTGACCGATGTTGTGGTGGATGTGGCGGCCGGGCAGGCCGACGTCGCCATCCGCTTCGGTCCCTTGCCGGACAGCCCCCTGACCGCACGCCGGCTGGGCGACACGGGGAGAACCATCGTTGCGTCGCCGGAATACCTCGCGCGCCGGGGCGCGCCGCGCGTGCCGGAGGATCTCCACGACCACGACTGCCTGAACTTCAACTTCCGGCGGCTGGAGCCGGTCTGGCCGTTCCGTCGGGCCGGCCGGGACTACGCCCTGACGGTTCGGGGGCCGGTCGAGGCCAACAACGGCGAGACCTTGACCCAGCTGGCGCTGGCCGGCGTTGGGATCACGCGCGTCGGCAACTTCAGCGTCGCCGACGCCATTGCCGAGGGCGCTCTCGTCCCCATCCTGGAGGAGTTCAATCCGGGCGACCGCGAACCCATTCATGCGGTGTTCGTGGGCGGCGCCAACACCCCCGCACGGGTGCGGGTGTTCGTCGATTTCCTGACGGACCGGCTGCGGTCGGCGGGCGGTCCCGAAGGTGGGCCCTGAAGCTCTTGAGCTGACGCCGCCCCCGATGCGATCGCCTCCGATCCGGCTCACCTTTGGGAGGCGGGTTCCCCAAGTGCGACGCTGGTGAGCCTCCTCCGCCTAGCCTCCCGTGCGGTCACCGTTGACCACTAATCTTCGGAGATCTCTTCCAGCGTCTCGCCGACCGCTCGCGCAGAATGCTCGCGGGCCACATCGCCGAGCGAAAGGACGCCCGCGAGCCGGCCTTGATCGTCGACCACGAGCAGGCGCCGGATCTGGAGGTCGGCCATCCGCGCGGCGGCCTCCTTCAGCTTGTCATCGGCGCGACACGTCTCGACGCTGGTGGTCATCACCTCGCTGACCGGGATCTCGCTGTCGCGGTTCTCGCCGACCACGCGGATGACGATGTCGCGGTCGGTGATCAGGCCCAAGATCCTGTCGCCTTCAACCACCGGCATCACGCCGGAGTCGATCTCCGACATCCGCCGCGCGACCTGCGCGACGGTGTCGGAAGGGTTGGCCGCCTGAACCTCGGCGGTCATCACGTCGGCCACTCT
This sequence comes from Phenylobacterium deserti, assembly GCF_003254705.1. Lineage (GTDB taxonomy): Bacteria > Pseudomonadota > Alphaproteobacteria > Caulobacterales > Caulobacteraceae > Phenylobacterium > Phenylobacterium deserti. Next base: position 221,690 of record NZ_QFYR01000003.1, read on the forward strand.
CATCGGACACCTCTTCTTGCGAACGGCTCCGCAACGTGCCGCGGCCGCACGGGTTGCTGAGGGTCCGACAAAGGGGAAGGCGACATCCCATGGCCGGACCCGAGCGCCCCTATTCGCCCTCGGCCTCTTCGGCCTCTTCCTTGGTCTTGTGCGAGATGCCCGGCTCTTCCGCAGGCGGAGCGTAGATGGTGAAGAGCTTCAGCGGCTCCTCGCCCTTGTTGATGATGTTGTGCTTGGTTCCCTTGGGGATGATCACCAGGTGATTGGCTGTGCACTTGGTGCGGTGGCCGTCCAACACCGCCTGGCCTTCGCCGGCGACGAAGAAGGTGGTCTGATCAGCGTCGTGCACCTCTTCGCCGATGTCGTCCCCCGGCTCGATGCTCATCATCACGATCTGAACCTGCTCATCCAGATAGACCTCCTTCTGGTAAAACTTGTTCTCCGTAGCGAGCTTGATGATGTCCTTGTTGAAGATGGCCATGGTCGTCCTTCTGGATGGAGAGACGGCCTAACTCGCGAAAGCGCCACCGGTTCGACCCGGAGCGAGCGCGCCGCCCTTTCCTCAGCCGCGTGCTGAAGTCTGCAGCGCAAGAGACTCCTCGCCGCGTCATCCGGGATGATGATGTCTGGGGGATGGCCCGGGTCGCCCACGCGCAGGTTCTGTGCGGACTGCGACGGGCGCGAAGGCGGGGATGAAGGGGATGGGCGGCCCCGTCTCAATGCACGCAGAGCCAGGGCCGCCGGGCGCTGCAGGCGAACAGCCGAGCGCAGAGGGCTTATTTAGAGGCCCGACGCGCCTGTCCAAGCGTCCGGGCCTGCGGCAAGCGGCCGCGGCGCGTCAGGCCGCTCGGCCACCTGCGACGCTGCTCGTCGCCGAAATCTCGGACCTCCGGCCTTTGGGTACGCGCTCGGCGCCGCAGGCTGGATCAGCGATCAGCTGAAGGCGCGGCGAGCCCCCGGGTCTTGCGCCCTTGAGCCCGCCCGATCCAGAGCGGCAATACCGCAGCCGACACCCCTGCGACGTCGGCCAGCATGTCGCCCCATTGCGCGTCCCCGGCGAAGAAGCCGAAGCCCTGGAAGCCCTCGAGGGCGGCGCCTGTCGTCAGGACGAGCGCCGCCGCCGCACCCGGCGGCGCGCGGCGGAACGAGGAGAGCATCAGCAACGTCAGCGCATAGGACAGGGCGGCATGGTTCACCCAGTCGGCCCGAGGCGGCCGCCACGTGAACCGCTCATCGGCGTCCAGCGGCCCCGATCAGGGCCAGGGCGATCACGACCGCCAGCGCCGTGCGTGAGGTCCAGATCAGGGTCTTTGGCATGGGCAGAACGTAGCGTGCTCTCCGGCTTGCTGCGAGGCAAGCGGCGCTCAGCTTGTCGCACGGCAACGTGACGCTTCCCCCTTTTTGAGCCGTCTGGTGATCGCAGCGGGGGAGGGCGGAGGCGCCAATCGTCTGCGGAAGGCCCGGACCAGAGGAGCGGCCTGCCGGCGAGATCCTGGCCGATCTGATCGCTCATCCAGCGGACTTCCGGACGGGGGGCTCGACCGCTGTCGGGCTCACAAGGACGGCCCAGTTCTGAGATCATCTCGTCGATTCGCCTGGAGCCTCGTGGATGAGCACCATCGCCGCCTATGTCTATCGCCACGGCAGGCGGGTTCGGGAGGCGTCACTCACCGAGGACGGGCTCGCACTGGAGCCCGGCGAGTTCGTCTGGATCGGGCTGTTCGAGCCTGAGGAGCACGAGCTGCGCACCCTGCAGAAGCGGTTCGGCCTGCACCCGCTCGCTGTTGAGGACGCCCTGTCGGCGCACCAGCTGCCGAAGGTGGAGGTGTATGGCGACGAGCTGTTCGTCGTCGCACGCACGGCGCAACTCGATGAGGGACAGATCCGCTACGGGGAGACCCACATCTTCCTCGGTCCCAGCCACATCGTGACGGTTCGCCACGGCTCGGCCAGAGCGCACACCAATCTGCGGGCGCATCTGGAGGCCTCGCCCGCGCTCCTGAAGCACGGCGCGGATTATGTGCTGCACGGCATCCTAGATTTCGTCGTCGACGGGTACCTGCCGATCACCGACCAGATCGAGGAGGCGGTGCTCGCGATGGAACACAAGGCGCTCGACGCGTTCCTGAGCCGCGACGAGATCCGCGCCCTTTTCCAGCTGCGTCGCGAGCTGCTTCGGTTTGATCGCCTGCTCGGCCCGATGGAGGAGGTTGCAAGCCGGCTCGAGCGGCTGGACTTCCCCTGCGTCGATGCCGAGGTGCGGCCCTACTTCCGGGACATCCGTGACCACGTGCGGCGGGTGGGACTGCGGGTCGGCGCGCTTCGGGAGACCCTCGCGTCCGTCTTCGAGGTCAGCAATCTGCTCGAGCAGCAGCGGCAGGGGGCGATCACGCGCCGTCTGGCCTCCTGGGCCGCCATCCTGGCGGTGCCGACCGCCGTCGCCGGCATCTACGGCATGAACTTCGACTATCTTCCGGAGCTGCACTGGAAGTACGGTTACTACGCTGTGCTGGGGGCGATCGCCGTCGCCTGCCTGGTGCTCTACCTGGCGTTCAAGCGCTCCAAGTGGCTGTAGGGTGCAGCGGCGCCGACCGGCTCTAAGTGAGCTGACGGCGCAGGCCTCGCGCCCGTTCCGGCGTCGTTCCGGCGATGTTGGACGCTGCTGGACACCGATCTGCAGCGCGATCGGCGCGCCACGCATGAACCGGCGGCTTCCCGGCAAACGCGGATGATCGCGGGTGACGACCTGCGCCGCTAGACCGGCGTTCCCATGGGGCTGAGCTCAGGGCGCGCGGGCCCGGACGTCGATGCTTCTGAAAGCGACGGCTTAGCGTCAGGCAACGCGACGGCACTGGAACCGAAATCCAATGCGTCCGCATCTGGCGCAGAGGCGACCGCCGCCAGCAGGTCTACCTAAACGTCTGCAGGGGGGCGAAAACCGACGTGGTCGTGTTTAGACCTTTCGCCCTTGATGGGATGCGGGTCGTCGGGGCGAGATCACCCACCCCGGCGGTGGCCGGCGCGCTGGGGAAGAAATCCAGCGACCCCTACAAGGGGTAGGCCTTGTAGCGACCGTTCCCGGCTTGATTGCTAGCCTCTTCCCCCTCCGCAATATCGCCGCAACATTGTCAGCGACGCTTAGCGGCGAAAAGTCAGGGAAAAGCAGCCATGTGCGATGACGAGATCAACCCGTGGAACCCCAAGGACCCCGCCGTGTCGCGCCGAAGCTTCGGCATCGGGGTTGCGGCAGCCGTGGGCCTGACCGCCGCTGAGGCGCGGGCCCAGGGGCAGGTCGTGGAGAAGGACGTGGTGGTCAAAACCGCCGACGGCGAGTCCGAGGCAGTGCTGTTCCACCCCTCCGGCCGCGGGACTTGGCCCGGCGTGCTGGTGTGGCCCGACATCGGCGGCCTGCGCCCGGTGTTCCGCGAGATGGGCCGCCGGCTCGCCGCCCAAGGTCACGTGGTGCTGGTGGTCAATCCGTTCTACCGCTCGGCCAAGGCGGCCGAGACCCAGGCGCTCAACTTCGGCCAGCCCGAAGGCCGCCAGAAGCTGGGCTCGTTCCGGGCCGCCCTTGTCGCCGGCGAGGGGCCATTCAACGACGCCAAGGCCTACATCGCCTTCATCGACGCCCAGCCGCAGACCAACAAGCGCAAGCGGGTCGGCGTCCAGGGTTATTGCATGGGCGGCCCGCTCTCGTTCCAGACGGCCGGCGCCGTGCCCGGCCGGATCGGGGCGGTGGCGTCCTTCCACGGCGGCGGCCTGACCACGAAGGAGCCCTCCAGCCCCCACCTGCTGGTTGCCAAGACCAAGGCCTCCTACCTGGTGGCCGTCGCCAAGAACGATGACGCTCGCGATCCCGAGTCCAAGGAGATCCTCAAGCAGACCTTCGCCGAGACTAAGCGTCCGGCGACCGTCGAGGTCTACCAGGGCGACCACGGTTGGTGCGTGCGTGGCAGCCAGGTCTACAACGAGGCTGAAGCCGAGCGCGCGTGGGCCGCGCTGTCGGCGATGTACAAGAAGGCGCTCTAGCCCAGCACGCAGCCGGCCAGGCCCTCGCGACGGACCTGGCCGGCGTTGCGATTCACCGCCGCGGAACGCCGCGTCACATATTCCTTGCACATGTCGCCAGCCTAGCGCCGGGAGGCCGACGGCTGGAATCCTGCGTTTGGATCGTTCGCCAAGGGTGGTGCGCGGACGTTGAAGGGCAGCGTGCGTGAAGGTCCTGTTTCAGGCCCTGAGCTAATGTCCGCTTGTGACGCATTGCGGACCCTTCGAGACGCCGCTTCCCCGCACAGTGCGGTCCCGGGAACGGGAGGCGCTTGGCGCGCGGCGCCTGCCAGTTCCGCCAATGCCCCGGAGTACATCGGAAGGCCTCGCGGGTCAGCTACGGCCGACCCGCGTTTGCCCGTCTCAGGAAGCTGAGGTCAGCGAAGCGCGGCGATCACCGCCTCGGCCAGGGGCGCCGTGGATGCGGGGTTCTGACCCGTGAGCAGGTTGCCGTCGCGCACGACGAAAGCGCCCCAGTTCGGTCCCTGGTTGACTATCGCTCCCCGCTCACGAAGGGTCTTGGCCAGCAGCCACGGCGCGTTGGCCGCGGTGCCGAACTCGATCTCCTCCTCGTCGCTGAGCGAGGTCATCTTGCGCCCGGCGAACGGCCAGGAGCCATCGTCCTCGCGCGCGGCGAGGAACGCGGCGGGGCCGTGGCAGACCGCGCCGATCACCTTGCTGCTGCGATTGGCCCGCACCAGGATCCGGCCCATGTCGGGATCCTTGTAGAGGTCCTCGACGGGGCCGTGGCCGCCGGGGACCACGATCGCGTCGTAGTCGTCAGGATTGACGTCGGCGAGCACCAGGGGGTGCTTCAGGCGGTCTTCGACCTTGGCCAAGTAGGCGTTGTAGTGGTTCGCCTTGTCCTGGCCGATGATCTTCGGCTGCAGGCTCAGCGCGTCGATCGTCGGCGCGAGCCCGCCGGGACTGGCGAGGTCAACCTGGTAGCCTTCTGCGCGAAAAGCCTCGTCGAGCGCTATGAACTCTTCGGCCCAGACGCCGCTCGGATAGATCGAGCCGTCGGCCCGCGTCCACTTGTCGGCTGCGGACATCACGATGAGGATCTTGGTCATCTCCAATTCTCCGTTCGGTTAGGCCCGCGGCGGCGCCTGGATGCGGCGGGCCGCGGGAGGTTGCGACGTTGTTCGAGGTCAGATGTTCTGGCCGCCCGAGACCTCGATGCGCTGGGCGGTGATCCAGCGGTTGTCGGGACCCAACAGGCCGGCGACCGCCGGTCCGATGTCGTCGGGCACCCCGACGCGACCGAGCGCGATCATCGAGGCGAAGGCCTCGTTGTACTCAGGGGTGTCGCGCACCGCGCCGCCGAGGAAGTCGGTCTCGATGGCGCCGGGCGCTATGGCGTTGGCGGTGATCCCGCGCGCGCCGAGCTCCTTGGCCATGTACAGGGTCAGGATCTCCACCGCGCCCTTCGCCGCCGAATAGGCGGAGAAGCCGGGGTAGGACACGCGGGTCAGGCCCGACGAGAAGTTCACGATCCGACCGCCGTCCGCCATTAGCGGCAGCAGCGACTGGGTCAGGAAGAACACGCCCTTCACGTGGACGTTGAAGATGAGATCGAACTGCTCTTCGGTCGTCTCGCCGAAGCTCGCCATTTCCCCGTGGCCGGCGTTGTTCACCAGATGGTCGAAGCTCTCCCGACCCCAGCTCTTTAGCGCGGCGCGGACCTGGTCGACGAAGGCGGGGAACCTTGAGACATCGCCGGTGTCCAGTTGCAGCGCCACGGCCCGACGGCCCAGGCGCTCGATCTCCCGCAGGACCGCTTGCGCCTCGTCGGCGCGGCTGCGGTAGGTGATGATCACGTCTCCGCCGTGGCGGGCGATGCTGATGGCGGTGTTGCGGCCCAGGCCGCGGCTGCCGCCGGTCACAATGGAAATCGTCGTCATGGTAAGTCTCCTGTGTTTGGGGTGGAGAGGTCAGACCGCCGCCGTCGGACGGCCCGGGTTCGTGGCGGCGTCGCCGCCGAACTCGCGGTGGAGGCGGAGCAGGGCTCCGCCGCATGAGCTTTCGAGGAAGAAGGTCGTGGTCCCGCCTAGGAGGACGACCAATCCGGCGCTTCCCAGGAGCAGGATGGCCAAGCTGACCGCTGCGGCCGAAACCAATCCCCCCTGGGCCAGGAAGGCGCCGGTGAGACCGAGCACCGTGGTTCCTGCGAACAGGGCCATCGCGCCATTGAGCAGGCCCAGGCTCCGCAGCAGCAGGCGGACGCGGCGCCCAGCAAGCTTCACCGCCTCTTCAGGCGAGGTGTATTGCAGGGCGACCCGGCCGTCCCCGGCGGCCATCGAGGCGCGAAAGTCGCGCCATTGGGAGATCGCCAGGGAGTAGCGCGTCGTCGCGCCGTTCTGCAGAACCGCGCAGGCGTTGGTCAGGATCGCCGGGCCGGCGATGAACGAGAGCGATGAGAAGGGATCTTCGAGCATTTTGGAGGGCTCCGCTTTCGGAGGCGCGTTGGATTGGCGCTATGCGAGGCTGACGTGCTTGGTCCGCTGGTACGGCCGCAGGATCTCGACGCCGCCTTCGGTATCGACGCCGCTTTCCTTCCAGCCGCCCAGGGCCGCCTCCGGGTAGTGAGTGAGCGGTCCGTTCACGCCGACGACGCCGTACTCGAGGGCGTCGATCAGCCGACGCTGCCGCCGGCCGTCGTGGGTGACCACGTAGGAGGCCAGGCCGAAGTCCGGTCGGTTGGCGCGCTCCAGCATCTGCGCTTCGTTCTCGAAGGGCAGGATGGGAGCCAGCGGGCCGAACGGCTCCTCGCGCAGGATCTCGGCATCGTCCGGCACATCTGCGAGCACGGTCGGCGCGTAGAAAAAGCCCCGGTTCCCGACCCGCTTGCCGCCGGCCAGCACCTTTGCGCCGCGTGAGCGCGCGTCGTCGACCAAGCCCTCAACCGCCGCGAGGCGGCGGGCGCTGGCCAAAGGGCCCATCTCGCTTGTGAGATCGGTCCCAGGTCCCACCCGCAGGGCCGTCGCCCGGGCTATGAACCGGGCGCTGAACCTTGCCGCGATCCCGGCCTCGACGAAGAACCGTGAAGGGCTCAGGCAGATCTGTCCGGCGTTGGCGAACTTCGCCTCCGCCAGCATGTCGGCCGCCCATTCGGGGTCGACGTCACTGCAGACGATCACCGGCGCGTGGCCGCCCAGTTCCATCGTCACCGGCTTGATCGCCGCCCCGGCGGCGGCGGCCAGGCGCTTGCCGATCGGGATCGAGCCCGTAAACGTGACCTTGGCGACATCCGGCGCCGAGATGAGGTGGTCCGAGACCTGGTCGGCCCGGCCGAACAGCACGGCCAGGGCCGCTGGGGCGACGCCCGCCTCCAGCAGCGCGCGAGCCATGACCAGCATCGAGCCGGGGGTCTCCTGCGAGGGCTTGCAGATGATCGAGCAGCCCGCCCCCAGCGCGCCGGCGAATTTCTTGGCCGCCAGCGCCATCGGGAAGTTCCACGGCGTAAAGGCCGCCACCACCCCGATCGGATGGCTCTGGATTTCGATCCGGGGGCCGCGTGTGCGACCCGCCACGACGCGGTCGGAGATGCGCCGCGCCTCCTCGCCGCCCCACTCCAGGAAGTCGGCCGACCGTTGAACCTCCGTCCGGGCTTGGGCGAGAGGCTTGCCCTGTTCGCGCGTGATGGTGAGCGCCGCGCCTTCCACGTCGGTGCGCAGGATCTCGGCGGCGCGCTTCAGGATGGCGCCGCGCTCCCACGGCGAGATCGCCGACCACTGGCGGAAGCCCTGGACGGCGGTCGCGACCGCATCGCGCAGATCCTCGGCGGAGGCGTAGGCGACCTTACCGATCACCTTGCCGGTGGCGGGATCGACCACCTCGCCGGTCTCTCCGGTGGAGCCGGCGCGCTCGGCGCCGCCGATGAGAAGGTGGAATTCGTGGGTCATGACGGGGCTCCTGGCGCGGCGAGGCGCCTTGGCCCGACGGTCAGCGCCGGGGCATGGGTTTGGGAAAAAGGGGTGCAATCGGCCGTCTGCGCAGACGGCGCGGTACTCGCCCGGGGCTATGCCTAGGTGGCAGACGTTCCCGTCCACGAGCTATGAATACCAGCTGATTTTACGAGAAGAACGACTTCGTTTATGTGTCAGCCATACCTCGGAGGCATGACCCGGCTTGGAGCTCCGCCACCTCAGATACTTCGTCGCCGTGGCGGAGGAGGGCAGCCTCACCGTGGCCGCCGAACGCCGCCTGCACACGGCCCAGCCATCGCTCAGCCGGCAACTGCGCGACCTTGAGCTGGAGGTGGGCGCACAGCTCTTCCTGCGCGGAGCGCGCGGCGTGGAGCTGACACCTGCAGGACGCGCGTTCCTGGAGCACGCGCGACTGACGCTGCAGGCGGCCGCCGAGGCGGTGGCCGCCGCCCGGCGCGCCGCCCGGCCGCCCAAGCCCAGCTTCTCCGTCGGATTCCTCACGGGTCAGGAGGTGGAGTGGCTGTCGCACGTCACCCATGTGCTGCGCGGCCAGCTCAAGGACATCGACTTCCGGGTGTCGAGCGACTTCTCCCCGGAAATCGGCGAGGCCATCCAGCGTGGCGACATCGACCTCGGCTTCTGCCGCCTCGAACCGCAGCCGGACGTGACCTACAAGGTCATCGCCCATGAGCCGATCCTGGTCTTCATGCCCAGGAACCATCCGCTGGCGGCCTGCTCGGCCATCGACGCGCGCGACATCGATCCGGACACGTTCATCGGCTACACCGACACGCCGCACGTCCTGCGCGGTATCGTTGACCGCTACTTCCGGGACCGGGGCGTGACCATGTCGCCCACCCATCACCTGGACGGCATCGCCACCGGGATTTCGCTGGTCGCTTCGACCGGCGGCGTCACCTTGCTGCCGGCCTATGTGGAGCCGTTGCTCCCGCGATCGGTCGTGAGCCGACCGCTGACCGGCAACGCCCCCGTGATCGAAATCGCCGCCGGCTATCGAGCGGACAACCCATCGCCGGTGTTGCGCTTCTTCATCGACAACATCGAACAGGTTATCGCTTCACGCGCCGGCGACGTTCGGGGCTGACGCCCGGCGGCTTGTCACAAGCGGTCGACCGGCAGAACTGATGCGGAGGGAACACGGTGTTGTCAGGGCGCGGCGGCGTGGAGCGGGCGCGCGCCCTACTCGGCAGCAACGGCGACGGCCGTTCGCCGGTGGGACATCGCCAGGACCAGCAGCAGGCCCAGGCCCGACGCCGGCGCCGGCCAGCGCGACTGCAGGATAGCCTAGCCCGCCGGCGATCTGCCGGCGCAGCTCGGACCGACCCGCACCGAGGCCTTATCGGAGCGAGGGGCGCCGCCGCCGGGCGCCATGACCAGCTGCTCGCCGGCCCGGGCCCGGGCTCGCGCTCACGAGGGGACCCCGCCTCCTTGTGGGGTTCGATCAGGCGCTGATCCCGCCGTCCACCAGGATGCCGTTGCCCGTGACGTAGGCGGCGCCCGGGCCGGCGAGGAAGGCCACCGCCTCGGCGACTTCCCAGGGCTCGCCGTAGCGGCCGATGGAGAGGGCCGGCAGCACGGAAGGGGCGATCGGACCGTCGGCTGGATTCATGTCGGTGCCGATCGGGCCGGGACGGACAAGATTGACGGTGATCCCGCGCGGTCCGAGTTCGCGGGCGAGGCCGCGGGTGAAGCTCTCCAGGGCTGACTTGGTGGCGGCGTACACGCTGAGCCCCGCGAACGGGACCGACAGGCCCGCATTGCTGCCGATGCTGATGATGCGGCCGCCATCCGGGATATGTTTCAGCGCGCTCTGGGTGGTCACCAAGACGCCGCGCAGATTGACGTTCAGCTGCAGGTCGATCTCGTCCAGCGGCTGTTCGGCGAAGGCGCCCGTGCGCAGGACGCCTGCGTTGTTGACCAGGATGTCGAGGCCGCCCAGCTCGGCGACGGCGCCGTCGACCGCAGCCTGCACGGCTCCGGGGCTCGCCGCATCGGCCTGCATGGCGACGCCCTTGCGCCCGCGCCCGCGGATCTCGGCGGCGAGCGCTTCGGCCTGGGCGGCGGATTTCTCGTAAGTGATGGCGACGTCGGCGCCCTCTTCGGCCAGCTTCAGGGCGATGGCGGCGCCGATGCCGCGTGCGGCGCCGGTGACAAGGGCGCGCTTGCCCAGGAGACGGGCGGTGGAAGTGCTCATGATTGATCCCGGTTGACCTGATCCATCGGCCGTCCGGCCCCCTACGCCAGCTGACGCCGGCGAGGGGGCGGCGAAGGGAAGGGGCGGTGGGGCGGGGGCTATCCCGCCACCGGGGCGGGGCTGCGGGGCGCTGCCCGGACCGTCAGCCAGATGGCCGAGACGAGGAAGTAGAAGGCGCCGAAGGCGGCGTAGGGCGCCACGGCGGTGACATCCAGGGGAACGCCTGCGGCGACCCGCTTGAAGAAGAAAGCGCCGGCCAGGACGGACTGAGCGCCGCTCAGCACCATCACCCACTGGGCGCCCGCCACCTTCCAGCGACGGATCGCGGTGGCGAGCTGAAGCAGGCCCGAGAGGATCGCCCAGGCGCCGAACACCTGGATCACGGCCGGCATGCCGATGGTGAGGGCGACGGCGACGCCGGCTGCCGTGATGACGCTGATGGCGAGATTGACGGCCTGGGTGGGGTTGGCTCGCAGACCGCCGCTCCGGCGCGCGTCGATCAGGTTCGCCAGCGCATCCCAGGTCGGATAAGCGACGAACAGCACGGCCCCGAGCAGGGGCGAGCGGCCGCCGACGGCGACGGCCGAGGCGATCCAGCCGATCGAGACGATGGCGCGCATGAAATAGTAGCGCCGCAGCCACTGGCTCGGCGGGGTGGCGGGTGAGGACGAACGGGACGGCATGGCAGGTCTCCTGTGGCAACTACCTACTAGAAGGTAGGCGTCTACCAACTAGTAAGTAGACCGGGGACTTGCAATGGCCCCGCTGTCATCCGCGTTTCAGAATTCGGGGCGCTCGCGCGCAGTCGCCTCAGCTCCGGTCGGTGCGCATCCGCGCCAGGAAGGCGTCGACCACGAAGTTGAACTTGCCGGGATCGTCGTAGGCGCGGGCCATCACCATCGCACCGTAAATGGCGGTCTGGAAGAACTGGGCTGAGGTTTCGGGCTCGAGTTCCAGCTGGATCGCGCCCTGCCGGACGCCCAGGGCCATGACGCGCTTGAGCCACTCGCCGAGGTCGTTGAAGTGTCCGCGCACGGCGACGCCGACGTCCTCGGGCAGGGCGGGCAGCTCGACCGCCAGGACGCCGGCCAGGCAGAACGGCTCCGACTGGTCCTCGATGCAACGCTTCCAGTAGTCCACATAGGCGAGCAGCTGGGCCATCGCGTCGGGCTCGTCGTTCTCGAGCGCTGCGATCTGCTGGCGGATCACCGTGCGCTGCTGTTCAACGACCGCGACCACCAGATCCACCTTGGAAGGGAAGTGGTGGTGGATGCTCGCCTTGCGGATGCCGAGCCGCTCCGCCAGGTGGGCGTAGCTGAACCCGTTATACCCGGCGTTCACGATGAGCCGACCGGCTTCACCGATCAGCTTGTCTGCAGTGCTCATTCGTAGATCTACCTTCTGGTAGGTCGATATAGCCCGGTCGTTCGCGGCGGCAAGCCGCGGCGTCGCCTGCCGGGGATTGTCGAAGTGCGGCGGTCCTGCCCGGGTCTTCCGCTTGGGATCAGAGCGACGGTGTGGACAGGCGATCAGTCACGGTCGCGATGAAGGCGCGAAGGCGTCGCAGTCGCCTGAGGTCCCGGTGATAGCCCATCCAGATGTCGCGGCCGGGCGGGTCCGAGGGCAGACGCAGGCGTCGCAGCCCCGGCGCCTGGTCGCCCACGACCTGCGGCAGGACAGCGATCCCGACGCCCTGCCGGCACAGCCACGCCTGTACGTTGCGATTGTTGGACGCCAGAACCGGGCGTGCGTTCGGAAAGGTTTCCCGCAGCCAGGCGATGTCGGGAAACTGTCCCGTCGAGGTGTCCATAGTGATGAGGCTGAAGCCGGTCCCGTCCGCGAAGACGGGCTCTGGGAGGTCCGTCGCCACGTAGGCGGCGTAGGACAGACGGATCAGGCGGCGCTGGACGACGTCCGGTGCGTCGAACGGAACGATCCGGAAAGCGATGTCGGCCTCGCGCTGCGCCAGGCTGAACAGCCGCGTCCCGGTGAGCAGCTCGAGTTCGACGTGAGGGTAGGTCTTGACGAACTCTCCGATGATCGGGGGAAGAACATAGGCCCCGAACCAGTCGGCCGATGAGATCCGCAGGCGACCCCGGAGGTTCTGTTCGCCGCCCGCCAGCCGCCGCGCGATGGCCAGGGCGCCCTCCTCCATCTGCTCGGCCAGAGCGATGATGGCCGCGCCTTCCTCGGTCAGCACCAGGCCGTCGGCGGTTCTCTGGAACAGCGTCTGGCCGGTGGCCTGTTCCAGCGCGCGAAGCCGGCGGCCGACCGTCGGATGGCTCAGACCGAGCGTCTTGGCCGCGCCCGCCAGCGTTCCCGCCCGGGAGACGGCAAGGAAGATCCTGACATCGCTCCATTCCACCTGGCCACCTGTACAGAAATGAACGCCGATCGAACATCACTGTCTCTTCGCGAACAGAACCAATCGCCTAAATTCCCTCCGCATTCTCGAACTGCACGACCAGACGACGTGCTGTCGAACCCGCGCCCATGCAAGACGTGCGAAGACGGAGGGGATGGTGAAAACCTGGCTGATCACAGGCTGTTCGACCGGGCTGGGTCGCGCGCTCGCCGAAGCCGTCGCCCGCCGGGGCGATTGTCTCGTGGCGACCGCGCGATCCACCGGCGCCCTCGAGGCGCTGCGCGAGCGCTATCCTGACACGGTGCGCTGCACGCGCCTGGACGTCACCCGTCCCGGCGAGGCGGCCGCCGCGGTCGCGCTGGCGGAAAGCGCCTTCGGCGGGCTGGATGTGCTGGTCAACAACGCCGGCTTCGGCTTCCTCGGGGCGATCGAGGAGGCCGAGCCGGACGAATACAGGCCGCTGTTCGAAGCCAATCTGTTCGGTCTCATCGAGACGACCCGCGCGGCGCTGCCGGCGCTGCGCCGGCGTCCGGGCTCGCGCATCGTCAACCTGTCTTCTCGCGCCGGCCTCTCCGGTTCGGCGGGGTTTGGCTACTACAACGCCACGAAGTTCGCCGTGGAGGGCCTGTCCGAAGCCCTAGCGGACGAGCTCCGCCCGCTGGACGTCAGGGTCATCATCGTCGAGCCCGGCCCATTCCGCACCGAGTTCCTCGGCCGCTCGATGGCCGCCGCCGCGCGCAGGATCGACGCTTACGCCAGTACAGCGCAGGGGCGACGGCGATATCGCGAAACCAACGACGGGCGGCAGGCGGGCGACCCGGCTAAGGCCGTGGCTGTCATGCTGCGCGCGGTGGATACGGAGAACCCGCCGCTCCACCTCCCGCTCGGCCCTGCGGCCCATGGAACCGTGGAACGCAAGTTCGCGGCCTTCCGCGCCGATGTGGCGGCCTGGCGCGACATCTCGATCGCCACCGATTTCGACGACCCGGCCTGAGCGGTCCCTGATGGCGGGGCGGCGGCTTGTCGCCGGACAACGGCGGCCTGTCAGGCCCTCAAGCTGCAGCAAGCCTCGAAACACCCTGTCGGATGTGCCGACACGCTGCCAGCGAAGACTGTCATGTCCGCCTCTGGGCAGAGCCAATCCGCGTCTGGCCATTTTCGGCTCGCCGGGGCTCAGTGACCGAGCACCGGCAGCGCGGCCGCATCAGTCATCCACTCCCGCACCTGACGAGCCTGGGAGGGCCTCGCTGCGTGAAAATAACGCGTTATCCGCCTTTAGAAAAAGCATAGCGACGGCCGGGATCAAGATATCAGCGGCGGATTGATCGGCTGCGTTGCGCATAGGTCGAGTCATCCAAGATTGTCCGACGCAACGGACTGGCGGAAACAAGATGCACTCCGTCGAAGATCCGGCGCCCGGAGGAAGCGCGACAGAAGGAGTCTTTTGAAACGATCTTAAGCGGGGGTTCAGTTGCGACGCTGTTTGCGAGTCGGCCTTCTTTATGGCCTTTGTGCTTCGTCTATGCTTTCGGCTTTTGACGCCTATGCTCAAGATTCCGCCGTGGACGAGGTCATCGTCACCGGCACGCGCTCGACGGCGCGGACGGTGACAACCAGCCTGGCGCCGATCGACGTGCTGTCGGCCGAAGAACTCCAGAAGAGCGGCAAGCAGTCCACGCGGGACCTGATCGCCACCTTCGTGCCGTCCGCCAACGTCTCGAACTCGGGGGCCGGCGCCAGCTTCGCGTTCAAGACGGTGTCGCTGCGCGGCCTGTCCGGCGACCAGACGCTGCTGCTAGTGAACGGCAAGCGCCGCCACAACACCGCGGTGCTGTTCGTCAACGGCACGACCCAGAACGGCCAGTCGCCGCCGGACCTCGACCTCATCCCCTCGGCCGCGATCGAGCGGATCGAGGTGCTTCGCGACGGCGCCTCCGCCCAATACGGCTCCGACGCGCTGGCCGGGGTGATCAACATCATCCTGAAGGAGGGGGCCGAAGGCGGCGCCCTGACCGCGCTGGCCGGGCTGACGGGCAAGGGCGACGGCGAGACGGCCCAGGCCTCGGCCAATGCGGGCTTCGGATTCGGCGACACCGGCTACCTGAACCTGACGCTGGACGCGCGGACCACCAATCATACCGACCGCGGCTACAAGACGCCGAACCAGACGCAGCTCTACTTCCCGGTGAACGGCCAGCCCGACCCGCGGGAGGCGTCCGCAAACCGCGAGACCAGTCACCCCGGACAGCCGCAGGTGCAGCTCTATTCGCTGGGCTTCAACACCGGCGCGGACGTAGGCGACCTGAGTTTCTACGCCTTCGGGACGGTCTCCAGCCGCAACTCGGCGGCCTATCTGACCTTCCGCAACCCCAACTCCCTGAACAACAACGTCAGCGTCTACCCGGACGGCTACACCCCGCGGCTGTTCCTGAAGGATCGCGACTACCAGGTGGCGGCCGGCGTGCGGGGCCGCGACCTGCTGTCCTTCAACTGGGACCTGTCGACCACCTACGGCAGCAACGAGGTGGGCTACTACGAGAACTCGCTGAACGCCTCGCTGGGCCCGCAAAGCCCGACCTACTTCTATCTGGGCACCCTGACGTTCGACGAGTGGACCACCAACTTCGACCTTAACCGCGAGTTCGAGGTGGGGCTGGCCAAGCCGCTGTTCCTGGCCATGGGTCTCGAGTACCGGGACGACACCTTTGCCATCGAGGCCGGCGAGCTGGCATCCTACGTCAACGGCGGCTACCGCGCGCCGGTGGGCGCGCCGCTGGCCGGGCAGGTGACGCAGGGCGGCTCGCAGGGGGTGACGGGCTTCCCGCCCTTCGCTGCTGGCGAGTTCTCGCGTGACAACAAGAGCGCCTACATCAACGTCGAGCAGGCGATCACCGACAACTTCGAAGTCTCGCTGGCCGGCCGCTACGAGAGCTATTCGGACTTCGGCGAGACCACCACCGGCAAGGTCTCGGCCCGCTGGGAGCCGATCCGCAACTTCGCGGTGCGCGGCACCGTCTCCTCGGGGTTCCGCGCCCCGTCGCTGCAGCAGCAGCACTACGGCTCGTCCAGCACCATCGGGGTCTCGTTCCCCACCGGCACGGTGCTCTATCCGGTGCAGCTGCTGCCGCCGGACAACCCGGCGGCCATCGCCCTGGGCGCCAAGCCGCTCGAGCCGGAAAGCTCGACCAGCTATTCGCTGGGCTTCGTGTCGCGCCCGCTGCCGGGCCTGAGCCTGACCCTCGACGTCTACCAGATCGAGATCAAGGACCGGATCATGCAGAGCGCCACGCTGGGGCCGAACACGGTCGTCAGCAACGCGCTGGCCAGCCAGGGCCTGAACCCGCAACAGGCGGTGTTCTACTACGCCAACGCGGCCGACACGACGACGCAAGGCGTCGACTTCGTGGGCGACTACGCCATGACTGTTGGGGACGGCCGGCTGCGCTTCACCTTCACGGCCAACTACACCAAGAACGAGTTCGACCGCATCACCGCCCCACCACCCGAGCTGGCCGCCGCCGGCCTGGTGCTGGTCGACCGCATCAAGATCGGCGACTTCACCGTCGGCACGCCGCGGGACAAGGAGATCCTGTCGGTGAATTGGGTGCAAGACCGGCTGGACGTCACCGCACGCTTCACCCGCTTCGGCGAGATCACACAGCGGGTGGCCAACCCGCTGAACGACGAGACGGTCTCGCCGACCTTGATCGTTGATCTGGACGCCAGCGTCGACCTGACGGAGCGCCTGAGGCTGACGGTGGGCGCCAACAACCTGTTCGACGTCTATCCGGACACCATCCGGCCCGCGAACCGGGGCAACCCGCCGTTCTCCTTCTGGAACCAGTACGCCCCGTGGGGGATCAGCGGCGGCTTCTACTACACGCGCCTCGCCTGGACCTTCTGACCCTGCGCCCCCGTTCCCGGAGTATCCCGATGTCCAACTTGTCCAAGCGCGGCGTCGATCGGCGCCGCGTGATTTCGGCCGCGGGCGCCGGCCTGGCGGCTGGTGCGCTGACGCCCCAGACGCAGGCCCAGCCGCAGCTTCCGGCCGGCGCGGTGACGATCCGCGAAGGCACCAACATCGCCGTGGCCCCGTCGCCGGACGGCCGAACCCTGGCCTTCGACCTGCTGGGGGTGATCTGGACCCTGCCGATCGACGGCGGCGCAGCCCGGCGCGTCACCGACGACCTTGCGGACGCGGCTCAGCCGGACTGGACGCCGGACAGCCGGCGGCTGGTCTTCCAGGCCTATCGCGACGGGGTGTTCCAAGTCTGCTCGGTGGGGGCGGACGGCTCGGGATTCGTCCAGCACACCCGCGGGCCGTTCGATTGCCGGGAGCCGCGGGTCTCGCCGGACGGCCGGCGGGTGGCCTACGCCTCCGACCAGTCGGGCAGCTATGCGATTCATGTTCTGGACCTGGCCAGCGGCCAGAGCCGGCTGTGGGCCCGGCCGGACGGCCAGGCGGCCGAGCCGGCCTGGTCGCCGGACGGCCGCAGGATCGCCTACGCCGTCGACCGCACGCGCATCGAGGTGGCGGACGAGGCGGGGGCGGTGAGCCCCGGCCCCAAGGTCACGCCGTCGGCCGACCGGTTCAACCCGGCGGAACTCCGTAGCCCGGCCTTCACGCCGGACGGCGGCGACATCGTCTACTGGACCCTGCGCAACGGCCGAACCGAGCTGCGGGGTGCGACCGGACCCGTAGCGAGCGGCGGGGACATCTTCCCTTTTCGGGCCACGTGGCTGGCGGGGGGCGAGCTGATCTACGCCGCCGACGGCAAGATCCTGCGCCGGGGCCGGTCGGGTGAGGCGCGATCCATCCCGTTCTCCGCCGCCGTGCCGGTGAAGACGGCAGACTATCGCAAGCCGCTGCGCGACTACGACGGCGCCGGGCGGCGGCCGGTGGTCGGCATCGGCAGCCCCGCCCTGTCGCCGGACGGGCGGCAGGTGGTGTTCCGGGCGCTGAACGGCCTCTATCTGCTGGACATCGGCGACAAGGCCCGGCCGCTGGTGAACGACGGGTTCTGGACCTGCGATCCGGCCTGGTCGCCGGATGGGCGGAGTCTCGCCTATTCGACCGACCGGGGCGGCAAGCTGGACATCTGGGTCCGCGACATGGCCAGCGGCGCCGAACGCCAGCTGACCCGCCACAAGGACGCGGCGGTGTCCGGCGCCTGGTCGCGGGACGGCCGCGCCATCGCCTTCCTGGACCAGAACGGATCGCTGCACGTGGTCGAAGTCGCGAGCGGGCAGGTCCGGCAGGTGTTCGGCGCCTTGTGGGAGCCGGGGCGCCCCAGCTGGAGCGCCGACGGCAAGACCATCGCCATGGCGGCGTTCAAACCCTACGCGGCACGCTATCGGGAGGGCCTGAGCGAGATTCTGACGGTGGACGTGGCGAGCGGGCAGGGGACGTACGAGCCCGTGCTGCCGCACCGCTCCCTGGTGACGCGGGGGGACGACGGGCCGGCGTTCTCGCCCGACGGCGCCCGCCTCGCCTTCGTGTTCGCCAGCCGCCTCTACGTCGCGCCGGTGGACGCACGCGGCAAGCTGGCCGGAACGCCCGTAGCCCTGAACAACGAGGTCACCGACGCGCCGAGCTGGAGCGGCGACGGGCGGCAGATCCTCTACCTGTCGAACGGCGCCCTGCGGCTGATCCCGGCGGCGGGCGGGGCGCCGCGGACCGTGCCGCACGGTCTAACCTGGGCCGCGGCCAGGCCAAGGGAGCGCAAGGTGGTCCGGGGCGGCCGCGTGTGGGACGGCAAGGGAGCGCAGGTCCGCTCCGGCGTCGATGTGGTGATCGAAGGAAACCGGATCGCCGACCTGCTGCCGGCCGGCTCGGCCGTGGCCGGCGCGCAGGTGGTGGACGCCTCGGGCGCTACGGTGATCCCGGGCCTGATGGACATGCACACCCATCGACAGATGCAGGGCTACGCCTATGGCGACCGGGAGGGCCGGCTGTGGCTGTCGCTGGGGGTGACCACCACCCGCTCGCCCGGCTCGCCAGCTTACCACATGGTGGAGGACCGGGAGGCGCTCGACGCCGGAACCCGGGTGGGGCCGCGCTACTTCGCCACCGGCGAGGCGGTGGACGGCGGGCGGATCTTCTACAACTTCATGCGGCCGGTCACCGAGCCGGGGCAGCTGGAGCTGGAGCTCGCCCGCGCGAAGGCGCTCGGCTACGACCTGATCAAGACGTATGTGCGCCTGCCGTTCGAGAGCCAGCGGCGGGTGATCGAGTGGGCGCACAGCGAGGGGATGCCGGTGACCTCGCACTACCACTATCCGTCGCTGGCCTTCGGGCAGGACGGGATGGAGCACATCGGCGCCACCACCCGCCTGGGCTATCCAAGGACGGTGAGCGCCACCGGCGCGTCCTACGAGGACGTGACCGCCCTGTTCAACGCCGCGGGCGCGCGGCGCACGCCGACGCTGTTCCAGAGCTCGGCCCTGTATGGGACGGACCGCTCCCTGGTGGATGATCCGCGCACGCGGGCGCTTTATCCGCCCTGGGAATATGCGCGGCTGGTGCAGCGCGCCGACCAGCTGAAAGGCGCGGACGCCAGCGCGGCGCTGGCGGTGCTGGAGCGCAACGTGGCGCACCTGCGGGCCCTGATGGCCGGCGGGGCGCAGGTGATCGCCGGCACGGACTCGCCCATCGACTTCAACGGCCTGTCCCTGCACATGAACCTGCGGGGGATGGTCCGCTACGGCGTGGCGCCCCATGAGGCGCTGATGTGCGCCACCTCCATCCCGGGCGAGTACCTGGGCCAGCCCCTGGGGGTGATCGCCAAGGGCATGCTAGCCGACCTTGTCGTCTGCGAGGGGGATCCGCTGCAGCGGATCGAGGATGCGGCCGCCGTCCGCCGAGTGATCAAGAACGGCGAGGTCTTCGACATGGCGAGGATCCTCGGGCCGTTCGGCGGGGCCGCCAACGCTCAGGCCGAACCGCCGACGCCGGCGATCCAGCTGGCGGCGCAGTCCGGGCCGACGCCCTTCTGGCACGAGGCCGAATGGGTGGCGGACAGCCGCGCCGCCTGCTGCGTGGACGCGGTGTGTCGCCAGCCGCACGGCCGGCGCATCTACCGGGCTGTCGAGGTCTGACGGATAGTGACAGGCACGCCGTGCTTGAGGAGAGCCCATGTCTCGCCCCGCTGCCACTCAGCAGGGCAGGCCGACTATATGACGGCTTGCCTGAATGTCCGCCCTGAGCAGAACGGCCATGGCTGCTCCTGACGAATGGCAGGGCTGCCTTAACGGAGGTGACGCGAGTGCGGCTTCGCTGAAGCCGCACCTTCTATCAGTTGCGACGTTCAGCAGGGCAGGCCCGTTTGCGTCAGCTGGCCGATGAGCGCGACATGGTCATCAGCGACATCGTTTATACCGCGATCCTGCTTCACATGGGCGAGGCTCCGCATCTCGCCCGAGCCGCCTGAAAACAGCACAACACCTCAACTTCTTTGAGCGCCAGGGGCGCTGAGGGGCTTCGACTGAAGAAGGTGGGCGAGGCGCCGGCCGCTGCCTGAAACCGATCATTCGCCTTTGGCGGGCTCCTCGGCGCAAGAGCTAAGACGTGCTCTACCTCCTGCAAGGGAATGAGCACGAGGCGGTCGCGGCGCTCCGCGTGCGGTCGCCACCTAACGCGTACCTTTCAAGGAAGCGGGGTCGGGGACAGACGC
This sequence comes from Phenylobacterium deserti, assembly GCF_003254705.1. Taxonomy (GTDB): domain Bacteria; phylum Pseudomonadota; class Alphaproteobacteria; order Caulobacterales; family Caulobacteraceae; genus Phenylobacterium; species Phenylobacterium deserti. Next base: position 241,919 of record NZ_QFYR01000003.1, read on the forward strand.
AGCACCGCTCGCAACGCACGTCGCAGATAAAGAGTCAGAAGCGCGAAGTTGGTCCGCCCGCATAAACCCGTGCGAATGGCCCGTTCGCTCTGGAGTCAGCGAAAAGGCGATCCTCGCATATTCGGCAATTTACCTCGCCTAAGGTATATTATCGGAAGTTCCAATATGCTGCCGTATGCAGATCGTGTGCGTCGGGCTCTCAACACAGTCCCAGCTGTTTGAGCTGTGCGTCTGATGGCTGGATTCAGCTGGTCTGACGTGTCCAGCGGTCCGCCGTGTAGGTTGGTCAGCAGTTCGGGGGCGAGTTCAGCCACCCGCGCTGGATCCTCAATCTGGCCTTGCGTCTATAGCACAGCCATCGCGGGACCCCGTGCTCGGCTGCGCGCCGGCTCCGGGCTGCAGCGGCCCGCGCATGACCACGTCGGCAAACAGCTGGTCGATTGGCACGCCGGGATTCCTGAACGCTCGGCACGAATGAGAAATTCCTCTGTTCTCTGAATGCGCTGGCGTTTGAACGCGTCGTCAAAATCGGCCGGATGGGCTCCAAATGGCCTCCCATATGCAGCGCCGCCCCACATCGAGATTGGGGTGAGCCATGACGGAACAGAACCAGCCACTGCGGGGGGCCTCCCGAGAAGAGAAAGCCGCGCTTTACCGCGCGAATGCGGCTCGCTTGCTCAAGCAGGCCGCCAACTCTCAACTGCCGCAGGAGCGCGCCAAACTCGAGGCGGCCGCCGCGCAGTGGTTGTCCCTGGCCGAGGGGGAAGATCCGGATTCCGGCGCGCTGACTCAGCGCTGACTGCGCCGCGGCCGGCCAGGACACAGCGCGTTAGACTTCCTTCCGCCTCAAGACGATGACCATGCCTGCGAGATTGAGCGTCGCCATAGCGAACCAGGTGAGTGCATAGACCAAGTGGGCGTTTCGGAATGACACGACGGTTAGCCCGCCGACCGGATACCCGCCTGGGTTAGGCGTGGTGTCCGCATCTATGAAGATTGGCGGAAGGCCATGAAGCCCCTCGCCCTGCAATCGTCGTTTCGGGGATCATCGGCGACCGGGTCGGGCGACGTCCGCTGCCCGGCATTTCGGCCGTGCTGATCGGCGCCTACAGCGGCTTGCCCCGCAGCTGCTGAACGCCGGTGGCGTCGGCGAGACCTTCTACCTGATCGTAGGCTTCGCCTTGCTCCGCCTGGCGTTCGGCCAGTCCTCGGGCGTGGTCAACAACAGCTTCCCGCCGCATCACCGCTACACGGGCGCGGCCATCGTGGCGAACTCCGCGTGGCTGATCGGCGCTGGGTTTGCGCCGCTTGCCGCGCTGTTCCTCGTCAGGACGTTCGGGCTGTGGTCCGTCGGCGCATACCTGCTGTTGGGCGCGGTTTGCACCCTCACCGCGCTGGCCATCAACAAGGGGTGGGGCAACCGCGCCGCGGAAGCAGACGCCGGTCCCGCCAACGCTTGATCGGCGGGACCTGTTTGAAAAGAGGTGCGGCGGGGCCTTACCGGCCCGCGCTTACCCGGAACACCATGGTGTTCGTATAGGTCTGGCCCGGCGCAAGCCGCGCGGAGCCGAACGCCGGCTTGTTCGGGGTATCGGGGAAGATCTGCGGCTCCAGCGCGATGCCGTCGCCTTGGCGGTAGGCTCGGCCCGATTTGCCGACCAGCGTGCCATCCAGGAAGTTGCCCGCGTAGAACTGCACGCCTGGCTGATCGCTGAGCACCTCCAGGGTGCGTCCGCTGGCCGGGTCAGCCAGACGAGCGATCAGCCGCGGCTTGGCGGTCTTGCCGCCGTTCAGCACGTAGTTGTGGTCATAGCCGCGGCCCAGGACGATCTGAGGATCGCTTGCTTCCCGGATCCGCTCGGCCACCACGCGCGGCCGGCGGAAATCGAAGGGCGTGCCGGCGACGGGCGTAAGTTCGCCCGTGGGGATCAGCGCCGCATCCACTGGGGTGTAGCGATCACCCTCGATCGTCAAGACATTGCCGAGCGCACCCCCGGGCGCCCCCTCCCCGGCCATGTTGAACAAGGCGTGGTTGGTCATGCTGATGATCGTCGGCCGATCGGTTGTCGCACCGTAGGTGATGGTGAGCTCGCCTGCTTCGCTAAGCGCATACGTCGCGGTCGCCGTCACCTTCCCCGGATAGCCTTCCTCGCCGTCGGGGCTGACATAGCTCATGCGCACGGAGGCGACGGGACCGGCGCTGGCGTCGGTCACCTGCCAGACCACCTTGTCCCAGCCCTTCTTGCCGCCGTGCAGGGCGGCCAGGTCATGGTCGTTGCGGGCCAGCTGGTAGCTCTTGCCGTCCAGGCTGAAGCGCCCGCCGCCGATGCGGTTGGCGTAGCGGCCGATGGTGGCGCCGAAGTAGCTGGCGGCCTTGGCGTAGCCCTCCGCATCCGAGAAGCCGAGCACCACGTCAGCCGGCTTGCCTGCCCGGTCGGGCACGACAAGTGCCTGCAGCGTAGCGCCGTAGGTGATCACTGTGGCGCTCACACCGTTGCGAGCTGTCAGGGTGATGGCTTCTACGGCCGCGCCGTCTGGCGTGCGTCCGAACGGCTTGCGGGCCAGCTCCACCGCACCAGCGGAGACCGGAGCCGCCGCAAGGACCGCCACGCTGGCCAGGGCCGCAGCCCGCAGACCGAGAGACATTCCCGTCATTTCGCTTTTCATGACCCGATCCCTCAGAAGTCCAGCCGAACCACAGTGACAGATTTCGGCGGCAGCCGCAGAGTTAGCCGGCCGCCGCGAGCCTGAGCCGAGATCGCCTTTGGCGCGACCGTGTTCGGCGCGTCGAACGTGTTATGCGAGTTGACGTTGGGCGCGGTGAGGACCTCGCCACTCGCGGCTCGGGCGCGGCGGCCCGCCACCTCGGGTACGATCTCGGCCGGCTTGTGCGGATCGAGGTTGGTGAGCGCCAGCCAGATCTGCCCGTCTTTCGCCTTCACCGCCGCCGCGTCGATACGCGGAAGGGTGACGTCGCCGGCGCGGTAGACGCCTGCTTCGAAGGTGGCCGGCAGCAGGGTGGCGTCCTGGAAAGGCGTGTACATCCGGAACACGTGGTAGGTCGGGGTCAGCAACATCTTCGGCCCGTCCGTCAGGATCATGGCCTGCAGAACGTTCACCATCTGCGCGATGTTGGCCAAGCGCACCCGGTCCGCGTGACGCGCGAAGATGTTGATGTTCAGCGCCGCGATCACCGCGTCGCGCATCGTGTTCTGCTGGATCAGGAAGCCCGGATTGGTGCCAGGCGCGGGCGCGAGCCAGGCGCCCCACTCATCCACCGCCAGGTTGATCTTCTTCTCCGGGTCGTACTTGTCCATGATCGCCGAATGGGTGGCGATCAGGTTGTCCATCCCCAGGGTTTCCTTGACCAGGGTGGCGTAGTCCGCCTCCCCGAACCCGGTGGACGGCAGGTGCGGCGGCCAGCCGCCCACCGTGTAGTTGTGCAGCGAGATGCCCTCGAGGTCCCAGGCCCAGGTCTTCTCCTTCCAGGCCTTCATCACCGTTTCGGTGTATTCGGTCTTGGCGCCGTCCGGGCCGACCGCGATCCGCTGCATCGCGTTCGGGCCCTTTTGGGCCGGATTGAAGTTCCGCACGTAGCGCGCGTAGAGCTTCATCTGGTCCGCGTAAAACTCGGGCCGCATGGACCCGCCGCAGCCCCAGCTCTCGTTCCCGAGCCCGAGGTACTTGACCTTGTACGGCTCGGGGTGGCCGTTCGCCGCCCGCTCCTTACCGAGCGCGGTGGTCGTCGGCCCGGTCATGTAGCCGAGCCAGTCGGAGGCTTCCTTGACGGTGCCGGACCCGACGTTGATCGAGAGATAGGCCTCCGTCCCGAGCTGGTCGACGAAGTCCATGAACTCGTGAGTGCCGAAGGTGTTCGGCTCCACCGCGTCGCCCCAGTTGGCGTTGATGCCCGGCGCCCGCTGCGCGGCTGGCCCAATGCCGTCGCGCCAGTGGTATTCGTCGGCGAAGCACCCGCCCGGCCAACGCACGTTCGGCACCTTCAGCGCCTTCAGCGCCGTGACCACGTCGGTACGGATGCCGCGCACATTGGGGATCGGCGAATCAGGACCCACCCAGACGCCGCCATAGATCCCGTAGCCGAGATGCTCGGCGAACTGACCGAAGATGTCCCGGTTCACCACGGGGCCAGGACGGTTGGCGTCGATGGCGACGGGCACCGCCTGCGCCTGCGCCGCCATCGGCGCGCTGCTCAAGGCCAGCAGAGCCGCGGCCGCCAGCAGGAAGGTCTTGGTGCTCACAGGTGTTCCTCCAGGCGCAGCGCTCATAAGCGACGCCGCTTGGCCTCGGTATTGTCAGACTAATGTTGAGCGTTCAAGCGGGCCACGTGCTGCAGAGTGCGGGTCAGAGCGGCCGCACGTCCACAGCCGTCGGCGCCGCCTGTTGCACCCGATTGCGCACGGGCAAGCGGAAGGGGGGCGCTGCAATCTCGAACTCGTCGCCATTCTGCACCGTCACGCCGTCCGAGAACGACAAGGTCGCGGTGCCGAAGAAGTGCACGTGCAGATCGCCGGGCCGGCGGAAGATCTCGTACTTGAAGTGGTGCGCCTCCAGGTTCGACAGGTAGTGGCTCATGTTGGCCTCGCCGGTCAGGAACGGCTTTTCCCAGATCAGCTCGCCATCACGGCGGATGCGGCTCACGCCGCGCAGGTCCGCCGGCAGTTCGCCAGCCAGCAGTTCGCCGCCCAACGCCGCGGGCCGCAGCTTCGAGTGCGCGAGCCAGAGGTAATTGCCGCGCTCGGTGACATGATCGGAGAACTCGTTGCCGAGGCAGAAGCCCAGGCGGCGCGGCTGTCCCTCCGCATCGATGATGTAGACGCCTGCGATCTCCGGCTCTTCGCCTGCATCGAGAGCAAAGGCGGGGGACACGAGATCCTGACCCGGTCCGGCCAGGATGGAGCCGTCACCCTTGTAGAACCACTCCGGCTGCACGCCCGCCTGCCCTGCAGCCGGCTTGCCGCCCTCGAGGCCCATGAGGAACATGCGCATGGAGTCGGTTTGGGTCTCCTTCGCCTGCGCCTCGCGGTGCATCTTGTCCCGCCCTTCGGCCGAGCCGAGGTGCGTGAGGCCGGTTCCGCTGACGATCAGGTGCGCCGCATCGGGATGGTCGATGGGCGCCATCACCCGTCCGGCTTCGAACTCCGCCTCGATGTCGATCTCTGCGCCCAAGCCGAGGCGCGCTGCGGCATCCTCAAGGCTGACGCGTTCGGCGAGCGCCGCCATCGCTAGGTCGTAGAGCGTCGAGACGCCCTGCACCTCGCGCCCGGCGCCCGCGTCTTGCGCGATCGCCAACCGACGGCGTCCTTGCTGATCCTGCAGTTGGATGAACCGGGGCATGCACGACCTCTTACAGATGCTGAGCCCGCCTCTTGCCCCAGATATCTGGATTTTGAAATACTCCTATAAATCAGATCGCCGCGCGCGCTCTGTTGCAGGCCTGTCGCACGCGCCTCTTGAGTTCCGGTCCGATGTGACGCTCATAGGACTGTGTGAGCTGAAGGAGCTGGACCGGGGATGTCATTGGATGAGCCGGGCGCGCCTGCGCCGGCTGAACTAGCGGCGTTGATCGGGCGCTCTTCGAAGGGATCGGGCCGACGCCTTCGTGGCGCGGTGGCGCATTATCTTGGCACGGCCATTGTTTCCGGCCGCATCCGTCCTGGCGAGCGCCTGACGGGCGAGGTCGAGAACGCCGAAGCCCTGGACGTCTCCCGCAGCGCTTACCGTGAGGCGGTGCAGGTCCTGACGGCGAAGGGCTTGGTGGAAAGCCGCCCGCGGGCCGGAACGCGCGTCCTGCCTCGCAGCCGCTGGAACATGCTGGACCCGCAAGTCCTCGCCTGGGCGTTCTCAGGTGAGCCGGACGTGCAGTTCGTCCGCGATCTTTTCGAACTGCGGGCGATGGTTGAGCCGGGCGCCGCGGCCTTGGCCGCACAGCGTCGGACCAAGGCTGATGTGAAGGCGATGAAGGATGCTCTCGCCGAGATGCGTCGCCACACCCTGGCCACCGAAGCGGGCCGGGCCGCAGACCGCGATTTCCATGACGCCCTGCTGAACGCCACTCAGAACAACGCGGTCATCTCCCTCGCTGCCGGCATTGGGGCCGCAGTTAACTGGACGACGCAATTCAAGCAGCGGGCGCGCGCCCTGCCCCGCGATCCCCTGCCCGACCACGTGCGTGTGTTCGATGCGATTGCGGCCGGCGATCCCGAGGCGGCCAGCGCGGCGATGCGGGTGCTCGTCGAACTCGCGCTCGACGACACCCGCTCGTCCATGGCTCCTGAAGCGACCTAGGGCCGCGGATCCGCTTCGACCGGCGGCAGCGCCCCCGTCGGGCGCGCGCCCCACAGAGCGTAGAACAGCACGTAGAGCTCGCACGCCACGGTCAGCAGGAACGAAGCCTGCAGACCAAAGGCGTCGGCGAGACGGCCCTGCACCACCACCAGGGCGCCGCCGGCGATCGCCATGATCAGCAGCCCCGAACCTTCCTCCGTCAGCGGGCCAAGACCGCGGATCCCGAGCGTGAAGATCGTCGGGAACATGATCGAGTGAAACAGGCCCACCGAGATGATCGCCCACATGGCGACCGATCCGCTGGTGTAGGTCGCCACCAGCATCACCGCAGCCGCGGCGATTGAGGCGAAGGCGAGCACCCGTTCCGGCGCCACACGCTGCATGATCACAGCGCCCGCGAAACGGCCGACCATCATCCCGCCCCACAGCAGGAACAGGTAGTTGGAGGCTTGTGCGTGGGTCAGACCGCCGATGTCCGGCGCCGAAACGAAGTTGATGAACAGGTTCGACACCCCGATCTCGGCGATCAGGTAGATGAAGATGGCCGGCACGCCGAACACCAGGTTGCGGTGCTTCCAAAGCGAATGCTTGCGCCGTTCCTCGCGGGCGATGCGACTGGTCGCGACGCCCATTGCCGGCAGCCGAAAGCGCGCGATCACCACGGCTAGCGCCAGCAGCACGACTGCCACGATGAGGTAGGGCAACTGCACGGACTGAGCGTCAGCCAAGCGTTCCGCGGCGGTGAGGCCTGCGGCCCCGGTTTCAGACGTACCCGAGCGCGAACGCGACAGGATCAGGTAGCCGCCGAACAGCGGCGCGAGCGTAGTGCCCAGAGAGTTGAACGCCTGCACGAGGTTGAGGCGGGCCGACGCGGTCTCGGGCGAGCCGACCACCGCCACATAGGGGTTGGCGGCGACCTGCAGCAGGGTGATGCCGCTGGCGATCACGAACAGGGCGACCAGGGTCACTTCATAGGACGGGATGCGAGCGGCCGGGATCATGCCCAGCGCGCCGACGGCCATGATCACCAACCCGACCACCATCGCCTTCTGGTAGCCGATCCGCTCGATCAGCTTCGCGGCCGGGATCGACGCGACGAAGTAGGCGATGAACCAGACGCTCTCCACCAGGGTGGTCTGGGTGTAGGTGAGGTCGAACACCGAGCGCAGGTGCGGCAGCAGGGTGTTGTTGATGACCGTGATGAAGCCCCACATGAAGAACAGCGTCGCCAGCAGGCGAAGCGCGGGACGGTACTCCGTTCCGGTCCCGGTCTGGGCGGCTTCACCTGAAGCTGTGATGGACGGTGGGGCGGCCATGATTCCTTATCCTCCGAGCCCGCCTGCTCATGGCGGATTGTTCTTTTCTGTCTAGTCGGAGTATTTAACCCCGACACACCCGTCAACCGCGGGTTTGCATAGGGCCAAGCGGCTGACGGAAAGGGCTTTGACTAAGGCGTTCCGTCGGTGCTCGTCCCACCGAAGCGAATAACATCGCCTTGGTCGATTCCCTCCGACAGGTTTCTTGATGACCGACAGCCCCTCCTCGCCCCCGAAGCTGCGCAGTCGCGCCTGGTTCGACAATCCGGACAACATCGACATGACGGCGCTCTATCTCGAGCGCTATCTGAATTTCGGCTTGAGCCTGGAGGAACTGCGTTCGGGCAAGCCGGTGATCGGCATTGCGCAGACCGGCTCCGATCTCAGCCCCTGCAACAGGCACCACCTGGTGCTGGCCGAGCGCGTGCGCGAAGGCATCCGCGAGGCTGGCGGCATCGCTCTCGAGTTCCCGGTCCACCCGATCCAGGAGACGGGCAAGCGTCCCACAGCCGGCCTGGACCGCAACCTGGCCTATCTGGGCTTGGTGGAGCTGCTCTACGGCTATCCGCTGGACGCCGTCGTGCTGATGACGGGCTGCGACAAGACCACGCCCGCCTGCCTGATGGCCGCCGCCACGGTGAACATCCCGGCGATCGCCCTGTCGGTCGGGCCGATGCTGAACGGCTGGCATAAGGGGGAGCGCACCGGATCCGGCACCATTGTTTGGAAGGCCCGCGAAATGCTCGCGGCCGGCCAGATCGACGACGAGGGCTTCATCCGCCTGGTCAGCTCGTCGGCTCCGTCGACTGGCTACTGCAACACCATGGGCACCGCCACCACGATGAACTCGTTGGCCGAGGCGCTCGGGATGATGCTGCCGGGCTCGGCCGCCATCCCGGCGCCCTATCGGGACCGGCAGGAAGTCGCCTACCACACCGGCAAGCGGATCGTGGAGATGGTGGCCGAGGACCTGAAGCCCTCCGACATCATGACGCGTGAGGCCTTCCTCAACGCGATCGTCGTGAATTCCGCCATCGGCGGCTCCACCAACGCTCCGATCCACCTGGCGGCGATCGCGCGCCACGTCGGCGCCGAGCTGCACCTTAGCGACTGGCAGGAACATGGCCACGACGTCCCGCTGCTGGTGAATCTGCAGCCCGCCGGCGAGTATCTCGGCGAGGACTACTACCGGGCCGGCGGCGTGCCGGCGGTGGTCGCCCAACTGATGGGCCAGGGCCTGATCCACGAGGACGCCAAGACGGTCAACGGCCGCACGATCGGCGAGAACTGCCGCAAGGCGCAGATCGAGGACGACCGCGTCATCCGCCCGTTCGGGCAGCCGCTCGTCCCGGCGGCCGGCTTCCTGGTGCTGAAGGGCAACCTGTTCGACGGCGCGGTGATGAAGACCAGCGTCATCAGCCCCGAGTTCCGCCAACGCTATCTGTCCAACCCCGACAGCCCGAACGCCTTCGAAGGTCCGGTCGCGGTATTCGACGGTCCCGAGGATTATCACGCCCGGATCGACGATCCGGCTCTCGGGATCACGCCCGACACGCTGCTGGTGATGCGCGGCGCGGGTCCGATCGGCTACCCCGGCGCGGCCGAGGTGGTGAACATGCGGCCGCCCGCTTACCTGATCCGTGAAGGCGTCAGCGCCATGCCTTGCATCGGCGATGGCCGGCAGTCCGGAACCTCCGGCTCGCCTTCGATCCTGAACGCGTCCCCTGAAGCGGCGGCCCTTGGCGGCTTGGCCCTTTTGCGCACTGGCGACCGCGTGCGGATCGATTTAGGGAAAGGCACGGCGGATGTCCTCATCTCCGACGCCGAACTGGAAGAGCGCCGCCAAGCCCTGAAGGCTGCCGGGGGCTATGCCTATCCGGCTTCTCAGACGCCGTGGCAGCAGATCCAGCGCGCCCTGGTCGGCCAACTCGACACTGGCGCGATCCTGGAAGGCTCCGAGCAGTTCCAGCGGATCGCACAGGTTCGCGGGCTTCCGCGCGACAACCACTGACGGTGCTGGGCGCCGCCGCGGGCGGGGAAGATCGTGATCATGCGTTCCTTCTCCACAGCGGCGGCGCAATGGACTAGGTAGCTTGTCCTAGACTCACCCGCCGGCCTTGCCCGGCCAGCCAGCGTAGAGATCCCGCACTTGCGTACGGACATCGTCCACCCCGGCGCGGACAACCTGCGCTACGAGATCCGCCAGATCGTCGAAGTCGCCCGCGCCATCGAGGCCACAGGCGCGCCAATCCGCTGGGAGAACATCGGCGATCCGGTCGCCAAGGGCGAGCGGGTTCCCGACTGGATCAAGGAGATCGTAACCCAGGCCGCTGGCGAAGACCTCAGCTTCGCCTACTCGCCAACCAAGGGGTTGGACGAAGCGCGCCGCTACATCGCGCACGAGCGCAACATCGAAGGCGGGATTCAGATCACGCCGGATGACATCCTGTTTTTCAACGGCCTCGGCGACGCGATTTCCACTCTCTACGGCGCGCTGCATCCGGGCGCCCGGGTGATCGGGCCCAATCCCGCCTACCCGACCCACTCGTCGGCGGAAGCGGCGCACGCCGGCGCGCCGCACATGACCTATCGGCTGGACCCGGAGAATGGCTGGACGCCCGACCTGGCGGACCTTGAGGCGAAGATCATCGCCAATCCCCAGATCGCTGCGATCATCATCATCAACCCCGATAACCCGACGGGCTTCGTCTATCCGGAGGCGACGCTGGCCGCGATCGTCGACGTCGCCGCCCGCCACGGCCTGTTCGTGATCTCGGATGAGATCTATTCCAACCTCGCTTATGTCGACAGCGGCATGAGGAAGCTGGCGTCCGTCGTCGGCAAGACGCCGGCCATCGCCATGCGCGGCATCTCCAAGGAATTCCCCTGGCCTGGCGCGCGGTGCGGCTGGATCGAGATCTACAATCGCGACCAGGACCCGGCCTTCGACCGCTTCGCGCGCTCGCTGCTCGAAGCCAAGATGCTGGAGGTCTGCGCGACCACCTTGCCGCAGAAAGTGCTGCCGCGGGTGATGGGCGATCCGCGCTATTACCCGTACCTCGAGACCCGGGTCGCGGCCTACGATCGGCGCAGCCGCCGCGCGGTCGAGGTGCTCGGCGACCTAGCCGAGCTGATCCTGCACCCCGCTCGCGGCGCATTCTACATGACGGCCGTGTTCCGCAAGGGCGCGCTCAAGGCCGGGCAGCGCCTGCCCCTCACCCCGCAGGTCGAAGCCATCCTCGAGCCCCACCTGCATGGGTCGCTTGACGCCCGCTTCGTCTACCAGCTGCTGGGCTCCACCGGCATCTGCGTGGTGCCGCTCTCCACGGGCTTCAATTCGGACCTGGAGGGCTTCCGCTTCACTCTTTTGGAGCCGGATGAAGCTCGCTTCGAGACCATTCTCCAGGACCTGCGTGGGGCGCTCGCCAGCTACTTGAGCAGCGGCGACTGACACCGGCCTAGTGGCCGCCCTCCACCCACGGCACGCCGGCCTCCCGCAGCACCTCAGCCAGCGCCGCTTCCAGCTCGAGGGCTTCCCAGGCGCGCATCGGATTGAGGTGTTCGACCAAGTCGGGAAGCAGCCGCACGCCGAACCGCTTGGCCGCGCCGCTCGCCTTGTAGCCGGCCTTGTGCTGGTCGAACCTCAGGTCGGGGTCGCGCGAGGTTTGCCCGATATACAGACCCCAAGGCTCGCTGCGCCGCCCGTCGTGCAGCAGCACCGCGTAGACCGAATGCCCTGCTCCCCGGGCATGGCGGGTCGTTGCGGTCAGCGTCCGCGCGGCGCGGTGCGCTTGCGCCAGCCATGCGGGACCAGCGGGGTGGAACATCCGCCACATCTAAGCCGCCGCCGCCCATGACGCCACGGACTAACGAGGACGCCGCTCCACCTTCTAGCGTTCGTAAGCGGCGGCCACCTTCGCCGGGGCGCTGGATATCTCAGCCTTGAACAGCCGCGGCGCGGCCGCCAAGAATCAGGAAGCGCGGGCCTGAGCGGCGGGCGCAGTCCGGCGTCGCAAGCGGCGGGGAGCGGCAGGCTTGCGGAGCTCCTGCTCCACCGGCTCTTCCGTCGCAGGCTCGAAGCTGCGAGGCTCGGCCAGTTCAGCCGCCGTGCCCGCGGTCTTGGCTTGGCTGGCCGCTTCCTCGGCGATCGCTTCTGCGGACGGCGCCGGCATGCCCGCCAGATTGCGGAACAGGTCCGCATAGATCGCGGCCGAGAAGCGCCAAGAGCTGTCCGCCGCCATGGCGTTGAGCTGGATGTTCCGCCAGATCTTCGGGTGGCGGTACAGGGCGCAGGTGCGCCGGATGGCTTCTTCGAGGTTGTGCTCGTTGGCCGGCCAGAACTGCACGCCAGTGGCGGCGGAGCGGGCCATGGCGGCCGAGTTGGCGTCGATGATGGTGTCGGACAGCCCGCCCGTGCGCGAAACGACCGGGAGGGCGCCATAGCGCATGGCGCACAACTGGGTCAGGCCGCAGGGCTCGAAGCGCGACGGCGCCAGAATGGCGTCCGCTCCGCCCTGGGTCAGGTGGGTCAGCTCTTCGGAGTAGCCAAAGAATTCGCCCATGCAGCCCGGGTACTGTTCCTCGGCGCGGCGAAACGCCTCTTCGAAAGAGGGGTCGCCCATCCCGACCACCACCAGCTGAGCGCCTTCGGCGAACAGTTGCGGCAGGACCGACAGCAACAGGTCGACGCCCTTCTGCGTGGTCAGGCGGCTGACGATGCCGAACAGCGGTTTGCGCGGATCCTGCTTCAGGCCGAACCGACGCTGCAGCTCGGCCTTGTTGATGGCGCGGCGATCCAGGCAGGTGGCGTCGTATTGCGCCGGCAGATCCGGATCCGTCGCGGGGTTCCACACATCGATGTCGATGCCGTTCAGGATCCCGACCAGGTCACGGCTGCGGGTCTTCAGCAAGCCGCCCAGGCCCATTCCGCCGGCCTCGGTGGTGATCTCGTTGGCGTAGCTCGGCGAGACGGTGGTGATCTGGTCCGCGAACCGGATCCCGGCTTTCAGGAAGCCGATGTCTCCGTAGTATTCGACGCCGTCGACCCCCATCGCGCTCTCCGGCAGGCCGAGCTTGCCGAGCTTGCCGAGCAGATGCGCCGGGAAGCGGCCCTGGAAGGCCAAGTTATGGATCGACAGGACCACGGGCGGCGCGGCCTTGCCGCTGTAGTGCAGGTAGGCCGGCAAAAGGCCCGCATGCCAGTCGTGAGCCTGGATGACATCCGGGCGGTAATCGTCGAGCAGGCCGGTGCCGATCTCGGCCCCCACCAGCGCCAACGCGGCGAAGCGCACGCCGTTATCCGCCCACTCCACATTGGGTTTCTGGAGGTAAGGGTTGCCGGGACGGTCGTAGAGATGCGGTGCGTCGAGGACGAACAGATCCAGACCCTTGGCCCGCGCGCGAAGCAGATCAGCTTCGCCGCCCATCAAGTCCGGGAACTTGTGCACCACTTGGCTGGTTTCCAGGGCCGACATCACCGCCGGGTAGCCGGGGACGAGGGTCTGGACGCGTACGCCCTCCTTCTCCAGCGCATGCGGAAGGGCGCCGACGACGTCGGCCAGCCCGCCCGTCTTGATCAGAGGGAAAACCTCTGCAGCGACGGAGAGTACGACCGGGCCGGTCATTGACCACCCGCGCGCAAAACGCCCGCGAAGCGCATGCACGCCTCGCCTTGAATGATTTTCGTTTTCATCATGACACGCCCCGTGGGGGGTTTTGCCCCACTTCCATCGGAAACAAAGTTGCCCCCTTGGTGGTTCCGCACCGCAGCAAACTTTTTGCGGCACGGAACGGAAGCTCAGGCGTTCCTCCCTTGCGGCAACAGAGGGGGCGTGCGTGCAGCGAAGCGGCGTGGGCGATTGGGCGCGGGATCCGTTTGGGTTTCTTGGGCGTCACGCGGGTGAATTCCGCGTCTTCATGCCGGGCGCCGCCGGCGTCGAAATCATCAGCCGGGGCAACCGCCGCAAGGTCGTGAGCCTGGAGGAGATCGCCTCCGGCCTGTTCATCGGCCGAGCGAATAGCAAGTCGCCTTACCTGCTGCGCATCTTCTGGCCGGACGGCCCGCAGGAGGTGGAGGATCCCTACAGCTTCGGGCCGGTGCTCGACGAAGGGGCGCTGCAGCAATTTGCATCAGGCTCGCTCTGGGACTTGGCGGATCGCATGGGCGCCCTGCCCTGCACGCATGAAGGCGTGGACGGGGTGGCCTTCTCCGTCTGGGCTCCCAACGCCCGGTGGGTCAGCGTGATCGGCGACTTCAACGGCTGGGACGGCGGCCGTCATCCCATGCGCCTGCGCCACGCCGCCGGCGTGTGGGAGATCTTCCTGCCGCGCCTCGGCCCAGGCGAGCGCTACAAGTTCGAGATCGAAGGCGCGGACGGCGTCGTCCGGCAAAAAGCCGACCCCCTCGCCCGCGCCACCGAGGCGCCGCCGGCCACCGCCTCCATCGTCGCGCCACAGCTGGAGCACGCCTGGTCGGATGACGAATGGATGGCCCGGCGCGGTGAGAACCGCCACCCTGGCGCGCCGATCTCCGTCTATGAACTCCACCCAGGATCTTGGCGGCGTCCTTGGGACGAGCGCCCGACGCACAACTGGGACGAACTGGCGGATCAGCTGATCCCCTACATCCAGGACCTTGGCTTCACGCACATCGAGCTGCTCCCGATCATGGAGCATCCGTTCGGCGGCTCATGGGGCTACCAGCCCTTGTCGCTCTTTGCGCCCAGCGCCCGCTACGGCTCGCCGGACGGTTTCGCCCGGTTCGTCGACCGCTGCCACCAGGCCGGCATCGGCGTGATCCTGGACTGGGTGCCGGCGCACTTCCCCAGTGACGCGCACGGGCTGGAGCAGTTCGACGGCACCGCCCTCTACGAGCATGCCGATCCCAAGGAAGGCTACCACCCCGACTGGAACACCCTGATCTACAACCTCGGCCGCACGGAGGTGCAGGGCTTCCTGATCGCCTCCGCCCTCTGGTGGCTGGAGCGGTTCCACATCGACGGCGTGCGTGTCGACGCTGTCGCCTCCATGCTTTACCGGGACTACAGCCGCGCTCACGGCGAATGGACGCCGAACATCTATGGCGGCCGTGAGAACCTCGAATCCGTGGCCTTCCTGCGCCGCATGAACGAAGTGGTGGCCGCCCGCTGTCCGACAGCCGTCACCATCGCTGAAGAGTCCACGGCCTGGCCGGGCGTCACCGCAGCCGTGGAACACGGCGGCCTCGGCTTCACCTACAAGTGGAACATGGGGTGGATGAACGACACCCTACGCTACTTCGAGCGCGATCCGATCCACCGCGGCTGGCACGGCGGCGACATCGGGTTTGGCCTCAGCTACGCCTTCAGCGAACGGTACATCCTGCCGCTCAGCCACGATGAGGTGGTGCACGGCAAGGGCTCGCTGATCGAAAAGATGCCGGGCGACCGCTGGCAGAAGTTCGCCAACCTGCGGGCCCTATTCGGTCTGATGTGGGCCCACCCGGGCAAGAAGCTGCTGTTCATGGGCGGCGAGCTCGCCCAGTGGGCCGAGTGGAACCACGACCGAGAACTGGACTGGGGGCTGCTTCAGCAGCCTGAGCACCATGGGATCCAGCGGCTGGTGGCCGACCTGAACCGCCTTTATCGGACCGAAGGCGCCCTGCACCACACCGATGCCGACCCCCGCGGCTTCAGCTGGCTAATCGAGAACGACCACGGCATGGGCCTGTTCGCGTTTGTCCGGCGCTCGTTCCACGGCGGCGCGCCGATCCTTGTTCTCCTGAACACCACGCCCGTGCCGCGAACCGGGGTTCGCGTGGGCGTGCCGGAATCCGGCCAGTGGCGCCAGATCCTGAACAGCGACGCCGAAATCTATGGGGGCGGGAACTTCGGCTCCGGCGGGACCGTTCGGACCGCCGCCGAACCCGATCACGGCCACGCCCAAAGCCTTGAGCTCAGTTTCCCGCCGCTGGCCGCTGTTTTCCTCCGCTACGAAGGACCCGTTGTTTGAACATTCTGCCTGAGCGCCTCGAGGCCGGCTCTCCCTACCCCCTCGGCGCCACGTTCGACGGTTTGGGCGTGAACTTTGCGGTCTTCTCGGCGAACGCCGAGCGGATCGATCTTTGTCTCTTCGACCCCTCCGGCCGTCGCGAGCTGAAGCGCTATTCCTTGCCCGAATGCACCGACGAGGTCTGGCACGGCTATCTGCCCGACGCCCGCCCGGGTCAGCTCTATGGCTACCGCGCCTACGGTCCTTATCGGCCGGAGCAAGGCCACCGCTTCAACCCAAACAAGCTGCTGATCGACCCCTACGCGCGTCGTCTTGCGGGTAAGCTGCGCTGGACGGACGCCCTGCACGGCTATCGCGTCGGCTCGCACAGGGCCGATCTCAGCTTCGATCGCCGCGACAGCGCTCCGGCCATGCCGAAGTCGGTTGTCACGGCCGAGGCCTTCGACTGGACGGGCGACCAGCGCCCCAACACCCCCTGGTCCGAGACGGTGATCTACGAGGCTCACGTCAAAGGCCTCACCGCGCTCCTGGAAGAGGTCAGCCCCCCGGAACGCGGCACCTTCGCCGCCTTGTCTCATCCCAAGGTGATCGACCACCTGCGGCGGCTCGGCGTCACGGCGCTCGAGCTGCTGCCGGTCCACGGCTTCGTTCAGGACCGCTTCCTGCAGGAACGCGGGCTGACGAACTACTGGGGCTACAACACCCTCACCTTCTTCGCGCCGGAAGCTCGCTATCTCGCCAGCGGCAGTCACGACGAGTTCCGTCTGGCGGTGCGGCGCCTGCACGCCAGCGGGATCGAGGTGATCCTCGACGTGGTCTACAACCACACGGCCGAGGGCAGCGAGATGGGCCCGACCCTCAGCTTCCGCGGCCTGGACAACGCCACCTACTATCGCCTGGTTCAGGACGCCCCGCGCCACTGCATCAACGACACCGGCACGGGCAACACCCTGGACCTCTCCAAGGCGCGCGTGCTGCAGATGGTCACCGACAGCCTGCGGTACTGGGCCCAGTCGTTCCGGGTGGACGGCTTCCGCTTCGACCTCGGCGTCACGCTCGGCCGTGAAGGCAACGACGGGTTCAGCCCCAGCGCGGCCTTCTTCCAGGCCCTGCGTCAGGATCCGGTGCTCGGGCGCCTGAAGCTGATTTCCGAGCCGTGGGACATCGGCCCGGGCGGATACCAGCTCGGCAATCACCCCCCGGGCTTCGCCGAGTGGAACGACAAGTTTCGCGACACGGTGCGCAAGTTCTGGCGGGGCGATGCGGAGATGCGCCCCGACCTCGCCGCTCGACTGGCCGGCTCCGGCGACCTCTTCGACCGGCGGGCGCGCCGCCCCTGGGCCAGCGTCAACCTCCTCACCGCCCACGACGGCATGACCCTGAACGACGTGGTCAGCTACGAGGGTAAGCACAACGAGGCGAACGGCGAAGACAACCGCGACGGCCACAGCGAGAACTATTCCCGCAATTGGGGCGCCGAGGGCTCCACCGACGATGCCGATATTCAGGCGCAGCGCGACCGGGCCCGACGTTCCATGCTGGTGACGCTGTTCGCCTCGTTAGGCACTCCCATGCTGCTGGGTGGGGACGAGTTCGGTCGCAGCCAGAACGGCAACAACAACGCCTACTGCCAGGACAACGAGCTGAGCTGGTTCGACTGGGACCAGCTGCAAGGCGAAGCCGCCCAGCCGCTGATCGACTTCACGGCTCGACTGATCGCCTTGCGGAAGGCGCACCCGCTGCTGCGCTCGACGCATTTTCTTTATGGCCAGCAGAAGGTCGCCCCAGGCGTTCTCGACATCGACTGGTTCGATGAGCGCGGCATGAACCTCACTCAGGACGACTGGCGAAATCCGGAAGGCCGCGCCCTGGTCATGCGCCGGGCTCGCCTGTTGGATGACGGCGCCATGGAAACGCTCACCCTGCTGCTCAACGGCAGCCATGAGGCGATCACCTTCACCCTCCCGAAGCCTGCGACCAACCCCGAAGTGCTCGTCGACAGCGCAAACCCCACCGGCGAGCTCGCCTTCCGGGATGAGGGTTACGAGGTGGGCGCCGGCGCCGCGGTGCTGGTCCGCTGCCTGGAGCCCGCACAATGAGCTCGTCTGGGTCCGACTGGGGCGCGACTTGGCTTGGAGACGGCCGAACCCGTTTTCGCCTTTGGGCGCCGGGGCAGACCCGCCTTAGCCTGGAGATCGAAGGCCGTGACGCCCTGGCGCTCGAGACCGGCGCGGACGGCTGGTTCGAAACGATAGTGCAGGCCTCACCCGGTGCGCGCTACCGGTACCGGCTGGAGAACGGCCTCGCCGTTCCGGATCCGGCGTCCCGAGCGCAGGCGGGCGACGTCCATGGCTGGAGCTTGGTCACCGATCCGACCGCCTACAGCTGGCGGCAATCGGAATGGCTGGGCCGGCCCTGGCGCGAGACGGTGGTTCAGGAAGTTCACGCTGGCGTGCTGGGCGGCTTCGCCGGCGTGGCCGCCCGTCTGCCGTCGCTGGCGGAACTTGGCGTCACGGCGGTCCAGCTGATGCCGGTCGCGGCTGTCTCAGGGCAACGCAACTGGGGCTATGACGGCGTTCTCCCTTACGCCCCCGCAGCGGCCTATGGATCGCCCGACGAGCTGAAGGCCCTCGTGGACGAGGCCCACCGCCTCGGCCTGATGATCTTCCTGGACGTCGTCTACAACCACTTCGGACCGGACGGGAATTACCTGCCCGCCTACGCGCCGGAGTTCTTTGACGAGAGCCGGCAGACTCCTTGGGGCGCGGCGATCGCCTTCGGACGCGAGCCGGTGGCCCGCTTCTTCATCGACAATGCGATCTACTGGCTAAGCGAGTTCCGCCTCGACGGCCTGCGGTTCGACGCGGTGCACGCCATCGCGGACGAGACCTTCCTCGACCGCATGGCCGCGGAAGTCAGCTCGGCGGTTCCGGACCGCGAGGTCCACCTGATCCTCGAGAACGAGAGCAACGACGCGGCGCGGCTGACGCGCGGCTACACCGCCCAGTGGAACGATGACTTCCACAATGTCCTGCACGTCCTGCTCACCGACGAGACGCAGGCCTACTATCAGGACTTTGCGGAACAGCCGGCTGAGAAGCTGGCGCGATGCCTGGCGGAGGGCTTCATCTACCAGGGTGAAGGCTCGCCCAACCATGATGGCGCGCCGCGCGGGACGGCTAGCGGTCACCTGTCGCCGACCGCCTTCGTCACCTTCCTCCAGAACCACGACCAGGTCGGCAATCGGGCCCTGGGCGAGCGCCTGACGGCTCTGGTCGCCCCAGAGCGGCTGCAGGCGGCCATGGGCTTGCTGCTGCTTTGCCCGCAGATCCCCCTGCTGTTCATGGGTGAGGAGGACGGCTCCCAGACGCCGTTCCTCTTCTTCACCGACTTCCACGACGAGCTGGCGGACGCGGTGCGCGAGGGGCGGCGCAAGGAATTCGCCAAGTTCCCGGCCTTTGCCGATCCAGAGGCCCGGCAGAAAATCCCGGATCCGAATGCGGCGAGCACCTTCGAGAGCTCGAGACCAGAGCCCGGCCCTGATGCCGAAAGCTGGCGCGCCTTGGTGGGCAGTCTCCTCGCCCTCCGCCGCGATCACATAGTTCCATACCTGGACGAGGCGCGCAGCCTGGGCGGCGTGGCGCTCGGGCCAAAGGCCGTGCAGGCCGCCTGGAGCCTCGGTGACCAACGGCTCACGGTGGCGCTCAACCTCGGTGATGAAGCGGTGACCCTGAAAGATCCGCCGCAGGATGCGCCCGTGTTCGATCTTGGCCTTGCCGCAGAAGACGACCAACTCGCCCCCGCAGCGTTCATCGCCTGGCTGGAGCCGCAAGCATGAGCCAGGACGCCCTATCCGATCTCGCGGAAGCTGCGGGTCTGATCCTCGATTGGGAGGATACCCAGAGCGTCCCGCAGAGGGTCGCGCCTGACGCTGTTCGCGCGATCCTCACGGCCCTTGGCTATGCTTGCGACACCGAGGCCGCTTGCCGGGAGAGCCTGTCACGCCTGAAGGCCGCGCCAGCGCCGGACTTCCTCGCGGTCGATGTTGGGCAGCCGATCCTTATCGCCGCCGCCGATGGCGCCGGGAAACTCCGGCTAGAATCTGGGGAGGTCCGTGACGTCCGGATCAAGGGCGGCGTGCTGCCTGCGATCGCTGAGCCCGGCTACCATTCCCTGGAACTCGCGGACCGCCAGCTCACCCTGGCGGTCTGCCCGGATCGCTGCGTCACGCCCACCGATCTTCTTGAGCGGCGCAGCTGGGGGCTGACCACCCAAATCTACAGCCTGGCGGGGCCTGGCGGTTTCGGCGACTTCGGCGACCTTGCCGCCTTCGCCGCGAAGGCGGGCCAGGCCGGAGCGGACGCGCTAGCCATCAGCCCGGTCCACGCGCTGTTTGCAGCCGATCCCAATCACTACAGTCCCTATTCACCCTCAAGCCGTGACTGGCTGAACGGCCTCTTCGCCGACCCTGCCGTCCTGGGCGTCACCCGCACAGCGCAGCCGCCGGCAGATCTGATCGACTGGCCCGAGGCTTCGCCAGCCAAGCTGACCGAGTTGCGGGCTCTGGTGGGAGCCGCCAATCAGGATGCCCGCTACCGATCGTTCGTCCAGAACGGGGGCGAGGACCTGCGCCGTCACGCCCTGTTCGAAGCCCTTCACGGCCATTTCCGCCGAACCCAGCAGATCCATGACTGGCGCGCCTGGCCCGCGCCCTTCCAGGACACCCACGCAGCCGAGGCCGCCGCGGCCGAGCTCGGCCTGAACGACGAGATCGCCTTCCACCTCACCCTGCAGTGGCTTGCGGACCTGAGCCTTGGCCAAGCGCACGCGGCGGCTCGCGCCGCCGGCATGGGCATCGGCCTGATCACCGACCTGGCGGTCGGGCTCGACCCCGCAGGCGCCCATGCTTGGTCGCGACGTGAGGACCTTCTCACCGGCCTGACCCTCGGTGCGCCGCCGGACGCCTTCCAAGCGAACGGCCAGGGCTGGGGCATCACCAGCTTCGCGCCCGACGCGCTGATCCGCGGCGGCTTCGCGCCCTTCCTGAAGACGCTGCGGTCGGCCCTACGCCACGCGGGCGGGGTGCGGATCGACCATGCGCTGGGCCTGAAGCGAATCTGGGTGCTGCCGGAAGGCGCCAGCCCGCTGGAAGGCGCTTACCTGAAGTACCCGTTCGAAGATCTGCTGCGGCTGATCGCGCTTGAATCGCAACGCGCACAGGCGGTGGTGATCGGCGAGGATCTCGGCGTCGTGCCGCCAGGTCTGCGGGACATGCTGGAAGGTCGCGGCCTGCTCGGCATGCGCGTCCTGGCGTTCGAACGCACCAAGGACGGCGGCTTCAAGCGCCCCGAAGACTACGACGCCGGCGCCGCGGCCATGACCAGCACCCACGACCTGCCGCCCGTCGCCGGCTGGTGGGCCGGGCGGGACATCGAATGGCGTGATCGCCTGGGCGACGCCAAGGACCGCGTCGCGGACGACGCCGAACGGGCGGAACACCGCCACCTGCTCTGGCAGGCGCTAAGCGAAGCTGGCGCTGCGGACGGCCCCGAGCCGCCGCCGTCCGAAACCCAACCCGTCGTAGACGCGGCCATCGCGATGACCGCCGCCACCGCCTGCGAGCTGCTGCTCGTTCCCGTCGAGGACCTGCTCGGGGTCGAGGAACAGGTGAACCTGCCCGGCATCGTCGAGCGGCATCCGAATTGGCGCCGGCGCCTGCCGCTGGCGGCCGACGCCTTCTTCGAAGAGCCCGCCGTGCGGCGGCGCCTCGACAGCCTCAACACCGAACGGCCCCGATGATCCCTCGCGCCACCTACCGCGTACAGTTCCACGCCGGCTTCACCTTCGCAGACGCCGCCCCGCTGGCGGACTATTGGGCGGATCTGGGCATAAGCCATCTCTACGCCTCGCCCATCGCGACCGCCCGCAAGGGCTCAACCCACGGCTACGATGTGGTGGATCCCTCCACCATCAATCCGCACCTCGGGGGGGAGCAGGCCTTCCGCGACATGGCCGCCGCCCTGCGCGCCCGGGGCCTCGGCATCATCCTCGACATCGTGCCGAACCACGTCGCCGTCGGCGGCGAGGAAAACGGCTGGTGGCTGGACGTCCTCGAGAACGGTCCCGCCAGCCGGTACGCCCGCTTCTTCGACATCGATTGGGAGCCGGAGGATGCGAGCCTGAGGGGCAAGGTGCTCGCTCCGTTCCTTGGCGCGCCCTACGCCGAGGTGCTCCGTTCGGGCGATCTGCAGCTGGAAGCCGAGCCGGACCTGGGCCGCATCTCCCTGGTGGCCTACGGCGCGCACCGCTTCCCCATTCGACCCGAAGACCACGCGGAGGTGCTCGCTCGGACCGGAGCCGCCGACCTGCGCTCGCTCTCACGCGACAAAATCGACGCGCACTACGACGGGGCCAACGACGCAGCTCGTGAACGCCTGCACGCCTTGATCGAGAAGCAGCACTGGCGGCTGGCCTGGTGGCGCAGCGCGGGAGACGCCATCAATTGGCGGCGCTTCTTCGACATCACCGAACTGGCCGGCCTGCGGATCGAGGAGCCGGAGGTGTTCGACGCCGTTCACGCCCTGCCCCTGCGCCTCTATGCCGAGGGCCTCATCGATGGGGTGCGCGTGGACCATGTGGACGGCCTCGCCGATCCCGCAGGCTACTGCCGCCGACTGCGCGCAGCGCTGGAAGAGCGCCGGGCCGAGCGGCCGGCGGACCGCCAGAACCGCGCCTATCTCATCGTCGAGAAGATCCTCGGCGCAGGCGAGGCCCTCTCGTCCGACTGGGAGGTCGACGGGACAACGGGCTACGAGTTTATGAACGAGGTCTCAGCCGTGCTCCATGCACCGGAGGGCGCCGAGCCGCTGGCTGACTTCTGGGCGCGCATCAGCGGCCGCCCCGCAGATTTCCAAAGCGAAGAGCACATCGCCCGCCAGGAAATCCTGCATCGCGGCTTTGCCGGGCAGCTGGACACCGTCGCGGCCACCCTGCACCGGGCCGGCCAGAGCGCGCTCGAAACCCGCGACTTCGGCTTGGCCGCGTTCCGTCGCGCCGCCGCGGCGCTGGTCGAGTCCTTCTCGGTGTACCGCACCTACGGCACGGGCCAGACGGCGCCCACGGCAGACGCCCCTCTGCTCCAGATCGCTGTCGACAAGGCCATTGCAGCCGCCCCGCTCGACGAGGCTGTGATCCGCCTGATCGCCGCCTGGCTGGCGGGCCAAGGTCCGGGCGACACGGCGTTGCGGGCCGACGCCGTACGCCGCTTCCAGCAGCTCAGCGCGCCCATCGCGGCCAAGTCGGTGGAAGACACCGCCTTCTACCGCTACGGCCGCCTGCTCTCGCGCAACGACGTGGGCTTCGATCCGGCTAGGTTCTCCGAAACGCCGCGCGCATTCCTGACCCTGTGCCGCGAGCGTGGCGAGTGCTTCCCCGGCGCCATGCTGACGACCGCCACGCACGACCACAAACGCGGCGAGGACGTTCGAGCGCGGCTCTCCGTCCTCAGCGAGATAGCTCCAGACTGGATCGACCGCGCCGAGCCTTGGGTCCACGAGGCGGCAGCCGCCGGCGTCGATCCTGCCGACGCCCTGTTCGTGCTGCAGATGATCGTGGGCGCCTGGCCGCTGGATCTCACGGCTGACGATGCCGAAGGCCTGAGCCAGTTCGCCGAGCGTGTGGCCGCCTGGCAGATCAAAGCTCTGCGAG
Organism: Phenylobacterium deserti; assembly: GCF_003254705.1. Lineage (GTDB taxonomy): Bacteria > Pseudomonadota > Alphaproteobacteria > Caulobacterales > Caulobacteraceae > Phenylobacterium > Phenylobacterium deserti. The sequence goes on from NZ_QFYR01000003.1 coordinate 265,237, forward strand.
AGGGCAAGCTGCGCTCGTCCTGGGCGGTTCCCGACGAGACCTACGAAGGTGTTTGCACGACCCACCTGCACGGGCTTCTGACGGAGCCGCAGGGCGCCGCGACCCGCGAACAGATCGCAGCCTTCGTCCAAGACATCGCTCCCGCCGGCGCAGCCAAGGGTTTGGTGCAAGCCGGCCTTCGGCTCACCCTTCCGGGCGTGCCCGATCTCTACCAGGGCTGCGAGTTCTGGGACTTCAGCCTCGTTGACCCGGACAATCGGCGTCCCGTGGACTACCCGGCCCGGCCTCGTAGTTTGGGGTCTTCAGGTCTCGACTGGCGGTCCGGCGGTCCAAAGCAGGCGCTGATCGCTGAGCTGCTTTCCATGCGTGCTCGCGATCCCGACCTGTTCGCCAGCGCTGATCTTTCGCCGCTCGAAGTGGTCGGCGCCCGTGCAGGCTCGGTGCTCGCTTTCCGCCGTCGCCATGGCGGCCGGGTTCTCACTGTCGCGGCGCTGCTTCGCACCGCGGACGCAAGCGGCCTCACAGGCGCCCCGGCCGTAGCACCAGAATGGTGGGGCGACACCCAGCTGCGTCTGGAGGGCGCACAGTCCCTCCGTCTGGCGGAGTTCGCCGCTGACCGCGTGTTCGCCGCTCAGTTGGACGCCTTGTGAGCGGCAAGCACAATCTGAGATAGCAGTTTGCCGACGTCGACGGTGGCGCGGCGCTGACCGTGCTGAAGACAGGACATGGCTGCAGGGTGGGAATCGGCCGGACCCGTCCGCGCCAGCAGCCGGTCTCTGAGTCGCCGCAAGCCAGCCCGGCGGGCATTCGTGAGCCGCCGCGCTGCAGGATTCGCCCCGGAAAATGCATGCATCGGCGCCACACCCGCTGCATTTCAGTTCGGCTTGTTTTCAGGAGATGTTCGAGGCGCAGCGTTCGGACAAACCTGGAATGGCAAATAGACGCATTTAGTCAGTGGCTTAGAAGGTCTTGCGCCGCAAGATGCAGGCGCAATGTCAGCGCTGTCAAAAAGTTTGTGATGACGCTGCGGAAACCTTGACCCGCGTCAAATAGCGATGATACCGCTAACGCAACTGTACCGCGGAGTTGTTCGTGCGTAACCGCTTGGCGCCGCCGTTTTGGTGGACCGGGCAAATTCGAACGACGTCGCAATAACAAGACTCATAGGGCTCACCAAAGGGGGGACATGCCTTGAAGCGGCACCGCCGACTGCAAACTTCTGCGTCTTTCATCGCCATTTCGGCTGCACTTTTTGCAACCGGAGCGGCACATGCTCAGACGGATCAGGCTTCCGAAGTCGAGGAAGTCGTCGTCACCGGGATTCGCGCCTCGATCGAGGCGGCGCTTGAAATCAAGCGCAGCAACAGCGGCGTCGTGGACGCCATTGCGGCCGAAGATATCGGTAAGTTCCCGGACACCAACCTCGCTGAATCGCTGCAGCGCATCACCGGCGTGGCCATCGACCGTTCCAACGGCGAAGGCTCTCAGGTCACGGTCCGCGGCTTCGGCGGCGGCTTCAACCTGGTCACGCTGAACGGCCGCACCATGCCGACCGCCAACGTGGCGACCGTCGGCGGCGACCAGTCGGCCGACTTCGCCGGCGGCACCAGCCGTTCGTTCGACTTCTCCAACCTGGCGTCGGAAGGCGTCAGCACCCTGGAAGTCTACAAGACCGGCCGCGCGGCCATCCCGTCGGGCGGCATCGGCGCTACCATCAACGTCCGCACCCGTCGTCCGCTGGACGCCGAGCCGGGCCTGAGCGGTTCGATCGGCGCCAAGGCGCTGTACGACACCAGCGTCGATCAAAGCCTGGAAGACGCCGACAAGATCACGCCGGAAGTTTCCGGCCTGCTGAACTGGACCGATGGCAGCGAGCGCTTCGGCGTGTCGGTGTTCGGTAGCTACCAGAAGCGGAACTTCACCAGCCGGAGCGTCACCTCCAACGACTGGAACGTCCGCCGCTACCGTGACTTCATCAACCCGGCCAACGGGTTCGTCCGGAACAACAACGGCACGACCATCACCAACGCGCCGGGCCTCGATACCCTGGTCGCCATCCCGAACGACAGCCGCTACCACTTCTCCGAAGGCGAGCGTGAGCGCGTCAACGGCCAGGTGACGGTGCAATTCCGTCCGATCGACACCATCACGCTGACGGCGGACGCATTCTACGCCCGCAACGAAGCCTATGAGCGCCGGAACGACACCACCAACTGGTTCAACCGTCCGTTCGACCGCGTGACGTTCGATGACAACCCGACCGTCGCCACGGCCGTGTTCCTCCAGGAAAACCTGGCGGGGACCAAGGACATCGGCTTCGAGCAGCAGTACCGCGCGAACAACGACGAGTTGCAGTCCTTCGCCCTGAACGGCACCTGGCAGATGACCGACCGCTTCAGCATCGCGCTGGACGGCCACATCTCGGAAGCTTCGTCCAAGCCGGGCGCCCCGAACGGCACCAGCATGACCTCGCTCTCCATGGGCGCGCCGATCGTCAACTCGCACTCGGTTGACTACAGCGGCGAAGTGCCGGTCCAGGCTTTCACGATCAACGACGCCCTGCCCCGCGGCAACGCCAACGGCCGCATGGACGTGGGCGACCTGGGCAGCCAGGTGGCGCGGACCTCCTCGCAGTTCCAGAACCAGCTGGTGAAGGAATTCCGTGCGGACGCGGCCTGGGAACTGGACGACAACGGCAGCCGGTTCGACTTCGGCCTGAACTACCGCACGTCGGACATGCGTCAGGGCAACGTGAACACCCAGCAGGACCTCGGTTCCTGGGGCATCTCGAACCCGCGCGACGTTGCGCAGTATGCTGGCGGCCTCGTCAGCGAATACTGCATGGCTTGTAAGTTCCAGTCCTTCGACCTGAACCAGTCCGGTCCGGGCCTGACCTCCTTCCGCGCCGACGCCATCCAGCTGTTCGACGCTCTGTCGCCGGTCTACGCCGCTCGCGGTAACGCTCTGGCGGTTACCGGCCAGAACGACAACCGCGTGAAGGAAGACATCCTGGCCGCCTACTTCCAGATGACCTGGAAGGGCGAATTGGCGGGCCACGAAGCCAGCCTGGTCGCCGGCGCCCGGTATGAGCGCACCAAGGTGGACTCGACCTCGTCGATCCGCACGCCGCGCGCCATCATCTGGACCGCCGACAACGACTTCACCGTCGCGACGGGCACCACCTACCAGCCGGTCTCCGGCTCGGGCGAATACAACAACCTGCTGCCGGCCATGGACTTCCAGGTCGAGCTGATCGAGAACATGCTTGCTCGCTTCAGCTTCAGCCGCACGATCGCCCGTCCTGACTACGGCAACCTCTTCGCCGCGGTCACGGCCGGCGCTCCGAACCGTCCGGTCGCCAACGGGGCCATCCCGCTCGGCACCTCGGGCAACCCGGACCTCGATCCGCTGATCTCCGACAACTTCGACCTGTCGTGGGAATGGTACTACAAGCCGGGCAGCTTCGTTTCGGTCGGCTTCTTCGAGAAGCGCGTCCAGAACTTCGTCGGCACTGGCACCTTCCAGCGTCAGCTGTTCGGCCTGCGTGACCCGAGCTCCGGCGCCGCCGGCTCTCGTTCGGGCGCTGCGCGCACGATCCTGAGCAACCTGGGCATGGACCAGACGGACGTGAACCTGTTCACGGCCACGGCCCTCTACATCCAGAACGGCAACAACCTCGCCGCGGCTCAGTCGGCCTTCAACGGCCTGCGTGACGCCAACGGCCAGCTCCGTCAAAGCGAAGCTGACCGGATCCTCGCGGCGGTGGATATCGAAGCGGACGCCAACGACCCGTTCTTCACCTTCCAGGTGTCGCAGCCGGTCAACAACCGTCAGGCCAAGATCTACGGCTTCGAAATCGCCGGTACGCACTTCTTCGGTGAAACGGGCTTCGGCGTCGCCGGCGCTTACACCTACGTGAAGGGCGATGTCGGGTTCGACATCAGCGTCGATCCGAGCCAGGACCAGTTCGCCCTGCTCGGCCTCAGCGACACCGCGAACGCCACGCTTATCTTCGATAAGTACGGCGTCTCGGCTCGCCTGGCCTACAACTGGCGCGACCGCTTCCTGTCGGCCACGAACCGCGGTGGTTCGCGTAACCCCGTCTTCGTGGCTCCGTTTGGTCAGCTGGACTTCAACGTCAGCTACGACCTCACCGACAACCTGGCGATCTCGTTCGAAGGCATCAACCTGACCGGCGAAAGCCTCCGGACCTATGCCCGCGACGAGAACCAGCTGTGGTTCGCTCAGGAGCTGGACACCCGCTATCTGGTGGGCGCCCGCTACCGCTTCTAAGCACGGACCAACATCCGGACTTAAGGGGAAGGCCGCTGTTCGCAGCGGCCTTTTTCTTAGGAAGACATAGAGTTGGCCCGCGTACCCGGGCCCCGAGGAAATCACATGACCAAGCTGGCGCTGCTCAACAACGTCGATCATGCCGACCTTCGCGTGATTGCCGGTCACGGGGCCGAGTTCGGCGACAACATCAATCAGGTGCTGATCTTCCCGACCGAGTTCGAGGAGATCCAGCGCGAGTACCCCATCTTCTTCCGCCGCGACGCCGAAGGTCAGCTTCAGTCCGTGGCCCTGCTGGGCCTGGACCGCGACGAGAACCTGTTCCTGTCCCCCAATGGCTGGACGGCGCGCTACGTACCCGCCCTGCAGCAGCGCGGCCCGTTCTCCATCGCCCTCAGCAGCGGGGCGCAGGCGGATGCCGAGCCACAGATCCACGTCGATCTCGACCATCCGCGCATCAGCCGTACGGAAGGTGAGCCGCTGTTCCTCAAGGCGGGCGGCAATTCGCCCTACCTCCAGCATGTCGCCCGCGTGCTTGGCTCGATCTACAACGGCCTGGAGGTGAGCAAACCGATGTTCGCCGCTTTCGAGGAACTGCAGTTGATCGAAGCGATCGACGTGGAGATCGCGCTGGACGATCGAGTCCAGTACGACGTGCCCGGCCTCTTTACGATCGCGCAGGACAGGTTGGCGGAGCTCGCGGGCGAGGACCTCGAGCGGCTGCACAAGTCCGGCTTCCTGCAGGTCGCCTACTGGGTGATCTCCTCGCTGGGCAACGTGAGCCGGTTGATCGATCTCAAGACGCAGAAGCTGGCGGCCGCCTAAGGTCCGTCGGCGGCGGAGCCGGACGCAGGTGATGGTCGAGATTTCGGGAAAGGTAGATGTCCGGCCGGCGACGCGCCCGCAGGACATCCCGTTCGAAGAGATCCTGCAGAGCCAGCACCCCATGGTCTTCAAAGGCCTTGCGGGTGACTGGCCCCTGGTGCGCGAAGGGCTCGCCTCGCCCGCTCGCGCGGCCGCTTACCTCAAAGCGCTGTATAGCGGACAGCCGGTCGTAGGCTACATTGCCGCGCCGGAGATCGGCGGACGCTTTTTCTACAACGACGCCGGCACGGGTCTGAACTTCCAGACCGAACGAACGCGCCTCGACAGTTTCCTGGATCGCATTCTCGATCAATCGGCCTCGTCCGACGCGCCGGCCCTCTACATCGGCTCCACGGATGTGGACGCTTACCTGCCCGGTCTGCGGGCGGAGAACGATCTGGGCTTGGACAGTAAGGTGTTCGGCGAAGAGCCGCCGCTGGTCAGCATCTGGATCGGCAATCGTACGATCGCTTCGGCGCACTATGACATGTCGAACAACATCGCCTGCTGCGTGGCCGGCCGCCGTCGCTTCACCCTCTTCCCGCCCGAGCAGATCGAGAACCTTTATCCTGGCCCGCTGGAGCCGACACCGGGCGGCCAAGTCGTCAGCATGGTCGACTTCCGCAATCCCGACTTCGGACGCTTCCCACGTTTTCGTCAGGCGCTTGAGGCGGCGCAGGTCGCTGACCTCGAACCGGGCGACGTGCTCGTCTACCCCGCCATGTGGTGGCATCAGGTCGAGGCGCTGGATGCCTTCAACATCCTCGTGAACTACTGGTGGAACAGCACGCCCGGCTTCATGGACACGCCCATGAACACCCTGCTGCATGGCCTGATCAGCCTGCGCGACCGGCCCGAGCACGAGAAGCGGGCCTGGCGCGCGCTGTTCGACTATTATGTCTTCGGCCCGCCGGCGCGACCCGCCGCGCACCTGCCGGAAAGGGCGCGCGGGGCGCTTGGCCCCATGGACGATCTCAAGGCGCGGCGTTTGCGGGCGCAGCTGCTCAATCGCCTCAACCGCTAACCAGAAGATCCGGGGGGATCACGTGCAAGGACAAGTGGTGAAGAAGGTGGTGGTGGCAGGTGGCGGCACCGCCGGCTGGATGGCGGCGGCGGCGCTTTCTCGTCACCTCGGCTCGCTTCTGGAAATCACACTGATCGAGTCGGACGACATCGGCACTGTGGGTGTGGGCGAGTCCACCATCCCCACGGCCCGGACCTTCAACGCGCTCCTCGGGATCGACGAGCGCGAGTTCATGCGGACCACCCAGTCGACCTTCAAGCTCGGCATCTCGTTCGAGAATTGGGGTCAGGTCGGCGATCGCTACATCCACTCCTTCGGGCAAGTGGGCAAATCAACCTGGATGGGCGGATTCCATCACTTCTGGCTGCAGGCCAAGGCGGAAGGCTTCGCCGGCGATCTCGGCGACTACTGCTTCGAGCTACAGGCCGCTGAGGCCGGCAAGTTCGCGACCAGCGAGAACGCCAACATCAACTACGCCTACCACCTGGACGCCACGCTCTACGGCCGGTTCCTGCGAAAGATGAGCGAGGGGAAAGGGGTCAGGCGCGTCGAGGGCAAGATCCGCAGCGTTCGCCAGAACGCTCAAACCGGCTTCATCGAGGCCCTGGTCATGGAGAGCGGCGAAGAGGTCGAGGGCGACCTGTTCATCGACTGCACCGGGTTCCGTGGCCTGCTGATCGAACAGACCCTGAAGGCCGGTTACGAAGATTGGAGTCACTGGCTTCCGACCAACAGCGCCCTGCCCCTGCAAACACGTTCTGTGGGTCCCGCCATGCCCTACACGCGGGCCATGGCCCATGGCGCCGGCTGGCAATGGCGCATTCCCCTGCAGCACCGCGTGGGCAACGGCTTCGTCTATTGCAGCGACTACATGTCCGACGACGAGGCGCAGGCTCAGCTCCTGGCCAACGTTGAGGGCGAGGTGCTCACCGAGCCGCGCGTGATCCGCTACAAGACTGGCAAGCGGCGCAAGACCTGGGACAAGAACTGCGTGGCCCTGGGCCTGGCCAGCGGGTTCGTCGAACCGCTGGAATCCACCTCGATCCACATGATCATGATCGGGATCCTGCGCCTGATGCAGCTGTTCCCGTTCAGCGGCTGCAGCGAGGCGCTGATGGACCGCTACAACGAGCAGGCGGACGCCGAGCTGGAGAAGATCCGCGACTTCATCATCCTGCACTACAAGGTCACGGAGCGCAGCGACACGCCGTTCTGGGACCGCGTGCGTACCATGGAAGTGCCGGAGCCCCTCGCCCACCGCATCGCGCTCTTCCGCGACAGCGGTCAGGTCTACCAATCGCCGGGAGAGCTCTTCCAGGTCGACTCTTGGCTGCAGGTGATGCTCGGCCAGCGGCTGGAGCCGAAGGGCTACCACCACATGGGTCGGCTGATGCCGCCGGCGCAGCTGCGGCAATCGCTGGTGGACCTGAAGGGCAACATTGACCGGGCGGTCAACAGCCTCCCGACCCACCAGGCGTTCCTGGAGCAGTATTGCCCGGCGGACGCCACCTAGTAGTCGAACGCCGGCGCCGCCGTGTGCCGGCCGAGCAGGAAGGCGTCGGCCACGTGGCGTAGCGGGCTGACGTCCACGTCCGACTCCCCGTTCGCGATCAACTCGGCGAAGTGGGCGTAAAGGCCGGGATACTCGCGATCCGGTCCCTCGTGGGTGAGCGCGCCGTCCACGAACATCTTGGCGCCGCCGTGGGTCAGCTTCAGCGCGCCGCGGTCGGTCTCCACGTCGATGTCCCAGCTCTGCGGCCCGGTCTGCAGGAAATCGAACTCGGCGGTGACCGGATTGCCGGCGGCGTCCTTGAATGCAAGTTCGGCGGCGATTGGCGCTTGCCGGTTCTCCGGTACGTGGAGCTCGGCGCTCGTCAGGAAGAAGGGCTGCGGCAGGATGCGCGTGACGATGGACAGCGCGTTGATGCCAGGATCGAAGACCCCCAGGCCACCAGCTTCGAAGATCCACTCCTGACCCGGGTGCCAGACGCGAACGTCTTCCTTCCAGGTGATCTTGGCCGACCGCACCTTGCGCTCGGCCAGCCAGGCGCGGGCCGGCTCCACGGCCGGCGCAAAGCGCGAGTGCCAAGTGGCGTGCAGGGTCAGGCCCTTGTCGGCGGCGAGCCCCCGCAGATGCTCCACCTCGCTCAGGGTCGCGCCCGGCGGCTTCTCCAGCATCACGTGCTTGCCGGCCTCCAGCGCGGCGGCGGCGAGCTCGTGACGAACCTGCGGCGGCGTGCATAGCGACACCGCGTCCACCTCCACAGCCTTTAGCAGCTCGCTGATGTCCTGGAAGGCGGTCACGCCCTCTATGGAGCCGTGGCGGCTGGCGGTGGCGACCAGCTCGAACCGCGGATCGGCGGAAAGCGCCGGCAGGTGCTGGTCGCGGGCGATCTTGCCGATGCCCACCAGTGCGATCTTGATCACATCCATAGCGCCGCTCCCTTGAAGATTTGTCCGGGTTTAGGCGGAAAGCCGTGCGGCAGGAAACGCCCAATGTGGGCCTTACGGTCCATGTTGAACTTGCCGCCCGCCAAGCCGAAGCTGGCTGGATGACCTTTCTGGATCGCACCTTCCAGCTCAGCGCCCACGGCACGAGCGTCCGGACCGAAGCTCTCGCTGGGCTGACGACCTTTCTCACCATGGCCTACATCGTGGTGGTGAACCCCGCGATCCTGGGACAGGCGGGCATGCCCGCGTCCGCAGTTGCGGCGGCCACCTGCCTGTCGGCTGCGGTGGGATGCTTCCTGATGGGCTTCCTGGCCAACTATCCCATCGCCCTCGCTCCCGGCATGGGTCTGAACGCCTACTTCAGCTTCACTGTGGTCCAGGCCATGGGCGTGCCCTGGCCCACGGCCTTGGGCCTGGTCTTCCTTTCGGGCTGCCTTTTCCTCGTCCTGACCCTGACCGGCGTGCGCCAGCTGATCATCAGCGCCATTCCGCGCGCCCTGTTCTCGGCCATCGCCGCCGGCATCGGCCTGTTCATCGCCCTGGTCGGCCTGCGCAGCGCGGGCCTGGTCACCGCCAATCCGGGAACGATCATCGGCTTGGGCCATCTCCACAGCCCAGGCGCCCGCCTGGCGCTGATCGGGCTCGCGCTGATCGCGGTCCTGCAGGCGCTCAAGGTTCGCGCCGGACTGCTGATCGGCATCCTGCTGACCACGGCGCTGGGCTGGCTGCTCGGCCTGGCCAGCTGGACGCCTCAGCCTTACAGCCTGACCGAAATGACGGCGACCGCCTTTCGCCTGGACGTTCCCGCGGCCCTGGGCCTCGAAGGCCGCACGGTCGGCTTGGCCCTGGTTGAGATCCTGCTCGTGTTCCTGTTCGTCGACTTGTTCGACAACCTCGGCACCCTGGTGGCGGTCAGCAAACGGGCCGGGCTGGTTCAGCCCGACGGGACCATTCCGCGGCTGAACCGCATCCTCCTGGCCGACGCCGGCGCGACCATCGTTGGATCGGTGGCCGGCACCAGCACGGTGGTCAGCTATGTGGAGAGCGCCTCGGGCGTGGCGGCGGGCGGGAAGACCGGCCTCACCGCAATTGTGGTCGGCCTGCTGTTCCTGGCGACCCTGTTCGTCGCACCGTGGGCCCAGGCGATCCCGGCGGCGGCAACCGCGCCTGTTCTGGTTCTGGTCGGCGCGCTGATGATCTCTCCGCTGACGGAGATCGACTGGGAGGACCCGGTGGTGGCGATCCCGGCCTTCCTGACCCTCGTCACCATTCCCTTCACCTTCTCCATCGCCAACGGCTTGGCGGCGGGCGTGATCGCCTACGCCCTGCTCAAGCTGGCGACCCGCCGCCTCGAGACGTCGGATTGGCTGCTGTTCGTGCTCGCCGGCCTGTTCATCCTCCGCTTTGCGGTGATGGTCGCCCAGTGATCGAGGCGGGATCTGGGCGTTTCCTTGACGCTGTTGCCGAAATGTCATTCCGGCCCCTCCCAACGCACCCTAGCTAGAGCCCCGAAGGGCTTTGAACGGCGTCGCGCGCGGCGCCGGTGTGAGGGATATCTTGATGCGTTACCGCGTACTTCTGTTCGCCGCCGCTTCGGCTGCGAACCTGCTGGCGACTGCCGCCGTCGCCCAGACCCAACCCGCCGACACCGCGGACGTCGAAGAGGTGGTGGTTACCGGCACCCGCGCCCAGGCCCGCTCTCGTCTTGAGTCCCTGTCTCCCGTCGACGTGGTGAGCGCCCGCTCGCTTGAGCAGCAGGGCCGCACCGAGTTGGCCGCCCAGCTACAGGCGACGGTTCCCTCCATCACCTTCCCGCGCCCCTCCGGCACCGACGCCACCGACGCCGTGCGGCCGCTGACCCTGCGCGGCCAAGGCCCCGACCAGACCCTGGTCCTGATCAACGGCTCGCGGGCGCACAGCTCGGCCGTGCTCAACACCAACGGCTCGGTGGGCCGCGGCTCGGCCGCCGTCGACCTGAACACCATCCCGTCCACCGCCATCAGCCACATCGAAGTGCTGCGTGACGGCGCCTCGGCGCTCTACGGCTCGGACGCCATCGCCGGGGTGATCAACATCCTGCTGCGTGAGGCGGACCACGGCGGCGGCGCTTCCGTGACCTACGGCCAGTACGTTTCGGGCTACAAGGGCTTCTACGGCGGCGACCGTGACTTCCGCGACGGCCAGACCGTCACCGTCAACGGCTGGCAGGGCCTGAAGCTCGGCTCCGACGGCTTCCTGACCGTGTCGGCCGAATACCGCGACCGCGATCACACCAACCGGGCCGACGTGGACCCGCGCTTCGGCGTGGTGACCGGCCGCTCGGGCGACGGCGACGTCAAGGACGGCAGCATCTACCTCAACGCCGGCAAGCCGCTGGCCGCCGGCTTCGAAGCGCGCGGCTGGGCCGGCTATCAGCATCGCGACGGGCAGAACGCCGCCCTCTACCGCACGCCGACCGAGGCGCGGAACATCCCGTCGATCTACCCCAACGGCTTCGTGCCGCTGATCAATGTCACCTCGGACGACGCCAACTTCGGCCTCGGCCTGCGCGGCGACATCGCCGGCTGGCGCAGCGACTTCACCATCAGCTACGGCTGGAACGAGGTGGAGTACGGCGTCGAGAACACCCTCAACGCCTCCTTCGGCCCGACCTCGCCCCGCAGCTTCTACGCGGGCACGACGAAGTACGATCAGCTCGTCGGCAACGCCGACTTCAGCCGTGACTTCGACCTGGGTCTGGCGGGTCCGCTGAACATCGCCTTCGGGATCGAAGCCCGCAAGGAGACCTACACCATTGAGGCCGGCGAGCCGGGCTCCTACCTTCGCGGTCCGGTCAGCACGGCCGCGCCGGGCTCGCAGGGCTTCACCGGCTTCCAGCCGTCCAACGAAGTGGATGAAGACCGCACCAACGTCGGCGGCTACCTGGCGCTCGAAGCCGAGGTCCTGCCGGACGTGACCGTGGCCGCCGCCGTGCGTCAGGAGCACTACTCCGACTTCGGCGACAACACATCGGGCCGCGTCTCCGCGCGTTGGGACCTCAGCCCGAACCTGGCGTTCCGCGGCTCTTACGAGACCGGCTTCCGCGCCCCCAGCCTGCAGCAGCAGTACTACACGAACACCGCCATCCTGTTCGTGAACAACGTGGCGTTTGAGACGGGGACCTACCCCTCGATCAGCCCCGTGGGCCAGGCGCTGGGCGGCCAACCGCTTGAGCCGGAAACCTCGCAGAACGTCTCGCTGGGCTTCGTCTTCCGGGCGGGCGGCTTCGAGCTCACGGCCGACGCCTATCAGATCGAGGTCGAGGACCGCATCGTGCTGTCCGAAACCCTGCAGGCCAGCCCGCCGGCCGCCGCCAACCCGAACAGCCTGGCGCTGAGCGGCATCCTCAGCCCGCTGGGCGCCACCGCCGCGCGCTTCTTCCTGAACGGCGTCGACACCCGCACCCGCGGTCTGGACGTGGTGGCGCACTACCGGATCATCGACGAGCAGGCCGGCACATTCGACCTGACCGCCGCCGGCAATATCAACGACTTCGACGTCACCCGCCGGCCCCAGACGCGCCAGACCCTGCTGCCGACCCCGGTCCTGCTGTTCGGTCGTCAGGCCACCCTGCGCTTCGAGGAAGGCACCCCGCCCTGGAAGCTCAGCCTGCAAGGTGATTGGTCGCGCCAGAACTGGGGCGCCACCGTGCGCACCACCTTCTACGGCGACGTGAACAATGCCGGCGCGGCGGCGGACGCCAGCGGCGACGTGCACACGGGCGACCGTGGCGTGGTCGATGCGGAGCTGCGCTACACCCTGCCCCGTCAGGTCACCCTGGCGCTGGGTGCGGATAACCTGTTCGACACCTATCCGCGCCAGATCCGTCCGGCCAACAACACGACCGGCGCCTTCCCGTTCACCTCGTTCTCGCCGTTCGGCTTCAACGGCCGCTTTGTCTACGGCCGCGTTGCCCTGAACTGGTAGATCTGACGACCTTACTTCGGTGACGGCGCGGGCGGCTCACCAAGCTCCCGCGCCGTTTCCATGTTCCCATGGTGGAGCTTCAATCCACAGGCAGCGATTTGTGTGTGGACAGGTAGCCGCAGGCCCGGCGTGTCGCAGTGTCTGGAGCCCGCGCGTTAGGCTATCGGTAAGGGATGGCAATCGTACCGGCGCTTGATCTTCGCCCCGTCTCGAACGACGTGGCGATCCAAAACGTGCCCTCCAACATCGAGGCTGAGCAGGCCCTGCTGGGCGCCCTGCTCTATGACAACGCGGCCTTCGAACGGCTGGGCGACAACCTGCAGGCCAGGCACTTCTACGAGCCGTTCCACCAGCGGCTGTTCCAGGCCATCGAGACCCACATCCGCAAGGGTCAGCTCGCCGAGCCGATCCTGCTGGCCGAAGAGTTCTCCCGCGACCCGGCGTTCCAGGAGCTGGGCGGCGTCCGCTATCTCGCCGATCTCGTCGACCGCGCGCCGCCGGCCGCCAACGCGCCGGACTATGCCCGCGCTGTCTATGACCTCGCTCTGCGCCGTGACCTGATTCGCATCGGCGGAGAGATCGCCCTGCGCGCCAACCAGGGCGACGCCGAGCTGGGCGCCCAGGAACAGATCGAACAGGCCGAACAGGAGCTCTACGCCCTCGCCGAGACGGGCGGCGTTTCCCAGGGCTTCGTCAGCTTCGCCGACGCCCTGCACGGCGCCGTCACCATGGCGGCTGAGGCGCACGCTCGCGACGGCGGCCTCGCCGGCATCTCCACCGGCTTGCTGGACCTCGACCAGAAGATCGGCGGCCTGCACCCATCCGACTTGATGATTCTCGCCGCCCGACCGTCGATGGGTAAGACCTCGCTGGCCTGTAACATCGCGTTCGACGTTGCGCGCAACTATGCCTGGGAGCCTCAGCCGGACGGCAGCCGCAAGACGGTGCGCGGCGGCGTGGTGGCCTTCTACTCCCTCGAAATGAGCGCCGAACAGCTGGCCCTGCGCCTGCTGGCTGAAGCTTCCGGCGTTTCGGGCGACCGCCTCCGCAAGGGCGAGATCGACGCGGTCGAGTTCGGCAAGATCCGGGACGCTGCGCTCGAGATCCAGGAAGCGCCGCTCTACATCGACGCCACCGGCGGCATCACCTTGGCCAAGCTGACTGCGCGGGCTCGCCGACTGAAGCGGATGGTGGGCCTGGACCTGATCATCATCGACTACCTCCAGCTGGTGACGACCGGGGCCGGCGGCCCCGACAACCGGGTGCAGGAGGTCTCCATGATCACGCAGGGCATGAAGGCCCTCGCCAAGGAGCTGAACGTTCCGGTGATCGCCCTGTCCCAGCTCTCGCGTCAGGTCGAAAACCGCGAAGACAAGAAGCCCCAGCTGTCCGACCTTCGTGAATCCGGTTCGATCGAACAGGACGCCGACATGGTCATGTTCGTGTACCGCGAGGAGTATTACCTCAGCCGCCTGGAGCCGCGCGAAGGCACCGAGGAGCACTTCCGCTGGCAGGAGCAGATGGACCAGGTGAAGGGTCTCGCTGAACTGATCATCGGCAAGCAGCGTCACGGTCCGATCGGGACGGTGAAGCTGTCGTTCGACTCCGACACCACCAAGTTCGGCAACCTTGCACGCGACCACCACGCTCGGTTCTCCTCGCACGACGACTAGCCGCGCGCTTGCAATCCCGGTCGAAGCCGGCGAAGTCCGGGCCTCGATCGTTATGCCTTGCGACAGGACATGCCCGAGCCGGCTCTCGCCCACCTGACCATCGACCTCGACGCGCTCGCCCACAACTACGGCGTGATCCGCGCCGAGGCCGTGGGCGCGGAGGTGGCTCCTGTCGTCAAAGCGAACGGCTATGGCCTGGGAGCCGTCGAGCTCGCCCGTCGGCTCTGGGCGGAAGGCGCACGCAGCTTCTTCGTTGCTCGCACGGCCGAAGGCACGGCGCTGCGTGCGGGCCTGGGACCGGAGCGCCCGGCGACCATCTATGTGCTGGATGGGCTTACGGTGGGCGCCGGTCCCGTGCTGCTGGCGGACAATCTGACGCCGGTCCTCACGAGCCTTCCTCAGGTGACGGAGGCGAGCGCGCTGGCGCGCGCCCTTGGCCGAGCCTTGCCCGTCGGGCTGCACGTCGACACCGGCATGAACCGGCAGGGCGTGACGCCGGACGAGGCGCGGGCGCTCGCGCAATCGGTCGATCGGCTTCGCGGCCTCGACCTGCAGCTGGTCATGAGCCATCTCGGCTCCGCACCCGAGCCGGACAACCCGCGCAACCGCCAGCAGCTCGAGCGCTTCGTCGACATTCGCGGGCTGTTTCCTGATGCTCGCGCAAGTCTCGCCGCCTCCGCGGGCAGCTTCCTGGGACCGGACTTCCGCTTCGATCTCGTCCGGCCGGGCGTCAGCCTCTACGGCGGCGGCCCCCTCGAGACGCCCGATCCTAGGCTGCGGGCCGTCGCCATTTTCACCGCGCCCATTCTCGACATCCGCAACGTTCAGGCAGGCGAGCTCATCGGCTATGGCGGGAACGTCCGCGTCGATAGGCCGACACGCGTGGCCATGGTGGCGGCCGGCTATGCGGACGGCGTGATCCGCGCCGGCCGGGGCGAGGGCTACGCCTGGTACGCCGGCGCGCGGCGCACCCTGCTGATCTCCAACATGGATCTTCTGGCGATCGACATCGGAGACGCCCCGGCGCACGTCGGCGATGCGGTCGAGTTGCTCGGCCCTAACGCGCCTCTCGACGACTTCGCCACGGCTGCGGGAACGGTCGCGCACGAAGTGCTCGTGCGCCTGAGCCCGCGCGCTGGCCGGACCTACGTCGGCAAGGCCTGAAGCGCCGCCGCCATTCGAAGCGGACCGCCCAGGTCCCGGATCCGCGTGGTCACCGTGCCTAGCACCGCGGACAGCACCAGGATGGCCAGCAACACGACCGCGAAATAGCTGAGCCGCCGTTGTGGAACGACGCTCATCATCCGCGGCAGTCCGACATAGAGGATGTAGAGGCTGTAGAGGCCGCCCAGCAGGCCCAGCAGCTCGCCCACGGGCGGATAGAGCAGGAACACGCCAGACACCCAGAGCGCCGTGCCCGAATAGGCCGCCAGCTTGAAAGCCTGCAGCCGACTGCGAACGCCTCCGAAGCTGGGCGCGAGAACATCGATGATGAGGGCGAGGACGTATACCTCGACCAGGGCGAGCACATAGGCCGCAAGCATCTCCGCCAAGGCGACGCCCAGCGGCGGCCGCATGCCGACGTCGAAGACGCCAACTCCGAAAAGCAGCAGGCCGACGAACCCGCAGATCGCCGGGATAGCGGCTAGGGGGGCGACGAGGCGCAGATAGAGGTTCGGAACGCTGGAGGGCTCCGCCTCGATGACGTCCCAGGCCCGCGTGGGCGCCGTCAGCACCGCCAGCGCTCGGCCAACTATGGACGGAACCCGGTCGGGCGCCGCACCCCTCATTGCAAACTCCAGCCCTTGTGATCCGCCAGCCCGATCCGACCGTATCCCATAGAAGGTCCGCGGCAAGCCGCCCAAGCGCCGAGCACCGCCGAGGTGGGCTAAAGTGGCCGCTTCGAATCAGGAGACCTCATGGCCCGCGACGGCGCCGTCTACGTTTGCCAGTCCTGCGGCGCGGTCCAGACCAAGTGGTCCGGGCAGTGCGCCGGCTGCGGCGCCTGGAACACCTTGGTCGAGGAGCTGCAAAGCCGGCCGCCCGGCGCGCTCGCTCCAAGCCGAAACGCCAGGACCCGCGGCCTTGCCTTCCAGGGGCTCGAGGACGCGGTGCCGACGCCCGCGCGGATGATCACCGGCGTTGACGAGTTCGACCGGGTCTGCGGCGGCGGCGTGGTGCCTGGGTCGGCCATTCTGCTGGGCGGCGACCCCGGTGTCGGCAAGTCCACCCTGTTGATGCAGGTCGTCGCCAGCGCGGCGCGCCGCGGCATCTCCTGCGCCTACATCTCGGGCGAAGAAGCGGTGGAGCAGGTCCGCGGCCGGGCTCAACGGATGGGGCTCGCGGACGCGCCCGTGAAACTGGCCGCGGAAACGGCGCTCAGGGACATCATGGAGGCTCTGAAGAAGGAGCCCTTCGACCTCGTGATCATCGACTCCATCCAGACCATGTGGAGCGATGCCCACGAGGCGGCCCCAGGCTCGGTCACCCAGGTCCGCGCCGCGGCCGGAGAGCTGGTGCGGCTCGCCAAGAAGCGCGGCGTCGCGGTGATCCTCGTCGGCCACGTTACCAAGGAAGGCGCCATCGCCGGCCCTCGAGTTGTGGAGCACATGGTGGATGCGGTGTTCGCCTTTGAAGGGGAGCGTGGCTACCCGTTCCGCATCCTGCGAGGCGCCAAGAACCGTTTCGGCGCCACCGACGAGATCGGTGTCTACGAGATGGGTGACGCAGGCCTTGCCGAGGTGAAAAACCCCTCGGCCCTGTTCCTCAACACCGCAGGCGAGCGCGCGGCCGGCGCGGCCGTCTTCGCCGGCATCGAGGGCTCCCGCCCCGTGCTCGTCGAGTTCCAGGCCCTTGTGGCGCCATCCGCCTACGGCACCCCGCGTCGGGCGGTGGTCGGCTGGGATTCAGGCCGCCTGGCCATGGTCCTGGCCGTGCTGGAGGCCCGCTGCGGGCTTGGTTTCGGCGACAAGGATGTCTATCTGAACGTCGCCGGGGGGCTGCGCATCTCAGAACCGGCCGCGGACCTCGCCGCGGCGGCGGCCCTCGCCTCATCCGCCTTTGATCAGGCGCTGCCGCAGGACTGCGTCGTGTTCGGAGAGATCAGCCTTTCGGGCGAGATCCGGCCCGTGAGCCGCATGGACTCGCGCTTGAAGGAAGCCGCCAAGCTCGGCTTCGGCAGGGCGCTGGCCCCGTCGGTCGCCGAGAACGGCTCGCCACCTATGGGCCTGATCGCGGCCGGCCGGCTCGCAGACACCATCCGTCGCATTCATGACGGGTCTTGGGATTAGGTTGTGACCAAGTTCGACGCCATCGTCCTGGGCTTGTTGCTGATCTCAGCGCTGGTGGGCTTCGCCCGCGGGGCGGCGCGGGAGATCGCGGCCATGGTCGCCCTGGTGGGCGCCGCCGCCCTGGCGATCTTCGGACTGCCGTACAGCGCCGCAATCTTTCGAGGCTTCATAAGCTCGCCCTGGCTGGCCGCCGCCGCCGCGCTGCTGGTGGTCTTCGGCGTGACCTATCTTGGCATGCGGCTGTTGGGCGCAGTCCTTGCGCGGCGCATCCAGCAAACCGATGTGCTGGGCGCCCTGGATCGCACTGTCGGCCTCGCTATCGGCTTGATCCGGGGGCTCGTCGTACTCGGAGCCCTCAACCTGATGTTCACCGCCGCGACGCCTGCGGATCTCCAGCCCAAGTGGATCGTGGAGTCCGGGACATGGCCGCTGGCGCAGAACATGGGGCGGGCTCTGAAGGCCCTCGCCCCGGGCGGCCTGGACATCGCCGGGCGCCTCCGACCCGCTTTTGAGCGCGCGGTCGGCGACGCATCAGGTGACAGAAACGCGACGGACGGGTACGAGGCGCGCCAAAGCGGCGAGACCGACGATCTGGTGGAGAAATCCCGATGACGCAGAGCACTGACCGATGGTCCCCTCCCGTCCGCGATCCGGATGACGATACGCCCCGGCTGGAGTGCGGCGTTTTCGGGATCTTCGACGTGGAGGACGCCGCGGGCATGACCGCCCTGGGCCTCCATGCTCTGCAGCATCGTGGGCAGGAAGCCTGCGGCATCGCCGCGTTCGACGGACAGCGCTTCCACACCGAACGGCACATGGGCCACGTGGGCGACGCCTTTGGCGGCGGCGGCCTTTCAGACCGTCTGCCCGGCCGCTTCGCAATTGGCCACACCCGCTATTCCACGGCCGGCGGCTCCTTCATCCGCAACGTGCAGCCGATGTTCGCCGATCTTGAGTCGGGCGGCGTGGCTCTGGCGCACAACGGCAACCTGACCAACTTCCTCACCCTGCGCGAGCAGCTGGTGGCCGAAGGCGCCATCTTCCAGTCGACCTCGGACTCGGAAGTCATCCTCCACCTCATCGCCCGCAGCCGTAAGGCCAACCTCGTCGAGCGCTTCACCGACGCGCTGGCCCGCATCGAAGGCGGCTATGCGCTGGTGGCCCTGACCAACAAGAAGATGATCGGGGTCCGCGATCCGCTGGGCATCCGGCCGCTCGTGCTCGGCGATCTGGACGGCAAGGCCGTGCTGGCGTCCGAGACCTGCGCCCTCGACATGATCGGCGCCCGGTTCGTGCGCGACATCGAGCATGGCGAGATGGTGGTGATCGACCAGAACGGCGTGCGCAGCCTGCGTCCGTTCCCGGCCGCTCAGGCCCGGCCCTGCATCTTCGAATACGTCTACTTCGCCCGTCCCGATTCCGTGGTGAACGGCCGCTCCGTATACGACGTGCGCAAGCGCATGGGCCGGCGCCTGGCCATGGAAACCCCCGCCGACGTCGACGTGGTGGTGCCCGTTCCCGACAGTGGCGTTCCGGCCGCCCTGGGCTTTGCGCAGGAAGCCGGCCTGCCCTTCGAGATGGGCATCATCCGCAACCACTACGTCGGGCGCACCTTCATCCAGCCCACCCAGGGCCAGCGCGAGCTCGGCGTGCGCATGAAGCTGTCGCCGAACCGGTCGGTTCTGGCTGGCAAGCGCGTCATGCTGATCGACGACTCCATCGTCCGCGGCACCAATTCGGTTCGCGTGGTCCGCATGGTCCGTGAAGCCGGCGCCAAGGAAGTGCACCTGCGCTCGGCCTCGCCGCCGATCATGTGGCCGGACTACTACGGCATCGACATGCCGGATCGCGACAAGCTGCTGGCGGCCAACAACTCCGTCGCGGAGATCGCCAAGATCCTCAACGTCGACTCCATGGGCTACCTGTCGGTGGACGGGCTCTATTGGGCGATGGAAGCGGGCTCGCGTGACGCCGAGAACCCGCAGTTCACCGACCACTACTTCACCGGCGACTACCCCACGCGCCTGCTGGACCGCGAAATCGCCGAGGGCCGCAACGAAGCCGTGGAGCGTCAGCTGTCCTTCCTGGTCGACGCGTGAGCACACCCAAGGGCGGGCTCCTCGCCCGCCTGAAGATCGACTGGTACCTTGTCCTGATCGTCGGGATGGTGGTGGCCGCATCGCTCGCCCCCGCCCGGGGCGCGGCTGGTCCGGTGTTCGAGTGGGCCACGAAGATCGGCATCGCCATGGTCTTCTTCCTGCACGGCGCACGGCTGTCGCGGGATGCGGTGATGGCGGGGCTGACCCACTGGCGGCTGCACCTGACGGTGCTGGCCTGCACCTTCGTCCTGTTCCCGATCCTGTGCCTGGGCCTGGCCGCCCTGCCGAACTGGATCGTGCCCGATCCCCTGGTCACCGGGATCATCTTCCTGGGCTGCCTGCCCTCCACCATCCAGTCTTCCATCGGCTTCACCGCTATCGGGCGCGGGAACGTGCCGGCGGCGGTGGCTTCGGCCTCGGCGTCCAACCTCCTGGGCATCGCCCTCACCCCGCTGCTGGTTAGCCTGACGCTGCACCAGCAGGGCGGCATCTCCCTGAGCTCGGTCGAAGGCATCGTCCTGCAGCTGCTGGTCCCGTTCATCGCCGGCCAGCTGATGCGGCGGTGGATCGGCAATTGGGTGAAGGACCGCGCCAAGCTGCTGTCCTACGCCGACCGGGGAGCCATTCTGCTGATCGTCTACACGGCCTTCTCGGGCGCGGTGGTCGGCGGCGTCTGGGCGCAGGTCGACGCCTTCGAGATCGCCCGCCTGCTGGTGATCTGCGCCGTGCTTCTAGCCGTGGTGCTCGCCGCCACCGCCTACGGCTCCCGCGCCCTGGGCTTTTCCAAGGAAGACGAGATCGCCATCGTCTTCTGCGGCTCCAAGAAGAGCCTGGCCAGCGGCGTGCCCATGGCGGGCGTGCTCTTCCCGGCCGCCACGGCCGGCCTCGCCATCCTGCCGCTGATGGTCTTCCACCAGATCCAGCTGATGGCCTGCGCCGTCATCGCCCAGCGCTACGCCGCTCGGGCGAAAGAGGCGGACTGACAGGGCGCCGCTGACAGTCTAGGAAGCGGGCCATGTCCGAGTCCCTGCCTCTCTCCGAGAAGATCGCCCTCGTCACCGGGGCCAGCCGCGGCATCGGCCGTGCGGCCGCCATCGCCCTGGCCAAGGCCGGCGCGCATGTGATCGCCGTCGCCCGAACCCAGGGCGGCCTCGAGGAGCTCGACGACGAGATCCGCACCGCAACCGGCAAGTCGGCGACCCTGATCCCGCTGGACCTCACGGACGGCGACGCCGTGGATCAGATGGGCTACGCCGTCTTCCAGCGGTTCGGCCGCCTGGACATCCTGGTCCACGCCGCCGCCACGCTCGGGCCCATGACGCCCGTAGCCCACATCGAGCCCAAGCACTGGGACCGGGTGCTCAGCGTCAATCTCACCGCCACCTACCGCCTGATCCGCACCAGCGAGCCGTTGCTGCGCGCCGCCCAGGGCGGCCGCGCCATCGTGCTCACCTCCGGCCGCGCCGGGCAGCCAAAGGCGTTCTGGGGCCCGTACGGAGCCACCAAGGCCGCCGTCGAGAACCTGGTGCGCACCTGGGCCGACGAGCTGGAGCAGACCTCCATCCGCGCCGTGTTGCTGGACCCCGGCCGCATGCGCACCAAGATGCGCGCCGAGGCCTATCCTGGCGAAGATCCCGCCACCCTGCCCGATCCCTCGGAGATCGGGCCGCTGATCGTGGAACTGGCCCAGGCCGACCGCGGCCTGCCCAACGCTAACGTGGTCTTCGCGGACTGGAAGACGTCGCGCGGGTCGCCCGCTTCGGCTTGACGCCCGGGCGGCTGAGCTTCTGGGTGCGCCCACGCGGCGTGCCCGCCTTCGGCTTGGCCTTCGGCTTCGGCTTGGCGGCAGGCTTGGGTCCGGTGGAAGCGGCCGGAGCCTTGGCGCGCGGCGCAGAACGCTTCTCCGCCGGCGCCTCGTCGCCATCGACGAACGGGTTGCGGCTCGACCTGATCGTGACCCGCAGCGGCACGCCCGGCAGGTCGAAGCTCTCGCGCAGCGAATTGATCAGGTACCGGCGATAGCTCTCGGGCAGTTGGTCGGCCCGGCTGGCGAACATGACGAACGTCGGCGGCCGCGCCTTGGTCTGCGCCATGTACTTCGGCTTGATCCGGCGGCCGTTCACCGACGGCGGCGGGTGGCGCTGGATGGCCATCTGCAGCCAGTCGTTCAGATCGCGGGTCTTCACCTTGGTCGACCAGTCGCCATAGGTCTTGAACACAGCCGGCATCAGCCGATCCAGGCCACGGCCGGTTTCCGCGGAAAGTGCGATGATGGGCGCGCCACGCACCTGCGGGAGCTGGCGCTGAGCCTCGTCGATCAGCTCGGCGAGACGCGTCTGGGGATCTTCGATCAGGTCCCACTTGGTCAGCACGAACACCAGGCCGCGCCCTTCCCGCTCGACCAAGTCGGCGATCTGCAGGTCCTGGATCTCGAATGGGTGGGTGGCGTCCATCACCAGCAGAACCACCTCGGCGAAGGTGATCGCGCGGATGGTGTCCTGCGTGGAAAGCTTCTCCAGCTTCTCCTGCACCTTCGCCTTGCGGCGCAGGCCGGCGGTGTCCACCAGGCGCACCCGGCGGCCGTCATGCTCCCAATCCACGGGGATCGAGTCACGCGTGATGCCGGCTTCGGGGCCCGTCAGCAGACGGTCCTCGCCGATCAGCCGGTTCACCAGCGTCGACTTGCCGGCGTTCGGGCGCCCCACGATGGCGATGCGCACCGGCTTGTCGGCCTCATCCGCCTCGTCCTCGTCTTCCTCCGGCGCAACGGCCAGCAGGGCGGCGTAGAGGTCCGCCATGCCTTCGCCGTGCTCGGCGGAGATCGCGACCGGCTCGCCCAGCCCAAGGCGGAAGGCTTCCATCACGCCCGTACCGCTCTCGCGGCTTTCGGCCTTGTTGGCGGCCAGCACCACAGGCCGGTCGTGTCGGCGCAGGACCTCGGCGAACACCTCGTCCATGTGGGTCACGCCCTCGCGGGCGTCGACCACGAACAGGGCGACATCGGCTTCCTCGATGGCACGCTCCGTCTGGGCGCGCATCCGCGCTTCGAGGCTTTCGTCGCTGACGTTCTCGAACCCGGCGGTGTCGATCAGTTCGAGGTCGAGGTCACCCAGGCGCCCGGCCGCGAACTTGCGGTCGCGGGTGACGCCGGGCTGATCGTCCACGATGGCGAGCTTCTTGCCCGCCAGGCGGTTGAACAGGGTCGATTTGCCGACGTTGGGTCGGCCGACGATCGCAAGTTTGAGCGGCATGGGTGCAGTTTAGCCCGCCGATCAGCGCAGCGCGATCAGTTCCGCCTCGTCGGTCACCACATAGATGGTGTTACCCACCGCGATCGGGGTGATCAGAGCCGGAGAACCCAAGCCGATGCGCTTCTGGACTTCGCCCGTCTGGGCGTCCAGCGAGGCCAGTTCACCCGACGAGCCGACCACGATCAGGCGGTTGTTGGCCAGCAGCGGGCCCGACCAGATCGGACGCACCGGCCGCTTGCCGCCGATGCCGAAGAGGCCGCCGCGCTTCTTGGTGCTGAAGCCCTCGTTCAGGTCGCGGATCCAGTAGATCTGCCCGCTCTCGCGGGAGGCGCAGATCACCTGCCCGTCGCGGGACACGACATAGACCACGTCGCCAGCTGGCAGCGGCGTCGAGATGCCGACGACCGGCAGGCTCCAGCGGGACTGGCCGGTGCGCAGGTCCGTCGCCGAGAAGACGCCGGAGTGGCTCACCGCATAGACGTCGCCTTGATAGATCACCGGACGGCCAGGGATGTCGCGGATCTCCGACAGCGCGCTGGTGCGGCTGGCGCGCGACAGGGCCTCGTTCCACAGGTCGTTGCCGTTGGCGGCGCGCAGGGCGATGAGCTCGCCCGAGCCGAAGGCGGTGATCACCGTGTCGCCGAAGATGGCCGGGCTCGAAGCGGCCAGGATGCGGGCCGGCTCCGAAAGCGCCTGGTAGGTCCAGCCGAGCGCGCCCGTGGCGGCGTCGAACGTCAGCAGGGTGTTGTCCAGCGCCACCACGAACACGCGGCCGGCCGAGACCGTCGGCGCGGCGTGGATCGGCTGGTCCGTGCGGGTGCGCCAGCCGAGCGCGCCGGTGGCCGCGTCGAGTTGGACCACTTCGCGATAGCCGGACGAGACGTAGAGCTTGCCGTCGGCGAAGG
The DNA here is from genome assembly GCF_003254705.1 of Phenylobacterium deserti. Taxonomy (GTDB): domain Bacteria; phylum Pseudomonadota; class Alphaproteobacteria; order Caulobacterales; family Caulobacteraceae; genus Phenylobacterium; species Phenylobacterium deserti. The sequence goes on from NZ_QFYR01000003.1 coordinate 289,053, forward strand.
CGATGCCGCCGCCGAACGCCTCACGGTCCCGCCGGTTGTCGTCCGGACGGATGTTGGTGCGCCAGACTTCGGCGCCCGACTGGGCGTCGCGAGCGGAGACATTGGCCTCGGCGTCCATCACATAGACACGGCCAGCGGCCGAGATCGGCGGGGCGGTCACATGGTAGCCGCCCTTCGAACCGCGGCCGAAGCCGCGGCGCCAGGCGACTTCCAGGCCAGGCGCGGCGTCCACATTGCCCACCCACTGCTCGGGCGTGCCGCCCGGCAGAGGCCATTCCGACACCACGCTGGGCGACGGCAAAGCGAAGCCCACGCCGGCCAGGGCCTCAGCAGGCTCCAGCCGCTGGTCGGCGGGAACGATCGAAATCCGCTCGCCTTCGCCGGCGATCTCCTGCGGGCCCTTGTCACGGTCGAAGGGGTTCAGGCGCCCGAGAGTGGAGCAGCCGCTCGCGCCCAGGGAGGCGACCAGGAGGACGGCGAGAAGACTGTTGCGGCGCGACGTCATTGAGGACCGTTGGCTTGCGGTTGTTGCGGACCGGCGATCAGGCCGGGCGGCGTCGGAAGGGTCGGCGGCAGCGCCGCGGCAGCCTTAACGGCGCCGGGGATGGCCTTGGCCGAGCCCGTGTCGATCAGATCCATGGCGGCCTTCGCGCGGGTGCGAGCGCCGTCCGGAGCGTCCAGCGAATTGCTGATCACCAGGAAGTCGCCACGCGCGCCGGCGGTGTCCCCGGCCATCAGCCGAGCGAACGCCAGTGCTTCCCGGGCCTGAACCCGGTACGGCCGGCCTTCCTCGGTCAGCGGGGTCAATCGCGCCTCCACGTCCTTGAAGGGCGCGGTGTCCAGCAAAGCGAAGGCAGATTTGAGGCGCGCGGCGTCGGCGAACAGGTTGTCAGGAGCGGCGTCCGCCGCCTGATCAAAGAAGGTGACCGCCTGCGCGGGCTGGTTGTCCCGCATGCGCATGCCGCCGAGCTGCATCAGCGCGAGCGACTTGTACGCCTTGGACGGGGACTTGCTGGCTTCCGTCCAGAGCTGCACCGCCTGAGCCTCGCGGCCCTCGGCGAAGGCCTCGATCGCCTGGTGGTACTGCTCCGACGCCTTGGCGGCGGAACGATCCTGATAGGCGCGCCAGCCCCATAGGCCCAGGAAGGCGACCAGCACGACGGCCGCCAGACCAAGGACGACGGGCAGCACGCGCACGACGAGCTTCCGGTAGCGGTCGGAGCGAAGCTGCTCCTCCACCTCTTCAAACAGATCGGTCACGAAAAGGGACTCCGGACGTTCGTCTCAACAGGGCGCAATAGCGGCCGGGAACCTATAGCGCGCCGCCTTCCGCCGCAACGCTCCGGCTTTGTGGCTAGCCCGCCTTGGCGAAGTAGATTTCGGCCGGCCCCGGGAAACGCCGGGCGCGGACGTCTTCGGCATAGCCTTGCGCCGCCCGCGTGATCTCGCCACGCAGGTCGGCGTAGCGGCGGACGAATTTCGGCGTCCAGTCGAACAGGCCCAGCATGTCGTCGGTCACGAGGATCTGCCCGTCACAGCCGGCCGACGCCCCGATTCCGATCGTCGGCACGCTCACCTGTTCGGTGATCTCCCGCGCCAGGCCCTCGGCGACGCCTTCGACGACGATCGCGAAAGCGCCGGCGTCGGCCGTCATCCTGGCCTCTTCCAGAATGCGTTCGCGCTCGTCCCTGGCCTTGCCCTTGGCCTTGAACGCGCCGTCCACCAGCACCGCCTGCGGCCGCAGGCCCACGTGGCCCATCACCGGAATGCCGCGCTTGACCATATAGGCCACGGTTTCGGCGACGGTTGGGCCCGACTCGACTTTAACCGCCTGCGCGCCCGTCTCCTTCATGATCCGCGCCGCGTTGGCATAGGCCTCTTCGGGCGCGCCTTCGTAGGAGCCGAAGGGCATGTCGACCACCACCATGGCCTTTTTGGACCCGCGCATGACGGCCTGACCGTGCAGGATCATCATCTCCAGGGTCACGCCCACCGTGTTGGGCAGCCCGTGCACCACCATCCCCACCGAGTCGCCCACCAGCAGCAGGTCGCAGGCATCGTCCAGCATCTCCGCCACCGGCGCGGTGTAGGCGGTCAGGCAGACAATGGGAGTCCCGCCCTTGCGGCCGGTGATGTCCGGCGCGGCAAGGCGGCGAACGGCGTCTTGGCGGTGGGAGGACATTGGCCTCAGATCTCCTCGATCACGCGGGTCAGGACAAAGCCCATCATCACGATGGCGACGCCCATCGCCGCCCACACAATGCCGGATCCGGCCGACAGGTCGGGGATCAAGCTTGCCTGAGGCGCAACCTGGCTGAGGCTCGACGATAGAAGACGCGCCGAGCCTTCGGCGCTTTCGACCCGCTGGAACACGTTGGACATGATGAGCTGGCTGGCGCCTAGAACGCCCCCGACGACGCCTGCCGCCCCAATCAACCAGCGGCGGGTCGCCCAGCCTCGATCAAGACGGCGTTCGATTCTCTCCGCAAACTCGCCGGCATCCGGAAATGCCGGGATATCCTGGAACATCCGCTCAAGGCGGCGCTCGAAATCGACCTCAGCCATTCCCGCGCCTCCCTTGTGAAGCGGCGCCCTGCGGCGTCGCCAGTCGCGTTCTGAGTTTATCCAGACCACGTTTGACATGCGATTTGACCGTTCCGAGCGGCAGGTTCAAGGCTTCCGCCGCTTCCCCGTGCGAAAGACCCGCCGCGAAGCAAAGCGACACGCAAATGCGCTCGCCCGGCGACAGCGTCTTGAGCGCCTCGTCCAGGTCGATCGCCGCATCGGCATCGCCTCCCTGGATCTCCTCCTCGATGCCGCTCTCGTCGGCGAAAAGGTGGAGCTTCCGGTCACGCTGAAGCTTTCGCAGGTAGAGTCGAGCGGCGATCCGCTTCATCCATCCTGCGAAGCTGCCCTCGCCGCGATACTCGGCGATCCGCTCGAAGGCGGTTAGGAATGCATCCTGCGCCACGTCGTCGGCTTCGGCAGGCTGCGCGCCCATCCGGCGCAGCAAGCCTCGTACGGAGGAGCCGTGCCGACGCACCAGCTCTCCGAAAGCTCGCCTCTCCCCTACAGCGGCGTGGGTGCAGAGCTCCACGTCGTGCAGGCTGGCGAACCTGATTGTTTTCGAGCCCGGCATGGGCTGGTCCCCCGGCTGTCCAGCCCTGTCCTAACGGCGGTCCTTGGCGACCAAGGACATCACGATGAAGGCCAGGCCGATGAAGCCGGGGAAGCAGGCGACGCCGATCATGGGCATGGTCGCGTCAGGTTCTTCGAAACCGATCGCCACGCCCATGGCCGCAAAGCCGACGGCCACGCCCAGCCAAATAATGCCGGTGCGCAGGTCGCGCTGGGGCGACGGCGGGGTCTTCACGTCCTTGGACATGGCGTCCACGACTTCGGGGGGCAGCGGTTGGCCGCGTTCGATTGCGGCGCGCAGGGTGTCGGCCATTTTTTGCCGCTCCTGACTCTTGAGGTACCGGGGGGCTATGACGATCGCCGCAATCATCGCGAAAAGCGCGATCGGGACCAGGACGTCTTCCATGTCTTTTCTCCTCGATGCACGGGTCCGTGCTGGCCCGTCTTCTGATGGAGAGAGACATGGCCGCGTGGCTACAGATGCAGCCTAAGCCATGAAATGTTCGCAATGATTCCCAAAGCGAAGCTTTGCCGCGGCTTCAGGCGAGCGCGGTCTCGTACTGCTCCGGCTTGAAGCCGACCAGCAGCCGGCCATTCGCCTCGAGCACCGGGCGCTTGATCATGGACGGCTGGGCGACCATCAGCGCGATCGCCCGCGCCTCGTCCACGCCCTGCTTGTCGGCGTCAGGAAGCTTCTTGAAGGTCGTGCCCGCCCGATTCAGCAGGACCTCCCATCCCACCTGCCCGGCCCACTCCTGCAGCTTCTCCGGCGTCACCCCCTCCTTCTTGTAGTCATGGAAGACGTAGGCGACCCCATGGGTCTCCAGCCAGGTCCAGGCCTTCTTCATGGTGTCGCAGTTGCGGATGCCATACAGCGCAACGGTCATCGGAAATCCTCAGAAGGGCGGACGGAAGTGGCGAAGATCGAACTCAGCAAGACCACGCGCGACGCCATGGCCGACCAGCTTCGACGCTATCTGCGAACCGAGCTGGAGGTGGAGGTCGAGGCGTTCGACGCCGTGTTCCTGGTCGACTTCATCACCGAGAAGCTTGGCCCCCAGTTCTACAACCAGGGGCTCCACGACGCGCAGGCGGTGCTCCAGGCCAGGTTGGAGACGCTGACCGAAGCCATCGCCGACCTGGAGCAGCCGGTCAGGACCTGACTATTCCCACTCGATCGTGCCGGGTGGCTTGGAGGTCACGTCGTAGACAACGCGGTTGATGCCCTTCACCTCGTTGATGATCCGGGTGGCGGCGCGGCCGAGCACTTCCCAGGGAAACTCGAAGAAGTCCGCCGTCATCCCGTCCGTGGATGTCACGGCGCGCAGGGCGCAAACCTCGTCATAGGTCCGCGCGTCGCCCATCACGCCCACGGTGCGCACCGGCAGCAGCACCGCAAAGGCCTGCCAGATGGAGTCGTAGAGCCCGGCCTTGCGGATCTCTTCCAGATAGATCGCGTCGGCCTTCTGCAGAACCGCCACGCGCTCCGGCGACACCTCGCCCGGAATGCGGATCGCCAGGCCCGGACCGGGGAACGGATGCCGCCCCACGAAGGCTGGCGGCAGGCCGAGTTCGACGCCCAGCTTGCGGACCTCGTCCTTGAACAGCTCGCGCAGCGGCTCGACCAGCTTCAGCTTCATGTAGTCGGGCAGGCCGCCCACGTTGTGGTGGCTCTTGATGACGGCCGACGGGCCGCCGGACGCCGAGACGCTCTCGATAACGTCCGGGTAAAGCGTGCCCTGCGCCAGGAACGCCGCGCCTTCGATCTTGGCCGCCTCGCGGTCGAACACCTCGACGAACAGGCGACCGATGGTCTTGCGCTTGGTTTCCGGGTCGGTGACGCCGGCCAGAGCGCCCAGGAAATCCTTCGACGCATCAACGTGCACCAGCGGGATGTTGTAGTGGTCCCGGAACATGGTGACGACCTGTTCGGCCTCGTTGTGTCGTAGCAGGCCGGTGTCCACGAACACGCAGGTCAGCTGGTCGCCGATCGCCTCGTGGATCAGCACGGCGGCCACCGACGAGTCGACGCCGCCGGACAGCCCGCAGATCACCTTGCCTTCGCCGACCTGCTCGCGAATGCGGGCGATCGCCTCGTCGCGGAAGGCCTTCATGGTCCAGTCGCCCTTCAGCCCGGCGATCCGGTGGGTGAAGTTGCGCAGGATCAGCGCACCGCGCGGGGTGTGCGCCACTTCCGGGTGGAACTGGATGCCATAGAAGCGGCGCCCCTCGTCAGCGATCACGGCAAAGGGCGAGCCCTCCGAAACCGCCACCGCCTCGAAGCCGGCCGGCAGGGCCGTGACCTTGTCGCCGTGGCTCATCCACACCGTTTCGGAGTGGCCCAGAGCGCCCAGGCCTTCGAGCAGCGGGCTTTCTTTGACGATCTCGATCTCCGCCCGGCCGAACTCACGCGTCGTGCCCGGCTCCACCTTGCCGCCCAGCTCGGCGCACATGGTCTGCTCGCCGTAGCAGATGCCCAGGACCGGCACGTCCAGCTCGAACAGGCGCTTGGGCGCGGCGGGGCTGGCCGCCTCGTGCACGCTGGCCGGACCGCCGGACAGGATGATCGCCTTGGGGGCGAACTCGTCCAGGATGGTCTCGACCTTGTCGTAGGGGTGGATCTCGCAGAACACCCCGCTTTCGCGCAGGCGCCGCGCGATCAGCTGCGTCACCTGGCTGCCGAAATCAACGATCAGGACCCGTTCGTGGCCGGTTTCGTGGAAGGTCTCGGTCATGGCGGGCTCCTCTTCAGCTGGCGGGCGGACGCTCGAGCACCGCGACGAAGAAGCCGTCGGTGTCGGACGATCGGGGGGTCAGGCGCAGGTAGCCCTGCGGCGTCAGGTGCTTGGCGAGTTGCGCATCGGCGCTCACAGGGCGCACCCGGTATTCCGGATGCCGCTGCAGGAAAGCCTCGACCCGGTCCTCATCCTCTTCCGGGAGGATCGAGCAGGTCACGTAGACCAGCCGACCGCCGGGCTTGGCAAAGGTCGCGCCGGCGTCCAGCACGGCGTCCTGGTCCGCCTGGCGCTTGGCCAGCGCTTCGGGCGTCAGCCGCCACTTGGTGTCCGGATGCCGGCGCCAGGAGCCCGTGCCAGTGCAGGGCGCATCGATGAACACCACGTCCATCTTGCCCTCCAGGCCCTTCAAGGGGTCGCGGTTCACCGGCGACCGGACCTGAAGGTTGCGCACCCCTGCCCGCTCGCCGCGCCGAATGGTGTCGGTCAGGCGCCGCGCGTCGCTGTCGTAGGCGTAGATCTGGCCGGTGTTGTTCATCTCGCCAGCCAGGGCGAGCGTCTTGCCCCCGCCGCCGGCGCAAAGGTCGAGAACCTGCTTGCCTTTGACCTCGCCGGCCGCCGCGGCCGCCAGCTGCGAGCCCAGGTCCTGCACCTCGAACCAGCCCTTGGAGAACTGCGGAATGGCCTCCACCGCCCCGCTCCGCGCGCTCGGATCCGGAGCCGCGACCCGCAAGGCCGTGGGCAGGACGCCTGTCGGCCGCGCCTCTACCGAAGCCAGCGCCTTCAGCGCCCGCTCGGGATCGGTCTTCAGCAGGTTGACCCGCAAGTCCACGGGCGCCCGCTGCGCCAACGCCTCGCCCTCCTGCGCCCGCGCCTCGCCGAACGCACGAGCCAGCGAGCCGTCCAGCCAGTCCGGATAGTCGCCGCGCACCGCATCCGGCGCGTCGGCCAGGTCTCGCGGCTGCTCCAGCGCCGCCCGCTCGGCTTCCGTCAGCGCGCCAGGGCCATGCGGGGCCTCCGCCGCGCACTCGGCCACTCGCTCGGCGGGCCAGCCCCACAGGAACCGGACCGCCGCCAGAACCGCCGCCCGCGGGCTGTCGTCGCCCATGCGCCAGGCCAAGGAACGCTTGCGCCGCAGGACGTCCAGCACCAGCCCCGACACCCAGGCGCGGTCCTTCGCCCCGGCGTAGCGCGCGCTGTCGCCCCACGCCTTCAGCGCCAGCCGGACGGGCCGGTGGCGCTGCTCGATCTCGGTCAGGACTTCGATAGCCGCCGCAAGGCGTCCGGCGTCACGCAAGGGAGCTACTCGACGGTTGAAAGACAGCGGCCGGCGTCGCGAGGACGCCGGCCGCCGGAAGAAGGACCAGGTCGGAGGCGACCGACGTCCGCACTCAGACCGGGCTCGGATAGTTGGGCGCTTCCCGGGTGATCATCACGTCGTGGACGTGGCTTTCACGCAGGCCCGCGCCAGTGATGCGGATGAACCGCGCCCGCTCCCGGAATTCCTGGAGGGTGCCCGCGCCCACATAGCCCATGGCCGCCCGCAGCCCGCCGACCATTTGGTGCAGCAGCGGCGCGATCGGACCCTTGTACGGCACCTGCCCCTCGATGCCTTCCGGGACCAGCTTCAGCGCTGACACTTCCTTCTGGAAGTAGCGGTCGGCCGACCCTTGAGACATCGCGCCCAGCGAGCCCATGCCGCGGTAGGCCTTGTAGGAGCGTCCCTGGTAGAGGAACACCTCGCCCGGCGCCTCGTCCACGCCGGCGAAGAACGAGCCCATCATGGCCGCCGAAGCGCCCATGGCCAGCGCCTTGGCCAGGTCGCCCGAGTACTTGATCCCGCCATCGGCGATGATCGGCACGTCCGAGCCGCGGGCGGCGCGGACCGCGTCCATGATCGCCGTCAGTTGCGGCACGCCCACGCCCGCCACGATCCGGGTGGTGCAGATGGAGCCGGGGCCGATGCCGACCTTCACCGCGTCCGCGCCCGCGTCGATCAGCGCCTTGGCGCCGTCGTGCGTGGCGACGTTGCCGGCGACGATCTGGACGCGGTTGGTTTCGCGCTTGATGCGGTCCACCGCCTTGGCGACGTCGGCGTTGTGGCCGTGGGCGGTGTCGATCACCACCACGTCCACGCCCGCGTCCACCAGCGCCATGGAGCGCTCGTAGCCGTTGTCGCCCACCGTGGAGGCAGCGCCCACCAGCAGCCGGCCCTGCGCGTCCTTGGCCGCGTTCGGGTGCTGCTGGGCCTTTTCCATGTCCTTGACGGTGATCAGGCCGACGGCGCGGTTGTCGTCGTCCACAACGATCAGCCGCTCGATCTTGTGCCGCCGCAGCAGCTCGCGGGCCTCGGCCTGGGCCACGCCCTCGCGCACCGTGACCAGGTTGTCCTTGGTCATCAGCGCCTTGGCCGGCGCGTCGTCGCTGCCCTCGAACCGCATGTCGCGATTGGTGAGGATGCCGCACAGCTTGCCGTCCGCATCCACCACCGGGAAGCCGGAGATCTTCTTGCGCGCCTTGATCTCGCGGATCTCGCGCAGCGTCGTCTCAGGCCCGATGGTCAGCGGGTTGATGACCATCCCGCTTTCGTAGCGCTTCACCTCGCGCACCTGGTCGGCCTGCTCCTCGGCGGTCAGGTTCCGGTGCAGGATGCCGATGCCGCCGCTCTGGGCCATGGCGATGGCCAGCCGGCTTTCGGTCACCGTGTCCATGGCGGAGGACACGAGCGGAATGTTCAGTTTGATCTCTCGCGTGAACCTGGTGGCGACATCCACCTGGGTCGGCATCACATCGGATGGACCCGGTTCGAGCAAAACATCGTCGAAGGTGAGCCCTTCGCGAATCTCCATGGAGACACCTCGTTTTGCGGCGCTCGTATAAGCGGAAGGCTCCAACCCCGGCAAGGGCTTGCCCAAGATTCATTTCAAGCGCTGCTGTCCCGGCCGCAACTTCTGGGACCCCGGCGTCGTTTTGGCCTCTGCGCCCAAGCTTGCGGGCGCTGCTGGGCAAATGGGGGGCCACGCCCCTCGGGCAAGGGGCTGGGGATGAAGACTCCAAACGGCGCGGCGTCGCAGCCGCGGTATATCGATCGTCCGGAGATCACCGAGGTGTTCGCCGACCGGCTTGAGCACGTGTTCTTCGACGGCGTGACCTTGCGCATGGAATTCACCGTGGTGCGGACCGAGGCCGAAAGCGGCGCGACCCGCTCGGTGGAAGCGCCCAAGCAGTGGGCCTACACCGCCTCGCGCGTGGTGATGTCCGGTCGCTCGGTGGTCCAGCTCCTCAACAAGATGCACGAGCTGCAGGCCCTCATGACCCGGCAAGGGTTGATCGAGGCGCGGCCGAATCCAGATAGCCAAGCTTCATGACGCGCAAGCTTGCGGCTCCACTCGCCCTTCTGGGCGCCTGCCTCGTCGCGCCTGAAGCGCTGGCGCAGCAGTCCCTCACCTATCCCACCGCCATGGATCGCGACGGGCTCGCCACTTGGCTGCGCAGGGAGACCGACATCACCCCCGAGCAGGTGATCGCCGTCAGCCCGTCGGCCATCACCAGCGTCGTGTCGACCTATCCGCTGTTCAGCCCCCCGGGCCAACGCGTCTCGGTGCGGGCGGAGGCGATCACGCCAGATCACGCCGCCCGCCGCGGCGCGGTGTCGTGGCAGACCACGGCCGACCTCGATTGCGCCGGCCGCCGCATCCGGGTGGGCGCCACCACCGGCTACACCACGCGCAACCTGCTCGGCCAACCGATCGCCGTCTCGCCGGGCGACAACGACTGGCGCACGCCGCCTCCGGGGACCCAGCTGGAGAGCATCTGGCGGGCCTTCTGCGACAAGAGCTTCCAGCGTCCGCTGGCCGCCGGCGTGGTCGTGCGGACCACGGACGTCATCGCCCCGCCGACGCCCGCCGCTCCCGCGCCACAAGCGCCGCCCCCCGCGCCGGCCCGCGCAGCGGCCACGCCCGCACCGGTCGCCACTCAGGTCCGCCCCTCGACGCAGGCGGCGCCGCCAGCCGCCGCTCCGCAGCCCGCACAGCGCGCCACGCCCGCGCCCCGCGCCCAGGCCGCTTCGCCGACGCCGGTCCGTCCTGCGGTGGTCGCCAATGTCGCCGTCCAAGTGGTCGGCTCGCCGGATGAGGCGGAAGCTAGGCGCGTGGCCAGCCGCGCCGCCGCACGTCGGCCGGGGCTGACGTCTGAAGCGGTCCGGGCGACGGTGAACGGACGAATTGTCTTTCGCGGCCTCGTTCGCGGCTTCGCCAGCCGCGCGGCGGCGGGCGCCTTTTGCGAGCAGCTCAAGGCGGCCGGCCAGGCCTGCTTCCTGCGTTGAGGCCTACCGGCCCTTGAAGCCGGTGGCGACCAGATAGACCTCTGACGAGTCGGCGCGGCTCGCCTTCGGCTTGACGTTGCGCACGTCCGTGAAGTGCCGCTTCAGCTCGCCGATCAGGCTCGCCGTCTCGCCGCCCTGGAACGCCTTGGCGACGAAGGTGCCGCCAGGCTTCAGCACGTCGATGGCGAACACCATGGCCGCTTCGATCAGGCCCATGATCCGCAGGTGGTCGGTCTTGCGGTGCCCCACGGTGTTGGGCGCCATGTCGCTCATCACCAGATCCGGCGCGCCGCCCAGCAGCTCGATCAGCCGCGGCCCGCACTCGGGATCGGTGAAATCCATCTGGATCAGGTGGGCCGGCGGCAAGGGATCGATGGGCAGCAGGTCGACGCCCACCACGTCCTTCACGCCCCGCTCGATGGCCACCTGCGTCCACCCGCCGGGGGCGGCGCCCAAGTCGATCACCTTCGCGCCCGGCTTCAACAGCCGAAGCTTGTCGTCGATTTCCGTCAGCTTGAACGCTGCGCGGCTGCGATAACCCAGCGCGCGGGCCTTGGCCGAGAACGGGTCGTTGATCTGGCGCTCGAGCCAGCGCTGCTGAGAGGGCGTCCGCTCCTTGGCGGTCTTCAGGCGCGCCGGCTTGCCGCGGCCCCCTTCGGTGCCGCCGGTCGGCGGCTTCACCATGCGTTTGCGAGGCGGTTCGGTCATGCGGCGGTCGCCTGTCTTGCGGGGCCTCGATTGCGGCGGCGCCGTTTCCGGCGCACGCCGCGTTCGGCCATCAGGGATAGCAGGATGCCCTCGCGAAGGCCCCTGTCGGCGACGCGTACTCGGTTGCAGGGCCACAGCTCCTGCACAGCCTGCAGGATCGCGGCTCCGGCCAAAACCAGGTCGGCGCGGTCCGGCCCGATGCACGGCTCGTCGGCGCGCCCCTGCGGCGTCAGGGCCAGCAGCCGATTGGCCGCGGCCTCGCACTGCCCCCGGGTCATCCAGATGCCGTCCACCCGGTTGCGGTCATAACGCGGCAGGTCGAGGTGCAAGCCCGCCAGGCTGGTGATCGCGCCCGACGTTCCAACGAGGTGGGCGCGGTCGGCTTCGAAAATCGGACGCATGCCGTCGGCGCGCTCGAAGGCGGCGATTTCGGTCTTCACCGTGTCGACCATCCGACGGAACCAGGCTTCGGTCGGCTCGTCACCTTCGGGGAAGCGCTCGGCCAGGGTGACCACCCCGATCGGCACCGACAGCCAGGCCCGCACCGGCGGGGTCCCCGTTTCCGGCGCGCCCTTCAGCTCCACCCAGGACAGCTCGGTAGACCCGCCCCCGACATCCACCACCAAAGCGGCGTCCTGGCTGCGGTCCAGCAGGTTCAGGCAACCGGCGACGGACAGCCGCGCCTCTTCCCGCGGGCTGATGATCTGCAGCTTGAGGCCGGTTTCCTCTGCCACCCTGTCGATGAACGCCTGGCCGTTCTCCGCCATCCGGCAGGCCTGTGTGGCGATGGCGCGCAGCCGCACCACGCGGCGGCGGCGCACCTTCTCGGCGCTGACCTTCAGCGCAGCCAGCGCCCGCTCCATGGCCACGTCCGACAGCCGACCGCTCTGGGTCAGCCCTTCGCCGAGACGCACAATGCGGGAATAGGCCTCGACCACCCGGAAGCTCGCCCCATGCGGTGTGGCGATGAGCAGCCGGCAGTTGTTCGTTCCGAGGTCCAGGGCGGCATAGCACGGCGGCTCGCCTGATGACCTGACCCGGGCGCGCATGCGGGCGCCGCGCGCCCTCGGCGCTTCGTCCATGGACCGCCTTCTTGTCCTACGCAGACGCAGCCCCCCGGGGCGCGCCTGATTTCCCGACGACTGTAGCAAGGCGGAAGCGTCGCTGGGAAGCGCGGCCTTGAAAGGCGCTTCGACGCACGACGTTCACCTCCCGGTCAGGAGAAGCCTGCTATATTCCCGGTCATGCACTCGCGACTCGCCAAATTTGCCATCGGCCAGGTCGTCCGCCACCGGATCTACCCCTTCCGGGGCGTGATCTTCGACGTCGATCCGCAGTTCTCGAACACGGACGACTACTGGTTCTCGATCCCCGAGCACATCCGGCCCAGCAAGGACCAGCCGTTCTACCACCTGTTGGCCGAGAACGATGAGAGCTCCTACGTCGCCTATGTGTCGGAGCAGAATCTCGTGGAAGACGAGACGGGCGAGCCTGTGACTCACCCGCAGGCCCAGCTCATCTTCGAATCCTTCGGGTCCGGTCAGTACAAGCTGCGTCCGCGCATCAGCCACTAAGGGCAGACTTGCTCTGGGCCGGCGAGGCCCTGCGCAACTTTCTTCCGCGACAGGCTTGCGGGCCGCCACTCTTCGAACGGAACTTCCGCTACAGCGGGTCCATTCTGGCTGCATGAGCGCGGATGGATTTGCAAACGGACCGCCTCCTGGGGCGCGACCGGACTGGACGATCGACCAAGGCTGGGACAGCTACAGCCAGGCCGAGCACGACGTCTGGATCACTCTGTACGAGCGGCAAGCCAGCCTGCTTCCAGGGCGTGCCTGCGACCCCTTCCTGCGTGGCCTTGAGGCGCTCGACCTGCATCGTACCGGCATTCCGGACTTCAACCGCATCAACGAGGAGCTCCAGCGGCTGACCGGCTGGAGCGTGGTGGCGGTCCCCGGGCTCGTGCCTGACGAGGTCTTCTTCGACCACCTGGCCAATCGACGTTTCCCCGCCGGCCAGTTCATCCGCCGCGCCGACCAGCTCGACTATCTGCAGGAGCCGGACGTCTTCCACGACGTATTCGGCCATGTGCCGATGCTCACCGATCCGGTGTTCGCCGACTACATGCAGGCCTATGGCAAGGGCGGCCAGCGGGCGCTCGGCTACGGCCACCTGCATAACTTGGCCCGCCTCTACTGGTACACGGTCGAGTTCGGACTGCTTCAGACGCCCCGAGGCTTGCGGATCTATGGCGCGGGCATCGTCTCCAGCCTGGCGGAGTCGATTTTCGCCCTGGACGATCCGTCGCCGAACCGGCTCGGCTTCGATCTGGAGCGGGTGATGCGCACCCCCTACCGGATCGACGACTTCCAGCAGGTCTACTTCGTGATCCCGTCACTGCAGTCGCTGCTGGACGCCACCACCCAGACCGACTTCGCACCGATCTACAGCCGGCTGGAAACCGCTGCGGACGTGCCCATCGCCGAGGTCCTGTCCCAGGACCAGGTGTTCACGCGCGGCACGCAGGCCTATGCCGCCGCGGGCGGCCGACTGGCGGATCAGTAATCCCGCCGCCAGCGAACGGCGAGCCGCGCACTGCCCTGCCCCTGCAAGCGCGACAGGATCGACAGATTGCGGCGCACGCGCCACTCGACCTGGGCTGACGGTCCTTCGCGGCCGCCGCCGGTAAGCTCCAGATAGACGTCGTCGGTCAGGTACTTGCCGCCGGAGACGGTCATGGCCGTGTCGCCGCCGCCGCCAAACGCCAGGCGGTCGAGCCCGGCGAAGCTCCTCAGGTTGCCGATCACGTCGAAACCGCCGCCGCGGCTCAACGCGGAAAGCGCGGACGCGAGCTGGGCGGCCTCAATGGGAGAGAGCTGCGAGGCTGAGCGGCCGAACAGCACCTGGCTCAGAACCTCGTCGCTCGGCAGGCTTGGGCTGGAGGTGAAGGTGATCTCCGGCCGCTCGGCGGTGCCGCGGATCCGCGTCACCGCCGTCAGAGACGGGTCGTCGCGGGTCGCCGTCAGGTCGAGCCGGATGTCGGCGGGATCGGTGGACAGGTAGACCACGCCTGATTGGTCGAACTCGAAGCGGCGCCCGGCGAACTCGTAGTCCCCGCGCACCACCCGGGCCGCGCCCGACAACTCCGGCTCGTTCGTGGTGCCCCGGACTCGGGCTTCAAGCGACAGCTCCATGTCCAGCCCATGTCCGCGCAGGAAGATCCGGCGAGGCGCCCGAAGCGTCACGTCCAGGTTCCAGCCGAAGCCGCGCAGATTGGCGGGCGGCAGCGAGACCTGCATTTCGTCGGGCCGGTTGCGCTCCACCACGTCCATCATCACCACCCCGGACGGAGTCGGCAGTTCGGCCGCGATGTCGGCGCGGTCAATGGTCAGGTCGCCTGACAGCCGCACCCGCCCATTGGCGTCACGGGCGATGGTGGCCGGTCCGCTCGCCGAGGCGGTGGCCTGCTCGTTGTCGATTAGGCGGAAGCTGCGCAGGTCGAGCCGGAAGCTCGAGACGCCGGCGCGCTCCAGGCTGATGCGGCCCGAGCCGCTGACCGAACCGCCGCGCCCGTCCACGCCGGAGGCCTGGGTGACATCCACCTCGTCGTCGTCGAACACCGCCCGCAGCGCCACCTGGCGCAGCGACAGGCCCGTGTTGCCGTCGTCGAAGCGCCCATTCTCCACGGTGATCCGGCCCAGCGCAGTGGGGTCCGCCAAGGTGCCGCCAAGGGTGCCTTCGGACCTCACCTGGCCAGAAAGGCTGCGTTCGCCGCCCACCAGCAGGTCGAACAGCGGCCGCACCTCTCCCTCGGCGAAGAAGCGGCCCTGCATGGGGCGGCGGCGTGCGATGGCCACGCGGAACGGCGCGGCGGACGCTTCGGTGGGCAGCACCAGGCTGGCGTTGGCCCGCAATCCTTGACCATTGGCGGCGATCGCCTCCAGCGACAGGGTGTTGTCCGCCAACCGACCGCGAACCACGCCGTCCACGCCGGAAGCGGCCGGCGCGCCGCGACTGCGTGCGCCCTTCAGGTCGGCCATGAACGTGCCATCCAGCCGGCCTTCACGCCCTTGCAGGCTCAAGGTCCCGTTGACGCCGCCGGCGAGGTCTTCGTTCAGCAGGGAAAGTGCGACGCCGCTGAGCTGGGCGCGCAGATCCGCTTCCGCCGCCGTGAACCGTCCGTCGACCACCACGCGACCGCCTTCGGAGGAAGCCAGCCGCAGACGTCCGGTTCGCTCGTTCTCGTTGAAGGTGATCACGGCGGTTTCGGTTGTCCGCAGGTCGCGCTCTCCCAAGGAGCCGCCGCCGTCGAAGGCCACCGTGTAGCTGGTGCGAACCTGCGAAAGCGCCCCGCGCCCGGCCAGTCGCCAGGCGCCGGCCCCTGACGCGCCTCGGGCCTCTACCGTGTAGGGCAAGCGCGCCATCGGCCCGTCCGCCGACAACTTCAAACTCCGGATGGTGAAGTTCGCACCGGGCAGGCGCATGCCGTCGCCAGCCAGATCCAGGTCGCCGCGTGGACCGCCGGGCGCGTCCACGATGCGGACAGTCCCGCCCACGCGGCCAGCGTCCAGCAGCGCGCCCTTTCCGACATTCACCCTCAGGTCGGCCGCTGAGGGCTCGTCGCTGCGCAGCGACAGGGATCCACTTGCCTGAACCCCGCCGCCTTCCGCCGAGATGTTGAAGAGATCGACCCCGGCGCTGTTCTCCAGCAGCCGCATGTCCGAACGCCACCTCGCCGGGCCATAGGCGCTGTCGGCGGTCAGGGACACCGCGCCGCCGGTGCCGTAAGGCTCCTTGGTGAAGGTCATGAGGATGTGAGCGTTGCGCAGCGGTAGGCGCGGCACGTCCACCTCCGGCACGTCGGCGATCAGATCGGCCCGTGGGCGCTCAACCGTTCCCGTGACCGTGCCCGTGCCCGCGCCTCGTCCGGTGATCTCGACGGGGCCGACGCGGAACGGGCCGCTGGCGCTCCAGTCGCCTTTGAAGTCGAGCGAGAAGTTGGGCCCCATCACGCCCCTGGCGTTCACCGTCGCAGCGGCCCCGTCGAACCGGATGCCGGTGAAGGTCATGTGCTCGTCGAGATAACTGGCCTTGAACCGGAGCTTGGGACTACGCCCGGCCATGCGGTCGAACTCGACATAGCCCATCGCGAAGTTCTGGCCGTCCGCCTTGACGTCGAAGTCCCACGGCTGGCGGTCGCGGCGCTGCAGGGCCGACCATGTGGCCACCGCCCCGCCCATGCCGCCGAAGTTCGCCTGCTCGAGCTTGGACAGCACGGCCTTGCCCTTGAAGGTCAGCCCGCCGAACAGGGTGCGTCCGCCCTCGGCGTCCAGCTTCAGACCATTGCCGAGGATGTGTACGTCGCGCCCGAGGATCCGGCCGTCGGGCAACCGCTGGATTTCGTACACGCCTCGCGGCGCCGCCCCCATGAACACCGCGAACAGGCTGTCGCCCCGCCCGTCACGCGACGTCAGCGAGCCTTTCGCGGTCAGCAGCCGGTTCTTCAGGACTCCCTCGATCGGCCCGCTCGCTTGCGGCAGGTAGTAGCCCCACAGGTCGAGGCCTCCCGCGGTGAAGGTGCCCTTGTAGCGCCAGGTGTCGCGGGACTTGGTCAGGACGCCGGCGCTGCGCGACGCGCCCACCGTCGGACCGCCGGTCAGCCGCGACAGCTGCCTGGTGCTGGCGACGATGCTCAAGCCTCCTGGGCCGAGCTCCCGTTCGCCAATATCGCCAAAGCCTTGGGCGGAGAAGTTCAGGTTCTCGGCGCGAACTTCGCCGCGCAGGGCGAAGTACTCGGGCCCCGACTTGGCGCCCGAGATCTGGAACTCCGCCGAGGGACCGAACCTGCGGGCGTAGTCACGCAGCAGGGTCGAAGATGTCAGGAGCACGCGGCCGCTGGCTTGGCCGCCCTGCCGGGTCCAGGCGCCTTGGGCGTTCAGCGGCTCGACGGCGCCCGAACGGGCCACGGCCGTGAACCGCCCTTCCGCCAGGCGCCCGCCCGCCACCGCCTTCAGCGAGAACGGCTGGTTCGCCGGCAGCCCCAGGGCGCCCGCGATGGCCCCGCCCTGCACTTCCTCGCCATCGGCGACCAGGACCAACGGCCGGGTCTTGGCGATGTCGAACTCGACGTTCAGGTGGTCGCCCGCGTGCAGGATCGACGCCGCCTTCAGGCTGCCGCGCTGCCCGCCGCCGCGCTGCACCGCCAGCTCGAGATCGACGTCGTAGACGCCTCTCCGGTAGCTGAACGCCGGCAGCATCTCGACCCGCGCATGGGCCTCGTCGATGAAAAAAGATACAGGCAGGCCGCGGTCCTTGCCCTTGGGCGTCAGCATCGGCCGACGCAGCACTTTCAGCGACTGTATCTCTATACGATCGGCGTGAAAGCGACGCCTTAGAAGTTCGGCGTAACGCCATGTCATATGGACGTTATTGGCTTCCAGCCAGACACCCTGTTCGTCGCGAATAGTGAGCCGGCGGACTGTAAAGTCGCGCCACACATCGCCGGCCAGTCCCTCGACCTTCAGCCGCCCGAACCGCCCGATCTTCAGCCCGTCCGTCCGCGCCTCGATCAGCAGCCGCGTCTGCGGGATCAGCACCCCGTACCGGGTGCCCAGGAACACGCCCCCGAACAGGATCAGCGCGCCCAGGAAGACCGACAGGAGCGCGCGCCGGATGCTTCGCCGCGCCGGCTCCTGCGGCGGCGCTTCCGCCTCGGGCATGTCGTCGGCGTCGGTCAAAAGCTCTGCCCGATGCTCACATAGACCTGGAAGGGAGCCTCGCGACGCCGCTTCTTCACCGGCGTGGCGAAGTCGACCCGGATCGGCCCGAAGCTCAGGTTGTACCGGATGCCCACGCCCGCGCCGATGCTGAGGTCGTCGAAGCCGGGCAGCTGGTCGGTGCCAATGGCCCCGCCGTCCACGAAGGCCGCCACGCCCCAGGGTCCGAGCACATCATGCCGAACCTCGGCGGAGGCTTCGAGCAGCGAAGCGCCGCCTTGCGGCGTGTTGTCAGCCAGCCGCGGCCCCACCGCCTGATACGGGAACCCCCGCACGGAGCCGCCGCCGCCCGCGAAGAACCGGCGCGAGGCCGGGATCTGGGGGATCGTGCCGTTCACGATGCTCCCTACCCTCAAGCGCCCGGCCAGCACGGTCCGCGCCCGGGCCCCGATCGGCAGATAGCCGCTGCCCTGAGCTTGCAGCCGTAGATAAGGGACCGTCACCTCCCCCGTCAGCAGCGTCGGCTCGGCCCGCGCGCTCACCCGCCAGCCCCGTCGTGGATCCAGCGGATCGTCGGAACGGTCGAGGGCAAGATCCAACAGCCCGGCCGCCGTGACGATATCCCGCCCAAGCGGCGTCAGGGTGCCGACCCGCAACTCATTCGTCCGGCTGAGATCCAACGAGGCGCCAACCGTGAGGTATGAGCCGCCGATGAAGGAGAACAGGCTTCGGCCGAACCGGCGCTGAACGTCCGCCCGGATGCCAACGCCCGTCTCGTCGAAGGCGTCGGTGCGCGTGCGGTATGCGCCTGCCGTGGCGGTCAGGGTCTGGGTGGGTCGCATCCAATGCGGCAAGGCCACGCTGGCTTCCGCGCGGCTGTCCACGTTCGAGGCGCGGCCCATGAGGCTCACCGTGTCGGCCCGCCTCAGGAGGTTGTACCGCGTCCAACGTGCTTCCAGGCCCGCGCCTTCAGCCGTCGCATAGCTGCCACCGAGTTCAAGCGTGCGCGGCCGGCGCTCCGCCAGGCTGACCACGATTGGGCGAAGCCCGTCAGGTGTCTCCTCCCCAACGGGAGCTAGCGCCACCGTGACGGACTCGTAGACGTTGGCGTCCAGGAGGCGCCGCTCGAGCTCCGCCACGTCGTCTGGATCGTACGTCTGACCGCTTCGCCAGGGCGCCAGCCGCTGCACCCACCCAGTGCGTGTCCGCCCACGCGTAACCAGGCGGATGCCATCCAGACGCACCAAGGGACCGGAGGCGATGCGGAAGGTCGGACGCACGGTGGTGTCAGCGTGATCGACAACCACCTCACGAGGCTGGGCCGCCGCATCGGCGTAGCCCAGCTGCTGAACCGCCGCGACAGCGCGCCCTTCAGCAGCGATGACGTCGGGTGCGCGGCCAGGGCGTCCGGGCGCAAGCCCCAAGGCCCGCGTCGCGGCCTCCGCAGCCTGCGGCTCCGGCGGCTCACCTACCCATCGCAACGCCGGATCGGCGAACACGAAGCGCGCTCCGGGCGTAACATGGACTGTGGCTGGCGGCGCGTCCCCCTCCCCAATCTCCGGCTCCACCACATAGGCGTAGTAGCCCTCCGATCGAAGCACGGCGATGGCATCCTCCGCCGCGGCCCGAGCCCGGCGGCGAGCTTCGAAGCGGTTCTCGATAGGACGTTCGCTTTCGCCGATCGCCTGGGCGATCGCCGCCCTGAGGTCGTCCGGCAGGTCGCCGGTAATCTGAGCGTTAGGCTCATCCGCACGCGCGGGTGCAGCCGCCAAAGGCGTGCAGAAGGCCGCCGAGGCGGCGACGGCGTACACCAGTCGACCCAACCCGAGATTCCCTAGAGCGCCCCCGCGCCGGATGTAGCTTTGGCCGTGGTCTGTGTCACCCAGAAGGACGCCCTCTCGGAGACGCGTCGGGTGGATGCGTCTAAGGGCCACGCGCGCGCCCACCAGCGGGAACGACGAGCGGAACATCCATTTGGGATCAGGGAGTTGGTAGGCCGGCTGGGATTCGAACCCAGGACCATTCGATTAAAAGTCGAATGCTCTACCACTGAGCTACCGGCCCGCTGTGTCCGGGACTCATGGGTGCGAACCCCCGGGCTAAGCGGCGCGGACCATAGGCGCCGCGGCCGAGCCGCGCAAGACCGGCGACGCCTTAACAGGGCCAAGGTCTTAGCTAGACTCACAACTAATGCGTCGACTCACCTCAACAGTCCTGCCTCTCGCCTGTCTCGCCTTGGCGAGCTGCACCACCCCACGCGCCGATGGCTCGCCGCGGATTCAGACCACGAACGAAGCTAACCGGGAGAATCTGACCGGCGCGGTACGGGCGCCGCTGCGCGACATCAACGTCCTCCGGACCAAGATCCCGCCCGTTCTCCTGGCCGCAATCGCCGATCCCTACGCCCGGCCTGAAAAAGCCAGCTGCCAAGCTCTGATCGAGTTGATCCGGCCGCTCAACGACGCCCTAGGCGCTGATCTGGACACCCCTTCCCAGGATGAGGATGACCTTCTCGACAAGGGCCGCGGCACGGCCCTGAGCGCCGTCGCTGGCGTCACCACCGAGGCGATCCCGTTCCGGGGCTGGGTCCGCAAGCTTTCCGGCGCCGAGCGGCACGACAACCTGGTGCAAGCCGCAATTATGGCTGGCGGCGTCCGTCGGGCTTACCTGAAGGGCTTGGGCGAATCGCGCGGCTGCTCGCCTCCCGCGACCCCCTCGCACGAGCTTGCTGGGTCGACGCCGCCGACCCAAGGCTGGAAGCCCCGCTACCCCATCCGGCGCTGACGGTCCGCAAACGTCCGGCGGAAAGCTTCGAGCCGTCCTTCAGCGATGGCGGCCCGCAGCTGCGACATCAGATCCTGGAAGAAGGCGATGTTGTGCCAGGACAGCAGCACCTGGCCGAGGATCTCGTCGGCTCGGACTAGGTGGTGCAGATAGGCCTTCGAATAGTCGCAGCTGGGCGACACCGAGCTGTTCGAATCGAGCGGGTTTTCGTCTTCGGCGAAGCGCGCGTTCTTCAGGTTGATCGGACCGTCCCAGGTCCAGGCCTGGCCGTGGCGACCGGAGCGGGTCGGCAGGACGCAATCGAACATATCGACGCCGCGGGCGACCGCTTCAACGATGTCGATGGGCTTGCCCACACCCATCAGATAGCGGGGACGTTCGGCCGGCAGCATCTCAGGGGCATAGTCCAGCACCTCGACCATGCCCTCGTGCCCTTCCCCGACGGCCAAGCCGCCGATCGCATAGCCATCGAAGCCGATCTCGCGCAGCCGGTCGGCTGACTCCTGGCGAAGACTAGCGAAGGTCCCGCCCTGCTGAATGCCAAACAAGGCCTGGGCGTCGCGCGTGCCGAACGCATCCTTGCACCTTTGGGCCCACCGAGCCGAACGGCGCATCGCGTCGGCCGCCTTGTCTTCGGTGGTCGGCAGCGAAACCAGCTCGTCGAGCTGCATCACGATGTCGGAGCCAAGCAGGTCGGCCTGGATCTCCATGGATCGTTCCGGCGACAGCACGTGCCGCGAGCCGTCGAGGTGACTTTGGAACGTCACCGCCTCTTCCTTGACCTTGCAGATCTTGGAGAGGGACATGACCTGGAAGCCGCCGCTGTCCGTCAGGATGGGCTTGTCCCAGCGCATGAACTTGTGGAGCCCGCCAAGCCGCGCGACCCGCTCGGCCGTGGGACGCAGCATCAGGTGGTAGGTGTTGCCGAGGATAATGTCGGCGCTGGTGGACTTCACCTGGTCCACCGTCATCGCCTTCACCGTGCCGACCGTGCCCACCGGCATGAAGGCCGGCGTGCGGATGTCGCCGCGCGGCGTAGCCAGGATCCCTGTCCGGGCACGGCCGTCCGTGGCGTCGATTTTGAACGGGAACGCTGCCATCAGGCCCGCCACAGCAGGCTGGAGTCGCCA
Source organism: Phenylobacterium deserti (assembly GCF_003254705.1). Lineage (GTDB taxonomy): Bacteria > Pseudomonadota > Alphaproteobacteria > Caulobacterales > Caulobacteraceae > Phenylobacterium > Phenylobacterium deserti. The sequence goes on from NZ_QFYR01000003.1 coordinate 310,588, forward strand.
TAGGAATAGAAGCGGTAGCCGCTCTCGATGGCGTGGGCGTAGGCCGCGCGCATGGTCTCATATCCCGCAAAGGCCGAGACCAGCATGAACAGGGTCGATTTCGGCAGGTGGAAGTTGGTCATCAGCCCGTCGGCGGCCCGGAACCGGTAGCCCGGGGTGATGAAGATCGAGGTCTCGTCCATGAACGGCCGGATCACACCGTCCTCGCCCGCTGCGCTCTCCAGCAGCCGCAAGGAGGTTGTCCCAACGCAGATGATGCGTCCGCCCGCCGCCCGCACCGCGTTCAGCCGGTCAGCGGTCGCCTCGTCCACCTCGCCCCACTCGGCGTGCATCCGGTGCTCCGACAGGTCTTCGGACTTCACAGGAAGAAAAGTGCCGGCGCCCACATGGAGGGTCACGAAGGCGGTCTGAACCCCGGCAGCTTCCAGCCCCGCGAAGAGTTGCGGCGTGAAATGCAGGCCCGCCGTCGGAGCGGCGACCGAGCCGTCCTCCTGCGCATAGACAGTCTGGTAGTCGGCGCGGTCCTTCTCGTCTTCCCCGCGTTTGGCGGCGATATAGGGCGGCAGGGGCATGGCGCCCCGCTCCGAGATCGCCACGTCGAGGTCGGGTCCGGACAGATCGAAGGCGAGGGTGACCTCTCCACCCTCACCTTTCTCCTTCACCGTCGCGTCGAGCGCCGACAGCAGGCAGGCTGCGTCGCTGGTGGCGCCGAACGCGATCCGGTCGCCAGGGCTGAGCTTCTTTCCAGGACGCATGAACGCCGTCCAGACGTGGGCGGACAGGCGCTTATGGAGGGTCGCCTCGCACGCCACTCGGCTCTCGCCACGCAGGCGAACGCCCTTCAGGCGCGCCGGGATGACCCTGGTGTCGTTCAGAACCAGGATGTCGCCGGAGCGCAGCAGGCCCGGCAGATCGTAGACGCGTAGGTCCTGCAGCGGCGCACCGGGCTCAACCAACAGCAGTCGCGCGGAATCCCGAGGGTTCGCGGGGCGAAGAGCGATGCTCTCCTCGGGCAGAATGAAGTCGAAATCAGCAAGACGCATAGGACGGGCGTCAAGGCCACGCGGCCGCAGGCGCGTCAAGCGTCGCCTCGTGCTAGACGCGCGACGTGCATCGCTTGCGAATCTTTCTCGCCGACCTTCTGGGCGTAGCGATCCTCACCGGGACGTTCCTGTCCGCAGCCGCGGGAATGGGCGCGCACCTGGGTCGGATCAGCCTCGACTGGGACGTGCTGGCCCACTTCGCGCCCATCTGGCTCGCGGGAGCCGCGCTCGGCCTTGTTCTGGGTCTTCTGTTTCGCGGCAGGCTCCGCTTGTTCATCGTGGGCATCGGCCTGTTGGGCGTGGTCGCGGGCGCATGGCTGGTTGCGCCCGAGTACCTGCGCGATACCGGTCCGAAAGCCGCAGCCGGCGGCTCCGGCGAGCTGAAGATCGTCTCGCTCAACGTCTATGTGAGCAACCCTGCGCCGGAAGCGACGGCCGACTGGATCCTCGCCCAGGATCCTGACGTGGTGATCCTCGCGGAATATCGCCCCGAGGTCCGCCAGCGCATCCTTGAACGCGGCGGCTGGAACGCAACCTGCATCAGATGCGATTCCACGGTGCTAACCCGCCTGCCAATCGTGGCGACCTCCCGGGCCAAGGGCGACGGACCCCTGGTGACGGCGACGCTCCGTGACGCGCGTGGCGAGTTCACTGTGGTGGGAATGCACAACGCCTGGCCGACGGACGTGGCTGACCAACAGCGTCAGGAGGAACGCATCCGGCGCACGCTTCGCCGCTTCCCCGGCGAACGCACGATCCTTGCCGGCGACTTCAACTCCGCACCCTGGTCCTTCTCGCGGCAGCGGTGGGACCGGACGTTCGGCCTGTTCCGCCGCGACCGGGCTATCTTCAGTTGGCCGGCTCAGCCCTACAAACAACTGAAGTGGACGGCCGTTCCCTTTCTGCCAATCGATCACGTCTACGCAGGATCGGGGTGGGCGACGGTGAGCATCAAACGCGGCCCGCGCCTGACCTCCGACCACTACCCGTTAATCACGGTTCTAGCGCCGCTCGAGCCCCGCTGAGCGCAGCCTCCAGCTTCTCGCGGCGAGCGTGGTAATCGTGCACGAGTTCGCCGGCGCGGCGCTCCAGCGTTGCGCGCTGTTCTTCGATCTCGGCGAGAGCCTCCTCGTGCGAGGCTTCGAGATCAGCCAACTTCGCTTCGAGATCGGCGACCTTTTTCAGCGCGGCCGGCGACGTGCCCTTTGGCTTAGCCTTCGAAGGGGGCTTCAGCTTGGCAAGACTGTCCCGCGTACCAGCGGGTCGGCGCAGAACCTGGTCCGGCTGCGCGGTGGCCGCGGCGACGAGATCGGGATCGTCCGTCTCGTGCGCGCGGCCTTCCTTGAACACATCTTGGCGCAAGCCCCAGGCGGCCAGCGCCTTGGCTCTAGAGGTGGTCGCGACGATGTAGTCGGTGAACCCGTCGCTCGTCACGAACACCTTGAGCCGAGGCGCCACGGCGGGCCTCAGGCGTCCGCCGCCACCTTCATGGAGACGATCTTGCCGGGCGCGCGGGGCGGCTCGCCCTTCGGCAGGGCGTCCACGTGCTCCATGCCTTCCGTCACCTCGCCCCAGACGGTGTACTGGCCGTCCAGGAAGGTGGCGTCGTCGAAGCAGATGAAGAACTGGCTGTTGGCCGAGTTCGGGTTCGGCGTGCGTGCCATGGAGCAGACGCCACGGACGTGGGGCTCACGGCTGAATTCCGCCTGAAGGTTCGGCTTGTCCGAGCCGCCTGAGCCGGTCCCGGTCGGATCGCCGCCTTGAGCCATGAAGCCCGGGATCACACGGTGGAACACGACGCCGTCGTAGAAGCCCTCGCGGGCCAGTTCCTTGATCCGCTCCACGTGGCCCGGCGCCAGATCGGGACGCAGCTTGATGGTCACCGGACCCGACTCCAGCGTCATGATCAGGGTGTTCTCGGGATCGTTGGCCATCACTTCACCTCAGCAGGAATGTTCACGTCACAGGCCGAGAAGTCGGCCCCTTTGGTTGCTCGAACGCGGTCAATCTCGCCCTTGAACCAGGCGCTTTTCGGATCGATCACCCGCACCTTGGGCCGCTCCGCCGCCGGTATATCGGCCAGCACGCGGACCCGTTCCATGCGGTCTTGCGGATCAGCGACGGGTTCTCCGACCTTGATGGCCCGCACCACGTCCTGACCCGAGATCACCCGGCCCCAGGCGGCATAACGCTTCTCCAGGGAAGGATAGCCCGCCCGCATCAGGAAGAACTGGCTGTTCGCCGAGTCAGGGCTCTCGGCGCGCGCCGCGCCGGCGACGCCAGGGCAGAACAGCCCCCAGGCCGAGACCTTCCCGTCCCGGGTCATCGGGGCGAGCATCATGCTCTGGCTCATGACCGGGAGCGACTTGATGAAGCCCACTTCCGCGATGCTCTGATCAGCCGCCGTCACGAAGGCCGTCTCTGGACCACGGCGGAACGTGAACTCGCCGGGCACGTCCGGTCGGGTCGAGCCGCCCTCGCCCGTGTTCAAGGGGTCGCCGGTCTGATCCATGAAGTCTTCAATGACCCGGAAGAAGGTGTGGCCATCGTAAAAGTGCTCGAGAGCCAACTCGCGCACGCGCTGCACGAACAGCGGCGCCGCCTCCGGGATCATCTCGAGGACGATCCGACCCTTGTTGGTGTCGATCACCAGCACGTCGTTGGCGTCCGGCGTGCGCCAATCAGCTGCAACCGGTCCCGGCCGCTTCGGCACGTCGGTGATGGAGGGTTTGGCGCGAGACTGCGCTGTCGCGGCAGCAGGCAGGCAAAGGGCCGCGAACGCCGCGGCGAGCAATAGCTTGGCTCTCATGATCCTACTCGTAATAGGCGGCGGACTCGTGGACCAGTCCGTCTTCGCCGAAGCGGGCGACTTCCACCACTTCGGCGTCTGTCCGCGAGCTGTGGTAGCGGATCGCCACGCCGTCGGGCCCGCTCAACACCGCGCGAAGGGTGAAAGTTAGGCCTCCGCTCTGCAGGGCGCGGCTCCAGTAGTCCCGGAGATCCGTCTTGCCGACCACCCGGCCCGTGGGATCACCGGTGAAGCGCACGGCGTTCGGCGTCGTGAAAACGATGTCCTCGGCGTAATGGCTAAGCACGGCCTCGACATCCAGCGCGTTCCAGGCGGCGATCCAGGCTTCGGCGAAGGCGCGCGGATCAGGTCGCATTGCTGACCTTCTCCAGCAAGCGGTCCCGGACAGGCGGACTGACGAACTTGGAAACGTCACCGCCCAGCATGGCGATCTCCTTCACCAGCTTGGACGCGATCGCCTGATGGCGTGGATCCGCCATCAGGAACACGGTCTCGATCTCACGTTCCAGCTGCTGGTTCATGGCCGTCATCTGGAACTCGAACTCGAAATCGGCGACGGCTCGCAGGCCCCGCACGATGATCCCCGCACCGATGTCGCGGGCGAACTGCATGGTAAGCCCCTGGAACGGACGCACCTCGATCTCGACCCGGCTGCGAAGGGGCTCGACGGCCTCTTCGACGATCGCCACCCGCTCCTCAAGGCTGAACATCGGCCCCTTGCCGGTGTTCATGGCCACTCCGAGCACCAGCTTGTCCACCAGCTTGATGGCGCGGCCGATGATGTCGGTGTGACCGTTGTGGATCGGGTCGAAGGTGCCCGGGTAGAGGCCGACGCGCGTCACCATGAGGCTTGGTCCCCCAACTGCCCGTCTCGCGTTTCGCTAAGGCGCGGGCTTCTGGCAAGCCCTAACTTGACTTAGGCCTCGCCGCCCTCGGGAGCCTCGGGGGTCCCGTCCTCGACCTGGTCGACCTCTTCCTCGCCCGTGTCCGCCAGGCGCTCCACCGAGACCACGTGCTCATCCTTCGCCGTGCGGAAGATGATCACGCCGGAGGTGTTGCGGCCCACCATGCGAACCTGGCTCACCGGCGTGCGGATCAGTTGCCCCTGATCGGTGACCAGCAGGATCTGGTCGCTGTCCTCCACCGGGAACGAGGCTGTCAGCCGCCCGCCCCGCTTGGTGAGGTCCTGAGCAAGCAGACCCTGACCGCCACGACCGGTGCGACGGAACTCGTAGGCGGACGTGCGCTTGCCGTAGCCTTCGGTCGACACGGTGAGGATGATCTCCTCGGCCGCGCCCAGCTGGGCGAAGCGCTCCACCGACAGGGCGGCGTCGCCCGCGGCGTCATCCTCGTCGTCGGCCGCGACGGCGTCCTCCACCTCATCGCCTTCGCCGTTGGCGGCTCTGCGGTTGGCGTTCGACTGCTTGACGTAGGCGGCGCGCTCTTCGGCGCTGGCTTCGACAGAGCGAAGGATCGCCATGGAGATGACGCTGTCGCCATCGGCCAGGCGGATACCGCGAACCCCAGTGGAGTCGCGGCCGGCGAAGACACGCACCTCGTCCACCGCGAAGCGGATGCAGCGGCCCAGGGCTGTGGTGAGCAGGATGTCGTTCTGGTCGGCGTTGCAGACGCCCACGCCCACGATGGAGTCGCCCTCGTCGAGCTTCATCGCGATCTTGCCGTTTCGCTTGATGCCGATGAAGTCGCTGAGCTTGTTGCGGCGGACGTTCCCCGAGCGGGTGGCGAACATCACGTCGTACTGATCCCAGGTCGCCTCGTCTTCGGGCAGCGGCAGAATGGACGTGATGCTTTCGCCAGGCTCGATCGGCAGCAAGTTGACGAACGCCTTGCCGCGGGACGTCGGCGTGCCGACCGGCAGGCGCCACACCTTCAGCTGATAAGCCTTGCCGCCCGACGAGAAGAACAGCATCGGCGTGTGCGTGTTCGCGGAGAAGACACGGGTCACCGCATCCTCGTCCTTGGTCGCCATGCCGGAGCGGCCTTTGCCGCCGCGATGCTGGGTCCGGTAGGTCGCCAGCGGCGTGCGCTTCACATAGCCGGAGTGGGTGACCGTGATCACCATCTCCTCGCGCGCGATCAGGTCCTCGTCTTCGACGTCGGAGTCGCCGTCGACGATGTCCGTCCGGCGGGGAACGGCGAAGTTCTCGCGCACCTCGACCAGTTCTTCTCGGACGATCGCCATGACCTTCTCGCGAGAGGCCAGGATCTCGAGGAAGCCACGAATGGCCTCGGCCAGCGTGCGGGCCTCCCCGAAGATTTCGTCACGACCGAGGCCGGTAAGGCGCGACAGCGTCAGGGCGAGGATCGCCCGGGCCTGTTCGTCGGTGAGGCGGATACGGTCTCCGCCGATCACCACGGTGCGCGGATCTGCGATCAGCTCGACCAACGGCAGCATGTCGCCCGCCGGCCAATCGCGCGCCACCAGGCGCTCGCGAGCTTCCGACGGGTCCTTAGACGAGCGGATGATCTGGATGAAGTCGTCGATGTTGGCCACGGCGATCGCCAGGCCCACCAAGACGTGACCGCGATCGCGCGCCTTGGACAGCTCGTACTTGGTCCGGCGGACAACCACCTCTTCGCGGAAATCCACGAAGGCGGTGATCATCTCGCGCAGCCCCATCTGCTGGGGCCGGCCGCGGTTAAGCGCCAGCATGTTGACCCCGAACGAGGTCTGCAGCGGCGTGTAGCGATAAAGCTGGTTCAGCAGCACGTCGCCCGAAGCGTCGCGCTTCATTTCGACGACGACGCGCATGCCGTCGCGGTCGCTTTCGTCGCGCAGGTCCGCGACGCCTTCAATCCGCTTTTCACGGACGAGTTCGGCGATGCGTTCGACCAGCGCGGCCTTGTTCACCTGATAAGGGATCGCCGTGATGACGATCGCTTCACGATCCTTGCGGATCTCCTCAACGGTGGCCTTGCCGCGCATGACGACCGAACCGCGGCCTGTCATCAGCGCTTGGCGCGCACCCGAGCGGCCGATGATCTCACCGCCCGTCGGGAAATCCGGACCGGGCACGATGTCCAGCAGCTGCTCGAGGCTGACTTCCGGATCGTCGATGTAGGTGAGGCAGGCGTCGATAACCTCGCCAAGATTGTGCGGCGGGATGTTGGTGGCCATGCCGACGGCGATGCCGCCGGCGCCATTCACCAGCAGGTTCGGAATACGCGACGGCAGAACGGCCGGCTCCTGTTCGGAACCGTCGTAGTTGTCCTTGAAGTCGACCGTGTCCTTGTCGAGATCCGCAAGGATCGACATGGAAGCGCGCGTCAGACGGCATTCCGTGTAGCGCATGGCCGCGGGCGGATCATTGTCCACCGAGCCGAAGTTGCCCTGACCGTCGATCAGCAGCAGGCCCATGGAGAAGGGCTGCGCCATACGGACGAGCGTGTCGTAGATCGCGACGTCGCCGTGCGGGTGATACTTACCCATCACGTCACCGACCACGCGGGCCGACTTCACGTATGATCGATCCGGCGTGTTGCCCTGCTCGTTCATCGAGAACAGGATCCGCCGGTGCACCGGCTTCAGACCGTCCCGAACGTCAGGCAGCGCTCGGCTGACGATGACGCTCATGGCGTAGTCGAGATACGAGCGCTTCAGCTCGTCTTCGATGGCGATAGGGGCGATGCCCCCGCGCCGGTCGTCCGGAGGGGTGGTGGTCTCGTCGGTCACGGAGGGATTTTGCCGTTAGAATCGGACTGCTTATGTAGGCATCGTTGTTAGCATTCTGAAGGCGGCTGCGCCAACTCCACGCGGGTGGCGCGACCCGGAGTCCCATATGTCCATCGCTGTCGGCGAGCCTGTTCCCTGGTTTCGGGCCGCGACCCCGTCCCAGCCCGAGTTCAGTTTCGACACCGTGGCGGGACGCTATGTGCTGATGGTCTTCCTGCCCCGGGACGCCGACCGGCGGGGGGAGGTCCTGGCGGCTCTGTCCGAGAACCTGGCGACGTTCGACAACCGTCGGCTCACCGCGCTCGCCGTTGTCCGGGATGCCGCGACAGCCGTGGGGGTGAAGGATCTCAAGGCGCTCCACTGGATCCTCGACCTTGATGACCGCATCAGCCGCAAATTCGACGTAGCGGCTGACGATGGCGTAGACCGGCCCGCCTGGCTCCTGCTTGACCCCACCCTGCGCCTGCTGCGGCGCTGGAACGTGGGCGAAGAGCAGGCTCTCTTCGCCGCCTTGCCCAAGCTGCCGCCGCCGGAGCGTCATGCCGGCCCGATCATCCCTGCGCCCGTTCTGATCGCCCCCAGAATTTTCGAACCCGCTTTCTGTCAGCAGTTGATCGACCTGCTCGAAAGCGACGGCGGCGGCGCTTTCAGCGGCGTCATGCGCGATCGAGGTCAGCGCACCGTGGTGGTGATGGACGATCTGAAGAAGCGGCGTGATGTCCTGATTACTGACCCGGACCTGCAGACGGCGATCCGCCGTCGGCTCAAGGCGCGTCTTTTCCCGATGATCAACCGAGCGTTCGGCTTCAAGGTCACGCGTATCGAGCGCTACCTTGTGAGCTGCTACGCGGCGGAGGACGGCGGCGTCTTCCACGCCCACAGGGACAACACCACCCAGGGAACGGCACACCGCAAGTTCGCCGGGTCCATCAATCTGAACGACAGCTTCGAAGGCGGCGACCTGCGCTTTCCGGAATTCGGCCCCGCCACCTACCGACCGCCGGTGGGCGGCAGCTGCGTGTTCGGTTGCGGACTGCTGCATGAAGCCACGCCCGTAACCTCCGGCCGCCGCTACGCTTTCCTGCCATTCTTCTATGACGAAGCCGGCCAGTCGCTGCTCGATGCCTACCGCGAACGGATTGCCGAGACCGCTGTCGAAGCGAACTGAACACGGTGGAGCCTATGTGCTCATGATCGGTTCAGGTCGGATGCACCAAGGCTGCGCGGAATGCTAAGACGGAACGCAATGAAGAACCTGACCGCCCTCCTCCTCGCCGCAGCCGCCATCGCGACCCCGGCGGCCGCCGCTCAGAAGACCGAGACCATCAAGCCCGGCTACTGGGAGTCCACGAACCGCCTTCTCTCCCCGATCCGCGACAGCTCCACGGAGAAGCGCTGCATCACGCCCGCAGACGTGGAGAAGTTCATGAACGGGCCCAGCAACAGGCACTACGCCTGCACCTACCCGACTAAGGTGATCGATGACGGCAAGATCACCCTCAAGGGCACCTGCGTCAGCAAGAAGGGCCGGAAGGTGGCTGTGGAAGGCGAAGGCAGCTACACGCCGACCAGCTTCCAGATCAACGCCCGGATCGCTTCTGAGCTGTTCGGGATCCCGCTTTCCGGCCGCGCCTCCACCGAAGCCCGTCGGATCTCCGACACCTGCCCGCCGACCACCGCCAGCTCCGGCAAGTAAATGAGCGCTAGCCGATGGCCGTCCTGAGAAGGTCGGCCACCTTGCGGCACAGCTGCTGTCGCTCGCCGTCCTGAAGCATGGCGTCGTCATCGATCGCGCGAGCGACCGCAAACCCCATGATGATCCCTGCGACGGCTCGGGCTCGAACGGCGGCGTCCGGCGCGCCGAGCCATTCCTCCAGCGGACCGTAAAAGGTCTCGCGATTGTTCCGCCGGATGATCTCCGCCGCTTTTGTCGACGCGGCGGAGCGCAGCACCATCAGCAGGTGCTCCAGCTTCCCCTCCGGCTTCGGCTCGACGACCAGCATCTGAGCCACCCGCTCCGGGAAACTCTTAGGATCGCCGCCGAACAGGTCAGGCGGCGAAGCGCAGTTCTTCAGCGCCTCGGCGAACAGGTCTTCTTTGGATCCGAAATAACGGCAGATCAGGGCTGGATCGACGCCCGCATCGGACGCAAGGTCGCGAAGACTCGCGCCGTCATAACCCTCACGTGAGAATCGGCCACAAGCCGCTTTCAGGATGGCTGCCCGGGTTGCGGCCGCATTGCGGCTGCGTGCAGGTGTGGCCTCGACGCAACTCATCCGGGCAAACTCCTGATCTTGTCAACGCGCGTTGACTTGTATAGTTCCGCTCCACGCCTATGTCACCGCCTGTTGACTTAAGTCCGACGATCGGACGGGCGTAAGCCTTGGGGATAGGGCATGCGAAATCAAACCACGCTTGCGCTCGTTGCGTTGGCGAGCCTCACCGTCACTGCTTGCGGCAAGCCCGCGGGTCCGCCGCAGATGCCGCCGCCGGCGGTCTCGGTGGCCACGCCGCTGACGCAGAACGTCGTCGACTGGGACGACTTCACCGGCCGCTTCGAAGCGCCCGAACAGGTTCAAGTGCGCGCCCGCACCGGCGGGTACCTGCAGCAGGTGCACTTCAAGGACGGTCAGTTCGTCCGCAAGGGCCAGCTTCTCTTCACCCTAGACCCGCGTCCGGCGCAGGCTGCTCTCGCTGCCGCCCAGGCTCAAGCCCAGTCGGCACGCTCGGAGCTCCGGCGCGCCCAGTCCCTGCTGGAAGCGCAAGCCTTCTCCCGTGAGGAGTTCGAAGCCCGCCGCGCCGCCTCCCTGGTGGCGGAAGCGACCCTGCGGGCCCGCCAGCTCGACTTGGAGTTCACTCGAGTGACGGCGCCGATCTCCGGTGTGGTGTCCGACCGCCGGGTCGACCCCGGCAACGTGATCTCCGGCGGCACGTCGAACGGCGACATCCTGACGACGGTGGTCTCCACCAACCCGATCCACTTCGTCTTCGACGCCTCCGAAGCGCAGTACCTCCGCTACCAGCGTGAGGCCACCAGCCGCTCAGGCGCCCCCGTGCGGATTCGCCTGCAAGACGAAGCCGAGCCGCGCTGGAACGCCCGTCTGGAGTTCTCGGACAACGCTCTCGACCCGAACTCGGGCGCGGTGCGCCTGCGTGCGGCGGTCAACAATCCGAACGGCTTCCTCAAGCCCGGCATGTTCGGTTCCGCCCGAATGGCGGCCACCGGCGCCTACCCTGCCCTGCTGGTCCCCGAAGCGGCCGTCGTGTCCGATGGTCCGCGCAAGGTGGTCTACGTGGCGCAAGCCAACGGCGACGTGCTGATCAAGCCGGTGCAGACCGGCCCGACGACCGGCGGCCTGCGCGTCATCCGCTCCGGGATCCGTCCCGACGACCGGGTGATCGTGAACGGTCTCCAGCGCGTGCGCCCGGGCCAAAAGGTGCAAGCCAAGCTGACCGCCATCAGCCGCACCGAGCAGGCCGCAGCGACCAGCTTCACGCCGGCGCTGTCGCCGGCCGCCACCGCCACGCCGGCCAACTGAGGCCCCCATGCGTTTCTCGCATTTCTTCATCGACCGGCCGATTTTCGCGGCCGTCATCTCGGTGTTCATCGCGCTGCTGGGGATCTTCGCCTATCCGGCGCTGCCCCTCTCGCAGTACCCCGAGATCGCTCCGCCTAGCGTATCCGTCGTGGCCGCCTATCCGGGCGCCTCGGCCGAGACACTCGCAGAAGCGGTGGCCGCGCCTCTCGAGCAAGAGGTGAACGGCGTCGAGGGCATGCTCTACATGACCTCGTCTTCCGCGAACGGCGCGGTGACCCTCACCGTCACCTTCCGTCCGGGCACCGACCTCGATCAGGCCCAGGTGCTTGTCCAGAACCGTGTGGCCCTGGCTGAGCCGCGCCTGCCCGAGCAGGTCCGCCAGATCGGCGTCACCGTGAACAAGGAAGCCACCGGCTTCCTGCTGCTGGTCGCCCTGACGTCCAAGGACCCGAACGTCACCACGGACTACATCGGCAACTACGCCCAATCGGAGCTGCGTGACCGCCTCCTCCGCATCCCGGGCGTCGGCGGCGTGCAGGTCTTCGGCGGCGGCTTCTACTCGATGCGCGTCTGGATCGACCCCAACCGAGCGGCTGCGCGCAATCTGACCGCCTCGGAAATCGTGGGAGCCCTGCGCAACCAGAACCTCCAGGTCGCTGGCGGCGCGCTCGGCCAATCGCCCTCGGGGCCCGGCGTCGCCACCGAGTTGCCGATCCAGGTCCAGGGCCGCTTGTCCGATCCCGAACAGTTCGGCGACGTAGTCATCCGCACTGATGCGGAGGGTCGCATCGTCCGCGTCCGCGACGTCGCTCGCGTGGAAGTCGGCTCGCAGGACTACAACATCCGCGGCTACTTCGACGGCCAGCGCGGCATCGGTATCGCCGTCATCCAGCAGCCCGGGTCCAACGCCCTGGAAACCGCTGAAGCCGTGCTGCGCACGGTCGAAGAGGCCAAGCCGTCGTTCCCGCAGGGCGTCGAGTACTCGATCCCCTACAACCCGACCATCTACGTCGAAGAGTCCGTGAAGGCGGTTCAGCACACCCTGCTGGAAGCCGTCGTGCTGGTGACCATCGTGGTCATCGTGTTCCTGCAGACCTGGCGCGCCGCGATCATTCCGATCATCGCCATGCCGGTGTCCCTGCTGGGCAGCTTCGCCGTCCTGCTGGCGCTCGGCTACTCGATCAACTCCTTGTCCCTGTTCGCCCTCGTGCTGGCGGTGGGCATTGTGGTCGACGACGCCATCGTCGTCGTGGAGAACGTCGAGCGAAACATACGCCTGGGGATGACCCCTCGGGAGGCCGCCTACCGGACCATGGATGAGGTGACCGGCGCGCTGATCGCCATCGGCCTGGTGCTGCTGGCGGTGTTCGTGCCCACCGCCTTCGTCTCGGGCATTCCGGGCAAGTTCTATCGTGAGTTCGCGGTGACCATCTCGGCGGCCACCCTGATCTCGCTGCTGGTTTCCTTGACCCTGTCGCCCGCGCTGGCCGCGCTGCTGCTGAAGCCACACAAGGAAGGCGCTCACCACCCAGCGTGGATGCGGCCTGTTGTCGTCGCCGGCGAGAAGTTCAACAGCGGCTTCAATTGGCTCAGCGACCGTTATGGCCGCCTGACCGCCCGGCTGGTGCGCGCCAGCATCCTGATGCTGGTCCTCTACGCCGGCCTGCTCGCCCTCACCGGCTGGCGCCTGGCCGCCACGCCCAGCGGCTTCATCCCGCCGCAGGACCAGGGCTATCTGATCGGCGTTGTCCAGCTTCCCCCGGGCGCCAGCCTCGACCGCACGGACGCCGTGCTGAAGAAGGCGGTCACAGAGATCCAGTCCATGCCCGGCGTGCTCGGCTCCGCGGCCTTCTCAGGCTTGGATGGCGCAAGCTTCTCCATGCAGTCCAACGCCGCGACCGTCTTCGTCCGCCTCAAGGACTGGGACGAGCGTGGTAAGGACCTGAACGCGGACGCCATCGCCGGCGCGGTAATGGGCAAGCTCAGCGCCATTGAGGACGCCAACATCTTCGTGCTGTCGCCGCCCCCCGTTCAGGGCCTCGGCAACGCAGGCGGCTTCAAGATGATGGTGCAAGACCGTTCGGGCGCCGGCTATCAGGCGCTTGAACAGGCGGCCAACGGAATCATGGGCGCCTCTATGACCAACCAGAACGTGCTGGGCGTCTTCAACCAGTTCAACACGGGCTCGCCGCGCATCTCGGCGGAAGTCGATCGCGATCGAGCGCTGTTGATGGGCGTGCAGCCGGCGGATGTCTACGCGACCCTCGGCACTTACCTTGGCTCCACCTATGTCAACGACTTCAGCCTGGGCGGCCGCACCTTCCGGGTGACGGCGCAGGCCGAGCCTTCGGGGCGCAACAACGTCTCCGACGTCGCCAACCTGCGCGTCCGTTCGGCGGCCGGTTCGATGGTGCCGCTCGGCTCGGTCACTCAGCTGAACGACGACACGGGGCCGGTGCGCGTGGTCCGCTTCAATGGGTTCCCGGCCGCGGAAATCCAGGGTGCGGCGGCGCCGGGCGTTTCGTCCGGTCAGGCGCTGACCACCATGGAGCAGATCGCCACGCAGGTGCTGCCTCCGGGCATGAGCTACGAGTGGACCGAACTCGCCTACCAGCAGAAGACCGCCGGCAACACGGCGGGCCTCGTGTTCGGCATGGCCGTGATCCTGGTCTTCCTGGTGTTGGCGGCCCAATACGAAGCCCTGACGCTTCCGTTGGCGGTCATCCTCATCGTGCCGATGTGTATCCTTGCGGCGCTGCTGGGGGTGAATCTCCGGGGTCAGGACAACAACATCCTGACGCAGATCGGGCTGGTGGTGCTGGTCGCCCTGGCGGCGAAGAACGCGATCCTGATCGTGGAATTCGCCAAGCAAGCCGAGGATCATGAGGGCAAGAACCGGTTCGAAGCGGCCGTCACCGCCGCCCGGACCCGCCTGCGCCCCATCCTGATGACCTCCTTCGCCTTCATCTTCGGCGTCGTGCCGCTGATGCTGGCCACGGGCCCCGGCGCGGAGATGCGTCAGGCGCTTGGCACGGCAGTGTTCTTCGGGATGCTCGGGGTGACCCTGTTCGGCCTGGTCTTCACGCCGGTGTTCTACGTCGTCAGCCGCTGGCTCGGTCAGCGGATGCCCAAGCCTCCGCAGAAGGAGCGCGTCTACCCCACGACCGGCGGCGGGACTCCGCATGACCCGCTGAGCGGCGAGCCGGAAGGAGCCCGTTCGTGAAGTCCCTCTTCGTGAAGCCTCTTCCCGTGAAGCCCTGGCGCTCCGCCTTGGCCCTTAGCGCAGCCGCTCTCCTGAGCGCCTGCGCAGTGGGACCGGACTATCGGGCGCCGGCGAACACGCCCGGCCAGGGGGCCTTCGTGGCCGCCGCCCAGGGTCCCTTCTCCGCTGAGCAGCCGCCGGGCGACTGGTGGCGCCTGTACCAGGATCCCACTCTGGATGGTCTGGTCGCCGACGCCCTGGCCAACAACCGGGACATCGCGGTCGCGACGGCCAACCTCGCTCAGGTCCGCGCTATTCTGTCGGAGGCTCGGACCGCCCGCCTGCCTGGCACCCAGGTGACCGGGTCGGCGGCGCGTGTGCGCCAGCCGAACCCGCTGACGGGCCAGGCGATGGAGATCGACACGAGCTCCCTGGGCCTGGATGTCTCCTACGAGGTCGACCTGTTCGGTCGGGTCGGTAGGTCCATCGAGGCAGCGCGTGCGGAAACGCAAGCGGCCGAGGCGGCGCTGGAAGTGGTGCGCGTCTCCGTCGCAGCGGAAACCGCCCGCGCCTATGCCGACGCATGCGGCGCCAACGCTCAGCTCGCCGTGGCTCAGCGCACGGTGGGCGTGCAGCAGGAAAGCGCTCAGCTGACCCAGACCATCTTGCGAGCCGGCCGCGGAACGGGGCTGGATGTGGCGAGTGCGAACGCTCAGCTGGAGTCGACGCGCGCCAGCATCCCGCCGCTGGAAGCCGCCCGGGATGCGGCGCTCTTCCGGCTTGCGGTGCTGACCGGCCGTCCGCCCGCCGAGGCTTCGACCGCGGCGCGCGCCTGCCTGCGGCCCCCGCAGATTGTCAGCCCGATCCCGGTGGGTGACGGCGCGGCCCTGCTGCGTCGCCGTCCGGATGTCCGCCAGGCCGAGCGTCGCCTCGCGGCTTCCACGGCCCGGATCGGCGTCGCCACGGCGTCGCTTTACCCGAGCATCTCGCTTGGGGGCTCGATCGCCACCGCCGGGGGCATGTTCCAGGAGTTCGGCGACGACTATCAGTTCAGCGTCGGCCCGCTGATCAGCTGGACTTTCCCCAACATCCTCGCGGCGCGAGCGCGGATCGCCCAGGCGGGCGCGGCGGCCGAAGGCGCTTTGGCGACCTTCGAGCAGACCAACCTCGTCGCCCTGCAGGAGACCGAGACGGCTCTGAGCGCCTACGCTCGCGAGCTCGACCGGCGCAATGCGCTGCGGCGGGCGCGGGACCAGGGCGCGCGCGCCGTGGAGCTGTCGCGACTGCGCTATCGTGAGGGGGCCGACAGCTTCCTCTCCGTCCTAGACGCGGAGCGCACCTTGGCAAACCTCGAAGCCCAGCTCGCCCAGTCCGAGACGGCTGTGACCTCGACCCAGATCACCTTGTTCAAGGCTCTGGGCGGCGGCTGGTCGCAGACCGCGAGCTGACCTCTTCCGTGACGGCGATCCGGCTCTACACTAGCTGGATCGCCGTTCGGAGTTTGCAGTGTCCCTCCGCCTCCTTCTCGCCTTCACCGCTCTCGCCGCCCCAGCAACCGCCCTTTCGCAGGACCGGGCGACGGCTTGGCGTCTGATCCGCACGCCGGCGGGCCAGGTCTGGGCGGCGCAAGCCGACATCACGGCGGCGCCTGAGAAGCCTGGCGGGCCAAAGGAGGTCCGACAGCTCACGCGCGGCCCGTGGCTGCAGCCGCGGCTGCCTTCGGACTGGACCATCACCCGCGTCCGATATGAGTGCGGCAAGGACCGCTTCCGCACTCTGCAAGCCGAGCAGTTCACCCTCGCCGGACAACGCAAGTCACGGCGCGGCGGCCCCTCCGGCCCGATCGAGCCCGAGACCCTGGCCGCTACGATCTACGGCATGGCCTGCAACGGCGCTTCGCTCGGCGATGCGCCGCGGGCCGATGATCTGGCCGCGGTGTTCCGTGCCGAGTACCTGTCCGACCCCGCGCCTCCCGCAACGCCCGCTCCGTAGCTGTCAGGCGAGGTCGACCCGCGCCCCGTGGGTGAAGACCTCAAAGCCGTCAGCGCGGCATACAGCAATCAAGGTCACGCCCGCCTCATCGGCGGTTCGCACGGCCAGCGTGGTCGGGGCGGAGACGGCGCAGATCACCGGCGCGCCGAAGGCCGCGACCTTCTGCACCATCTCAACGGACACACGGCTGGTCAGGAGCACGGCTCCCACACTCGACGCGCCCTTCCGCGCCAGAGCGCCCACGAGCTTGTCCAAAGCGTTGTGCCGCCCGACGTCCTCACGCACGGCGACTAGCGTCTCGTCCTGCCAGAAGCCCGCAGCGTGCGCCGCCCTCGTGCTGTGGCCGAGCGTCTGACGGTCGGTCATAGCCGACATGCCGCGCAGCAGGGACTCCGGCGTGATGCTGAACCCTTGCGCCTCGACGCGTGACGTAGATCGCTTGGACGCCGCCAGGCTCTCGACGCCGCAAAGCCCGCAGCCGGTGGGGCCCGCGAGCTTGCGGCGGCGCATGGCGATCTTCGCCGCCGTCGCGGCGTCGAGCCACACGCGCGCCTCGATACCTTCGGCCTGACGAACGGCTTCCACATCGCGGATTTGATCAAGGGCGCTGACCAGCCCCTCGGTCAGGCTGAAGCCGATGGCGAAGTCCTCCAGATCGGCGGGCGTCGCCATCATCACGGCCGTGGTCGAGCCGTTATGCACCAGGGCGACCGGCGCTTCCTCGGCCACCATCCGCTCGCCGATGGCCGGTCCACCGGCTGTCCAGCTCAGCCGGGGCAGAAGACTGGTGGTCGTGACGTTCATCTCCGCCCCTTGGAAGCGGACGTGGATGATCCCTCCCCCGCCGCCGCAACGTAACGCTTCGTCCGGCATTGAAGTTCAGCAAGCTTCGCAGGGGGTCCGCATGACCAAGGCTTCGGACACGCCGCGCATCAAGCCTTACGATGGCCCGTCCGGCGGCTATGGCTCTGTGAAGTCGGTTGCGGAAATCCTGACCCGCGAAGGTGTCCTGCTGGAGGGTGGCGAGGCGCTGCTCCACCAGAACAAGCCGGGCGGCTACATGTGCGTGAGCTGCGCCTGGGCCAAGCCTGCCAAGCCGCACCCGCTGGAAATTTGCGAGAACGGGGTGAAGGCGACCGCCTGGGAGATCACCGGCAAGAAGGTCGATCCCGAATTCTTCCAGGCGCACACGCTGACGGAGCTGGAGGACTGGCTCGACTACCGCCTGGAAGAGGCCGGTCGGCTCACCCAGCCCATGCGCTGGAACCCGCAGACCGACAAGTACGAGCCGGTGGCCTGGGAAGCGGCGTTCGAGGAGATCGGCCGCGAGCTGAAGGCGCTAAGCGCTGATCCCGATCAGGTGGTCTTCTACGCCAGCGGGCGGGCGAGCCTTGAGACCAGCTACATGTATCAGCTGCTGGCGCGGGCCTATGGGACCAACAACCTCCCGGACAGCTCCAACATGTGCCACGAGAGCACCTCGGTGGCGCTCCCGCAGAGCATCGGGGTATCGGTAGGCACCGTCACCCTGCAGGACTTCGAGCAGGCCGACCTGATCCTTTACGTCGGCCACAATCCCGGTACGTCTTCGCCCCGCATCCTCCACCAGTTGCAGGAAGCGGTGAAGCGCGGGGCCACGGTGATCGGCTTCAACCCATTGCGCGAGCGTGGCCTGGAGCGCTTCAAGAATCCGCAGTCCCCCCGCGAAATGGTGGTCCAGCAGGAGACCCAGATCGCCTCTGCGATCCACCAAGTCCGCAACGGGGGCGACATCGCGGCGCTGACCGGGATCTGCAAGGCGCTGATCGCCGCCGATGACGAAGCCATAGCCCGAGGCGAGGCCCACGGCACGGACCGACCCGACCTGCTGGCCAAGACAGAGAACGATGCCGGGTTCTCCATGGAAGCTGCCGCGGCCAGCGCCGCCAATCGCCGGGTGCTGGATCACGACTTCATCGCGGAGCACACGGCCGGATTCGTGGAGTTCGCGGAGTACTGCCGCCGCGCGGACTGGGGGGAGATCGAACAGGTCTCGGGCCTCACGCGTGCGGCGCTGCAAGAAGTGGCGCATCGCTACGCCACGGCCGACCGCGTAATGGCTATTTACGGCATGGGCCTAACTCAGCACGTCGCGGGCGTCGAGAACGTGCAGATGCTGGTCAACCTGCTGCTGCTGCGCGGCAACATTGGCAAGGCGGGGGCCGGGATATGCGCCGTTCGGGGCCACTCGAACGTGCAAGGCCAGCGCACCGTCGGCATCACCGAAAAGCCGGAACTCGCGCCGCTCGATCAGCTCAAGGCGATGTACGGCTTCGAGCCGCCGCGACACGAGGGGGTCACCACAGTCACGGCCTGCGAGAAGATGATCAGCGGCGAAGTGAAGGCCTTCGTCGCCCTGGGCGGCAACTTCGTCCGCGCCGCTCCCGACCTGCCTCGAGTGGAGGCCGCCTGGCGCAGGCTGCGCCTCAGCGTCGCCATCGCCACCAAGCTCAATCGCAGCCACGTGGTGCACGGCGAGGTCGCCTATCTTCTCCCTTGCCTGGGCCGGATCGAGATCGATGAACAGGCGACGGGTCCCCAGATCGTTTCCATGGAGAGCAGCCTGGCTCATTTCCACGGCTCGGTCGGACGGGTCCGCCCGGCGAGCCCTCACCTGCGGTCCGAACCGGCCATCGTGGCCGCCATCGCAAAGGCGGCGCTGCCGCCCAACCCGCTGATCCCATGGGACGCTTGGGTGGCGGATTACAGCCGTGTCCGCACGGCCATCGAGGAGACCTGGCCCGCCACCTTCAAGGGGCTGAACGAGAAGATGATGCAGCCGGGCGGCCTGACCCGGCCGCTGGCTGCGCGCGAGCGCAAATGGAACACTCGAAGCGGCAAGGCCAACTTCATCACGCCCACACAGATGTTCGCCGGGCGGCCGGAGAGCTTGGGCGAAGCGGGCGTGCTGCAGTTGCTGACCTTGCGCAGCAACGACCAGTTCAACACCACGGTCTACGGCTACCATGACCGCTTCCGCGGCGTGAAAGGCACTCGGCTGGTGGTGTTCATGAACGCCGCCGACATCGCCGATCTCGGCTTGGCGGCGGACATGTTCGTTGATCTGGAGACCGTGATCGAGGACGGGGTTTCGCGCACCGTGCAGGGTCTCAGGATCGTGCCCTACGACATCCCCAAGGGCTGCATCGGCGCCTACTATCCCGAAACGAACCCGCTGGTGCCCCTCGGTCATCACGACAAGCAAGCCCACACCCCGGCCTACAAGGCCGTGCCGGTGCGGGTGACGCGGGCCGAGCGGCAATCGCCGGCCCGCGCCGGATAGGTCTTAGAACGGGATTTCGTCGTCCAGGTCGGCCGAGAAGTCCTCGCGCGGGCCGGAGCCCTGCTGGCGCGGACCGGAAGACGACGAGAAGCCGCCGCCGTAGCCCCCGCCCTGGTCGCGATCGCCGGCGCCGCCGCCTTCGCCACGCCCGTCGAGCATGGTCAGCTCGCCGCGGTACTTCTGCAGCACGATCTCGGTGGAGAACTTCTCCTGGCCCGACTGATCGGTCCACTTGCGCGTCTGGATCGCGCCTTCGAGATAAACCTTGGAGCCCTTGCGCAGGTAGTTCTCACAGACCTTCACCAGGCCATCGTTGAACACCACCACCCGGTGCCACTCGGTGCGCTCCTTGCGCTCGCCCGAGGCGCGGTCGCGCCAGGTTTCCGAGGTGGCGATGCGCAGATTGGCGACGCGGTCACCGGAATTGAGAGTGCGGATCTCGGGATCGGCTCCGAGATTGCCGATCAGGATGACCTTGTTGACGCTGCCCGCCATGCGAATGTCCTAGCTTCCGTGGTTCCGGGCATTTCTCAGCCCCCGGGCGCAAGCTAACGACCCGTTAACAGGCTGGCAACCAGATGTTCCGCTTCCGTTCCGCGCCATCCACAGGCGATTGGAACTACTGCTGCGGCATAGCGCCCGGAATGGCGAGGCGTCCGTCTCCTGTCCGGACCAGCGCGACGTATCGCGGCCCTTCGAGGCTGGTGCCGGTGAAGATCCCTTCCCGCATCAGGAAGATGAAGTTGGCCTGGTAGGCGCCCATGATCTCGGTCTGGTTGCCGCCCATCAGCAGGAACTTCAGACGCATGGCCTCCAGGTTGGCGGCGCAGGTCTCCAGGTTCGGCGTGTTGACCAGCTTGTTGTAGCGGAGCTCGCCCTCCTTGCCGGCCACCACGTGGTAGCAGACGCCCGGCGTACCCGGAGGCTTGGTGCGCTTGGCGCAGCCGGACAGCGCGGCCGCGACGGCCAGGGACAGGATCAGGAGGGTGCGTTGCATGGTGCGAGCCTACACAACGCGATCACGCCACTCTAGCTCCCTTGCAGAACCGGCAGGCTGCAGCCGGCGGCCTGTTCGGCCAACGTCCGGAAGCTCTGGTTGTCGCTGCTGATCTCCACCTTGCCGGGCACCAGACGCAGGGTCTGCTGCATCCAGCGCCCATAGCTCGCCGCCCCGGCCTTCTCGCATCGACCCGCATAGAGGGTCTGGACGCAGGCGTTCAACGTCATCTCGCCCGGAAGCCGCCGCCACTGGCTGTCGGCGTAGCGCCAGCAAGCTCCCGCGGGCGGTCCTGCCGGCTGGACGGGCGTTGGCTGCAATGGGGTCGGCGCCTGTTCGCTCGGCGGCAAAGGCGTCAGCACGGTGCCCGCCTGCCCAGCCGCGGCCAACGCCCCCGATGCATCGACACCGACATCGAGGGCGGCTGTGGCGACGCCGTTGCGCTGGGCGCAGCGGGCCAGGCTCATCTCGCCCACGAACTGGCCGGCCACGAAGCAGCGGAGCGCCTTGGACGCATCCACGCCCTGGTCCGGCTGGCCTTCCTCGATGATGAGGCCGGCGCGCGACGCAGGCGGCGGCGGCGGGGCCTCGTCCTTGTGAGGTGCGATCATGCCGATCGCCACCAGGCCGCCCGCCAGCACGGCGACGGCGGCGCCGCCTAGCGCGATGCGAATGCGGCGATCGGACAGGTCCATGCCTCTGGCTAGACCGGCCCGCCGCCGCTTTCAAGGCGGCTAAGAGCCGGTTCAGCCGCCGCCGGTCAGGCGCTGAAGCGCCGCCTGATAGCTGGAGATCTGGTTCTGGAGATATGTCGGGACCTTGCCGCTGGCGGCGGCCGCCGCGATCTCTTCCTGCCGGCGCTGGCTCTCTGGCGTCGCGGCCGTCTTCAAGTCCTTGTAGGCGTTCCGGATGATGCCTTGCGCCGCCACGATCTCAGCCAGCGCGTGCCGGATTTGCTCGGCGTTCGAAAGGTTCAGGTCATTCGGCAGCCCGAGGCCATAGAGCATGCCCTTTCCGTCCGTCGGAACGCTCTTGCCAGCCTTGTTCATCTCCGTCGCGCGCACCACGCCTTCCGGGATGCCGAGCAACTCCAGTGCGTCCTTATCCACCTTCCCTGCCACGATCTCGACGATGCTCCGGGTGTTGATCGGCTCGATCTTCAGGGTGCGCGCGCCCTGGGCGGTGGACACCGTCACCTTGGCATTGAACCCGGACGCCCGGCGGATTTTGGTCGCCAGCGTGTCCAAGGTATCCTTGTCCTCGATGGTCACCGTGCGCGTCGTCTGACCGATCCGGATAGAGAACTGGTCGCCCGCCCGGATCGCGCTGACCGCCGTCAAACGCTGCGACGGTGTGGTGTCGATCATTCCGGTGGGCAGGCCCATGCGATCCAGGACGCTCGCGCCCTTGGTGTCCACGGCGATCGCGGTCGGTGCGGCGAAACCATCCTTGCCGGTGAAGCGGCGGGACCAACCCACCTCACCACTCGCCACATCCAGGCTCGCCAGGAAGCCGTCCTGCTTTCCGACCGGAGCGAGATCCGGCAGGTCGCCACCGGCCGAGCCGCCGATGAACACCTTGCCGTCGGCCACCGCTAAGGAGGTCGCCTTATCGTTGCCGATCCCGCCGTAGTAGGCGATCCCGTCACCGGCTGCGAACTCCAGGTTGGCGCCCATGCGCGCCGCGAACGCGTCGGAGCCGCCGTTGTGAGCTCGCGTCACCGTGCCGGCCGCCAACGCCCCATTGTAGGTCGTACCCACCAGGACGACATCGCCGCCGTCCAGCGCCAGTCCAGCGATGTCGCCGCCTTGCAGGTCGCCCAGATCACGGGTGGCCACCAGTTCAGGCGCCCCGCTCGACAGGTCGAAGCGACGCAGCACAGCTCGTCCCTCCTCCACGCTCGCCGTGACCAGCGCATCGCCGTCAACCACCAGCCCCTTGGTCCGATCGACGCCTGCGGATCCGAAGCTCTGCGTAAACAGCGTCTGGACCTTGCCGGCAGCGTCGGCCTTGAAGCCTTGAACGTAGTTGTCCCAGCCCCCGATCGCCTCGCCGCCGGGCATGGTCGACTTGGACCGGCCCGAGACATAGACAGTTCCGTCCGCGCCGAAGGCCACGTTTGAGGCTTCGTCGTCCTGCTTGGCGCCCCGACGCTGGGTCCACAGCTCCTCGCCGTCTGCATTGAAGACGGTGACGAAGCTGTCCGTGAGCCCGGCATAGGTTCCGGTCGTGCCGGAGTTCAGCGCCCCCTCGGTAGCGCCATGCAGTGCGCCTTTCACGGCGCCGGCGATTGCGACCTTGCCGTCGGCCGACACAGCAAGTCCGAGGCCCGTGGCGTTCTCCGCCGCGCCCAACGTGCGTGCGTAGACGAGCTTGCCGGCGGAGTCGTACTTCAGCAGGGCGACGTCCTGGCTGCCCTTGATCGTCTGTCCTTCGACCTCGCCATTGACGTCGGCCAGCATGTAGACCGAGCCGTCTGGGCCAACGGTCTGGGCGCGGACCGTTTTCACCTGCGCGTCCAGGTTCTCCGCGAACACCCGGCCTTCCACCCAGTTGGACTGGCCGGGTGTCTGGCTCGGCGCGCCCACGACTGAGGTGTCGGTCTGGAACTTCAGCAACTGGTTCTGGATGACGCCATCATCGGTGGTCGACTTGCCATCTGGATTGGGATCGCCCACGCCTTGCGCCACATACACTGCAGGAGCCTGGGCCGGGGCCGAGAAGGACACCTTCTCCCCGATACCTACCGTCACCTTCATGGCCCACTGGTCGGGACCGGCCGGCAGCTTGACTGTCTTGGAGCCGACCTTCACCTCCCGCTCCTGGGCAGGGATGCGCTCGGTTTTCAGGCGCGAGTCGACGCCGGCGGCGTCCAACTGGCCGTTCACATAGTTGATGACGTTGGCCAGGGTGCGAGGCGTCCCGCCCATGCCTGCCAGGTCGATCTCCACGTCGTGGACGACGTTGACGCGCTCCACCGACATGGTGAAGCGCACGTCGCCTTCAAACGCGGGCACGGCCTCGGTGGATGAGCTGGTCAGCGGCCCGGTGACATAAGTGGTCTGAGACTTCGGGACCGTAAGCTTGGCTTTGGCGACCGTGTTGGTCTCGCCCTGCGTCATCCGCAGCTGCTCGAAGTCCGAACTCTTGATGTAGGTGGAGATCTCAGCCAGCCCTTTCGCGAAGGTGCTGCTGATCCGCGACTTCTCGAGGGCCGTCAGGTTCTTGGCGTTCATCTGGTTCGCAAGACCAGTGAGCGTCTCCAGACCGTTGAAGAGCGCGAAAAGCTTCTTGTAGTCCGCGCTTGCGCCCGGAAGGTCGAGCTGAGCTGCGTTTTCGTCGACCAGCTTCTTGCCGGCGAGCGCCGCCTTGACCGTTTCGCTTATCTGGGCCGGGGTGGCCGTCTTCGACCAGGGCGCCGTCGGCGCGACCTTGGTGCTCGTCCCTGTCGCTCCGGCCACGCCGGCGCCACCCACGCCCGAACGGGCCTGATAGTAGCTCAGCAGGATGTTCGGATCGAAGGTTACAGCCATGTGGCCCCATGCGCAGGCGCAGCCCCGCAGGACGACGCTACAGCAGGTACGGCTGACGCCCGGTTAAGAGGCGGCAAGAATTTTTGGGGCGTCACGGCGAGGCTCCTGCGCGCCGCGCCTCATTAGCCCTTGAACAGCGACAGGATGATCTGCGGCGACTGGTTGGCGATCGACAGCGCCTGGGCGCCGAGCTGCTGCTGAACCTGAAGGGCCTGAAGCTTGGCGCTCTCCTTGGCCAGGTCCGCGTCCACCAGGTTGCCGACACCGGCTTCCAGGGTGTCCGTGAGCTTGGAAACGAACTCCGTGTGCGCAGAGATCTGCTTGGCCTGTGAGCCGAGGTTTCCGAGAGACTGGTTCACGTTGCTGATCGACGAGTTCAGCGCCGTCAGAACGTCGGTGGCGAGGCTTACCGTGGCCAGCGAAGCCGTCGCCGGGATGGTGATGATCCCGCCGCCAAGCGTCAGGTCCTGCGCCGAAAGCGTGATGAAGGAGTTGGCGTCCGCGTTCGCCAGGAACTGGATGTCAGGGTTAATCGAACCATTCAGCAGATTGGCGCCGTCGAAGGACGCGTTGTCCGTGACCTGCTTGATCTGACGAAGGATCGCCTTGAATTCGGAGTCGAGGGCGGTGCGCGACTCGTTGTCGATGGACGTATCCATCGCCGCGGTCACCTTCTCCTTCAGCTGCACGAGCAGGTCGGAGACGGACTCGCCGGCGGTCATGGAGACTTCGGCGATGGAGTTGGCCCGGTCGAGGCTCATCTTCACGGCGCCGAACGCGCCGATGTCAGCCCGCTGGTTCTGGGCGATCGACCAGATGGCCGCGTTGTCCTTAGCGTTCGAGATCTTCAGGCCGGTGTTCACCCGGTTCTGAGTCTCGCCCAGCTGGTCATTCGTGCGATTCAGATTCTGAAGCGCAGTCAGCGCGGACTTGTTCGTATGCACGCTGATCGACATACGGATTCTCCTTAGTCGCCTTCCAACGTCTCATGCCCTGAGTCGCCGGGTTATTCGAAGGCAGGCTAGGAATTTATGGTGTCCAGAAGGTTAACGGTTAACCATGATCGCCGCCTCCGGCATGCCGGGGCGGTTAACGAATACCTTGACCAAAGCTCCTGCTGGAGCGCTGGCGGACCTCAGGCCTTGGCGCGGATTACAGATCCCGCGACGTACTCGGTCTCCTCGCCCAGTTTCTCGATCTCTTCTCTGGGCATTTGCAGGACGACCTCGCCGGTGCGGCGGTTGATCGTCTTGTAAACCAGGGTTCCGGCGGCCTCGTCCTCTTCGATGATCAATCGCAGGTCAGCCTGCTCCTCATTCTGGACCTCCGCCCTGCGCGTCCGGCTCCTGGGAGCTTTGCGAGGCGGTGGGTTCTGGCTGAACGGGGAGTCGGTCGTCGCTGCGAAAGGGGCGACCTTGCTTTCCATCTCTCCTCATCGCCGACGCCTTGCGGGCCAGCGCTCCGGAAAAAGCGAACAGCGGCGGGGAGGTCTCCCTCCCCGCCGCCGCGCCGGCGCGCGCCTTGCGGCCCGCGCCAAGTCGACTTAGCGGAAGAGGCTCAGGAGCGAACCGGAAGACTGGTTCGCGATCGACAGCGCCTGGATGCCAAGCTGTTGCTTGGTCTGCAGGGCCTGCAGCTTCGCGCTTTCCTTCGCCAGGTCGGCGTCGACGAGGTTGCCCACGCCGGCGTCGATCGAGTCCTGGAGCTTGCCAATGAAGTCGGCATGCGAGCCCAGCGACTTGGAGCCGGTGCCGAGAGCCGACAGGGCGCTCGAGACGTTGGCGATGGCGGTGTCGAGGTTGGTGACCATGTCGGACGCGATGGTCTGCGTGCCGATCGAGGCCGTCTCATCGACGCCCGAGTTGCCAATGCCGTTGCTCAGCGACAGGTCTTGCGCGGCGACCGAGATCACCGAGCTGCCCTTGGCGTTCGCCAGGGCCTGCACCTGCACGCCGTCAGCCTTGATCATATTGGCGCCGTTGAACTCGGCGTTGGCGATCGCCTTGCCGATCTGATCACGCAGCGCCTTGAAGTCGTCGTTCAGGGCGACGCGGCTGTTGGTGTCGAGGGTGGTGTCCGTGGCCGCCAGGGCCTTCTCCTTCATCTGCACGAGCAGATCGGAGATCGTCTCGCCGGCGGAGATCGCCACGTCCACGGTCGATTGGCCGCGGGACAGGGATTCCTTGACGGCGTTCAGCGAGTTGGAGGTCGAGCGTTGGTTCTGAGCGATAGCCCAGATGGCGCCGTTGTCCTTCGCCGAACCGACCTTCTTGCCCGTGTTGATGCGGGCCTGGGTCGTCATCAGGTCGGTGTTGGTCTTGTTCAGATTTTGGAGCGCCACCATGGCGCCCAGGTTCGTATTGACGCTGTTCATCGGCATACGACTGTTCCTTCATTCAAAGGGGTCGGCCGTCGTTTTGACAGCCGAGGACTTTTTGCCCGGCAGTCTTTGCAGCAAGTCGCAGGCCACTGATTCGCCCGTCGCAAGCGCGCGCAAGCTGTTGTCAAGTCTAGGTTATATGTCTGTTAGCCACGTCCCAACTCGGCACTTATTGCCCAGCACAAAGCAGCGCCCGGCAGAAACTGCCGACCGCACACGGCAATAGTTGCCGCCTTTCAGAGCGAAAAGGGCACCGCCGGACGGAAGCTACCCGCCCGGCGGTCGCGATTACCCACGGAACAGGGACATGATCGTCTGCGGCGACTGGTTGGCGATGTTCAGCGCCTGAACCCCGAGTTGCTGCTTGGTCTGCAGCGCCTGGAGCTTTGCACTTTCCTTCGCCAGGTCGGCGTCGACGAGGTTGCCCACCCCGGCGTCGATCGCGTCCTGCAGCTTGCTGATGAAGCTGAGGTGCGAGGCCAGCGACTTGGATCCCGTACCCAGGGTCGAGAGAACGCTCGAAACCTTGGTGATAGCCAAGTCCACTGCGGTGACCATGTCTGTAGCCAGGGAGATCGTGCTGATCGACGCGGTGGTCGACACGCCCGTGTTCCCGAGGCCGTTGGTCAGCGAGAGATCCTGCGCAGCAACCGAAATCACCGAGGTCCCATTCGCGTTCGCCAAAGACTGGATCTGGACGCCGCCTGCTTTCAGCATATTGGCGCCGTTGAATTCCGCGTTGGCGATCGCTTTGCCGATCTGGTCTCGCAGCGCGACGAAGTCGTCGTTGAGCGCAGTGCGGCTGTTGGTGTCCAAGGTGGTGTCGGTCGCGGCTAGCGCCTTCTCCTTCATCTGGAGGAGGAGGTCCGAGATGGTCTCGCCCGCGGAGATCGCAACGTCGACGGTCGATTGACCACGAGAAAGCGACTCCTTCACCGCATTCAACGCCCCGGACGTCGCGCGCTGGTTCTGAGCGATGGCCCAGATAGCGCCGTTGTCCTTGGCATTGGCGACCTTTTTGCCGGTATTGATACGTGTCTGGGTGTTGGCCAGCTCCGTGTTGGTCGCGTTGAGGTTCTGGAGCGCAACCATGGCGCCCACGTTCGTATTCACCGAATTGAACGGCATCTCGTAGTCCTTCCATTCTGGAGGTAGGCGCGGCTTTTGCCGCCAAGCGATTTTTCGCTGACCTCCACATCGCAAGGCCCGGGCCAGGCATGGTTAACCGGCGCCAACCACGCCGCACACTGTATTTGCTGGATTATTTGCGCTTGCCCGGCCATCGGGCTGGTCCGCGAATCCGGATCCTTGCTGCCGCCCGGCAGCCTCTGCCGGGTCGGCGCGGCGCCATGCCGCAAGCTGCGCGCATGAAGAAGGCCGCGGGAGCGCCGCGGCCTTGATGGCTTTTGTCCTGGAGAGAGCGGTCAGGCGGCCGCGGCCGCGCCTCCGCCGCTCAAGCCCTGCATGATCATGCGGTTCACTTCGATAAGAGGTTCGATGGCCTCTTGCCGGCGGATCACCGCACTCGTGTGCTTGCCGACCCAGATGCTCAGCGAAATGATCGATGCCCGCAACGGCGGCGGCAACTTGTTATCGGGATGCGAGCAGTCGTCGCCCAGGACCCGCCACATGCGTCGGTTCCAGTCGAGCGCGTCGATTCGGCCGCGCAGATCCGCGGGGTCGCACTTGGCGGCCTCCATCAGCGCAAGCGTGACCTGCGCAAACAGCCGGTATTCCGTTTCCCGCGGGGCCTCAGCCCGGGTCGCGGCCTGCTGATACGCCTTTAGGGACATTCCCCAACCTCTCGTCTTCGTACTCGATAAGCTTCCGACAGAGCATCAACGCCTTGTAGTACTCGCGCGCCATGCAGTGCTTCGAGATCGTGACGCAGTCCGCCAAGACCTCTGGGTTGCTGATCGCCCCCATAAACTCGCTGAGACGCCGGACGAACTCGTCGTAAAACTGAGACGCCCCTGCCTCGTCGAGGTACATCATCATGACCGGGAAATAGATGCGGCGGGCGGGGGTGTTCACCTCCTCCACCTGCATGATGTCCTTCTCTCGAAGGACCGAAGCCTTGTTCTGGAGGACAAGCACGCCCCGGCGGTCGCCATTCTGGACGACGGCGCCATTGAGGACGAACTTCTCCCCCGGCTTCAGCGACAGTTTTAGCGGCAAAGTCCGCCTCCCGATCTCACGCTACCAACCGACTTTTCGAATCGGTCCAACCCATTGTCGCCTTCCGTTGGGCCAAGCGCACGTTAAGGGTTACCGGCCACCCGTTAACGGGGCCTTGCCGCAGTTGCGCCCACAGGGTTAATCCGGAATTAAGCATAAAATGGCGATCTCGACCCGTTCCCTGCGGAGTCGCCAACCATGCGTGCGGATCGGTCTTCCGTGTCCCCCAATGTCCTCGCCGCCGTGGCCGCGCCAGCCGCCAGCCAGACGCGCCTGGCGAGCGGTCTCTTGGGCGACTCTGGATCCAAGGAAGCTCTCTCGCGGCTGAACGCCGCGATGGAGGATCTCAAGCAGGCCACCGTTCGAGCCATGCTGGAAGAGTCGCTGGCAGCCCTTCGGAAAGAGGACCAACGCCGGGCCAGCGAGTATGCGATCAAGGCGCTGGAATACGACGAGCGGAACGGCTTGGGCTGGTATCTGCTAGGCATCGCCTGCGAGCGGTCGGGCGATTTCGCCTCTTCGATCCGCGCCTTTGAATCGGCGCTGAAGCTGCTCCCGGACCACGCCGAGATCGCCAACAACCTCGGTCGCCTGGCCATGCGAATGGGCATGAAGTCGCAGGCCGAGAAGTTCTTCCGCCATTACGCAGCGCGCTTTCCGGGCAACGTCGAGGCGGCGAACAACATGGCCGTCGCTATCCGGGATCAGAACCGGCACGAGGAGGCCATCGAGATCCTCCGCGAGGCGATCCTCGCAAACCCCGAGCAGCCGATGCTCTGGAGCACCATGGGCACCGTCGTCGCCGAGCAGGGCGACTACACCACCGCCCGGGTGTTCTTCGAAGAGTCGGTGCGCCTCAACCCGAATTACCCAAAGGCGCGCTACAATCTCGGCAACAGCCAGCTGGCTCTCGGCGACGCGGCCGCCGCCCTGGAGTCCTGTGACACCGCCATGCGGGGAGTCATCAGCGAGGACGAGCGCCAGATGATGCGGATGGCGCGCTCCAGCATCCTGATCGCGCTCGGGCGCATCAAGGATGGCTGGGAAGAATACGAGTGCCGACTGCACCCGCAGTTCGCCGAGCTCACCCGCTTCCTGATCGATCGCCCGCTCTGGGAACCTGGCGCGGATCTCGCGGGCAAGAGCTTCCTGGTGGTCGGCGAACAGGGCCTCGGTGACGAGGTGCTATTCTCCAACATCCTGCCTGACGTGCTCGAGCGGCTCGGTCCCGATGGCAAGCTGGTCCTGGCTGTCGAGGCGAGGCTCGTCGATCTCTTCGCTCGATCGTTTCCCCAGGCGACCGTCACCTCGCACGCGACCTACAAGTACCTTGAACGCCCTGCCCGCGCCGTTCCGCTCCTGGAGCAGGGCGTTGAGGTGGACCTGTGGGCGCCGATCGCCTCCCTTCTGCGCGAGTTCCGGCCGACGGTGGCCTCGTTCCCGGACCGGTTCGGGTTCCTCGAGGCTGACCCGGAGCGGGTCGCCTACTGGCGCGATCAGCTCCGCTCGGCGCCGCCTGGCGCGAAGATCGGGCTGCTGTGGAAGAGCGGCATCTTCACCACCGCCCGTCGCCGCTTCTTTTCGGCGTTCGAGCAGTGGGCTCCCGTGCTGAAGCAGCCAGGGGTCACCTTCGTGAACCTGCAGTACGGCGACTGCTCGCAAGAGCTCGGATACGCCCGCGAGCAGCTGGGCGTGGACATCTGGACGCCGCCAGGCATCGACCTCAAACAGGATCTCGACGACGTCACTGCCCTGTGCGCCGCCATGGACCTGACGATCGGCTTCTCGAACGCCACCTTCAACCTCGCCGCGGCCATCGGATCTCCGGCCTGGCTGATCACCTCGCCAGGCGCCTGGCCGCGCCTGGGCACGCGCGATCAGTACCCCTGGTACCCGCAGGTGCGGGTGTTCGCGCCCGAAACCTACGCCGACTGGGAACCAACCATGGTTCAGGTCGCCGAAGCCCTGGCTGCCTTCACCGCGGAACGTCGCGACAGTCCAGGGGTTTGATCCTCCGACACGGCGCCGCCTCGGCGCCCTTTGCGAGGAGTTTCCCCATGCCCGGAACGAGCTTCGACAGCGAAGCGGATTTCGACCCGCAGGATCAGGCCGAAGCCTTTGACGAGAGCATGACCGTCGGCGGCGAGGGCAGCGTCTCCCTCGGCGGCGACTCCCCCATGGAAGTCGGCGAGGAGATGCGGACGTTCGAGGAACTGCCGGACGTCTATGACGTGACGCAGATGGCCGGCGACCGTGACCGCGACGAAGAGCTGGCCCTGGACGCCGACGAGTTCGACGAGGACGCCATGGACGACGGCGACTTCGAAGACGACAACGAACTGGCCTACTCCGCCACGGATGCCGATCGCGAGGACGATCTCGACGGTCTCGGGCCCGAGGACAGCTTCAACGAGGACGCCCTCGACATGGCCGAGGAGATCGAGGGTCTCGACGAGGTGGTGGCCGACGCTGGGGAAGTGACGGGCGGCGAGGACGATTTCACGGACTTCCAGGCTCGTAACGTGTCGGACGAGGACCTCATCCGGATGGGCTACTCGGAAGAGAAGGACGGCGAAGTCGTCGCCAAACCCAAGGAAGACTGATCTTGCGCGCGGCGCCGGCTTGCAAGCCGCGCCGCGCCCTTTAGTCTGGCGCTCCAAACAGTTGTTCGAACGCAGGCGCCCTCGCCTGCCCGGAGCTTGGATGAGCCAGCGTTTCGAAGGCACCGAAGACTACGTCGCCACCGAGGACCTCGAGGTGGCTGTCAACGCCGCTATCACCTTGGAGCGGCCCCTCCTCATCAAGGGCGAGCCTGGCACCGGCAAGACCGTTCTCGCCTATGAGATCGCAAAGGCGCTCGATGCACCGCTGATCACCTGGCACATCAAGTCGACCACCAAGGCTCAGCAGGGGCTTTACGAGTACGACGCTGTCAGCCGCCTGCGCGACAGCCAGCTTGGCGACGAGCGCGTCAAGGACGTGCGCAACTACATCAAGCGCGGCAAGCTCTGGGAAGCGTTCGACAGCCCTCAACGCCCCGTGCTGCTGATCGACGAGATCGACAAAGCCGACATCGAGTTTCCGAACGACCTCCTTCAGGAGCTCGATCGGATGGAGTTCTACGTCTACGAGACGAACGAGACGATCACGGCCCGCGTCAGGCCGGTGGTGATCATCACGTCGAACAACGAGAAGGAGTTGCCGGACGCGTTCCTGCGCCGCTGCTTCTTCCACTACATCCGCTTCCCTGACGAGCAGACGATGCAGGAGATCGTCGAGGTCCACTATCCGGGGATCAAGCAGAAGCTCGTCGGCGAGGCCCTGCGCATCTTCTATGACATGCGCAAGGTTCCGGGCCTGAAGAAGAAGCCGTCGACGTCGGAGCTGCTGGACTGGCTGAAGCTCCTCATGGTGGAGGACATCGGCCCCGATGTGCTGCGTGAGAAGGATCCGACGAAGCTGATTCCGCCGCTGCATGGCGCACTGCTGAAGAATGAGCAGGACGTCCACCTCTTCGAGCGCCTTGCTTTCCTCGCGCGTCGGGAGGGCTCCGGCTCGCGCCCGGGCCAGTAACAGCGGTAACGCGACTTACCGCGAATTCACTCGCCTTCGTGGCCGCGTGGCGGCACCGTTCAGCCAACGAGAACGGGAGCGCCAGATGAAGACCCTGCTGATCATGACCGCCTGCACGCTGGCCTTGGGGGCCGCTGCGTGTACGCCGAACGAGCGGCCGGTCGCACGAGCCGCCCTCGACTGCCCAGAGAAGCACGAGGGCCTCACCCGCGTTAGCGTGGCCGGTGATCGCAAGAGCTGCACCTATCGCAGCAACCGTGGCGATGAGGTCGTCCTGCAACTGCTGCCCACGCAAGGCGATCCCCGCGCGGCGCTACAGGGTCTGGAAGCGCAGCTTGTGCCTGCCTCGACCACAGCTCCGCTCGCCTCGCCCGACGAGAACGCCCAGGCCGCTTCGGAAGACGCGCGCAAAGCCGCTGAGGAAGCCTCCGCAGACGCAGCCGCAGCCGTTGATGCTGGCGACGGCCCGGAAGAGGTCCACGTTGGCGTCGGCGGCATCGGCGTGCACGTAAAGGAGGGTGCGGACGGGGCGCAGGACAAGGCCGATATTCGCCTTCCCGGCATCCACATCAACGCACAAGGCGACCGCGCCGACATCAACGTCGCAGGCGTGCAGATCAACGCAGACGGGGAAGACGCGACTGTCCGGATGTTCCGCAACGTTCGCCTGAAGGGCGAGGCGTTCTCGCGCGAAAAGCGAGGCGTCCGCGCCACCTACGTGCGCACCGGCGAGAACCTGCCGGGCGGTGCGCGCACCATCGGCTATGAGGCCGGCGGCCCGGCGACCGGGCCGCTCACAGTCGCAGTGATCCGCGCGCGCGAGGGCGAGCACGACGGCGGCGACGACCTGTTCAAGGCTGTCCAGGACCTCGTCCGCCGCAACGGCGGCGTTTGAATCCTCAGCCGACCGGCTGCACTTCCATCACCTTGTACGTCAGTGGTCGGCCATCTTCGTCCGTCACCGTGACGTACTCACCGACGGCGAACCTGTGCTCACCGAGACGGTGCACCGGCTCGTCGTCGGCCTGATCTCCGTCGTCGTAGTCGAAAAACCAGCGCTGCCCATGGCGGTTCAGCCGACCATCGGCCGGGTCCTCGTCAGGCGAGAACCGGCGCACGGCGCACGCGTCACGGTGCTTGCTGAAGGCCGCTTCGTCGAGCATGCCGTCATCCGTCAGCGGAGCCGTGAGCGCATAGCCGCGGTGATCATCTCCCCCGCTGAACTCAGTGCCAGGATTGCGGGCAAGCCGCATGACGATGCGCGACAGGGTCATGTTTCCACCTCTAGAACCTTAGTGAGACAAGAACAGCGAAGGCTGGTCGGAGTTCAACAGCGTCCGCGTCGTTCCACCGAAGATGAATTCCTGCAGACGCGGATGACCGAAGGCGCCGGCGACCAGGATCTCTGCGCTGACGCCGCGTGCAGCGGCCAGAAGGGCGGGAGCCGCGTCTCCGGTCTCCTTCAGAACCTCGAGCCGGGCGTTCACGCCGCGCGCCGCGTAGTAGGCCTGCAGGCGCGCTGGGTCGAAGCTGCGGGCGCTGGCCTTGGGCGCGGCAAGGATGACGACGTCTCGCGCCTTCTCCAGCAAGGGTAGCGCCAGCCGAGCAGCGCGCGACGCCTCCTTGCCGCCGTCCCACGCCACTGCGATCGTGCCGCGCGGCTGAAAGCCGTCTCTGGCGACCAGCACGGGCCGCTGCTCGTCCGCCAACATCTGCTGAAAGGCTTCCGCCAGGGGACCACGACCGCGCGCAGCTTCGGAGCCGAAAACGACCACATCAGACAGGCGGCTTTCGGCCGAAAGGGCCGCCCAGACCGGCGTGCTCAGCACGATGAAGCGAGCTTTATCGTAGGCGCAGCCGCTCATGGCTTCGCGCGCGCGCGTCTCGCCAGCGGCCGCAGCTTCGCGCAGCGACTCCAACGCGGAGGTCTGGACGCCACCCAGAAACCCCTCGCCCATCCAGGGCATGACGTCGGCGATGTCGGCCGGTGTGTAGACGCAGGCAAGCTCGGCCCCGAACGGCTCGGCCAGCTGAGCTGCGGCGGCGATGGTCTCGGCGTCACCGCGACCACCTGAAAGCGGAGCCAGAATGCGAGCCCAACTCATGGTTTGCGCCCTTCCCTTCTCCTGTGAACGGTTGGACCTATGGACCCACGGCCGCATTGATCTTTGTCAGGTCCTGGGTCAGGTCACGACCTTGACTGTGAAAGGAATGCGCGGGTGAGAAAAGCGCTCCGCCGAGCGAAAGCAGAGCCGAGAGCTTGGCAGCGGATGCTGTCCGGGCGTCGGCTGGACCTGCTCGATCCTTCGCCGATGGACATTGAGATCGAGGACATCGCCCATGGGCTTGCGCGCGTGGCGCGCTGGAACGGGCAGACCTTGGGCGAGCACGGGTTTTCGGTCGCCCAGCACTCGATCATCGTCGAGGAGATCGTCGCTCACATCCAGCCGGATATCGAGCCTCGCTGGCGGCTGGCGGCCCTGCTGCACGATGCGTCTGAGTACGTGATCGGCGACATGATCTCACCGTTCAAGGCGGCCCTCGGCGTCAACTATCGGGTGTTCGAAGATCGGCTGGAAAACGCCATCCACATCCGCTTCGGCCTGCCCGCAAAGACGCCGCTGGCGATCAAGAAACTCATCAAGCGCGCTGACCACGCCTGCGCCTTCTTCGAAGCCACCCAGCTCGCCGGCTTCACCCGGGACGAAAGCCTCGCGTTCTTCGGGGAACCGCCGGAAGGCTACAGCCTGACAATTGAGCCCTGGCCCGCCGCCATGGCTCAGGTCCGCTACGTGGAGCGCTTCAACGTGTTGTCCGAGGCCGCCGGCTACAAGCCGGGCCCGGCAGCCTTCGACACCGAGTGAGCGCCATGACGCCCGTGGTGATCGGACTGTCCGCCGTGGTGGTCGCCATCCGCGACGGCGAAGCGGTCGTGCTTACGGTGCGTCCAAAAGGCCAATCGGAGTCAGGCCTGCCGTTCGGCCCCTTCGATCCGGAGGGGCACCGGACCTTCGAGCTCGCCCTCCGCGCCTTCGTGACGGAGCAGACCCGGTTCGACCTCGGCTATGTGGAGCAGCTCTACACCTTCGGAGACAAGGGACGCGACGCCCCGTTGGCGGACATGGGCGCGGGCGCCGCTCGCATCATATCCGTCGGCTATCTCGCCTTGGCGCCGGCCGCCCTGGATACCCACACGCCCGGGTCACAGTGGGACGCCTGGTCGCGCTTCTTCCCTTGGGAGGACTGGCGCGACGGACGCCCGGCAGCCATTGCCCCTATCGAGAGCGCGCTACGGGCTTGGGCTTTGGCTAGCGAAGACGCCTCGGGGCAGCGACTCGCACGCGCAAGGCTGCTGTTTGCGCTGGATGGGGCTCCCTGGAACGAGGAGCGTGTGCTCGAACGCTATGAGCTTCTTTACGAAGCTGGACTCGCGCCGGAGGCTGCCCGGGATCGCGGAGAAGCCTTCGAGGCAGACTCGGCTCTGGAAAGCGCTGTGGGCCAATCGATGATCTCCGACCATCGACGCATCCTCGCCACCGCCCTCTCGCGGCTGCGCGGCAAACTGAAGTACCGGCCCGTGGTCTTCGAGCTCATGCCCGACGCATTCACTCTTTCGGCTCTGCAACGAGCTGTCGAAGCGATTGCAGGTGTGCCCCTGCACAAGCAGAACTTCAGGCGCGCGCTCGAGCGCGCCGAACTGGTTGAGGGACTGGGGCGGCTGGAAACCGAGACGGGCGGCCGTCCCGCTGAACTTCATCGGTTCCGCCGCGAGATTCTCGCCGCACGACCTGTGTCGGGGCTTTCCCTGCCCCTGCTGCGCGACTAGGCGGCCAGTCTGCGGGTCAGCTGCTCTGGCGGCCAGCCCTGCAGCGCCAGAACCACCTTCGGCGACGCCACGTCCGCGAGATCGATGCAGATCTGTCCCCGCTGCACGCCTTGGCACAGAGCCTGCGCCCAAGGCAGTTTGCGAGCGGTCCAACCGTCAGCCAGCCGGCAAAGCACGAGAGCGGCAGCGCCCGACTTGCCGACAGCGCCTTTACCGTCCCGCGTCACCCACACCGCTTCGATGACGCGCCCGGGAAACTCATATTCCAGCAGGGCCTTGGCTTGCGCTTCGTTGAGCGGGCTCTGCGGCTTGGCGAGCTTGGCCCAGACGGCGAAGCCTACAAGCACCGCAACAGCGGCGACCGTGGTCGAAAGCTGAGTCAGAAGCGCCGCGTCCGCCATCGGTCCTCCCAGGATGCGCAGCGTTAACGGCCCGCCTCCTCCGGTCAAGCAAAAGCCCTCCCTCGGCGACCGAGGGAGGGCCAGGCGTCGGCGCGGACGTTTGGGGACGGGTTAGCCCGCGCGGATCAGAACCGCTTAGAAGCGGCGGTTATAGGCGATCGACCAGACGTCAGCGTGGCCCGCGTCATCGTCACGGAACTCATGACGGGTGTAGTCCACGCGCACGCCGTTCTGGGCGTCCCAGTGGTACTGCGCGCCAACACCGAAGTTCCAGGAGTCGCCATCCGCGGTTTCGGACACGGTCACCGGACCGCCGACGCCGACCGCCGTGGCCGAGGCTTTGGCCTTGGTGTTGCCGTAGCCGACCCGAGCAAGCAGGTCCGCTTGCGGGGTGATCGGGGCGAAGCCGACGGCATAGATCGCTTCCTGGTGCTTAAGCTCGACCCGGGTTTCTACGGGCGTGCCGGCCACGACCTGCCGCGACTTGTCATCCTTCACGCCAACAGCGAGCTCACCCTCAACGCCCAGCCAGTTGTTGGCGCGGTAGCCGATGCGGCCTTGAATGGCGCCCAGGTTGAGGTCATCCGCCTTGGCGCTGGAATAGCCAAGGTTGCCATAGACGCCCATCGGCGCCGTTTGCGCCTGGGCGAGCGCCGGCGTGATGGCGATCAGGGTCGTAACCGATGCGGCGGCGATGAGAGCTTTTTTCATTGTCGGTACTCCACTAAGTGAACAGCTGCCCCCAGCCGTGTTGGTCCGTCCCAAACGCGACCCTCCGCGGTGGGTTCGGCGCCCATCCCATGTCGGCTGCCCGACTGTGTCGATTGCGCAACACCTTCTTGCGGCGGCGCCGGCAGCTTCCTTCAGGCGTTACAGCCAAGGACTGGAGGAGACACGGCATGGCGGCGAAGGCCGAAGCGCAAGACCTGGAAGACCTGCTCGATCAGCTGGATGATCTGTGTCAGCGGCAGGATCCGAAGATCACCGTGGGAGAGATCCAGGAGGCGATCGGCGTGCGCTCCTTCGGCCCGCTGCTGCTGCTGGCGGGCCTTCTGGGAATGACGCCAGTGTCAGCCGTTCCTGGCGTTCCCAGCCTCATCGCGCTGATCACGATCTTGATCGCCGGGCAGCTGCTGATCGGCCGCAAGTCATTCTGGCTGCCGAAGAAGCTGCTTGGGCTGTCCGTGAAAAACGAGAAGCTTGGCAAGAGCGTGAAGGTGGCTCGTAAGCCGGCCAAGTTCGTGGACCGCCTCGTGCGCCCACGCCTCACCTACCTCACCAAGGGGCCGGCACACTGGATTGTGGCGCTGGCGTGCTTCCTTGTAGCGGTGTGCGTCCCGCCGTTGGAGCTGCTGCCGCTGGCGGCCATTCTGCCGAGTTTCGCGATCGCGACCTTCGGCCTGGGCCTGATCGCACGTGATGGCGTGTTGGTGGTGATAGCCGCCGCGGTGACCGCCACAGCGCTCGGCTTCGTCGCCAAGGCCCTGTTCTTCTAAGGCGCGGGGCGGAGCTGCAGGCGCAGCGCCGCCCCTGCCTCTTACCGATCTTTCTCGCGCTCTCCGACGGCGGCCTGCGCGGCCGCCAGGCGGGCGATCGGCACGCGGTAGGGAGAGCAGCTGACGTAGTCGAGCCCGATGCTCTCGCAGAACTGTATAGAAGCAGGATCGCCGCCGTGCTCACCGCAGATGCCCAGCTTCACGTTGGGACGCTGGGCGCGACCGCGTTCGGCCGCAATGCGGATCAGGTCGCCCACGCCCGCTTGGTCGAGGCTGACGAAGGGATCCTTTTCGAAGATGCCCTTGTCCACATAGGCGCCCAGGAACTTGCCAGCGTCGTCACGGCTGATCCCGAAGGTCGTCTGCGTCAGGTCGTTGGTGCCGAACGAGAAGAACTCGGCCTGCTCGGCCAGATCCCCGGCGCGGATGGCGGCGCGGGGCAGCTCGATCATCGTGCCGACCTTGAACTCGATCTCACGCCCCTTTTCGGCGATCACCTCACGCGCCGTGCGGTCGGTGAGCTCGCGCAGGAACTTCATCTCTTCGCGCGTTGCCACCAGCGGGTGCATGATCTCTGGGATCGGCGCAGGGCGGCCGGATGCGGCGACCTCGCAGGCCGCCTCAATGATCGCCCGGACCTGCATCTCGTAGATCTCAGGGTATGACACACCCAGTCGGCAGCCGCGGTGACCCAGCATCGGGTTCACCTCGTGCAGCTCCTGAGCGCGGCGCAGCAGCTTGGCGGCGTCCAGGCCGGTCGCCTGCGAAACAGCCGCGACATCCTCTTCGGTGTGCGGCAGGAACTCGTGCAGCGGCGGATCGAGCAGCCGGATGGTGACCGGCAGCCCTTCCATGATCGTGAACAGGTCGACGAAGTCCTGCCGCTGCATCGGCAGGATCTTGGCCAGAGCTGCGCGACGCCCGGCCACGTCATCCGCCAGGATCATCTCGCGCACAGCCGCGATCCGGTCCGGATCGAAGAACATGTGCTCGGTGCGGCAAAGGCCGATGCCTTCGGCTCCGAACTGTCGGGCCATCTTTGCGTCCTGCCCCGTCTCCGCGTTGGCCCGCACTTTCAGACGGCGGACCCCGTCGGCCCAGCCCATCAGGGTTGCGAAGTCACCCGACAGCTCCGGCTCGACCATCTTCACCGTGCCAAGCAGCACTTCGCCGGTGGAGCCGTCGATGGTGATGACATCGCCCGCCCGGATCGTCTTGCCGCGGGAATGGAATTCCTGCGCCCTGCCGTCGATGTGGACTTCGCCGGCGCCGGAGACGCAGGGTCGCCCCATGCCGCGTGCGACCACCGCCGCGTGGCTGGTCATGCCGCCGCGAGCGGTGACCACGCCGCGCGCGGCGTCCATCCCACGGATGTCCTCCGGGCTCGTCTCTTCCCGAACCAGGATCACCGCTTCGCCCGCGCCGCCCAGGCGCTCGGCTTCCTCGGCCGTGAAGACCACCTTGCCGGTCGCAGCGCCCGGCGACGCCGGCAGGCCGACGGCGACCACGTCCCGAGGGCTGCTGGGATCGATGGTCGGATGCAGGAGTTGGTCGAGGCTCGCCGGCTCTACGCGCATGACGGCTTCTTCACGCGTGATCAGGCCTTCGCTGGCCAAGTCCACAGCAACCTTCAGCGCCGCCTTGGCGGTGCGTTTCCCGTTGCGCGTCTGCAGCATGTACAGACGGCCCTTCTCCACCGTGAACTCGATGTCCTGCATGTCGCGGTAGTGCTTCTCGAGCTTTTCCACGACGGACTTGAACTGGGTGAAGACGTCCGGGAGCGCCTCTTCCATGGACGGGTTCTTCTCACCCATCTCTTCACGGGCGATCTTGGTCAGGGCTTGCGGCGTGCGGATGCCCGCCACCACGTCCTCGCCCTGGGCGTTGATCAGAAACTCGCCGTAAAGCCGGTTCTCGCCGGTCGACGGGTTGCGGGTGAAGGCCACGCCCGTGGCGCTGGTCTCCCCCATGTTGCCGAACACCATCGACTGCACGTTCACGGCCGTGCCCCAGCTCTCCGGGATATCGTGCATACGGCGATAGAACTTGGCCCGGTCGTTCATCCAGCTGGCGAACACCGCGCCCACGGCGCCCCACAGCTGCTCGTGCGCATCCTGCGGGAACGGTCGGCCGAGCTCGCGCTGCACGGCAGCCTTGTAGTCGGCGACGACCGCTTCCCAGTCTTCGGCGCTCAGCGCCGTGTCCACGGTGACGTAGAGGCGGTCCTTATGCTCGTCGAGGATCTCCTCGAACATGTGGTGATCGAGGCCCAGCACCACGTTCGAGTACATCTGGATGAAGCGACGATAGCTGTCGAAAGCGAAGCGCCGATCGCCGGACAACTTGGCCAAGCCGTCGACGGTCTTGTCGCTGAGGCCGAGGTTCAGCACCGTGTCCATCATGCCCGGCATGGACGCGCGAGCGCCCGAGCGCACGGACACCAGCAGGGGGTTGGCGGGATCGCCGAAGGTCTTGCCGGTCAGCTCCTCGACCCGCTGCAGGCCGGCCGCGACCTGCTCTTTCAGATCCGCCGGATACTGCCGCTGGTTCGCGTAATAGTGGACGCAAGCTTCCGTGGTGATGGTGAAGCCCGGCGGCACCGGGAGGCCGAGCGCGCTCATCTCCGCGAGATTGGCGCCCTTGCCGCCCAGAAGGTTCTTCATGGAGGCGTCGCCATCCGCGCTCCCGCCGCCGAAGGCATAGACCCAGCGCGTCTTCACCATCGTGTCGGCCACCATCGCAGGTCCCCTTGTCTAGCCAGTCACTTGTGAGAAGTCCGCCACGCGCCCCATGGCGTCACGAACCTTCACCAGAAGCCGCAAACGGTTGTCCCGTTCCGCGGAAACGTCGGAATTCACGAGAACTTTGTCGAAGAAGGCGTCCACCGAGGCACGAAGCGCCGCCAGCTCCCGCATGGCCGCTTCGAAATCCTCGCGATCGAGCGCTTTGCCAAGTTCGATCTCCGCATGGCCCACGGCGTTGATGAGGCCGCTCTCTTCAGGCGGCGCGCCCGCCATGTCGGTGGGCTCACCCGCCGGTAGCGGCCCCTTCTTCTCCTCGGCGCGCAGAATGTTCACGGCCCGCTTGTAGCCGGCCAACAGGTTCTTCCCGTCTTCCGTGGCCAGGAAGCGATCGAGGTGATCCACCCGGCTGACGATCCGCACCAGATCGTCGTCGCCCAGCGCGAACACCGCATCCACCAGATCATGCCGCTGCCCCTGCTCGCGCAGCAGAACCTTCAACCGGTCTGCGAAGAAGGCCAGCAGGTCGTCCGAGGCGAACTTGCGTAGCGGAAGGCGCGTCCGCGTTTGCAGCAGGATCCGGATGACGCCGAGCGCCGAGCGGCGAAGGGCGAAGGGATCCTTC
Source organism: Phenylobacterium deserti (assembly GCF_003254705.1). Taxonomy (GTDB): domain Bacteria; phylum Pseudomonadota; class Alphaproteobacteria; order Caulobacterales; family Caulobacteraceae; genus Phenylobacterium; species Phenylobacterium deserti. Next base: position 351,939 of record NZ_QFYR01000003.1, read on the forward strand.
GAGCCGGTGGGCTTCTCGCCGATGTTGAAGAAGCTGACCAGCGTGTCGAGCTTGTCCGCGAGCGCCACGGTGGCCGCAACGGAGCTTACCGGCACCGCGTCGCTTGGGCCCTGAGGCCGGTAATGCAGACGGATGGCGTCGACGACCTCCGGATCGAGGCCTTCCTTCTCGGCATAGTAGCCGCCCATGATCCCCTGAAGTTCGGGGAACTCGCCGACCATGCCGCTGACCAGGTCCGCCTTGGCCAAGCGCGCGGCCTGCTCGGCCTTCTGTGTGGTGATGCCGTCAGGACGCACGAACGGCGCCAGATCACGCGCCAAAGCGGTGATGCGCTCCACCCGGTCGAACATAGTTCCGAGCTTGGCGTGGAAGGTCACGCCCTTCAGCTTCTCGAGCCGGCTCTCGAGAGTCTTCGAAAGGTCCTCGTTCCAGAAGAACCGCGCATCGTTCAAACGGGCCGAAAGCACCTTGGCGTTGCCCTTGGCGATCGTGGCCCCGCCGTCCTTCGCCTCGATGTTCGCCACCGTGACGAAGTGCGGGACCAGAAAGCCGGTCGCGGGGTCCCGAACCGCGAAATAGCGCTGGTGAACACGCATCGAGGTGCGGATCACTTCCGGCGGCAGGTCCAGGAACGCGGGATCCATGTCGCCCATGACCGGCGTCGGCCATTCGGCGAGGCCGGCGACTTCGTCCAGCAACCCCTCATCCTCGACAAGCTCGAAGTTACGGGCGAAGCAGAGCGTGCGGGCGGCGTCCATGATCCGCTCCTTGCGCTCCTCGGCGTCGAGAACCACGAAGGTGCGGGCAAGCCCGTCCTGATACTCGTCGAAGTCGCGGGCTTGGAACGGCTGCCCCGAACCCATGAAGCGGTGACCCTCGGTGACGTCGCCGCTCCGAATGCCTTCGATCTCGAAGGGCACGACTTCACGGTCGAAGACGCAAAGGATCCGCTTCAGCGGACGCACCCAGCGAAGCTTGCTCGTCCCGCTCACCATGGACTTGGGCCACGGGAAGGTGCGCACGATGCTCTCGACAATCTCCGCCACGATCTGCGGCGTCGCGCGACCGTGCCTGTGAAGATGGGCGAAGTAGACGCCGTCGCGCTCGATCAGCTGCTCGCGCGCAAGGCCGTTCTTGCGCAGGAAGCCTTCCAGCGCCTGTTCCGGCGCGCCAACCTTCGGGCCCTTCACCTCTTCATGGCGGTCGGCCTGGGCGACCGGCACCCCCTCGGCCACCAAGGTCAGCCGGCGCGGCCCGGCGAAGGTCTTCAGCGCTTCGGGCAGGAAGCCTTCGGCCGCCAGCTTGTCGCGCGCCATCCGCTCCAGGTCGCGCGCGGCCTGGGCCTGCATGCGCGCGGGGATTTCTTCGGAGAACAGTTCCAGAAGGAGTTGGGGCATGGGTCTTACGCCGCCTCGGTTTGTTGGGCGACGTAGGCTTCGGCGCACTTCTTACAGAGGTCGCGGATGCGGCCGATGTAGCTCTGCCGTTCAGCCACGGCGATCGCGCCGCGGGCATCCATGATGTTGAACAGGTGGGAGGCCTTCAGCACGTGGTCGTAGGCCGGCAGCACCAGCTGCTGGCCCTGCCGCCCGCGGCTGTTGAGGATCTCGGGCACCATGCGCTCCATGTCCTCGAACTGACGCTTGAAGGTGGCCACGTCCGCCACGTCGAGCTCGAAGGCCGAGAACTGCTGCTCGTTGGCCAGGAACACGTCGCCGTAGGTGAAGTCGTCGTTGAACTGCAGGTCGTAGACGCTGTCCTTGTCTTGAAGATACAGACTCAGGCGCTCGAGACCGATGGTCAGTTCGCCGGCGACCGGGGAGACGTCCAGGCCGCCCACCTGCTGGAAGTAGGTGTACTGGGTGATCTCCATCCCGTCGCACCAGACCTCCCAGCCCAGACCCCAGGCGCCCACAGTCGGGTTCTCCCAGTCGTCCTCGACGAACCGGATGTCGTGCAGCATCGGGTCGATGCCGATCGCCTTTAGGGAGCCGAGATACAGCTCCTGCAGGTTCTCCGGATTGGGTTTGAGAATGATCTGGTACTGATGGTGCTGGTGCAGCCGGTTGGGGTTCTCGCCATAGCGGCCGTCGGCCGGCCGGCGGGAAGGCTGTACATAAGCGACACGCCAGGGCTTGGGTCCGAGCGCGCGGAGCACGGTCGCCGGGTTCAACGTCCCGGCCCCGACCTCGACGTCATAAGGCTGCAGAATCACGCAGCCTTGCTGGCTCCAATACTCGTGGAGTTTCAGGATCAGTCCCTGAAACGTAAGCGGCTTGTCGGTCATGAAAACGGGCGTTTCGCAGGCGCAAAAAAAGTCGGCGGACCATAGGGCCCGCCGACCTTCGCTTCAAGCCGCCGACGGCGGCTTGTCCGCTGCTGACTTAGTTGCCGGCCGCTTGGGTGCGCTTGCCGGCGCGCGACATCGGCTGACCGTACTTCGAACGGTTCTCGGCGGTGTCGGGCACCGGGCCATTGGTCGTGGTGCTGGTGGTCACGCTCGCGCCCGTGCCAAAGCTCGTGGCGGACGATGCGGTCGCGTCGGTGGAGGTCGTGCCGCTCATCGACGACGCGCCCATGGACGCCGAACCCGTCGTGTCCGTCGACATGCCGGTCGAGGTCGAGCCGGTCATGCTGCTGCCGGTGCTGGTGGAGCCGGCCATGCCCGTGGTGGACGTGGCGCCGGTGTCCGTACCCGGGGTTTGCGGGTAGCTGGTCACGGCGGGGCTGCCGCCAGCCGGGCCTTGGCCCGTGGCCGCGCCTTGACCCAGTTGGGCGTGAGCAGCGCCGGCCATCAGGGCGGAGGCCGCGACGGCCCCAATCAGGTGTTGCAGTTTCATGGTCTGGGACTCCTCGGTTGTCTCAGTATCGCTTGCTGAAAGCGCCACCCCGAATTCGGTTCACTGATTGCTGGTCGAGGCCGACGCGCCGGCGGAGCCGGCCGGCTGCCCCGCCTGAGCCGAAGCGTTGCTCGAAGCGCCCGCCGCGCTCGCACTGTCCGTGGCGCCGGCCGCACCTGGGCTCAGCACCGCGTCGACGACGTGGAGGATGCCGTTGGAGGCCATCACGTCGGACTGCACGATGGTCGCGTTGTCGACCTTGAGCGCATCGCCGCTGCCATCCAGAAGAACCTGGTCGCCGGCCACGGACGGCACCGGACCCTTCGCGCCCTTGATCTTCGACGAGTCCACGCGCGTGTTGATGATGTGGTGGGTGATCAGCTTCTGCAGGGCGGCGCGATCCGTCTGCAGGCGCTGAGCTTCGGCGGGCGGCATGGCGGCGAACGCAGCGTCCGTGGGCGCGAACACCGTCAGGTTCGGCGCGGTCTTCAGCACCTGGGTCAGGTTGGTGTCGTTCACCGCCTTGACGAAGGTGTTGAACTGGCCGGACGCACGAGCTGTCTCAAGGATGTCACCGGCCGGCTTCACCTGCCCCGTGGCGGAAGCAGCGGGCGCGGCTGGCGTGCTCGCGGCAGGAGCCTGCGCGGTCGAAGCGGCGCCGGCGGGAGCGGCGGCCGGAGCGGCTGCGGTCTGGGCGAATGCAGTCGGGGCGGCGCCCATTCCTGCGATGACAGCCAAGGCGGCGGCAGCGGTCAGCAAGCGGTTCAACGGCGGTTCTCCTAAAACTCGAGCAGCGTCCCCCGACGCGGCGCGCCAGCGCCTTCCCCGCGCCCACTACGCGCGGCCGAGCTTCTGGGTTGCGGTTCTCACGGCTTCGTGAATGCCGCCGGAGGCGGAGCACGCGTTCGACGCCTGCTCCGGGAGCAGGGTTCGCCCAAAATCCATGCAGCCGCCGCACACGGCGCCCGGAAAACAGGCGGCGGGGCCGTTCTTGCCGGAACCACAGGCACAGCCGCCGCGGAATCCAGCGCACGCCGATAGCGTCAGCACACGCCGCACATGGGTTGGGGACGTCCGCGGCGGCACAGGACGCAACATGAGGGGCCGGCCTCCCCAAGGTCGCGCGGGAGCGAGCGATGAAACTGATCAAGGCGATCGTCAAACCCTTCAAGCTGGACGACGTGCGTGAAGCGCTCGTCGCGGCTGGTGTGGAGGGCCTGACGGTCTCGGAAGTGAAGGGTTACGGCCGGCAGAAGGGCCAGACCGAGATCTACCGGGGCGCGGAGTACCAAGTGAACTTCCTGCCGAAGGTGATGCTGGAGGCCGTCGTGGACGACGCCGCCGCCGCCAAGGCCGTGGAAGCGATCAAGGCTGCGGCCGCCACCGGCAAGATCGGGGACGGCAAGATCTTCGTCCTCAACGTCGAGGACGCCGTCCGCATCCGCACCGGCGAGACCGGCGCCGCAGCGCTCTAGGGGACAGGGATAAGGGGACAGAAGAATGAAGCTCATCGGATCACACCGGCTGGCGGGGCTTGCGCTCGCCGTCGCCTTGGCGGGAGGCTCCATTGCAGCCCCTGCCCTAGCTCAAGACCCCGCTGCGGCGACGGCTCCTGCAGCTGCAGCCGCGCCTGCAGCTCCCGGTGGCGTAGCCGCAGCTGCACCTGCCGCTGAAGCGCCCGCCGCTGAAGCGCCCGCCGCTGCGGCGGAAGCTCCGGCTCCGACGCCCGACAAGGGCGACGTCTCCTGGATGCTGCTTTCCACCCTTCTGGTCCTGCTGATGATCCTGCCGGGCCTGGCGCTGTTCTACGGCGGCCTGGTTCGCCAGAAGAACATGCTGTCCATGCTCATGCAGGTGTCCACGGTGACCGTCATCGGCATGATGGCCTGGCTTCTGTGGGGCTACAGCCTGGCCTTCACCGACGGCGGCGGTCTGGACACCTTCGTCGGCGGCTTCGGGCGCCTGTTCTTCAAGGACGTGACGACCAGCAGCAACGTTGCGACGTTCTCCACCGGCGTGGTGATCCCGGAGCTCGCTTTTGCGGCCTTCCAGATGACCTTCGCCGCCATCACCGCCGCCCTGGTGCTGGGCGGTGTGGCCGAACGCATGAAGTTCGGCGCCGTGGTCGTGTTCGCTCTGCTGTGGCCGCTGCTGTCCTACTATCCGATGGCCCACATGGTCTGGTGGTGGCCGGGTCCCGACGCGATCGCGGCGGCTCCGACTGACCCGATCAAGTCCGGCCTGATCTGGGGCTTCGGCGCTCTCGACTTCGCCGGCGGCACCGTCGTCCACATCAACGCGGGCATCGCCGCTCTGGTGGGCGCTCTCATCCTCGGCGCTCGGAAGGGCTACCGCACCGAGCCGATGCCGCCCCACTCGCTGACCCTGACCTTTGTCGGCGCCGGCCTGCTGTGGGTGGGCTGGTTCGGCTTCAACGCCGGCTCCAACCTGGAAGCGAACAGCTATGCCGCCCTGGCCATGATGAACACCTTCATCGCCACGGCCGCCGCGGGCTTCTCCTGGACCGTGACCGAATGGGTCACCCGTAAGAAGGCTTCGATGCTCGGCATGGCCTCGGGTCTGGTCGCCGGTCTGGTGGCGATCACCCCGGCCGCCGGCTTCGCCGGTCCGGTGGGCTCGCTGTTCCTCGGCCTGATCGTCTCGCCCATCTGCGTGATCTTCTGCTCGACCATCAAGAACGCCCTCAAGTACGACGACAGCCTGGACGCCTTCGGCATCCACGGGGTTGGCGGCATCGTCGGCGCTCTGGCGACCGGCCTGCTGGTGAACCCGGCCTGGGGCGGCGCGGGCGTGGTCGACTACACGACCTGTGCGGCCGACGGCGACATCTCCACCTGCGACACCGCCACCTACGTGATGTCCACCCAGGTCCTGGCGCAGTTCAAGGCCGTGCTGGTGGCTTGCGTCTGGTCGGCCGTGGCCAGCGCGATCGTCTTCTTCATCATCAAGTACACGCTGGGCCTGCGGGCGAGCGCGGACGCCGAGGAAGAAGGTCTCGACATCGTCGAACACGGCGAGCGCGCCTACCACTCGTAAGCGCTTCGGAGAGCCGGATCGGCCGCTGGGGGCGGCCGGTCCTGGGAACGGGGGTCCTTCGGGGCCCCCGTTTTCGTTTTCGGGCTAGGCGCGAAGATCGTCTGGCCAAGGTCCGCCAAGACGACAGCTTCGAACCCACCAGCCTGGGCGCATGCCGCCCAGCCGCGCCGCGAGGCTCTCGGCCGCCATCTCACCTTCACAGATGGCGAAACAGGTGCCGCCTGACCCGGAGACCCGGGCGATCAAGGCCTCCGGCTCGTCACGGAGCGTCGCGAGCACCTCGCCGACGACAGGCTCCACCTCGATCGCAGGCGCTTCGAGATCATTCCGCAGCGTGGCCAGCCAGGCCGCGGTCTCTTCGGAGCTTTCCAGCTCGGCAGGCATCGGCGGAGGCTCGACCTCACCGAACGCGCCTGACCGGTCGAGTTCGCGGTACACCGCGGGCGTCGAGACCGGCGCGCCGGCGTTGACCAGAACGGCATGCAGCGGCGGAAGCGTCGGCGCGCCCGACAGGCGTTCTCCGTAGCCTTGGGCAAGCACCGGACGCGCCCACAGGCAGGCTGGACCATCGGCGCCGAGTCGCGCCGCCAGCGCTTCGAGCCGCTGGTCAGACACGTCCAGCTGCAGCGCCTCACGAAAAAGCCGCAGAGCGGCGCCGGCGTCGCTCGAGCCGCCGCCAAGGCCCGCGGCCACGGGCAACTGCTTGTCCAATATCAGAGCCAGGCCCGGCGCGGCCGTTCCAGCCTCCTCCAAGAGGGCCAGGGCCGCTCGCGTGACTAGATTGTCCCCTGCACCTTCGAGCCCCGCAGCGAAGGGGCCGCCGACCCGCAGGCCGAAGCCCTCGCCCGGAACACCGGACAGCACGTCGCCCACATCGGCGAAGACCATCAGGCTGCAAAGCGGATGGTAGCCGTTCGCCTCCGGCGCACCGACGTGCAGGAACAGGTTGACCTTGGCCGGCGCAAACGCGCGGAACGTCATGGCTTACTGCCCGGCGATCCTGGCCGGCTTTCCGCCCGGACCGGCGCCGGATGCGAGCTTGCCTTCCACCTCGGCGCGGATCTTGGCGTCCGGATCGAGCGTCAGCACCCGGCGCCACTGGAACACGGCTTCGTCACGACGACCGACCTTCCAGTAGGCGTCGCCCAGGTGGTTGTTGATCTCGGGGTCCCCCGCCTCGAGCTCGACCGCCTGCTCCAGCTTTTCAACCGCGCGCTTGTAGTCCCCCAGCTTGAAGTAGGCCCAGCCGAGGGAGTCCACCATCGGTCCGGACCGCGGGTTCTGGGCGACGGCTTGCTCAACCATCTTCAAGGCTTCGGGCAGGCGCTCGCCGCGGTCGATCCAGGAATAGCCGAGGAAGTTCAGAAGCTCGGCTTCGTCCGGTTCGGCCTCAAGGGCCGTGCGCAGGTCCTTCTCCGCGTCGGGCCAGCGGCCCATGCGTTCATACACCACCGCACGCGCATAGAGGATCCGCCAGTCGGGCGTCTTCGCCTCGTTGATCAGCCCGGTCAGCAGCTCGGCCGCCTCCGGATAGCGTTCGTTGGCGCGCAGCAGATCCGCCAAGGTCAGCCGCGCCTCGGCGCCGCCGCCAACAGCCGCGGCCCGGGCGATACGGATCGCGGACTCCGGCTCCTCCGCCTGCTGATAGGTCCAGGCGAGCTTGGCCTGACCCGTCGCGTAGTAGGCCGAGCCGGGCTTCGGCTTCGCATAGGCCAGGCGAGCGGCCTCGGTGTCACCGCTGGCCTGCAGCGCGTCCCCCGTCATGACCCAGGCGTCGTCACGTGTCGGGTCGAGGCGAAGCGCAAGGCGAAGGTAGGCCAGCGCGATCTGCCCTTGGCGGGCGGCCATCATGGTCGCCGCCGGTCCCAAGAGCGCCTGGGCGGCGCCCGCCTTGAGGGTGGGCAGCTCAGGCGCCGACTTGCCGGCCGCCGCACGGGCACGAGCGATAAGCAGCTCAGAGGACGACGGATCTGCCGCCAAGCCACGGTCGTACAGAGCCACCGCGTCAGCCCTGCGGCCGCGACGTTCCAGGAAGGCGCCGTAGGCTACAAGCGAGATGACGCTGGGACGGTCACCCGTGGTGGCCGCCTTGAATTCGGTTTCAGCCTCGTCATAGCGGCGAGCGCGCTCGAACAGCTGCCCGCGGCCAAGCTGGCCGAAGTATTCGACCAGGCGATCACCTTTCACCTCTGGACGGACGAGCGCGCCCTCCGCATCGCCGGCCATGGCGGCGGCCCAGGGCGCGAGCAGCACCGCGGCGCTCTTGTGCGGGAAACCGAGGTCTTCGGAGGCGAGCTGAACCTGGGCCGCCTTGCCCTTGCCCTGCGCCATGGATTCCACGGCGACCACCAGAGCGCCGAGCCGCTTGCCGGCTTCCGACGCATCATCACCTGAGGGTGCGATGGTCGCCGCTTTCTGGACGTCGCCGGCGAGAAGCGCGGCCTGGAACGCGCGTTCACTCAGGAGCTGGGAGGCGGCGGGATCGCCCCGCGCCATGTCGAACAGGCGCGCCGCCTCACGGTTCTGGCCGTCGTTGAGCGCAGCTTCGCCCGCAAGATAGAGCCCGTAAGGCGAGTAGCCGGAGTCCTGCACCTCCGCCCGTTCGGTCTCCAAGCTGGGACCGGCGCTGGCGCACGCCGTCAGAAGCACAAGGGGCGCGGCAAACAGCAGGAGAGAACGCATAGGTCGATCTTCGGCCCTTCGAGGGCGTGGCGGAAGCAAAAAGCTGACCGCCAGCCGATCGAGCAAGGCCGCCCTTTCAGGCCGATGAGGCTCGGGTTGATACTCCTGAGCCGCGCTGGACGCCCGGAAAATCTGCAACGCAGATCAGGCGACCCAGCGGCCGGCCGGCGCGCCGCCTTACATGTTCGGGTAGTTGGGCCCGTCGCCGCCCTGGGGCGTGGTCCAGTCGATGTTCTGCGATGGATCCTTGATGTCGCACGTCTTGCAGTGGACGCAGTTCTGGAAGTTGATCTGGAACTTCGGGTTCTGCCCCGCCTCGTCGTACAGCACCTCGTACACCCCGGCCGGGCAATAGAGCCGCGCCGGCTCGCCGTACTTGGGCAGGTTGACGTTGATCGGGATCGAAGGGTCCCGCAGCTTGAGGTGCGCCGGCTGGTTTTCGTCGTGGTTGGTGTTCGAGATGAACACGCTCGAGAGCTTGTCGAAGCTCAGCACCCCATCGGGTTTCGGATAGACGATCGGCTTGTGATCCTTGGCGAGGCCCGTGGACTCCGCATCGCCCTTCCCGTGGTGCATGGTGCCGAAGATGGACGCCCCGCCCAGCAGGTTGGCGATGTTCATGTCCAGCAGCCCCAGCGCGCCGCCCACCGTCGTACCGAACTTGCTCAGCAAGGGCTTGGCGTTGCGGACGACCTTGAGCTCCTTCTTGACCCAGGAGGTCTGGAAGGCGGTGTCGTAGGCCACCAGCTCGTCGCCCGAGCGGCCTGCCACGATGGCGTCGTACGCCGCCTCGGCCGCCATCATCCCGCTCTTCATGGCGTTGTGGCTGCCCTTGATGCGCGGGACGTTCACGAAGCCGGCCGAATCGCCAAGCAGCACGCCTCCGGGGAAATAGAGGCGGGGAATCGACTGCAGTCCGCCCTCGGCGATCGCACGGGCGCCATAGGCGATGCGCCGGCCGCCCTGCAGGTGCTTGGCCACGTCAGGATGATGCTTGAACCGCTGGAACTCGTCGAAGGGCGAGAGCCAGGGGTTCTTGTAGTTGAGGTGAACCACGAAGCCGACGGACACGTAGTTGTCGCCGAAGTGGTAGAGCCAGCTGCCGCCGCCGGTCTTATCGTCCAGCGGCCACCCGGTGGTGTGCTGCACCAAGCCCGGCCGGAACACCTCGTCGGGCACCTGCCAGAGTTCCTTGAGGCCGATGCCGTACTTTTCGGGATCGCTCTGGGCGCACAGGCCGTACTTGTGTTTCAGAACCTTGGCCAGCGAGCCTCGGACGCCCTCGCCGATGAAGACGTACTTGCCCAGCACATCGACGCCCGGCTGGTAGTCGGGACCCGGCTCGCCGTCCTTGCCGATGCCGAACACGCCGGCCACCACGCCCTTCAGCTCGCCGTTCGGCCCGAACACCGGCTCAGAGGCGGCCATGCCGGGGTAGACCTCGACGCCCAGCGCTTCGGCCTGCTGCGCGAGCCAGCGGCACAGGTTGCCGAGCGAGCCGATGTAGTTGCCCTGGTTGTGCATGAAGCTCGGCATGGCGAACATCGGCAGGGAGACCGAACCCTGAGCGCCGAGCATCAGGAACTTGTCCTCGGTGACCGCCGTCTCGAGCGGTGCGCCGAGTTCCTTCCAGTTCTGGAACAGCTCGTTCATGGCGATCGGGTCGATCACCGCGCCGGACAGAATGTGCGCGCCGACCTCCGAGCCCTTCTCCAGCACAGCGACGGACACGTCCGTCCCACGTTCGGCCGCGAGCTGCTTCAGGCGGATGGCGGCGGCAAGGCCGGACGGGCCCGCGCCGACGATCACGACGTCGTATTCCATCGCTTCGCGTTCGACGGCTTCGCTCATGCCCTGCTCCCTCTTCCCCGGCCACTGACGCCGTCAGCCAACGCCTGCCGAGCCTTGTAAGTTCGCCGCTTATCCGAAGGTGACGCTGCGGCGGTCAAGAAGTAGCGCCGCTGCGGCCAGGAAATCAAACATGCGTTTGAGTTCGAGGCGCGGCCGGTGCACAGCCGCTGCGCACCGGCCGCGCCGCGGCGCCCGCATTTCAGCTGGCTGGCGCTTCTTTGTTTCGGGCGCGGCCGATCGGTCTCCCACTGCGGGCGAGGCTTGCTAGCCAGGATCCGTACCGCGTCAGCGTTGGGGGATCGTTCAGATGCAATCGGGCTCCGGCCGCACCACGCGGCGACAGCTCCTGTCGGCCATAGGGATGGTTGGCGGGACCGCCGCGCTTTACCAGGCGATGACCACCTTGGGTCACGCGTCCGAGACCCAGTTCACAGGACCGCCCAAGCTGCAGGGCGCCCGCGCGGGCGCTTCGGTGGTCGTGCTGGGAGCCGGCCTCGCAGGTCTTCTCGCCGCCTACGAGCTGCAGAAGGCGGGCTACAAGGTCACCATCCTCGAATACCAGAACCGCGCCGGCGGCCGGAACTGGTCGCTGCGCGGCGGCGACACCTACACCGAGCTCGGCGGGGCGACGCAGAAGATCGGCTTCCAGAAGGGCAACTACCTCAACCCGGGTCCCTGGCGGATCCCGCATCACCACCGGACCTTGCTCCACTACTGCAAGCAGTTCGGCGTGGCGCTGGAGCCCTTCATCCAGTTCAACCACAACACCTGGGTCCACTCCTCCACCGCATTCGGCGGCAAGCCGGTCCGCTTCAAGGCGGCGGCGGCGGACTTCGAAGGCAACGTGGCCGAGCTCCTGGCCAAGTCGGTGAACCAGAAGGCGCTCGACCAGGAAGTCAGCGCCGAGGATCGCGAACGCCTGCTCGAAGCCCTGCGCGGCTGGGGGATGCTGGACGCGGACTACAAGTACGCATCGAACCTGCGGTCCGCGGCGCACCGGGGCTATGACCGTCCGCCGGGCGGCGGGGTGAACGGCGCTCCCATTCCGTCCGCGCTCTACGATCTGCACGACGTGCTTGATCCGCAGGTCTGGACGTCCATGGGCTTCTTCATGGGCCATGAGATGCAGACCACCATGTTCCAGCCGACCGGCGGCATGGACATGATCGGCAAGGCCTTCGCCAAGCAGGTCAGCGACCTGATCACCTACAACGCCAAGGTCACCAAGATCGCGCAGGACGACCGCGGCGTCGGCGTCACCTGGACGGACACCGCCACGGGCCAGACCAAGACGACCAACGCCGACTGGTGCGTCTGCACCATCCCGCTCGGCATCCTGGCGCAGATCGACACCCAGGTGACCGACGAGATGTCCGCCGCCATCCGCGCGGTGCCCTACTCCGGCCAGGTGAAGATCGGCCTGGAGATGCGGCGCAGGTTCTGGGAGGAGGACGAGGCCATCTACGGCGGCCACTCCTTCACCGACCAGGAGATCGGCCTGATCTCCTATCCCAACCACAACCTCTTCGGCGATGGTCCGGCCGTGCTGCTGGGAGCCTTTGCGCGGGATATTGGCGCTTTCCGCCTGGCCGGCATGACGCCGGAGGAACGCATTCAGGTCGCGCTGCAGCAGGGCGCGGTCATTCACCCCGAGCAGTACCGCAAGGAGTTCCTCTCCGGCGCGTCCGTCGCCTGGAGCCGCGTGCCGTGGAGCCTGGGCTGCTGCGCACGCTGGAACGAGCAGACCCGCAAGGACCACTACCAGACGCTGGTCGCCATGGACCGCCGCATCGTCCTGGCCGGCGAGCACGCCTCCTACATCGGCTGCTGGATGGAAGGCGCCCTGCTCTCCTCGCTCGACGCCATCACCCGCCTGCACAAGCGCGCCCTGGAGGCCTGAACTGATGCTCCCCAAACACCTGATGGCGCTTCTCTCGCTGCTGGCGACGCCTGCGCTCGCGCAAGCCGTGCAGGGCGGAGACACCGGCGGCGGCGTGGTTCGCGTGCCCAAGCCGGTCACCGGCGAACAGGTCTACCGGCAGGTCTGCCAGGCCTGTCACATGGCCGACGCGAAGGGCGCGGCCGGCGCCGGCGTCATCCCGGCTCTGGCGAGCAATCCTCGCGTCAGCGTGCCGGTCTACCCCGTGCAGGTGGTGGCGCAGGGCAAGGGCGCGATGCCTGGCTTCGCGGGCAGCCTGAGCAACGCCCAGATCGCCGAGGTGGTGACCTACGTGCGGACCCACTTCGGCAACGCCTACGCCAAGCCGGTGACCGAGGCCGACGTCGCGCGGATGGCTGGTCCCCCGCCGCCGCGCGGGGGCCACTAGCCGCAGCAGCGGCCCTTTCGCGGACCGCAGCGAGGGCTTAGGAAGGTGGGCATGGCCGCCGCCCTCGGACATGCCCCGCTCGATCCCGCCATGGAGAGCCTGCTGGCGTTCTGGGCCGACAGCGGCGTCGACGCCCTGCTGCTGGACGAGGCTGTCGACCGCATCGAAGCGGGCAAGTTCGTGCCCCCTCCCCCGCCCGCGCCGCGCGTGCCGCCTGTGGCGGCGACGGTTCAGTCGCTGCGCCCGGGACAGCCGGATGTGGCCTCCTCGATCGCCCAGGCCCGCATGCTGGCCGCCCAGGCTCAGGATCTCGCCGCCTTGGGCGAGGCGATCGCAAGCTTCGACGGCTGTGCGCTTCGGTTTGAAGGCGCGGCTCGCCAAGCGGTCTTCTACCGCGGCCAGGAGAACGCCCCGGTCATGGTGATCGGCGAAGGTCCAGGCGCCGAGGAAGACCTGCAGGGCAAGCCGTTCGTCGGCCGAGCTGGCCAGCTGCTCGACCGGATGCTGGGCGCAGCCGGGCTCGCCGATCGCACCTTCATCACCAACACCGTGTTCTGGCGCCCGCCAGGCAATCGGACGCCCACGCCGCAGGAACAGGCGGTCTGCGCGCCGTTCCTCGAGCGCGCCATAAGCCTTGTGAAGCCGAAGATGCTGCTGCTGGTCGGCGGCGCATCGGCCAAGGCGCTGCTGAAGAAGGACGAAGGGATCCTCTCCCTCCGCGGCCGCTGGTTCGAGTGGCGCAGCGAGGATGCAAGCCAGGAACTCCCGGCCATGCCGACCCTGCATCCCGCCTTTCTTCTGCGGCAACCTGCGGCGAAGAAGCGCGCCTGGAACGACCTGTTAACACTTACTGAGCGACTTGATCGTCCTGAGCGGCCCGCCTAGCCTCGCCGCTTCTGGTTTTTCGGGAAAAGGGCCGCGCCAGCCCGCTCAAGATGGGTCGCGCGGATACAAGACGGCATGACGCTGAAGAAGCGCCTGCAGGTCGGTGCGTCCGTCCTGATCAGTTTCGCGGTCCTGGCACAGGCCGCCGTGGCGGCTCCCATGGCGCTGTCCCCTGATGACGCCCAGCGGTACGCCGCGGCGTTCGAAGCCTCGGATCGCGGCGACTTCATCGACGCGCAGATGCAGGCGGTGGAGATTCAGGACAAGTCGTTGCTGGGCTACCTCAGCTTCAGTCAGCTGATGCACCCCACGAATCACAAGGCCAGCTTCGACGAGCTTGCGGGCTGGATGGCGAAGTTCCGGGACCTGCCGCTGGCAGAACGCATCTTCACGCTTGCCGCCAAGCGAAAGCCGGCTGACGCCCAGCTGCCCGCACCCGCGCTCTCGACCGCCGAGCTCGCGAAAGCCGCTCCGGCGAGCGCTGCAAAGGCGTCGGATCGTGGCCGCCAGGCGCGAGAGGCTTACTACTCGGGCGACGCGAAAAAGGCGCTGCAGCTTGCCTCCAGCTCGGGTGAGCGCTGGATCGCCGGCCTCGCCGCCTACCGGCTGAAATCCTACGACAAGGCGCTCGACTTCTTCGGGCAAATCTCCCGCGACGGCGACCAAGACGACTGGATGCGCTCGGCGGGGGCTTACTGGGCCGCACGCGCCGCGACGGCCCTGGGAGATTCCAGTCGCGCCACCCTCGAGCTCAAGGTGGCGGCCAAGGCGGCCGACACCTTCTACGGCATGATCGCCGCCCGTCAGCTCCAGCTGCAGGGACCGACGCTGGCCTCCGCGACGGCTGGCGAAGCGAAGCTCTTCAAGGCGGCCTACAGCGCCCCTTCGGACGAGACGAGCCGCTTCATCAAGAGCGAACCGCGCGCCCACCGCGCCGCCGCCCTCGCCCAGCTTGGGCGGCTGCAGGACGCTGGCCAGGAAATCCGCGCCGGGATGGCCCTGGCTCGCACCGACGCGGAGCGCAGCCGTTGGGAGGCGTTCGCAGGCGAGATCGGCGCGCCGCTGAGCGACGGACCCACAGCCGTGCGGCGTCGCAGCTCGTCCGAGGACTACCCGATCCCGGCGCTCGAGCCGAAGTCGGGCTTCACGCTCGACAAGGCGCTGGTCTACGCGATCGTTCGGCAGGAAAGCCGCTTCAACCCCATGGCGGTGTCTCCCGTGGGCGCGGTCGGCCTGATGCAGTTGATGCCGGAAGCGGCCGCCCGGGCCGCCGGCGACGACAAGCTCAAGGCGGACATGAGCCCGCTGTTCGATCCCGCGTTCAATCTGCGGGTCGGCCAGGATTATGTGACGTGGCTGATGGAGCGGGGCGTCGGCTACGACCTGCTGCGCACGGTGGCGGCCTACAACGGTGGTCCGGGCACGATCCAGAAGACCGCCCAGATGCTCGGCTCCGATGGAAACGACACGCTGCTTCTCATCGAAAGCCTGCCGTCGCTCGAGACGCGCAACTACGTCGAGAAGGTCGTTGCGGCCTATTGGACCTACAAGAAGATGTTCGGCGACGAGACGCGCACCTTGGACGCTCTCGCTGGCGGCGCCGGCGTCATCGACGCTCGTCTTGATCTAAAGCAGGCGACGAGCCCGGGCACCAAGTACTCGGCGCAAGGCGGCCACCTCGGTCTTTGAGGCTGCATCGGCGCGCCCGATCAGCAGGGCCTCGGGTCCACGCCTGAACAGACGCCCGCCCAGGCCTAGAAGCACAGCTTCGCGCCCGCCCTCGCGCAGGTGATCAGACAGCCGCTCCGCCCATCCCTCAGTGGGGCGGAACTCCGGGGGCGCGACGAGCAGCAGCTCCGATTTCGCCCTGCCGATAGCTGACGGTAGGTCAGCCGCGAGCTCGGCTCCCGTCTCGTCGCACACCGCCTCCAGGAGCGCTTTTGGTCCCTTACAAGCGATCAGCACCTCGCGCACGAGCCCCTCGACGGCCGCTGTCGTAAGCACGGCCAGCAAGCCCGCCAAGCGTTCCGAATCTCCAGGCGACACGATCACCGTCAGCATGGGCGGACAGAGCCCGCGCCCTGCTGCTAGGTCAATAGAGTTCTTGTTTCGTTCTCCGCGCAGCGCTAACCTCCACGCGTGACCACCTTCACGCAACAGATCCGGGGCCGAGGCGCCCGCTCGAACGCCAGCGGGCGCTACGAGGCCCAGGTGCGCGAAGCGTTCGAGGATGGCTGGACGGTCGAGGACCCGCAGCCTTTGCAGATCCGCACCGAGGTCGCTCCCGAAAAGGCGAAGGTGATCATCACCCGCAACGACAGCCCGGACGTCGGCTTCAGCGCTTCAATCAACCCGTACCGTGGATGTGAACACGGCTGCACCTACTGCTACGCCAGGCCGGCTCACGCTTACATGGGCCTGTCGCCCGGACTGGATTTCGAGACCAAGCTCTTCTTCAAGCCTGACGCCGACGTGCTGCTCGAACGGGAGCTCTCCAATCCTCGATACAGGCCCGAGATCATCCACGTCGGCGGCAACACCGATCCTTACCAGCCACAGGAGCGCAACCTGCGGGTCACCCGCTCGATCATCGAGGTGCTGAGCCGCTTCAACCAGCCGTTCTCGATCATCACCAAGTCCGCGCTGATCCTGCGCGACCTGGATCTCTTGGCGTCCATGGCGGACCGGAACCTGGTGCGGGTCGCCATCTCCATCACCTCGACCGATCGCAAGCTGTCCCGTTCCATGGAGCCGCGGGCGGCCACCCCCGAGAAGCGGTTCGACGCCGTGCGCCGCCTCACCGAAGCGGGCGTGCCCACCATGGTGATGTTCGCGCCGGTGATTCCAGGGCTCAACGATCACGAACTTGAAGCGGTGCTGGAGCGGTCCGCGGACGCCGGAGCCCGCGGCGCAGGCTATGTGGCCCTGCGGCTGCCGCTGGAGATCAAGGACCTCTTCCGGGAGTGGCTGGAAACGGATCATCCGGACCGCGCCGGCCGCGTCATGTCGCTGGTGCGTCAGATGCGAGGCGGCCGCGAGTACGACGCGCAATGGGGCTCACGCATGGTGGGCCAAGGTCCGATCGCAGACCTGTTGTCCAAACGGTTCGCCGCCGCCCGCCGCCGGTACGGGCTGGCGGACAGGCAGGAGCCGTTGGACATGACCCTGTTCCAGGTTCCTCCGAAAGCGGGCGACCAGATCGATCTGTTCGGTTAGGCCGCCGCCGCCAGGGCGTCACGCGCGTCGGCGACGATCTCGAAGGAGCGCACTCGCGCGGCGTGATCATAGATTTGCGCCGTGACGATGATCTCGTCCGGCTGATGCTGGCGGGCGAAGTTCTCCAGTCCACGGCGCACGGTGTCGGGCGACCCCACCACCGCTGCGGCCAGGGCGCCCTGCATTCCCGGGGCGACGCCGGCCTGCAGGAAGCGGCTTTCGATGTCGTCCACCGGCGGCGGCAGCTTGCTCGGCCGACCGGTTCGCAGGTTCAGGAAGGCCTGCTGCAGCGAGGTGAACAGCCGCTTGGCCTCGGCATCGCTGTCGGCGGCCACCACGTTCAGGCCCAGCATGACATAAGGCTTGTCCAGCTGGGCAGACGGTTCGAACCGCTGCCGATAGACCTCGATCGCCTCCTCCATCTGGTGGGGCGCGAAGTGGGACGCGAAGGCGTAGGGCAGCCCCAGCGCTGCGGCGAGCTGAGCGCCGAAGAGGCTGGAGCCGAGGATCCAGAGCGGCACGTTCAGGCCCGCTCCGGGCACGGCGCGGATCATCTGACCAGGCTGCTCCGGCTGGAAGTAGGCCTGGAGCTCCACAACGTCTTGCGGGAAGCGATCGACGTCGCCCGCCAGGGTCCGCCGCAAAGCGCGCGCGGTGATCTGATCCGTGCCTGGCGCGCGGCCCAGTCCGAGGTCAATACGCCCCGGGAACATGGCCTCCAGGGTGCCGAACTGTTCGGCGATCACCAGGGGCGCGTGGTTCGGCAGCATGATGCCCCCAGCGCCCACCCTGATCGTCTGCGTGGCTGCAGCGACCTGACCGATCACGACCGCCGTCGCCGCGCTGGCGACGCCCGGCATGTTGTGGTGCTCCGCCAGCCAGAAGCGATTGAACCCCAATCGTTCGGCGCGCTGCGCCAGGTCGACGGTGTTGCGGAAGGACTGGGCGGCGTCGCCGCCTTCCAGGATGGGCGAGAGGTCGAGAACGGACAAAGGAACCATGTCCGCCATATGGGAAGCCTCAGCGCGAAAACACGCCCACCAATTCTATGTGCGGGGACCAGAGGAACTGATCCACCGGCATGACGCGCTCCAGCCGGAAGCCGGCGTCCACCAGCACCCGCGCGTCCCTGGCGAAGGTCGCCGGATTGCAGGAGACCCCGATCACCCGCGAAACGGCCGACCTGGCAAGTTCCGCGGTCTGTTCGGCGGCGCCTGCGCGCGGCGGGTCGAACACAGCGACATCCGTCTTCTTGAGTTCCTCGGCCAGCACCGGACGACGGACGAGATCACGAGCCTCGGCGGCGACGCCTTTCAGGCCGGGTGCGGTCGCCGACGCGCTGGTCAGCGCCTGGATGGCGGCCGGTGCGAAATCGGTCGCATAGACCGGCGCGATCTCCGCGAGGCGGAACGTGAAGGTGCCCACACCGCAGTAGAGGTCCGCGATCCGCGAGGCTCCAGCTGCTTGGCTCAGAACGAAGTCGGCCATGGCAGCCTCGGCGCCTGGCGTCGCCTGCAGAAAGGCGCCGGCCGGCAGAGCCACCCTCGCCTGCCCCAACCTAACCTGCGGTTGTCGCGCCATGTAGGCCACCTCGCCGTTCAGGGTGACACGGGCGAAATCCGCTGCGGCCGCTTGCTCCGCGAGCTGCATGCGCCCGTCCGCCGAGAGCCCGCCGCTCTTCTCCTCGACGCCCGAGATGTCGATGTCGAGACCGGTGTCTGTCAGCGTCACGTGCAGCGTGGGCGCGGACTTCGGATGCTCGAACAGCGGGGCGGCCAGGCGTTTCATGGCGGGGATCGCCGCCTGGATCCCCGGGTCGGAAATCGGACACACGGAGATGTCCACCAGGTCCCAGGACTTGCGGACCTTGTAGCCGAGGCGGGCTGCGTCGCGGCTGCCCTTGCGGGCGTGAAGCGCGACGCGCCGCCGGGTCTCGGGTCCCGCCGCATAGGCCGGGACGAACTCGGCTTCCAGGTGCTGGCGGGCCAGGGTGGTGCGCAGACGCTCCACCTTCCAGTCGAGGTAGGCAGGGTGTTCCCAATGCTGAAGCGCGCAGCCGCCGCACACGAAGAAATGCGGGCACGGGGGCGTGACCCGCTGCGGGCTGGCTTCCAACACCTCGACAAAGTCCCGCCGTTCGCCGGACCCGGAAGCCAGAACGCGCTCGCCCGGCAGGCTGAAGGGCACGAACACAGGGCCGTTGGCCACACCGTCGCCCTCTCCGCCCACGGCTTGGATGGTGAGTTCGACCGGCGGACCGGCGGGCTTTGCGGGACGAGGAGCAGGACGCGGACGACGCATGGCCGGCGTCATAGCTGAAAACGCCTCGCGTGCGTGTGGAAACCAAGATGAACGAAGATGAACGGCCCGCTCAACAGCCGTTCAGCTTGGAAAAGCCACATTGCTCCCCGAAGCGGCCAGTACGGCTCAAGCCGCGGCCCGATACGTCTGGAGAGGGGTTCACAATGTCCATGTTCAAGCGCTTCGCGAAAGGCGCCCTGGCCGCTGCGGCCGGTGTCACCGCCCTGACCGGCGCGTTCGCTGTTCCGTCGGTCGCCTCGGCGCAGCCCTATGGCTACGGCTATGATCCGTGCCAACGCTCGGCCAACAACCGTGGCGTTGTCGGCGCCCTGATCGGCGGCGCGCTGGGCGCGTCCATCGGCGCCAACGCCGCGGCCCGCAACGCCCGCCAGGACGGCGCTCTGCTGGGTGGCGCGGTCGGCGCCATCGGCGGCGCCATGGTCGGCAAGAACGGCGCGGCCTGTAACGGCGACTACCGCGGCTATAACGCCCCTCCGCCCCCGCCGCCGGTCAGCTACTACGACAACGGCTACTATGATCGCGGCGCCTACGCCGATCGGGGCTACGGCCGTGGCGACTACTACGGCAGCCGCTATGACGACGACAGCTGGGCCTACGGCCGCCGGGGCGAGCGCTTCCGCATCGCCGAGCGTCCGGTCGGTCGCGACGGCTGCACCCTGGCGGAAAGCCCGATCTACCTGCCCGATGGCCGCGTCCAGAAGCGCTTCGTGCGCGTCTGCCAAGACAGCTCGGGCCGCTATCAGGTCGTCGACTAAGCACGACCGCGCCGCCGGGCCGGCGTTGGCGAGGCCCGGGCTGCATCTGTCTTCCGTGTGCCAACTTGCGGCCGTCGCTCCCCTGGGAGCGACGGCCTTTTCTTTGGTTTAGGCGCGGCGCGCCCACAGCAGGAACTCGCGGTTCCCGTCGCCGCCGGTGATCGGACTGTCCGCCGTTTCCAGAACGCGCCAGCCGCTGGCTTCCAGAAAGGCGCGCACGGCTTCCAGCGCCCCCATCTGCGCCGCCTCGTCCTTGACCACCCCGCCCTTGCCTACGCCGTCGGGCCCCACCTCGAACTGAGGCTTCACCAGGGCGACCAGTTCACCGCCTGACCGTGCAAGACGGAGGGCGGCTGGCAGCGCCTTTTCCAGGCTGATGAAGCTGACGTCGGTGACGATCAGGCCAGGCGGCTCGGGAATCAGAGCCGGCGTGAGATCGCGAGCGTCAGTGCCCTCAAGGCTCGTGACCCGAGGATCCCCGGCCAGCTTCGGATGCAATTGCCCCCGCCCGACGTCCACCGCGTAGACCCGCCGCGCGCCGGCTGAGAGCGCCACTTCGGTGAACCCGCCCGTTGAGGCGCCGACGTCGAGCACCGCCTGGTCTCGCACCGTCACCGACCACAGCGCGAGGGCGTGCGCCAGCTTCAGGGCGCCGCGCCCGACCCACGGGTGAGCGGCGACCGCCTCCAGGACGACATCTTCGTCCAGGCTGTCCGACGGCTTGGCGACCGTGCGACCGCCGGCGACCACGCCGCCGGCCTCGATGGCGGCGCGAGCCTTGGCGCGGCTCTCGAAGAGGCCGCGCTCCACCAGCAGGATGTCCGCCCGTTTCTTCCCCACGGCGGCTGTTTAGGCCGTAGCGGGCTCCTGGGCGAACAGCTTCTTCAGCTCGCTCTTGAGGATCTTGCCGTTGGCGTTGCGCGGCAGGGTCTCGGGCCAGAAGCGCACCTCGACCGGCACCTTGAACGCCGCCAGGCGCTCGGCGACCCAGGCCCGGAGCTCCGCCTCGTCGGCGTCCCCGCCGGGCTTCAGCGTGACGACCGCCACCGGCTCTTCGCCCAGGGTGCGATGGGGCCGGCCCACAATGGCGGCGTCCATGATCGCCGGATGGTCATAGAGGCAGTTCTCGACCTCGACGCAGTAGATGTTCTCGCCGCCCCGGATCAGCATGTCCTTGGCGCGGTCGATGATGAAGCAGAAGCCTTCCTCGTCCAGCCGCGCCAAGTCGCCGGTGCGCACCCAGCCGTCCACAAAGGTCTCGGCGCTCGCTTCGGGCTTGTTCCAATAGCACTTGGCGTTCATCGGCCCCTTGGACCACAGCTCTCCGACCTCGCCGGCTGGGAGCACCGTGACGCCGTCTGCGGGATCGCGGATCTGCAGTTCGGCGACGGCTGCCGCCGGGCCACAGCTGTCCGGTCGGTTGATGTAGTCCTCCCCGCCGTTTGAGGTGACGGTGGCGCAGGTCTCGGTCATGCCCCAACCCTGGCCAGGGATGGAGTTCGGGAACGCTTCCCGGATGCGCCGCACAAGCTCCGGCGCCGCGGGCGCGCCGCCGAACGAGACGCCTTCCAGCGAGGACAGGTCGTAGTTCACCCGCGCCGGGTGCTCGATCAGCTGCCAGGCGATGGTCGGCACCCCGCCGGCCAGCGTGACCCGCTCGCGCTCGATCAGCTCGAAAGCGCGGATCGGGTCCCACTTGCGCATCATGACGATCTTGCCGCCGTTGAAGAACGTCGGGTTCAGAGAGGCGAAGCAGCCCGTCACGTGGAAGAGCGGAATCGAAAGCAGGCCCGTCCGCTGGGGCGCGGCCGGATCGGGCGCCGGCGGCATCTCTCCACGGCGGAGGAAGACGCGCGCCCCGGCCGCCATGGCCGTGAAGATGTTGGAGTTCACCGCCCGCTGGGTGGCCAGGGCGCCCTTCGGCTTTCCGGTCGTGCCGGAGGTGTAGAAGATCGTGGCGTCGTCGTCGGGGCCGATGTCGGCCGGCGGCAGCGGTTGATCCGGCAAGGCGCCCCAGGCGGCAGGTTCGCCCACCACCTGCTCCAGCTTGGCGATCAGGGGATGAGCGATCTCGTCCTCTTCCCGGCTCACGTAGATCCGCTGCAGATCAGGGCAGTTGTGGAGGTGCTCGACGATCCGCTCGTAGCGCTCGGCGTCGACGACAGCGATCTTCGCGCCCGAGTCGACCAGGCCGTACTCGAGCTCCGGGCCGGTCCACCAGGCGTTCAGGGGCGTGACCACGGCTCCGATGGATGCGGCGGCATAGAAGGCCAGCACCCACTCCGGCAGGTTGCGCATGATGATCGCGACGCGATCACCCTTCTGCACGCCCTGCGCCTGCAGCTCGCGACCGAAGGCGGACACGGCGCGATAGAAGGCTTCGAACGAGACCCGCTCGTCTTCGTAGACCAGGAAGATCTTCTCGCCCTGCGCCCGGGACATCTCCACGACGGCGCGCAGTGAGGGCGGCAGGTTCTTCCAGACCTTGGACGGCACGCCGCGGATATCCGCGTCAGCGATCTCCAGGGGACTGCCGGGACCGCCGATCAGGGCGTGCGCCTGGGCGATCGACATCGCCGGCCAACCGGGAGGCAGCGTCGCCTCGTTCATGGGCGTCTCTCCTTGGGCTTGCGCGCAGGTCTCGATGGCCCGCGCGTCGTTCCCAAGTGAACAAGCATAACCCACGGCCGGAGGCAAACGACTGTTTGAAGTCAGCCGCCCAACAAGGCTTCACGCCCTGAAGGGAGGCAGGGGCTGACGCCGCCGCTTCCCTCTAGGTCACGCTAGGCGAGGCCGCCGAGGCGCGACAGCGCGCTTTCGAGCTTGGCCTTCGCCGCCTGGGCGTCTGCGAGCCGCTCGCGGTTCTCCTCCACCACCTCTTCCGGCGCGCGGGCCACGAAGTCGGGATTGCCGAGCTTCTTGGAGATCTTCTCGATCTCGCCTGAAAGGCCGCCCACCTCCTTGGCCAGCCGCGCCCGTTCCGCGGCGAGGTCGATGAACTCCGCGACGGGCAGCGCCAGGGTCGCGCCCGCGACCACGTAAGGGATCGATCCCTCCGGGGCGGCGTCCACGAAGCTCACGTCCGCCACGCGAAGCAGCTGGGCGATGAGCGGTGCGTTGGTCCGAAGCACCTCGCCCTGCCCTTCGGTCGCCTCGACGACCAGAAGGCTCGGACGCGCGGACGGCGGCACGTTCAGCTCCTGACGCACCGAACGCCCTTCGGAAATGGCGTCGATGATCAGGCCGATCTCGGCGTCCGCTGCGGCGTCAACCAGGCTCTCCGGCAGATCCGGCCAGGGCGCGGTCATCAGGAAGCCCTTGTGCGCACGCGGCGCGCCAAGGTCCGCGGTCTGGCGCCACAGCTCTTCCGTCAGGAACGGCATCACCGGGTGCAGCAGCTTGAAGATGACGTCCAGCACCCACGCCGCGGTGGCGCGCGTCTCGTCACGGGCCGCCTCGTCCGCGCCGTTAAGCACTGGCTTGGACAGCTCCACATACCAGTCGCAGAACACGTTCCAGATGAAGCGATAGAGCGCGGTGGCCGCCTCGTCGAAGCCGCAGTCCGCCAGCGCCTTGGTCACGGTCTGGGCGGTGCGCACCGTCTCGCCGATCACCCAGCGATTCAGAGCGCTCTTGGCCTGAGCCGGCTCAAAGCCTTCGGCTCGGGCGCAGCCGTTCATCAGGGCGAAGCGCGTGGCGTTCCAAAGCTTGGTGCCGAAGTTGCGGTAGCCCTCGATCCGCTGCTTAGACAGCTTGATGTCGCGGGCCTGGCCCGACATCGCCGTCAGGGTGAAGCGCAGGGCGTCCGCGCCGAACTCGTCCACAAGTTCGAGCGGGTCCATGACGTTGCCCTTGGACTTGGACATCTTCGCGCCGGACGCGTCGCGCACCAGGGCGTTGATGAACACGCGCTTGAACGGCACCTCGCCCTGGAAGTGCAGCCCCTGCATCATCATCCGGGCGACCCAGAAGAAGATGATGTCGAAGCCTGTGATCAGGGTGTGCGTGGGGTAGAACCGGGCCAGATCGGACGTCTGCTCCGGCCAGCCCATGGTGGAGAACGGCCACAGCGCGGAGGAGAACCAGGTGTCCAGAACATCCTCGTCCTGACGCAGCGGCTCATCACGGCCGTAGTGCTCGCGCGCCTTGGCCTTGGCTTCCTCTTCCGTCTCCTCGACGAACACGGCGCCATCGGGGCCGAACCACGCCGGGATCCGGTGCCCCCACCACAGCTGGCGGGAGATGGTCCACGGCTGGATGTTCCGCATCCACTCGAAGTAAGTCTTCTCCCAGTGCTTGGGCACGAAGACGGTGTCGCCCTCTTCCACCGCCTTGATGGCCGGCTGGGCGAGCACCTCGGCGTTCACGAACCACTGGTCGGTCAGGTACGGCTCGACGACCACGCTGGACCGGTCGCCGTGCGGGACCATGTGGCGGGTCTTCTCGATGCCGCGCAGCAGCTCGAGCGCCTCGAACTGCTCGATCACCTTCTTGCGGGCGACGAACCGATCGAGGCCGCGGAAGTCCTCCGGCGCCTCGTCATTGATGCGGCCAAAGTCATCCAGGATGTTGATCATCGGCAGCCCGTGCCGCTTGCCGACCTGGAAGTCGTTGAAGTCGTGCGCCGGCGTGATCTTCACCGCGCCGGAGCCCTTCTCGGGATCGGCGTACTCGTCCGCCACGATCGGGATCAGGCGGCCGACGATCGGCAGCCGCACGTTCTTGCCGATCAGGCCCGCGTAGCGCTCGTCATCGGGATGCACGGCGACGGCCGTGTCGCCCAGCATGGTCTCTGGCCGCGTGGTCGCCACGACGATCTCGCCCGAGCCGTCTTCCAGCGGATAGGCGAAATGCCAGTAGTGGCCGTCGACTTCCTTCTGCTCGACTTCGAGATCGGAAATGGCGGTCTGGAAGTGGGGGTCCCAGTTCACCAGCCGCTTGTCGCGGTAGATCAGGCCTTCGCGGTGCAGCTGGACGAACACCTTGCGGACGGCCGCCGACAGCCCTTCGTCCAGGGTAAAGCGCTCGCGGCTCCAGTCGCAGGAGGCGCCAAGGCGGCGCAGCTGATTGACGATCTGGCCGCCGCTCTCAGCCTTCCATTCCCAGATCTTCTCCACGAACGCTTCGCGGCCAAGATCCCGGCGGCCCACGTTGCCCTCCTGCGCGAGCTTGCGCTCGACCACCATCTGCGTGGCGATGCCCGCGTGGTCGGTGCCGGGCAGCCACAGGGCCGCCTTGCCGCGCATCCGCTCGAAGCGGATCAGCACGTCCTGCAGGGTGTTGTTCAGCGCGTGGCCGATGTGCAGCGAGCCCGTCACATTCGGCGGCGGGATCACAATGCTGAACGGTTCAGCGTTCGGATCATCCGTCGGCGCAAAGGCGCCGGACGCCTCCCACTCTTGGTACAGGCGCGGTTCGGCGGTCTTGGGATCGAAGGTCTTGTCGAGCATGGCGTTTTGCGGCGGGCGCGGATGCGCGCCGCCGGCGTCTTACAGGGGTTGGCGCTGATAGCGAAGCAGAAGGCGCAGCCGAGGGGCCGCGCCGTGCGTCCTAGCGTACTCGGCCGCGCGCGATGCGCTCGACCTCGGCGGTCACCGCCTGCTGGACGATGGCCGGCAGATTGTCGTCAAGCCATTGTTGCAGCAGAGGCCGCAGAAGCTCGCGCACCACGTCTTCCAGCGTGCGGCCCTCGGCGGGCATGAGCACGGCCGCGGACAGCTGGCCGAAGGCCGAGGCCGCGGCCTCAGCCGCGCGGTCGCTCACCAGGGGCATGATCGGCTCGACGGGCGGCGGCGCAGCGAAGCCGAAGTCCGGCTCTGGCGAGCCCGGCGTGTAGACGTCCAGATCGCCGTGGGTCTCGACCTTTTCGGTGAGCTCCAGCGCGTCTTCGTCTTCTTCCGGAGCGCCCATGACAGGTTGCGGCGCGGGCGGCGGCACAGGCGTTTCGGGCTCGGGCTCGGGAGCGGCGGCCGCAGGCGCGGGCGGCTCTTCGACCGGCGCCGCCGCGGCCGGCTCGGCCGCCGGCGCGTCATCCTCGGAAATGATCCGGCGGATGGAGGCCAGGATCTCCTCCATCGTCGGTTCTTGCGAGGACTGTTCCGACATTTGCGACCGCCAGGCTGAAGAGAGAATCCGAAGCCGCTAGCCTATGCGCGGTGCGGCAATCCTGCAATTTCCGCTTTTCGCCAGTGCGCTCACCTGAGAGGCGAGCGCAAGGCTCAGCGAGCTGCCGTGGCCGCCTGCGACGGCGGCGGCTGCAGGCCCGGCGGGATCGGCACCTCGGTCGGACGCGCGTTCACCGCCGGAGCCGGCGCGATGGTCAGCAGCCGGTCGATCACGCCGATCGGCTCCTCCCACGGGACCCAGCCCCAGGTCATACGCAGACGACGGAAGTTGGCGCGCGGATCGTACTGCGCTTGCGACGGCGTCAGGTTCTTGGCTTCCAGCCGGCCCATGGTGCTGAGCACGCTGGCGGCGGCGACATATTCGTCACGGCGCGCGTTCACCTGATTGAGCTGGGCCGACCGGAGTTCCTGTTCGGCGTTCAGCACATCGAGGGTCGTGCGCAGGCCGACCTGCTGCTCCTGGCGCGTACCTTCAGCCGCGATGCGCGCCGCGCGAACCTGCTCGTCGGTGGACGCGATGTTCGCCCGCGACGCCAGCAACTGATTCCAGAACTGGCTGATGCTCTGCAGCACGCTGCGGCGCTGGGTCTCGATGGTGATCCGGTCAGCGTTGTTGCGCTCGACGGCCTGGCGAACACGCGAGGAGACGAGCCCGCCGCTGAACAAGGGAACTTGCACCGTGACGCTGGTGGTCGTGTTGCGGCTATAGAGTTCCCGCTCGAAAGGGGTCAGGCTGCCGCCAGCGAAGCTGAGCGTGCTGTTGAGGGAGACGTTTGGCATCCGCTCGGCACGGGCGCCGGCCACTCGAGCGCGGCTAGCCATTTCGGCGAATTGTTGGGCTCGCAGCAGCGGGCTATTCGCCTCCGCGATATTGAACGCGTCGTCCACATTCCCGGGCAACAGGTAAGCGAGCGAAGGCTCCGGTTCGAGCTCAGTTGGGTTGTGACCCACCAACGCCGCGTAAGAAGCGCGGCTGATAGCCAGCTGCGCCTGGGTGCTCTGTAGCTGGGCTTGCGATTGGGCAAGGCGCGCCTGCGACTGCGCAACGTCAGTGCGCGTAACTTCACCGACGTCGAAGCGCGCCTGTGATTCCTGCAGCTGGCGCTGCAGGACTGCGACGTTTTCCTGCTGAATGCGCAGCGCTTCCGTATCGCGCCGCACATCGACATAGGCCTGGATCACAGCGCCAAGCACCTGAGCTTCAACACGCCGCAGGTTCTCTCGCCCCTGCAGCACGTCGGCGTTCGCAGCCGTGACCGCGGCGCTGACGCGCCCCCCAGTCCAGATCGGCTGGCTGAAGGTCAACTGCACCCGGGACGAGCCGAAATCGCTGATGCCATCGGATTGGCGCGGATCTGGGATGCCATCCCCGTTCTGGTCCACCACCGCCACGGCCGCCGACGGCGTACGAGATTCCGAGTAGCCCCACTGACCGCTCAGACTCAGCGTCGGACGCCAACCGGTCCGGGCTTGCACGTAGTTCTCGTCGAGCGCGCGCTGGGTGGCGCGTTGGGCCTGAAGCGTGGGGTTGTTCGCGTAGGCTTGTGCGATGGCGTCCGCGAGCGTCTCGGCCGATGCTGGCGTCACAGCCGCAGCAGCTCCCACGCTGAAAACCGCGGCCAGCAACCGTGCGCGAAGGCGCTTCGACATTCTAGTTATTCCCCGCTCAGGCGTCCTGATGCCCTATAGGCCGACCTTGGCGTGCATACCAAGAGGCCGTCAGCTTAAGCTTTTTTCACCAAAACGTTTCGGGGGTGTTTCTGGGCGCCCTAAAGGGCGAAACCGTGTTCCACTTCGAAGCCGGCGAGCACCGGCGCGAAGGAATCGAACAGCTCGCGACGGCCGAGCCCATCTTCCGTGCGAACGTAGAGGCAGGCTTTGCCGACCGCGCCGTCCCGCTCCACGACCGCCAGGCGGCCATTCGGCGCGACAGCCTGCAGCCAGGCCTCAGGCGCACGACCAACCGCGCCCTCCACAACGATGACGTCATACTGGCCATCCACGGCGGTCAGATCCTCGCCGTCCAGGCGCGTGACCGGGACGCCCATGTGCTCGATCACCGCCGCGGCGTAGGGCGCGGCGATGGCCAGGGCGCGCTCGCCCGGCATGGGCCGCACGGCCTGAAGCAGCTTGGCCACGTCGCGCGGCTGCATCAAGCAGCGGCCCGGGGCGTACTCCACCGAGGCGTCGGCATAGGCCAGGTACGCCTTGCCTTCCGGCATGAAGCTCTCGCGCGACAGCTCCCGCATGGCGTCGTGGATGCGCACGTCGGTGACGTCCTGGGTGCGCACCTGGCTTTCCACCATGTTCAGGCGGGCGGCGGCGAAGTCCATGAAGGTCCTCTGGGCAATAGAACTGCGTCGGCGGCTTATAGGTCTGCGGTGGCGCCTTGCGCAATCGATTGAGACTGATGCGGAGAGAGATTGCCGCGGCCATGCGGTTCCGATAGACAAGCCGCTCTCCGGCGGCCTGATGGCGGAGTGGTGACGCACCGGACTGCAAATCCGTGAACCCGGGTTCGATTCCCGGTCAGGCCTCCAACTTCTTTCCCCACCACAGAACGATCCACAGGTCCCCGCCGTCGGCTGGAACCAAGCTTGGCCGCGTGGGTTCTTTGTTGATGATGTGAGGACCGCCGCGCACGCGGCCGCGTGCGCGCGCCCCCTCGCCTCGCCTGAAGTTCTTCGTTGGGGACAAGCTAGATGGATGGATCCTTCGCCGGCGCCGACACCATGCGCGCCGCGGTCGTCTCCGCGCCCGGTCAGGTGCGGATGGAAGAGGTCGCCAAGCCGTCCCCGGGCCCAGGCCAGGTGCGTGTGAAGCTGGAAGGCTGCGGCGTCTGCGCCTCCAACCTGACGCCCTGGGAGGGTCCCGAGTGGATGAACTTCCCGCTGGAAGCCGGGGCCTTGGGTCATGAAGGCTGGGGCGTGATCGATGCGGTGGGAGACGGCGTGACCGATCTTGCGGTCGGCGATCGGGTGGCCGCCCTCTCCTACAAGTCCTACGCCGAGTACGACGTCGCCGAGGCCGAAGCCTGCATCAAGCTTCCCGAATCGCTGGCCGGCCAGCCCTTCCCTGGCGAGCCGCTGGGCTGCGCGATGAACATCTTCAAGCGCGCGGACATCCAGGCCGGACAGACGGTGGCGATCGTCGGCATCGGCTTCCTGGGCGCCATCCTCACCCGCCTCGCGACAGACGCAGGCGCCCGGGTGATCGCCATTTCCCGCCGCCCCTTCTCGCTGGACCTGGCCAAGCAGTACGGCGCCGCGGAAGTCATCCCGATGGACGACCACTACGCCATTATCGAGAAGGTGAAGGCGCTCACCGACGGTCAGTTCTGCGATCGGGTGATCGAGGCGGTCGGCAAGCAGTGGCCGCTGGACCTGTCGGCCGAACTCACCCGTGAGCGTGGCAAGCTGATCATCGCCGGCTACCATCAGGACGGTCCGCGTCAGGTGAACATGTGGCTGTGGAACTGGCGCGGCTTGGACGTCATCAACGCGCACGAACGCGACCCCAAGGTCTACGCAGACGGAATCCGCGAGGCTGTCGAGGCGATCGCCTCCGGTCGCCTGGACCCTGCGCCGCTGTACACCCACACCTATCGCCTCGATCAGCTGGACGAGGCGCTGAACGCGACGCGCGATCGTCCGGACGGCTTCCTCAAGGCCCTGGTGGTTCCCCAATGAGCGAGACCCTGATGGAAAAGCCGGCGACCGCGCAGGCCACGACTCGCCCCCGCCTGGGCTTCCTCGGAGTCGGCTGGATCGGCCGGCATCGGATGGAGGCCATTGTCGAGACCGGGGCTGTCGAAGTCGCCGCCATCGCCGACACCTCGTCCGAGATGATCGCCGAAGCCGTTAAGCTCGCTCCGGACGCCGAGGTGGTCTCCAATCTCGATCAGTTGCTGGCCAGCGGCGTCGATGGCGTGGTGATCGCCACCCCCAGCGCCCAGCATGCCGAGCAGTCCATCCGCGCCCTGGCTGCCGGCGCCGCTGTGTTCTGCCAGAAGCCGCTCGGCCGCACCGCCGGCGAGGTGGAGGCCGTGGTCGACGCCGCGCGCGCCGCCGATCGCCTGCTGGCAGTGGACCTGTCCTACCGCTTCACCGAGGGCATGCGGCAGATCCGGGATCTGGTGCGATCGGGAGAGCTTGGCGACATCTACGCCGTCGACCTGGTGTTTCATAACGCCTACGGCCCGGACAAGCCGTGGTTCTACGACCCGCAGCTGTCCGGCGGCGGCTGCGTCATGGACCTGGGCGTGCACCTCGTGGACCTCGCCCTCTGGGCCATGGACTTTCCGCAGGTCGCCGACGTCTCGGGCAAGCTCTTCTCCGGGGGCGCGCCGCTTGGAAACGCCAAGGACAAGGTGGAAGACTACGCCGTGGCGACCGTCGGGCTCGACACGGGCGCCGCGGTTCAGCTCGCCTGCTCCTGGCGGCTGCAGGCCGGCTGCGACGCGATTATCTCGGCCTCGTTCTACGGCACGAACGGCGGGGCCGCCCTGAAGAACGTCGACGGCTCCTTCTACGACTTCACGGCCGAGCGCTATCGCGGCACCGCTCGCGAAACGCTGGCGACGCCTCCGGACGCGTGGGGCGGCCGCGCCGCGGCGGACTGGGCCCAGCGCCTGGCCGCCGGCCAGCGTTTCGATCCGGCCGCCGCGAAGCTGATCGACGTGGCCCGCGTCCTGGACCGCATCTACGGCCGCTGACGCCCGACCTCGTCGGCTCGGATCAAGCTGTTCGCTGAACGCCAGACAACGGGCCGCTCACAAGCCTGTCAGCCGGAGTCTGGCTTTCTCCTCTCATGGCGCTCGCCTTGGGCGACCGCACCTTGAGGAGACTGACGATGAAGACGCTTCTGCTGTCGATGGCCGCGACTGTCGCCCTGGCGGCAGGTGTCACGCCGGCCGCCGCCCAACCCTGGAATGGCGGCAACGATTACGGCCGTCACCAGAACTACGGCGGCAACTACCGGCTGACCACGCCTTATGTGGACAGCCTCGACTACAAGATCACCACCGCCGCGCGCGAAGGCCGCATCTCCTGGGGCGAGGCCCGCGCCCTGCGCGACCAGGTCCGCTCCGTGCACGACATCGCCTGGCGCGTGCAGACTGGCGAGGCTCGTCGGGGCGAGGTCGCCCGCCTGGACGCCGTGGTGACGCGCGTGGAGCAGGCGGTGAACGGCGGTCGCTACGCCCGCGGCTACGGTGACCGTCGCTATGACGGCGATCGCTACGACGATGGCCGCCGCTACGACGATGGCCGCTGGCGGCGCTAGGCCGCCGGTCTTGGGCTCCTAAGCCGACGGGGCGCTCCGCAAGGAGCGCCCCGTCTTGTTTCATCAGTCCATCAGCTGCTGGGCGAGATAGGTGAACTCCAGAGCCTGCCGCATGGCCCGTTCATTGAGGTTCGCCGCCGCAGCGTGCCCGCCGTCGAGGTTCTCGTAATAGAGGTAGTCGTACCCGAGCTCCTTCAGTCGGGCGGCCGCCTTGCGGGCGTGCGCCGGATGGACGCGGTCGTCCTTGGTCGAGGTCTCGAGGAACGCCCGCGGATACTTCTGGCCGGCCTTCAGGTTCTGATAGGGCGAGTAGCTCTCGATTACCGCCCGCTCCTGCGGGTTGGCGGGATCGCCATACTCGCCGACCCAGGACGCGCCCGCGCCGATGTGCGTGTAGCCGATCATGTCGAACAGCGGCACCTGGATCACCACGGCGTTGTAGAGCTCCGGCCGCTGGGTCAAGGCGACGCCCATCAGCAGGCCGCCGTTCGAGCCGCCCATGATCCCAAGCCGCCGCGGGCTGGTGATCTTCCGGGCGATCAGGTCCTCGCTGACGGCGAAGAAGTCTTCATAGACCCGCATCCGGTTCAGCTTGAGCCCGGCGTTGTGCCAGCGCGGCCCGAACTCCCCGCCGCCGCGGATATTGGCGATGACGTATACGCCGCCCTTCTCCAGCCACAGCTTGCCCACCGTGGAGGCGTAGGACGGCGTCTGGCTCACCAGAAAGCCGCCGTAGGCATAGAGCAGCGTCGGCGCCTGGCCGTCGAACTTCAGGTCCTTGGGGCGAACGACGAAGTACGGAACCTTGGTCCCGTCCTTGGAGGTGGCCCAAAGCTGCTCGACTACCTGCTTGGAGGCGTCGAAGCGCGGCGGCAGGCTCCGCAGACGCTCAGGCTTGCCGGAAGCAGCGTCCGCCAACCACTGGCTTGAAGGCGTCAGGAAGCTGGTCACGCTGACCAGCATCCGGTCGTCCTTGTCCGAGGTGGAGGTGATCGCCACCGTCGAGTCGGCGGGCAGGTCGAGACGCGTCTGAGTCCAGCCCTTCGGGCCGCGGGTCAGGCTGACCACCTGCCCTTTCACATTGTCCAGCAGCGCCAGCACGAGCCGGTTGCGAGTGGTCGCCACCTGCTCCACCGCCTGGCTCGAGGTCGGCCGCAGCACCAGGGCGCCGTTCAGCGCCGCAGGCTTCGCCTTCACCTGATCCAGGTCGAAGTCGACCAGATCGCCTTCCTTGAAGCCCTTGGCCGCCCAGTCCTGCTCGAGGCTGACGATCATCCGGCCGGAGACATATCCCTGGACGCTCGACTTCGTCGGCAGGTCGAGCTTGGCCGCGCCATTGGGCGTGATCAGGTGATACTCGGCGTTAAAGGTGTCGAGCGGGCGCTTCACCAGCATGGCGCGGACAGCGCCGTCCGGCTCGCGCAGGACGATCGGGTTGACCCCGTAGCCGCCGTCGTCGGCGCGGCCCCGGAAGACCTCCTGCGCGGCGGAAAGCGCCTGACCGCGCTTCACCAGCTTGACCACGAACGGATAGCCCGAGGTCGTGACCTCGCCCCGCGTCCAGTCGGTGGCGACGATCAGGGTGTCCTTGTCGACCCACTCGAACCGGTGCTTGCCTTCGGGAAGTTGGAAGCCGTTCGGGATGAACTGGCCGGTCTGGGTGTCGAACTCGCGCACCACCACCGCATCCTTGCCGCCGTTGGACAGCGACACGAGGCAGTAGCGCTCGTCAGGCTTCAGGCAGTCGGCGCCCTTGAACACCCAGTTGGCGTTCTCAGCCTTGGACATCGCATCCACATCGATCAGCGTGCGGAACTGCGGCTTGCCGGCGCGGTAGCTCTCCAGGCTCGTGGTGCGCCACAGCCCTCGGACGTGCTGGGCGTCCTGCCAGAAGTCGCGCAGCGAGCCGTCGCCGGCGAAGTAGACGCCGGGAATGCGATCGGTGGCCGTAGCGATCTTCAAAGCGTCGGCATACAGGCCAGCGTAGCGGGGATCGTTCTGCAGCTGCGGCAACGAGCGGGCGTTCTCGTCGTTGGCGAACTGCATCGCCCGCGCCCCCTCGATCTCTTCCATGTAGGCGTAGGGGTCGTTGGTGGGGGCAGGCGCCGCCGCCATGAGGAACACTCCCGAAACAAGAGTCGCAAGAACCGCTGCACGCATAGCCGATAATCCCCGACTTGGCCGGACCATAGGTCCCGTCACATGTTACGCCATAGAGGCGATCGGAGGGCGCGGCTCAAGCGCTTTCAGCTGCGTTCGCGCCAGATCTCCAGCGCCAGCTTCGGCTGGATCACGAAGAGACCCGCCCAGACCAGCAAGGCCAGCATGCGACGGGCGCGTCCGCCGAGGGTGCGGCGGCGGCGGACTTCCAGTTCAAAGGCGGGGGCGAAGTCGTAGGCGAGGCTCATGGGTCATCTCCGTTGCTGACCCTCTGAGCTCTAAAGCCAAGCTACGTCAGTTCCGGACGCAGAGCTTGGCTGGCGATTTCGATCTGCTCCGCCAGCGTCCGGCGCAGGATCTCCGGCTGAACGATCCTCACCTTGTCGCCCCAGGTGAACAGGTGCCAGGCGAGCTCCAGCATGCCGCTGGCGCGAAAGCGCACCACCACCCCGCCGTCCGCCTGCGGCTCCACCTCCTGGTTGGCGTGGAAGCGCCAGCGAAGAGCATCCTCTGCGCCCTCCGGAGAGACCTGCAGGACCACGTCCTGCACCTCGTCGTGGTAGATGCCGAAGCTCTCGTCCGCATAGTCCTGCAGCGAGAAGTCGGCGGGACGAAGCGCCGGCTGCGGCAGCACCTCAGGATCGCGAACGCGATCCAGCCGCCAGTTCAGCGGACCCCGCGCGGGGTCCTCCACGGCCACCAGATAGTTCGAGCGTCCGAAGAGGATGCCCAGCGGAGAGACCTCCCGCACCCGCCCCGGCGTCGAGCCCCCCTCGTAGCGGAAGCGCAGCATGGCGAGCGACTTGATCGCCTCGCGCACGGCTGAGAGCACCGCTTCGTCCTCGAACGGTCGCGCTCCTGCTTGCACGGCGATGGTTTCCGCCTGGAGCAGCGCTTCCAGGTCGGGAGCCAGACGGCGACGCGCCTGCGCCCGGGTGGCGGAAAGCACCTTCTGCTCCAGCGACTGCAGCGCCGCGGCGCGGGCCGTGCCGCCGGCCGCCCTCAGGATTTCCGCGGCGCTCCGCAAGGCGGCGAGCTCATCGGCGGTCGGCGCCTGGAACAGCCCGTCCAGACCGGCGGGAATGCGGAACCTGCGCGTGGGCGGATCTTCCACCTCTTCGAGTTGAGGGAAGATCTCGCGAACGGCGTCTCTCATCCGCTCGGCCGTTCGCCGGCCAACGCCGAGGCCGTCGGCCATCTCGTCCAGGGTCAGCCCCTCGGCCGTGCTCGCCAGCATTCGCGCCAGCTCCAGCAGCCGTCCCGCCTTTTCGTGCCTCAAAGCTCTACGTCCGATTCTGTCGCACCGAGGGATCAAAACCGAAACAGACAAGACCTGCAACGGAGATCGCCAGATGGCCTCCCAGTTCCGCTCGAGCCGCAGCCGCAGCTTCGCTCCCAAGATCGGTCGCAAGCCCGGCCGCGCCCTGCCCTCCCGCACCCTCGCTCCGTCGCCGCTGCCGGGCGCGGTGGTCGACGCCGTGCTGCGCTTCCACGACGAAGTTCAGGACCAGGGTGGCGGCCGCTCGCTTCTGCGGCTGTCCGACGAGCGCCTGCACGACGCTGAGGTCGAAGCCGCCCTCGGCGACCTCGCCCCCCGCGCCGCCCGCGTGTCCATCCTCTGGAATGAGCGCGAGGGCGAGATCATCCGGGTCCTGGAAGACGCCGCCAACCGCCTGGCGGCTTGAGCGAACCGCGTTCCCTCCCTTGCGTTGATGGCTCCATGACCAGAGCCGAGCCGAAACGATCCGGGGGCTGCGCCTGTGGCGCGGTGCGCTTCAAGACCTTCGGAGAACCGGTGCGCGGCGGCCTGTGCCACTGCATGACCTGCCGCAAGGCGCATGCTGCGGCGTTCAACCCGTTCCTGGTCTTCACGAGCGAGCAGGTCGAGATCCAAGGCGAGATGAAGGCTTGGGAAAGCTCGCCGGGCTACGTCCGCTGGTTCTGCCCGCAATGTGGCTCGCGCGTGGTCGGCGGCGCAGAAGGCGACCAGGAGATCTCGCTGGGCAGCTTCGACGAGCCTGGCCAGTTCGCGCCGCAGTACGAGAGCTGGGTCATCCGCAAGGAGCCCTGGATGCCGCAGGTGGCGGACATTCAGTTCGAGCAGAACCGGGTCCCTTAGGCCGCAAACCGTGGGGCGTAGAGTTCCTCAAACACCGGCGGGAGACTGTCGGGCAACCCGAGCAGCGGGCCCGACGACAGCAGCAGCACGGCCTCGGCGCCCGTCAGGGCGCTCAACGCACCGATCGCCTCTTGCGCCGAACGCACGCCCTGCACGGCAGCGCCCGTCGCAGCGGCGCGAGCCAAGATTTCCTCGTAGGTAGCTTGCTGGTGACTTGCAGCCCCGTGGGTCGGCGGCGGCGCGATCAACACCTTAGCCACGCCGGCGAACACCGTGTCGTACCAGCTCAATGCTTCGCGGCTGCGCCAGGAGAAGGTGTGGGGCTCGAAAACCACCGTGAGCGGGCGCTCAGGGTAGTGCAGCAGCATGGCGTCGATCGCCGACCGCGCCTTCTCGTAGGACGAGCCGAAGCCTTCGACCACCGGCACCACCGACGTGCGGGTCAGGCGATCCAGGCGCCGACGGATCCCACCGAAGCTTGCGACCGCATCCACCAACTGCGCCTCGCTGACCAGGCTGCGCTCCAGCAGATAGGCCGACACGCCTACGATGTTCTCGATGTTGTGCTCGCCCAGCAGGCTGGTCGCCATGGCGATGCGTCGTCCACCGGGGCCGATCAGGGTGAAGCGCGTCGTCTCGCCGAACACCACGCCTTCCGACCACCAACCGGCGCAGGGCTCGGTGTCGTACCAGACGATCCGGCTGCCCGCTTCGCCAGCGATCGCGCGGATCGCCGGATGGTCCCGCGCCACCAGCAGGCCGTCCGCAGGGATCAGGCGCAGCAGCTGGCGGAACGGCGCCTCGTAGTCCTCGAACGTCGGGAACACGTTGACGTGGTCATGCACCAGCGAGGTCAGCAGCACGTCGCGCGGATGGTACAGAACGAACTTCGAGCGCTTGTCGGCCGGCCCGACGATGTACTCGTCGCCTTCCAGCACCACCTCGGGCGCCGCGCCCCAATGGCCGGTCGCCGGCAAGGATGGAGAGATCGCGCCGATCATCCATCCAGCGTCGCGACCCGCTTCCTTCAGGACATGTGCGAGAAGGGCTGTGCAGGTGGACTTGCCGAAGGAGCCCGCCACCACCGTGTTCTGTCGGCTGGACGTCGCCTCGCCGACCAGCTCCGGGAAGGTGGTGATCCGAACGCCGCGCCGGCGCGCCTCGAGCACCTCCGGGTTGGCGTCGCCGCCGAGTTTCGCGCTGGCGCCCAGCACCAGCATATCGAGGCCGTCCGGCAAGTTCGCGGCGTCGAAGCTGCGGTGGAACGGGAAACCCAGGCCTTCCACATAGGTGGACATCGGCGGGAACACGTCCTCGTCGGAGCCCGAGACCTCGTGGCCGGCGTCACGCATCATCAAGGCGGCCGCGCTCATGCCCGCGCCGGCAATACCGGTGAAGTGGATGCGCATGGGGACCTCCGGCGAGTCGCGAAACCTCGTGAGTAGCCGATCGGTCAGTCTCGTCCAGCCCGGCGCGACAATGCGCCCGATCGGTAGCCTTAAGGGTTCGTTGGAACCGTTTACCGGCGTTAACCCCGCGTTTACCGACGCAAACGAGTCTGCCGTCGTCTTCCTTGAAGACACCCACCATCACAGACTTTTCCAAGCCCGGCGCTCGCGCCGGGCTCTTTTTTTCGTCCACAGCTTTTGACCCCTCGGGACGCTTGCATGCCCCGCACCGCTGGCGTATAGCCCCGCCCCTCGACGGCCTGATCCTCGGTAGCTCAGTTGGTAGAGCAGGCGGCTGTTAACCGCCGGGTCGCAGGTTCGAGTCCTGCCCGGGGAGCCATCGGCTCTCACCCGACCGTCGAAACCCCTCGCCTCAGCGAACTGTCTCCACGCCCTTCGGGGTGGGTGATAGGCTGCGCGCCTAGCCGTTCCGGAGAGCGCCATGGCCGAGCCGATCCGCATCCTTCTGCAGACGACCATCACCCCGACGGAAGACGACTGGCACATCGGTCGCTTCTCGATCTTGCGCGACTTCCTGAGCTCGCTTGATGGCGTCGAGGTGACAGCGCGCGATCGTGGGGCCGCGCCGGGGGAGACCGATCCGATTCTGGGCGCGATCGACGAGTCGAACTTCGATCAGCTCTGGCTGTTCGCCGTAGATGTCGGCGATGGGCTGAACAGCGACGAGTGCGCCGCCATCAGCCGTTTTCGCCGCAACGGACGCGGGCTGATGGTCACCCGTGACCACATGGATCTGGGCAGTTCGGTCTGCACCTTGGGCGGCGTCGGCGCGGCCCACTACTTCCACACCAAGAACCTCGACCCGGACGAGACCCGCCACGCGATCGACGATCCCTACACGACCTACATTTCCTGGCCGAACTACCACTCCGGCGCCAATGGCGACGCTCAAGTGGTAGAGGTGGTCGGCGAGCCCCACCCGCTGCTGCGACGGAACGGCCAGGTGATCACGCGCCTGCCGGCTCATCCGCACGAGGGGGCGGTGGATGCGCCCTCCGATGATCCCAGCGCCCGGGTGATCGCCACCGGGTGCAGCAAGGTCACGGGCCGCCCCTTCAACATCGCCGTCGCCTTCGAGGCGAGCGAAGCCGGCGGAAGGGCCGTGGCGCAGAGCACCTTCCACCATTTCGCCGACTACAACCTGGACCCGGACATGGGCTGCCCCAGCTTCGTCAGCGAGCCGCCGGGCGGCAGCTTGAAGCGCGACGAGGCTGCTATGGCGGACGTGCGCGCCTACCACAGCAACCTCGCCTATTGGCTGGCTGGCCGCCTCGCTCCCTAGCCGAAGGCCAGGGGATCAGGTCCCAACCGCCCGCTCGTGCTGTCGAGCTTGCGGATCGCCTGCATGTCCTCGTCGTCCAGGCTGAAGTCGAACACGTCGATGTTCTGGGCGATGCGTTCAGGGTTCACCGACTTGGGGATGACCACCAGCCCCTGATCGATGTGCCAGCGGATGATCACCTGGGCCGGCGTCTTGCCGTGCTTGGCTGCGATGGCCTCGAGCGTCTCATTCTCCAGCAGCGATCCCTGGCCAAGCGGGCTCCAGGACTCGGTGACGATCCCCATGCCCACGTGGATGGCGCGCTGGTCCGTCTGCTGGAAACGCGGGTGTAGCTCGATCTGGTTGAGAACGGGGGACACGCCAGTCTCGGCCACGATGCGCCGCAGGTGCTCGGGCATGAAGTTGGAGACGCCGATGGACCGGGCGCGCCCCTCCTCCTGCAGGCGGATCAGGGCGCGCCAGCTGTCTAGGTACTTGCCCTGCTTCGGAGCAGGCCAGTGGATGAGGTAGAGGTCCACATAGTCCATCTCCAGGCGCTTCAGGCTGGCTTCGAACGCCCAGAGCGCCTGGTCATAGCCCTGGTCGTCGTTCCACAGCTTAGTGGTGATGAACAGGTCCTCGCGTGGCACGTCCGCGCTGCGCACGCCCTCCCCCACAGCCGCCTCGTTCCGATAGATCATGGCGGTGTCGATCGAGCGGTAACCCGCCTGGATCGCGGTGCGCACCACCTGAGCGGTGAGGTCGGCGGGCGATTGCCAGACGCCCAGCCCAAGCTGCGGGATCGTGCGCCCATCACTCAGTGCAATCGAGGAAACCGACATCACCACACTCCTACGTTCGGCATAGAGGCCCAGGGCTCCTGCGGCGGCTGAGCGCCGTCCTTCTGCAGGAGCTCGATCGAGATGTTGTCCGGCGAGCGGATGAAAGCCATGCGCCCGTCCCGCGGGGGGCGGTTGATGATCACGCCCGCATCCTTGAGTCGCTGGCAGGTGGCGTAGATGTCATCGACCTCATAGGCCAGGTGCCCGAAGTTGCGGCCGCCCTGGTAGTCCTCGGGATCCCAGTTGTAGGTCAGCTCGACCAGGGGCGCCTTGTTCTGACGGGCTCGTTCCTCGTCACCCGGCGCGCAGAGAAAGACGAGCGTAAATCGCCCGCCGGGGTTCTCCGTCCGGGAGACCTCCGCAAGTCCGAGCTTGTTCACGTAGAAGTCGATCGACTGATCCAGGTCGCTCACCCGGACCATGGTGTGCAGGTATCTCACGAGCGATGGCGTCCCTTCTCTCTGGATTGATGTTCGGCAGGGCCGAACGGCGCTGCCTCAGCTCAGGGCAGGCGATGGGGCATAAACCGCCTGAAGGCCCCAACGGTCGCAATCTCATTTTGCCGTCTCGACCCTGAAAGGCGAAGATCGCCAGGTGATCCAGGACACCACCCCGCCTGCGAGCGAGCTGACCCACCGGCTGGCGCTGGAGGCCGACCTTCCAGAGCTTCAGGCGGTGATGGACGCCGCCATCGGCGAGCTGCAGCATGGCTTCCTTTCGCCCGAGCAGATCGAATCCAGCCGCGCGATCATGGGTCTCGACCGGCAACTCGTGGCCGACCGCACCTACTTCGTCGTCGAGGCGCAGGGGCGGATCGCCGGCTGCGGCGGCTGGAGCCGGCGCGCCACGCTGTACGGCGGCGATCACACGCCCGGGCGCGACGCGGCGCTTCTTGACCCTGCCCGCGAGCCGGCCCGGGTTCGGGCGATGTACACCCATCCCGACTTCGCCCGCCGCGGGGTCGGCCGGCTGATCCTGCGCCTGTGCGAACAGGCCGCCGCGGCCGAAGGATTCAGCCGGCTGGAGCTGATGGGCACGCTTTCCGGCGCACCGCTCTATGAGAGCTATGGCTTCCAGGCGATCGAGCGGATCGTCGACGCCCGCGGCGGCGCGCCGGTGCCGCTGCTGCGCATGGGCAAGCAGATCATCCGTCACGCCTGACGCGTCTGGCGGCGCCAGAGCGCGGCGTACTCGCCGCCCTTGGCCAGGAGCTCGGCGTGGGCGCCGCGCTCAACGATCCGTCCACGGCGCAGCACCAGGATCTGATCGGCGTCGACGATGGTCGATAGGCGGTGCGCGATGACCAGTGTCGTGCGCCCGGCCCGCGCCTTGCGAAGCGTCTCCTGGATCGCCGCCTCCGTCGGGCCATCGAGCGCGCTGGTGGCTTCGTCGAGGATCAGCACCCGAGGATCTGCCAGCAGGGCCCGGGCGATGCCGACGCGCTGGCGCTCGCCGCCGGACAGCTTCAGCCCCCGCTCGCCCACCAGGGTTTCCATGCCGTTCGGCAGGCTGTCGATGAAGCTCCCGAGTTCGGCGGCTTCGGCTGCGGCGCGAACCTGTTCGGGCGTGGCCTGCGGCCGGGCGAAGGCGATGTTCGCTTCCAGGGTGTCGTTGAAGAGCGCCACGTCCTGCGGGACGAGGGCGACGGC
Source organism: Phenylobacterium deserti (assembly GCF_003254705.1). Taxonomy (GTDB): domain Bacteria; phylum Pseudomonadota; class Alphaproteobacteria; order Caulobacterales; family Caulobacteraceae; genus Phenylobacterium; species Phenylobacterium deserti. The sequence continues at coordinate 392,782 of NZ_QFYR01000003.1, forward strand.
GCGGCGCAGCGCGTCCTGGCGCACCTCGCGCATGTCGACCCCATCGATCAGCACTCGACCCAACTGCGGGTCCAGCAGTCGCATGGCCAGGCGTACGGCCGTTGTCTTGCCGGCTCCAGACGGGCCGACCAACGCCACCGTGTGGCCGGGCGCGGCCTCGAAGCTGACGTCCTTGAGCCCGTTGGCGCGCGCGTCGTGCTGGAAGCTCACGTGATCGAAGGCGATGGACGCCCCCTGCCCGCTGGCCGGAGGAAGCTCGCGCGGACGCTCCGCCTCTACGATCTCCGGGCGGATTTCCGTGAGCCCGACCATCTGCTCCATGTCGATGAAGGCCTGACGGATCTCGCGATACTGGAAGCCCAGCATCCCCAAGGGGGCATAAAGGCCGCTCAGCAGGAAGATGGCGGTGGTGATGTCGCCGATCCGCAGCTCGCCCTGGCTGACCTGCACGCCCGCGAGCACCGTAAGGGCGGCCAGACCGACGTTGAGGATCAGGGCCTGAGCGCCGTTCAGCAGGTTGAGCGAGGTGTTGGCCCGCGAGCCGGCGTCCACATACTCGGCCATCGCCTCTTCGTAGTCGCGGACCATCCTGTCCTCGGCGCCGAAGGCCTTCAAGGTCTCGTAGTTCATGAGGGCCTCGACCGAGAGCCCGGCCACGCGGCTGTCGGCGGCGTTCAGCTCGCGCCGGTGAGACAACCGCCAGTCCGTGATCCGGAAGGTGACCACGGCGTAGATCACCAGGGTGGCGAAGCTCATCAGCGCGAACCGCCAGTCGAGGCGCAGCACCATGACCGCCATGGCCAGCAGGAGCTCGACCAGCGTCGGCCCCAGGCTGAAGATGAAGGAGCGGATCAGGAAGTCGGTGGAGCGCGCTCCGCGGTCGATGATCCGCGAGAGGGTTCCGCTCTGCTTGCCCTGGTGGAAATCGAGAGAGAGGTTCAGCGCGTGGGCGAAGCTCTCCACGGCCGCCCGGGCCATGGTGGATTGCGAGACGCGGGTGAAGATCGCGTCACGCGCGTAGGGCGCGCAGGCCGACAATAGGCGCAGGGCGGCAAAGCCGACCGCCAGGCCGACGAAGCCGGCGCCCAGCACCACGCCGCCTTGCGCGACAGGCGTCAGGGTGTTGATCGCGTCGCCGAGCAGGACGGGCGCGATCACGCCAGCCAACTTGCCGATGAACACCAGGATCAGGGCCGCGCCGATCCGCAGGCGGAGCTGCGGCGCACCCGACCTCATAACTAGCCGGCTCAGGTCGGCCAGCGAACTCCAGAGGTCGAACTTGGCGTCCTTGGGCGTCGCCGAACCTCCAGGCGGGAAGCGCCGCCCGGCGTGAGCGTGCATGTAGCTCAATCAGATCTCCGTCAGCCGGGCAGGATCGTCGACTGCACACCCCCGCCCGGGGTGAGCCAGTCCAGTTGCAGCCCGCTGGGGCTGAACTGGCTACGCAGGGGGCCTTCGGCAAGAGGCGGGGCCCGTGCAAGGTCCACCTCCAGGGTCTGGGCGACCCCGTCGCTCACCACCTCGAACCGGCGGCGGCCGGCGGGGGTCGGCAAGGCGATGCTGTAGCGGCCCTCCTCATCGGCGCGGCCGTCGGTGGCGTGGCGGCCGTCCACGCGCACGGCCAGCAAGGCGTTGGGCGGCGCGCGTCCGGACAGCACGGTTGCGCCCTGGCCGTCGAAGTCCACCGCCCCGATGCGCAGCCGGCTGGGTTGATCGAGCCGCTGCGCCCCGACGCCTGCGCGCAGAAGCGCCGCCTGCCCGTTTGGCGCCACGACCACATAGCCCGGCGCCTGCGTGCGACGCTCGCCCACCCGCATGGACAGGCCGAAGATGCGCGGGCGGCCGGCGGGGGGAAGCACGATCCGCCAACGCCCTTCGGCATCGGCCTTGACCTGCAGCGCCTCGCCGGTGGGGCTTGCGAGCCGGACCTCCGCGCGAGGCGCAGCCTCCCCGGCCAGCTGCGCCTGGCCGCCTTCCAGCCGCGCCTCGGCGACCACCGGCGGCGCCAGATAGCCGCTGGCGTCCCCCTCACTCGCCCCGTCGCCTCCGCGGCACGCCGCCGTCGCAAGCAGCAGGACGAGGGCCAGATGAACTCTCGAGCGCTGCACCGGTCGGTTGAAACTCCTTGATCCTGGTGTAGCTAATCGGCCCTGCCCGCTGCGCCGGCAAGCGGCCGCGGGCGCACTGGAGCTTCCCACATGGCGCCTTCCTTCTCGCATCTGGATTCGGTCTGCGTCTTCTGCGGCTCGTCCGATGCGACCGATCCCGCCTTCCTCAGCGCCGCGGGCGAGTTCGGGGCCGCCCTGGCGAGTGAGGGGCTGCGACTGGTCTACGGCGGGGGCGGCGTGGGACTGATGGGCGCCTGCGCCCGCGCCGCGCATGAAGCCGGAGGCGAGGTGCTGGGGATCATCCCCGAGTTCCTGGTCAGCCGCGAGCGCGCCTATGACGCCGTGGAGACGGTGGTCGTCGGCAACATGCACGAGCGCAAGATGATGATGTACGAGCGCTCCGACGCCTTCGTGATCCTGCCGGGGGGCGTCGGCACCCTGGAGGAAGTGGTCGAACTGCTCTCCTGGCGCCGGCTCGACCTGCACGCCAAACCGGTGGTCTTCTACAGCCCCGACGGCTTCTGGGAGCCGCTGTTCGCCCTGTTCCGCCACACGGTGGAGGCGAAGCTGACCCCGCCCGAGTTCATGGACTACTGGCATGCCGTCTCCCGCGTGGAGGACATCGTGCCGGCGCTTCGCGCGATGCCGGCCGCAAGCGACGAAGCGCCCTCCATCATCGACCTCGTCTAGACCGCCGTCTCGGCGAGCGGCGCGTAGCGTGCGATCGCCGGATCTTCGGCCACGCAGGCAACAAGCCAATCCCGGAATTCGGCGATCTTGCGGGTGCGCCGGCGCTCCTTCGGGTAGGCCAGCCAGTAGCCGCCACGGAAGGTGACGCAGGTTTCGAAGGGCTGCACCAGACGTCCGGCGGCCAGCTCGCGGGCGAACAGGATGGGCGATCCCAGCGCGACACCGCCGTCAGCCAAGGCGGCGGCCACCTCCAGCGCCTGGAAGTCGGCCTGCATCACGAGGCGCGCTTCGGTCTCGGGCGGCGGCACGCCGGCGGCCTTGAACCAGGCGTTCCATTCCACCGCTTCGCCGATGCGGGTGGCTTCCAGCAGCACCTCAGGCGCGGGCGCCCCGCTGAGCTGGGCTGCGACCTCGGGCGTGCATAGGGGGGTCAGGATGGATGGGAACAGGCGGATGCTCTCCAGCCCGTCCCACTCACCAGAGCCGAGACGCAGAGCGACGTCGGCCTCACCGCGAACGAGGTCCAGGGTCTTCACCGCGGTGTCGAGCCGGACGGCGATGTCCGGGTGCTTGAGCTGGAAAGCGCCCAGGCGCGGGGCCAGCCACTGGGTCGCGAGGGTGGCGACGCTGGTCACCGCGAGGACGCCGCCGGTGGAGGTGCTGAGGTCCTCGAGGGCGGTGCGCAGGACGCTCATCGCCTCGGAGGCCGCGCGGGCCAGCCGCTCGCCGGCGGGCGTGAGCGCCACCTCCCGGGGCAAGCGGCGGAACAGGTGCTGATCGAGCCGCTTCTCCAGCGCCTTCACCTGCCAGCTGACGGCGGCCTGGGTCATGCCGAGCTCCTGCGCGGCGCGGGTGAAGCTGCCCAGACGGGCGGCGGCTTCGAACACCCGGATGGCGCTCAGCGGAATGGCGGACAACAGCCCCGACATAAGTGCAGCTTATCCATCCAGCAGGAGAACACGTTTGAGCGATCGTCGGTATGCGGCGAAACCCTCTAGCAGAAGCTTAGCACGGGAGCTCGCGATGGAAGAGCCGCACCGGATCGATTCAAATCCGCCTTATGGCTGGGTGCTGGTGGCGGGCGCCGCATGGCGGATGCTGGCGCGCTGGCTGGACGCGCGCCGGGCGGCGCGCACCAAGCCCGGACGCTGGATGGCGTTCCGCTAGGGGACGTTGGCCTCCAGCTCTTCGAGCCACACCTTGGCCGTGCCGTCGGAGGGCGCCCGCCAGTCGCCCCGCGGCGACAGGTTGCCGCCGGACACCACCTTTGGCCCGTTGGGCATGGCCGAGCGCTTGAACTGGCTGATCTCGAAGAAGCGGAAGAGGAACAGCTTCAGCCACGTCTTGATCTGCGCCAAGTCGTAGGCGTTGCGGATCTCGTCTGGGAAGTGGGGCGGCCACTCGCCCTCCTCCACGTCGCGCCAGGCGTGCCAGGCCAGGAAGGCCACCTTGGAGGGCCGCAGCCCGTAGCGAGTGATGTAGTAGAGGTTAAAGTCCTGCAGCTCGTAGGGGCCGATCTTCGCCTGAGTGCTCTGGATCTGGCCGGTCGAGTCGGCGGGCACCAGCTCGGGCGAGATCTCCGTGCCGAGCACGCCCAGCAGGGTCTGCGACGCGGTCTGGTCGAACTGACCGGTGTTGGCCACCCAGCGGATCAAGTGCTGGATCAAGGTCTTCGGCACCGAGCCGTTGACGTTGTAGTGGCTCATCTGATCGCCGACGCCGTAGGTGCACCAGCCCAGGGCCAGTTCTGACAGATCGCCGGTGCCGAGCACAAAGCCGTGGTTCTGGTTGGCCAGCCGGAAGAGGTAGTCGGTGCGAAGGCCGGCCTGCACGTTCTCGAACGTAACGTCGTAGACGGGCTCGCCGCCGGCGAAGGGGTGACCGATGTCGGCCAGCATCTGCCGGGCGGTCGGCTTGATGTCGATCTCGCGGCCGGTGATCCCCAGGGCGTTCATCAGGGCCCAAGCGTTCGACTTGGTGCCCTCGCTGGTGGCGAAGCCCGGCATGGTGAAGCCGAGGATGTCCGAACGCGGCTTGCCGAGCAGATCGAACGCCTTGGCGGCGACGATCAGGGCATGGGTGGAGTCGAGGCCGCCGGACACGCCGATGACGATGTGCTGGCTCCTGGTGAACTGAAGCCGCTTCACCAGGCCCTGAACCTGGATGTTGAAGGCCTCGTAGCAGTCCCGATCCAGGCGGGCCGGATCGTCCGGCACGTAGGGGAAGCGATCGATCGCCCGCAGAAGGCCCACATCCTGGAAGTGCGGTCGATGCTCGAAGAAGATGCGGCGATAGCGCCGCTCGGGCCGATCGGCGGCGACGGCGGCGTTGTTGAAAGTCGGCGTGCGCAGGCGCTCCAGGCGCAGCCGCTCGACGTCGATGTCGGCAAGGGCCATCTGCGCCTGGGTGGGGAAGCGATCGGTCTGGGCGAGCCTGCGGCCCATCTCGTGAATGCTGGCCTGTCCGTCCCAAGCCAGGTCCGTCGTGCTCTCGCCCGGGCCGGCCGCGGAATAGAGGTAGGCCGCCGAGCAGCGCGACGACTGGGAGGCGCACAACAGCTCGCGCTCGTCGGCCTTGCCGATCACGATGTTGGACGCCGACAGGTTGCAAAGGATCAGCGCGCCGGCCAGGGCGGCCATCGAAGACGGCGGGGTCGCCGTCCAGAAGTCCTCGCAGATCTCGGTGTGGAAAATGAAGTCGGACAGGTCCGAGGCTTCGTAGATCAGGTCCGTGCCAAACGGCACGACCTGGCCCGCGTAGCGTGTTTCAAGGCCAGTGACGCCGAAGCCGGGTGTGAACCAGCGGTTCTCGTAATACTCGCGGTAGTTCGGCAGAAAGCTCTTGGGCGTGATGCCGAGGATGCGCCCCTTGGAAATGACCACCGCGCAATTGTAGAGCGCCCCGTTATGCGGCACCGGCGCGCCGACGATCAGCACCGGGTTGAGATCGCGGCTGGCCTCGACCAGCCCCGCGATCTCCGTTTCCACCCGGCGCAGAAGCGCGTCCTGGAGGAAGAGGTCGTCGATGGCGTAGGCGGAGATGCCGAGCTCTGGGAACAGCATCAGGTCGACGCCGCGGGCGTGGCCTTCACGCGCCAGGGCCAGGGTCTCGGCGGCGTTGAAGCCCGGATCGCCAGGAAGGACCTTGGGGGTGCAGGCCGCCACCCGCACGAAGCCGTGGGTGTGGATCGCGTGGAACGAGGTCGCGGTCATAGGGCTCATGTAGCGTGGCCGGGGCTTGGGAGCAAAAGCCAACGGTCCGAACGCGGGGGTGTTCCGACATGATGAGCCGCCGCTCGCCCGGTCGGGCGAGACGGTCGGCAGGCGCAGAGAGCTGAAAAGGTGATGTGGACGCCAGGGCGAGAGCGCGCACCAGCTTCAGGCTGGCGCAGCCCGCTCCGCCCGCTGCGGCCGCGCCAACGGCTTCAGCTTGGAAGGCGCCGCCGAGTGGAAGCGGCTCAGGAAGTGAGTGACCTGGGTCTCGACCGGCGTGGCGAGGAAGCTCTTTGGATCGGCCGCAGCGGCGTTCTCCAACTCCTGCTCCAGGTGCTCGCAAAGAAGCTCTTCGGCGCAATCGTCTTCGCCCGCCAGATCGACGTCCAGCGGCTCGCTTTCTCGCCAGGCCAGGGCCCGAAGCTGGTCGGCCAGCAGGCGCTTGCGGGCGTCCACCGCCTGGGGATCCACCTCCCCGCTCTCCCGCGCCTGACGCTGGGCGCGCGCCGCGTCGCGCTCCAGCCTCTGCTCGAGCGCGATAGCCTGGCGCAAGGAGCGTCCAACCGTGTGGAAGGCGCGGGCGAGATCGGCCGCCTCGGCGGCGTCGTCCGCCGCCAGGGCGCGATCAGCCAGGTTCTCAGCCAGCCGCGCAGCACGTTCCGCGAAGGCGGCGAGCAGCCGGCCGTGGCGTTCGGTCATGGCGAGGTTCGCGGACATGAACACAACAAGAACATGGCTGCGGAAGATGGGCAATTTTTTCAGACCCCGATCCCGCCGCAGAACCCGGAACATTGTTATCTCTGACCGCGTGTGTTCAGCTGAAGCTCCAGAACGGGAGGCCGGCTATGGCGATCGCAACCACCCTCAACGAATGGCGCCCCCAGATGCTGAGCATCCTGCGGATCATGACCGGCCTGCTGTTCCTGGAGCACGGGACGCAGAAGCTGCTCGGCTTTCCGCCGGGCGGCCAGGGCGGCGCGGAGCCGTTCAGCCTGATCTGGTGGTCGGGGCCGATCGAGCTGGTCGCCGGCGCGCTGATCACGTTGGGCCTGCTGACCCGCGCGGCGGCGTTCCTCGCCTCGGGCATGTGCGCGTTCGCCTACTTCATCGCCCACGCGCCGCAGGACCCCTTCCCCGTGAACAATTCCGGCGATGGGGCGATCCTCTACTGCTTCGTGTTCCTCTACCTGGTGTTCGCGGGCCCTGGCCCCTGGAGCCTCGATGCGCTGAGAGGGCGGCCTCGCCGAACGGCGGGCTAACCGGATCGGAACCCACACCGTAGGCCAGAGTTTCGACGTGGCGCGTCACCCGCCAAGGGTATGGGCGGCGCGTCGTTGCGGCCTGCGGCGACTGCCGGGCGGTCGGACTCGTGGGTTGAGGAGGGACATGGGTTGCGAGCGATCTTGAGCCAGAGGGCCACAACAGGGCTCCACCTTCTCTACGTGGTGCTGGTCTCCTGCGCGGCGCCCCTGTTTCTGGGCGGGCTGCTGAGCGACATCGCCTATGCGCGCACTTACGAGATCCAGTGGCTGAACTTCGCAGACTGGCTGATCGCCGGCGCCATGGTGTTCACCGGCGTGGCGTTGGCCTGGTCCTTGGTGGAGGTCGTGCTGGACCGCGGGCGCAGCCGCGCCGGCCTGATCGGCCTCGGCATCCTGGTCGCAACCTTCTTGGTCGGGCTGCTGAACTCCCTCACCCACGCCCGTGACGCCTGGGGCACGATGCCCGCTGGGCTGATCCTGTCGCTTGTCACCACTGCGCTGGCGATCGCGGCGATCTGGTTCGCCGTAGCACAGGCCCGCACGGGAGCGGTGCAATGAGGAACCTTCGCCTGCTTCCGCTCGTCGCGACCGCCGCCCTGCTCACCGCTTGCGGCGGGGGTGAAGAGGCGCAGCACTACGGCCCGAACCCCACTCTGCCGGAACCGGAGCGTGGGCTCCTGCCCAGCATGAAGATCTCCGAGCCGGGCCCGTGGGGCCAGCAGCGCCCCCTCGTGCCGGCCGGCTACACGGTCACGGCGATCGCCACCAACCTGGCGATCCCGCGGCAGACCCTGGTGCTGCCCAACGGCGACATCCTGGTGGCGGAAGGCCGGGGCGGACACGCTCCAAAGCTGCGCCCGAAGGACATCATCGCCGGGATGATCAAGTCCAAGGGCACCACGTCCGTGAAGAGCGGCAACCGGCTGACCCTGCTGCGCGACGCCAACGGCGACGGGGTCTATGAGCTGCGCACCGTGTTCGCCGACAAGCTGGACGCGCCCTACGGGCTCGCGCTGGTGGGCGACCAGCTCTACGTGGCCAACCAGGGCGCGCTGGTCCGGTTCGCCTATACGCCGGGCCAGACCCAGGCAGGCGCCCCGCCGGTCAAAGTCACGGACCTGCCCAGCCACATCAACCACCACTGGACCAAGTCGCTGGCGGCCAGCCCTGACGGCCGGTTCCTGTATGTGGGCATCGGCTCCAACAGCAACATCACTGAGCGCGGCATGCCGGCCGAGGCCGACCGGGCGATGGTCTGGCAGATCGACGCGGCCAGCGGAGCGCACCGCCCGTTCGCAACCGGCCTGCGCAACCCGACGGCTCTGGCGATCCAGCCGGGCACCGGGCAGCTGTGGGCGGTGGTCAACGAGCGGGACGAGTTGGGCCCGAACCTGGTGCCCGACTACCTGACCTTTGTCCGCGATGGCGGCTTCTACGGCTGGCCCTACAGCTACTGGGGCCAGAACGTGGACAACCGGGTGCGGCCGCAGGATCCGCAAAAGGTCGCCACCGCCATCCGGCCCGACTACAGCCTGGGGGCGCATGTCGCCGCCCTGGGCGTGGCGTTCTCCAACCCGGCCATGGGCGCAGCCTTCGCCGACGGGGTCTTCGTCGGCGAGCACGGCAGCTGGAACCGCTCGCAGCCGTCCGGCTACAAGGTGGTGTTCGTGCCGTTCCAGAACGGCCGCCCCGCCGGGCCGCCCAGGGATGTGGTCACCGGGTTTCTGGGCGCCGACGGGAAGGCACGGGGCCGGCCGGTTGGCGTGACCGTCGATCCGCGCGGCGCCCTTATCGTCGCGGACGACCTGTCCAACACCATCTGGCGCGTGACGCCGCCGAGGCCGGCAGGCGCCTGACGGGCGCGCCGCAGCGACCTTTCGGAGGCTGCGCACAAGCCTCCGAAAGGGCTCCGAACAACTCTGCATCCGGCGGGAACCTTGGCCATGCACCCAAGGTTGACCTTGGCTGTTCGAAGCTTGGCTGGGAGGTGTGCGTTGCTGGAAGACCCACAAAGACAGGCGGCCGTGCGGGCTGCTCCGGGCGCGTCGATGCGATCGGTGATTTTCGATGGCTGCTTCGGCGCCCTGCACCGACCGGCGCCGCACCTGGATCGGGGAGTCGTTGTGGTGCTGTGCCCGCCGGTTGGCGGTGAAGCGCGGCGGGCCTACCGGCCGCTGTGGCTGCTGGCCGGGATGCTGGTGCGCCAGGGCGTGTCGGTGCTGCGCTACGACCATCCGGGAACAGGCGATTCCGCGCCGCTCCCACCGGACGCCGACCAGTGGAGCCATTGGCTGGCGGGCGTGAAGAGCGCGGCCGCCTTTGCGCGCACCGCGACGGGGGCGGCCAACCTGGTGCTGGGCGGCCTGCGCCTGGGGGCCAGCCTGGCGGCCGCCGCAGCAGCGGAGGTCCGGCCAGAAGGGCTGTTGCTGCTGGCCCCGATCGTCACGGGACGGGGCTGGGTCCGTGAGCTGCAGCTGGCGATCCGGGTGACCGGCGGCGAGCCCACCGAACGCCCCGGGCTGGAGCTGGACGGCCTGCACCTGACGGAGGCCTCGATCCGCAGCCTGCAGAACATGGACCTGCGGGGGCTCAAAGCTCTGGCGCCCCAGGCGCTGGTGGCGACACGGGATGCCGGTGTCGGGCCGCTGGCCGGGATCGCCGCCAATGTGGAGCACGCCGCGTTCGAAGGCTACGAGGCGCTGTTCCGGGAAGCCCACGTCAACGAGACGCCCGAGGCCCTGTTCGCGCAGGCGGCCGAATGGGCCGGCGAGAGCTTCCCTCGCCTGCGGCCGGCGCCGGTAGCCCGGGAGACATCCTTGGCAGCCCTGACGGGAGCCGGATGGTGCGAGCAGCCGGTCGCCTTCGGCCGCGGCCTGCGAGGCGTGCTGTGCCGCCCGACGGGCGAAGCGCGGCAGACGGCGGTGGTGTTCTGCAACACGGGCGCGGATCCGCGCGCCGGCATTGGCGACTTCGGCACGGAAGCGGCGCGGCGGCTGGCGGCCAGCGGGGTCACCAGCTTGCGGTTCGACTTCGCGGGGCTGGGCGAAAGCGACAGTGCGGGTCCGACGTGGCGGAGCCACGTGTTCGAGGACAGCCGGGTCGGTGATCTGCAGGCCGCCGCGGACCTCCTGCGCAGCTGCGGCCACCCGGAGGTGATGCTGAGCGGCGTCTGCTCGGGCGCCTACCATGCGCTGCAGGCGGCGATGGCGGACAGCCGGCTGGGCAAGGTGCTGCTGGTCAATCCGCGGCTGGTCTGGCGGGAGGGCTACCGGCTGACCAGCGCCGGACAGACCACGGTGGAGCCGCGGCGCATGCGCCTGCGGAGCCTGGCGAGCTCCAGCGCCTGGCGCAAACTGCTGAGCGGCCAGGTGGCGGCCGGCAGCGCGGTTCGCCTGCTGACAACCCGCATCACCACCGCCCTAGGTCTCTACCGGCCGACGCCGGAAGGGCGGCTGGTGCGCGACGGCGTGCGCCGTCTGTCGAGGGCCGGCGGTCAGGTGCAGATCCTGGTGGGCGTGCACGACGAGTACCTGGACGAACTGGAAGGCAACTTCGGCCGGGCGGGCCGCTGGCTGTCGCGGCGCAAGGGCGTGACGGTCACCTTCCGCGAGGACGTCGACCACGCGCTGTTCTCCCCGCAGAGCCGTTCGGTGGTGGTCGAGACCATGTTGCGGCTGCTGGGCGCCGGGACGGAGACGCCGCGTCGGCCGGAGCCTGCGATTCGGCCGGCCAGCCTGTCGCCGCAGCCCGCCGCGGCGCTGGCGACCTAACGCCCCTGCCCTGGCGAGCCGAGCCCAGGCTGGACTTGGGCCGGCTTGCTGAGGCAGGACCTGCGCCCCAGACCTGAGGCAAGCGCGAGGACAACCGCCATGAGCATCGAGGATCAACCCGGCTACGCGCGCTGGCAGGCCGCGAACGAGGCGCTGCAAAAGGCCGCCGAGCGCCGGGACAAGGCGTCCGAAGCCGAAAAGGCGGCTGCGCTGCAGAACTACTACCGGGCGCAGGAAGAGTACGACGCCGCCGTCGACGCCCTGGGCCTCGACGGCGCCTGACGCGCAAAAGAAAAGGCCCCGCGAGGGGCCTTGCACTCAGTCGTCGCGGTGAACGCGTTCGCGGCGCTCGTGCCGCTCCTGGGCTTCCAGGCTCAGGGTGGCGATCGGACGGGCCTCGAGCCGGGCGACGCCGATCGGCTCGCCGGTCTCTTCGCAGTAGCCGTAGGAGCCATCCTCGATGCGCCGCAGCGCCTCGTCGATCTTGGAAATCAGCTTGCGCTGCCGATCACGGGTGCGCAGCTCAAGTGCCCGATCCGTTTCCGAAGAGGCCCGGTCGGCCAAGTCCGGATGATTCTCGGTTTCGCTTTGCAGGTGGGTCAGAGTCTGCTGCGACTCGCGCAGGATCTCTTCTTTCCAGTTCAGGAGCTTCTGCTTGAAATACTCAAGCTGACGCTCGTTCATGAATTCCTCGTCCTCCGTAGGACGATATTCAGGCTTCTCAGCCAAGACTGTGGCTGCGTTCATGAAAACCTCACGCCCCCTGGGATCCCTGAGACACGCGACGGGCTTATAGCAAAGAGAACACTGCTTTCAATGCAGCCGCCGCGGACGGGCGATTACGCCGCACGCGCTCCGTGTTCAAGCTTCGCGATCTCCACTGCCGCGCGAACTTCGATTTCGTCGAGCACCGCCTCGAGCCTCGGATCGTCCGTGTTCGTGCGTTCTTCGCGGATGGCCCGTTGCAGGCGGTCGAGCTCGGCGCCCGACAGATCGCCGCCAAGCAGCGCCACCTTCACTTCGTCGAGCACGTCGAGGATGCGGTCGGCGCGCCGCACGGCGCGACGGCGCCGCTCCAGAGGCCCGCCCACGTCCTGCAGTGCCAGCAGCGCCTCGACGCCCATGACGCCCGCCACCGAGCCGACGCCGCTCGCCTGGGCTGGCCCCGCAGCCCCGCTTACGGAGGGCAGCTTGAAGCCGCCGCCGGCCGCGCCGGGACGGGCGCCGCGCGCCGCGCCGGCTGCATTCGGACCGCCTGTGCCGCTGACCTTCATGGCTGAGACTCAACTCCTCTCCCAAGCCTAGCCGCAAACTGGCCCGGGCGCGCTTGCGGTATGGTTAATGCCGGGCAATTTCTGCCGAGGCCGCTTGGCGCCGACACCCCATTGCGCCGCGTGAGTTGAATCTACTCGGCTTTTTGGACGCGGGCCAATTGGCACGGCTGTCGCATGGGGCGTGGCGAAAACAGCTGTGCGGTTAACCATGCTTCGCGCTCTTCGCCTCTTCTCCGTTGCCCTCGTGGCCGCAAGCCTTGCGGCGGCGCCGGCGTTCGCCAAGTCGCGCATCAAGGACATCGTCGAGTTCGAAGGCGTTCGCGACAACATGCTGGTCGGCTACGGCATCGTGGTCGGGCTGAACGGCACGGGCGATGCGCTGCGCAACGCGCCCATGACCAAGCAGAGCTTGGAAGCCATGCTGGAGCGCCTGGGCGTCAACACCCGCGACGCGCAGCTGAACACCAAGAACGTGGCGGCGGTGATGGTCACCGCCCGGCTGCCGGCCTTTGCGGCTTCGGGCTCGTCGGTGGACGTCAGCGTCTCGGCGCTGGGCGATGCCAAGAGCCTGCTGGGCGGCACCCTGCTGGTGACGCCGCTGCTGGGCGCCGACGGCCAGGCCTATGCGGTGGCCCAGGGCACGGTGCAGACCGGCTCGGTCAGCGCCTCGGGCGCATCGGGCTCCAGCGTCTCCAAGGGCGTGCCGACGGCTGGCCGCATCGCCAGCGGGGCCCTGGTGGAGCGGGAGATCGGCTTCCAGCTGGCCGCCATGAACCAGCTGCGCATGACCCTGCGCAATCCCGACTTCACCACCGCGCGTCGCATCGCCGAGGTGATCAACGGCAAGTTCCCCGGCTCGGCCGCCGCCGACAACCCGACCATCGTCAGCATCCGCCCGCCGGCCGGCATGGACATGATCAGCTTCGTCTCCACGGTGGAGAACCTGAGCGTCGAGCCCGACGCGCCGGCCAAGGTGGTGATCGACGAAGTCGCCGGGGTGATCGTGATGGGCGAGGCCGTGCGGGTCTCCACCGTCGCCATCCAGCAGGGCAACCTGACCATCACGGTCCAGGAAAGCCCGGCGGTAAGCCAGCCCGCCCCCTTCGCCCGCGCCGGCCAGACGGCCGTGGTGCCGCAAAGCGACGTGCAGGTGGACGAGGAGACCGGCCGCCAGTTCGTGACGGTGAGAAACGGGGCCTCGCTGTCGACCCTGGTCTCCGGCCTGAACGCGTTGGGCGTCACGCCGCGGGACATGATCTCGATCCTGCAGACCATCAAGGCCGCCGGCGCCCTGCAAGCCGACATCGAGGTGATGTGATGGACGTCGCGCTGACCCCCATCGCCGTTCAGCCGAACCTGCTGAACCCGCCGGCCAAGACGGATGCGGCCGAGCTCGCCAAGCGCGGCAAGATTCGCGAGACGGCGCAGAACTTCGAGAGCTCGTTCCTCTCGATCATGATCCAGCAGATGTTCGAGGGCGTGAAGACCTCCGCCCCGTTCGGCGGCGGGCCCGGCGAGGACATGTTCAAGTCCTTCATGGCCGAGGCCATGGCCAAGCAGATGACCCGGGCCGGCGGCGTCGGCCTGACCGACACCGTCAACCGTGAAATGCTCAAACTCCAGGGGCTGAAGTAAGATGGCTCTCGTCGTCAACGACGCCGCCGATCGCGTCGATCAGATGATCCTGCTCACCGAGCGGCTCACCGAACTGGTGGCCGCGGGCGCCCGCTGCTTCGAAGAGCGCCGGCCGCAGGACGCCATGGCCTTTCACGAGGAAACGGCGCGGCTGGCCAACATCTACCGGCACGAGTCCACGCGGGTGCGGGCCAACCCCGGCCTGGTGTCGAGCGCGCCGTCCGACCAGCGCCAGAAGCTCATCCGGGCGACCGAGGCCTTCCACGCGGTGCTGGACCGCCAGGGCCGGGCCATCGATGCGGCCCGCACCGTCACCGAAGGCTTGGTGAAAACCATCGCCGAGGAAGTGGCCAATCAGCGCGAGCAGCGCAGCGGCTACGGGCCGGGCGCCCTGCCCCCGGCGTCGGCGGCCCGTGGCGCCACTGCCATCACCCTGAACCAGCGGGCCTGAGGCCACAGCTACGGGTGAACCTCCCGCGTCCTGCCGAGTTCTGGCCGGACACGCGATGGAGGAAGAGAATGCGCGCACTGGTGGTGCTTGCGGCGGCGGCCGCTGTGTTCGGGACGGCTCCGGCCCTGGCCCAGACCTCACCCTTCGCCGCCGGCGTAAACCTGGGCACCCCGGGCGTCGGCGCGGAGCTGCAGTATCAGGCGGCGCCAGGACTGGTGCTGCGCGGCGGCGGCGACTGGCTGAGCTACAGCCGTGACGAGACCTACTCCGACATCCCCTATGACGGGAAGCTGAAGTCCCGCACCGCGGGCCTGTTCGCCGACTGGCATCCAGGCGGCGGCGCTTTCCTGGTGTCGGCCGGCGCCTACTTCGGAAAGCGCGAGCTGGAGCTCCGCTCCGAGCCGACCGGCAACGTGACGGTGGGCGGGCAGACCTTCACGCCTGCGCAGATCGGCCGGCTTGAAGGGGAGGCCAAGCTGTCGGACGTGCAGCCGTTCGTGGGCCTGGGCTTCGACAACACCTTCACGAGCGGCGGCGCCTGGGGCTTCAAGGCGCTTGTGGGCGTCTCGTTCAGCGACGACCCGGAAGTCGATCTGCGCGCGGTCGGCGGCGCCTTCTCAGACCAGCCGGCGGTGCAGGCCGCGGTGGCTCAGGAAGCGGCGGACATTCGCGAGGACGCCAGCGACTACAAATACTACCCGGTTGTGCAGATCGGGGTGACCCGCCGCTTCTGAACACATCCCCGCGGCTTGAGCATCGGCCCGCTTCGGCTCTAACTGGCCGGGTGGGCCGAAGAGCCTATGGGGGAGAGCTTAAGATGGCGGCAGTGGAGACGGCGGACCGCGGACGCGTGGAGCTGACGGTCCGGGGGATCGTGCTGGGGGTGCTGATCACCCTCGTGTTCACGGCGGCCAACGTCTACCTCGGCCTGCGGGTCGGCCTGACCTTCGCCTCCTCGATCCCGGCCGCGGTGATCTCCATGGCCCTGCTGCGGGCCTTCAAGAACTCGTCCATCTACGAGAACAACATCGTCCAGACGGTGGCCTCGGCCGCCGGCGCCATGGCCTCGGTGATCTTCGTGCTGCCGGGCCTGGTGATGATCGGCGCCTGGACGGGCTTTCCGTTCTGGACCTCGTTCGGCATCTGCGCGATCGGCGGGGTGCTCGGTGTGATGTACACCATCCCCCTGCGCCGGGCGCTGGTGACCCAGTCCGACCTGCCCTACCCCGAAGGCGTCGCCGCCGCGGAGGTGCTGAAGGTGGGCTCGGGGTCGCGGGCCGACACGCCGGAAGCCGCGGCCGAGGGCAAGCAGGGGCTGATCGGCATTCTCCTGGGCTCGGTGGCCTCGGCGCTCTACGCCGCGCTGACCGCCTCGCGCGTGTTCGCCGCCGAGATCGCCGCCTACTTCCGCATTCCGACCGGCGGTGTCACGGGCCTGGGCGGGTCGGCGTCGCTGGCGCTGTTCGGCGCCGGCCACCTGATGGGCATGGCGGTGGGCATGGCCATGCTCACCGGCCTGATCATCGCCTGGGGTTTCGCCGTCCCGATCCTCAGCACCCTGACGCCTGCCGCCGGCCCCGCCGCGGATGTGGCGGGCGAGGTCTGGAGCACCAAGGTGCGCTTCATCGGCGCCGGCGCCATCGGGGTGGCGGCGATCTGGACCCTGGCCAAGCTGATCGGGCCGGTGGGCGCGGGCCTGACCTCGGCCGTGGCGGCGCAGCGTCAGCGGCGCTCGGGCGGCGGCGCGCTGCTGGGGCGGACCGAGCAGGACATGCCGATCGGCATCGTCGGCCTGATCGCCCTGCTCTGCCTCGTGCCCATGGCGATCCTGATCATGCGGTTCCTGGCAGGCGGTCCGCTGGCCTCGGTGATCGGGCCGCTGACCCTTTCGGCCATGCTCTATGTGGTGATCGCCGGCTTCGCCGTGGCGGCGGTTTGCGGCTACATGGCCGGCCTGATCGGCTCGTCCAACAGCCCGGTGAGCGGCATGGCGATCCTGGCGGTGCTGGGCGCCGCGGTGCTGACCGCCGTGATCGGGCGGGCCGCCCTGCCGGACGCCGACACGCGGCCGCTGGTGGCCTTCGCCCTGCTGGTCACGGGGGTGCTGCTGGCCGTGGCCGTGGCCGCCAACGACAACCTGCAGGACCTGAAGACCGGCCAACTGGTGGACGCCACGCCGTGGCGCCAGCAGGCCGCGCTGGTGGTCGGCGTGGTCGCCGGCTCGGCGATGATCCCGCCGATCTTGGAGCTGCTGAATAAGGCCTATGGCTTCGCCGGCGCGCCCAACAGCCAGGCGATCGCGGCGGACCCGCTGCCCGCCCCGCAAGCGACGCTGATCTCCACCCTGGCCAAGGGCGTGATCGACGGCCAGCTCGACTGGGGCCTGATCGGCGTCGGCGGGCTGATTGGCGTGGTGCTGGTGGCGACGGACGCCTTCCTGCGCCGTGGCGGCAAGTACAGCCTGCCGCCCCTGGGCGTCGGCATGGCGATCTACCTGCCGGTGACGGTGACCGCCCCGGTGGTGATCGGCGCGGTGTCCGGCTGGATCTTTGACCGGACCGTGGAGAAGCGGGCCGGCGGCGAAGTGGCCAAGCGCCTGGGCGTGCTGGTGGTCTCCGGCTTCATCGTAGGCGAGAGCCTGTTCAACGTGGCCCTGGCCGGGCTGATCGTCGGAACCGGCAACGGCGCGCCGTTGGCCCTGGCGCCGGAAGGCTTCGGCCCCGGCGTGCTGCTGGCGCTGGTCGGCTACATCGCGGTGGCCGCCGGCGTCTACGCCTGGGCCGGGAAGCGCCGAGCCGCTTGACCGAAGGCCTCGCCGCGGACTTGTTGCCACCGTGGTGTCAGCAGGACGCGGCGGGGCGCCGCAGCCGCTTCGTTCACCTTGCGTTCGCTGGTATGAGTGACTCGGCGAACTACATTAGGCAATCCCCGCCGGGACCGCCTGGCGGGCTTTGAACGTTCCGGGACAATATGGCCGACCAGCACAACCAGATCCGCGTGCGCGGTGCGCGCGAGCACAATCTCAAAGACGTCAGCGTGGACATCCCGCGCGGCGAGTTGGTGGTGCTCACCGGCCTGTCGGGATCGGGCAAGAGCTCCCTCGCCTTCGACACCATCTACGCCGAAGGCCAGCGGCGCTACGTCGAAAGCCTGTCAGCCTATGCGCGCCAGTTCCTGGAGCTGATGGGCAAACCGGACGTGGACCTGATCGAGGGCCTGTCGCCGGCCATCTCGATCGAGCAGAAGACCACCAGCCGGAACCCGCGCTCCACCGTCGGCACTGTGACCGAGATCCACGACTACATGCGCCTGCTGTGGGCGCGGGTCGGAGTTCCGTACTCGCCGGCCACCGGACTGCCGATCGAGAGCCAGACGATCAGCCAGATGGTCGACAAGCTGTCGGCCATCGAGGAAGGCACCCGCCTCTATCTGCTGGCGCCCGTGGTGCGCGGCCGCAAGGGCGAGTACCGCAAGGAGATCGCCGAGTGGCAGAAGGCCGGCTTCCAGCGGCTGAAGATCGACGGCGAGTTCTACCCGATCGAGGACGCCCCGGCGCTCGACAAGAAGTTCAAGCACGACATCGACGTGGTGGTGGACCGGCTGGTGGTGAAGCCCGGCCTGGAGACCCGCTACGCCGACAGCCTCGAGACCGCGCTGCGGCTGGCCGACGGCATCGCCGTGGCCGAATGGGCGGATGCGGTGGAAGGTCAGGAGCCCAAGCGGCTGATCTTCTCCGAGAAGTTCGCCTGCCCAGTGTCCGGCTTCACGATCAGCGAGATCGAGCCGCGGCTGTTCTCGTTCAACAACCCGTACGGTGCGTGCCCGGTCTGTGACGGCCTGGGCGCGAAGCTGGCGTTCGACGCCGACCTGATCGTGCCGGACAAGGACAAGACCCTGCACAAGGGCGCCATCGCGCCCTGGGCCAAGGGTCCCTCGCCGCTCTACACCCAGACACTGCAGGCGCTGAGCCAGCACTACGGCTTTTCCATGGACAAGCCGTGGCACAAGCTGGAGGACGCCGCGAAGAAGGTGATCCTGCACGGTTCCGGCGGCGAGAAGATCCGCTTCGTCTACGACGACAACGCGCGCAAGTACGAGGTCAACAAGACCTTCGAAGGCGTGCTGCCGAACCTGGAGCGCCGCTGGCGCGAGACCGACAGCGCCTGGGTTCGCGAGGAGCTGGGCCGCTACCAGTCCGAGACGCCGTGCGAGGCCTGCAACGGCTATCGCCTGAAGCCGGAAGCGCTGGCCGTGAAGGTGGGCGCGCAGCACATCGGCGAGATCTCGAACCTGCCGATCCGCAAGGCGCGGGAGTGGTTCGACGGCCTGGCGGGTCAGCTGACCGACAAGCAGATGGAGATCGCCCGCCGCATCCTGAAGGAGATCAACGATCGCCTCCGGTTCCTGGTGGACGTGGGCCTAGACTATCTGAACCTTTCGCGCGGATCCGGCACCCTGTCCGGCGGCGAAAGCCAGCGGATCCGCCTCGCCAGCCAGATCGGCTCCGGCCTGACGGGCGTGCTCTATGTGCTCGACGAGCCGTCCATCGGCCTGCACCAGCGGGACAACACGCGGCTGCTGAACAGCCTGCGCGGTCTGCGCGACCTGGGCAACTCGGTGCTGGTGGTGGAGCACGACGAGGAAGCGATCCTCACCGCCGACTACGTCATCGACATGGGTCCGGCGGCGGGCGTGCATGGCGGGGAGATCATCGCCGAGGGCAAGCCGGCCGACATCATGGCGAGCCCCAAGAGCCTGACAGGTCAGTACCTGTCCGGCGCGCGAGAGATCGAGGTGCCCGAACAGCGCCGCCCCTGGTCCAAGAAGAAGATGCTGCGGGTCGTCGGCGCCACCGGCAACAACCTGAAGAACATCACCGGCGAGATCCCGGTAGGCACCTTCACCTGCATTACCGGGGTGTCGGGCGGCGGCAAGTCGACCTTCACCATCGAGACGCTCTACAAGGCGGCGGCTCGGCGGCTGCACAACGCGTCGGACGCGCCTGCGCCCCACGACCGGATCGAGGGCCTGGAGAACTTCGACAAGATCATCGACATCGACCAGAGCCCGATCGGGCGCACGCCGCGGTCGAACCCCGCCACCTACACCGGCGCCTTCCAGCCGATCCGCGACTGGTTCGCGGGCCTGCCGGAGTCCAAGGCTCGCGGCTATGGCCCGGGCCGGTTCTCCTTCAACGTGAAGGGCGGTCGGTGCGAGGCCTGCCAGGGCGACGGCGTCATCAAGATCGAGATGCACTTCCTGCCGGACGTGTACGTCACCTGCGATGTCTGCCACGGCAAGCGCTACAACCGCGAAACCCTGGAAATCATGTTCAAAGGCAAGAGCATCGCCGATGTTCTTGATATGACCGTCGAGGAAGCCGCCGACTTCTTCAAGGCCGTGCCGGTCATCCGGGACAAGATGGACACGCTGAAGCGCGTCGGCCTCGGCTACGTGAAGGTCGGTCAGCAGGCGACCACCCTTTCGGGCGGTGAAGCCCAGCGGGTGAAGCTGTCCAAGGAACTGTCGCGCCGGGCGACGGGCAAGACGCTCTACATCCTCGACGAGCCGACCACCGGCCTGCACTTCGAAGACGTGAAGAAACTGCTGGAAGTGCTTCACGAGCTTGTGGAACAGGGCAACACGGTGGTGGTGATCGAGCACAATCTCGATGTCATCAAGACGGCCGACTGGCTGGTCGATTTCGGCCCTGAAGGGGGAGATGGCGGCGGTGAGATCGTGGCGGCCGGCACCCCGGAACAGGTCGCCAAGATCCCGGCCAGCTGGACGGGGCGCTATCTCGCCGAACTGCTGGAGCGACACGAAGCGCGTCGGCGCGAGCGCCGGGACGCCCTGCGCAAGAGCGCCTAGGGATCGTAACGGCGGCGGGCCTGGCGCCCGTCAGCCGTGCAGCCGGTTCCGAGGTTCTCGCGTGGAGTGTCGTAAACCCGACCGACTGTGACTCTTCCCGGGCGTAGTCTGCCGCCAGCATGCCGGTCCGCGTGACGTAGCGCGGCATGCTCACACCCCTCAGTGAGCCAGTGCAGCGTATGACACCGTCGCGGTACCTTGCCTTCGCGCGGGCCGTCCAGGCCCTGGGCCGCGCCCAGGATCGCGCGGCGGTGGTGGACGCCGTGCGGCAGGCGGCGCGGGAGGTGTCCGGCGCCAGCGGGATCTCCATGTCCCTGCGTGACGGCGAAGAGTGCGTCTATGTCGCCGAAGACGCCGACTTCGAGCTTTGGACGGGTCAACGCTTCGCGCTGGAGGACTGCATTTCCGGCTGGAGCATCATGTCCGGCCAGCAGGCGATCATCCCCGACATCTACGCGGACATGCGCGTGCCGCATGCGGCCTATGAGAAGACGCCGATCCGCAGCTTGGTGATGACGCCGATCGGCGAGCCCAATCCGTTCGGGGCGCTGGGCGCCTACTGGGACGAGCTGGACGGCCCGCAGCCCGGCGATGCGGAGATGCTCACCGCGCTGGCCGCAGTGGTGGGCTCCACCTTGCGGGCCATCGATCTGGCCGAGGTCCTGCGGCTGGACCGCGAACGGGCCGAGCGGCTGTACCGGGAAAGCAAGGAGCTGCTGCGCAGCCAGGCCGAGGCCGAGCGGCACCAGACGCTGCTGATCAACGAGCTCAATCACCGGGTCAAGAACACCCTGACGATCATCCAGGGCGTGGCGCGCCAGACGCTGCGCGGGGCGACCAGCCTGGACGACGCCCACGACTCTTTCGAAGCGCGTCTGCATACGCTGGCGGCGGCGCACACCCTGCTGACCAGCCTGGGATGGCGCCCGGTGATGGTGCGCGATCTGCTGGCCAGCGCCACGGCCGCCTTTGAGCCGGCCACGCACCAAGCCTTCAGCCTGGACGGCCCGGATCTTCGCCTGAGCCCGAGCACGGCGGTGGCCATGGCCTTGGCGCTGCATGAGCTCGGGACCAATGCGGCCAAGTACGGCGCGCTGTCGTCAGAGAGCGGCCAGGTCGACATCCGATGGTGGCTGGCGCGCAGCCCGGATGGGCCGCGGTTGCGGCTGATGTGGCGCGAGAGCGGAGGACCGCCCGTCGTGCCGCCGTCACGGCGGGGGTTCGGCTCGCGCCTGCTGGAAAGCGGGCTGGCCCGGGAGCTTCAGGGCGCGGTGCGGCTGGAGTTCCCCAGCACGGGCGTGATCTGCCACATCGACGCGCCTGCGCCGCTGCCCGGCGAGCTGAACGGCGGCCCCTCGCCAGAGATGGGCCGGGTCGGGGCTTAAGCCTCCGCCG
Organism: Phenylobacterium deserti; assembly: GCF_003254705.1. Lineage (GTDB taxonomy): Bacteria > Pseudomonadota > Alphaproteobacteria > Caulobacterales > Caulobacteraceae > Phenylobacterium > Phenylobacterium deserti. The sequence continues at coordinate 414,450 of NZ_QFYR01000003.1, forward strand.
CCACTTCCTGCGGCGCCGGTCCCACCAGGGCTTTGTAGGTGGCGACCAGGGGCGCCTGGCTGAGCACCCAGAGCACGGGGGCGAAGAGCACCTGCAGCAGCAGCTGGAGCAGGAAGCGGCCGGGATGCCGCTCCAGGGTAGCCTGACCGACGAGGCTGGCGAGATCGTCGAAGCCGGTCAGGGCGCCGGTGAGGACGAGCTGAAGGATCCAGGCGCCGATCCACACGACGCCCAGCAGGCAGGCGGTGATCACGCACATGCCGAGGACAGCCCAGGTGCGACCATGCGTCAGCCGCCAGGAGCGGGCGAAATCGATGCGACGCTCGGCGAAGCTGATCACGCCCGCGAGGCTGAAGCGCACGCCGAGCCAGATCGCCAGGGCCACAGGCACCAGCGCAAAGGCCACGCCGCCCGCCAGGCCGCCCTGCCCCTGCAGCGCGCGCCCGACCAGCGCGATGCACGCCGCCAGGATGCCCCACGCGACGATGCCGATCAGCCAGACGACCACCAGGCGCGCCTCTTCCTTGCCGACGCGCAGGAACAGATAGGCCGGCTCCTCCGGGCGCAGCATCAGGCGGAAGACGCCGCAGACCAGGATCGCGCCGGCCAGAAGGGTCGCCAGGAGGCCGATGGCCCCGGCGATCACCGCCGCCACCGGGCTGGCGCCTGCCGCCGCGCCGATGGCCACGACGATGACGCTGGCCACAATGGCCGTGGCGATCACGATCAGCAGATTGGCCATCGACCAGCCGACGATCACGCGCCAGCGCTGTCCGATCAGGCGAAAGCCGGCGATGGCCGCATCGCTGGCGGAAAACTCGCTCATCCAAACCCCTTCAGGGACGATACGCGTCCCGCCCGCACCTTAGCCGTGGTCGGCAGGCCGGCTCAACGGGGCGGCCGGCGCATCACCGTGCAGCCGCTGGTAGACCCAGGCCCCCGGCGCGGCGATCACCGCGTAGTAAAGGGCGGTGATCAGGCTGCCGACCAGCATGTAGGCCAGCATCAGCGGGTTGAAGTAGGCCGCGAGCGAGGTCTGGTCCGGATCGAACATCCGGCTGACGTCCTCCATCTGGCCGCCGGCCAGGAGCACCACGATGCCGGCCACGGCGGTGAACAGCACCAAGGTGACGATGGTCACCACGATCATGCAGAACAGGGCCAGCACATAAGCTCCCAACAGCCGCCAGAAGGCGCCGCGGGTGAGCGGCCAGGAATCGAAGATGGCGAAGCGGCGCTCGGCGAAGGTGATCACCGGCGCGAGCGACAGCCGGATCGCGACATAAATGACGAGGCCGATGGCGAACAGCTCGGCGGCGACGCCGACGAAGGCGCCGACGCCCTGGCCGCCCATGCCGGCGATCGCCGCCAGCAGCGCCGCGGCGATGGTGACGCCCACCAGGCCGGCGATGGCCAGGCCGAGGTAGATCAAGGTCAAACCCATCAGCCGCAGCTCGTCACGGCCCAGACGCAGGTAGCCCCAGCGGGTGTCGTCGTGGCGCAGGATGATGCGGTAGACCGCCGCCGCCATCACGCACTGGATGGCGAGCCCGAAGACGAGCAGCGGAGCCATGGCGATCATGGCGTGCAGGAAGGTGCTGGCGTCCGGGGTGGTGTCCGACTGCAGCGTCTCCATGGCCGTGCGCACCTCGGCCGGCATGCTGACGGTGACCAGCGCGCCCAGCAGGCTCACGGCGAAAGAAAACAGCACCCACAGGCCAAACGCCCGGCGATTCTCCCGCGCGACCCGAAAGCCTTCCAGGCCGGCTTCGCTCGGCGAAAACTGGTTCATTCTCGTCCCTTGGACCGACGCCTTCATGCGAACGAGTCGGACTTGCTTTGGCTGCAAACTAGGGCCGCGCAAGCGCGACGCAAGGCCCCGCTCGCGATGGCGACCGATCGTTGCTAGTTAGCCGCGCATGACGACATCTTCCCACAAGCCCGTGCACGTGATCGGCGGCGGATTGGCCGGCTCGGAAGCGGCCTGGCAGATCGCCAGCGCCGGCGTTCCGGTGGTGCTGCACGAGATGCGGCCAGTGCGCGGCACCGACGCCCACCACACCGACAAGCTGGCCGAACTGGTCTGCTCCAACTCCTTCCGGGCCGATGACTGGGCCGGCAATGCGGTGGGCCTGCTGCATGCCGAGATGCGCAAGCTGGACTCCATCATCATGGGCTGCGGCGACGCGCACCAGGTGCCGGCCGGCGGCGCGCTGGCGGTGGACCGGGACGGGTTCTCCGGCGCGGTGACCGAGCGCCTGGAAGCGCACCCCCTGGTGACCATCAGCCGCGAGGAAGTGGCCGGCCTGCCGCCGGAGGAGTGGGACAGCGTGGTGGTGGCCACCGGCCCCCTCACCTCGCCCGACTTGGCGGACGCGATCCTGGACCTGACGGGCGAAGGCCAGCTGTCGTTCTTCGACGCCATCGCGCCGATCGTGAACTTCGAGTCCATCGACATGGACGTGGCCTGGCGGCAGTCGCGCTACGACAAGGAAGGCCCCGGCGGAGACGCGGCGGCCTACATCAACTGCCCAATGGACAAGGACCAGTACGAGGCGTTCATCGACGCCCTGCTGGCGGGCCCCAAGGCCGAGTTCAAGGACTGGGAGCACGTGCCCTACTTCGACGGCTGCCTGCCGATCGAAGTGATGGCCGAGCGGGGACGCGAGACCCTGCGCCACGGGCCGATGAAGCCGGTGGGCCTGACGAACGCCCACAAGCCGGACCAGAAGCCCTGGGCGGTCGTCCAGCTGCGGCAGGACAATGCGCTGGGCACGCTGTGGAACATGGTCGGCTTCCAGACCAAGCTGAAGCACGGGGCGCAGTCGGAGATCTTCCGGATGATCCCGGGGCTGGAGAAGGCCGTGTTCGCGCGGCTGGGCGGCCTGCACCGCAACACCTTCCTGAACAGCCCGCGCCTGCTGGACCGTCAGCTGCGCCTGAAGGCCGCCCCTCGGCTGCGGTTCGCAGGCCAGGTCACCGGCGTCGAAGGCTATGTGGAAAGCGCCGCCATCGGCTTGATCGCCGGACGGCTGGCCGCCGCCGAGAGGCTGGGCCGCACGCTGGAGGCGCCGCCCGCCACGACCGCGCTGGGCGCCCTGGTGAACCACATCACCGGCGGGCACCTGGAAGGCGGGGCCGGCTCGTTCCAGCCGATGAACATCAACTACGGCCTGCTGCCGCCGCTGGAAGCGCCCAAGCGCGACGCCGAAGGCAAGCGGCTGCCGAACAAGGAGCGCGGTCGGGCCAAGAAGCGGCTGATGGGCGAGCGCGCCCTGGCCGACCTGGCCGCCTGGACGACCGGGGCTCCGGTGCTGGAAGCGGCTGAATAGGCGCTAGAGCCGGCCCCGCGCCACCGCCAGGGTGAGCCGCAGCCGGCTGCGCAAGCCCGACGGCGTATGCCCCGCCGCCCGCTCCGCCGCGAAGGTGGCGTGGGCGACCGCCGGAAAGGCGGCCACGCCGAGGCTGCGGACGCTGCGCCGGGCCTCGGTGAGCAGCCGATCGAAGACGGGCCGCAGGTGCGGCTGGTCAGGCACGCGTCGCGCCAGGGCCCAAGCCGCGCCAGGAGTTCCCGCCGGGCCGGTGTGCGCGTCAGGATCGAGAATGCGGGCCGCCAGCTCGGCGGCGACGCCGCCGGTCTCGCGCGCCCAGTCGAGCGCCTCCGTCTCGTCCATGGCCGCGGGATCGAGCTCGCGGTAGCGCGTGTCGATCATCGCCTGCAGGGCCGCGCGGGGCAGCTCGCGACGTCGCACGGCCAGCGCCAGCGCCTGGGCGGTGGGATGGCGGCGGACTTCCCTGCCCTCGAACACCTCGTCCAGCACCTCGCCCCACCACGTCAGGCGGATCTCACCGAGGATCGGGTTCGACGCCACGCGGGGCGCGCGGGCGACCTCGTGGTCGAATGCGTAGAGGGCCAGGACATCGGCTCGCTTGTCGGCATCGGCGATGAAGCGGCTCGACGCCCAACGATCGGGGTCCACGCGGCGCACCAGGGCGTCGAGGTCGGTGGGATCTTCGCTCATCACGCTCACACACAAGCAAAAGGCCCGCCGGTGAGGCGGGCCTTCCGATCCTAGATCGCTTCGGCTGCTAGCCGAAGATGGTCTGGGTCATGGTCATGGTCACCAGCATCGGCACCGACAGCAGGGTGTTGATGCGGGAGAACAGCATCGCCTTGCGGGCGGCGGCCGCCTTTTGCTCTGGCGTGCCTTCCTTGATGCCCAGGGCGATCTTCTGCGCCGGCCAGATGAAGTGCCAGACGTTGAAGAACATCACCGTGGCCAGCCACATGCCGAGACCGATGAAGGTGTGCTGCGGGACCTGGAAACCTTCGGTGGCGCCCAGGGTGATCGCCTCGACCAGATAGCCGCGGGTGTAGGCCAAGATCACGCCGGCGACCCAGGTCAGCAGAGCCGCCCAGCGGAACCAGAACAGCGCCTCGGGCGCGATGTACTTGGAGACCGCCGGCTTCAGCTCGGCGGGGATCTCCGGCATTTTCCGGATCTGGACGAAGTTGAAGTAGTACAGCAGGCCAATCCACATGATGCCGAACAGCGTGTGGAGCCAGCGGAACACGGCCTGCCAGAAGATCGCGTCCGGCGAAGCCTCGTGATGCATCAGGTACCCAACCACGATGACCAGCGCCAGCAGGAAGCTGACGATCATCGTGTTGCGCAGATTTGAAAGCAGTCCGGCCATCATGAGCCCCTCGATTCCCTACCCTGATACTCAGGTATAGGTTGTTTCGCAGCGGCCTGGAAGCTGAGCGCGACTAGGGCTCAGACGGCGATCAGGGCGGCGGCGAGACGGCGGCCCTCGGCGGTCAGGACGTTGTAGAGCCGGGCGGCGGCGGGCGTGTCCATGAACTCCAGCCCGATGCCGGCCTGCTGGAGCGCTTCGCGGACGGGACGCGGCGGCATGGCGTTGCGGGCGCCGACGCCCAGCAGCACGAACTCCACCTCCACCCGGCCGGCGGCGAGCACCGGCTCAAGGCTTTCGGGCGTGAGCTCGGCCAGGGAGGTCACCGACCAGCTGCGCGGCTCGTCGGCGACGATCAGCACCGAGCCGTCGTGCCGCGCCCCGTCCAGGCGAAAGCCGCCGTCGCCATAGGCGTCGATGGACGGGGCGTTGCGCGCCATGAAGCCGCTCCCTTACGTCTGGGTCAGCCGCGGGCGTCCGCCGGCTTCAGAGGCTGGGCCTCCTCGTCCGAACGCTTGACGCCCCACAGCAGGATCACCGGCGCCGCCACATAGATCGACGAGTAGGTGCCGATGGCGATGCCGAACATCAGGATCAGCGACATGCCGAACAGCGTCGGCCCGCCGAAGATCGCCAGCCCGCCCAGCGCCAGAACGGCGGTCAGGCCGGTGATGATGGTCCGCGACAGGGTCTCATTGATCGACAGGTCGATGACTTCCTTGAGCGGCATGCGCTTGTACTTGCGCAGGTTCTCGCGAAGGCGGTCAAACACCACGACGGTGTCGTTCATTGAGTAGCCGATGATCGTCAGGATCGCCGCAACCGTGGTCAGATTGAACTCGAAGTTGAACAGCGCGATGATCCCGAAGGTCAGGATCACGTCGTGGAACAGGGCCACGACCGCGCCGATGCCGAACTGCAGCTCGAAGCGGAACCAGATGTAGACCAGCATGAGGCCGATCGCGAGGCCGAGAGCCATGAGGCCGGCCTGGAAGAGCTCGCCGGACACCTTGGGGCCGACGACGTCCGCGCGCTGGAAGGTGACCTGGCCAAGGGCGCGGGTGAGCGCAGCCTTGACGTTGTCGACCGTCGCCGAAGCGCTTGCGCCTTCCGGTGTCTGGAACCGCACCGCCGCCGAGCTGGGCGAACCCACCGTCTGCAGCTGCACGTCGCCCAGGTTCATCGCCTCGAGCGTGGCGCGGGCCTTGGCGATGTCCACAGCCTGCGGGGCGGTGGACATCTCGAGCACGGTGCCGCCCTGGAAGTCGATGCCGCAGTGCAGGCCGCCGCACGGCGGCTTCAGCGGATAAAGCGCCGCGAACAACGACCCCAGCACCGCGACCACCGAAAGGATGGCGGCGTACCGAGCGAAGGCGACGAAGCGGAAGTTGGTCTTCTCTGGGAGAAGCTTGATCAGGGGCCAGAACTTCAAGGCGCCCTCCTTAAACGATCGGCAGGGTCTTCGGGCGGGTGGCGCGGAACCACCAGGCCAGAAGGACCTGCGTAACGAGGACGGCAGAGAAGACCGAGGTCACCACGCCGATCGACAGCGTCCAGGCGAAGCCCTTCACCGGGCCCGCGCCGAACTGGAACATGATCAGCGCCGCGAGGATCGTCGTGACGTTGGCGTCGATGATGGTGCTCATGGCGCGGGAGAAGCCCGCATCCATAGAGGCCAGCACCGAGCGGCCCGCCCGAAGCTCGTCACGCATGCGCTCGTAGATCAGCACGTTGGCGTCGACCGCCACGGCGAGCGTGAGGATCAGGCCGGCGATGCCCGGAAGGGTCAGCGTCGCCTGGGTCATGCTCATGGTGGCGATGATCAGCAGCCCGTTGATGATCAGGGCGATGATCGAGATGCCGCCGAACAGGAAGCCATAGGCGACCAGCATGAACAGCAGGATCGCCACGAAGCCCACGGCCGTGGAGAGCTGACCCGCCTTGACGGCGTCGGCGCCAAGTTCGGCGCCAACGGTCTTCTGCTCCTCGACCTTCAGCTGGGCCGGAAGGGCGCCAGCGCGCAGCAGAACTGCGAGCTCCTCGGCGCTTTCGGTGGTGAAGTTGCCGGTGATCTGGCCATTGCCAGAGGGGATCACGCCCTGGATCACGGGCGCGGAGATCACCCTCTTATCGAGCACGATTGCGAAGCGCTTGCCGATGTTCTGGCTGGTGATCGCCGCAAACCTGCGCGCCCCCTGCCCGTTCATGCGGAAGCTGACGGCCGGCCGGTTGGTTTGCGAATCGAACACCGCCTGAGCGGTGACGAGCATCTCGCCGGTAACTTCCGCACGCTTGCGGACCAGCAGAACCGGCGTCAGGCCGTCTTCGCTGGGCAGCAGTTCGGAGCCGGGCGGAATGCGGCCGTTGGCGGCGTCCTGCAGCGGCACGCTCTCGTCGACCATTTGGAAGGTCAACTTGGCGGTCTGGCCGACGATGCTCTTGAGCTTCTCCGGATCGCTCTCGCCGGCCGCCTGGATCGAAATCCGGTTGCGGCCCTGCCGGACGATGTTGGGTTCGCGCGTGCCCAGCTGGTCGATCCGGCGACGGATCACCTCGATGGACTGGTCGACGGCGCTGGAGGCGGCGGCCTCGAAAGCCTGTTCGACGAGCGCGATGCGGATGCGCCCGCCATCGGCGGTGGTGACCGCCACGTCCCGGGCGCCAGACGGCGTCGTGCCGCCGATGTTCTCGCGCAGGACCCGCTGGGCCTTGTCGAACTGCGCCGGGTCGGTGATCCGCACCACGATGGCGCCGTTCACCTGGCCGAGGTCGGCGAAAGGCACCTGTTCGTCCGTCAGGGTCTTGCGGACGTCCTCGATGAGGTTGGTCAGGCGCTCGGCGCGCAGAGCGACGAGGTCGACCTCATAGAGCAGGCTGGAGCCGCCCTGCAGGTCGAGGCCGAGGTTCAGGGTCTTCTTGGGCATGAAGCCCGGAAGCTGGGCGCGGGTCGCCTCGGGCAGCAGGTTCGGCAGCGTGAACAGCACGCCGAACACCACCGACAGGATGACGAGGATGACCTTCCAGCGCGAAAGGTTGAGCATGGAGCGCTAGACGCCTCAGACCTTGGCGTCGTTGGCCGGGGCCGGCTCGCCGCGCGTGGTCACTTCGGCGATGGAGCCCTTGCGGACCTTCACCGTGACGCCCGTGGCGATCTCGACGCCGACTTCCTTGTCCTCCACCCGGACAACCTTGCCCAGGACGCCCGAGGACAGGACCACCGTGTCGCCGCGCTTAATAGCGGCCAGCATGGCCTGGTGCTGCTTCAGCCGGCGCTGCTGCGGGCGGATCATCAGGAAGTAGAACAGGACGACCAGCGCGATCAGCGGCAGGAACTGGATCAGCATGGCTTCCGGTCCGCCAGCGGCGGCGCCGGCGGTTTGGGCGTAGGCGGGGGTGGCGAACATGGCCTCTCCGAAAAGTCAGCGACGGGCGGAACTCGTCCCCGTCGAAAGTCGGCGGAAGCTATGCGCTGCGCGGGCCTTTTGCAATGGAACCGCCAGGAGGCTAAGCGTCCCGGCATGGACGCCGACCTGCAACCTCTGCTGCTTCGCATCGCAGAGGCCCTCGAACGCCTCGCGCCGCCTGCGCCCGCCCCACCGGATTTCAGCGGCGCCCGCCTGTTCCGGCACGAGCCGCAAACGGGCGACTTCCACCCTGCCCCGGACTACCCGCTGGCGCTGGAAAGCCTGGTGGGCGTGGATCGGCAGAAGGGTCGATTCGTCGAGAACCTCGAGCGGTTCGCACGGGGGCGGCCGTACAACCACGCCTTGCTTTGGGGCGTTCGCGGGACGGGCAAGAGCTCCATGGCCAAGGCCGCCTTCATGGCAGTGGCCGCGCAAGCTGCGGAGCTGAAGCTGGTGGAGGTCGACCGCGATCAGGTCACGTCGCTGCCGGCGTTGTTCGATCAGCTGCGGGCCCGGCCCGAAAAGTTCGTGGTGCTGTGCGACGATCTGTCTTTCGAGGAAGGCGCCGCGGCGGCCAAGGCGCTGAAGTCGGCGCTGGAGGGCGGCGTTTCGGGGCCGCCAGCCAATGTGCTGTTCGTCGCAACCTCGAACCGGCGGCACCTGATGCCCCGTGCGCACTTGGAGGACCGCGGCCATCTGGCCGCCGCCGAGGACGCGGAAGAAGAGATCAGCGCCTCGGACCGGTTCGGCCTGTGGATCGGCTTCCCCCCTATGGACCAGGCGACTTACCTCGCCGCGGTACAGGGCTATGCGGCGCAGTTCGGGCTGGAGACGCCTGGGCTCGACCGCCGTGCGCTGCAGTGGGCACAGCTGCGCGGCGGCCGCTCCGGGCGCGTGGCCTGGCAGTTCATCCGCGACCTGGCAGGCGAGCTGGACCGCCCGCTCCCGCTCTGAGCTGATCGCAGGCTCCTCCTCCGCGGAGGAGCCCTGTCGTCAGCGAGGCAGGACGAGCTTCGGGTCGATGGGACGCGCGCGTTCCAGCGGGCTAGAGGCGTAGCGGATCTCGAAGTGCAGCTGGGTGGTCGGAACGCCGCCCGATGAGCCGGCCTGGCCGATCTGCTGCCCCTGGGCGATCTTCTGCTGCATCTTCACATCGACCCGGTCGAGGTGGCCGTACGCCGTGACCCAGCCGTCGGCATGCTTGATCAGCACCAGATTGCCAAAGCCCGGAACCTGGTCCCCGGCATAGACCACGTCGCCGGCTGCGGCGGCCCGCACGGGCGCGCCAGCCGTGGCGGCGATGTTGATTCCGTCGTTGCGCTGGCCGCCGCCCTTCGGGCCGTAGTCGGAGACGATTTGGCCCTGCAGCGGCCAGACGAAGCGGCCACGACCCAATTCGGAGATCTGGGCGTCGCCCGCGGTAGGCGCCGCAACGGGCGCCTGAGGGGGCCCGCTGGACGACGGCGCGGGGGTGGTCGGACGGCTTTGCGGCGGAGGCGTATAAGGCCGAGGGGCGGTTTGGGCCGGCGGCTGCGTTGCGGGCGTCGCCGGACGCGGCTGAGCCTGCGGCTGGGTGACCGGCGCACTGGGACGCGGTTGAGCCTGCGCAGGCGCCGAGACGCCTGGCCCCGGCGTGTAGGGCCGCGGCGTGGACGGCAGAACCGGAGCGGGCTCCTGCACGGGAACGCGAGCCGGTTCAGGCGTGGGGGCGATGGGCGTCGGCGCAGGTTCCACCGGCCGGGCGATGGGGGTGCGGACCGTCTCCGTCAGAGCGCCGCGGTCGCGGTAGCCGCTGGGCAGGCGGATGCGCTGCCCTCCGCGGACGGTCGCGTTGCGCGACAGGCCATTCTCGGTGCGCAGGGCCGCTTCCGTCACGCCGAAGCGCCGGGCGATCTGGGCCAGCGTGTCCGGACCATTGGCCACATAGGCCTTGGCGGTTGAGGTCGGGCCCTTCAGTTCGTCTCCCGGCTGGATGACGGCGTTGCGCTTGAGGTCGTTGTCCTCGCGCAGCTGGGCGACCGTGGTGCCCAGGCGATCGGCGATCTTCTCGAGGTTGTCGCCCTTTTTCACCGTGTAGGTGACCGGCTTGCCTTCGACGTCGACGACCCGGCCGGTGACCAGGCGACGGGTGGAGGTAGTGTAGGTCGGCTCCGGATCCGAGGCGCGCGTCGGCGTGGCGGCCGGCCGGGTCGGCGCCGGCGTCTCGCGAACAGGAATGGGCTCGGCGTCAGGCGCCTGCGAGGGCGTCACCGCAACGCGGGTCGTGGTGGTGATCGGGCCCTTGTCGCGGAACCCTTCCGGCAGGCGCAGGCGCTGGCCCACGCGCAGCGAAGTGGCCCTGCCGATGCGGTTCTCCTCGGCGATGGCTTCGGGCGTGACGGTGAAACGGCGGGCGATGGCGAACAGAGTGTCGCCCTGCCCCACCACATAGGCCTTGGCGCTGGAGGTGGGTCCCTTCAGCTCGTCGCCTGGATGGATGGCGGCGCCCTTTTTGAGGTCGTTGTCGGCGCGCAGCTGGTCGACGGTGGTGCCGAGCTTCTTGGCGATCTTCTCGAGGTTGTCGCCGCTCTTGACCTCGTAGGTCACGGCAGGACCGTCGACATCGACCACACGGCCGGTGACGGTGCGGGCGGTGACGGTGCGATAGGTGGGCTGGGCCGGCGCGGCTGGGCGCTGTGCCGGCGCCTGTGCTTGGGGCGCGGGAGTCAGCGGTTGGAGCGGGCGCGCATCCACCGGCGGCGGCGGCGCGGTCTGAGCCAGCGGCGCTTCCTCCACGGTGGGAACAGGGGCTTGGCTAGCCGCAGCCGGCGGCGGCGCGGGGGTGCGCACGGGAGGCTGGCCTGGCGCGGGCGCCGTCCGGTCGATCGGGAAGTTCGGGCGCAGAGGCTCCGCGGTGGTGCAGGCGCCAAGGGCGCCGGTCATCAGCGCGATCAGGCTCGTCCGCTGCAGGAAATGCGTCATCGCCGCTCCGCAAAATGGGCAACAAGGAATCAGTCGGGGCGTCGCAGGAGAATGGGCGAGGCCCGACGCCGAGGCCAACCCGCAAACCGCCGCAGCTCAGGGCTCTTTGGCGACGCCTTCGAGAAGGGGGACGAAACGGACGTCGATCAGGTCTTCGACGGTGAAGCCGCCCTGCCCGTCACCGGTGTAGCGGCGAAGCGTCTGGACCGGCCCCCTGCCGATCGGCGCAACCAGGACGCCCGAGGGCTTCAGCTGCTCCAGCAGAGCCTTCGGCTCTCCCGGCGCCGCCGCCGTGACCATAATGCGGTCGAAAGGCGCCTGCTCCGGCCAGCCTTCGCCGCCATCACCGAAGCGGGTGATGATGTTGGTGAGGCCCAGGGTTTTGAAGCGCGCCTCGGCGTCCTGCATCAGTGTGCGGTAGCGCTCGACGGAATAGACCAGCCGCGCCACCCGCGAGAGGATCGCCGACTGATACCCGGAGCCGGTGCCGATCTCGAGCACGCGGTCGCGCTTTTCGATCTTCAGCGCCTGGGTCATCAATCCGACGATGAACGGCTGGCTGATGGTCTGGCCGCAGGCGATCGGCAGGGCGCTGTCCTCGAAGGCGCGCTCCTTGAACAGATCCGGGGTGAACAGCTCACGCGGGGTGGCTTCGATGGCGGCCAGCACCTTGGCGTCGCTCACGCCCTGCGAGCGCAGGGCGAGGATCAGCCGGGCCATCCGGGTTTCGGGAGTGTCTTCCGCTTGGGCCATCTCAGGCTTTCGGGACCGCGCCGCCCAGCACCCCTTTCAGGTCGTGCACGGTCGGCTGATGCGTCAGGTCGATATGCAGGGGCGTGACCGAGATCCGCCCTTCGTAGACGGCGCGCAGGTCGGTGCCGTCCGCGGGCTCGGATTTCTCGTGCCGGAAGCCCATCCAGTAATACTCGCGGCCGCGCAGGTCGGTGCGCTTTTCCGAATGGCGGATGTGGGCGTCGCGGAAGCCCTGACGCGTCACCTCGACCTCGGTCACCTGGTCAGCGGGCGCCTGGGGGAAGTTGATGTTGATGACCACGTCCCTGGGCCAGCCGATCTCGACGAGGCGGCGGATCACCCCCGGGGCGTGCGCCTCGGCCGCATCGAAGAAGCGGTCCTCGACCGCGTAGCCGCCAGTCTGCGAGAGGGCGATGCCGGGCACGCCCAGGGCCATCGCCTCGATCGCGCCGGCCACCGTGCCGGACATGGTGACGTCCTCGGCGAGGTTCGCGCCGCGGTTGACGCCGGAGAGCACGAGGTCCGGGCGCGCGCCCTCCACCAGCTCGTTCAGTCCGAGCATCACGCAGTCGGTGGGCGTTCCGGTGGTGGCGAAGCGGCGCTCGCCCACCTTTCGCACGCGGATCGGGTCGGCCAGGGTCAGGGCGCGGCTGGCGCCGGACTGCTCGTACTCCGGCGCGCAGATCCAGACGTCGTCGGTCAGCGCCAGCGCGATCCGCTCCAGGGCCGCGAGCCCAGGCGCGTGGATGCCGTCGTCGTTGGTGAGCAGGATCCGCATCAGCCGATGTGGCTCAGGCCGCCCATGTAGGGCTGCAGCACGTCCGGGATGGCGATCTTACCGCCCTCGTCCTGGTAGTTCTCGAGCACGGCGACCAGGGTGCGGCCCACCGCCAAGCCCGAGCCGTTCAGGGTGTGGACGAAGCGGGTGCCCTTTTCGCCGGCCGCCTTGGTGCGGGCGTCCATGCGGCGGGCCTGGAAGTCGCCGCAGTTGGAGCAGGAGCTGATCTCGCGATAGCGGCCTTCCGACGGAATCCAGACCTCCAGGTCGTAGGTCTTGCGGGCCGAGAAGCCCATGTCGCCGGCGCACAGCAACATCGTGCGGAACGGCAGGCCCAGGCGCTTGAGCACCTCCTCGGCGCAGCCGGTCATCCGCTCGTGTTCGGCGTCCGATTCATCTGGCGTGGTGATCGAGACCAGCTCGACCTTGCTGAACTGGTGCTGGCGGATCATGCCGCGCGTGTCACGCCCCGATGCGCCGGCCTCCGAGCGGAAGCAAGGCGTGAGCGCGGTCAGGCGAAGCGGAAGCTCTTCCTGCGGGGTGATCTGCTCGCGGACCAGGTTGGTCAGCGACACCTCGGCGGTGGGGATCAGCCAGCGCCCGTCGGTTGTGCGGAACAGGTCCTCGGCGAACTTGGGCAGCTGGCCCGTGCCGAAGGCCGCGTCGTCGCGCACCAGCAGCGGCGGCGAGACCTCTAGGTAGCCGTGCTCGCTGGTCTGCAGGTCGAGCATGTACTGGGCGATGGCACGCTCCAGGCGCGCCAGCTGCCCCTTGAGCACGACAAAGCGCGAGCCGCTCATCCGAGCGGCGGCCTCGAAGTCGAGCAGGCCCATGGCCTCCCCAAGATCGACGTGGTCTTTGGGCTCCGCGATGGCGCGCGGCTCGCCCCAGCGGCGGGTCTCGACGTTGTCGTTCTCGTCGGCGCCTGGCGGCACGTCCGCGGCGGGGATGTTCGGCAGGGCCGCGAGAATGCCGCGCAGCTCCTCGGCCGCGCTGCGCTCGAGTTCCGCCTGCTCTTCCAGGGTCTTCTTGAGCGTCTCCACGTGCGCCATCAGGCGCGTGGCTTCGGCCTCGTCCTTCTGAGCCTTGGCCTGGCCGATCTTCTTGGAGGAGTCGTTCCGCTCGGCCTGAGCCGACTGCAAGGCGGTTTGCGCCGCGCGGACGCGCGCATCCAGGTCGACGATCCGCGCCACGGTCTCGCCGCCAGACATACCCTTCGCGTCCCAATGCTTCTGATACAGCTCGGGGTTTTCGCGAATGGCTCGGATGTCGTGCATGGGCGGCCCACGTTGCGGTGAGCGGTCTCTCTAGAGCGCGTCGGCGGACGGGCCAAGCCCTCGCGGTTAACCTCGCCCGCCTCAGACGGCGACGAGGTCGCGTCCGTCCTCTTCCCGCTTGCGCCGCACCTCGATCAGACGCACGCACCAGATCGAAATCTCGTAGAGAAGGATGATCGGCAGGGCGAGCAGCGTCTGGCTGATTGGGTCCGGCGGGGTGATGATCGCCGCCACCACGAAGACGCCGACGATGGCGTAGCGGCGCCCGTCCCGCAGCATCTTCGAGCTGATCAGGCCGGCCAGGCCCAGCAGGGTGAGGACGACCGGCAGCTGAAAACAAAGACCGAAGCCCAGCAGCAGCGTGGTCACCAGGCTGAGGTAGTCGGAGACCTTCGGCAGCATCTGAACCGAGACCGGCCCGACGCCGACAATCTGCTGGCTCAGCGAGAACCACAGCACGAAGGGCAGGATCACGAAGTAGACCAGGGCCGCGCCCATCAGGAACAGGGCCGGCGCCGCCAGCAGGAACGGGATGAAGGCCCGCCGCTCGCGCTTGTAGAGGCCCGGTGCGACAAAGGCGTAGACCTGCCAGGCCAGCACGGGGAAGCAGAGGACGATCGCTCCGAAGCCGGCGAGCTTCAGCTTGGTGAAGAAGAACTCCAGGGGCGCGGTGAAGACCAGCGAAAGGCTCTTGGCCCCTTCGACGGGCGGCGCCTCGCGAAGGCCGACCAGGGTGAGGAACAGGTCCTTCGCGCCCGTCAGCATCCCCATCATGCCGCCGGCGTGCGCCTCATGCCGAACCGCCAGCAGTTGGGCGGCGATGGCGAAGGGGTGCAACAGCAGCAGGTAGATGGGCGTGGAGTAGTAGAAGCAGACCACGAAGCCGAGGAACACCGCAGCCACGCAGATGATCAGCCGCTTGCGCAGCTCCACGAGGTGATCCAGCAGCGGGGCGCGGCTGGCCTCGATTTCGGCTTCATCGGGATCGTAGTCGCTCACGCCCTACTCCGCCGTGTTCTTGGGCTTGCGCGGCGCCGCAGCGCGCTTGGCGCGAGGCTTGGGGGCCGCTTTCGGGGTGGCTTGGGCTTCCGGCGTCACCGGCGGGTCGACCTGCTCGACCGTGGCCTTCCGGGCGCGCGGCTTGCGAGCGGGCTTCGGCGCAGCCGCCTCTTCCGCTTCGATCTGCGCCTGGGCGGCGGCCGCCTCTTCCGGCGTCGGCTCGTAGCGGTAGTTCACCGGCGCATCGAGGTCGACACCGACCTCGGTGAGACCGTGCTGGATGTCGCTGAAGGTCTGGGTGACCTGCGAAGCCGTCTCCGAGACCGTGGGATCGGTCCACTGGCCGCGGCGCATGGCGTCCACTTCCTTGCGCAGCTCGTCCAGCTCCGACTGGCGCGCCATCTCATCGAAGCTGGAGCGGAATTCCGCCGCCATGCCGCGCAGCTTGGCCATGAACTGGCCGAGCTTGCGAAGCAGAACAGGCAGATCCTTGGGCCCGACCACGATCAACGCCACAATGGCGATGAGCAGGATCTCCGTGCCGCCGATCTCTTGAAACATGGCGAGCGCCTAGACGAGAACGCCCGCGCCGATCAAGACCGGCGCGGGCCAATTGGAAGAATATTGCGACGCTTAGGCGCCGGTCTTCTCGTTCTCGCGGTCCTTGGGCAGCGGCTTGGCCGAGGCTTCCTGCGTCTCGTCCTCACCCTTCAGCCCGTCACGGAAGGCGCGAATGCCTTTGGCGGCGTCGCCCATCAGGCCCGAAAGCTTGCCGCGCCCGCCAAACAGCAGGGCGACGATGACCAGGACGATGACCCAGTGCCAGATGGAAAAAGAGCCCATAGCGGCGAAACTCCTCTGCGCGCGCGGCCCTACCGGCCGCGCCCCCGCGACTTCTCGCGAGCTATATAATCCGTCCCGGCGAGGTGCGCCATGGACACGAGATGCGTCCTTAGCGCTCCGACTCGTCCTCGTCGCCCAGGAAGTCGATATGGAACTCCGGCTGTTCGGCGAGGTCCAGCGGGTCTTCGTCGGCGCCGATGGCTTCGGGATTCGGAACAGTGAAGTCGGCCGGCAGGTCCAGCGACAGAAGTCCCGCCGCCTTCATCTCGGCGATGCCGGGAAGATCGGACAGGCTGGCCAGGCCGTAGTGCTCCAGGAAGGCGTCGGTCGTGCCGTACGTCACCGGCCGGCCCGGCGTGCGGCGGCGACCGCGCATGCGCACGAGGCCGAGCTCCAGGAGGACGTCCAGGGTGCCCTTGCTGGCCTGCACGCCGCGAACCGATTCAATCTCGGCGCGGGTCACCGGCTGGTGATAGGCGATAATCGCCAGGGTTTCCTGCGCGGCTTTGGAAAGGCGGCGGGGCTCCTCCCGCTCCTCGGTCATCAGCCAGGCGAGATCCTCTGCGGTCTGGAAGCGCCAGCGGCCGGCGACCTGCACCAGTTCGACGCCACGACCGGCGTAGCGAGCCTGCAAGGCGGCGAGCCCGCCGGCAACGTCGGCGCCCTCCGGCAAACGCGCGGCGATGTCGGCGACGCTGAGGGGACCCGCGGCCGCGAACAGCAGCGCCTCGATTTCGCGCTCAGTGTGGATGGCGTCGCTCACGCCAGCACCTCAGATGCCGCACGGGTGCGCAGATAGATGTCGGCGAAGGCTTCCAGCTGTCGGACGTCGAGCGCGCCTTCCTTCACGAGCTCAAGGCTCGCCGAGAGGGTGGAGGCGACATAGGAGGCGCGGCTGGGGCCGGGCTCTTCCCCCCTGCGCATCGGCGCGACGCCGGCAAGCGGGGTCCAGACGGCCAGCTCCGGCAACAGCTTGCGCAGCCGCTCGCGCGCCTCTTCCAGCGGGAAGGCGGCGGGCGGACGCGGCGCGTAGTGGCGCGAGGCTTCCTTCTTCCGCTGGCCGATGTAGGCGCTCATCAAGCTGTATAGGTCGCCCTCGATGCGTCCCGACGGGACCACCTTGATGGCGTCCGGGTCGCCGCGAACGAAGACGTCGCGGCCCACCTGCGGGCGCGCCTTGAGAGCCTCGACGGCGGTTCGCATCGCGTCCAGCTTGGCCAGACGATAAGCCAGACGGGCGGCCACTTCCTCGGCGGGCGCCTCGTCCGGCTTGGCCTTCTCAGGCTTCGGCAGCAGCAGACGGGATTTCAGATAGGCCAGCCAGGCGGCCATCACGAGATAGTCGGCCGCCAGCGAGAAGCGCATCCGCCGCGCCTGCTGAACAAAGGCCAGATACTGCTCCGCCAGCTTGAGCACCGAGATCCGGGTCAGGTCGACCTTTTGGCTGCGCGCCAAGGCGAGCAGGACATGCAGCGGGCCTTCATAGCCGTCCACGTCCACGATCAGCGCCTCGCCGTCCTCCGCGGCGCTGGCGGCAGCGGTGAAGTCGAGGTTCGGCTGAAAGGGCGCGTTCACTTCAGCGCGGCGCCTTCGAAGGCGGCGGCGAAGCGCGCCCGCCCCTGCTCCACATCGAACGGCTCGGGGCTACGGGCCAGCCGAGCCAGGGCTGCTTCGGCACGGCGCGCGGACCGCCCCTTGAGCGGCCGGGCGCCTTTCACGACGCCCTTCATTTCGTCCATGTCGCCATTGCAGTGCAGGAGCACGTCGCAGCCGGCGTCCAGCGCGGCCTGCGCCCGATCCGAGAAGTCGCCGGACAGCGCCTTCATGGACAAGTCGTCGCTCATCAGCAGGCCATCGAAGCCGATCTCGCCGCGGATCACCTTGGAGATCGCCTTGCGCGACGTGGTCGCCGGCCGCTTCTTGTCGATGGCCGTGTAGATGACGTGGGCGGTCATCGCCATCGGCATGTCCGACAGCACCCTGAACGGCGCGAAGTCCCGCTGGAGAAGGTCGTCGTAGGACGCCTCGACCACTGGAAGCTCCAGGTGGCTGTCGGCCTTGGCCCGGCCGTGACCGGGAATGTGCTTGATGATCGGCAGGACGCCGCCGGCGATCAGGCCTTCCGCCGCCGCACGACCGAGGAAGGCGACGTCTTCCGGGGTCTGTCCATAGGCCCGGTCGCCGATGATCTCGTGGCCGTCTGGAGCCGGTACGTCGAGCACCGGGACGCAGTCCACGTTGATCCCGACTTCGGCAAGATCGTGCGCCATCAGGCGAGCGCCCAGGCGGGTGATCTCACGCTTCAGCAGCGGGTCATTGCCTGCCAGCTGGCCATAGGCCCTGCCCGGCGGGTACTTCGGCCAGTGTGGCGGTCCCATGCGTTGAACCCGGCCGCCTTCCTGGTCGATCAGGATCGGCGCGTCTGGGCGATCGACCGTCTCGCGCAAGGCGGCGGTCAGCGCGCGCACCTGGTCGGGGCTGTCGATGTTCCGCTTGAACAGAATGAAGCCCCAGGGCCGCACGTCGCGGAAGAAGGCGACCTCTTCCTTGGACAGCGTCAGGCCCTGGCAGCCCAGGATGGCGGCGGTGGTGCTCACCGGACGAAGCAGGCCTTGCCGGCCGCCTTCAGCTTGGCGCAGTAGGCGGCCGCTTCGGTGCGGCTCGAAAAGCCGGTGACGGCGGTGCGGAAGAGCGTCGATCCACCCTTCTCGATCCGCTCCACGCTTTTCCCGTGTCCGCCGCCCGCGATGGCGACGGCGTCGCTGAAACCTTTGTCGGCAAGCGCCTTGGACGAATAGGCGCCGATTTGCACGGCGGCGGCGCCGGCGGCCTTTGGCACGGGCGCAGCGGCGGCAGGTTGCGGCGCCGCCTTAGGCGCGGCGGGAGCAGGCGCGGCCTTGGGCTGGGCCGCGACCGGTGGCGCGGCCGGCGCTTGGGCGGTCTGCACAGGAGCAGCCGGAAGGGCCGGACGCAGCGCCGGGCCCGCAGTTACGGGCGTCGTCGGTGCAGCGACTGGCGGGGTCACCACCACGGCGGGGGCCTGAGGGCGCGGTTGGGGCTGTTCCGGCGGCGCCGTGAATTGCGGCGAGGCCGGCGTGGTCTCGCCCGGCTCGGCGTAGATCTGCAGGCCGGCGGCCGGATCCTGCGGCTGCGCTTCCTGAGGCGCGGCGGCGGCGATCTCGCCCACGGGCTGCCCCACGGTTTGCGGCGCCTCGCCCGCCTGGCGTACGCCCGAGCGGTAGAAGAGGATGATGGCCACCACCAGCCCGACCAGCACCAGGGCGCTGATCACCAGGGTGAACGGAAACGGACGCGCGCCGCGAACCGGCTGGCGGGCGTCAAAGGACAGCGGCTCGTCCGTGGGCGGCGTATAGGCCCCGCGCTCGTGCTCGGACATTGGGTCTCCCGGGAAACTGCGCGATCAAGACTCGACGCGAATCGCGGCTTCAAAGCGGCAGTCTAGCGAAGGCGCACACGCGCCAAACCGCTTCCGGGCGTTTTCTTGTGGGCGGTGAGTCGCAGGCGTTAGCGGCGAGTGACCTGCTGAGCGGTGCGAGGCATGAGCACGGCCCGCTTCTGCAGTCTGAACCCGTCCGGCATCACAGCCTTCACGCCGGGATGGAAGGTGTAGCTGACATCAGCGACGATTGCGGTGACACCGGGCGGCAGCGTGCCATACGGAACCGTGGCAGGCTGCGTTCCCGCATAGGCGCCCTGCGGGGCTTGGCTTACCCAGTCTGTGGTGATCTGTCCGTTCTGGTCCGCCGTCACGCTGATGATCCGCTGCCCCAAGGTTGCAGCTGGCAAAGGCTCCATCAGCAGCGTTCCACCCGTAAAGATTACGCGTAGATCGTTGTCTGTCACCCGCGCGCTCTGGGTGACCACGTCTGCGATGGCGTAGGCCACGTGCGACGTCCGTCGTTGCGCTTCTGCGGCTTGGACGAGTTCGACCGTCGCCAGGAGGACGAGGAGCATGATGGGCAAGATCAGAGCGAACTCAACGACTGCCCCTCCCCGCTCATCCATCCGGAAGCGTCGAAGACGGCTCATCCGATCCACCAGGGCTCGTTCTTGAACATGGTGCGGGCCACGATCTCGACGTGCAGACCGTCGGCAGCGCGCGGGAAGCTGTCGGCGGCAAAGGGCATGAGCATCGGCCAACTGTAAGTCGCCGTGACGAGCACGATCTGCTCGGCTCTGCCGCTATCGAAGGGCTCCCCGACGATCTTGGGCGGCTTCACCGCTTCGTCGAAATTGCTGAAGCTCTGGACCGCGATCTTCACCTTCTGGAGGCACGTGTCCCGGCCGGCCATCTCGTTGCAGATCGCTTGTCTGAACTGCGCGGCGGTGGTCGCCGGTCCATTGTTCGTGCGGATCGCTCGCGAGGCTTCAAGGACCGCATTGTTGAAGTTTACCGACATCACCTCGAGGATGGCGATCTGGATGGTGCCGATCAGCAGCGCGAGGAATATGGGCAGCACGAGGGCGAGCTCTACGAGGCTCGCGCCGCTTTGATCCGCGGCAAGGCGCCTGATCCGGCTCATCTTTCCCCAACCCAGCCCCGTCTCCAGCCACGCAGAAAAAGTCGCGCAACGCTGGAGCTTGTTCGCAGTCTGAACGCTTAAGCTTCGAACGGGTTGCTGCCGAGGTGGCTGGGGACATGCGGATATTGAAGGCGCGGCTGCGCACGCTGGCGTTCGACCAGAAAGGGGCCATGGCGGTGACCCTGGCCCTGTCCATGCTGCCCATGAGCCTGGCGGCCATCGGGTCCATTGACCTGATCCGCGGCCTGGGCACGCGCAACCATCTGCAGGATGCGCTCGACGCCGCAGCCCTGGCCGCGGCGCGCAGCACGGCCACGGACTCCATTGAGATCCAACGCATCGGACGGGCCGCCCTGGCGCTGAACATGGGCGCGGACGCGGCCGTGAACTCCACCTTCACCCTGACGAAGGAAGGCGTGGTGATCGCCAACGCGAGCACGGTGTCGCCCACCTGGCTCTATGCGTCCATCGCCGGCTCGGACCTCACCGTTGACGCCCACTCCGAAGTCACCCGCGCCTCCAGCAACGTCGAACTCGCCATCGTGGTGGACGTCACCGGTTCGATGGCTGGCAGCAAGATCGTCGACCTGAAGGCGGCCGCCACCAACCTCGTGGACCTGGTGGTGAAAGATCAGCAGGAGCCGTTCTTCTCGAAGGCTTCGCTGGTGCCCTACTCGGCTGCTGTGAACGTTGGTAGCTACGCCGAGCTCGTACGCAACAAGGTAGCCCCGGGAACGGACACGAACCCAGGCAGCCAATATTTCACCTTCACGAACGCGCGAGGGGCAACGAAAACGTTCCCGTCCAGCACGTGCGTGACGGAGCGAACGAGCCCCACAAGCAGGCGCTACACGGACGTTGCCCCCGCACGAGTAAACGGCCGCATACGGAATCCAGCGGGCTGGCATTACGCGGGAAGCGAGAACGGCTGCCTAACCAGCCAGATCGTGCCGCTGACCAGCAACAAGACGAGCCTCAAAGCTCAGATCGGCGCTCTAAGAGCTGAAGGCTCTACGGCGGGCCACATCGGCCTAGCCTGGGGCTGGTATACGATCTCTCCCAACTGGAAAGCCATCTGGCCGGGAGAAAGCGATCCCCACGCCTATGGGGAGCGGAAGCTCGTCAAGGCGCTTGTTCTAATGACCGATGGCGAGTTCAACACCGCCTACCGCGACGGCGTGATCGCCGCTAACTCCGGCTCCGGCAGTGGGTCGGCTGAGAACCACATCGGTGGCGACCCCACAAACGGGGATCCGTTCGCGCAGGCCACCAAACTATGCAACGCCATCAAGACGCAAGGCGTGGTGATCTACACCGTAGGCTTCGCCCTGAAGGATCCGGCCGCCACGACACTGATGAACACCTGCGCCACCGACGCCGACCACGTGTACCTGCCCAACAGCGGTGTCGCCCTGAAGGACGCCTTCCGCTCGATCGGTCAGGACATCAACAAGCTGCGGATCTCGAAGTAGCGCTCAGCTCAGCACGTCGAGGTGGAAGAGCTTGCGGTGTTCTTCGATGGCGTAGCGGTCGGTCATGCCGGCGATGTAGTCGCAGACGACGCGGGCGCGGCCGGCCTGATCGCGGGAACGGGCGCGCTCGAACCACTCGCTGGGCAGGACGTCAGGCTCGGCCATGAACAGCTGGAACATCTCGGCGAGCATCCGCCGGGCCTGGCTGCGGGTCCGGTTGACCTTCCAGTGGCGATACATCCGCTCCATCAGGAAGGCGCGCAGGACGCCCAGGTCTTCCACCATCTCGCGTGAGAAGCTGACGAGCGCGTGTCCGAGGTCGCGAACGTCCTCGGCGCTTTTCACATGGCCGACCTCGGCGCGGCGGCGCGTCTCCACCAGGACGTCATCGACCATGGCCCCGATCATCCGGCGAACCGCCTCGAGCCGCAGGATGCGCTGGTCGCAATCCGGATAGTCGCGCTCGGCGCTGATCACGTGCGGTCCGATCAGGGGCACGTCGCGTAGCTCCTTCAGGAAGAAGAGGCCAGCTTCGACGCCATCGTCGACGTCATGATTGTTGTAGGCGATATCGTCCGCGAGCGCGGCGACCTGCGCCTCGGCGGACGCCCAGGTGCCCAGGCCGAGATCGTACTGCGCATCGAACTCGGCGATGGCGCTCCAGGAGGGCTTCTCCAGCTTCTCGACCACCGGGCCGTTGTGCTTGATGACGCCTTCCAGGGTTTCCCAGGTGAGGTTCAGCCCCTCGAATTGCGGATAGCGCCGCTCCAGCCGGGTCACCACCCGGAAGGTCTGGACGTTGTGGTCGAACCCGCCGAAGCCCTGCATCTGGATTTGCAGCTCGTCTTCGCCCGCGTGCCCGAACGGGGGATGGCCAAGGTCGTGCGCCAGGGCGATGGTCTCCGCCAGATCCGCATCGAGCCCCAGGGCGGTCGCGATCGAGCGGGCGATCTGGGCGACTTCCAGGCTGTGGGTCAGGCGGGTGCGGAAATGGTCACCTTCGTGCGCCACGAAGACCTGGGTCTTCTCCTTCAGACGGCGAAAGGCGGTGGAGTGGATGATGCGGTCGCGATCCCGGGCGAACGGGGTGCGGGTGCGGCTCTCCGGCTCGGCCACCTTTCGGCCGCGCGACGTGGCGGGATCTTCAGCGTAGGGCGCGCGGGGCGGGATCGTGGCGGCCATCGGACCTTTTCGAAACTCTAAGAGGCCTCTTGGTCGAAGCCGCGGGGGACCTCATATAGGCTAAGCCACCAGTTCCTTTAACAGGCCATGACCACCACCGACGTCACCCTCTCCCTGAACGCCGCCCAGCGGATCCGCGCCATCGGTCAAGCCGAGGGGCGGCCGGTCATGCTGCGCATTGCGGTGGAAGGCGGCGGCTGCTCCGGCTTCCAGTACCAGTTCGACCTGGTGGAGCAGTCGGAAGCCGACGACATCCGGATCGAGCGCGACGGCGCAGCGGCCCTGGTGGACGCGGTGTCCATCCCGTTCCTGAAAGGATCGGAGATCGACTTCGTGGAGGAACTTGCCGGGGCGGAGTTCCGCATCCGCAACCCCAACGCCAAATCCAGCTGCGGCTGCGGCGTCAGCTTCTCGATCTGAGGCTTCGGCCACCCAGGCCATTGAGCCGGCGCGCGGGCGCCACTAGCTTCGCCGGCCAACACGAGGCCGGAGCTTCCGCATGCGCATCGCCACCTGGAACGTGAACTCGGTCAACGCGCGCCTGGAGACGGTGACGCGCTGGTTCGAGGAGGCGCAGCCGGACGTCGCCTGCCTGCAGGAGATCAAGTGCGTCAACGAGAAGTTTCCGGCCGAAGCCTTTGAACGGCTTGGCTATAACCTCGCCGTTCACGGTCAGAAGTCCTACAACGGCGTGGCTATCCTGTCGAAGACGCCGCTGGAAGACGTGCGGCGCGGGTTGCCGGGCGACGACACGGACGAGCAGGCCCGTTACCTCGAAGCGGTAGTGTCCGGACCGCAGCCGGTGCGGGTCGCCTCCATCTACCTGCCCAACGGCAATCCGACCGGTACCGAGAAGTTCGCCTACAAGCTCGCCTGGATGGAGCGCCTGCGCCGGCATGCCGAGGAGTTGCTCGGCTACGAAGAGCCCCTGGCGCTGGTGGGCGATTACAACGTGATCCCCGAAGATCGTGACGCCGAGTTCCCGAAGAACTGGGTGGAAGACGCGCTCTATCAGCCGGAAAGCCGGGCCGCGTTCCGGTCGCTGAAGTGGCTTGGCCTGACGGAAGCCTATCTGCAGGCGGACGGCGCGCCGGGCGCCTACACCTTCTGGGACTATCAGGCGGGCGCCTGGCAGCGGAACAACGGCATCCGCATCGACCACGCCCTGCTCTCGCCCCAAGCCGCAGACAAGCTGCGCGGCGTCAGCATCCACCGCGATGTGCGCAGTTGGGACAAGCCGTCCGACCACGTGCCGCTCGTGGTCGAGCTGGACCTCTAGGCCGCACTTTCGCGAAAGGCCCGAACGGGCTTAGCCTGGGGCCATGGACGAGATCGCGCGTCTTCTGGTGATGATCGTGCTCGCCGGGGTGGGCCTGACCCTGCTTGGCGGGGCTGCGGTCTGGTACTCGGAGGAGAGCCGGCGGATTCGCCGAGGCCTGAAGCACGTGCTGGGCGGCAAGCCCGAGGCGATGCTCGTGGCGGCGGGCCGCGGACGTGGCGCAGGCTTCAGCTTCCCAAGCGGACGTCTGGCGGTCGCCTGGGACGCCGGGACCTGGTGCCTGGTTTATCGGCTCGAGGAAGTGGTCGGGGCGGAGCTGATCGTTGACGGTCAGGTGGCCGGCCGCGTGTATCGAGGCGAGCCGCGCCGCGCGGTGGACCTGTTCGGCGGGGCCGAGAAGCTGGTGCGGCTGCGCCTGATCTTCGACGATCCGGCCCATCCCGATTTCGACCTCGACCTGTGGGTGGCGGGCGACGAGGCGCGTCGGAAGTCGGCCACCGCCTCCGAGGCCATGCAGGAAGCGAACCGCTGGTTGGCCCGCACGGAATCGATCCTGAAGCGGCAGGCGCCGGAAGGCCGGGCCGGCCCGTTGCCGATCTCCAACGCCGCCCTGGCGACCGAAGCTGTGCGGGAACGGGCCCTGGAAGCGCCGCCACGCAAGCCGCGCGCCTTCCCGAAGAAGCCCGAGCCGCAGGTGGCCACGCCGGCCATGGCGGGCGCTGGCCAACTGCCGTTCGATTTTGAACCGGAGCCGGATCTCGGGCCCGAACCCGCGCACCTCGACCTCGATCCGGAGCTGGAGCGCGAACCGCTCTCCACGCTGGGCGCTGCTCCCTCTCCCGCAGCCCCCTCGCCTAGCGCCAAGCCGCCGG
Organism: Phenylobacterium deserti; assembly: GCF_003254705.1. Classification (GTDB taxonomy): domain Bacteria; phylum Pseudomonadota; class Alphaproteobacteria; order Caulobacterales; family Caulobacteraceae; genus Phenylobacterium; species Phenylobacterium deserti. The sequence goes on from NZ_QFYR01000003.1 coordinate 439,512, forward strand.
CGCGCACGCAGCGAGACGATGAGGATGACGAGCCCGACGACGGTCCTCCCTGGTAGTTGACGGTTTGCGGCGTGGCGCGCAGCTTGGCCGCAAAGCTCGGAGCCTGCGCCGATGACCAGTCTGCTTGCGGCCGCCGCCTTCTTCGTCCTGATCCACCTCCTGGTTTCCGGCACACGGGTTCGCGACGCCCTGGTCGGCCGGATCGGCGAGGGTCCCTACATGGGCCTGTTCTCGCTGGCGTCCTTGGCGGGCATTGTTTGGCTGAGCCTAGCTTTCGGCCGGGCGCGGAGCGCGCCGGGAAACGAGCTGATCTGGGGCGCGGCTTCCGTGCTGCGTTGGGTGCAGGTGGGGCTGCAACTGGGGGCGGTCAGCCTCGTGGTGCTCGGCCTCAGCACGCCCAATCCGACCAGCGTCCGTCAGGAGGCGGCGCTCGATCGACCGGTTCAGGGCGTCCTGCGGATCACCCGTCATCCGTTCCTCTGCGGCGTTGCGATCTGGGCCATCGGACATCTGCTGGTGAACGGTGATGTCGCTAGCATGGTGCTGTTCGCCTCCATGCTGCTGCTGACGCTGTTCGGGACGGTTAGCATCGACGCCAAGCGGCGGCGAGCGCTCGGCTCCAAGTGGGACGCCTTCGCGGCCCAGACCTCGATCATCCCGTTCCTGGCCATCGCGCAAGGACGGCAACGCTTGAACATCGGGGAGATCGGCGCCTGGCGGCTGCTGCTCGCCGTGGGCGTCTGGGCGGCCTTGCTGCTCGGTCACCCGCACCTCGTGGGCGTGCCGGCTCTGCCCTAGGCCAAGGCGAACGCCACCGCGGCCTCGCAATGCGCGAGGGTCGTGTCCACCACGGGCAAATCCAGCTCAGTCGGGTCAAGCAGCAGGCCGATCTCGGTGCAGCCGAAGATCACGCCGTCCGCGCCGACCGCCTTGCCGCGCGCGATCATGTCCAGAGCCGCCGCTTTGGATGCCGGTTCGACGCGACCCTGGCAAAGTTCTTCGAAGATGATGCGGTGGAGTTCGGCGCGCTCGGCCTCATCTGGGATGAGCGGGTCCATCCCGGCCGCTTCCAACCGCTCGCGATAGAAGGCCTTCTCCATCGTGAAGCGCGTCGCCAGCAGCAGGGGGCGGCGCACGCCGCGAACCTTGAGGGCCTCGGCCGTCACGTCTCCGATGTGCAGGAAGGGCACGCCCACCGCCGCCGCGATCTGCGGGGCGTTCAGGTGCATGGTGTTGGTGCAAAGCAAAATCGCTTCAGCGCCGCCGCGCTCAAGAGCCTGAGCGGCCTCGGCCAACAGGCGGCCGGTGGCATCCCAATCACCCTTGGCCTGCAGCTCTGCGATCGGCGCGAAGTCCGCCGACCAGAGCAGCAGCTGGGCGGAGTGGAGGCCGCCCAGTTGCTCTCGTACCAAACGGTTGAGCTCCCGGTAGTAGACCGCCGTGCTTTCGGCGCTCATCCCGCCCAGGAGCCCAAGGGTTTTCATCAGATGTCCGCGTAGACGTGGGTTTCGGCGGCGGCGCCCGGGTTGGTCACCGCGCCGGCATAAGCCGGGCCGACCAGCTGGACATACTTCCAGATGGCGCCGGAGTTGTAGTTGTGCTTGCGGGGCGGCTCGAGCGACAGCTCGTGGGCGCGGTGCTCCAGCTCGATGGGATCGACTTCCAGGTCGATCGTGCCGGCGTCGGCGTCGATGGAGATGATGTCGCCGTCCTTGACCAGGGCGATCGGCCCGCCGGCAGCCGCTTCCGGTCCCACGTGGCCGATGCACAGGCCCCGCGTGGCGCCGGAGAAGCGACCGTCGGTGATCAGGGCGATGTTCTCCACGCCCTGGCCGTAGAGGGCCGCGGTCGTGGCCAGCATCTCGCGCATGCCGGGGCCGCCCTTGGGACCCTCGTAGCGGATCACCAGCACGTCGCCTTCCTTGTACTCGCGACGCTCAACCGCCTCGAAGCAGGCCTGCTCGCCGTCGAAGACCCGGGCCGGGCCACGGTGCTTGGTGTGCTTCAGGCCGGCCACCTTGACGATGGCGCCGTCGGGGGCAAGCGAGCCCCACAGGCCGACCACGCCGCCGGTGGGCGACAGCGGGTTGGACGCCGGACGGATCACGTCCTGGTCGTCGCGCCAAACGACGCCTTCGAGGTTCTCGCGCAGGGTCTTGCCGGTCACCGTCATGACGTCGCCGTGGATCAGGCCGGCGTCCAGCAGAGTCCGCAGCAGCATGGGAACGCCGCCCGCTTCGCCCATCTTCTTGGCAGGGTACCGGCCGCCCGGCATCAAATCGGCCAGGTAGGGCGTGCGCCGCATGATCTCGGCCACGTCGCGCAGGGTGAAGTCGATGCCCGCCTCGTGCGCCATGGCCGGCAGGTGCAGGGCGCCGTTGGTGGAGCCGCCGGTCGCGGCGACAACGACGGCGGCGTTCTCGAAGGCTTCGCGGGTGCAGATGTCGCGCGGACGGATGTTGCGCTCGATCAGCGCCATCACCGCCTCGCCCGTCGCCTTGGCGTACTCGTCCCGGGCGAGATAGGGCGCCGGCAGGGCCGAAGAGAGCGGCAGAGCCAGGCCGATGGCTTCCGATACGCAGGCCATGGTGTTGGCGGTGTACTGGCCCCCGCAAGCCCCGTCGCTCGGGCAGGCGTGCTGCTCGAGATCGCAGAGGTCCTCCAGGCTCATCTTGCCGGAGGAGTACTTGCCGACGCCTTCGAAGACGTCCTGCACCGTGACTTCGCGGCCTTGCCACGAACCCGGCAGGATGGAGCCGCCGTAGATGAAGGCGCTGGGCACGTTCAGGCGCAGCATGGCCATCATCATGCCCGGCAGGGACTTGTCGCAGCCGGCGATGCCCACGAGCGCGTCATACGAGTGGCCGCGCATGGTCAGCTCGACCGAGTCGGCGATGACGTCGCGGCTGACCAGCGAGGAGTGCATCCCCTCATGGCCCATGGCGATGCCGTCCGTCACGGTGATGGTGACGAACTCGCGCGGGGTGCCGCCGGCGGCCTTAACGCCTTCCGACGCGGCGTGCGCCTGGCGCAGCAAAGCGGTGTTGCAGGGCGCCGCTTCGTTCCAGCAGGAGGCGACGCCTACGAACGGCTGAGCGATCTCACGGCTGCCGAGGCCCATGGCGTAGTAGTAGGACCTGTGCGGAGCCCGCGCGGGCCCCTCGGTGACGTGGCGGCTGGGCAGCTTGGTTTTGTCCCAGGACCCGTCCGGCTTGCGATGCATGATGACGCTCCCGACTAAGAGGCGCCTTCCATAAAGGGCGGATTGTGCCGTTGGAAGGGGCCGCGGCCGATTAGCTGCGCAAGATCTTGCCTCTGGGTTGGCGCTGAACGGCTGAGCTTAGCTGCTTCGACCCCGAAGGAGCCTCGCGGCAGGAGACTGTCCGCTTGATCGGGCGCTGGGAATCCGCCTGTGTGCCAGCCATGTCTCGCTTGCTCCCTCGCCTGCTCGCCGCAGCCTCCGTCCTCGCCGCCTCGAGCGCGCTGGCCGCGGAACCTGCCGCCTCCCCCATTCGGTTCAACCAGCTCGGCTTTGCACCTGACGCGCCGAAGCTTGCGGTGGTCGCCGACAGCGCATCTGCTCCGCTGTCGTGGAGGCTGGTGGACGGGCGCGGCCGCACGCAAGCCAGCGGGCGCACCGAAGTGGTTGGTGCGGACTCCGCATCGGGCGAGCACCTTCATCGCATCGACTTCAGCGGCGTGCGCACCGCTGGCGATGGCTTCAAGCTGGTGGTCGGACAGACGCAGAGCCGGCCCTTTGCGATCCAGCCCGCCCGTTACGAGCGGCTGAAGTTCGACGCGCTCGGATACTTCTACGAGAACCGGGCTGCGGTCCCGATCGAGCCGCGGTTCGTCAGCCGGCCGGATCTGGCGCGGCCGGCCGGCCATCCATCGGAGAAGCTCACCTGCTTTTCGGGCAAGGACAATGCGGGCAACACCTGGCCCGGATGCGACTACACCCTGGATGTCACGGGCGGCTGGTACGACGCGGGCGACCACGGCAAGTACGTGGTCAATGCGGGCGTTTCCGTCTGGACCCTGCTGAACGCCTACGAGCGGCTGGCGCCGAAAGGCTCTCCGTTCGCGGACGGGCGCGGGCGGATCCCTGAGGCGGGCAACGGGGTCGACGACCTGCTGGACGAAACCCGCGTCGAACTCGAGTTCCTGCTGCGCATGCAGGTCCCGCAGGGCAAGCGCCTGAGCGTCCCGGTCGGCGCGCAGGGACGCGGCAAACCTCTGGTGTTCAGCCCGATAGACGCTGGCGGCATGGCGCACCTGAAGGCGCATGATCAGCGCTGGACCGGCCTGCCCATGCGGCCGGACAAGGACCCCGAGACCCGCTTCCTCTACGGCCCGACCACCAGCGCGACGCTGAACCTGGCCGCAGCGGCGGCCCAATGCGGGCGCATTTGGCGGACGATCGATCCTGCCTTCGCGGAACGCTGCCTCGGCGCCGCGCGCAGCGCCTACGCAGCGGCCAAGCGCAATCCGGAAGTCTACGCCTTGGGCGACTTCGCGGGCGGCGGCGGCTACGGCGACAGCAAGCTCGCCGACGAGTTCTTCTGGGCCGCGAGCGAGCTCTACGCCACGACGGGCGAGGCCGCCTTCCTGGCCGACCTGAAGGGCTCCAGCGTCTGGACCGGCCTGCCGCAGACTGCGGACGACATCGCTTGGCCGGCGGTCGCCACCGCAGGCCTGGTCACCCTGGCGGCTCGGCCAGGCGGGCTGGACGCCGCCGACCAGGCAAAGGTGCGCAGCGCGCTGGTGGCGAATGCGGACCGGGCTCTGGCGGATGGGGCGCGGCAGGGCTACCGGCTGCCCTACGCGCCGGAGGGTTATCCCTGGGGTTCGAACTCCACGGTGCTGAACCGGGCGTTGGTGCTGGCCGTGGTCGCGGACCTGACGGGCGAGGCCCGGTACAAGGCCGGCGTGGTGGACGCCATGGACTATGTGCTCGGGCGCAACCCGCTCGATCGCTCGTTCGTCAGCGGCCACGGCGCGCGGCCAATGCGCAATCCGCACCACCGCTTTTGGGCCCACCAGATGGACCCGGCGTTCCCGCTGCCGCCTCCGGGGGCGCTGTCGGGCGGGCCGAACAGCACCAGCATGGGCGATCCGGTAGCGCTGGAGCTGAAGGGGAAGTGCGCGCCGCTCAAGTGCTGGGCGGACGACACCCGCGCCTACGCGCTGAACGAGGTGGCGATCAACTGGAACGCGCCCCTTGTCTGGGTCGCCGCCTGGCTGGATCGGAACGGGGGCTGACGCTCAGCCCTGTTCCAGCGCGCGCTCGACGGCCAAGCCGAGGTCGAGCGCGCGGATCGCCTCTTCGGCGTTGACCACCGGCCGGGGCGCCTCGCCGCGCACGGCCTGCAGGAAGCCTTCGACGCTCGCGCCAAGCGGGTCTTTGGCCGCCGGCGTGTCGGCGAAGTCCGGGTTGAGCTCGAACGGCGTGGTGTTGCGGAAGGTCCGGGCTAGGAAGTCGATCTCCACCTCGCCGGAGGGATAGACCACCTTCATCGTGCGCTTGCGCTCCTGCGCCATCCGGGAGCAGTCGAACACCGCCACGAAGCCGTCCTCGAAGCTCACCTCCGAGCGGATCTGGTCGTAGACGCCGCCTGGGCCACGCGCGCCTTCCGCCTCCGCCGTCGTCGGCTCGGCCGTTGAGATTGAAAGGGCGAGGTCGATGTCGTGGATCATCAGGTCGAGCACGGCCGAGACGTCCTGGCTGCGCGGCGATGGCGTGCCATGGCGCAGAGCCTCCAGGCGCAGCGGCTGTTCCGGCACATCCAGCAAGCCCATGGCGCGGAAGACCACCCGCTCCTGGTGCCCGCAGGCGACCACCAGGCCTTGAGCCTGGGCCGCCGCGCGGACCTTTTCAGCGTCGGCCAGCGTCACTGCGATCGGCTTTTCCACATAGACCGGCTTGCCTGCGGCGAGCACCGCCAGCGCCTGTTCGGCGTGCAGGGTTGCCGGCGAGGCGATGGTGACGACGTCCACGGCTTCCAGAAACTCGGCCATCTCATGGAACGCGCGTCCGCCGAGCGGCACCGCCACGGTGGCGGCGCGATCCGGGTGCGGGTCGAGCACCGCCGACAGAACCACGCCGTCCAGCCGGGCGTACTGGCGGGCGTGATAGCCCCCAAAAACCCCTGCCCCGATGACGCCGCCGCGCAGTGACTCGATCATGCCAAGCTCCGGATTGGGCCGTGCGGGTAGCAGGTCGCCGCCCTCGACGCCACCCGCCGAGGCGAGCTAAACAAGCGTTTGACGCATCGGACGCAGAGGATCCCGCCCATGACCACCTCCCGCGAAATTCGCCTGATCAGCCGGCCCACGGGCATGCCCGCTCCCGAGAACTTCGAACTGGCCACTGTCGACGTCCCCGAGCCCGGCGCGGGCGAGGTCCTGGTCCGGAACCTCTGGATGACGGTGGATCCGTACATGCGCGGGCGGATGAACGACGTGAAGAGCTATGTCCCGCCGTTCCGTCTGGGCGAGGCGATGGAGGGCGGCGCGGTCGGACGGGTCGAGGCCTCCAATGACCCGGCCTTCCAGCAAGGCGACCTGGTGCTCAGCATGAAGGGCTGGCGCGAGGCGTTCGTGGCGCCCGGCGGGCAACTGGAGAAACTCGACACGCAAGGACTTCCGCCGCAGGCGTTTCTGGGCGTGGCCGGCATGCCGGGGCTGACGGCCTATGTGGGCCTGCTACGGATTGCGGCGCTGAAGGAAGGCGACGTGGTGTTCGTGTCGGGCGCGGCCGGCGCTGTGGGCTCGGTGGTCTGCCAAATCGCCAAGGCCAAAGGGCACAAGGTGGTGGGCTCAGCTGGCGGCGCCGAGAAGGTCGCCTTCCTGAAGGAGATCGGGGTCGATCACGCGGTCGACTACAAGGCCGAGCCGAACCTCGCCAAGGCCGTGCTGGCCGGCGCGCCCGATGGGATCGACGTCTACTTCGACAATGTCGGCGGCGAGCACCTGGAGGCGGCGCTGACGGCGGCGCGGTTCAAGGCCCGCTTCGCGATCTGCGGTATGATCAGTCAGTACAACGCCACTGAGCCGCCGGCTGGCCCCCGGAACCTCGCACTGATGATCGGCAAGAACATCCGGATGGAAGGCTTCATCGTGTCTTTCAACGCGGACATGAAGGCCGACTTCGTACGCGACCTGTCCCAGTGGGTCTCAGAAGGCAAAGTCACCTGGCGCGAAACCGTCAAGGAAGGCATCGAGCAGGCGCCAGACGCCTTCCTCGGCCTCTTTTCGGGCGAGAACCTGGGGAAGATGTTGGTCAAGCTCGCTTGAGCCGGGTGAACGCCGGAAGCACTGGACCGTTCTGGCCAAGGGGCTAAAAGCCCCGCACCCCTTTCCGGTCCCAGGAGCTCTCCGTGCCGCGCCTGTTCAGCGCCTATGTGATCGTCGACTGGAGCGCGGCCGCCAAGCCGTCCACCGGCGCGGACTCCATCTGGATCGGCGTGCTCAAGCGCGACGTGCGCTTCCGGCTGGCTTTCGAGAGCTTCAACCCGCCGACCCGAGCGGAAGCCGAGAAGAAGCTCGCGGCCATCCTGGACGACTTCAAGAAGCGGGGCGAGCGGGCTCTGGTGGGCTTCGACTTCCCGCTCGGCTTCCCGCGTGGCTTTGCGGCGGCGCTCAATCTCACGGGCGAGCAGCCTTGGCGCGCGGTCTGGGACCAGCTGGACAAGATGGTCAAGGACAAGGCCGACAACACCAACAACCGCTTCGGCGTCGGCTCGGAGATCAACCGGCGGATGACCGGCGGTCCATTCCCGTTCTGGGGGTGCCCTCCGAAGGACGCGCTGACCACCCTTCAGCCGAAGCGCAGCCGGCCGCATGGGCCCGGCGACCTGCCGGAATTCCGGCACACGGACCTCGCCGCCAAGGGCGCGGCGTCGATCTGGAAGCTCTACTACAACGGTTCGGTGGGCGGTCAGGCGATCCTGGGCATTCCGGCGGCCCGCCGCCTGAAGCTCGCCCGCGGGGAAGCGGTGAAGGTCTGGCCGTTCGAGACCGGCTTCCGGACGCTGAACGAACAGGACCTCGACGGTGTCGAGGTGGTGGTGGCCGAGGTCTACCCGTCGCTGTTCAAACCGCAGGGCTCGCCCGGCGAGGTCAAGGACCTGGTGCAGGTTCGGACCACCGCCGAGCACTTCGCGCGGCTGGATGAGGCGGGCAAGCTGGGCACGGCCTTTGCCGCACCGACCGGAACGGCGGCGGACGTGATCCTCGACGCGGAGCGCGAGGAAGGCTGGATCCTAGGGGCCGGCGCCTAAGCGTCGCGCCCTGCCAGCATCCACCAGCGGCCGATCAGCAGCAGGCAGGATACGAAGCTGGCGACCACCACCGCCCACGAGATGCCGACCACCCCCATCCCGCGCGGGATGGCCAGCCACCAGGCGAGCGGCATCATCACGCCGATGTAGCTGGCCAGGTGCGTCACGGTGGGCATCCACACGTCGCCTCGAGCCCGCAAGGACTGGGCGGTGACAACCTGGGCCGCGTCGGGCGCGAACATCCAGCAGGCGACGATCAGCGCCGGCACGGCCAGAGCCACAGCCGCGGCGTCATAGGTATAGGCGCGGGAGATCAACGCCGCCGTCGGCCAGACCACGACGGCGACGAGGACGCCGAACACGGCAGCCACGGCGAATGCGATCCACCCCGCCCGGTTCACCGCCGCGGGATCACGCGCACCATAAGCGCCGCCGACCCGAACGGCCGCTCCGGTGGCCAGGCCCAACGGGACCATGAAGATGATCGCCGCCACATTGAGCACGATGGCCCAGGCCGCGGTGGCGTAGCCGCCGACCCATCCGGCGATGATCGTCATGCTCGCGAAGGCCGAGACTTCGAAGAAGTTGGAGATCCCGGCGCCGAAGCCGATGCGCCGCTGCTCGGCCTCGGCTGCACGGTCTCGTTCGGGCTTGGTGAACACGCCCAGGGCTCGCGCTTCCGGCATGCGGGCGATGTAGATCAGCATGAAAGCGGCGAGCGTCAGGCGCGCCCCGAACGTCGACCAGGCGCTGCCCACCGCTCCCATGGCCGGCAGGCCGAAGGCGCCCGGCACCAGCACCAGGTTCAGACCGAGATTGATCAGGTTCGCCGCCCACATCGCCCACACCGCAGGGCCGGGCCGCGACAGCCCCTCCATCCAGAAGCTGGCCGACGCGCTGACGGCGTAGCAGGGCAAGGACAGGCAGAAGACCAGCAGCGGCAAGGTCGCCCCGTCCGCCAGATCCTTGGGCAGCCCGAGGACGTGCAGGAACGCAGGGCCCGCCAGCATCAGGAAGAGCGCTGAAGCCAGGCCGATCCACAGGGCATAGGAAAGTCCGCGGCGCAGGACCGCGCCTGCCGCCTCCCGCCGCCCCTGCCCGACCGCGCGCGCGGTCATCACCTGGATGCCGGTGAGCAGGCCGACGGTCATCGTCAGGATGACGCTGGTCGGCGCCCAAGCCTGCGCGTGATAGCCGAGCTGGGCCGCGGAATAGTGACCGACCACCACCGCGTCCGTCAGGCCCATCACCATGATGCCCAGGCGTGCGAGCACCACCGGGCCGGACAGCTTCAGCAGCTGGGCCAATTCGACGCGAACGGGATGGGTGCGCCCGCCAGCGACGGCGGACGCCTGGGCCGCAGGGCGGTCCATGGCAGGCCTCGATTGTCAAAGAGGCGCGGACACTGGCGTCGCAGGGACGCCAGTGCAAGCACCGTCACCTTGAGGTGACGCTTCCGGTTACGTGCGTGACCTCAGGGGCACACGCCGCGTCTGGCTCAGTTGGAGCCGACGGCCTTCTTCGGCGCGTCGGCTTCCTGGCGCAGCTTCTCAGCCACGAGGAAGGCCAGCTCCAGCGCCTGCTCGCCGTTCAGACGCGGGTCGCAGTGCGTGTGATAGCGGTCGGCCAGGTCGCCTTCGGTCAGCGCGCGGGCGCCGCCCAGGCACTCGGTGACGTTCTGGCCGGTCATCTCCAGGTGCACGCCGCCCGGATGGACGCCCTCGGCCTCGCAGATCTCCACGAAGCTCTTCACCTCGGACAGGATCCGGTCGAACGGCCGGGTCTTGTAGCCGTTGGCCGCCGTCAGGGTGTTGCCGTGCATCGGGTCGATAGCCCAGACCACCTTGCGCCCGGACGCCTTAGTAGCGCGCAGCAGGCGCGGCAGGCGCTCGGCGATCTTCTCGTGGCCGAAGCGGCCGTAGAGGGTCAGGCGGCCGGCTTCATCCTTCGGGTTCAGGGCGTCCATCAGGCGGGCGAGATCGTCGTCTTCCATGGTCGGGCCGCACTTCATGCCGATCGGGTTGCGGATGCCACGGCAGAACTCGATATGCGCGCCGTCCAGATCCCGAGTGCGCTCACCGATCCACACCAGGTGGGCCGACGTGTCGTACCACTCGCCCGAGGTGCTATCGACGCGGGTCATGGCTTCCTCGAAGCCCAGCAGCAGGGCTTCGTGGCTGGTGAAGAACTCCACCTGATGCAGGCTGGGCTGGTTCTCCGGCGTGACGCCGATCGCCTGCATGAACGCGAGCGTCTCGCTGATCTTGTCGGAGAGCTCCTTGTAGCGGGCGCCCTGCGGACTGCCGGCCACGAAGCCGAGGGTCCAGCGGTGGATGTTGTGCAGGTCGGCGTAGCCGCCGGTCGCGAAGGCGCGCAGCAGGTTCAGCGTCGCCGCCGACTGGGTGTAGGCCTGCAGCAGGCGTTGCGGGTCGGGCAGACGCGCCTCGGCCGTGAACTCCATGCCGTTGATGTTGTCGCCGCGGTACGACGGCAGGGTGACGTCGCCCTTGGTCTCGATCGGCGCCGAGCGCGGCTTGGCGAACTGACCGGCCATGCGGCCGACCTTCACCACCGGCTTGCCGCCGGCGAAGGTCAGCACCACCGCCATCTGCAGGATCAGCCGGAAGGTGTCGCGGATGTTGTCTGCGTGGAATTCCTTGAAGCTTTCGGCGCAGTCGCCGCCCTGCAGCAGGAAGGCGCGGCCCTCGGCCACGTCGCCCAGCAGGCTCTTCAGACGGCGGGCCTCACCTGCAAACACGAGCGGCGGCATGCCCCGGAGCGTCTGCTCCACAGCGGCGACGGCCGACAGGTCCGGATAGTCCGTCGGCATGTGCTTGGCGGGCTTCGATCTCCAGGAAGCGGGGGTCCACTGCGTCATCGTCTTCTAAGCTCCACGCCGGCGACCGGGCCGGCGGCAAGGGCGCCCTATACCCCGACATGGGGTCTCAGGTCGATGTCCGTGGCGTCACACGTGCGGAAACCATGCCGGACAGGGCAATAATTAGCGCACCGAGGCCCATCCACCACTCCTGCCACACGCCGAAGTTCAGACAGGCGAACAACAGGTAGACGGCGACGGACGCCAGGGTCGCGGCCGCCGGAAGGCTGGGCGACGGGCGCGACAGCCGCACCAGGCATAGGCTCCAGAAAGCAGCGGCGGCTACGGCCCCAATCAGGCCGAGCTCCAGCCAAACCTGCAGCGGGCCGTTGTGTGGGTGCAACTGAATGCCGGGACCCATCGCCCGGCTAGAATCGAGACCCCAACCCCGCGCAGGCGCGTCCAGGATCCAATCGATCGCATGGCTCCAGTAGCCCATCCGCCAGCTCCAGGAGAGCGGCACGGCCTCTTCGATCGCGGTGTAGTCCGCCAGCTCGCGCACGCTCCAGACAATCAGCGGCATGGCGAGGAACAGGGCGGCCACGGACATGGCCGCCGCGATCGGCAGGCCCCGAGGCCAGCGCGAGGCCAGCAGGGCGACCAGGGCGGCCAGCAGCACGGCGATCACCGGCGCATCACCCTTGAAAGCCAGGCCCGCCATGATCGTCCCGGCGGCGATCGGCGCGATTAGCCAGGCGTCCCGCCAGCTGCGCACGCGCCCCAGCACCGCCACCGGCCAAAGCAGAGCCAGCACGAACGAGGTCTGGGCGATCTTCACCTGCGCGAGGTCGATGCGGATCGGCTGATAGAACCGGGTGTGAAGGGCGTAGAAGATCCGGCCGCCGGTGAGGCTCTCGACCGCCAGGAGCACGCCCAGGGCGACAAGGCCCCAGGCCAGCACCGACAGGGCTAGCCGCTGCAGGTGCGGGCTCGCCCGTCGCGCGCCGCAGATGGCGCTGAAGTAGAGGGGCAGTTCAGCCGCGAGCTTCACGGCTTGGCCATCCTGCGGATGCTTGGGCTGATACGGGCTCCAGGTGGTCGAGACCGCAGCCCAGATCAGCGCCCCCAGCAGGACGATCAGCGCCGGACGATCCTCGTCGGACAGCCGCAGCGCGGGAAGGCACAGCAGGCCCGCCAGCGCCATCAGGGGCGCAAAGCCTAGCGGCCCCAGCCAGGCGAACAGCGGCGTCAGCACCGCCACGCCTACCATGACCCAACCGCACCAGGCGCCGAGACGGTCGCGCGCGTCCGCGGCCGTCCGCGGCGCTTGGGCTGGCGTCATGCCGCCTGGCCCAGGCTCGGCGGCACGTACTTGTCGCGCATGGTGACCAGCTCTTCAGCCAGCGTGGGATGAACCGCGCAGGTGGAGTCCCATTGCTGCTTGGTCACGCCCATTTTCATGGCGATGGCGGCCATCTGGATCATCTCGGGCGCGTCGGGACCGACCACGTGGCAGCCGACCACCTTCTGGCCTTCCTGTTCGACCACCAGCTTCACGAGACAACGCTCGTCGTCGCCGGCGAAACCAGTCTTCATGGGCCGGAAGCGCTGCTGGTAGATGTCGACCTTGCCGTGGAACCTGCGGCGGGCGTCAGCCTCCGACAGGCCCACCGACCCGACCGGCGGCTGCGAGAACACCGCAGACGCGACCATGTCGTGATCGAAGGTCGTTGGGTTGTCGTAGAACTCGGTCTGCGCAAAGGCCGCGCCCTCGCGGATCGCCACCGGCGTCAGGTTGATGCGGTCGGTCACGTCGCCCACCGCCCAGATGCTGTCGACGTTGGTGCGCGAGTACTCGTCCACCAGGATCTGCCCGGCAGGACCAAGCTTCACGCCCGCCTTCTCGAGGCTGAGGCCGTCGGTGTAGGGCGCGCGACCGGTGGCGAACATCACCAGGTCGGTTTCGCAGTGATGGCCGTTGGTGAACTGGCTCAGGTACCCGGCGTCCGTCTTTTCGATGGAGGTGTGCTGCGCGCCGAGGATCACCTTGACGCCGCGCTTGCCGATCTCCTCGGCCACATGGGAGCGCACGTCGTCGTCGAAGCCGCGCAGAAGGTTGGGACCGCGATGGACCAGCGTGGTCTCCACGCCTAGGCCGTTGAAGATGCAGGCGAACTCCACGGCGATATAGCCGCCGCCAGCGATCACGATGCTTTTCGGCAGCTCGGGAAGGTGCAGTGCCTCGTTGGAGGTGATGGCGTGTTCTATGCCGGGCAGGTCGGTCGGGAGCCACGGCTTGCCGCCGGTGGCGATCAGGATCTTCTCGGCCGTCGCCGTGCCCCGGCCTTCCACCTCGACGGTGTGGGCGTCCACCAGCCGCGCCTTGCCATGCACCAGCTCTGCGCCGGCGTTCTGCAGGTTGCGGACATAGATCCCCGACAGCCGGGCGATCTCCTTGTCCTTCTCCGCGATCAGCCGCGGCCAGTCGAAGGTTCGCTCGCCGACGGTCCAACCGTAACGCTCGGCCAGGTCGAAGCCGTGGGCGAACTCGGAGGCGTAGACCAGCAGCTTCTTGGGCACACAGCCGCGGATCACGCAGGTGCCGCCGACCCGGAACTCCTCCGCAACCGCCACCTTGGCTCCCGAGAGGGCCGCCAGGCGCGCGGCGCGAACGCCGCCCGAACCCGCGCCGATTACGAAGAGATCAAAGTCGTAGTTCGCCACCATACGCTCCTTCTTTACGGCTCCAGGACATGCACGCCGTCCGGCGCGCCGATCAGGGCCTGGTCGGCAAGGTCGAGGAAGAGGCCATGGTCGACCACGCCGGTCACGCTCTTCAGCGCGTCCGCCAGGGCCGCCGGCTCCTCGATCCGGCCGCAGGCTGCGTCATAGATGAGGTTTCCACCGTCGGTTCGCACGGGCTGGCCGTCTTTCATGCGCAGACGCGGCGCAATCCCGAGGTCGCATTCGGACAGCGCGTCGCAGATCCGCAGCGCCGTGGTCTTATGCCCGAAGGCCACCACCTCGATCGGCAAGGCGAACTTGCCGAGGGTGGGCACCACCTTGGCTGCGTCCGCGATGACGACGCAGCGCTTGGAGGCTTCCCAGACCAGCTTCTCGCGCAAAAGGGCCGCGCCGCCGCCCTTGATCAGCGACAGGCCAGGGCCGACTTCGTCCGCGCCGTCGACGGTAAGGTCGATCTCGCGGGTCTCACCGAGCTCCGCCAGCTTCATGCCCAGAGAGGCCGCGAGCTGCGCCGTCGCCTCGGAGGTGCAGACGCAGGTGACGTCGAGCTGGCGCGCGCCCAGCGCCTTCACAAACCAGGCCGCGGTGGAGCCGGTGCCCAGGCCCACCACCATGCCGCTTTCGACCAGAGCCGCGGCGGCTTCGCCGGCGGCCCTCTTCTGCGCGTCCGCGTCGCTCATCACGATCCCTTCTTCGCCGCCTTCTCAGCGGCTCTTCGTTGGCGGAAAGCCTTGGCCCAGCCTTCCTTCACGGCCATCGGCCCGCGCGCGACGGCCAAGGCGTCGGCCGGCACGTCCCGGGTGATCACCGAGCCGGAGCCGGTCATGGCGCCGGCGCCGACGGTCACCGGAGCGACCAGGGCGCTGTTGGAGCCCACGAAAGCGCCTTCGCCCACGACCGTCTGGGCTTTGAAGTAGCCGTCGTAGTTACAGAAGATGGTCCCTGCCCCGATGTTGGCTTTCGCCCCCACCTGGCCGTCGCCGAGATAGCTCAGGTGGTTCGCCTTGGCGCCTTGGCCAACCTTGACGTTCTTCACCTCGACGAAATTCCCGATGTGGGCTTCGGGGCCGATGTCAGCGCCAGGGCGTAGACGAGCATAGGGGCCGACCTGGGCGCCGGCGCGCACCGTAGCGCCTTCCAGGTGGCTGAAGGCGCGGATCTGGGCGCCGGTCTCCACCGTGACGCCCGGCGCAAACACCACGAACTGCTCCACCGTCACGCCCGCGGCGATCTGAGTGTCCCAGGAAAAGTGGACCGTCTCAGGCGCTAGCATCACGACGCCTTCGGCCAGGAACCGCTGGCGCTGACGTTGCTGGAACACCGCTTCCGCCTGCGACAGCTGGAGGGGGGTGTCGCAGCCCATGACCGCGCTTTCGGGCGCCATGTGGGCGCGGACGGTTCCACCGTCGCCGACCGCCAGGCCCACCACGTCGGTGAGGTAGTATTCCTGCTTGGCGTTGGCGTTTCCGACACGGCCAAGCCAGCCGAACAGCCGAGCGCGGTCGGCGACCATCATGCCGGCGTTGCAGGTGCGCACAGCGCGTTCGGCGTCATTGGCGTCCCGCGCTTCGACGATCCGCAAGACCTCGCCGGTCGGTGCGGTGATGATCCGGCCGTAAAGCAGCGGATCGACGGGCTCGAACCCCATCAACGCCAGGTCCGCGCCGTCCGCCCGCAATGCGAACAGCGGCTCGAGGTCTTCCGTCCGCAGCAAGGGGGCGTCGGCATAGGTGATCAGCACGTCGCCGTCGAAATCGGCCAGCGCCTTCTCGGCGGCCAGCACGGCGTGAGCGGTGCCCAGGGGCGGATATTGAACAGCGATGGCCGCAGAGCCGAGCCGCTTCTCGGCCGTTTCGCGAACGCTCGGACTGTGATCGCCGACCACGATCACCACCCGTTCGCAGCCCGCCGCCTGGACGGTGTCGATGGCTCGGTCGAGATGGGTGCGGCCACCCACCTTGTGCAGAACCTTGGGGGTCGCGGATTTCATGCGTGTCCCCTGCCCGGCGGCTAGGATCACGGCGGCGCGGGCGGTCATGAGCAAGACTCCGGCGGACTCAGAACAGGCGTGTCGCGGCGAGGCTTAGCAAGCCTTGTGGCCGGGCGCGAGAAGCGGCTAAGCGGATCGGTCAGCCAGGAGACCTCACGTGCCGCAAGCCGCCGATCTGACCGCTCTCGCGGGCGCCACCATCGCGTTCGATCTGGATGGCACGCTGGTGGACACCGCACCCGACCTGATCGGCACGCTGAACGTCCTGCTCGGCGAGGAAGGCTTGCCGGCGCTGCCTCTGGAGGAGGCCAGGCCCTTCATCGGGCGGGGTGCGCGATGGATGATCGGCCGCGGGTTCGAGGCGGCGGGCGCGCCGCTGGAGCCGGAGCAGCTGAAGGACCTCTTCAACCGCTTCATCGCCCACTACGAGGCGCATATCGCCGACACCAGCCGGCCGTTCCCCGGCGTGGAGACGGCGCTGACCGAGCTGAAAGACGCGGGCGCGAAGCTCGCCGTCTGCACCAACAAGCTGACCGGCCTGTCGCTGCGGCTGCTCGACGCCCTCGACCTCACCCGCCACTTCGACGCGGTGGTCGGGGCCGATGCGGCGCAAGCGCAGAAGCCGGATCCCCGTCATCTGATCGCCGCTGTGACCGAGGCCGGCGGCTCCATGGACACGGCGATCCTGGTGGGCGACGCCGCCACCGACGCCGGCGCGGCGCGGTCCGCCAGCGCGGGTCTGATCCTGGTGAGCTTCGGCTACACCGAGACCCCGGCCGCCGATCTCTCGCCGGACATTCTCATCCACAGCTTTGATGAGCTGCCCCAGGCGTGCGTCCGGCTTTTGGGCGCTTGCGGCGCGTAAGTCTTACGGCTATACGCCTCGACCTTCCCGGACGGCCCTGGCCGTCACGACCGGCGGATGCGTAGCTCAGCGGGAGAGCACCTCGTTCACACCGAGGGGGTCACAGGTTCAATCCCTGTCGCATCCACCATTTCCTCCAAACACATGCCCTTCCCGATGGCACAGCGCTCGCGCGCTGGACGCATTGGCTTGGTCTGCCTAAGTGGTCTGACCCTTGGAGGAGACAACACATGCCGATGATCAAGAGCGCCGTGGTGGCCGCCGCCTTCACCTCTCTGGGCCTGGCTGCCTGCGCGACCGATAGCGCGTCCGGTGGCGCTGCGAGCGGCTCCGCCACGAGCCCCGCGAGCGCGTCGCGCTACCTGTCCCAACCGATCATCCCAGGCATGTACACCGCCGACCCGTCGGCGCACGTGTTCAACAACCGCATCTACCTCTACCCCTCGCATGACATCGACGCAGGCGTGCCGGACGACGACCAGGGCAGCCACTTCGCGATGCGCGACTACCGCGTTTTCTCCATGGACCGGGTCGGCGCGCCGATCACCGACCACGGCGTCGCTCTGGACCTGAAGGACGTGCCCTGGGCGGCGCGCCAGCTGTGGGCGCCGGACGCGGCGGAGAAGAACGGCAAGTACTTCCTCTACTTCCCGGCCAAGGACCGCCAGGACATCTTCCGCATCGGCGTGGCGGTCTCGGACCGTCCCGAGGGGCCGTTCAAGGCCGAGCCCACGCCGATCCCCGGCAGCTTCAGCATCGATCCGGCCATCTTCCGCGACGGGAACGAGCACTACATGGTGTTCGGCGGCATCTGGGGCGGCCAGCTGCAGCGCTGGGCCACTGGCCAGTGGAACCCCAACGGGTCCAACAGCGACCTCGGCCAACCTGACCGTCCGGCCCTGACGCCCAAGTTCGCCAAGATGAGCGCGGACATGCTGACGTTCGCCGAAACACCGCGCGACCTGGTGATCGTGGATGAAGCCGGCCAGCCGCTGAAGGGCGGCGACACCAGCCGTCGGTTCTTCGAAGGGGCCTGGATGCACAAGCACAACGGCCTGTACTACCTCAGCTACTCCACCGGCGAGACGCACCGGATTGTCTATGCGACCAGCCAGACGCCCTATGGGCCGTTCACCTACCGCGGCGTCGTGCTGGAGCCGGTGCAGGGCTGGACCACCCACCACTCGATCGTGCAGCACGAAGGGAAGTGGTGGCTGTTCTACCACGACACCCAGATGTCCGGGAAAACCCACCTGCGGAACGTCAAGGTGACCGAGCTGCGCTACAACTCGGACGGCACGATCCAGACGATCAACCCGATGCGCTAAGCGGGTCGGGCGTTCACCGGGTCCGTAGATCAGACCCGGTGATCCGCCGAGATCAAGCGCTCTTGGGCAGGCGATGCGCGGCGGGCGCGAGCTCCAGCGCCCGGAGAATGTCGCCCATGGCGTTTCGCTGGCTCTGAGGCGAGAACAACGCGTGGTCGATGTCGCGACGCATCGAGACGGTGAATCCGCGTTGGCGGGCGATCCACCCGCACTCCAGGCCGAACTCCGCTTCCAGGCTGCGCGTCGAAGCGTCGCCACGGCCAAGGATCAAGTGAACGCGCACGCCGCGCCGGGCCGCCGCCTGGAGCCGGGCCCGAACCTTTCGGCACGGCGCATCGGGAATCGTCGAGGAGACCAGCCCCTGGAGCTTGCGCGCCACCCTTGGCGTCAGCCCGTCCTTCGCCGGCGGCGGCGCCGGCGGCTTGAGCGGGTCGGCTCCGTTCAGCGCCATCTCCGACCGCATCTGGAGCGGCATCCGCTCGGGCCGCCAGACCAGCCAGCTGTTGATGGCGATCGCCCGATCGAACTGCGGGTCATCCAGAACCGCCTGGATCGCGTGATAGCCGCCCGTGCAGACGCCGAGCAGGGTGATTTCGCTGTAGCCGTGCGCACGGACGAGCTCAGCCGCCGCCCGGAAGTCTGGCAGACGCGGGGTGTCGTAGGGATGGCTGCGCCAGGCCTCGCCCGATGCGCTTTCGCCAACACCCCGGAAATCGAAGCGCAACGCGGCGACGCCGGCCTTGGCGAGCGTGCGGCAGGCCTGGGCGGCGAACCCGCCAATGCCGGCGCGCGGATCGCCCGCGGTGTTGCCGATAAGAACGGCGCGGGCGCCGCCGCCGTTAGACGGCAGGCAGAGCACCCCGCGCAAACCGTCGCCGAACGCCACCGGCCGCTCGCGCCACCCGCCCTGCTCCAGGACTGCCGGGGCCAGCGCCGGCGCCTTCTTGGGGCGGGGCGCGCCAGCCGCGAAATACTCCAGCCACTCGGCAGCTTCCTCAAGCACACGCGTCGGCTGCTCGTTGACGTGAGGCTCCTTGAAGAAAGCAGCGTGTCCTTCGAAGGGCCGCACCGTCGCGTCGGGGCCAAGGGTCGCGGCCAGCGCCGCGCCGGAGGGCGGCGCGGCCATGAAGGCGTCGCGCCAGACGCGCGGCGTCTTAGTCACGTCCACGGACTGGAGACTTTGGATCGTCGCCGCGGAAAGCCGCACGCCGTCGACTTCGATGGAGCCATCGGTTGTGGCGGGCGCACGCTGGATCGCTGCGGCGAAGCGCAGGTCACGCAACCAGGCCGCTCCGCTGGGCGTCGGCGACAGCAGCATGACCCCGTCAGGCTTGACACTTTCGGCCGCCGCGAGGGCGAGTGCGCCGCCGGCGCGAACACCGCACAGCACCAACTGCTGGGCGCCCGTGTAGGCGCGGGCGAAAGCCGCAGCCGCGTGCACGCCGCCGAGCCAAGCGTCCCATTGATCCGCCTCCGGCTCAAGGCCGAGGGAGTCCCCCTCCCCCAGGTTATCGTAGCGCAGGACCTGGAAGCCGCGACGCGCCAGATCTTCTGCCCACAGAAACATCGGCCGGTAGGCGCAACGCGCATCGCGCCCGGCTGGCGGGCAAATGACCACCGTAACGCCCAGACGCGGCTTGCTCGTCGGCCGGTGCAACACGCCGGCATGGCCCTCGAAACTGACGGGGATGAACTCGGTGGAAAGGGGGTGTTCGACGTCGATGTCGCCCAGCTGAATAGACGGCTCGAGCACGAAGCGCTTTTCCCCTGCCGCCAAAAAGCCCATCTTCAAGGCGCCCCCTAAAGTTGCGCTCGCCGGCGCGGGTTGTCCACAAGCTATTGGATAGATTGCGCTCTGTGGCTTGAGCGCACTGTGCAACGCAGCACCGCGCCTTTCTGATCCTCCCCGGCGCCGAAATTCCGCCACGAAACTGCCGAGCTCGCGGCAACCGCTGCCGTTGAGCGGCGTTAATCGTACAGTCAAGCCTGTGAGGGAGGCGTCCTTGACCTGCCGCTGCGCCAGATTCTGCGCTCGCCCGACCCGCAACCCGGGCTCGTGAGCGCCTAGTCATGCCTGAACCGCTGGTTGAGCCTGAAGCCGTGGATACGAATCCTGGCGTTCGTCGCGCCCACGCGGCGGATATCCCGTTCCTCGCCTGGGCGATGTACGAATCCATGCTGCCCGGCGTGGGCTATGGGATCTTCGACGCGGCGCTTGAAGGCTCGGGCACGGACCCCATCGCCTTTCATGAAGCGCTGCTGGAAGTCGGCGCCAACAACTGGGGACAGCTGGACAGCTTCTTCATCATAGACGCGCCCGATGGAACGCCGGGTGCGGCGATGGCTTATTTCATATCTTCGATGTCCGACCGCCGTCCGCTGACGGCGCAGGGCTTCAAAGCCGTGTCGGCTCATCTGGGCTGGAGCCCGGAGGTCGCACGCGAATTTTGGCGCAAGTACACCAGCTTCTTCGGCCTGTTCGGCAACGCTCCGCAGCTCGAGCATCCGACGGATTACGTGCTGGAGTACGCCGCGGTGCGGCCCGACTTGCGCCGCCAGGGTCTCTACGGCCGGCTGATCGAAGCCCATGCCAGACAGGCGCGGGCCCTCGGACACACGGCTCTCGGCAATACGGCGATCCTCGGCAACGACAAGGTGCTGGGGGCGATGGCGAAGTGGGGGTTTGAAGAACATGCCCGGTTCGGGCCCGAGCATTACCGGGGTCAGTTCCCCGGAATGATCCGCGTTGTGAAGGCGCTCTAGCCCTCACCGTTTCCCAATTCCAAGACGATGGACGTGACTATGGCAGTGACGAAAGAAAACCTGATGCGGTTCCTCCAGGAGGAGCTGACGGTCAAGGAAGCCGATCTCGCACCCGATGCGCCGCTGTTCAGCTCCGGGCTGATCGACAGCTTCTCGCTGGTGAGCCTTCTGTCGTTCCTGGAAACCGAGGGCGGGTTCATGATCGACCCCGTCGATGTCAACCTCGAGAACTTCGACACCATCGAGCGCATCCTGGCCTATGCTGCGGGCCAGTCGGCGGCGCTCGGGCAAGAGGCGGCTGCATCCTGAACAACTTGGCGAAAGGCGCGCGCACGAGCGAGATGCGCGCCCGCCTCCTCCAGGTGGCGGCGCAGACGGGCACGCCCGTCTATGTCTACGACCTGGACGAGGCGGTGCGGCGTTGCCAGGCGCTCACCGAAACATTCCAGGGCCGCTTCGGCCTGAGCTACGCGGTCAAGGCGAACCCGAACCTCCAGCTGCTGGCGGGGCTGCTGCCTTACGTCGACACGCTGGACGTCTCCTCCTACCGGGAGGTGGAGCGCGCCTTGCTGGTCGGCTGTCCGGCGGAGCGGATCACCTTTTCCGGGCCCGCCAAACGAGCCGGAGAGGTCCGCGGCGCCGTGGAGCAGCAGATCGGCGAGCTGGTGCTCGAGTCCGTCGCCGAAGCCGAGCTGGCCGACTCCGCCGCGCGGGAGCGCGGAGTGCGCCAGCCGGTGCTGATCCGCATCAATCCCGCCAACGGGCCGAAGAAGTTCGGCGTCAGCTTCTCCGGCAAGGCGAGCCAGTTCGGCGTCGACGAGGAGGTGCTGGACGAGGCCATCGACCGCATCCAGCAGCTGCCCGGCCTCGATTTGGTGGGCTTCCACATCTACTCGGGCACCAACAGCCTGGACCCCGAGGCAATCACCCAGAACTTCGCGATCTTCATCGAGCTGTTCCGCCGGGCGGCCGCCCGGTCCGGCATCGCACCGCGCAAGCTGGTGTTCGGCTCCGGGTTCGGCGTGCCGTACGGCGCGGGCGAGCAGCCGCTGGACATCGAAGCGGTGGCGGCGACGGCCGTTCCGATGATCGACGAGTTGAAGCGCGACCCCACCTTCGCCAACGCCCGCTGCGTGCTGGAGCTCGGCCGGTGGCTGGTGGCGCCCGCCGGATGGCTGCTGACGGGCGTCATCGCCCAGAAGCACAGCCGGGGCACAGAGCTTCGCGCCTGCGACGCTGGCTTCAACAACCATCTGGCGGCCTGCGGCATGATGGGGACGGTGATCCGCCGCAACTGGCGGTTCGACAACATCTCCAATCCGCAGGGTGCGCCGGCCGAGTACACGCTGGTGGGCCCGCTCTGCACGAGCATCGACGTGCTGGCCTCCAAGCTGACCTTGCCGGAGGTCCGCCTCGGCGATGTCATCGCGGTGGAGAACTCCGGCGCCTATGGCCTGACCGCCAGCCCGACCCGCTTCATCAGCCATCCCGAACCTGCAGAGGTCCTGCTGGTGGGGGACGAGATCCGCGACGCCACGGAAAGTGCGCTGAACACCTGGACGACCGTGGACGCCCAGGGCCAGCCGCGCAGCGGAACAGGAGCTGGCTGAAATGGCCGCCGCCCTGTGGCGCATGTTCGAAGCCACCGTGGAAAGACGCGGTGGCGAACCTGCCATCGTGCAGGGCGACCGAAGCGTCAGCTTCTCCGAGTTGCACCTGTGGGCGGCGCGCTATGGCGCCGAGCTGCGGCGCCACGGCCTGCAGCCAGGCGAGCGCTGCCTCATCTGGTCGGGGAATTCCCCCGAGCTGGCGGCGGCGATCCTCGGCGTTTGGATGTGCGGCGGCATCCTAGCCCTGGTGAACGACGAAGCCCCGCTCTCGCACCTGCGACACGCCGCCAACGTCACCGAGCCGCGGCTGATCCTTGCCGACGAGGCGCATGCCCATGCGGCCGCGGAGACGGTGGACGAAGTCCCCGTGATCAGCCTGGGTCCGGCCCGCGGCGAGCCCCTGGAAGGTCTTGGGCGCCTCGGTGTCCATGACCATGAGCCGGCCTCGATCTTCTTCACATCCGGCTCGACCGGCGCACCCAAGGGCGTGACCCAATCGCACGCGAACCTGGCGGCGGGCTGCCTGGGCGTGGCGCACCACCTGGGTCTACGCGGCGAGGATCGCATCCTCTGCCCGATCCCGTGGTCCTTCGACTACGGCTATGGCCAGTTGCTCTCCACAGTGCTGCTGGGCGTCACGCAGGTTCTGCCGACGGCGCGCAACTCCTTCGCCTTGTGCGAGGCGATCGAGGCGCACCGTCCGACGATCTTGGCCGGGCTGCCCTCCATCTTCGCGCTGCTGCTGCGGGGCGTCTCGCCGCTGCGCCAGACCGATGTCAGCTCCATCCGGCTCGTCACCAACACCGGCGGGCTGATCGCGCCGGCGATCTTCGCCGACGTGCTGAAGGTCTTCGATCACTGCGACCTGTCGCTCAACTACGGGATGACCGAAACCTACCGGAGCGCGGGCCTGCCGGTGGAGCTTGCCCGGGAGCGGCCGGAGTCAGTCGGGTTCGCCTATCCGGGGGTCAGCCTCGACGTGCTGCGGGAGAACGGCGAGACGGCCGAACCCGGCGAGATCGGCGAAATCGTGCACCGCGGCGTGGGCGCCTTCCTGGGCTACTGGGGCCAGGAAGAGGCGACCGCACGGGTTCGCCGGCCCGACCCGCGCTGGAACTATGGCGGCCTTGCCCCTCCCCCCGCGGTGTTCACCGGCGACCTTGGCTGGAAGGACGAAGACGGCTTCCTGATGATCAAGGGCCGGCGCGACCGGCTCATCAAGTCCATGGGCGTGCGGGTCAGCCCGGATGAGGTCGAGACCGCCATTCGGCAGGCGCAGCTGGTGCGTGACGTCGCCGTGGTGGGAGTGCCGCATGAGCTCATGGGCGAGATGGTCGCCGCGGCGGTCATCGCTGCGGAGGACGGTCCGGACCCTGTGCCGGAACTCAAGGCCTTCGCGCGACGCGAGCTGTCGCCGCACATGCAGCCCCGGGAATACCGGGTCATCGAAGCCTTTCCGCTTACACCCAACGGCAAGCCGGACTTCGCCGCAGTCCGGGCGATGTTTCAGGGACGCGCCACATGATCATGACCTCGGAAGCTCCTGCCGAACGGCAAGCCGCCGCCCCGCCGCCCGCTTCAGCGGTTTCCGATCCCGTTGAGCTGTCCCGGACCCTAGGCGCGAGGCTCGGCGTAGAGCCTGCCGGCCTGGACGAGAAGGCGTTCTCGGACGCGGTGCTGGCGCAGCTGAGGACCGACCGTCTGCTGTGGGCGCCAGCGCCTGCCGCGCTGGGCGGCCTCGGCGCTTCAATGCTGGAGACGGCGCGGATCGCGGCGAACGTCGGCCGCCTGAGCGGCTCGGCGGGTCTGACCTACGCGATGCATATGTCCCAGGTGCTGACCCTTCTGCGCCACGGAACCACGCCGTTCCTGCAGGACGTGACCGCGCGCCTGGCGGGCGAGCAGCGCCTGGTGGCCAGCGGCACATCGGAAAAGGGGATCGGCGGCGACGTGCTGACCTCGATCTGCACGATCGAGGAGGAGGCGTCGGGCGACCTGCTGGTCACCAAGCAGAGCCCCAACATCTCCTACATGGACCACGCCGGCGCCGTTCTGGTCACGGCAATGCGGGTGCTGCCGGATGGCCGCAAATCGCAGGTCCTGATCGCTGCCGAAACCGCCCGCATGGAGCTGCGGCCCGGTCCGGACGTGGGCTTCATCGGCATGCGCGGGATCCTGAACCGGCCCTATGGCTTCGACGCCCGCTTCGAGGAAGGGGCCATCTTCCCGGAGGGCTATCCGATCATCGCTCGCGAGACGATGACGCCGTCCGTTCACATCCTTTGGGCGGCCCTCTGGAGCGGCATCGCCAAGCGCGCGCTGGACACGACCAAGCGCTACCTCGGCAAGGAGCTGAAGGACGGCGAGGAAGCCGCTCTCGCCCGCATCGAGCTCAGCCGCCTGGTCGACAAGCACCACACCATGTTGGCGCTGATCCGCGACTCCATCGCCGACTGGTCGGCCGCCGAAGCCGAACGCGCCAGCGGAGCGGCCGGCGGCCTCGGCCTTGAGCGAACGGCGCGGGTGAAGCGGCTGAAGATCGTTTGCTCGGAGCTGCTTCAGGAGATCTGCCACGGCGCGTTGGGCCTGATCGGCCTGCGGGCTTATGCGGAACGCGGTCCCTACAGCCTCTCGGAGCCGCTGCGGGACGCCATGAGCGCCCGGGTGATGATCTCCAACTTCCGGCTGACGGACGCCAACGCCAAGATCGAGCGGTTCCTGGACGTCGGGCTCTAGCCCGGGGTTGGGTCCGGCGGCTCCCAGGTCATCTCGATCATGGTCTGCCGGAACTGCAGGCTCTCGAACAGCCGCCGGGCCTCGTGATTGCGCTCGGCGGTGGATAGCACCACACGCGGCGCGCCGCGGACCACCAGCTCGCGCATGGCGGTCTCAAGGAGGCGACGGCCGACGCCCTGCCGCCGCTGCGCCGGCTCCACCATCAAGTCGTAGACGACCCCCGCCGGCCCGCGCAGCGCCATGTAGTCGACGCCCTCCAGCGCTGCGTAGACGTAGCCGCAAACGCGTCCCGCCCGCTCGGCCACCAGCATGACGACCTCGGACCGGGTCAGCTCGCTGCGCAGGAAGGCGCCGTAGCCCTGCTCGGTTTGCGGCGTCCGCTTGAGGAAGCGCTGCGCATCAAAACCGTGGTGGAGTTCGACGAGAGCGGCGCCCAGCCGGCCCAGAGCCTCCGTGTCCCCGCCTCTTGCGGGACGGACCAGGAGGTCGCCATCGTCGGGGCTGGTCACAGGCATCGCACCTTCTCCGCCTACTGGTGGGCCGATCCCGCGCTGTAGCGGGCCTCGAGAAGATCGATCTCACGCACGAGGCGCCGAACAGAGTCCTCGGGCAGCTCACCGCTTCTCCCCGCTTCAAAGAGACGGGCGCGCTCCCCGCCGAGGCCCGCCACCCGGAGACGGCGCTCCACTTCCTCGATGCGCCGCCGCTGCACGCGGCTCTCAGGGTCCAGACCGCGCCGGTCGATGCGCAGGCGGTAGAGCTCCATCACCCGCCCGGCGGCCTCGGCATAGAGATCGGCGTCGGGACGACCTTCCGCCAGGCGGTGCTGCTCGGCCTCGATCGCCTGGATCGCTGCTTCGGCCGCGGCGACGCGGATCGCATCCTCCCGCGCCTGCACGGACGGATGGGGCGGCAGCTCAAGCCCCCGCAGGATCGGCGGCAGGGCGAACGTTGCGATCAGCAAGGTCACCACAATCACGCCTGCGGCCAGGAAGATGGCGAGGTCCCGGGCCGGAAAGGGCGTGCCGTCGTTCAGGGTCAGCGGCAGGGTCAGGATGCCGGCCAGAGTGATCGCGCCGCGAACGCCGGCCAACGACATCGCAAGCAGCAGCCGACGGCTGCCATTCCGCCGAGGCTCCCCACGCAGGCCAGCGCGGAACCAGGTCAGGCGCAGCGAGGTCCAGACCCAGGCGAAGCGCAGCGCAGCCAGGGCCGCCACGATGGCGAGCACATAGACCGCGAGCCACCAGGGCTCGGCGTGGCCGGTCAAGCGGACGGTCTGAGCCGCGCCCGCCACAATGTTCGGCATCTGCTCGCCGAGCAGAACAAAGATCGCGCCGTTGGCCGCGAACTGGACGGTGTCCCAAACCGCCGTGCGCCGCACCCGCGTCACTGCCATCGCCGCCCCCGTCTCAGCGAAGCTCATGGTGATGCCGGCCGCCACAGCCGCCAGGATGCCCGAGCAGTGGAAGTGCTCCGCTGAGAGGTAGGCGGCAAAGGGGATCAGAAGGCTGACGATGATCTGCGAGCCGCTGTCCTCACCCAGGCGCGCCGAGGCCCAGGTCTTCAACCGCGTGATGACGAAAGCGGTGGCGACCCCGATGGCCACGCCGCCGACCGCCAGCCAGGCGAAGGTCTGAACCGCATCGACCAGCGAGAACGCGCCGGTCAGCATCGCCGCCACGGCGAAGCGCATGCAAACCAGGCCCGAAGCGTCGTTCAGCAGGCTTTCGCCTTCCAGAATGTGCATCATCCGACGGGGGATCGGCGCGCGCGCCGCCACGGCGGAGACCGCGATCGGATCGGTGGGCGAGACGATCGCCGCCAGGGCGAACGCCACCGGCAACGGCATGGCCGGGATCATCCAGTGGATCAGCATCCCGAGCCCGGCCACCGTCAGCACGACGAGGCCGAGCGCCAGTTCGACGATCACCGCCCTGTCGCGGAACAGGTCGCCCTTGGGGATCCGCCAGCCATCGAGGAACAGAAGCGGCGGAAGGAACAGGACGAAGAACAGCTCTGGGTCCAGCACCACCGTTTCGATCGGCGACAGGGCGATCGCCGCGCCCATCATGATCTGCACGAGCGGCAGCGCGATGCGCGTGGCGCGCGCCAACGCACCGCTGAGCACGACCGCGGCCAGCAGGATGAGAACGACGACGAGTTCTTCCAGGACGGCCTCCGAAGCCGCGTGAACGAGGGTAGCTCCTGTTTCTATGGCAAGACCGCAGCCATGTCCCGGCGCGGCAACGGACGTTGAAACGCAGCGTTTCGCTCCCGACCTTGAGCGTCGGAGGCGCAAGCCCAGGAGGACCGCAGGTGACCGATCACATCCACAGAGGAGCTCATGCCGGCTCGTGGGGCGCGAGCCGTGGCGATGGTCCGGGATGGCTTCGCCTTGCGGTTTGGTTCGGGATTGCAGTCGCGCTCGGCGCTCCGGCGTTCCAGGCGCTGACGAACTGGGGCCTTACGGCCAGCGAGTTCTCCCAGAGCGGAGATCAGACGCTGCGGGTCGCCGGCTACGCCTTCTCCATCTGGGGCGTGATCTACACGGGGCTGGCGGCCTACGCGGTGCGCCGTCTCCTCCGGCCGGGCGGCGCGCGCGAGAGGGCGCTCGACGGTCCGCTGGCGCTTGCCAGCCTCTGCTGCGGGCTGTGGATCCTCGCGGCGGGCGCCGATCAGCGCTGGCTGACGGTAGCCATCATCTTTGCGGGCCTTGTCGCCGCCTTGGTCGGGCTAAGCCGCCTCGCCCGCACCGGCCGCGACTTCACCTGGCCGGAGCGGCTGACGGTGCTTTGGCCCATTGCGCTTCTGGCCGGGTGGCTCACGGCCGCCAGCATCGTCAACGTGCTCACGGTCGCCACAGCCGAAGGGCTGATCGAGCCGAGCCTGCGGACGCCCGCCGCTATCGTCGGCGTCTTGGCCGCCGGCGCCATCGCCATTGCAACCCTGCTCGCGACCCGCTTCGCGAGCTATGCGGCGCCCGTGGCTTGGGGCTTGGTGGGCGCCTTCGTCGCGGAACGAAGCGACCAGCCGCTGGTGGCCTACGCCGCTCTGGGCTGCGCCGCCTTGCTCCTCGCGGTGGCGGCCGTGGCTTGTCGCCCCCGGCGCGCGAGCGCTCCTGGCCGCGCCGGCTAGACGCCCGCACATCACCTGGGCAGGTTGGCCGAACCGCCTGTAGGTGAGCGGTGCGTCCTGGCGACGTCGAGGGGGAGTTGAACGATGAAGTTGCTGCGCTACGGCCCGAAGGGCGGCGAAAAGCCTGGCCTGCTGGACGACGAAGGCCGCATCCGCGACCTGTCCGGCGTGATCGCCGATCTCGGCCCGGCCGAGATCTCTCCCGAGGGCCTTGCGCGGCTGGCGAGCCTAGACATCGGCGAGCTGCCGGTAATCGATGGCGAACCGCGGCTCGGTGTTCCGGTGGCCGGCACGCGCAAGTTCATCGCCGTCGGCCTCAACTTCGCTGACCACGCGGCCGAGTCCGGCCTGCCGCTTCCGGCCGAGCCTGTCCTCTTCACCAAGGCGGTAAGCTGCCTGCAGGGCCCCAACGACCCGGTGATGCTGCCCAAAGGTTCAACGAAGACCGACTGGGAAGTCGAACTCGGCGTGGTGATCGGTCGGACCGCCCGCTACGTCGAAGAGGCCGACGCCCTCTCCCACGTCGCCGGCTACGTCTGCGTGAACGACGTGTCCGAGCGCGAATACCAGCTCGAACGCGGTGGCACCTGGGACAAGGGCAAGGGCTGCGACACCTTCGGCCCTGTGGGTCCGTGGCTGGTCACGGCGGACG
This sequence comes from Phenylobacterium deserti, assembly GCF_003254705.1. GTDB lineage: Bacteria > Pseudomonadota > Alphaproteobacteria > Caulobacterales > Caulobacteraceae > Phenylobacterium > Phenylobacterium deserti. The sequence goes on from NZ_QFYR01000003.1 coordinate 468,439, forward strand.
AGGTCGGCGATCCGCAGTCGCTGGACATGTGGCTCGAGGTGAACGGCCAGCGGATGCAGTCCGGCTCGTCCCAGACCATGGTGTTCGGGATCGCTACCCTGATCAGCTACATCAGCCGCTTCATGACCCTGGAACCCGGCGACATCGTCACCACCGGCACTCCGCCGGGCGTCGGCATGGGCCGCAAGCCGCAGGTGTTCCTGAAGGCCGGCGACGTCATGCGGCTGGGCGTCGAGAAGCTGGGCGAGCAGCAGCAGACCGTGCTCGCGTGGGACCAGGGCGGCGCCTGAGCTTCCGGGGATCAGCGGGCGGCCACCGCCGCCCGCAGGGGCAGCCCCGCGCTCGCCAGCTCCCGCTCGGCTTGGACGAAGCCGTAGGCGGGTACGATGTCGCCGCTGCGGTCGGCGACCGCCGGCCACTGCTCGGCCACCATCTGGCCCGCCGCGTCGCCGGCCCCGATATACAGTCCTTCCGACAACGTGACGTGCGCCGTGGCGAAGTGGCCGGCGCCCGCGCAAAGGATGGCGCGGGTGGGCGCGTCCTCGCCGACCAGGGCCAGCAGGCCGGGGCTCACGAGCGTGGGGTCCAGCCGCTCCAGGCTTTCCTCCGAAAGCACGCCGTGGGTCATCTGGGTCGCGGCGGTGGGGGCCAGGCAGTTCACCCGCACCCCATAGCGCTCGCCCTCGATGGCGAGGGTCTGCATCAGGCCCACCAGCGCCATCTTGGCGGCGCCGTAGTTGGCCTGGCCGAAGTTGCCGAAGAGCCCCGACGATGAGGTGGTCATCACCACCCGACCGTAGCGCTGCTCGCGCATGATCTCCCAAACCGCCTTGGTGCAGATCGCGGCGCCCATGAGGTGCACGTCGACCACCAGCCGGAAGTCGTCGAGGCTCATCTTGGCGAAGCTCTTGTCGCGCAAGATGCCGGCGTTGTTGACCAGGATGTCGACGCGGCCCCACGCCGCCATCACCCGCTCCACCATGGCCGCGACGGCCGCCTCGTTGGTGACGGATCCAGACGCCGCCAGAGCCTGGCCGCCAGCGCGTTCGATCTCGGCGACGACGCGCTCGGCCGCCTCGTGCGAGATGTCGTTGATGACGACCTTGGCGCCCTGGCGCGCCAGGAACAGGGCATGGGCCCGTCCAAGCCCCCCGCCAGAGCCGGTGACGATGGCGACCCGACCTTGAAGACTCATGTTGAAGCTCCCTTCCCCACCGCAGCTGCGGCTCAATATTCACTCACGCGCTAGCTAGTATCAAGAACGTGCCGGACGTCGCGCAGGGCGAACTTGCGTCAGAGGCCGCTTACGACGCCGTCTTGGGCTTGCAGATGCTCAGGAAGCCGGCGGCCATGAACGAGGCCATCCGCTTCTTCACCGCGACAAAGTCTTCCGAGCGGCACAGGCCGTTGGACAGCTTGTCGATACGCCCCGTGCGCGCGAGCGTCAGAAGCAGCGCGCCAGTGACGAAGTGGTAGCCCCAGAAGATGTCCTCTTCGGCGCAGTCCGGGAGCGCTTTCTTCAGCAGCCCGATCAGCCGCAGCACCACCGGATCGAAGTGCTGGTCCATCAGTTCGGCGCCCCATTCGGGCGTGTTGGCTACCTGCGCGCCGAGCGCGCCGTAGTTCTTCCAGCTCTCGCCGCCTTCGATGTAGAGGTCGAGGTCGGTGTCCAGGAACGCATGCAGCGCCCCCTCCACCGTGGGTTTTCCGCCCGTCGCGGCGTCGTACTCGTCCAGCGCCTTCATCCGACGCTCGCTGGTGACCACCGCACGCCGTGCGAACACGGCGTCGAATAGCTTCTTCTTGTCCTCGAAGTAGTAGTTCAGCAGCGTGTGGTGCACGCCCACCCGCTGGGCGACGTCCTTCAGGGTGACTCCATAGAGCCCGTGCTTGGAGAACAGGTGCTCCGCCGCGTCCAGGATCTGCTCCATGGTCTCGGCGCGTTGCTCGGCCTTGCTGGAGCCTCGCCGGGTTTTCGCAGTTTCGGACACGGCGTACTCTTTCCGTATTGCTGCGGCGAGCGTCAAGCTGATCGCTCCTGGGGCTGAGCGGGCGCTCGGCGCTCTCCGTATTCCCGGCGCAGCCGAAGCTTGTCGATCTTGCCGGTCGCGGCGAGCGGCATGCTTTCCAGACGCACCACCTCGTCCGGCACCCACCAGGGAGCGACGCGACCTGCCAGAGGCGCCAGCAGCGCATCGTCGCTCAGGGCGGCGGTGTCGCGCATCTCCACCAGCAGGATCGGGCGCTCGCCCCATTTGTCATCAGATCGGCCGATCACCGCCGCCTGCGAGACTTCCGGCAAGGCGCCCACCACAGCCTCGATCTCCGCCGGGTTGATCCACTCGCCCCCGGACTTGATCAGATCCTTGGCGCGGCCGGTGATCATCAGGTTGCCGTCGTCATCGATCCGCGCGAGGTCGCCGGTGGCGAACCAGCCGCCGGGCCCGGCCGCCGGCTCCTGCTGCCCGAAGTAGCGCTCCACCACCGCGGCGCCGCGCACGCGCAGATGCCCCTCCGCGCCCCTCTGCTCGGGCAGCGGCATGCCGTTGGCGTCGGTGATCAACAGGTCCACGCCGATAGCCGGACGACCGGCCAGCGCCGCCGAACGCACAGGCAGGTTGGGCGGCGAAACCGTGCCGGAGGGCGACAGCTCGGTCATCCCCCAGCTGGTCTGCACCTTCACCTGCAGGCGAGCCTCGATCCGCTCCATCAGCGCAGGCGCCAGCGGCGCGCCGCCCATGATGATCCGCTCCAGGCTGGGGGTCTCGCCGCCCACCGTCTCCAGGTGCTCCAGCAGGCCCAGCCAGACGGTCGGCACGCCCACCGCCACGGTGACCGCCTCAGACCGGATCAGCTCGGCGAGGCTTGCCCCGTCCGCCTGGCGGCCAGGCAGCACCAGCTTCGCCCCCACCGCCGGAGCGGCGAACGGCAGCCCCCACGCGTTGGCGTGGAACATCGGCACCACGGTGAGGATGCTGTCCCGGTGCGACAGCGCCATCACGTCCGCCTGCAGCAGGCGAAGCGCGTGCAGGAAGCTGGACCGATGAGTGTAGGTGACGCCTTTGGGCGCTCCTGTCGTTCCGGACGTGAAGCAGAGGCCCGAAGGCGAGGTCTCGTCGAAACCGCCCCAGGCGAGAGCGCCGGGCGCCGCCTCGATCAGCGGCTCCAGCTCACGCGTTCCAACCGACGCGTCACCGTCGATGGCCAACAGGATCTCAAGATCGGGCGCTTGGCCGGCGATCTGCTGGGCGAGCTGCGCCAGGTCTGCGCTGAACACCAGCACGCGCGCGCCGGACTGTTGGATCATGGCCGCCAACTGCTCGGCAGTCAGGCGCGGGTTCAGGGTGTGGCAGACCGCCCCCATCCCCATGACCGCATACCACGCCTCCACGTGGGCCTGGGTGTTCCAGGCCAAGGTCGCAACCTTGTCGCCCTGCCGCACGCCCATTCCATGCAGCACGGCAGAGACCCGCTGGCTGCGATCGAGGAGTTCGGCGTACCCCACCCGGTCGACGCGACCCTCGCCGCGGGCGGTGACGACCTCCGCACGAGGGTGCCACTTGGCGGCGTGCTCCAGGAACTTGTCGAGGGTAAGCGGATAGGACTGCATCGCCCCGTCGATCATCGGCACTCCGAACTCTGAGGCGGCAGCGGCGGCGAAGCCAAACCAACGTTCCAATTCCAAGGCGTGCCGCCCTGCATGCGCCGGCGGCACACCACAGCCTCGTGCAGCTCGAACATGCCGGGGTGCAGCGCGTGCTTCACACGCGGCCCATCCTCAAACGCGACATAGGCTTTCCCCAGCCCGTAAGCCGGCCAGGGCGAGCCCGAGGTTTTCGGCGTTCCGGTGCGAACGAACGCGGCCCAATGATCGCCCATGACCCGGGTCAGCGCGGCTTCCTGCGCGGTGGCCGGCGGCTTGGGCCAGAGCGGCGGCGTGCGGGCGGCCGTGTCGAAAACGTACGGCAGCTCGCTGGCGTGGAAGGCGTGAAGGTTGGCCGCCTCCGCGGCCGGATAGCCATGGTCGAACAGATAAAGGAAGGCGGGCCGGCCCAGGGCGGTCTGCTTCCGCACGAGACGTTCCGCCGTCCAGCCGTAGAGGGCGTCTCGCGTCGTCGCCAGAATGCTCTCGGCCATGTCGGCGGCGGGGTACAGGCGCAGGAACGCCTCGGCGAGTTCGCCATACTGCTTGCGGATGGTCGCCTGGTAGTCGGCCGGGCTCGGCGGCGCAGGCGGCGCCAGCACACGCAGCGAGCGGATCTCCCCGCTGTTGAAGCCGGCCAGAACCGGAACCGGCGCCTGCTCACCGCGGTCGAAGACCTCCACCAGTTGGCGCGGAAGCACCTTGCCGTCGACCACGCCTGAGGAACGGAAACGCGCGCCCGCCGCCGCCTTGGTGAGTTCGAGCGGCACCATCGCGCGAAGGTCGGCGAGACTGGCGGCCTTGAGCTCGGCCTGCAGCTGAAGGCCCCGCGCCTCGGCCGCGGGCTCACCGAAGCGGGCTTCGCGCAACTCCGGCATCGAGATCATGTAGGCGCTCTGGAGGATCGCCCCGCGGAACAGGTCACGGGCGGCGGGCGCGGCCATGAGGTACATGACGCTGAGCGCGCCGGCCGACTCCCCGGCCACCGTCACCTTGGCGGGATCACCGCCAAAGGCTGCGATGTTGCGCTGGACCCAGCGCAGAGCCTCGATCTGGTCGAGCAGACCGTAGTTGCCGGAGACGCGGTCCGGCGACTCGGCGCTCAGCTCCGGGTGCGCCAGATAGCCGAGCACGCCCAGCCGGTAATTGATCGACACCACGACGATGCCGCGTCGCGCCAGGGCCGCGCCGTCGTACATGGCCTCACGGCTGGAGCCGCCCACCAGGGAGCCGCCATGGATCCACACCATGACCGGCGCGCCGCGCGCGTCGGCAGGCGTCCAGACGTTGAGCGACAGGCAGTCCTCGCTCGTGGCGCCCAGGTCGCTGGAATAGATGCTGGTCGGCGCGCCGGCCGGCTGCACGCAGGCGGGGCCGAACTCGGCGGCGTCGAGCACCTTGGTCCAGGCGGCCGCAGTCGTCGGCGCCCGCCAACGTTGGGCGCCGACGGGCGGAGCGGCGTACGGAATGCCTTTGAAGGCGCGCACGCCCGCCTCCAGGCGTCCTTGGACCGGGCCTGCAGGCGCACGGACCATTGGGCTGGTCTGGGCCTGCGCCGGGCTCGCCAAGAGAGCGGCCGCGGCCGCAAGAAGAAGGCGTCGCCGGATCATGCCGCCACGGCTTCCTTGCGCAGCACGCGCGCCAGCCACAGGAACAGGCCGATGGCGAGCAAGTAGAACGGCGTCAGCGTGAAAAAGGCGAGTTGCAGCGAGTTGGTCGGATGAGCCTCCCGCAGGAAGTCGCTGGCGGCGCCGACATATGTGGGTCCGAGCCCCAGGCCGATCAGGTTCATCACCAGAAGCAGGATGGCGCCCGACAACACCCGCTGGTTCGGCGCGACCTCTTCCTGAACCAGGGCCACGGTGGACGACAGGTAGAAGTAGTTCAGGAAGGTCGGCCCCAGCAGCAGGGCGAGCGCCAGCGGCCAGGTCGGCGCCCAGATGAAGCCCAGGAAAAACGGCACGGCGAGCGCCAGCGACGCGGCCGGCACCAGGGCGTAGGCCGCCTTGGACTTGCGGGTGAACCGGTCGATGACCCGTCCGGAGACGAAGATCCCGCCGCCCATGCCGACGAGCACCACCAGGGCGAACCAGACGGCGATCTCCTCCAGCGTCATCCCCTTCTCCCGGATCAGGAATAGGGTCGTGAAGTTGCCGACGCCATAGGTGATGAACTGGGTCGCGCCGCCCCCCAGCGCCGCCAGCAGCAGCGCCGGCCGGCTGAAGAACATGCCCAGCGTGCCCCAGAAGCTGGCGGCCGGGCCCGCAGCGGCCTTTGGCGCTGTGTCCAGGCCGCCGCGCGGCGGCTCGCGCACGGTCAGGAAGACGACCACGGCGGTGACGATGCCGATCACGCCGACCGCTAGAAAGGCGCTGCGCCAGCTGTAGGCCGCGGCCACGGAGGCGCCGAACGCGACGCCCAGCGCCTGCCCGATCGGCGGCCCGAGATTGAAGATGCCGAGCGCCGTTCCCCGACGGCCAGGCGGGAAGTAGTCCGAGATGATGGCGTAGGACGGCGGCACGCCGCCGGCTTCCCCGACGCCCACCGCCATGCGGGCGGCCACCAGCTGCGGATAGGTGCGCGACAGGCCGCACGCCACGGTCGCCGCGCTCCACAAGGCGCAGGCGAAGGACAACACTCGAACTCGATTGGTGCGGTCGGCCAGCCAGCCGACCGGCAGCGAGATCAGGCAGTAGAACAGCGCGAAATAGAGGCCGCTGATCCGGCCGAGCTGGCCATCCGTGACGCCAAGCTCGTCCTGGATCGGCTTGGCTAGGATCGACAGAAGCTGCCGATCAAGGAAGTTCAGCACATAGACGAAGCAGAGCGCGCCCAGCACGAACCAGGCGCGCGGACCCGGCTTTGCGCCTGACATGGCGGCGGCCGGCGGCTCTTCGGAAACAGACGCGACGGCCATGGCTCAGATCGCAGTCGCGTCGCAAGCCGTCGCGAATTGCTCAAGCGCCATGCAGGGCGTTGGGCCTAAGATGCAGGCGCGAGCCGGCGAGCTTGCGAGTGCCTTCAAGGTCGTCTCTCCCGAGCGGCTCCGATCTTGTGCCGGGCCTTGGGACAGACGATGCGCCCGCACCGCCCACGCTGTCAACGCTCACTCTCTTGCGCGTGAATATCAGCGTGGATGCGAGCAGCAAAAAGCCCGCGCACCGAAGCACGCGGGCTTGAAGCTCGGTGAAGCTCAGCCGTTCAGTTCGGCTGCACCGCATACAGGGTGTGGTGGGTCAGGATGTAGAGCGTTCGGCGCCCCGGGCCGCCGAAGACCAGCTGCAGCGGACGTTCCGGAACGTCGATCCGGCCGAGCTCCTGTCCGTCGGCGCCGTAGACGAAGACCTGGCCGTTGGCGACGTACACGCGCCCGTCCGGACCGGTGGCGACGCCCTCCCCGCCTCGATTTGCGAACACCTTAAGGTCCGTGAGCGCGCCGCCGCGGCCGAGCCGCCCGCTATAGGTCTTGTTCTCCGAGCTGTTGGTGACCAGCACCCGCTCGCCTGGCCGGCCGGTAATGAAGCCGTAGGTGTCCAGGGCGTCCGAGAACTTGAGCGAGCGCCAATCCGGCGGGCCCTGCTGGAAGGTGCGGAAGGCCGGCATGACCAGGCTGCCATCCGGGGAGACGTATTCCTGCGCCTTGGGCACAGCCATGTCGCGGGCGAACATCTCGGCCAGGGTGGTGAACTGATAGGTCTTGAGGTCGAGCTGATCCTTGAACTCGCCATTGTTCCACCAGTTGACCGGCAGGGCAGTCAGGGCGCCGCTCCGCTCCGCCACGGGCGTGGGCTGGATCACCGTGAGCTCGGTGTCCGGGCTGCCCGGCTTGAAGCTGTAGACGGTCCCGTTGCGGCCATCCGAAGACAGCACCATCAGGTTGCCGGACCGGTCGACGGCGAGGTTCACCGGATCCAGCGGCTGGTCGCGCACGATCGACAGCTTGCGCTCGGGCGACCAGCTGTAGATGCGGTGCGCCGGCCGCCGGTCAGCGAAGTAGAGCGTGCCAGCTTGGTCCACGGCCGCGCCGGCCACGGACGTGAAGCCGTCAGCCAGCTTTTCGACCCGCGCGCCGGCCGGGAAGCTCGACGGGGCCACAGGCGGCGGGTTGGCCGGGATGTCCAGCACGGCGAACTGGCGCTCGCGCACTTCCAGCCCGCTGGTCATGTCCTGGATGGCGTTGCTGAACGGGTACTTGTTGATGCGCAGGAAGGTCGCGCAGCCGTTCTCGTCGCAGGTCCCAAGGCCGCTCTCGCCGTTCACAGCCACGTTGCGGAAGCGGATATCGTGCGAGTTGTAGAGGCGGATCGCCGCCGGCGCGGCCTTGCGGGTGCGCGTGACGCGATAGCCGTGGAAGTTGGCGATCAGGATGTTGCGGGAGTCGCGGATCTCGAGCGGGATGGTGTTCTCGCCCTCCCCCGCTTCCTCTTCGCCCTGCGGCGCAAGCAGCTCCCAGTTGGCCACGCGGTTCAGGCTGATCTCGGTGCGCACGTGGTGCTCCACCGAGGTCTGGTAGATGCGGCCCGGCGTTTCGGTGTCCGAGATGTAGATCGCCGACTGGGCGTAGGTGCTGGGGCTCCAGATGTTGGCGAAGGTGCCGCCGCCGCCATTGGTGATCCACAGGCTCGGGTACTGGCCGTCCCAGCGCTTGGCCGGATCGGGGTCGCCAGAAGCGGTGGCGTTGTAGGGGTTGAAGCGACTGCCGTCGAAGAGGTTGGTCCCGTGGCCGCCCTGGAACTTGACGTCGTTCACGAGCGAGCGCTCGCCGGCCATCCACAGCAGCGCGGTGGCCCGCGGGTTGATGCCGCCGGTGTAGAGGCCAAGGCCCGAGACGATGTTGTCCCCGCCGCGCGGGGCCTCGACCAGCGCCTTGGGCGCGCCGACGCCCTGGAAGGCGGGCGTCCGGTCCGGCAGCGTGATCTGGGTCAGGCTCGGGTGCAGCGCGACCAGTATGGTGTCCGGCTTCAGGCGCAGGGTGTCCGTGACGCGGTAGAAGCCGGCCGGGAAGTAGACGACCTTGTGGGTGTCGATGGCGCGCTGGATCACCGCCGTGTCATCGGTGCTGTCGTCGCCCTTGGCGCCTAGCGACTTGACGCTCACCCAGTCGCGGGTGGGCGGCAACGGCCGGATGGCGAGTTCGCGGCGCGCTGGCATGGCAGACAGCGGCTCGGCGTCGGCCAAGGTCTTGTATTCGCCCACCTGGGCGAGGCCCGGCACCGTCAGGCCATAGGTGAAGGACTTCATCCGATAGGCCCGGCCTTGCCCCGGCACCGTCCGGCCGCTGTCGCGGAAGCGCGCGAACACCGGCGTATTGGACGCCACGGCGTTTTCGAAGCCTACCTGGGTGTAGACGTTGTTCTCGTTGGAGATGATGACGCCGGCGCGCGAGACGTTCTCGAACCGCACGTCCTTGCCCCACAGCCACTCGCCGTAGCCGCGGTCGATCTCGATGCCGACAGGCGTGTCGCGCATGGCGACGTTCACCAGGACGAGGCCCGCCTCATGCTCGCGGATCGCGGCGTCGCGCTGACCCTCGAAGGTGGAGTCGATCAGCACGAAGCCCCAGGCGGGGGACGGCTTCTCGGCCAGGATGCCGTAGCGGCCACCCTTAAAGTGCAGGTCCTCGGCCTCGTTGGCCACGTGATACAGCCCCGCCAGGCCCGAGCCGATGTCGAACTCGGCATGGCTGACAAAGGTGTGCTGGGCGGCGTGGAAGCGAATGGCGGTGGCGGCCGGATTTCCCTTGCCGATCTTGAAGTCGATGTTGCTGAGCGCCGAGTAGAAGGTGCCCGGATTGGCGTCCGGAATGTCCTTGTTAAACGGCACGCTGCCCGGCGGCGGGAACGGCACCTTGCGGGCCGGATCCGGTTTGCCGCCGGCGAAGATCAGCATGTTGGCCAGGCCACGCTGGAATCCGGGGGTGCGGTCGCCCAACTCGATGACCGGGCGGGTGGCCCCCACGCCGAAGATGCGGACGCCGGGCCAAAGGAACAGGGTCTTGCTGATCCGGTAGCGGCCCGAGGGAAGGAAGACGAGGCCGCCGCCTGGCTTGGCCGCCGCCTGATCCAGCGCGCTCTGGATGGCGGCGCTGTCGTCGGTCCGACCATCCCCTGCCCCCCTGACGACGATCGCCGAAGGGTCGTCGGGCTGGGTGACGAACACCGAGGTGGAGGCCGCGGCTGGTTGAACAGCTGCGAACAGGATGATCAGGGCCGCGAGCCAACTGCTGGTCCAGGCTTTCATCTTCCACACTCCAACAAAGAGGCGTCCCGGGCGAAGCCGGGACGCAAGGCAGATCATAGGGGAGGTCGACTGAGAGGGGCGGCCGCAGCGGCCCCCGCTTTTTAGAAGTTGTACCGCAGGCCCACGCGGTAGACGCGGCCCAGCAGGTCATAGAGCGCCGGGTTCACGTCCAGGCCGGTGTTGGTCTGGGGCGACGGCTCCGGATCGCGATCGAACAGGTTGTTGATCTTGAAGTAGCCGGTGAACTTCTCGGTGAAGTCGAAGGACCCGCCGAGGTCGACGTAGAAGGCGCCCTTCATCGTGTTCTGGTCGATGGTCGGGTTGTTCACGGTCGAGACCGGGCAGCCCGTTTGGCAGACGATGTACTGGTTCCCGTAGGTGCCGTCGCTGAACCAACGCTCCTGCAGGTTGATGTTCCAGCGACCGCCGTCCCAGTTCTGGATCGCCAGGAACTTCCAGTCCGGCGTGGCGCCCGTGTTCTGACCAGCGGTGTCGGTCACGATCGTGCCGGGGATGCCAGGATCGGTCTTGTATTCCCGAACGTGCGTGGCCAGACCGCGCAGCGTCAGCTCACCCGGGAGACCAAAGCGCTCCAGGCTGACCTGATAGCTGCCTTCGATGTCGAAGCCGCTGGTCTTGATCGACGCGAGGTTGAACACCTGGGCGTTGATGAACGGGGTCGCGCCATTCGGCGGGCTGAAGTTGAAGGCGCTGCAGAACTCGGTCAGGCCCGAGAAGCAGAAGTTCACGATCTGCTGGGCGCCCAGGCTGTTGATCACGTCTTCGACTTCGATGTTGTAGTAGTCGAAGGACAGGCTTAGGCCCGGCAGCCAGTCCGGACGCGACAGCACAATCCCCGCCTCGGTGTTGCGGGCGATTTCCGGCGTCAGGTTGGTGTTGCCGATGGTGTTCACCAGGACGTTCACGCCCGTCCCGGTGAAGGGGTTCGTGAAGTTCGGGTTGGTGGTGGTGGTCGGGGCGGCGAACAGCTCCGACAGGTTCGGAGCGCGGACGTCGCGCGAGGTGACCGCCCGCAGGCGCACGCCGGACAGCGGGGTTTCCCAGGTGCCGCCGACCTTCCAGGTGTAGACGGTGCCGGAGGTGCTGTAGTCGGTCCAACGGCCGGCGACGTTCAGGTTCGCCTTGCCGATCGCCTCGTTGTCCACCAGCGGAACGTTGAACTCGAGGAAGGCCTCGGTCACGTCGTACTTGCCGCGGCCGCTGTGATAGTTGCCGGCGTACCAGTTGCTGCCGTTCGGATCGAGGATCGGGTCAACCGGATAGTCCGCCGTGGGCGGGCTGTCGGTGAAGCCGTCGCCGTAGGAGTCGCCGCGGACGCGGTACCACTCGCGGCGATGTTCAGCGCCGAACGCGGTGGCCACAGGGCCAGCCCACAGCGAGAAGATCTCGCCGCTGAAGCTCACGCTCACGACGTCCTGCTTCTGGAGGCTGTCCTGGAACGGACCGTTCTCCGGCTGGATGTAGGCGAGCGCCTCACGGCTCGGCAGGAAGCCCCCCAGCACGTTGATCGGAACGCAGCCCAGGGCCCGGGCGCGCGGATCGCGGCACACGACCTGGCCATTCACCACCGTCGCGTCGATGGCGGCGCGGTAGCGCGGGTTCAGCAGGATGTCCTGGACGTGCAGGTCCGTGCTGCTTTCGCCGTGCGTGTAATAGGCATCGTAGCGCCAGTTCTTGCCGAACACGTCGAAGTCGCCGGTCGCGCCGACCACAGCCCGGAACTGGGTGCGGGTCGGGTGCACGGAGATGTTGTTGGGCAGGAAGGCGCCGCTCGCGCCCAGCCGGAAGCTGGTTATGTTGTTGGCGGCGCAGGCGGCGGAGATCGAAGCCGGCACGAACGGGTTCGCGCACTGGATGGTCAGGTTGTTGAACTGCGAACCGGGGTTCGGCTGGTTCATTGATTCCACCCGAGCCCAGTTCAGGGTCGTGTAGATCTCGTTGTGATCGTTCAGGTCGAAGGCGATCCGGGTGTAGCCGTTCACGCGCTTCAGCTTGGACTGAAGCGAGGTGCCGGCGCCCACGTTGCCGCTGAGGTCGCCGCCGACGCAGAAGCCGCCGTTCGAGTAGCAGCCGATCACGTCGCCGGCGGCGTTACGCGCCGGAACGCCGTTGGAGCCGTACTGGAACTGGAACGGATTGCCGTTCTGGTCGAAGGCGATGCCCTGCAGCGGGCCCGCGTTGATCAGGCCGTACTTGGTGTACTGGTAGGCTTGGGCGTGTTCGCGGAAGAGGTACTGGGGTCCTCCGTCCGTGGTGTTGACGCCGCGGTTGACCAGGGTCGCCGTGGTGTACCAGTCGCGCGAGCCGGACAGTTCTTCACCGAAGCCGCCAGCCGGAACGCCCGCCTCGTCATCGTACTCGCCGCTGACCTGCACCCGCAGGCGCCCGTCGAGGAAGGACTTACCGCCCGCCGCCTGAACCAGATAGGTCTGGCCGTCGCCGTAGGTGGTGGCGCCAGTCGAGACGTTGGCCTTGAAGCCCTCGAAGGTCTTGTCGGTGATGAAGTTCACCACGCCGCCGACCGCGTCAGAGCCGTAGGAAGCCGAGGCGCCGCCGGTGACCACGTCCACGCGCTGGAGCAGCAGCTGCGGGAACAGGCTGACGTCGGCGATGCCGGTGACGTTGGACGGCACGACCCGCTGTCCGTCCAGCAGGGTCAGGGTGCGGATGGTGCCCAGGCCGCGCAGCGAGAACGCGCTCAGGCCCTGCTGACCGCTCGAGGTCGAGAAGGTGTTGACCGAGGCGCCGGAAGAGCCCTGCAGCGAGGGCAGCTGGGTGATGGTGGTGAAGACGTTCGGTTCGGCGTTGCGCGCGATGTCCTCGGCCCCGACGACCTGCGTCGGCGTCGGCGCGGTGAAGCCGCTGGTGGTGATCCGCGACCCGGTCACGACCACTTCCTGCAGTTCCTGCGACTGCTGCGCGAAGGCAGGCGTCGCCAGCCCAGCAGCCGCCAGGGCGACAAGACTCGCGGTGGCGAGCAGGAGACGATTGGCGCCCTGCACGGGAGCGCAGGAGCTGTCGGCTGAAACGTGTCTCATCCAGTATCCCTCACCTAGATCTTGTTTTTGACAGGCGCGTTCGCGCGCGGCTCTCCAGAGCGCACGAAGCGTCTAGTTGTATACAAGGGGTAGCAGCCAGACTCGCGCATGCCGAGTACGATCATAGTCGTAGTGGTCACCTGGTCGCAGGGGCGGGATACAGGCTGCACCGCCTCCGTCGGGGCTGGCGGGATGCCAGTCACGCACTGGCGATGCACACAAGTTGGCAAGAACTTCAGTGCCCAACCCGGTCGACCTCGTTTCTCAGGAACCCCGCGCAGTCGTCGTGATGGGCGTTTGCGCTAGCGGGAAGTCGACCTTCGGCGCGCAGCTGGCTTCGCGCCTTGGATGCATTTTCCACGAAGGCGACAGTTTTCACAGCGACGCCAATATCGAGAAGATGCGGGGCGGCACGCCTCTCACGGACGACGACCGTTGGCCTTGGTTGGACCATCTGGCTGCGGCGCTCGGCGCCTCCGCGCGCTCCGGCGGCGTGGCTGTGGCCGCCTGCTCCGCCCTCAAGCGCAGCTACCGTCAACGCTTATCGGCCAGCGCCGGCGTTCCCTTGCGCTTCCTGATGCTGAAGGCGCCCGCCGAAGAGCTCACGAGACGGCTCGCGAGTCGCCAGGGCCACTACATGCCCCCTACCCTGCTCGCCAGCCAACTCGCAGCGCTGGAGGAACCCTGCGCGGGCGAGCCGGCCCTGATCATGGATGCCTGCCGTCCCGCGGACGAGTTGCTGGACGAGGCCTGCCGATGGCTGACGTGTCAGCCGAGCATCGCGGCCCTCTAAGCTACAGGCCGTCCGGCATCAGGCGCTTGCGCCCCTGCGAGAGATGCCAGCGCATCGCGAGCGCCGCAGCGTCCGGATCCTGAACCCGGATCGCATCCACGATCATCTCGTGTTCCTGCAGCATGGCCCGGATCACCTCGGGGGGACGGGAGCGGGAGATCTCGACGCCGGCCTTAAGGATACGCTCCACCTGATCATGCATGTGGTCGAAGGTGGTGATGAAAGCCGCGTTTGCGGTGCTCAGCGCGATAGCGCGGTGCAACTGCCAGTCTTCGTCATGAGCCGGGTTGCTGGACAGCAGCGCCGCCGCCAGTCGGGAGAGCGCCGTGTCGATCTCGGCCATCTGCTCGCTCGAGCGTCGCATGGCGGCCAGGCGCGCCGCCTCGGCCTCCAGCACGAAACGCACCTCATAGGTGCCAAGCGTGGCGGCGATGGTGTCGATCGGCACGTGGGCCGCCAGGCGTTCGGATGGGCGACGCTTGACGAACGAGCCCGCGCCGCGCCGCGCTTCGGTGATGCCGTCCGAGGCGAGGCGAACAAGCGCTTCGCGCACGATGCCCCGCGACATTCCGAACATCTCGGCAAGGCGCGCTTCCGACGGCAGGCGCTCTCCCGGCACAAGCTTTTGTTCCCGGATGATGCCGACGATGTTGGTGTAGGCGCGATCCGCCAACCGGCCTTCGTTCATCGACGCCTCCCCCGAGGACCTCGTCGCTCTTCCCTAGCGGCAGGACCGAAGCCGTCGAGCCCGCGGGCACTCGCCCGCCCGCCTCGGAACAGCCGCTTGAGTCGGGAGGCTGTAGGACAGATTTCGACGTGACAACTAAAAACCTTGGTATGTTGACGCTGTTATGGCGCAGTCCTAGTCTCAAGTTGTCCAACTGCTCAGAAGGCCGAAACATGGCCACGGCAGGGGAAGGGAATGCGAACAGGAGTTGCCGTAGGAGCCCGTCCTGTCGGGAAGTGGTCCGGCAGTCGCGCCCCCACGGCTCTAGGGGAAACGACGAGGCATTCATGGACTACGCGCCGCAGGCCGCGACTACCGATTCGACTCTCGAACCGGTCGACACCACTGTTTTCGCACAACTGACGCCCACCCAAGTGAAGGTGATGCGTGGCGTCCACTCCGGACTACTGAACAAGCAGATCGCCTTCGACCTCGGCATCGCCGAGGCGACGGTCAAGGTGCACATGACGGCCCTGATGCGGAAGCTGAACGTCCGCAACCGGACTCAAGTCGCCTTGGTGGCTCAACGGTTCAGCTGGGAAGTCTGACCTGAAAGGGCCGGCGGCGCCTGTCAGCCGCCGCGCCGGCTCTTCAGCAGCGTCTTGCAGGTATCGAAGCCAACGCCGATCACTGAGGCGTTGGTGATCTGTCCGGACGCGTCGACGTCCACGGCGAGCTTGCAGGCGCCGCTCAGGCGACCATGGCTCCAGCTGTAAGACCGGACGCCTTCCCTCACCGGCTGGTCCGGCGGACCATAACGCTCGACCGCGTCGGACAAGGGGCGGCCCGTGAGGTCCTTCGCCTGCCGGAAAGCCGAAACCGTCATGCAGCCGCCCAGCATCGACGCCAGGGCCAGCACCAGAGCCACCTTCTTCATATCCCCGCCGCCTCTTCTCGCGTGCGCTGAACCGCCGCCTCTGAAATGGAGCGGAGCTTTAACGGTTCCGGATCTCGCCTTTACAGAGGCGCGCCGAACGGCTCGCCCGCAGGAAGGTACTGGACGGGAATCTCGGGCGCGAAGCTCCTGATCCAGTCGGCGACGACCTGCATCCCGATGTCCTCGGTGCCCATGTGGCCGAGCAGGACCAGGCCCCGCGGCTGACCCAGCGCGGTGCTGTCGACGGCGAATGCCGCGAGATCATAGGTGGGCAGTTGGCTGTCCGAGCCTTCCGCCGCTTCGCCCCCGACGATCACGTCGATGTCCGGAGCCACCTGGAAGCTCGGCATGGCGTAGCCAACGCCCACAGCCACCCGCCGCACCTGCATCTTGGGATCGCCCGCCACGCGATAGGACGTCACGCCCGTCTTCTCGACCACGTGACGCACGATGCGCTCGAGACTCATAGGTTTGGGCAGCGTCACGACCGGCATCCGCTGCTCGGGTGGTGCGGCGTCGGCGGTCCAGCCGAGCAGCTTCAGTTGTCCCTCGAACATCTGGTCCGGCCGCATGCGGTGCGTGAGGTCGTGATCGCGCCAGATGACCACGCCGTGCTCGCGCGCAAAGGCGACCTTCGCGGCGTAGATCGGATCGCCTTCCAGAAAGTCCGGAATGTCGTCGTCACGGAAGAAGGTCGCCTCATGGGTGATCACCATATTGGCGCCTGCTGCGACAGTGCGACGGAGGACGTCGAGCGTGCTCATGCCCGTGGTCACGACGCCGGTGATCTGCACGTCCGGATCGCCGACCTTGAAGGTGTCGCGGCGGGAAGGTTGCGCCGGCGCGGGCGCGCCTTCCGCCTCGGCCCGCGCCATGATGCGGGCGACGAGTTCGCGAGGGGTCATGCGAGCCTCCAGAACGGATCAGCGTTGCGGACAGCCGTGACGGGAACGCCAGGCAGAACGGGCTTCAGCCACTCGGCGATCGCGTCCACATACGGCTGCTGCGAGACGGTGCGGCCGAGCGCGATCAAGGCTCTCGGGCGCCCGGCAGGCGCGCTGTCGGCCACGTACTCGACGATCTCCCACTCACGCAGATCGCCGGTGAGCAGAAGATCGGCTTTCTGCAGCCCTTGCACCGACGGAACTACATCGGCCTTGCCGGGGACCACCAGCACGGACCGGATCATCATGTCCTTCGCCCCGACGTGACGCAGCCCGCCGCGGTCTGCGAGGCGCGAAGCCTGCCGCAGCAAGGCGCTGAGCGGCGCGGGTTTGATGGCGTACATGCGCCCCTGCCCTGCCGTCTCGCCCCCGCTCCAGCCGAAGCGCGCCGCCAGCGTGTCCGCGGCCAACGAAGGACGGCTGGCCTGAAGCGACTCGTTCAGTCGGACCACGGAAACGCCGAGCCGCGCGGCCAAAGCCGCCTTGCCCCGGTAAACGGGCTCGGCCTTCAGCGCCGCCGCGGCGCGGGCGCCCGAGCCTGGGGGATAGCCGGATCCAGCTTCGCCCGGACGGGCGTAGAGCGGCGACTCCAGCGCAAAGATCAGATTGCAGCCGCGCTTCGCCGCCGCCTGGAGCACCGCGGCCGTAGGCACGGCGGCGACAGCGACCCCGCGCACGGGCTGGTCGGCTGCGCCCAGCAGCAGCCCTTCGGCGCCAGCGTCCGCAGAAGCGCCTATCGCCTGCCGAACCTTCGCCAACGCCTCTCCGACGGTAAGCTTGCCCTGCGCCGCAACAGGTGAGGCCAAAGAAGCAGCGCCGCCGGCAAAAGCGAGCTGGCGCCGCGTCAGAAAGAACTCGCTCAACCCGCGGCCCTCCGATCGGTGAACTGGTCTGATGGCTGCGCTTCGTACGAGCGGAAAGCAACACCGCCGCCGGAATGGACAAGCCCGGCGCCGGCGCATCGTGGTCCCCGCCAGCTCGCCCGGTCTGCAGGGCGCAAGCGTGACGCTGCAAGCCGCGTCCTGAGCCGAAGCCCTGGACGCGGCGCAACTTGGAAGAGTCAGGCTGCGGCTGCTTCGACGCTCACGCGGCGGACCCAGCCGTGGCTATCCGCAACGACGCCCCGCTGGATGCCGACCAACTGGTCGCGCAGCTTGCCCGTCACCGGGCCCTCCACGCCGCCGCTGATCTGGAAGGCGCCCGCGGGGGAGCGCACCTCGCCAATCGCGGCGATCACCGCGGCGGTGCCGCAGGCGAAGGCCTCACGCAGCCGGCCGCTCGCCGCGTCAGCCTGCCATTCGGCGAAGCTGTAGGGGCGCTCCTGCACATCGAGCCCCGACTCGCGGCCAAGCGTGAGCACGCAGTCGCGGGTGATCCCCGGAAGGATGGTGCCGCTCAGCGGCGGGGTCACCAGCGTGCCGTCTTCCATCACGAAGAAGACGTTCATGCCGCCGAGTTCTTCCACGAAGCGGTGCTGAGCGGCGTCCAGAAACACCACCTGATCGCAGCCGTTGCGGATCGCCTCGGCCTGGGCGAGCAGGCTGGCGGCGTAGTTGCCGCCGCACTTGGCCGCGCCCGTGCCGCCGGGGGCGGCCCGGCTGAACTCGTCCGTCGCCCAAACGGTGACCGGCTTGGCCCCGCCCTTGAAGTAGGCGCCCACCGGGCAGGCGATCACGCAGAAGACGTACTCCTGCGCGGGACGCACGCCGAGGAACGCCTCGGTCGCCATCATGAAGGGACGCAGATACAGGCTGCCCTCGCTGGACGGGATCCAGTCGGCGTCGATCCGGACCAGGGCTTCCACCGCGGCCAGGAACACCTCTTCCGGGAGAGCCGGCATGGCCATCCGTTCGGCCGAAGATACGAACCGGCGCGCGTTGGCGTCGGGGCGGAACAGCACGACCTCGCCCGAGGCGGTGCGGTAGGCCTTCATGCCTTCGAAGATCTCCTGGGCGTAGTGGAAGACCGCGGCGGCGGGATCGAGCGCGAACGGCTCGCGCGCCCGGACCTGGCCGTCGTGCCAGCCGCGGTCGGCGGTCCAGCGCACGGTCACCATGTGATCGGTGAATACCTTCCCGAAGCCCGGGTTCTCCAGAAGCGTGGCGCGCGTATCCGCCGGCGTCGGTGAAGCGTGGGGCTTGAACTGAAGCATGGTGACATCCGTCAGGTTCGGGATTTCGGCTCCGGAAAGGGAACCTGGGTACGCGCCTACATTCCTATGGTCTGTCCGTTCAAGAGCCGATTGCAGACGACTGGCGCCGGGGAGGCTCGAAAGGGTGCGTCAAAACGGACATGCATTTCCCGCTTGCGGCGCGCCGCGGACAGGACTAGTTACCCGCCCCTCGCCGCTGGGCAGCGGAGACGCAGGTTCAGCGGCGGCGGGGAAGCTCTTCAAAGCCTTGGCTTTTTCGAACTTTTCCGTCTCTTCCGAGAGGCCGAAAATTTTCGGTTTGGCGGTCTTGCGGTTCGGAAACGAATTCGCATATAAGCCGCCTCCCGCCGGACGGACCTACGGTTCGCCCCCGGGGCTCTCAAAGAAGAGCGGGCTGGCATGCCAGCTTGTCGCACTTGAAGTTCGGATTTCGGTCCTTATATCAAGTGGATACCAAACAAGGCGCTCTGATTGAGCGGGGTCGGTTTTCCCCGACCTGGGTCTTTGACATCGTTGGAATGGAAAGAGAAGCGCAGGCGGTGGCGTTCTGGCGATAGGCTTTAAGGTCTATCTCGAC
>NZ_QFYR01000004.1 GCF_003254705.1 Phenylobacterium deserti
CATCTCGCCGTTCCGCGCCGAGCGGCGGATGGCCCGCGAGCTGCTGGGCGAGGGCGAGTTCGTGGAGGTGTTCATCGACACCCCGCTGCAGGTCGCCGAAGAGCGCGACGTCAAAGGCCTCTACAAGAAGGCCCGGGCCGGCGAGCTGAAGAACTTCACCGGCGTCGACAGCCCCTACGAGCCCCCGGAGAACCCCGAGATCCGCATCGACACCACCCAGCTTACGCCGGAAGCGGCGGCCGAGCTGATCGTGGCGCGGCTGGAAGGCGGCTTCGACCCCGGCATCTAGAGGGCGGCAGGTCAGAGTCGGCCCATCTACACAGCAAGCGGAACCGTAAGGTCCGGACACTGTTAAGTCTGGGTCTGCGACACACAGACGAAGCCCCTCGAGTGAGGCCCGGCGGCCCTGCATTCCGGCCGCCGGGTCAGTACCCGCTAGAATTCCAGAACGATCTTCCCGAAGTGCTGGCCGTCACGCATAGCGGCGAAGGCTTGTTGGGCCTCGGTCCAGTGGAAGACCTTGTCGACCACCGGCTCGATGCGATGCAGCTCGATTGCTCGGCACATCGCCTCGAACATCTCGCGCGAGCCGACGTAGACACCCTGCACCCGCGCCGAGTTGCCGATCAGGGAACCGGGGACGATGCCGCCGCCGCCGGCCGCAACGCCGCCGATCACCGCGATGTGGCCGGCGACGCGCACCGCCTGCAGGCTCTGCTCGATCGTGCCAGGTCCACCCACCTCCAGGATCAGATCCGCGCCGCGGCCGCCTGTCGCCTGACGCACCGCACGCGACCACTCCGCGGTCGTCCGATAGTTGACCAGGTGGTCCGCGCCGAGAGCCTTCGCCCGCTCCAGCTTCTCGTCCGAGGAGGAGGTCACCACGGTCCGCAAGCCTGCCGCGCGGGCGAACTGGAGGCCGAAGATGGACACGCCGCCGGTGCCCAGGAGGACCACGGTGTCGCCCGGTTGAAGGTTGGCATCCACGAACATCGCGCGCCAAGCGGTCAGCGCGGCGCAGGGCAAGGTGGCGGCCTGTTGATCCGTCAGGAAGTCCGGGACCCTGGATACGCCCTGCTCCTTGAGCACCGCGAGCTCTCGTCCGACACCGGGGATCGGGCCGCCCAGGGCCACACCGATCTTCTCCGGCGTCGGGGGGCCGGCGATCCAGTTGGGAAAGAAGTTGCTGACCACCCGGTCGCCGACTGCGACACGCGTCACGCCCTCGCCGACAGCTTCAACGACGCCGCAGCCGTCCGAAAGTGGCACGACCACCCCCTGCGGCTGGCCGTAGCTGCCCCCGATCATCTTCAGATCGCGGTAGTTCAGCGACGCCGCGCGGATCCGGACCAGAACCTCGCCGGCACCGGGTTGGGGATCTGGCGTCTCGACGAGCTGAAGGGCGTCGATGCCCCAGGGTTCGGCCACGTTCAAGGCGCGCATGGATCAGCTCCGGTGAATGGGCCGCTGAATTGGGGCTGTGCGGCGCCTAGCGCAAGCCACCGCCCGCATCCGCTTGTGGGTGCACATCGTCCAGCCGCCGCATGCCGTAAAGGCGCATCGCGCCAATCAGGCCTGCCGCCGACATCCCAGCCATCAGCAGGTAGCCGAGCGCGCCGTGGTGATCGAAGAGCCAGCCGGAGGCCAGCGTCGCCAAGCCGCTGAGGATGCCGCTCGCCAGGGTGGAGTTGATGGTTTGAGCGGCTGATGCAGTCCGTGAGGTGGAAAGCTTGTCGACCAGCTGGAGCGCCGCAAGGAAGGTCGCGGCATAGGTCAAGGTGTGGAGCAGCTGCATCGGGATCACCAGCCATAGCGGCGGCGAGAAGGCCAACACCGTCCAGCGCAGAACGGAAGCCGCCCCGCCAAGCACCAGGAGATTGCGAGGCCCGATCGCCCGCCGCCAGGGCTCCAGGAACCACATGAACAGCACCTCGGCGATGACGCCGCAGCCCCACAGCCAGCCGGTCAGATCCTCGGGCACTCCTTGCTGCTTCCAGGTCAGAGCGGAGAAGCCGTAGTAGAAGGCGTGGGCCGACTGGATCAGTCCGGCCGACACGGCCGCAGTCATGAACACCGGATCGCGCAGCAGGCCGCCCACGCCCGCCAACCGCTCGCGCAACCCATGGGCGCCACCCTCCTCCCGCACCGGGTCGGCCGGCAAGAGGAAGCGGGCGCCGATCGACAACAGCGAGATGGCGGCGAACATCCAGACCAGCACCATCTCGGCATAGCCGCGGGCCAGGATAGCGCCCATGACCACGTTTCCGACGACGAACGCAGCCGACCCCATGCCGCGCGGCAGGCCATAGTTGAAGCCGTCTCGTCTGGCTCGCCGAACCACGATCACGTCAGTGAGCGGGGCTATGGTCGTGAACATGGAGGACGCGGCGAACCAGACCACCATCCAGCCGGCGAGGCCGAGCGGCAGGGCCATCAACGCGTAGGCGCCTGCAACTGCCGCCCCTAGCAGGATCAAGGCCGTCCGACGCAGCCGGAAGCTGTCCGCCCAGACCGCCATCAAGGGCGCGGTGAAAGTTCTCGCGAGCATTGGCAGCGACAGGATCAGGCCGATCTGCGCCCCCGAAAGACCCCGGTGGGCGAACCACACCGGCATGTAGGGCGAGCTGACGCCCAGACCGACGTAAAGGGTCGCGTAGAACAGGCCCAGGCGAACAGGAAGCGGCATGGCCCGGCCTTATAGGGAGTCGCCCGCCGAACCGCGCCGGGTTAGACGCGGTGCATGAGCCGCATCGACACCGCCGCCCATGGCGGACCTTGGTCCCGACGCAACTGGATGACGCTGGCGGCGCTCAGCGGGTTCGTCTCGGTGGCGGTCGGCGCGTTCGCCGCGCATGGCGTGCAGGACCCGAAAGCCGCCGACTGGCTGAGGCTCGGCGCGCAATACGGGTTCATGCATGCAGCGGCCACCTTCGCCTGCGCCCTGTTCATGGAGATCGGCGGGCGCCGAGCCCGCCTGGCGCCCGCCTTCTTCCTCTCGGGAACCGTGTTCTTCTCGGGCAGCCTTTACGCCATGGCGTTCGGCGCCCCGCGCTGGTTCGGAGCGATCACGCCTCTGGGGGGCCTGCTGTTCCTGATCGGCTGGGCGGTGCTGGCTTGGGCCGCGCGCGACATAGATCGGCGAGCTTAAGCCCGCTTCGGCAAAGCCAGGAAGCGCAGCGCCGCCGCCGATCCCGCCAGGCAGATCAGCATCACCGCCGCCATTGGACGGGGCGTTCCGTCATGCAGGACGCCCGCAGCCCAGGAGGCCACGGCGCCTGCGCCAAACGAGACGCCGCCCAGCAGGGCCGAAATCGAACCGGCGCGGCGGGGATCCACGCTCAGCGCGCCGGCCATGGTGTTGCCGCCCATGAAACCGTAGCTGCCCAGCACAAGGAACAGCAGGGGCAGCACGCTCCACATCCCGCCCAGGCCGCTGAAGGAGGCGATCGCCAGCAGGACGGCCGCGCCCACCGCCACCAGGCTGGACGTGGCCAGCACCTGATCCGGCGTGCGTCGGCGCAGCAGCAGACGGTTCAGCTGGTTGGCCCCGATGATCGCGATGGAGTTCAGGCCGAACACGATGCCGAATGCGGCGGGCGGGATCCGGTAGGTCTCGATCAACAGTTCGGGCGAGGCGGCGATGTAGGTGAAAAGGGTCGCCCCGTTCAGCGCGCCCGCCAAGCCGTAGCCGACGAGACGGCGCTGCTTGAGCAGGGCGGCATAGGCCTTCAGCGGGTTCTCGGAACGGGCGTGCGCCGCTGTCTCCTCTGACCGGCTTTCCTGAAGTCGGAAGAAAGCGGCCAGGGACACCAGCACGCCGAAGGCGGTGATGAACCAGAAGATGGTCCGCCAGCCGCCGAACGTCAGCAACAAGCCGCCGCCTAGGGGCGCTAGGATGGGCGCCAGGCCCATGATCAGCATCAGCAGGCTGAGCATGCGCGCCGTTTCGGTGTGATCGAACCGGTCGCGCACGATGGCCCGCGAGACCACCTGGCCGGCGCAGGCGCCGCACGCCTGGATGAAGCGGCTGGCGATCAGAGCTTCGACCGAGGTGGCCATTGCGCAGGCGGCGGAGGCGATGATGAAGATCACGGCGCCGATGAGAATGGGCGCCCGTCGCCCGAAGCGGTCAGACGCCGGACCGTAGAGGAACTGGCCCACCGCCATCCCGGCCAGAAACGCCGACACCGTCGACTGGGTGGCGCTGGCCGACGCCCGCAGGTCTGCGCCGATGGCCGGCACGCTGGGCAGGTACATGTCGATCGCGAGCGGGCCCATTGCGGTGAGCGAACCCAGCAGGACGACAAGGCCCCAAGGGGTGCGATCGGATCGTGCGGCGGCGGTCATGGGCTCCTTACAACCCGCGGAGCGCGTTCTGTCTCCACCAGCGTTCCGTTGGCAGGCGTTTTCCTGCCAACATGAGACCAAAGGGAGCCACTCTCGATGTCAGCACTCGGAACTGAGATGCCGCCGGTCGCCTATGCGCCGGTGAACGGGATCGAGCTGGCCTACTACGAGTCGGGACCGCGGAGGGGCGTTCCGCTCATCCTGTGTCACGGCTTTCCCGAGCTCGCCTTTTCCTGGCGCCACCAGATCAAGGCGCTGAGCGCGGCCGGCCGTTGGGTGGTCGCACCGGACCAGCGCGGCTACGGGCTCAGCTCACGACCGGCCTCAGCCGAAGCCTATGACATGGAGCACCTAACGGGTGATCTCGTTGGGCTTCTGGACCATTTGGGCGTTGAGAAGGCGATCTTCTGCGGCCACGACTGGGGTGGGCTGCTGACCTGGCAGATGCCGCTGATGCATCCGGGCCGCGTCGCCGGCGTGATCGGGCTGAACACCCCGTTCCTGCCGCGCAGCCCCATCGACCCGATCGCAGTCATGCGCACGACCATGGGTCCCGACATGTACATCGTCTGGTTCCAGACGCCGGATGAGCCGGACGCGGTGCTAGCCGCGGACGTGGAGAAGACCATGCGCTTCTTCATGCGCCGGCCCGCCGCCCTCAAAGAAGGGATGAAGGCCGAGCACGGACGCTCCAGGTTCGCGTTCCGTCCGTTGATCGAGAAGTTCGATTCGGCGAACACCCAAGGTCAGTTCCTTTCGCCAGAAGAGCTGGCGGTGTTCGTCGAGGCGTTCCAGCGAACCGGCTTCACCGGCGGCATCAACTGGTACCGGAACCTCACGCGGAACTGGGAGCGGTCAGCCGGGCTTCCCAACCACATCAAGGGGACACCCTGCCTGATGATCACGGCTGAGAACGATCCGGTGCTTCGGCCGGCCATGGCGCTGGGCATGCCCCTGCTCGTTTCGGACCTCGAGACGCACATGATCCACGACAGCGGCCACTGGACCCAGCAGGAGAAGCCTGAGGACGTAAACCGGCTGATCCTCGACTGGATGGACCGCCGCTTCCCGAAGTAGATTGCTGGGATGGAACGCAACATGCCCCTGCCCGCGGTTTCCGCGACCAACAACCGCCGCGGGCTGTTCCCGGACAACGACCCGTTCAGCTCCGGCTGGCTCTCCACGGGCGGTCCGCACGAGATCTACTACGAGGAGTGCGGCCGGCCGGACGGGAAGCCCTGCGTGATCCTGCACGGCGGACCGGGCGGCGCGGTCAATCCGACGATGCGGCGCTTTTTCGATCCGAAAAAGTGGCGCATGGCGCTGTTCGACCAGCGCGGCTGCGGCCGCAGCCGGCCGAACGCATCGCTGGACGACAACACCACCTGGTCGCTGATCGAGGACATCGAGCGGCTGCGGGAGCACCTGGGCATCGAGAAGTGGACGGTGTTCGGCGGGTCCTGGGGCTCCACCCTCGCGCTGGCCTACGCCATCACCCACCCGGAGCGGGTCGAGGGCCTGGTGCTGCGCGGGATCTTCCTGCTGACCGAGCGCGAGCTGCGCTGGTTCTACCAGGACGGCGCGTCCTTCCTATTCCCCGACGCCTGGGAGCGGTTCTGCGCGCCGATCCCTGCGGCGGAGCGCGGCGACATGATCGCCGCCTACCACAAGCGGCTGACGCACCCGGATCGCGCCGTTCAGGCGGAGGCGGCCGCGGCCTGGAGCCAGTGGGAAGGCGACACGATCTCCATCCGCGGCCC
This sequence comes from Phenylobacterium deserti, assembly GCF_003254705.1. GTDB lineage: Bacteria > Pseudomonadota > Alphaproteobacteria > Caulobacterales > Caulobacteraceae > Phenylobacterium > Phenylobacterium deserti. The sequence continues at coordinate 6,108 of NZ_QFYR01000004.1, forward strand.
GGAGGCGCGGCCTTCGAAGTTCAACGAGATCGACTTCGCGATCGCCTTCGCACGGATCGAGTGCCACTTCTTCGCCAACGGCGGCTTCTTCCCCGAAGAGGGCTGGCTGCTGAAGAACGCCGACAAGCTGAAGGACATCCCGGGCTGGATCGTCCAGGGGCGGTTCGACGTAGTGACGCCGCTGGAGAGCGCCTGGAAGCTGCAGAAGGCCTGGCCGGCGGCGCGGTTCGAGATCGTCTGGGACGCTGGACATGCCTCGACGGAGCCGGGGATCATCGACGCCTTGGTTCGGGCGACGGAGCAGGCGTTTGGCCGTTAGGTGCTGGATCTAAAAGACAAACCTCCGCGGCATATAGGTCATAGATAATTTCGATGGATGCGGCGCAGCAAAATCAATTTTGCTGATGCGAGATGCGCCCCTAAATGATGCCTTCCTCAATCGGGAGTGCATGCATGTCTCTGATCAACACCACTGTGTTGCCGTTCACGGCTCAGGCCTACAAAGAAGGCAAGTTCGTCGCCGTCAGCGACGCCGACCTGAAGGGCAAGTGGTCCGTCGTCTTCTTCTATCCCGCCGACTTCACCTTCGTCTGCCCGACGGAGCTGGAAGACCTGGCTGACAACTACGAAGAGTTCCAGAAGCTGGGCGTCGAGATCTACTCGGTCTCCACCGACACCCACTTCTCGCACAAGGCCTGGGCCGACACCTCCCCGGCCATCGGCAAGATCAAGTACACCATGATCGGCGACCCGGCCGGCGTGGTGACCAACAACTTCGGCGTGATGCGCGCGGGCCAAGGTCTGGCCGACCGCGGCACCTTCCTGGTCGACCCGGACGGCGTCATCCAGTTCACCGAAGTGACCGCCGAAGGCATCGGCCGCAATGCCGCCGAGCTGCTGCGCAAGGTCAAGGCCGCCCAGTACGTCCGTAACCACCCGGGCGAAGTCTGCCCGGCCAAGTGGGAAGAAGGCGAGAAGACCCTCGCTCCGTCCCTCGACCTCGTCGGCAAGATCTAAGCTTTCCGCACGACCGATCGGCGTCGCCGCCTCCGCAACCGGAGGCCGGCGGCGCCGGTTCTTTGCCCCACATTCAACCGGAGCCGCCCATGTTGGACGCCAATCTCAAGGGTCAGTTGAAGACCTACCTCGAGAACCTCCGCCAGCCGATCGAGCTGGTGGCGTCGCTGGACGACGGCCCCAAGTCCCGCGAGCTCCTCGAGCTGCTCGAGGACATCGCCGCCCAGTCGGACAAGGTTTCCGTCGTTCGCAAGGACGATGACGCGCGCAAGCCGTCCTTCGCCATCGTCCGCCCCGGCACCGACATCTCGGTCCGTTTCGCGGGCCTGCCCCTCGGCCACGAGTTCACCTCGCTGGTGCTGACCCTGCTGTGGGTCGGCGGCCATCCGCCGAAGGTGGAAGCCGACGTCATCGAACAGGTGAAGGCGCTTGAAGGCGACTTCCAGTTCGAGACCTATTTCTCGCTGTCCTGCCAGAACTGCCCGGACGTGGTGCAGGCGCTCAACCTGATGAGCGTCATCAACCCGCGCATCCGGCACGTCTCCATCGACGGCGCCCTGTTCCAGGCCGAAGTCGAGCAGCGCCAGATCATGGCGGTGCCGACGGTGATGCTGAATGGCGAAGCCTTCGGCCAAGGCCGCATGTCGCTGGAACAGATCCTGGCCAAGATCGACGTGGGCGCCCTCGCCCGCGAAGCCGAGAAGATCAAGACGAAGGACGCCTTCGACGTCCTGGTGATCGGCGGCGGCCCGGCCGGCGCCGCGGCGGCCATCTACGCCGCCCGCAAGGGCATCCGCACCGGCCTGGCGGCCGAACGCTTCGGCGGCCAGGTGCTCGACACCATGGCCATCGAGAACTTCATCTCGGTGCCGCACACCGAAGGCCCGAAGCTCGCCACCGGCCTTGAGCAGCACGTCAAGGACTACGACGTCGACGTGATGAACCTGCAAAAGGCCGCCAAGCTGATCCCGGCCCGCACGCCGGGCGACCTGATCGGCGTCGAGCTCGAGAACGGCGCGGTGCTGAAGTCGCGGACCGTCATCCTGTCCACCGGCGCCCGCTGGCGGCAGATGAACGTTCCGGGCGAGGACGAGTACCGCAACAAGGGCGTGGCCTATTGCCCGCACTGCGACGGCCCCCTGTTCAAGGGCAAGCGCGTGGCGGTGATCGGCGGCGGCAACTCCGGCGTGGAAGCGGCCATCGACCTGGCCGGCATCGTGGCTCACGTGACGCTGGTCGAGTTCGACAGCCAGCTGCGCGCGGACGCCGTGCTTCAGCGCAAGCTGGCCAGCCTGCCGAACGTTCGGATCGTCACCTCGGCGCTGACCACCGAGGTGAAGGGCGACGGCTCAAAGGTGAACGGGCTGGTCTACAAGGACCGCAACACCGGCGAGGTGCACAACGTCGACCTGGAAGGCGTGTTCGTCCAGATCGGCCTGGTGCCCAACACCGAGTGGCTGAAGGACTCCGTGGCCCTGACCCCACGCGGCGAGATCGAGGTGGATTATCGCGGCGGCACCAGCATCCCCGGCGTGTTCGCCGCGGGTGACGCCACCACCACGCCCTACAAGCAGATCGTCATCGCCATGGGCGAAGGCGCGAAGGCCTCGCTATCGGCCTTCGACTACCTGATCCGCCAGCCCGCGCCGCAAGAGGCCAACGAGCCGGCAGATATCGGTCAGGCCGCAGCCTGACCGAGAGTTCCAGTCTGTAAGCGTAAAGAGGCCGCCCGCCACAAGCGGGCGGCCTTTTCCGTTCGGGCTAGACCAGCGAGCCTTTGCCGCTGGTAACTTCCGAGTAGCGGTGCACCCGCACGGATTGGACGAGGCCGAAGCCGATCATCACGGTCAGCATGACGGTGCCGCCATAGGACAGCATCGGCATGGGCACGCCCACGACGGGCGCCAGGCCCATGACCATCGCGCCGTTGATCAGCACGTAGAGGGTGAAGGTCGCCATGACCCCGGCGGCCGCCAGCCGGCCGAAGTGGCTGTGGCTCACGTAGGCGGTGCGCAGCCCCATGAAGATGACGGCGGCGTAGAAGGCCAGCACCGTCACGCAGCCGACGAAGCCGAACTCCTCCGCCAGGGTGGCGAAGATGAAGTCGGTTTGCTTTTCCGGCAGGAAGTTGAGCTGGCTCTGCGAGCCGAGACCATAGCCCTTGCCCAGCAGGCCGCCCGACCCCAGCGCGATCATGGATTGAAGGATGTGGTAGCCGGAGCCGGACGGGTCGTTTTCCGGGTCCAGGAAGGTCAGCACGCGCTTGCGCTGATAGTCGTGCATCACGAACATCACGAAGGGCGGGATGGCCACCAGGGCGGCCGTGATGCCGGCGATGATGATCCGCCAGGACAGGCCCGCCAGGACGACGATCGCCGCGCCGGTCATGGCGATCAGCATGGCGGTGCCCAGGTCAGGTTGGTGCGCCACCAGCAGCACCGGCACCCCGATCATGGCGGCCGGCACGAGCAGCCACCAGGACAGCCGCGCCCGGTCGGCCGAAGCGCCATGGTAGTAGCGGGCCAGAGCCAGCACGATCCCGAGCTTCATCACCTCGGACGGCTGGAAGCTGAAGCCGCCCACCGAGAGCCAGCGTTGGGCGCCGAGGCGCACGTCCCCGACGGCTTCCACGGCCAGCAGCAGCAGGAGCCCGAGCCCATAGATCGGGTAAGCCAGGGCGAACCAGACACGCAGGTCGACCATCGCCAGCATGATCATCATGGCGAAGCACAGGCCGAAGCGAGCCAGGTGCTTGGCCGCCCACGGATCCCAAGATGAGCCCGCGATGGAGAACAGCATCAGGGCGCCGGAGCCGGCGATCAGAAAGAGGGTCAGGCCGAAGACCCAATCCACTTCGCCGAACTTGACGATAAGCCGGTCGCGTTCGCCGGGGCGAGTGAGCGCCGAAACGGTCATGTGGGAACACCTGGAGGCGTGTTGGAGGCCGGCGCGGCGGCCGGCGTAAGCTGGGGCGGACCCGGCGCGTTGATGGTCTCGTCCGGCACGCTTTCGCCGATCTCTGGCGCGATCTCCGGCATGGGCATCGGCTTTTCGATACGCGCGCGGATCTCCGGATCCTTGAGCAGCGCCGTGCGCATGATCTCGCGCGCCCGGGGCGCGGCGGCGGTGGAGCCGCCCATGCCGTGCTGAACCACCACGGCCAGGGCGTAGCGCGGCTGATCGAGGGGGGCGAAGGCGACGAACAGGCCGTGGTCGCGCAGCCGCCACGGACCGCCCTTACCGCGATTGCCGCCCTTGTCGTAGTTGCGCACCTGCGCCGTACCGGTCTTGCCGGCCATCAGGATGTCGCCGAGGCCGAGCTGACTGGCGCGGAAGGCGGTGCCGCCGGCTTCGGTCACCGCGGCCATGCCCCCGCGGACGTATTCGATGTGTTCGGCCGCGAACGGCAGGTCCGGCACGGCGGCGCCGGAGGGCAGTTCCTGGCCGCCGATCGACTTGATTAGACGCGGGTTCAGGGCCTTGCGCCCGTTGGCCAAGCGCGCAGTCATGACGGCGAGCTGCAGGCAGTTGGTCTGCAGATAACCCTGGCCGATGCCGTAGCTGAGGTTTTCGCCGGGATACCAGATCTGCTCGGCGCGCGGGCGCTTACGGAAGTATCTGGCCTTCCACGCCTGATCGGGAACCGTGCCCTTCTTCTGGCCGCTGATGCCGATGTCGAAGAGCTGGCCCAAGCCGAACTCGCGGGCCACCTTGGCGATCCGGTCGGGCCCGATCCGCAGGGCCACGGAGTAGAAGTAGACGTCGCAGGAGTTCTTGATGGCGTCCCGCATGTTCTGCATGCCGTGGCCGCCCTTCTTGTGGCAGTGGAAATACCGCCCGCCGAAGTACATGCCGCCGCCGCAGCCCACGCGCCCTTCCGGGTCGATGCCGGCTTCCAGCGCGGCCAGAGCCGTCATGGTCTTGAAGGTGGAGCCGGGCGGATAGAGCCCCGACAGCGCCTTATCGAGCAGCGGCTTGCGCTCGTAGTTGGCGAGCTGGCGGTACTCCGCTCCGGTCAAGCCGCGCACGAACCGGTTGGCGTCGAAGCTGGGGGCCGAGGCCATGCAGATGATGTCGCCCGTGCGGCAGTCCATCATCACGGCCGCGCCGCTCTCCTCCCCGAAGACCTCCAGGGCGCGGTTCTGCACGTCCACGTCGAGGGTGAGCTGGATCTCCTTGCCAGGGATGGCCGGGATGTCGCCCTCGGTGTGGTGGCGCACCTCTCGCCCGTTGGCGTCCACTTCGACCTTCTGGGCGCCGGGACGACCGCGCAGGTCGAGATCGAAGGCCTTTTCGATGCCTTGCTTGCCGATCCGGAAACCCGGATGGAGCATGATCGGGTCGGCGTTCGGGCCTTCCGGCTTGATGTCTTCCTTGTTGACCTTGGCCACGTAGCCGATGACGTGGGCGAAGGCGCCGCCGTGCGGATAGACGCGAACCTCGCCCATGTCGGCGGTCACTCCGGGCATGGCCGGCGCGCGGACGTGGATGGCCGAGAACTGTTCCCAGCTCATGTCCTCCATGATCGACACCGGAGCGCGCTTGGGCGCGCGGGAGATCTCCCGCAGCAGCCGCTCGTGGCGGTCCTGGTCGATGGGCACGAAGTTGGCGAGCGTCTTGAGCGTGCCGTCGGTGTCGAGATCCTTGTCCCGGTGGACCAGCAGCCGGAAGTTCGGTCGATTGGCCGCCAGCACCGCGCCGTTGCGGTCGAGGATCAGGCCGCGCGGCGGCGGCACCAGCTTGAAGTTGAACTGGTTGGAGACCGCCATCTTCTCGTAGCGCTGGGTCTGCGCCAGCTGCAGATAGGCGAGCCGCCCGGCCAGGGCCGTCAGCCCAAGGCCGGCGAAACCGCCCAGCATGAAGGCGCGGCGGTGGAACTCGCCCTGCCGCTCGTTGACCTCTGCGAAGAAGATTGCCGGTTCAGCCATTGCGCCCCAACCCTGGCGAAGAAGCCGTCCCGAGCCAATGCGGCATGAAGGCGGCGATCATGCGAGCCCTCCCGTCGGGCCAGGCGCGATCACCGTGGGCGGCTCGGGAATGCGATCACTGTCGCTGGGATCGTCGGGGATCTGCGGCATCGGCATGGGTTTTTCGACGCGCGCCCGGATCTCCGGATCCTTGAGCAGGGTGGTGCGCATGATCTCGCGGGCGCGGGGCGCGGCCGCCGCGCCGCCAAAGCCGCCGTGCTCGATCAGCACGCTGATGGCGTAGCGGGGATCGTCATAGGGCGCATAGGCGACGAACCAGGCGTGGTCGCGCAGATGCCAGGGTCCGGCGGTTCCGTGCACGCCGCGCCCGCCGTTGTAGTTGAAGCCCTGGGCCGTGCCGGTCTTGCCGGCCATCTTGATGTCGCCAAGCCCCATGTCGGCCGTGGCCTTGGCCGTGCCGATGGTGGTGACCGCCTTCATGGCATCGCGCACGAACTGGATATGCGCCTTGTCCACCGGCAGGTCGCCAAAAGCCGAGCCGACGGGCAGCTCCTTGCCGCCGATCGATTTGACGAGGCGCGGATGAAGCGCCTTTTCGCCGTTGGCCAGCCGCGCGGCCATGACGCACAGCTGCAGCGGGTTGAGATGGGTGTAGCCCTGCCCGATGCCGAAGGACGGCGTCTCGCCCGGATGCCACTTCGGGTCCTTCTTGAAGACCCGCTTCTTGTAGGCGGTGTCGGGCACGAGGCCCTTCTTCTGGCCGGGGATGCCGATGTCGAACAGATCGCCCAGGCCGAAGCGGCGGGCCATGTCGGCGATCTTGTCCGGCCCGACGAACAGGGCGCACTGGTAGAAGTAGATGTCGCAGGAGGTGGCGATGGCCGTGTGAAGGTCCTGGGCGCCGTGGTGCTCGTCGCAGTGCCAGACCCGTCCGCCCCAGGCCCAGGCCTTGTTGCAGACGTGAACCGTCTTGGGATCGTAGCCCGCCTCCAGCGCCGCGAGGGCGACCATGGTCTTGAAGGTCGAGCCCGGCGGATAGGTCGCGGTCAGCGCCTTGTTGAACAGCGGCTTGCGTTCGTAGTTGGCGAGCTGGCGGTACTCGGCGCCCGACAGGCCGCGGACGAAGCGGTTGGCGTCAAAGCTCGGCCCCGAGAACATGCACAGGATGTCGCCCGAGCGGCAGTCCATGACCACGGCCGCCCCGCTCTCGTCCCCGAACACCTCCATGGCGCGGTTCTGGATGTCGGCGTCCAGGGTGAGCTGGATCTCCTGGCCCGGAACGGCGGGGATGTCGCCCTGGGTGTCCTCGCGCACTTCGCGGCCGTTGGCGTCGACCTCGACCTTGTGCGCGCCGGGCTTGCCGCGCAGCTGCAGGTCGAAGGCTTTCTCCACGCCCTGGCGGCCGATGCGGAAGCCGGGATTGAGGAGGATGGGATCGGCGTTCGGCCCGACGGGCGCCAAGTCTTCCTTGTTGACCTTGGCCACGTAGCCGATGACGTGGGCGAAGGCGCCGCCGTGCGGATAGACCCGCACCTCGCCCATGTCGGCGGTGACGCCCGGCAGTTCCGGAATGCGCAGGTTGATGGCCGAGAACTGCTCCCAGCTCATGTCCTCCATCACCTGGACGGGGCTGCGCTTGGGGGCGTTGGAGATGTCCCGGAGCAGGCGCGCCTGGCGGCTGTCGTCGAGGGGCACGAACTCGGCGAGGGTGTGAAGAGTGGCCTGGGGATCAACGCCCTTGTCGCGGGCCACCAGCAGGCGGAAGTTCGGACGATTGGACGCCAGAACCACGCCGTTGCGGTCGAGGATCAGCCCGCGCGGCGGGGGCACCAGCTTGAAGTTGAACTGGTTGGATACGGCAAGCTTTTCGAACCGCGCCGTCTCCAGAAGCTGGAGGTAGGCCAGCCGCCCGGCCAGGCCCAGGACGCCCAGCCCTGCGACGCCGCCCATCATGAAGGCGCGGCGGTGGAACTCGCCCTGCCGCTGGTTGACCTCTTCGAAGAAGATTGCCGGCTCGGCCATGGCTGTGCGCCTAACGGAACCTCACGTCCGCATCCTCGTACATGTCGATCAGGCGGTGCGCGAACGGATAGAGGATGATGGTGGCCAGGAACTGCCAGGCCACGGAAACGAGGCTGGGGGCGGCCTTGGCGTGCATCATCACGAACAGGTAGCCCGCGGCCATCGCAGCGCCGGTGACGATGGCGTACCAGGCCCAGAGCATGACGCGGCTCTGGCCGGCCATCATGTTCCGGCCGCCCAGGACCATGCCGTAGGCCAGCAGGAAGCACATGGCCCACAGGCCCATGCGACCGCCCCAGAAGATGTCGCAGAACAGGCCGATCAGCAGCACGCTCATCGGCGCCAGGACCGAGGGGCGGATCACCGCCCAGGCGAACACCACCGGCATGGCGAACAAGGGCTCAGGCAGCTGAAGCCCGAAAACCCGCAGCGGCACGCCGAACAGGACCGTCGCTCCGAGGACCTGCAGCAGCGGGATGCCTAACCAGCGCCAGGGCTCGAGCGAACGGGCGGCGCTCAATGGGGCGGCTCCTCAGCCGGAGCGGCGGCGGGCCTCGGCGTTGCGGGACGCGCGGCGGCGCCGGTGCTTGCGGCCGGCGGACGCGAGGCGGCGGGGCGCGGGGCGCCGGATGTGGTCGCAGCTGGACGCGGGGCGGCAGGACGGGCCGTGGCGGCCGAGCCGGAGGCCGCGCCTGCCGCCGGACGGGTCGGCGCCGGCGCAGCGGTGCGCGGGGCGGGCTGGGCGCCTGCGGCGGCCGGAGGGCGCGGCGCAGGCGTTGCGGCGCCGGCAGCGGGCGCGGCCGATCCGGCCGCCGCGGGCGGAACCGCGCCGGGGGCCGTTCCCGGCTGGGCCGCGGTGGGACCCACGACGGTGGGCGCGATGATGGTCGGCGCGCCAGGCGTCGGCGGGGGAACCGGCATCTGGTCCAGCTCGGCGCGGTTCACGATGGTGGTGAAGTCGTCGAACAGCAGGATGCGCACGAAGTCGATGGCGGCGCGGTCGGCGGCGAGCACCACCCGCCACTTGTTGTCGAGCCCCTTGACCACCACGCCCACCGGCAGGCCGCGAGGCATGACGCCGCCGTCGCCGGAGGTGAGGACGCGGTCGCCTTCCTTCACCGGATCCTGGCCGCGCAGGTACTCCAGGCGCGGGTTCGGTCCGCCGTCGCCCGTCAGGATGGCGCGGGCGTTGGTGCGGTCGATCATCACCGGGGTGCGCGACGCGACGTCGGTGAGCATGAGCACGCGGCTGGCGCCGTTGCTGATGCCGATCACCCGGCCCACGAGGCCGTTCTCGCTCATCACCGGGTGGCCGACCTTGACGCCCTTTTCTCGACCGGCGTTGGCCAGGCGGGTGTTGGCGAACGGTCCGCGGCTGTCGGTGACGATGCGCGCCGCGACCATGGGGATCGGCGGGTCGGTCTTCAGCCCCAGCAGGGTGCGATAGCGCTCGTTCTCGTCCTTGAGCGCGGTGGCGACGTCCCGCCACTGGCGCATCTCCTTGAGCTCCGCCTTGAGGCGGCGGTTCTCGGAGACGGCGAAGAAGTAGCCGCCGATGCTCTGCACGCCGGCGCCCGTCCAGCGGCCGGGGGCGGACAGCACGTCGCCCACCGGCGCCAGCACGCCGTCGCTCATCGAGCGGGTCGCGCCATAGGCTTCCGCCCGGAAGGTCTCGCGCCGGTCCGAGACGACCAGCGCAATGGCCACGATCGCAGCCACGACCAGCGCCACAGCCGCCGTCCAGGTCAGCGGGACCTTGAGCTCACCGAACTGGCTGTCCCGTAAGGACATCTAACTCACCGCCCCCCGCGGCATCGAACAGCCCCCGCCGCCCCGAACCCGCGCGCTTGCGCCGGGGTTTCTAGGCCAGGGTGGATTCCAGGACGCCCTTCATCCACTTCGGATGCTCGAGCACCTTGCCGCAGCCCAGGGCCACGCAGGACAGCGGATCGTCGGCCACGGTGACCGGCAGGCCGGTGTGGTCGCGGATCTCGGCGTCCAGGCCGCGGAGCAGCGCGCCGCCGCCGGTCAGCATGATGCCCTTGTCGGCGATGTCGGAGGCCAGTTCCGGCGGCGTGGCTTCCAGCGCCATCTTCACCGCGTCGACGATCTGGCCGACCGGCTCGGAGAGGGCGTCGGAGGCCTGCTTCTCGCTGATGCGCACTTCGCGCGGCACGCCCTGCATCAGGTCGCGGCCCTTGACCTCGATGGACAGGCCCTCGCCGTCGGCCGGAGCCCGGGCGGTGCCGATTTCCTTCTTGATGCGCTCGGCGGTGGTTTCGCCGATCAGCAGGTTATGGTTGCGGCGCATGTAGCTGATGATCGCCTCGTCCATCTTGTCGCCGCCGACGCGGACGGAGCGCGAGTAGACGATGCCCGACAGCGACAGGACGGCCACCTCGGTGGTGCCGCCGCCGATGTCGACGACCATGGAGCCGGTGGGCTCGTGGATCGGCAGGCCCGCGCCGATGGCGGCGGCCATGGGCTCGTCGATCAGGCCGACGCGGCGGCCGCCGGCGTTCAGGCAGCTGTCGTTGATGGCGCGGCGCTCGACGGCGGTGGCGCCGGACGGCACGCACACGATCACCTTGGGGTTCACGAAGCCCTTGCGGTTGTGAACCTTGCGGATGAAGTACTTGATCATCTCTTCGGCGACTTCGAAGTCGGCGATGACGCCGTCACGCATCGGGCGGATGGCTTCCATGTGCCCGGGGGTGCGGCCCAGCATCTGCTTGGCCTCGATGCCCACGGCGTGGACCACCTTGCGGCCGCCGACGTTGCGGAGCGCGACCACCGAGGGCTCGTTCAGCACGATCCCCTTGCCCTTCATGTAGATCAGGGTGTTCGCGGTTCCGAGGTCGATGGCGATGTCGTTGGAGATCGCGCCGAAGAGGGAAGAGATCATGCAAAGCCCTGATGCGTGGGGGCGGAAACCATGTGTCCGCCGTCGGTCGGAAGCGAACTGATTGACGCCATATATTGCGTCGAGTCGCTACGTTCTTGCTGGCGGGCGTGACTGTCCCTCTGCCCTGCCCCACGGGCGAATTCAAGGACCAATCGGCCCGCTGCGCTTTCGCGTCGCGCGCGAGAATTAAGCTTGAGCTGCGCCTTAGGATCGCCGCGACTCGGCGCCCATCAGCCCTCGCCGAATACCAACCTTTGCGCGAGGGGGTCGCGCAGCACCTGCGAAGGGGCGCCGGCGAGACGCACAACTCCGTTGTCCAACAAGGCGATACTGTCGGCGAGCCGCTCAACTTCCTCGACGTCGTGGGTCACCAGCAGCATGGGGATCGCGAGGCCCTGGTGAAGCTCGGCGATCTGCGCCTGCAGGCTTGCGCGGGTGCGACGATCCACCGCCGAGAAGGGCTCGTCCAACAAAAGCACCTGCGGCTCGCGCGCCAGGGCCCGGGCGATGGCCACCCTTTGCCGCTGGCCGCCGGACAGCGCGGACGGCTTGCGCCCTTCGAGTCCCTGCAGATGCACGCGGGTCAGGAGCTCGGCCGCGCGGGCGGCGCGCTCGGCTTTCGGATGGTGGCCCATGGCCAGGGCGACATTCTGCAGGGCCGTGAGGTGGGGGAACAGGGCGTGTTCCTGGAACACCAGGCCGACGCGCCGGCGGTGCGGGGCGAGGTTCACGCCTGAGGCCTTGTCGAACCAGGTCGAGTCGCCGCAGCGGACATGGCCGGCGCCCAGCGGATGAAGGCCGGCGATGGCGCGCAGCAGCGTCGTCTTGCCCGCGCCCGACGGGCCGACCACGCCCAGCAGTTCCCCCGGCGCGCAGGAGAGCTCGAGCTCGAGCGGAATGGGCGCGGTCTCCCGCAGCTGGACGTCGAGACCGTCAGCCATGGCGGCGGCCGACCCGACCCGTTGCGCCGTAGGCGGCGGCGATGGCCACGACGGAGACGCCCAGCAGTACGGCGCTCATCACCCCGGCAGCCTGGGTGTCGAAGGCCTGGGTGCGATCGTAGACGGACAGCGCCAGGGTGCGGGTCTCACCCGGAATGGAGCCGCCGACCATCAGCACGACGCCGAACTCACCCATGGTGTGGGCGAAGGTCAGGGCGAAGGCGGACAGCACGCCGGGCCAGGCAAGGGGCAACTCCACCGCCCAGAAGGTGCGCCAGGGAGACAGGCCGCTGACCCACGCGGCCGGCCGCACGTCGGTCGGAAGGGCCTCGAAGGCCCGCTGCATCGGCTGCACGGCGAACGGCAGGTTGAAGATCACCGAAGCGGCGAGCAGCCCTTCGAAACTAAAGGCCAGGGGATGGCCGAACAGGCGCGTCCAGACCGCACCTAGGGGCGAGGCGCCGCCCATCAGCGTAAGCAGATAGAAGCCCAGCACCGTGGGCGGCAGCACCAGGGGCGCTGCGACCAGCGCTTCGACGAGGCCCCGCGCCGGCACGCGTCGGAACGCCAGGGTGCGGGCGAGAAGCAGGCCCGCGGGAAGCAGCACGGCCGCCGTCCAGGCGGCGAGCTTCAGCGAGACGGCGAAGGCGTCCCAATCCATCAGGCGGAGAAGCCGTAGCGCCGGAGGATGGCCTTGGCTTCCTGGCCCTGGAGGAAGGCATAGAAGCGCTCAGCCGTAGGGCCTGCGCCCTTCATCAGAACCATCCGCTGGCGCAGCGGCCTGTGGCGATCGGCGGGAATCAGCACGAAGCGACCTGCCGCCTTCACCTGCGGCGTCGAGGCCAGGGACAGAGGGATGATCCCGCCCTGGGCGGAGCCTGAGGTGGCGAACTGCGTGGCCTGGGACACGTTCTCGCCCAGCACGAGCTTGGGTTCGACCGCCGGCCACACGCCCGAAGCGTGGAGGGCTTCCCGCGCGGCGCGGCCATAGGGCGCGTGCTCGGGGTTGGCGATGGCGAACTTCATGAGCCGGCCGTCGCGCGCGGCGGCGCCGACGTCGCGCAGGCTGGGGTCGAGCTTCAGTCGCGACCCACGAGGCACGAAGAGCCCGATGCGCCCAACGGCGTAGAGGGCGCCACCGTCTCGCGTGCGTCCGGCGGCCTGGAGCTGCTGGACATAGGCCTCGTCCGCGGACAGGAAGAGCTCGAAGGGCGCGGCGTTGCGGATCTGCTGGGTGAAGTTCCCCGACGATCCGAAGGTCACCCTCACCTGCTGGCCGGTTTTGCGCTCAAAGGCGCGGACCACCTCGGGAAGGGCCGCGGACAGGTCCGAAGCGGCGGCGATGGGCGGCCGCTCGGCCGCCCAGGCGGTCGAGTTCGAGAAGGCCGCCGCCGCCACGGCCATGAACTGGCGCTTGGTCCACCGCATCGGGGTCACATAAGCCCACACCCAGCGCAGCGCCAAGACAAGCTCAGGATGCGGCGCGCAAGGCGGCGCCGATCTGGGCCTCGCTTCGCCGCAGAAGCAGCAGCGCGCAAGCTGCGAGCCCCAGCGGAAGGAGCCCCCAGACGAAATGCGCCGCTAGCAGCCCGGTCCCGGCCGCGACCAGCAGGCTGAGCAGGAACTCGGCCAGGCTGACGAAGAAGCCGCCCTTGCGGCGGGCCTGGAACTCGCTGCGTTTTCCCGGGCGCTGCCACCACAGGTTCAGGAGCGCCGCCTTGATCACGTTGGCCGCGCAACCGACGACGGCCACTAGGCCGATCCAAGGCGAGAGCACCGTCAGGGGAATCAGCACGAGCGCCAGAAGAACTGCCACCGGCAGCACGGCGGCCGCCAGCTTGGCGCGCCAGACCATCCGGACGGGTGCGGGCGAGCAGGCGATGAGGTCCGGCGCGTCTTCGGCCGAAACGGTGATCCAGGCGAGGCTTCCCGCCACCTGCGAGGCCATTAGGCTCAGGCCCGCCGCCGCGCCGGGAAGCAGAAGATCCTCGCCTCGCGCCGCCTGCCGCAGAAGCAGGAAGCCCAAGGGAAGCATGTAGAGGACGCGCAGCAGAACCTGGGTGATCAGGGCCGGATCGCGCAGAAGCAGCCGCATCTCTTTGCGCAAGGTCGCCTGGAAGGGACCGGCTGCGAAGGCGTGCACCGCGGCTGGCTTGCGCCCGCGCGCAGTCCTGGAAGCGCCGGCCGCAGCGGCTGCATCCGCTGCAAAGCGGCGTCCGACGATGCGGGTCGCGCCGGCGAAAACGGCCACACAGATGAGCAACAGGGCCGCCAGGGGCAGAGGCTCGCCCACCAGGGCCCGAAGCGGCCAGGTGAGGCCCGGGGGCGGATGGAAGCTGGGGTTCTTGGCCAGGTTGACCGTCTGTTCGAAGACGCTTTCGGACCGCTCGCCCCCCAGGATGTTGCGGAGCTGGGTCAGCAGAAAGAACGCCGCGCCGATGAACGCGGCGAGCAACTGGGCCACCGTTCGGGTCCGACGCGGGCCGATCAGCCGGAACAAGCCCATGGCCAGAAGCAAGCCTGCCCCGCTGGCCGCAAGCCCCAGGCCGCAGAGCACCGCCAGCAAGGCCAGCCACTCCGGATGGCCGAGGATCGCGATAGGGATCAGCGGCGGGGCGATGAAGTAGAGGAAGATCAGGGTGACGCTGAACGCCAGGCCCAGGAAGCGCACCGTCATCACCCTGTCGGGCGCGATGGGTGAGGAGAACAGCAGGTCCAGATCGGCCCGTTGATAGAGAGCTTCCACCGCCGCCGAGAGGGTCTGCGACAGCATCAGGGTGAAGACCACCGTCAGCATGGCCACGGCGCCCAGCGCGAACTCGGTGCGGATAGGCACCTCGACGTCGCGCAGCACCAGCCCGAGCGGGATGCCGACGGCGAGCATCAGGAAGGCGGCGGACCCGATCGTGAACCAGAGCCCCAGCCGGCTGCGCTTGCCGCCCTTGCCGGTCATGCCCCGCAGCGTGAGGCGGATCTCATGCCGCAGCAGCCACAGGGTGGAGCCGGGGCCTGCGATCACGCGCCGGCTCCGTCACGGGCGGTGAGTTCGAGGAATACGTCCTCAAGGGTTCCGCGACCGTCCCCGGCTGCCGCCTGCAGCTCCGCCAAGGTGCCCTGCGCCATCAGCCGGCCGTTCTGGATGATGCCGATGCGGTCCGCCATCCGCTCGGCCACATCCAGGATGTGGGTGGTGAGGATCACGGTGGCGCCGCCGCGCACACGCTCCTGCAGGAGATCCTTCACCTGGCGGGCGACCGCCGCGTCCAGGCCGGTGAGCGGTTCATCGAGGATCAGCAGGCGGGGTTCATGGATCAGAGCGCCGGCCAGAGCCGTCTTCTGCTTCATGCCGCGCGAAAAGCCCTCGCAGCGCTCGGCGCGGTTCTCCCACAGGCCGAGCCATTGCAGCAGGTCCTGCGCACGCTGGCGCGCATGCTTCGACTCCACGCCCCAGAGCCCCGCCACGAACTCCAGATACTCCATGGGATTGAGCCGGTCGTAGAGCATCGGCTCGTCCGGCGCCCAGGCGATGATCCGCTTGGCGCCGGCGGGGTCGGCCAGGGCGTCCACGCCAAAGACCGAGATCGCGCCCGCGTCCGGCTTCAGCAGGCCCGCCACCATTCGCAAGGTGGTGGTCTTGCCGGCGCCGTTGGGCCCCAGCAGCGCGTAAAGCTCGCCTGCGCGAACTTCGAGGGAGAGGTCGTCGACCGCTCGTTTGGCCCCGAAGGCCTTGCCTAGGCCCCGGATGGAAAGCGCGTCCGCCACTGGAATCCCTCAAACTGGAGGCGGACTATCGACGAGGGCTGGGCCATCCTCAAGCGCGGCTCAGGGCGGCCAAAGCCACACCCACGGCCGCAAGAGCGCCTCCGAAGATCTGTCGACTGCTGAGGCGCTCCTTGAAGAGGCGCCGGCCGACCGCGGCGGCTACGGGCGCCTCGATGACGCCGACCGCGCGCACAGGTCCCGCCGGAGCCAGTGCGAGGGCGCCGCACCAACAGGCGGACGCCGCCGCGCCGAAGAAGCCGGCGCCCAGAGATTGCCGCCAGGATTGCGCCACCGCCCGGAGCGCGGCGGGGCGCCATGCGGCCAGGGCCGCCACCATCACCAGGGACTGCAGAGCCTGGGCCATGCAAACGGTGGCGGTCGCAGACCAGATCGGGTGGTGCGGCTCCAGCGAAAGGCCCGCGGCGCGAAAGCCGTTTAAGGCGATCGCGAAGGCCGCGCCGGACCCGAGGCCCAGCGCGGCGCCGAGGCCGGCGCCCTTCATCTGATCGCCCCTTGGCCACGAGACGATCGCCAAACCCACCGTGGTCAGGGCGACGCCGGCCCAGGCGTGGGGGCCCAGCATGTCGCCGACCAGCAGGCCGAACAGGGCGGCGAAAGGCAGCGAAGACTGCTGCATGACAGTGGCGACGGCAAAGCCCGACCGCCGCATGGCGACCAGCAGGGCTGCGGTGGCGAGGATCTGGCTGGTCGCGCCGATCACCACCGCGCCGACAAAGCGCCAGGACAGGTGCGGCTCCAGCCGACCGGCGAGAAGCGCGGCTACGGCGCAGATGAGGATCGAGAACGGCAGGCCGAACAGGAAGCGGACCAGGGTGGCGCCCCACGGCCCCGCCTCGCCCACCAACCCTCTTTGCATGGCGTTGCGCGCCGTCTGCAGCGGCGCGGCCGCTGCGGCGAGGAAGAACCAGAGCATGTGCAAATACCCGCTCATCCCCGCGCAGGCGGGGATCCAAGCTGAGCTTCAGCTTGTAAGGAGACGCCGCATGGGTCCCCGCCTGCGCGGGGACGAGCGGTGAATAGTCAGAAGCCGCTGGCGACCTTGGCCGGCGCGCTCTTCTCCTTGCGGGCGAAGAGATTGTTCAGGGCGTTGATGTAGGCCTTGGCCGACGCGGTCAGGGTGTCGGTGTCGGCCGCCTGGCCGGTGGCGATGCTGCCGTCCTCTTCGAGGCGGACGGAAACCTGGGCCTGGGCGTCGGTGCCCTCCGTCACCGCATGAACCTGGAACAGGCGCAGGATGGCGTTGTGCGGCGCGACCTCGTGGATGGCGTTGAACACCGCGTCCACCGGCCCGTCGCCGGTGGCGTTGGCCGAGCGCTCCTCGCCTTCGACCGTGACGGTCAGGAAGGCTTCCTGCGGGCCCTCGGTGCCGGCGATCACGCGCAGGTGCTTCACCTGGATGCGGTCTTCCTGGCTGGCCAGGGCGTCGTCGACCAGGGCGACGATGTCGTCGTCGAAGACGTGCTTCTTCTTGTCGGCCAGATCCTTGAAGCGCTGGAAGGCTTCGTTCAGCGCGTTCTGGCCCAACTCGTAGCCCAGGGACTTCAGCTTCTCGCGGAAGGCGTGCCGGCCGGAGTGCTTGCCCATGACCAGGTTGGAGGCGCCCTGCCCCACCGATTCAGGGGTCATGATCTCGTAGGTGCCGCGGTCCTTCAGCATCCCGTCCTGGTGGATGCCGCTCTCGTGAGCGAAGGCGTTCTTGCCGACGATCGCCTTGTTGAACTGCACCGGGAAGCCGGTGATCGCCGATACGTAGCGGCTGGCGCGGGTGATGTGCTGGGTCTCGATGCCCGTCCACTGAGGCAGGCGGTCACCGCGCACCTTCAGCGCCATGACGATCTCTTCCAGCGCCGCGTTGCCCGCGCGCTCGCCGATGCCGTTGATGGCCACTTCCACCTGACGGGCCCCGCCCTGCACGCCGGCCAGGCTGTTGGCGACGGCCAAGCCCAGGTCGTTGTGGCAGTGGGTGGAGAAGATCACCTCGTCCGCGCCAGGCACGTTGGCGATCAGGTCGACGAAGATCTCGGCGTATTCCGAGGGATAGGTGTAGCCGACGGTGTCCGGGATGTTGATCGTGGTGGCGCCGGCGCGGATCGCGGCCTCGACGCAGCGGCGCAGGAAGTCCTGCTCGGTGCGGGTGGCGTCCTGGGCGGACCACTCCACGTCGCCGCACAGGTTGCGTGCGTAGCCGACGGACTTGGTGATCATCTCCAGGATGTCGTCCTGGCTGGCGCGCAGGATGTGGTCCCGGTGGGACGGGCTGGTGGACAGGAAGGTGTGGATCCGGCCGCGCTTGGCCTTCTTGATGGCCTCGGCGCAGCGGTCGATGTCGGCCATGCCCGCCCTAGCCAGGCCGCAGATGGTGCTTTCGGTGACGATCTCGGAGACCTGACGGACCGCTTCGAAGTCGCCGTTGGAGGCGATCGGGAAGCCCGCCTCGATCACGTCGACGCGCATCTCCTCCAGGATCTTGGCCAGCTCCAGCTTCTCCTGGAGCGACATGGAGGCGCCGGGCGATTGCTCGCCGTCACGCATGGTGGTGTCGAAAACGATGACGCGGTCGCGCTCGGATTTCGGAGCGACGGGGGATACCGGAGCGGTCATGGAACAGGTCTCTTCGCGGAGTTTGTCGGGTCAGGCGGGCGGAAGATGAACTCCCCTGAGCGCCCGGCCGCGAAGACGCGCAGCCTAGCTAAGCGCCCAGGGGCCGCTAAGCCCCAGCGAAAGAAGAAGCTGGCTTTGGGAGCGCGTACGCATGGCGGTGCAAGTACCGGAATCGGCCTTCCGCCGCAACAGTCTTGCGCAAAGCAGAGCCGTGGAGGGCTGTTGAGAAATAACTTTCCTCAGAGGGCCGCGTCGCGATCCTGGGCGACGGCGGCCTCACGGGCCTTCAGCCACTTGCGGGCGACCCAGGCGATGATCAGCCAAAGCGCGCCCAGGCCGACCACCACGAAGACGTGACGCACACCGCCCTGCCCGCGCATCACCTGGAAGATGGAATTGCCCGCAAAGGCGGTGAGCGCGATCTTCGGCACGATCCCCAGCGCGGTGCCTGCCGTGAAGTGGCGCACGCGCATGGGCGTGACCCCCGCCGCCATGTTGACGACGATGAAGGGGGCGGAGGGCACCAGGCGCACGATCATGCTGGCCAGGAAGCCGTTGCGCCCCACCAGCTCCATGAACTGGCGCATGCCTTCGCTGGAGAAGGTCCGCAGAGTCCGCGCGCCGGCAAGCCGGCCGATGTAGAAGCCGACCAGGGACGAGACCATCGTGCCGATCCAGCTGTAGGCGAACCCAGTCCAGGCGCCGAACGCCACCACCGCCGCGGCGATCAGCATGAATTGCGGCACGCCGACGAAGGCCAGGATGGCGAAGGCGGCGACCGCCACAGGCAGCGCCCAGGGGCCGCTGGCGGCGCCCAGCCAATGCTCCACCGTCGCCTCGCCATTGAAGCCGAGCACCTGGGCGCCGAACAGGAAGACGAAGCCGACGCCGCCGAACAGGACGAAGGAGACCAGAAGCGTTCGCCACGCCTTGGCGTCCATCTCGAGCAGGAACTGGAAGAGGCGGCGCATGGGCCGCTGGGTCGCGTGTTCCAGCCGCGCGGTCAAGACGCCCGGCCGTCGCGGCGGTCGCCCGAACCTTGCGTGATTGTAAGTTGCGTTTTTACGCAACACGACGGTATCAGGTTTCGCAACGACGCATCAGAGATCGGACAGACCCGTGACCGCCTACAGGTTCGACACCATCACCGCCTTCGAGGCGCTCAACATCCATGCCGAGGACTGGCTCACCCTGGGCGGGCTTTCCGCGAGCGGCGTGGGCGTGAGCTACAGCCCCAGCGAACTGCCGATCCCGGCGAACATCACGCTGTCCGCCGGCGGCCGCACGGTGCAGTTCGGCGCGGAGCTGTCTGCGCTGAGCCAGCGCGGCGCTCTGACGGGGACGGACGGCTCGCGCCTGCTGATCGGCGGCGAAGGGCGTGACGCCCTGACCGGCACGGCGGGACGCGACGGCCTCTACGGCGGCGGCGGGGACGACGTGCTCTACGGGGAAGCCGGCGACGACTTCCTCCATGGCAACGCCGGAAACGACACCCTGAACGGCGGCGCGGGCTCCAACACCCTCTACGGCGGGCTGGGCGACGACACGATCAATCTCAGCGTGCTGGGCGAGACGCGCGGCTCGTGGGCGCACGGCAACAAGGGCGCCGACGACCTGCTGGGCGGCGCGGGCGACGACACCCTGTTCGGGGGGCAGGACAACGACCTGCTCGGCGGGTCGGACGGAAACGACTTCCTGAGCGGCGACGCGGGCGATGACGAGCTGTTCGGCGGCGAAGGAAACGACACGCTGATCGGCGGCCTGGGCGACGACACCCTGGCGTCCGGCGGCGGCCAGGACCTGCTGCAAGGCGGTGAAGGCGACGATCACCTGGCGCTGTTCTACGGCGGGGGCGCGACAGCATACGGCGGCGCCGGCGCCGACGTCATCGTGGCGGCGTCCGTGGGCAAGGACATCCTGTTCGGCGGCGAAGGGCGCGACACCTTCGAATTCGTGGCCAAGAACCGTCCCGACCAAACGCTGGACGACGAGATCCGCGACTGGAGCGCCGAGGACAGCTTCAGCTTCGGTCAGGTCAGCATCTATTCGATCCTGCCCCGCCAGTACTCGGAGTTCGTGGCGGGCAGCTACGACGAGGCGCGCTCCATCGCCAACGAACACATCACGCACACCGGCGCGCAGTACGTGGCCGCGCAGGTGGGCTCGAACGTTTATGTGTTCGCCGACACCGACGGCGATGCGGCGAACGGCGCGGACCTGGGCGTGGTGCTCGTGGGCCGCACCCTGTCGGATATATCTCTGCTGAACTTCACCTAAGGGAAAATGGCGCTCCCGGCGGGTTTGCCCGAACGGCGGCATCGGCTAAACGGGCGCCGTCTTCCTCGAACCTGACCGGGAGTTTCCCCAAGATGTCGCTGCAGTCCGCCGCCCTGTCCCGCGTGAAGCCTTCCGCCACGCTCGCGGCCGACCAGAAAGCCCGGGAGCTGAAAGCCCAGGGACGCGACGTCATCGGCCTGGCCGCCGGCGAGCCGGACTTCGACACGCCGGAGAACATCAAGGAAGCGGCCATCAAGGCCATCCGCGACGGCAAGACCAAGTACACCAACGTCGACGGCATCCCGGAGCTGAAGGAAGCCATCTGCGCGAAGTTCCAGCGCGAGAACGGCCTGACCTACAAGCCCAGCCAGATCAACGTCTCGCCGGGCGGCAAGCCGGTGATCTACAACGCCATGGTCGCCACCCTGAACCCGGGCGACGAGGTGATCGTGCCGACGCCGTACTGGGTTAGCTACTGGGACATCGTCCTGCTGGCCGGCGGCGAGCCCAAGGCCTTGGCGACCAGCGCCGAGACTGGCTTCAAGCTGCAGCCCGAGCAACTGGAAGCGGCGATCACGCCCAAGACCCGCTGGGTGCTGCTGAACTCCCCGTCCAACCCTTCGGGCGCGGCTTACACCCGCGCCGAGCTGCGCGCGCTGGCCGACGTGCTGCTGCGCCACCCGCAGGTGTGGATCCTGACGGACGACATGTACGAGCACCTGGTGTTCGACGACTTCGAGTTCACCACCATCGCCCAGGTCGAGCCCGGCCTGTTCGACCGCACCCTGACCATGAACGGGGTCTCCAAGGCCTACGCCATGACCGGCTGGCGGATCGGCTACGCCGGCGGCCCCGAGCCGCTGATCAACCTGATGCGCAAGGTGATGAGCCAGTCGACGTCGAACCCGACCTCCATCTCGCAATGGGCGGCGGTCGAGGCTCTGAACGGCACGCAGGAGTTCATCAAGCCGAACCAGAAGCTGTTCCAGGGCCGCCGCGACCTGGTGGTCTCGATGCTGAACCAGGCGACCGGCATCCAGTGCCCGACGCCGGAAGGCGCCTTCTACGTCTACCCGTCCTGCGAGGGGCTGATCGGCAAGACCGCGCCGAGCGGCAACGTGATCAACTCGGACCAGGACTTCGCCAACGAGCTGCTGGAGAGCGAAGGCGTGGCGGTGGTGCACGGCGCGGCGTTCGGCCTGTCGCCCTTCTTCCGCATCAGCTACGCGACGTCCAACCAGGTGCTGGAAGACGCCTGCACCCGGATCCAGCGCTTCTGCGCCGCCGTCCGCTGACGGGCGGCGAGCTCTGACCGATCAAGGGGCGGCTTGCGGGCCGCCCCTTTTTCTTTGGCTCAGACCTTGGTCTTCCAGGCGGCCTTGGCGGCTTCCTTGGTGATGTTCAGGTAGACGGTGTCTTCCTCGACCCGGTCCACCCAGGATCGCGGGATCATGTGGTGCTTGAGCCCGGCGGTGAGGTCGAGCTTCGACAGTTCGATCTCGTCCCCGACCACGTGGTCCACGCGGCCCACATGCCCCCCGTCGGACCCGACCACTTCCATGTGTTCGAAGATCTCGGACGGCTGGGTCATGGTTGCGTCTCCTCGCAGCGTTGTTGCTGCCAAACGGGGCAAGCTGTGTCGGGTTTCAGCCTTATGACCAGCCGGTGGACGCATCGGGGGCGTCAACAAGCGGGATATCGATCCGGCAGCGCACCCCTTCGGCCTCAAAAGCGAGGTCCACGTCGCCGGCGAGCTGCCGCTTCAAACCCTGGGTGATCAGCCGCGTGCCGAAGCCGCGGCGGGAGGGTTTCGCCACCGGCGCGCCTTCGGATTCCACCCACTCGAGGTGCAGACGCTGGCGAGACTGCTCCTCGCGGGTGCGCCAGCGGACCTGAACACACCCTTGGGGAACCGACAGGGCGCCATACTTGGCGGCGTTGGTGGCGAGCTCGTGCAGGGCCATGGCGACGGCCACGGCCGTGGCCGGCTCCAGCAGCACCGCCTCACCCTCGACGTGCAGCCGGCCGGCGCCCTGCCCTCGGAACGGCGCCAGCTCCAGCTCGACGATCTGCCTGAGATCGGCGCCCTGCCAGTGGGTGTGCGTCAGCAGGTTGTGGGTGTGGCTCAGCGCCAGCAGCCGCGCCTCGAAGTCCCCGCGCGTCTCGGCCAGGCTCTTGCCCTCGCGCAGGGTCTGGCTGGCGATGGACTGAACGGTGGCCAGGGTGTTCTTCACCCGGTGGTTCAGCTCGCCCAGCAGCAGCTCGCGCTGCGCCTCCCCCGCCTTGCGAGCGGCGATCTCAGCCTCCGCCGCGCGATGGGCCTGCACCTGACGCCAGGACGCGCCGGTCAGCAGCAGGGTGGCGAGCAGCCCGCCGACCACGAACAGCCAGACAATCCCTCGGCCGGAGTTCAGGTCGCCATGCGGCCGCGCGTAGTAGGCGACGGTCCAGCGGCGTCCCGCGACTTCCAATGTCCGCTGGGTGAAGGCGGAGGCCTGCTTCGCCAAGGCGGCGGGGTCGCCCTGGAATGACTTGTGCAGCAGGTTGGCCGGGCCCGGCGCGTCGTCGAACACCGCGATGTGCAGGCGCGGACGGGTCTGTCCGCCGAAGATGCCGTTCAGCAGGTCGTCGGCGCGGAACGCGGCATAGATGAAGCCGGTCAGGGCCTGGCGGCGGCTCTCCAGGTCCGCTGGGGTCGGACGCCCGCCGTACACCGGACGGTAGATCAGGAAGCCAGCCTGCTTGGGTCCGTAGATCTCCTGCACCAGCTCGACCTTGCCCGACATCGCGGCGCGGCCTGTGTCGCGCGCCCGCTGCATGGCGTCGCGCCGCACCAGGTGGGAGAACATGTCAAAGCCCAGGGCGGCGGCGTTGCGCCGGTCGAGCGGCTGCAGGAAGACGATGGCGTGGACGTCTGGTCGCGCGCCGGCCGGCGTCACTCGAACCCCGGGCACGCCCAGCTGGCGCAACAGCGCCTCCGTCCGAGGACCTTCGACAGCGGGAAGAACGGCGCTGTAGCCAAGCCCCTGGATCCCCGGATAGCGCACCGGGAGGTTCAGTCCCTGAGCGAAACGATCGAAGGTGGGTCGATCGATGCGGCCCTCTTCGGCTATGACAAGGGCGGCGCCCGAGCGAAGAACAGCCAGGTAGGCGTCCATGCGCCCCAGGATGTCAGCGTGCGCCTGGTCGACGGCGTTATCGAAGCGCTCCTGCTGCTGGTTCCTGAGCACACGGTCGAGCTGCACGCCTACCAGGGCGCTGGCCAGCAGCCCCATCAGCAGGACGAGCAACGGCAAGACCATGGGGGAGCGCAGCCGTCCAACCAGCCCCTGCCGCTCGCGAGCCCTCGTCACAAACGCAGCCTCTCCGCCCCTGGGCCGTGAGACCTGCCTGAATGTCTGCTGGCTGTCGAGCACGGGACACCAACTCCGATGGCGCGCCCGAGGTCCCTCGGCTAACCTCCGGCCCATGAGCGAGCCGGTGAACCTCAACAAGTTCAGGAAGGCCAAGGCGCGAGCCGACGCCAAGAGCCAGGCTGCGGAGAACCGGGTGAAGTTCGGCCGCACCAAAGCCGAAAAAGCCGTGTCGAAGCTCGAGGCCGAGCGGGCTCGCCGAACTCATGATGGAGCTCGCCGGGAGGACTAGGCCTTCAGCCTGTCACCACCAGGTCGCGCTGATCCGCTGGAATATTGTCGTAGATGGTGGCCGGGGTGATGTTCAGCCGGCGCCGTGCGCTGGCCAGCGGCTCGGCCATCAGCTTGTGGTAGTCCTCGCCTAGCAGCCAGCGTGCGGCCTTGCCGCGGCGGTAGCCCTGCCAGATCGCCCGGATGTACGGCTGCTTTGGCGCGGTGAGCGAGCGGAAGCCAGCCCCGACCGCGATCAGCAGCCACCCAAGTCCTTTGGTCTGAGCGTAGGAGAAGGCGACCAGGCACGCCTCGCCCAGCGCGTCGCGGTGATAGCCGGACAGGATGTGCCAGATGTCGTGGACGTCCCGGGTGCGCCGGCCGAACCACGCGTAGGGATGGGGATCTTCGATCGCAGCGAGGCCCTCGCGGCTCACTTCCGCGAGGCCTTCCGCGGAGAGGCGTTCGGAGCGCACGAACTCGCGATAAGCGGCGCCGACTGTGCCTTCGGCGAAGGCGTCGAGCCACGCGTCATCCATGAGGCGCTGGGCGAACTCCTCCCGTTCATAGGCGATCCGCCCGCCCTGAACCGTGCCCAGCAGCTGGTGATAGCCGCGCGCCGTGGCCTGCCCGTTCAAGGCCCGCATGATCTCGAAGACCTGGGTAGTGTCGTCCTTGTTCGCCAGCAGCCGGCGCAAGGCGCGCAAGGCGTGCGGCCAGTCGAGCTTGGGGCGGACCACTCGGCTGGGCGCCATCTCCGGATCGTAAGCGTCAGCGGCCAAAGCCATGGAACAAGCGACCTCGTAAGGTTGACCGCTAAAAGATGACGCCAGCGTCATCTTTTAGCAAGAGGCTTGCCCGAGCGGCGTTTCCAGCCACAAGGCTCTTATGGCTCAACTGCGTAAACGCTCCCTTCAGCTCGCCGGGCACCAGACCTCCATCGCCCTGGAGCCGGAGTTCTGGGCGGTCCTGGAAGAGATGGCGAAGGCGCAGGGCGCCAGCCTCGCCGCGCTCATCCTGAGGATCGACGCAGGACGCGGCGAGCGCGCCTTGGCTTCAGCCTGCCGAGTGGCCGCCCTCGCCTACGCCCGCGCCGATAGGGCCGGCGCTACTGCGCCGGCGGCTGAGCCGGACCGTTGATCACGCCGGCCGGGGTGCCGGGCGCATCGCCGCTGGGCGGCGTGGCGGGCATGATCGACGTGCCCTCGGCCTGCGCCGGGGTCGAGCCGCCTTGCGGCGTGCGGTCCGCGCCCTGACGCTGGAGCATGGCGACGACGAGCCAGCCGACCAGCAGGGCGAGCACGATCCAGACCAACGGCGGGATGTTCCGGGTGCGCTTGCGCGGCTCGCCTCGATCGTAGCTGTCGGGCTGATTGGTCGGGTGGGTGGGTCGTTCGCTCATTCGAAGTCCTCTTGTCTGTTCAGCCCCGCAGAAGGCTCGCCACCAGAACGAACAGTCCCACCACCAGGATGCCGAGGATCGCCCAAACAAACGGGGGCATCGAGTTGCTCCGAGGCTTCTCGGGATGTTCGGGCAAGGTCATCTGGGTGTCGGGACCGGAGCGTCAGGCAGCCGGGGCGCCTCTGGCAGGCGGGGGCTCGGCAGGTCGGAAGGAAGCGGTGAGACGATGTTCACATCGCTCGCCGTCTGACGGCCCGCGCTCACGGCCCACCAGACCAGCACCACCGCCAAGGTGGCGACAACCCCAGCCAAGAAAGCGACCCAGGGGCTCGTGCGTCGTTCAGATGCGTTCGCCATGGTCGACCCTCCCTCAGAGCGTCTCGTCAGCCTAACGGGCCCCTCCCAGCGAAGTTCCTGCGGCGGCCTAGCCCCTTAAGTGACGCGTCCGTCGTGCTACATATGTTCCGATGTCTCCTCCCGAATCCCATTCCGAGTACGAAGCCCCGGCCTTGCGCATCAGCGAGATGGCGCGGCCGCGCGGGCCCGAGGCCGACCTGCTGGGCGGCCTGAACCCTGAACAACGCGATGCGGTGGAGACCACCGACGGGCCGGTGCTGGTTCTGGCCGGCGCGGGCACCGGCAAGACCCGGGTGCTGACCACGCGCCTGGCGCACATCCTGTCGACGGGCCGTGCGCGGCCTTGGGAGCTGCTGGCCGTCACCTTCACCAACAAGGCCGCGCGTGAGATGCGCGAGCGGATCACGGCCATGATCGGCCCGACCGCCGAAGGCCTGCGCTGGCTGGGCACCTTCCACTCGGTGGCCGCCCAGATCCTGCGACGCCACGCCGAGCTGGTGGGCTTGAAATCGAACTACACCATCCTCGACGACGACGATCAGGAACGCCTGATCAAACAGATCCTCGAAGCCGAGAACATCGACACCAAGCGCTGGACGCCCAAAGCGCTGGGCGGCCTGATCGATCACTGGAAGAACCGCGGCTGGACGCCCGACCGGCTGCCGCCGGCGGAAAGCCAGCACTTCGCGAACGGCCGCGGCCAAGCGCTCTACCGCATGTACCAGGATCGGCTGCGGGTGCTGAACGCCTGCGACTTCGGCGACCTGCTGCTGCACAACCTGACGATCTTCCAGAACAATCCGGACGTCCTGGCCGAGTACCACGACCGGTTCCGGTACGTGCTGGTGGACGAGTATCAGGACACCAACGTCGCCCAGTACCTGTGGCTGCGCCTGCTGGCCCAGAAGCGGCAGAACGTCTGCTGCGTCGGTGACGACGACCAGTCGATCTACGGCTGGCGCGGTGCAGAGGTGGACAACATCCTGCGCTTCGAGCGGGACTTCCCCGGCGCCAAGGTGATCCGGCTGGAGCGCAACTATCGCTCGACCAGCCACATCCTGGCCGCGGCCTCCGGCCTGATCGCCGCCAACAAGAGCCGCCTGGGAAAGACCCTGTGGACCGAAAGCGAAGGCGGCGAAAAGGTCATCGTCCGCGGCGTCTGGGACGGCGAGGCCGAAAGCCGGCTAATCGCCGACGAGATCGAACGGGCCCGAAAGGGCTCCACCGACAAGAACCCGCGCAAGTACCGCGACATCGCCATCCTGGTCCGCGCCTCGTTCCAGATGCGCGCGTTCGAAGAGCGGTTCGTGCTGCTGCAGATCCCCTACACGGTTGTGGGCGGCCCACGCTTCTTCGAACGGATGGAGATCCGCGATGCGCACGCCTACCTGCGCCTGATCCACTCGCCCGACGACGACTTGGCTTTCGAGCGGATCGTCAACACGCCCAAGCGGGGCATCGGCGACACCACCGTCCAGAAGCTGCTGCACATCGCACGGGTGAACGGCGTGCCGGCCAGCACCGCCGCGCGCGAGCTGGTCCGCACGGACGAGCTCGCCGCCAAGACGCGCACGGCCCTGTCCAACTTCCTGCGCGACCTTGATCGCTGGCGCGCCGAGGCGGCGCGGATCCACCACGCGCGGCTGATGGAGACCGTGCTGGACGAGAGCGGCTACACGGACGCCCTGCGACTGGACAAGACGCCCACCGCCCAGACCCGGCTGGAGAACCTCAAGGAACTCGTCCAATCGATGCAGTCGTTCGAGACGCTGGAGAACTATCTCGAGCACGTCTCGCTGGTGATGGATCTCGACCGCGGGGCGGGCGAGGACGCGGTGCAGATCATGACCCTGCACTCGGCCAAGGGGCTGGAGTTCCCGCTGGTCTTCCTGCCCGGCTGGGAGGAAGGCGTGTTTCCGTCGCAGCGTTCGATGGACGAGAAGGGCGAGAAGGGACTCGAGGAGGAGCGCCGGCTGGCCTACGTCGGCATCACCCGCGCCCGCGAGGAGGCCCGCATCTCCTTCGCGGCCAATCGCCAGGTCTATGGCCGCTGGACCAGCCAGCTGCCGTCGCGCTTCGTCGACGAGCTGCCCCTGGCCAACGTCGAGGCGTCGTCCGAGACGGGCTACTACGGCGGCGGCCCAGGCATGCAGCAGCATGGCAGCCGCTGGGACGAGAGCCCCTCGTTCGGGGCGGGCTACACCTCGCCGGGCTGGAAGCGCGCTCAGACCTCGGGCTACCGCGGCAGCCATCCGGGCCGTCAGCAGGTGATCGAGGGCGAAGGCCGGCTCGTAGCCGTGTCAGAAAGCTCGGCCGCCAGCGCCTACAAGCGCGGCGACCGGGTCTTTCACGTGAAGTTCGGCTATGGCGGCGTCAAAAGCGTCGAGGGCAACAAGCTCACCGTGTCCTTCGACAAGGCCGGCGAGAAGAAGGTGATCGACAGCTTCGTCGAGAAGGCTTGAGGGCGAGGCGGTGGCGGAGCTCATCCACTCCACCACCGCCGTCTACATGCTGGCGAGCCGCAAGCACGGCACGATCTACACAGGTGTGAGCGGGCGCTTTCTCCACCGGATCGTCGAGCACCGCGAAGGTCTACGGGAGGGCTTCACCAGCCGGTACCGGGTGAAGCGCCTCGTTTGGTTCGAGCTGCACCACGCGATCGAACCCGCCATCCGGCGAGAGAAGTCCCTGAAGAAGTACCCGCGAGCGTGGAAGATCAACCTGATCGAGCGCGACAATCCGCACTGGCACGACTTGTTCGATGGGCTGCTGCAGGAAGACGGACCGCTGTCGAACGTTCAGAGATGAGACCGTCATGGCCGGGCTTGTCCCGGCCACCCATGCACACCCAATCCGCCGATGATCGCGCTGCGGCCGACGGAGCGCCAAGAGCAGCCGCAACGGAGTTCATGGGTGGCCGGGACAAGCCCGGCCATGACGGAAAGGTTTTGAGCTACTTCCGACGCAGCGTGCGGAAGGCGAAGGCGCCGAGCGCTCCGACGATCGCCGCACCGCCGGCCACGAGCGCGCCGACGCCTTTCATGCGGGTGTTGTGCATCTGGCGTGAGGCGTCTTCGGCCGCTTCCTTCATGAGCGCAGGCTGCACTTCGGTGCTCACGGCCGGCTGGGGCGTCTGCGCTTCCGGCATCGGAACGCCGCCGGCGCCTTCCTCCGGCTTGGGTGCGGCGGGCTCCTCCACCGTCGGCTGAGCGCCGGCGCTCTCCATGGCGGCGGGCGGCGCGGGCTTCGGCGCGACCTCCGGCGCCTGCACCTGCGCGCCTTCCGCAAGGGGTTCGAGCTCGGCCACCTGCTGGATCACCGCGGCCGAAGCGGCGCTGCGGCGGAAGATGACTGTCTCGGCTTGAGGATCGATGTCGCCCACTTCCCAGCCGTGCGCGGCCCAGGCGCGGCTGTGGCTCTTCTCCGGATCGTTGACCCACCACTTGCGGCCCGTTCGCGCACCCTTGGGCAGCGGAAAGCCCAGCACCTGTTCAAGGTCGGAGAAGTTCGCCCGCCATTCATCGGCCGAGTGACCGCGCAGTTGTTCAGACAGCGGCTCGTACTTGCTCATTGGGGGGCTTCTCCTCTGTTCGGCCCCTCAACGCTTGAGCTGAAAAGATGGCGCCAAGCGGGCTGAACCAACTCCCCTGCTGTGCGCTGTTACGCGGAACTCGATCAACAAAGGCATGGGATCGTGAAGGGCAAGGCGCTGTACTCGGGGGCGGGCTTGGCGGTGGTCGCGGGGCTGCTCATGGGAGCGGCGATGAAGCCGGACCTCGGCGTCGCTCGCCCGAACGGACCGCAGATCTTCGGCGAATGGCCGGCGGGCGGACCGACCGGTCCCTTCGACACCGACGCCCTGGCGTTCGCCGCCTACGCGTCCAAGATTCCGGACTATGTGCTGGGCACCGACTGGCGCCAGGCGGTCGCCATGCCGGTGGCCTATCAGGCCGAAGCCTACCAGCCTGAGGAGCCGGCGAGCGACTACCCCGAGTACGCTGAAGCCGAGTACACCGCTCAGAGCTACGACTACAGCCGGCCTGCCTGGGAAGAGCCAGCCCGCGAGGCGCCGTCGTATCCGTCGATGGCGGGCGGGGTCGCCTATGGGCAGCCGGTGGCCCAAGACGCCGTGGCCGTGCAGGTGCTGGATGAACCGGCGCCGACGTTCGACCCCGACGCGCCGCCGGAAGCGACCGGCGACACAAGCGTTTCCGGCTGATCCCCCTCGCCTTTCGGAGCGGTCCCCGCTAGCAGGGGCCCATGACCGAACAGGCCATCCAGATCATCGCCCGCGGCCCGCGCATTGAGGCCGAAGCCGCCGCCGCCCGCATCGACGAGACGCCGGGCGCCGACACCCTCACCTACTCCATCCTGGAAGAAGACGAGGACCACGACGTCTGGCGCA
Organism: Phenylobacterium deserti; assembly: GCF_003254705.1. Taxonomy (GTDB): domain Bacteria; phylum Pseudomonadota; class Alphaproteobacteria; order Caulobacterales; family Caulobacteraceae; genus Phenylobacterium; species Phenylobacterium deserti. The sequence continues at coordinate 36,369 of NZ_QFYR01000004.1, forward strand.
TCGACGCCTTCCCGACTTCGGACGAGGAGCGTGACGCGACGCTGGAGGCGTTGAAGGCCTTTCCGGAACTTCGGGTCACCACCGAGGTGCTGGCCGACGCCGACTGGCTGGCCATGGCGCTGTCCGGCCTGCCGCCGGTGCGCGCCGGCCGCTTCTTCATCTACGGCGCCCACGACCGCGGACTTGCGCCGCCGTCGACGGTGAACCTGCGCATCGAGGCGGGCGCCGCCTTCGGCACCGGCCACCACGGCACCACCGTCGGCTGCCTGATCGCCTATGACCGCCTGCTGAAGCGCAAGAGCTTCCGAAGGGTGCTGGACGTGGGCTGCGGCACGGGCGTGCTGGCCATCGCGGCCAGCAAGACCGGCGCGAACGTCGCCGTCGGCACCGACATCGACCGTGTCTCCGTGCGGATCGCCAACGAGAACGCCAAGCTCAACCGCTCGCAGGCGCGGTTCGTCCACGCCTGGGGGCTGAACGACACCAAAGTGCGGGCCAAGGCGCCCTATGACCTGGTGTTCGCCAACATTCTCGCCCCGCCGCTCGTCTTCCTGTCGCAGGACATCAAGATGGCGCTGAAGCCCGGCGGCCTTGCAATCCTGTCCGGCCTGCTGCGGACGCAGGAGCGCCGGGTGCTGGCCGCCTACACTTCGAAGGGCTTCCGCCTCGTGCGTCGCCTGCACCGCGACGCTTGGGCGACGCTGGTGGTTCAGCGGCCCTAGAACATCCGGCGAGCGCCCATGGCTTCGAGCCAATGGGCCTCCCGCTCCTTCAGCAGGACGTTGCGCGAATAGTCGCTGAGGTCCTCGTCCTCGATCGCCTCCAGCACTTCGTAGCGGAAGGCCTCAGCCCCGTGCGCGTTCCAGGCGGCCTGCAGCGCGCGGTTCATGTGCGAGCCGAGCCGCAGGCTGAACCAGATCCCGTTCTGCTGCTGGGCAAGGTTGCGCGAGGCCGCCACCCAGGCCTCGCCCGTGGCGGCGCAGCGAACGGCGAACACCCCAGGCTCGATCTTCCGTTCCTTATAGTCGCGCACGGCCTCGCGGCGGCTTTGCCTGTCCATGATCCAGCTCCTTGCCGGTGCGCTGGTAAGCAAGCGCGGGAGCGGAGTCAATTATACCCGGGTATATATTGAGGCTCAGCGCGCCTTTGCCGCGGACGGCCGAAGCGACTAAATCGGACCCATGCGCCAGACCTTCGACGAAAGCACCGATCCGTCCTTCGGCTCCCAGCATGTGCCGCTGATCCGCCAGGCCATGAGCCGCCACGGCCTCGACGGCCTGCTGGTCCCCCATGAGGACGAGCACCAGAACGAATACCTGCCGGCGGCGAACGATCGGCTGGGGTGGGCCACCGGCTTCACCGGCTCGGCCGGGGCGGCGGTGATCTTTCAGGACAAGGCGGCGATCTTCGTGGACGGCCGCTACACCCTGCAGGTGCGTGACCAGGTGGACCAGGGCCTGTTCGAGATCCGCGACCTCGTCGAAGGGGGCGTCACCGCCTATCTCGAGACCGCCGCGCGCACCGGCCAGACCATCGGCTATGATCCGCGCCTGCACAGCCCCGATGCGCTGGAGCGGCTGAAGGTGGCGGCGGCGCGGGCCGGTGCGCAGCTGAAGCCGGTCACGCCCAACCCGCTCGACGAGGCCTGGGGCATGGCGCGTCCATCCCAGCCCACCGCGCCCGTGGTCCCGCATCCGCTGCAGTATGCGGGCGAGGAGTCGTCGGCCAAGCGGGCCCGCATCGGCCAGGCGCTGGGCGCGTCCGGCGCGGACGCCGCGGTGCTCACCGCGCCATCGTCCATCGCCTGGCTGTTCAACATCCGCGGCGGCGACGTGATCCGCTCGCCCCTGCCGCTGGGACAGGCGATCCTGAACGCGGACGGCTCGGCGCGGCTGTTCCTCGACCCGGTGAAGGTCACGCCCGACCTGCCGGCTTGGCTGGGCAACGAGGTGCGGCTGGAGACCCCTGAGGACCTGCCGGCGGCGCTGAAGGATCTCGCCAGCAAGCGCGTGGTGGTCGATCCGGGCCAGTCTTCCGCCTGGTACTTCGAGGCGCTGGCGGACGCCGGCGCCCTGGTGGTCCGCAGCGAGGACCCTTGCGCCCTGCCCCGGGCCTGCAAGAACGCCGTTGAGATCGCGGGCGCGCGCACCGCTCACGCCCGCGACGGCGCGGCCGTCACGCGCTTTCTCCACTGGCTGGCCACGGAGGCGCAGACCAGCCTCCCCGACGAGATCGAGGTGGTGAGCAAGCTGGAAAGCTTCCGGGAAGCCACCGGAGCGCTGAAGGATCTCAGCTTCGACACCATCGCAGGGGCGGGCTCGAACGGGGCCATCGTGCACTACCGGCCGACGGAGCGCCTGAACAAGCGCACCCAGGCCGGCTCGCTTCTGCTGGTGGACTCGGGAGCTCAGTACCTCGACGGCACCACCGACATCACCCGCACCGTCGCCATCGGCGAGCCGACGCAGGAGATGCGCGAGCGCTTCACCCTGGTGCTGAAGGGCAACCTCGCCCTGGCGCGGGTCCGCTTCCCGGCGGGGACGACCGGCTCGGCCCTGGACGCCCTGGCGCGGATCGCCCTTTGGGAGCGAGGGCTCGACTTTGACCATGGCACCGGTCACGGCGTGGGCTCGTACCTGGGCGTCCACGAGGGTCCGCAACGGATCTCCAAGGCGCCCAACATGGTCGCGCTGCGACCGGGCATGATCGTGTCCAACGAGCCGGGCTACTACAAGGAAGGCGCCTACGGCATCCGCATCGAGAACCTGCAGTTCGTCACCGCCCCCGAGCCGGTGGCCGGCGGCGAGCGGCCGATGCTGGGCTTCGAGACCCTGACGCTGGCGCCGATCGACCGGCGGCTGATCGACCGCGAGCTGCTGACACCGGAAGAGCGCCGCCAGCTCGACGCCTATCACGCGCGGGTCCTGGAGGTGGTGGGCCCGCAGGTCGAGCCGGACATCCGCGCCTGGCTGGTGGAAGCCACGGCGCCGATCTGATGCGCCCGCTCGCCGCCACTCTCGCCGCGCTTGCGCTGGTCGCCGGACCCGCGCTCGCCGCCCCGAAGCCGGACCCGGCAAACGCCGAGGTGCTCGCGGTGGTGGACCGCTTCTTCGCCGGGCTGAAGGCCGGAGACTGGACGTCGGTCGAGGGCCTGCTGATCCCGGAGGGGACGATCAACGTCCAACGGACGCTGCCGGACGGCGGAAACCACCATCGCGTCCTCACCTTCCGCGCCTGGCTCGACAGCCTGGCGGGCAAGCCCGGTTTCGAGGAGCAGTACTGGAGCCCAACGGTGCTGCGCCGCGGGCCGATCGCGGTGGTGTGGGCGCCTTACGAGGTGCACACGCCGCAGGACCGCCACTGCGGCATCGACTCCTTCGACCTCGTCCAGAAGGACGGCACCTGGAAGATCGCCAACCTGATGTGGACGTCCGAGCCCGACGCCTGCGAGGCGCTGGGCTGGAAGCCGAAGGGCTGATCTTACCGAGAGGTCGGGTTCCCCGGAGGGGGAGCAAGGATCACCCGCCGATCAGGGCCAGCCATTCCTCTTCGGAGATCACCTGGACGCCGTGCTTTTCGGCGTCCTTGAGCTTGGAACCGGCGCCCGGGCCGGCGACGACCAGGTCCGTCTTCTTGGACACCGATCCAGAGACCTTGGCGCCCAGCCGCTCGGCTTGCGCCTTGGCTTCGTCACGGGTCATGCGCTCGAGCGCTCCGGTGAACACCACCGTCTTTCCCGCCACGGCGGTGTCCGACTTGGGCTTCTCGGCCGGGATCACCCGCAGTTCGCCCAGCAGGCTGTCGACCATGGCGCGGTTGTGGTCCTCGGCGAAGAAGGCCGCGATCATGCGCGCCGCCACCACGCCGACGGTTCCGATGGACGCCAGTTCCTGGAACGCCTCGCCCGGCGTTTGGGCCAGCGCCTGAGCGGCGGCGGCCTCGAAGCTCGCCCAGTCTCCGAACCGCTCCGCCAGAGCGGTCCTGGCGCGGGCGTTGAGGCGCGGGATCGCCAGACGCAGGTGCTCTTCCAGCGACGCGCTTGCGGGGATCAGCAGGGCCGGCCGACTGCGCGCGAAGTCGAGGACGGCGGCCAGGGCGGTGGGGCCAAGGCCTTCGAGATCGGACAGCTCCGCATAGAGGGAGCCCGCCGTCTGATCAGCTGCGGCCCGGGCTGTGGCGACGAAAGCCTCGGCCGTTTCAAAGTGGCGCGCCAGGGCCAGCGAGGTCGTCTCACCGACGTGCCGGATGCCCAGGCCGTAAACGAAGCGCTCCAGCGCGATCTCGCGACGGGCCTCGATGCCATCCAGCAGGTTGCGGACGCTGGTTTCGCCGAAGCGGTCCAGCGCCAGCAGCTCGTCGCGCTTTTCGTGCAGGCGGAAGATGTCGGCCGGCGAGTTCAGCCAGCCGCGCTCGCTGAACAGGGTCAGCTGCTTTTCGCCCAGCCCTTCGATGTCGAAGGCGCGGCGGCTGACGAAATGACGAAGGTGGGCGAGCTTCTGGAACGGACAGGCAAACTCGCCGGAGCAGCGCCGCACCACCGTCTCGGCGCCCGACGCGGTGGTCTCGCGCACCACTTCGGTCTTCAGCGGGCAAGGGCACAGGTGCGGGAAGTCGTAGGGCTCGGCGTCCGCCGGCCGCTCCTCCGGGATGATGGAGAGGATCTGCGGGATCACATCGCCGGCGCGCTGCAGGATCACCGTGTCGCCGATCCGGACATCCAGGCGGGCGATCTCGTCGGCGTTGTGCAGAGTGGCGTTGGTCACCACAACACCGCCGACCGTCACCGGCTGCAGCCGCGCCACGGGCGTAAGAGCCCCGGTGCGACCGACCTGAATATCGATCGCCTCCAGCACGGTGCGGGCCTGCTGCGCCGGGAACTTGCGCGCGATGCCCCAGCGCGGCGCGCGGGACACGAAGCCCAGCCGCTGCTGCCAGTCCAAGCGATCGACCTTGTAGACCACGCCGTCGATGTCGAAGCCGAGCTTGGGCCGCTCCGCCTCCATGTAGCGATAGGCCTCCAGCAGGCCTTCAACGCCCTCCACCCGCCGGCTCTGCGGAGTCACCTGGAAGCCCCAGGCCTTCAGCATCTGCAGGGCTTCCCACTGGGTTTCCGCGAAGGGCGTGCTGAACAGGCCCCAGGCATAGGCGAAGAACCGCAGCGGGCGTTGGGCGGTGATCTTGGAGTCGATCTGGCGCAAAGACCCCGCGGCGGCGTTGCGCGGATTGGCGTAAGTGCGCTGGCCGGCGGCTTCGGCGGCGGCGTTCAAGGCGGCGAACTCCTCCGCCCCGAGGTAGACTTCGCCGCGGATCTCGATCTCGGACGGCCAGCCTGAGCCAGACAGCTTGTGCGGGATATCGCCAATGGTGCGGATGTTCTCGGTGACGTCCTCCCCCACCCGGCCGTCGCCGCGCGTGGCTGCGCGCACCAGCCGGCCGTCGCGGTAGAGCACCGAGGCCGACAAGCCGTCGATCTTGGGCTCGGCCGTATAGGCCACCTCCCCGTCCAGCCGCAGGAAGCGCTTCACCCGCGCATCGAATTCGAGGGCGTCCTCGTCGGAGAAGGCATTGTCGAGGGACAGCATGGGCACGCCGTGCTCGACGGGCGCGAACTGCTCGGACCGCGCGGCGCCCACCCGCAGGCTTGGCGAGTTGTCCCGCACCAGATGTGGAAAGCGCTGTTCGACGGCGGCGTTGCGCTGCTTGAGCGCATCGTAGTCGGCGTCCGACACCGTCGGCGCGTCTTCCTGGTAGTAGCGGATGTCGTGCGCCGCGATCTCGTCGGCCAGGGCGGTGAGCTCCTGCACCGCTTCGGCTTCGGTGAGCTGGTCGATCGGTTTGGTGCGCGCAGAATCCATGCCGGCAAGCTAGCCGATCCCGCGGCCTCTCGCAGGCCCCCGCCGCCTAGAACCGACGCTTGCCGGTCACGGTTTCCCAGAACAGCCGGAAGTCGCCCAACAGGCTCCACAACGGGTACTTGAAGGTAGCGGGCCGGTTCTTCTCGAAGAAGAAGTGCCCCACCCAGGCGAACCCATAGCCGAGCAGAGGCATGGCGAGCAGCCACCATGGGTTCTGCGTCAGCAGGAACGCCACGAAGGCGGCGATCACCAGAGCTGTGCCGACCACATGGATGCGGCGGCAAGTGCGGTTCGCATGCTCGTGGATGTAGAAGGGGTAGAAGGCCTCGAAGGAGGCGTACCGATCGCCTGCGGTTTTGCGCTCGTCCATGTCCGAAGGGTGCGCCCGCGACCGGCTTGCGTCAAATCAGGCGCCGGGGCATGGCAAGCCGGGCTGGCCACCAAGCTGGCGTTCCTGGCGGGGCAGCAGGATGCATCAACGCTCTCGGCTGAAGGTGGGGCTGGACGTGCCCTGGGTGACCAGCTGGAGCGCCGAGCAGGTGCTGGGCGTGCGCCCCTGCCCTTCCCTCAACGGCGGCCTTGCGGTGGTGCAGGCCGAGCAGCCCGGATGCGGGCGGCCGAACTACTCGCAGAACCATCTGGTCCGACAGCGCTGGTCCGTCCGCAGGATGCTTTGTCCGATGTGCGGGAAGCCTACGACGCAGGACGATCGCTGGAGCCAGACCGGAAGGTTGGTGACAGCCGGGGCGCTGCGCCAGAAGGGCCTCGCGACGCTGCTTCCCGTCACTGTACCGGACACAGAGCTCCTGCTGGACGCCGGCGCGATCTCACCTGCCCATCGCGCTTGCGCCGACCTGGCGCTGGAGCGCTGCCCGCACCTGCAGGCGCACGCCAATCCCGAACCGTTGAGGTTTCCGAACCGCTGGACGGTGTTGCCGCTGAAGGTCGAGGCGCGCCCCCAGCCAGCTCACGCGCTGGAGCGGCGCACGCGCGGGGAAGCCGTCGCGGTGACCAGTTTCCTGCAGCTGCTGGGGCTGCCGGACGCGGCTTAAGCGCCGATCAGCGCCCGCGCAGCGGCGCGTGCGGCGTCGGTGATCTGGGCGCCGGCCAGCATGCGGGCGATCTCTTCCTCGCGCTCGGCCGGCGAGAGGATCTCCACATTGGTGCGCAGGCGTTCGGCGTCGCCAGCCTTGGAGATGCGCCAGTGCGCATCGCCGCGAGCTGCCACCTGGGGCGAGTGCGTGACCACCAGAACCTGAGCGTTGGCCGCCAGGCGCTTGAGCCGAAGGCCCACGGCGTCGGCCACCGCGCCGCCGACGCCCTGATCTACCTCGTCGAAGATCATCAAAGGCTGCGGACCGCTGGCCCGCCCCGCCAGCGACGCCTTCAAGGCCAGGGCGAAACGGGCGAGTTCGCCGCCGGAAGCGATCGCGCCGAGGTCGCCAAACGGCGCGCCCGGATTGGTGGCGATCTCGAACGCCACGCGATCGAGGCCGGTGGGTCCCGCTCGCTCCTCGGACAGCGGCTCGACAGCGACGCGGAACCGCGCCTTTTCGAGTTTCAAAGGGGCAAGCTCGGCCATCACCGCCGCAGCGAGCCGTTCACCCGCCGCCTTCCGGGCGTCGGTGAGCGCGGCGGCTTCGGCAAGGTAGGCCGTCTTGGCGGCGGTGAGCGCCGTCTCGGCAGCCTTCAGGTCGCCCTCGGACGATTCCACCGCCCGCAGCCGTTCGGCGAACCGAACCCGCAGCAGGGGCAGCTCTTCGACGCTGACGTTCAGCTTGCGGGCGAGACCTCGCAGGTCGAACAGCCGCTCCTCGGTCTTCTCGAGTTCGTCGGGCTCGAAGTCGAAGGCCTCCGCTGCCGTGTCCACCGCCGCTTCGGCTTCCTGAGCCTCGATCAGCACGCGGTCCATGGCCTCGGCGGCCTGCACAAGGCGCGCGACCGTCGGCCCGTCCTGAGCAGCGCCCGCGGTCACCGCCCGCTCGCGCGCACGCTCCAGAGCACGGAGCGCCGAAGCGACCTTTGCGGACAGGCCGTCGAAAGCGCCGCGCGCCGAGGCGATGTCGGCCAGGGACTTCTCGGCGGCGCCGAGAATGGCGCGCTGTTCCGCCAGCTCCGTCTCCTCGCCCTCGCGCGGGTCGAGGCGTTCGATCTCCGCCAGGCGCAAGGTGAGCTCTTCGGTTTCCGCGGCGGCGCGATCCACGTCGGCCCGCAAGGCATCGACGCGTTCGCGCGCCTCACGCCAGGTGCGCCAGCGCTCCGCAACCTTCCCGCTCTGCGCGTCCAAGCCGCCGAAGGTGTCCAGCAGGGGCCGGTGGGTGCGAGCGTCCAGCAGGCCCACAGTCTCGTGCTGACCATGGACCTCCAGCAGCAGCTCGCCGATCTCCTTGAGGACGCCGACGCCGGTCGCCTGATCGTTCACGAAGGCGCGGCTCCGCCCATCGGCCGACAAGGTGCGGCGCAGGACGAGATCCTCGTCGCGGGCGTAGGACAGCCCCTTGTCTTCCAGCAGATCCCAAACCGGGTGCTGCGGAGGCGGCGCGAACACGGCGGACACCGCCGCCTGGGCAGCGCCCCGGCGCACCAGCCCGGCGTCGGCGCGCGCGCCGGTGGCCAGGCCCAGACTGTCGAGGATGATCGACTTGCCCGCGCCCGTCTCACCGGTAAGCGCGGTGAGACCCGGCCCGATGGACAGGTCCAGGGCCTCGATCAGCACCACGTCGCGGATCCACAGTCCGATCAGCATCGGCGCAAGATCACCCGGAATCGGAGCTGTCGGAAAGAGCTGAGTTCTACTTAGGTTCCGCGGCCGCAGTCTGCTGCTGCGCCTCGTTCGCGCTGACGGCCGCCGGCGGAGCGATGGTCGTCGACTTGCGCTTCATGAACGGGATGCGGATCAGGCCGCGACGCTGGCCGCCGCCGCTGGGCTCCACGGCCGGGCGCAGACCGCGGTCGGTCAGCAGGCTGTAGGCGTCGGAGTACCAGCCGTCGCCCGGGTAGTTGTAGCCGAGCACCGACCCGTTCCGCTTGGCCTCTTCCATGAGGCCGAGCGTCAGATAGGACTCGACGAGGCGGTAGAGCGCCTCGGGCGTGTGGCTGGTGGTTTGATAGCGGTCGACCACGGTCTTGAAGCGGCCGATGGCGGCCAGGGTATCGCCCTGGCGCAGGTACCAGCGACCGATAGTCATTTCCTTGCCGGCCAGCTGGTCGTTGACCATGTCGATCTTCAGGCGGGCGTCCTGCGCGTATTCGGTGTTCGGGTAGCGCTGGACGACATTGCGCAGGGCGTCGAGCGCCTGGCCCGTGGCGGCCTGATCCCGGCCCACGTCGACGATCTGTTCGAAGTAGCAGACGGCCTTGATGTAGTGCGCGTAGGCGGCCGCCGGGTTGCCCGGATAGAGCTGAATGAACCGGTCGGCGTCGGCGATGGCTTCGGGATAGTCGTTGCCCTGGTAGTGGGCGTAGGCCTGCATCAGGACCGCGCGGCGCGACCATTCCGAATAGGGGTGCTGGCGTTCCACTTCGCGGAAGTAGTCGACAGCCGTGCCCCATTGGCGACGGTCCAGGCGATCGGCGCCCGTGGCGTAGAGCAGCTCCACCGGGCGCTCTTCATAGGCGAGCCGGGTCTTCGGCTTCTTGGTCCCGGCGCACCCCGCCAAGGCCAGCGCACAGACACCAGCGACCAGAACCGGGCGAGCCCACGTATTGCGAAGCACGGACACCTTCACCTCAAAGGACCAACGCGCGCCCCCCGGCTTGCGTGCGATGCTTCTACACCACGCCCGGGCCCGCGCAAACGGAACGGAATAGCGCGGAGCCCTGCGGCGGAATGAGGGCGGACCTTCAGCTCAGGCCCGCCCCGCGACCGTTTAGAACACGTGGGTCAGGTTAGAACGTGTAGGTGAGGCGGCCGTAGTAGTAGCCGCCGTTGATGCCGAACGGAGAGAAGGTCGGATACTGGCCCACGTAGCCGTTGTCGGTGTTCGACAGGAATTGCTGACGGTAAATACCGTTCAGGCGGTCCGGGTAGGTGTTGAACAGATTGTTCGCACCCACGGCGGCGCGGACGCTGTCCGTCACCTGATAGGCGACCTCCAGATCGGTGATGAGCGCCGTCTTGATGCGCGACTGGTACCAGGTGCTCCCATCGTAGCTGTCGACGCTCTTGGCCGGTCCATAGAGCGACTCCTTGAGGTTCACCGACAGCTTGTCCCACGTCCAAACCGCCCCAGCGCCAAGCCGGAACTTCGGCGACGCCTTCTCCAGGGTGTAGAGGGCCGATGGGTCGAACAGCGAGGCGCCGGCCAACTGCGCAGGCGGAGCGGCGATCTTGGTGACCTCTGTCTCATTCCAATTGGCCGTGAGGGTCCATTGGACCGAGCCCTTGTCGAGCATGCCCGTGGTGGCTGTAACCACGAGGTCCGCGCCGCGGGTGCGGGTATCCAGCCCGTTGGTGAAGATGTTGATGCCCGTGAAGGTTACGGTGCTGTCCAGCACGTTGCCATTGGCGACGATCGCCTCGGCGACGGCGGGGATCGTGGGCGTGCCGCCGGAGCCGTACAGCGTGCCCGAACCGACGATCCGGTCCTCGATCTCGATCTGGTAGAGATCGAGGGTCGCGGTGACGCCCCAGCCGGGGTGGGCCACGAAACCCACGCTGTAGTTGATCGACTTCTCGGCCTGCAGCCCGTTGACGCCCACCAGGCGCGCCGCGGGCGAGTTGGGCGGCAGCTGCACGAAGGCGGTGTTCGGCCCCACGTTGGTCGCCGAATAGTATTGCTCCGCCAGGGTTGGCGCCCGGAAGCCGGTGCTCGCGGTGCCACGGATGGCCAGCATGTCGTTGAAGTCGTAGCGGCCTGTCGCTTTGGCCACCGTGGTGTCGCCGAAGTCGCTGAAGTCCTCGTGGCGCACCGCGAAGTCGAGTTGAAGCGCTTCCACCGGCGACAAGGCCACATCGGCGTAGACAGCCCAGTTGCGCCGTTCGTGCTTGCCCGCGTCGGTCAGCGCAAAGCCAGGGTAGGATTGCGAGCCTTCCTTGTACCGCGAGGCGAGGTCGCCAGGCAGGATCTCGTAGGTCTCTTCCCGGTATTCCGCGCCAAGGGCCAGGGTCAGCGGCTTGGCCATGCCGACGTCGTACTCGTGGGCAAGGTCAAGCGTGGTGGTCCACTGGGTGTTGATGAAGTCACCCGCATGGAAGTCAGTGGGGGTGAAGCCGGTGTCGAGGTAGAGCGACGCATTGGCCGACGCCAAGGTGTTGATGCTGATGTCGTCCTTGCCCCAGGTGGTCGACAGGTCCCAGTTCCACCCGCCGGCCGTTCCCCGCAGTCCGCCGCTGATCGCGTAGTCGTCCTCCCAGATGGCTTCCTTGGGATTGAAGCCAGCCGGGAAGAGCGGCGCGCCGGCCGCGTTCACCACGCGCCCCGGAACCCGATAGTTTTCGAACGCGGCCGCGTACTTCTTCCCGTAGGTGCCGAAGCTGTAGAATTCCAAAGCCTCGCTGAACTGGTAGCCGAAGTTGAAGGAGCCGATGTTCAGCCGGTACTCCGCGTCTCCCGCGATCAGGTTCACGTACGGGTAGTTGGGTAAGGCGGCCACCGCCGGGTATTGGGCGGCGAAGCCGGGCGCCAGAACGCGCGGATCGAAGTCGCCGCGGTTGCTGTGCCCGTGCCAACGGCTCTCGAAGGACAAGTCGAGGTAGCTGTTCTCGACGGGCGTCATGCCCAGGCTGGCGGTGATGTCGCCGGTCTTGCCGCCCTTGTCGAAGTACTGGCCGCCGGTGACGATGATGTTGCCGCCTTCACCCTTGTCCTTGAGGATCAGGTTGATCACGCCGGCGATGGCGTCGGTGCCGTACTGGGCGGCGGCCCCGTCCTGCAGCACTTCGACGTGGTCGATGGCGTTCAGCGGGATGAAGTTCAGGTCGGCGGCCGCGCCGCCCTGGAAGGGCCCGCCCAGCACCGCCAGGTTCGCCGTCCCGTGGCGACGCTTGCCGTTCACAAGCACCAGAGCGTGGTTGGGAGACAGACCGCGAAGACGGGCGGAAAGCGTCAGGTTGGCGGTGTCGCCGCCGAACGCTTGAGCATTGAAGGACGGCACGTTCTGGGCGATCGCCTGGATCAGATCGGACTGGCCGACCCGCTGAAGCGCGGTTGCATCCAGCACCTGCACCGGGGCGGGGCTGTCGACCGCGCGCAGGCCGCTCATCCGAGTGCCGGTGACGATCACCGTGTCGAGTTCGGCCTCGGCGCCGCCTGGAGCAGCCGTTTGGGCGGAAGCGGCAGCTGCGAGCCCAAGAAGGGCGGCGGCCGACATCCCGCACAGCAGGACTCGCCTGGAACAAATCCCCATCTCTGATCCCCAGTTCAGTTGTTAGGTCATGGCTGTTCTTTCCCTCAAGGCGCTTCGACCCCGCTTTTTTGCATTGGCCGCACAAACGAGTGCGCAGGCTCTGCCGAATACGCTTCCTCAACCGATCGGGGTCGGCAACGCCGCACGTCGTTCAGCGAACGACATGCTCAGTTATCTCGCATATGGCGGAGCCTGGGCACCGATTGCGTGCGCCGCCTGCCCGCGATTATTGCAGCCGGGCAGCGGTTCTCACCCTTGGTTGGGCTGAACATCAGATCCCGCGGACGGTCAGGCCAGAACCTTCCGGCCGAGTCTCCGTTGACCGCCCGAAGGCGCCAAGCGCCGCTTAGGACGGCGCCGCGTTAACAGGCGTGGCTTTTGTTGCGGGGCAGCGAACTTTCCTGCGCTCAAGCAGTTTCAGGTGGCGGCCCCAAAAGCCCGAGCCGTTCATCCGGCTCGTCCTGTGCCGTACCTGTTCACGAGAAAGCCCGATGGTCCCGTCCTTTCCGGAAGCCGCGCGCATACCGCGGGTGCTCCATCAGGCTTATTGGCCCGCGGCCAATCTCCCCAAGGAGTTGGCCGAAAACGTGGAGTGGGTGCGCAACTCGCATCCCCACTGGGAGCATCGCTTCTACGACGAGACCGCCATCCTGAACTTTGTGCGTGAGCACTACGGCCAGCGCATGGTCCGCTACTTCGAACGGATCAGCCCGGCCTATCCGGTCGTGAAAGTCGACCTGTTCAAGTACCTGCTGATGTACCAGGCCGGCGGCGTCTACCTGGACTGCAAGAGCCGCCCGACCCTGCCGCTTGACGAGGTGCTGGGGCCCGACGATCGCTTCATCCTGTCCCACTGGCGCAATGGCGAGACCGAGGACTTCGCCGGCTTCGGCTTCCACAAGGAGCTCAGCCACATGCCCCGGGGCGAGTACGAACAGTGGCACATCGTGGCCGCGCCCGGCCATCCGTTCCTGCGGGCGGTGATCCAGCGGGTTTTGCGCAACATCGACCGCTACAACCCGGCGCTGAACGGGGCCGGCCAGCATGGCGTGCTGAGGCTTAGCGGACCCATTCCCTATGCGTTGGCGATCGAGCCGCTGCGCGCGCGCCATCCGCATCGGCAGATCTCGGACGCGACCGAGATCGGGCTGCAGTACAGCATCTTCGGCAACCCGTTCACGCACCGCAAGCAGCTGGGCTCGCACTACTCCGACCGGCAGGATCCGATCGTGGAGGTGGGCGCCCTGACCAAGGCGTCCGCGCCGCTGATCCATGCGGCCAAGGCGGTGAAGAAGGCGCTACGGCGCGCGCGCCAGACCGCAAAAGGCGCGCAGCCTCAGAAAGCGGAGACGGCGGAGGCGGCCTGACGATCAGGCCGCCTCGCCTCTTATCAGTGCGCCGGTTCCCAGTTGTGCAGGATCGGCGGACGCGGGTTGAACGGGATGCGGGTCGACATCGGCGCGCCCGGAGCGTTCGCCGCGCGATGCCAGCGCCCCTCCGCCGCCGTGACGATGTCGCCCGGCTCGGCTTCGAAATAGGGCACGCCTTCGATCAGGTAGCCGATGCGGCCTTCCATCACGAACCAGAACTCGGTCCAGTCGACGTGGAAGTGGCCCTTGTTGGTGGCCGGCGGCATCGCCTGTTCCTTGCCGCGCAGGATGTTAGTGGTCCAGTGATCGTCCCACACGAACTTGCCATTGTACGGCTCGTTGCCTGAGGCGATTTGCTTGAAGAAGTCGACGGCGATCGGGTTCTCGGTCAGCACCGCAGGACCCGGCGTACCCCTGGCGCGGACGTAGGTCCGACCCGGATAGGGATCCGGCGTTTCGGTCAGGGGATACAGCGGGATCGAGCCCGTCTGGCGCACCTCGAAGCGCAGGGACGGCTTATCGCCCACGGTTTCCATGGAGTAGGCGTGGCGGAACGGCACGCTGACCATGAAGCCCTTGGTGGCGACGAACGGCTCCATGCCCTCGATCGTCACGCGCATGGCGCCGTCCTGGACGATCCAGACCACGCGGTCGTCTGCATACATCCGGGCCTTGGTCTTCTTGCCCACGCCCAGGGAGATGTAGTCCGCCTCCTGCTCGGCGTTGCGGATGATCGGCTGCGTCCAGTCCGTCTTGCCCCGGTGGCTCGCCAGGATTTCCGAGAGCTTCCAGTGCGCCTTGTTGGGTGCGCGGTAGGGGGTGGCGGTGGTCGGCTTGGGCGCCCAGTACTCCTGCGGCATCGATTGCGCCGTGGTGGGCATGTCTTCCTTTTGCGGCGTGAACTGAGCCGCTGCGCCGGTCGCCATGGCGCCGGCTGTGAGAAGCGCCGCGACGGCGGCCCCGAGCTTGAAGATGGCCTTCATCCTGTTCCTTCCCTGCGGCGTCGTTGCACCGCCTTCACTGATTGACAGCGAAGCATCGCCGCCCGCCGACTTGTATGCAACAGCGACAGGGTCGTAGGGGGAAAGGAAGAGTCAGCGCCGCGGAGGACGCGCGAGGTCAGACCGCCTCGGCGATCTCGTCCACCAAGGTGATCACCTGCCAGGCGTCCGGCCGGGCCAGCAGAGCGCGAACCAGCTGGTTGTTCAGGGCGTGCCCGGCCAGCTCGCCTTCGAACCGGCCCAGGATCGGCATGCCGAGCACATAGAGGTCGCCAATGGCGTCCAGCGCCTTGTGGCGCACGAACTCGTCGGAGCGGCGCAGACCTTCCGGGTTGAGGATCCGATCGCCCTCGATCACCACCGCGTTGTCCAGGCTGCCGCCGCGCGCCAGGCCCATGCGGCGCAGCGCCTCGACTTCGTGCAGGAAGCCGAACGTGCGGCAGTCGGCGAGCTCGCGACGGAAGGCGGCTTCGTCCATGCCCATGTCGATCGCCTGGCGGCCGATTACGGCGCTGGGGAAGCGGATTTCGAACGCCATCTCGAAGCGCGCGCTCGGCTTCAGGGCGGCGCGCTTGTCGCCGTCCACCACTTCCACGGCGTCCAAGATGTGGATGAACCGGCGGGGCCGCTCCTGCGCCCGCTTACCGGCGCGGTCGAGGATCTGCACGAACGGCAGGGAAGAGCCGTCCATGATCGGCATCTCGGGCCCGTCCAGCTCCACCACGGCGTTGTCCACGCCCAGCATGGCGAAGGCTGCCATCAGGTGCTCGATGGTGGAAACGGTGACGCCGGCGGCGTTGCCGATCACGGTGCCCAGCTGAGTCTTGCAAACCGCTTCGCCGGTCGCGGGCACGCGGTTGTCACGGTCCTGAACGTCGGTGCGGACGTAGACGATGCCGGTGTCCGCCGGGGCGGGCCGAACGGCCACGCGGGTGTAGGCGCCCGTGTGCACGCCGATGCCGGCGAACAGAGCCGGCGTGCGGACGGTGTGCTGGAAAGACCCGTGCTGGAAAGCGTCTGCGGCCACGCTCGGACCTTCCTGTGAAACTCAAGTGTTGGCGGCGACAATCGACGTCGCCCCAGCTCGCCGATTAATGGCTTTGCGGCGACGCAGCAAAACAACTGGTGTTTCGCAATGTTTCGGTTTGGGACAGGTTAACGAGGCGCATACCTGAGCGGAGCACTCAGACCTGGCCAGATCGACTTAGATCGGAGGGGCGTCTCGCTGCGCTGCAGCATGGTAGCGGGCGGCGCCGACCAGCGCCAGGGTGCGGTCGTGGACCAGCACTTGGGCATCGCGCCCTGAAAGGCTCAGCCGCTCGGCAAGCGCCCTCGCCTGCTGCTCGGCCCGGGCGCCCGAAAGGAAGTGGAGCGGCTGCAGGCCGCCGTCGCATCGGACGGACCATCCGCCCGCCACCGGCGCCACAGTGATCCTGTACCCACCAGACATGCCGACCCCTCCCGACGGAGACCATCGGGAGGGGAGCTTAAGCGAAACAGCGTTCGCCCGGCTACACTATTGCTTGAACGGCCTCTTAGTTCGCGAGGCGGCGAAGAAAGGAGGGGATTTCGAGATCCTCGCCAGCGTCCGCCTGCTCGATGGGGGCAGGCGCTTCAATCGGCTGGGCGCCGCCGCGAGCGGCCGAGGCGCGAGGCGCCGGAGCCGGCGCAGGAGCCGCCGCGGGGGCGTCATAGCGCGGGCGGCCGCCGAACAGGCTCAGGAAGCCGCCGCGCGGGCGCCGGGCCTCGTAAGCGGGCTCGGCGAACAGCGGCTCGTCCTGATCGTCGGCCACCGCCGGGTCCACAATGCGGGAGACCTGCGGGGCGGCCACCTGCGGCTGCGGCGCAGGCGCCGGAGCGGCGTAGAGGTCGGGCTGCTCGTCTTCGTACTGGACCTGAGGCGCGGGCTCCGGCGCGTATGCGACGGGCTGCGGCTGCGGGGCGAGAGCGGCCTGGGTCGCAGCTGCGCGCTGGGCATAGATCGCCTGCTGCGCGGGTTGCGGAGCCGGCGCGGGTTCGGCCGTGCGGCCGGTGTCGGCGCGCAGGGGCTGGGCCGTGGTGTTGGCCCGACGCTCGACCTTAGGTTCGATGGCGGCGATGGACGCGCCGTCCATGCCGGTGGCGACCACCGACACGCGGATCATGCCGTCCAGCGACGGATCGAAGGCCGCGCCGAAGATGATGTTGGCTTCCGGATCGACCTGCTCGGCGATGGCGTTGGCCGCCTCGTCGACTTCCAGCAGGGTCATGTCGAGGCCGCCGGTGACGTTCACCAGCACAGCCTTGGCGCCCTTCAGGGAGACTTCGTCCAGCAGCGGGTTCTGGATGGCGTTCTGGGCGGCCATCAGGGCGCGGTCGTCGCCCTGGGCTTCGCCCGTGCCCATCATCGCCTTGCCCATTTCGGTCATGACGGTGCGGACGTCGGCGAAGTCGAGGTTGATCAGGCCCGGCAGCACCATCAGGTCGGTGATGGAGCGCACGCCCGAGTGCAGGACCTGGTCGGCCATGCCGAAGGCTTCGGCGAAGGTGGTCCGCTCGTTGGCGACGCGGAAGAGGTTCTGGTTCGGGATGACGATCAGGGTGTCGACATACCGTTGCAGTTCATTGATGCCGGCGTCGGCCAGACGCATGCGGTGACGGCCTTCGAAGTGGAAGGGCTTGGTCACGACGCCGACGGTCAGGATGCCACGCTCGCGGGCGCACTTTGCGATGATCGGGGCAGCCCCGGTGCCGGTGCCGCCTCCCATGCCGGCGGTGATGAACACCATGTGGGCGCCGTCGAGGTGTTCGCCGATCTCGGGGATCGACTCCTCGGCCGCGCTCATGCCGACTTCCGGATGCGCGCCGGCGCCCAGGCCTTGCGTCACCTGAACGCCGAGCTGGATCCGCCGGTCCGTCTTGGCGAACTGCAGCTGTTGAGCATCGGTGTTGGCGACGACGAACTCGACGCCTTCCAGCCCCGCCTCGATCATGTTGTTGACGGCGTTGCCGCCGGCGCCGCCGACGCCGAAGACAACGATGCGCGGCTTCAGTTCTGTCGCGCGCGGCGCTGTAAGCGAAATGGCCATGGGACCCCTGCGTCCTTCCCAAAAACGGTCTGAGCGCACGACGACCCGCCCGCCGCACGCTCCCCTTAAGGATGGGTTTATGTAGCGACCGCCATCCTTAATCGAGAGTTAACCGCATACTCCGAGTCGGAGCGGCGTCGAGCTGTGCCAGAGGGAAAAATACGCTTGTTCCACAGGGACTCGGGCCGAATCGACGGGAACTGCGACGCACTGTCTCGCACTGCGAAAAGTTCCCGTCCAGCGACGCTTTTTCCGACCAAGCGTTGCCCTAGAGTCCCAGAGCGCGCTTCACCTCACGCCAGTCGATCAGCTTGAAGTTCTGGCGCCCCGGCTGATCAGCGCCCTGATCCTCGTCATCCTGGGCGACCACCAGACCTTCGGGGAAGGCGCCCACGACGCCGCCATGCGCCGCCACACCGTCCGTGCCGGTCACGCCGTCCACCCCGTTGGCCGCGACGCCGGAGAACCGGCCACGGTAGACTGGGGCGTCGCCGTCGATCCGCCAAACCGCAAAGGCGCTGTCGCCTTGGCTCGAAGCGATCAGCCATGAGGCCTGGCCGTCCCGCAGGATGGTAAGCCCTTCCACGTCAGGCTGCAGCATATCGGAGGGCGCCTGGGCGATCAGCTCGCCAGCGCCGGCGGGTCCGGTGAGCGGAAAGCGCCAGATGCCGCGGTTCTCTTCGCCGATGTAGAGCGCGCCCTTGGCCTCGTCGGCGACGCAGCCCTCGGTCTGGGTGGCGAGACCAAACCGGCGCTCCTCGACCCAGCGGGGCTTGTTGTCGGCGCCGGCTGACACCCGCAGCTGACGCACCTGACCGTCCGTTCCGTTGACGATCACGTAGAAGGCCTCGCCGACCCGCGCGGTGCACAGGCCATAGGGCTCGACCAGGTCGACGGGGATGGTGGCCCAGAAGGTGACCTTCAGGCTGGCGGGGTCCAGCAGAAACAGCGCCGCGCCGTTGCGACCGCGGTCACTGGCGGCCACCAGCACCCGCTCTCCGGCCGGTGTGGGAAAACCCTCGCGCAGGTCGACGTTGTTGGGCTTGCCGCCCGGCAGGTAATTGAGCTGCCGGCCCGCCAGGTCGTAGACGTAGAGCCCAGACTGCTTGTCGGTGCCGAGGATCACGCCACGCGAAGGGTCGCGTGCATCGACCCAGATCTCGGGGTCATCGGCCGAATCCTCGCCCCGGACGCCCAGGGTCGGCGTCTCCGCCGCCACCGGAACCGGCGTTCCGGCTCCCACAGTCATGCCGCGAGAGTCCGAACGCAGCTCGGGATCAAATACAGCACAAGACGCCAGAAGCAACGAGGCCGCCGAGACCGTCACAAAACTGTAGTGAAATCGGCACGAAAACATCACTGGCCCCCGTTGATCGGCAAATCTAATCGGCGGCTCCGATATGCGCAGCAGACTACTTGGTCAATCCTGCTGCGTTCTGGGGGATAGACATGTTCAAGACGGCTCACTTCCTGGCGGTCGCATTTGCGCCGCTGGCTCTCGCAACGCATGCCTACGCTGGAGATGCGGCCATCGACACGACGACCGCGGCCGATGCGCCGGCGGTGTCCGAGCTGGTGGTGTCCGGCGAGATCGTGTTCCGCAATCGGGTTGAAACCCCGGCTCCCGTCCTGTCCTACGACCTCGAGTACTTCCAGCGGTTCGAACCGCTGACGGCGGGCGACGCGATGAAGCGGGTCCCCAGCGTCGCGTTTCTCTCCGACGTGCTCGAATCGGACGGCGCGCGGCTGCGCGGCCTGGACCCCGGCTACACCCAGATCCTGATCAACGGCGAGCGGGTGCCTGGCGCAGGTGTCGACCGCTCCTTCTTCGTGGACCGCATTCCGGCGGAGCTGATCGAGCGCGTCGAGATCGTCCGGTCCTCGTCCGCCAACCGCAGCGGCGACGCCGTGGCCGGCGCCCTGAACATCGTCCTGCGCGACGGATATTCGCTGGATGGCGGCTACCTGCGCGCCGGCGCCCTGATGTTCCACGATGAGCGCGTTCGCGAAACGCTGGGCGCCGTGTGGGGCGGCCAGGTGGGCCCTGGCCGCCTGCTTCTGGGCGCGAACATTCAGGGCCGTCGCAATCCGAAGGAAAAGATGAGCTGGCGCTACAGCGAGCCGGACGGCGAGCTGGTGGATATCGAACAGCAGAGCGACACGCGGAACGGCACGGATTATTCCGTCAACGCCAGCTACGACATCGAGATGGCGGATAGCACGCTGAAGCTCAGCGGCTTCTTCGTGCGCACCGATCGCCGCGAGGATGAGGACTCCCGTGAGTATGCGGGCGGCCGAGTCCGTGTCGCCGACTACCTGACCTTCAACGACAACAACGTCGACATCCTCACCGACAGCTGGTCGCTGAACGCCCGGTACGAGAAGCAGATGCTGGGTGGAACGACCCGCTTCAAGCTCGGCTATGCCCAACTAAAAGACCATCAGGACGAGGTTGAGGAAGAGTACGAGTACCTGCGTGACGTCCGCCCCTTCCCCGACGACGACCGCTTCACTGGCGACCTGACGTTCACGCGTCTGAAGGATCGTGAGGTCACGGCCGAACTGTCTCATCGTCGCGAGCTGAGCGGCGGCGCCAAGCTGGATTTCGGCGTCCAGTACATCGGCAAGGACCGCGACACCGACATCACCACCGACCGCAACCGGGTGACCATCAACAACCCGCCGGCCGCGCGTCCGGATCTGCCCGGCGTCTACGGTCCCTTCCTGCCCGTGCCCGGCGGCCTCAACACCATCGAGGAGCGGCGGATCGATCCGTACGTGATGCTGTCCGGCGAGATGCCGGCGATCAGCTGGGAAGCCGGCCTGCGCTATGAGACCACCTCCTCGACGATCGAGGACGCCACGGCCGAAGATGGCGCACAGAGCGTGGAGAACGACTACCAGTTCCTGCTGCCGTCCGGGCACCTGCGTTGGCGCCTGAGCGAGAGCGATCGGATCAACGTGTCGGCGGCGCGCACCGTCCGCCGGCCGGACTTCAACCGTCTTTCGCCGGCTCTGCTCGAAGCCGAGCTCGGCGACAACGACTTCATCGGCAATCCTGACCTGAAGCCGGAAACGGCCTGGGGCGCCGACGTGGGTTATGAGCGCCGCCTGGGCCGCAGCGGCGTGGCCGGCGTCAACCTCTTCTATCGCAAGGTCAGCGATCTGATCGAAATCGCGGGCACGGGCGAAGAAGGCAGCGAAGGGGACGGCACCTTCGTGTTCAGCGCCCGCAACGCGGGCAAAGGCGAGGTTTGGGGTGTCGAGTTCGACCTGTCGGCTCCCCTCACCGTCATCGGCATGGAGAACACCGGCGTGTTCTTCAACTACTCCTGGCTGGACAGCGAAATCGACGACGAGTTCGGCTCGCGGCGGTTCAACGACCAGGCCGAGTACGTCCTGAACGTCGGCTTCATTCAGGACCTGCCGCAGTGGAACGCCGCTTTTGGCGCCACCTACCGCAAGCAGGGTGACGCCTACGGCCGGGTGATCGGCGAGGAGGTCACCACCACCTACGGCGCCGATCTCGAGATCTTCCTCGAGAAGCGCTTCAACGACCGCTTCGTGGTGCGCCTGACCGGCTCCAACCTGCTGGACAGCAAGAAGGAAGAAACCTTCAACAAGTTCACCACGGTCGAGGACCAGATCGATCGGGCGTTCGACGAGTACGAGCTCGAGGCCGAGCAGGCTGGGCCGGTGTTCCAGCTGGTCACCCGCCTGACGTTCTAGACAAGAAAAAGCCGGCGGGGCTCGCCCCGCCGGCTACGATCTAACAGGCCGCGGCTGGCCAGCCGCGGCCTTTGTCGTTTCTGGGACTAGAGGTTGTCGCGCAGCCAGGCGGCGGCTTTGGCCACCGGGTTGGCGTGCGGATCCAGCGGCTCGCGCTTCAGCTTGGCCGATGCCAGGGCCTTGGCGCTGACCGCCTCGCGCGGTCCGAAGGCGGCGCGGTGCAGGATGCCCGCGGCGGCGGTAAAAGCGGGGCCCGACGCGGCGTCAGCCAGGTGCGGCACTCGGCGAGGGCGGCCGAGGCGAACCGGGCGGTCGAACACGCGCACGGCTACTTCCCGAACGCCGGCCAACTGGCTCGCGCCGCCGGTCAGCACCAGGCCCGCGCCCGGCTCCACCGGAGCGCCGGAGGCCTTGAGGCGATCACGGAGCAGCTCCAGAGTCTCTTCCACGCGCGGGGCGATGATGCCCTTCAGCAGGCTGCGCGGGGCGACGACAGGACCGGCGCCGGGGTCATCGCCGCGCGGCGGCGCCTCGATCATCTCGCGGTCTTCGTTGGCCGAGGCGATCGCCGAGCCGTGCAGAGTCTTGATCCGCTCTGCGCCGGCGATCGACGTGGACAGGCCACGGGCGATGTCCTGGGTGACGTGCTGTCCACCCACCGGCACGGTTTCGACGTGCACCAGCGAGCCGGCGGTGAACACGGCCGCGGAGGTCGATCCGCCGCCCATGTCGATGCAGACCGAACCCAGATCCATTTCGTCCTCTTCCAGCGCGGCGAGCGCGGAGGCGAACGGGGCGGCGACGACGCCTTCGAACTGCAGGTGGGCCCGCTCAACGCAGGCGCCCAGGGTCTGGAACACGGCCTCGGAGACGGAGACCACCAGGAGTTCGACCCCCAGGGTGCGGCCGAACATGGCGCGCGGGTCGCGCACGCCGCCCTGTCCGTCCACCGCCCAGGCGATCGGCAGGATGTGGGCGGCGCGGCGGCCCGGCAGCTTGATCTGCGACAGGGCGTGCTGGATGGCGCGCACGAGGTCATGATCGCCGATTGGACGCGCGCCGATGGACACGCGGCCATGCACCCGCGAGGAGGTCAGCTGGCCGCCAGCGGTAGCGACGGTGACGCCCTGCACGTTGACGCCGGCGACGTTCTCAGCCCGCTCCACCGCCTGGGCGATGGCTTCGGAGGCCTCGTCGAGGTTGACGATGGCGCCGCCACGGACGCCGCGCGACTGGACATAGCCCACGCCGGCGGTCGTCAGAGTGCGATCGCCGCGACGCACGCCGTCGGGCTTCATGATGAAGCAGGTCACCTTCGAGGCGCCCAGGTCCACGGCGGCCACCACAGGCGGACGGCTCAGGGCGGCCTTGAGGCCCTCGCGCCCGTCCTTCTTCTCAGCCTCGGCTCGGTTCAAGGTCTTCAGCATACTGCTTTCAGGTCCTTAGGCGCCGGCGGCGACGAGCTGGCCCGCGGGGGCGCTCGTCCGGGGCCGCACGGCCACGACATCGGGATTGCGCAGGTCGATGCGCTCGAAACCCAGCTCCAGGATGCGCTGGCGCTGGTCCAGCTGCTCGAGCTGCATCAGGGCTTCCTCCTCGCCGACCGCAGGCAGCTGGATCAGCGCCCCGTCCTTGAGACGAAGGTCCCAGCGGCGGTTGTCGACACGCACCATGGCGTCGAGCCGCTGCATCAGGTTCGGCCGCTGGTGGATCACCGGGAGGATGACGGGAGCAGCTTCAGCCGCGCCCTCCCCGACGATCAGCGGCAGGTTGGCGAAGCGCGCAGGATCGGCCTCGGGGATCACCTGGCCCTTGTCGTCGATAACGACGCTGCGGCCGCCACGCTGCCAAACGGCCATCTGGCGACGCTCGACCACGGCCACCACCAGGGTGTCTGGCATCAGGCGGACCACGCGAGCTTCCTTGACCCAGCCCACGGCCTGCACGCGTTCGCGCACGCCTTCGAGGTCCAGCCCCATCAGCGGCTGGTCCTTGTAGACACCGGCCGCACGGACGATGTCGGCGGTGGCTAGCGGGGACGCGCCTTCGACGTGGATGGCGCGGAGCCGGAAGCCGGCCTGTCCGAAACTGTTGGCGACGCCGGCTGCAGCGCCTTGAGCCAGGCGCTCACCTCGCTGGCCCGTCGCCAGCGTGACGGTGATCGCCAAGGCCACTAGGCCTGCCGCGGCCGCGGCCACGAGCTTGGGCGGGACGCCGCCGGCCACCGGCTGGCGCTGCGCAGGGGCCGGGGCGCGCCCGGCGGGGGCGCGTTGAGCCTGGCGCTTCTGACTAGGGGGCGCTTTGGCCCGAGGTTTCGCGGGTGCTCGCGATCCCCCCCGCACTGCCGCGGGCATAGCGTTCTCCGTGATCCACAGAACCTGACCGAACCCTCCCGGATTCCGCCGCCCTCGCGCGTTCGCGCGACGGGAGATCGGGCCGTTCGGGTGTGAGGGTCAGAAGGACCACGGAGGCGGTTAATGTCGTGATAACGTTAAAGCGCTGCTGTAGTGGTGCCGTGCTGTGGCGAGTCGCTTGGCGATTGCCGGTTTCATCTGCAGAAACAGAGACAAAGCCTCAGAATCGCAAAGGGCGGCCGCAGACCTGGGCCGCCCTTTGGTTGTGGACGAACGTAAATAATCTCCCGGGGGCGTCCTACTTCGGCGAAGCGGCCGCCAGGGCGCGGAAATCGATGTCGCTGTTGGCCACGGTGTAGAGGAAGCTGGTCCAGACGGCGACGTTCTGCGCCAGCTCCTTCGGATCGATCTTGTCCAGGGTGTCGTCAGCCGAGTGATGCAGGTCGAAGTAGCGGCTGGCGTCCTGGTTGAAGTCCACCACGGGCACGCCCGCGCCGACGATCCCGGAAATGTCCGAGCCGCCGGAGCTGGCCGGCTCGCGCGTCACCAGGACGCCCAGGGCCGGCAGGGTCGAGCGGAAGGCCTTCATGGCCGGATGGTCCAGGCTGCCCCCCGGCAGGTTGATGCTGAAGATCTTGCCCGCCCCGAGGTCGCTTTCGCCCGCCACCACGAGCTTCGGCAGCTCGGCCCGGTGCGCTTCGAGATAGGCGCCGCTGGAGCCGCCCTGCTCTTCCGAACCCCACATCACCACGCGGACGGTCCGCTTCGGCTTGCCCGGCTGGGCCGCCAGCTTGGCGGCGGCCAGGGTGATGCCGATGCCGGAGGCGTCGTCGATCGCGCCCGTGCCCGGATCCCAGGAGTCCAGGTGGCCGCCGATGACGATGACTTCGTCGGCCGTCTTGCCGGTCCCGCGGATCTCGCCCGAGATGTTCCAGGCGTCGGCGGCGGGATTGAAGCTGCTTTCCATCTGCAGGCGCACCGTCACGGGCTTTTTGCGCTCAGCCAGCCGCTCGAGCAGTTCGGCGTCCGGCGGGGACAAGGCCGCGGAGGGGATGCCGGCGCGCGAGCCGCCGCCGGTGTGGGGCAGCCGGGTGTCGTCGGTCGACAGGGAGCGGACGAGATAGCCCACCGCGCCCCGCCTGGCTGCTTCGCCAGCGCCAGCGCGACGTTGCACGCCGGTCAGGCCGTAGCTGGAGATGTCCTGGGTGCGCGGCATGGCCTGGGTCACCACCGCGATCTTGCCGGTCAGCGCGCCTTCCGGCTGATCCAGCATGGCCTGGTAGGTCTTGAACACCATGACCTCGGCCGTGAGGCCGCCCGGCGGCGTCGGAGCCGAGCCGCCGAGGCCCAGGATGTGCAGCTTGTGCGGCGTGGGCCCCACCACCTCGGCGCTTTCCGCGCCGCGCGACCAGGCCGGGGTCTTGAAGCTCTCAACCTTGATGTTCTCGAAGCCGTACCGCTTGAAGGTGGCGACCGCCCAGTCCCGGGCTCGCACCATGCCTTCGGAGCCGACCATTCGCGAGCCGATGTCGGTGGTCAGCTGCTCGGTGACGGTCCAGGCCGTCGTGTCGGCGAGCGCCTTGTCCCGCAGCTGCGCCGCGGTGGCGGAAAGGTCTTGGGCGGCGGCGGCGGAGGCCGACAGGGTGAGAGCCGTGGCGGCCAGCAGGATCAGTTTGCGCATGCCCTGTCGGTGCGCCCGGGGAAGATTCCGGTCAAGCTTTGCTGCTGCCAGGGCGTGTCAGCAGCGCAAGGCGCCCGCTAGGCGGGCTTGCCGATGCGCTTGATCTCCCATTCCAGCTCGACGCCGAACTTGGACTTCACGTCCGCCCGCACCGCTTCGCCAAGTCCCTCAAGATCGGCGGCCGTGGCCTCCCCGGTGTTGATCAGGAAGTTGGAATGCAGCGGCGAGAACATCGCGCCGCCGAACGGCTTGCCGCGCCAGCCCGCGTCGTCCACCAGCTTCCACGACGAATGCCCCGGCGGGTTCTTGAAGGTGGAGCCGCCGGTCTTCTCACGGATTGGCTGGGTCTTCTCGCGCCGCTCGGTGATCTCGGCCATGCGGGCCTCGATGGCGGAGGGCTCGTCCGGGCGTCCCTCGAAAAGAGCGCCCGTGAAGATGAGCTGCTCGCGGGCCGCCCGGGCGGACTTGCGGTAGCTGTATTCCAGGTCGGCGTTGGACAGGGTGATCTGCTCGCCGCTGCGCGTGACGGCGTAGGCTTCCACCAGCACGTCCTTGGTCTCGGAGCCGTAGCAGCCGGCGTTCATGACCAGGGCGCCGCCGATGGAGCCCGGGACGCCACGGTAGAACTCCAGTCCTGCGATCCCCGCCTTGCCCGCCTCGCGCGCCAGGATGGCGTCCAGCACGGCCGAGCCTGCAAAGATGCGATTGTCGCTCCTGGACTCCACCTTGGCGAACGCCTTGCCCAGGCGGATCACCACGCCGTCCACGCCGCCGTCGCGAACCAGGGTGTTGGAGCCCACGCCGATGGGGGTCACGGGCACGGCCGGATCGAGCGCCTTGAGGAAGGCGGCGAGGTCCTCGGCGTCCTCAGGCAGGAAGATGACATCGGCCGGGCCGCCGACCCGAAACCAGGTGAACGGGCCCAGCAGCTCGTCCTTCAGAAGCTTGCCGCGGACGGCGGGGAGTTGATCCTGCCAGCTCATCAGGCCGCCGCCTCGTTCAGCGCTTCCAGCTGGCCGGGCAGAGCGTAGGCCCAGGTGGTGATGTCGCCGGCGCCCAGCAGGACCACGAGGTCGCCGCTCATGGTTTCGGCCTTGATCAGCGCCGGTAAGTCGGTGCTCGCCTCCAGCGGCAGCACGCGACGGTGGCCGTGGCGCCGCAGACCTTCCACGAGCGCATCGCGGTCAACGCCCGGCAGCGGCGCCTCGCCGGCCGCGTAGACGTCCGCCACGATCACCGTGTCCGCGTCGTTGAAGCATTGGCTGAAGTCGTCGAACAGGTCCTTCAGCCGCGAGTAGCGGTGCGGCTGCACCACGGCGATGACCTTGCCCTCGCTCACCGCCCGAGCGGCTTTCAGCACCGAGGCGATCTCCACCGGGTGATGGCCGTAATCGTCGACCACCCGCACACCGTTGGCCACCCCCGTGGTGGTGAAGCGGCGCTTCACCCCGCCGAACCCGGCCAAGCCCTTGCGGATGTCGTCCGCAGCGACGCCGAGTTCCCGGGCGACGGCGATGGCCGCGAGAGCATTGAGCATGTTGTGCTGGCCGGCCATGGGCAGGCGCAGGTTCTCGTAGCGGATCGCCTCGCCGTCCCGCGGCCGGATCACCACGTCGAACTTCGCGCCGTCGGGGCCCATGGTGCAGTTTTCCGCCCGCACCTCGGCCTGAGGGTTCACGCCATAGGTCACGAGGCGGCGGTTCTCGACCTTGGCCGCCATGCTCTGCACCTCGGGATGGTCCGTGCAGACGGCGGCGAAGCCATAGAAGGGGATGTTCTCGACGAAGTCACGGAAGGCCTTACGTACAGCGTCGAAGCTGCCGTAGTGATCGAGGTGTTCCGGGTCGATGTTGGTGACGATTGCCACTGTGGACTTGAGCCGCAGGAAGGTGCCGTCGCTCTCGTCTGCCTCGACGACAATCCAGTCGCCAGCCCCAACCTTCGCGTTGGTGCCATAGGCGTTGATGATGCCGCCGTTGACGACGGTCGGGTCCATGCCGCCGGCGTCCAGCAGGGTGGCCACCATCGAGGTGGTCGTGGTCTTGCCGTGGGTGCCGCCCACAGCGACGGAGAACTGCAGGCGCATCAGCTCGGCCAGCATCTCGGCCCGTCGGACCAGCGGCAGGCGACGCTTTCGCCCTTCCACCATCTCCGGGTTATCCGCCTTTACAGCAGTCGAGTAGACAATGGCCGACGCCCCATCGACGTGCGCGGCGTCGTGGCCGACGAAGATCTTGGCGCCCAGCTTCTCCAGCCGCTCGGTGTTGGCGCTCGCCTTAGCGTCGGAGCCCTGCACGGTGTAGCCGATGCGCAGCATGATCTCGGCGATGCCGCTCATGCCGATGCCTCCGATGCCGATGAAGTGCACGGGGCCGATGTCAAAGGGCACAGGGCGTCTGTTCATCCGGCCGTGCTAGCGCAGTCTTTGCGTCGGGGAAACAGCGAGCGCGGGCTCAGGCTTTGGACGCAGCCTGCCGCTCGGCCGTCACCTGCATCATGGTTTGGTAGAGCTCATTCACCTGAATCGGCTTGCTGACGAAGCCGTTGAAGCCCAGCGCCAAATACTGGCTCGGTGTCCGGCTCATCACGTCGGCGGTCAGGGCGATCACTGGGACGTGGCGCTCGGGACCGACCGACTCCCGCAGGCGTCGCACCACCTCGATGCCGGTCATCCCCGGCATGTGAATGTCCATGAGCACGAGATCGAAGTAACGCCGCCCGAGTTGCTCGAGCGCCTGCGCGCCGTCACCCGCCTGATGAGCTTCCAGCCCGAACGCGCCGAGGATGTCGGCGACCACGCGGAGGTTCAGCGGGTCGTCATCGACATGCAGAACCCGGATCGGCTCAAAATGGGTTTCTTCTACTTGATGATACATCGCACGCTACTCAATGCATGCAGAAGGTAAAGATTAAGACTTAACGAAATGCCACAAAACCGGCCGCATTCGCGAGCGGAACCGGAGCATCGCCGCAAATGCCGCACGCGCGCATTGCAGCGCGTTCGCGCTGTCGGCGAGAGCGTTACTTGTGATGCGGGACGGGGAGCGCCTTAGAGTTGCGCTGTCTTCTCGACCACGTCGGCCAGACGCTCGGCGGCGTCGGGGATGGCGACGGAACGGGCGGCGGCGGCCATTCGGGCGAGACGCGCCGGGTTGCTGAGCAGCTTCTCCAGCGCACCGGCGAGACTATCCACGGTGAGCTGGTGCTCGCGAGCGACCTCGGCCCCGCCCGCCTCGGCTAGCAGACGCGCGTTCTGCCCCTGGTCGTCATCAAGCGCGATCGCCAGCGGGACGAGGATCGAGGGCTTACCGGCGATAGCAAACTCGCACACCGTACCAGCGCCCGCGCGCCCGATCACCAGGTGCGCGTCTCTGAGCCGGCTGGCCATGTCCCGGAAGAACGGAGCGATCTCGGCATTGACCACGGCGTCCTGGTAGACCCGCCGCGCCGTCTCCATCGACTCCTGGCGTGTCTGCTGCTGCACGACGAGGCGCTGGCGCAGAGCTTCGGGCAAGGTGCGGATCGCTTCCGGAACAAGCTCGGACAGCAAGCGCGCGCCCTGGCTCCCGCCTGTGACCAGCAGCCGGATCGGCTCGTCGTCCTCAGGCGGCGAATAGGGAACGCTCGCCAGTTCGCGGATCGGCGGACGGACGGGATTGCCGACCACGACAGCCCGGCCCGCAACCTTGGGCGGAGCCTTCTGCAGCGTCGGGAAGGCGCAGGCGACGGTGGTCACGTGCGGCGCCAGCATGCGGTTGGTCCGGCCCATGACGGCGTTCTGCTCGTGGATCACCGTGCGCCGACCGTCGAGCAGCGCAGCCACAAGCGCCGGGGCCGAGGGATAGCCGCCGAAACCCACGACAACGGCCGGGTCGAGCTTGCGATAAACGGAGCGAGCGTGGAGCGCGCCGCGCATGACGGCCAGACCAGCGCGAGCCATGCCGATCGGATCGCCGGGTTTGAAGGTGGCGGCGGACAGCCCGATCCGCTGCTCGGCCGGGAAATCCTGGGCGAAGTTGGCCACGCGCTCGTCGGAAGCCAACACGATCCGCCAGCCGCGGCCGATCAGGGTTTCGGCGAGGGCCTGGGCGGGGAACAGGTGACCGCCGGTTCCACCAGCGGCGACGACGGCGACTTTGCGCATGCGGCGGGCTTTAGGCGAACGCGCCGGCCTTGGCGAGGCCTTCCGTCGGGGTATAGGCGCCCGGCCGCCGGCGGGTCAGCGCCAGAGCCAGCCCCAACGTCAGGCCCATGGCGAGCATGGAAGAGCCGCCATAGGAGATGAACGGCAAGGTCATGCCCTTGGTCGGGATCATGTTGAGGTTCACCGCCACGTTGATGAAGGCCTGTTGCCCGACAAGGACGAAGAGCCCGGCGGCGGCCACCTGTTCGAAGGGGTCGCTCAGCTTCATGGCGCGATAGAGGCCGCGCACGACAATGAACGCGAACAGCGAGATCAGCAGCAAAGAGAAGACCAGGCCGTACTCTTCCGCCGCCACCGAGTAGATGAAGTCGGTGTGGAGGTCGGGCACGTGGCGCTTCATCACGCCCTCCCCCGGCCCGCGACCGAAGAAGCCGCCCGCGGCGATGGCTTCGGCCGCGCGGTCGACCTGGTGGGTGTCGGCCTTGTCCGGCGACAGGAAGCGGTCGACGCGGCTCGCGACGTGCGGGAACAGGAAGTAGGTGGATGAGAGGCCGGCTATGGCTGTGGCCCCCAGCAGCATGACCCATGACAGCGGCACGCCGGCCATCCAGAACGCCGCGCCGAAGGCCACGGTGATCAGCACCGTCTGGCCGACGTCGGGCTGGATCAGCAGCAGGGCGATCGAGACGAAGTAGAGGCCGAAGGCGATCGAAACGCCGGGCACCCCCTGCCCCTTCTGCCCCTCGGCGAACATCCATGCGACCAGGATGATCAACGCCGGCTTCATGAACTCCGAGGGCTGAAGGGTGAAGCCGCCCAGCTGGATCCAGCGCGTGGCGCCCTTGGCGTTGTGGCCCAGGAAAGGCAGGGCCAGCATGATGGCGATGGCCACCAGCCAGATGAAGAAGGCCGCGCGGCGCACGCCCCGGACCTCCAGCATAGAGACGCCCAACAGGATGACGGCAGCGCCAAACCCGAAGACGCACTGGCGCACGGCGAAGTGGAAGGGATCGCCGATGTTCATCCGGGCCGCAGCGGCCGGGCTGGATGCGAACGACATGGCGACGCCGACAGCGATCAGCAGGGCGACGACGCCCAGCATCCAGCGGTCAACCGTCCACCACCAGACCCCGATGTGGGTCCGGTCAGCGCGAGAAAAGGCGTGAGCTTGCGACGGCGTCATCGTGACCTGAAGCGCGGGTTTAGGCCGCGCCCTTGGCTTGGGCGGAGCCCGAAAGAGATTGAACAGCGGCGCGGAAGGCTTCCCCGCGCGCCTCGAAGTCGGTGAACTGGTCGAAGGAGGCGCAGGCCGGCGACAGCAAGACGATGGCGTCATGGCCGGAGCCTTGCGCGTCGGCGAAGGCCTGCCGCACGGCGGCGTCCATGCTTCCGCTCTCGACCACCGGCGCCTTGCCCTTGAGCGTCTGGGCGAAGGCGGGCGCGGCCTCGCCGATCAGGTAGGCCTTCTCGATCCTCGGGAAGAGATCGACCAGGGAGTCGATGCCGCCCGCCTTGGGCTGGCCGCCGGCGATCCAGTAGAACTTGGGATAGCTGGACATGGCCTGGCGCGAGGCGTCGGCGTTGGTCGCCTTGGAGTCGTTCACGAACCGCACGCGGCCTACTGCGCCGACCGTCTCCATGCGGTGCGCAAGACCTGGGAAGGTCATCAGGTGTTCGGCGGCGTCCTCGGCCGGGATGCCGATGCCCTTGGCGGCGGCATAAGCCGCGGCCGCGTTCTGCCAGTTGTGCCGCCCCGGCAGGGAGCGGGCGCGAAGCAGGTCGGCGGCTTCAACGGCGCGCTCGGCCGTGGCGTCGTACAGCAGACCGTTTAGCGCGTAGACGCCGCGGCCCATGGCCTTGGAAGCCGAGATCGGCACGATGGTGCGGCGGTTCGCGGCAGTGATCTCGGTGCAGATCCGCGCGCCCCAAGGATCGTCGACGCCGATCACAGCGGTGTCGCCCTTGCCCTGGTTGAGGAGGATGCGCCGCTTGGCGGTGACGTAGCCCTCCATGCCGCCGTGGCGGTCCAGGTGGTCGGGCGAGATGTTCAGGATGATGGCGACGTCGGGCTTCAGGCTGGAGGTCAGGTCAAGCTGGTAGGACGACAGCTCGAGGACGTAGACCGCCCCGCCGTGCATGTCCTCAAGGCCCAGCACGCCGACGCCGATGTTGCCGCCCACCCGGGTGTCGCGGCCGGCCTGGCTGCAGATGTGGCCGATCAGCGCCGTCGTAGTCGACTTCCCGTTGGTGCCGGTGATGGCGATGATCTTGGGGCGCTTGTGCTCGGGCGCGGCGTTCACCGTGCGGGCGAACAGCTCCACGTCGCCCAGGATCTCCACGCCATGCTCGCGGGCCCGCTCCACGGTCCAGTGCGGCGCCGGGTGCGTCAGAGGCACGCCAGGCGAAAGCATCAGGGCGGCGAAAGTCGACCAGTCAGCCGTGGAAAGGTCGGTGAGGGTGAAGCCCTCCGCCTCGGCGGCCGCGCGCGTGGCCGGCTTCTCGTCCCACAGTGCGACCTGCGCACCGCCGGCCTGCAAGGCGCGCGCGGTGGCCAGGCCCGTGCGGGCGAGGCCGAACACGGCGACCGTTTTGCCTTCAAAGCCGCGGACGGGGATCATGACGCGCGCTCGCCCTCCCTATCGCAGCTTGAGCGTGGCCAGCCCGACGAGGGCCAGCATGAGGGAGACGATCCAGAAGCGGATCACCACGGTGCTTTCCGACCAGCCCTTCTTCTCGAAGTGGTGGTGGATGGGAGCCATGAGGAAGATCCGGCGACCGGTGCGCTTGAACCAGGCGACCTGGATGATCACCGACAGGGTCTCCGCCACGAACAGGCCGCCGATGATGGTGAGCACGATTTCATGGCGGGTGGCGACGGCGATGGAGCCGATAGCGCCGCCGAGCGCGAGGGAGCCAGTGTCGCCCATGAAGATCTTGGCCGGCGGCGCGTTGTACCAAAGGAAGCCCATGCCCGCCCCGATCAGGGCGCAAGCAAAGACGCCAAGCTCGCCGACCCCGGGGACGAAGTGGAGCTGCAGGTAGTTCGCGTAGACGAAGTTGCCGACCATGTAGGCGATGAAGCCGTAGGCGGCGGCGGCGATCATGACGGGCACGGTAGCCAAGCCGTCCAGCCCGTCGGTGAAGTTCACCGCGTTGGCCGCGCCCACGATGACCACGGCGCCGAACACCAGATAGAACCAGTCGAGGTTCAGGATCGCCTGCTTGAAGAAGGGGAAGGTGATCGAGGTCAGCAGGCCGGGCGTCTCCGGCGGCTTGGGCCCGAACATGATGATCAGGAACACCGCGGTCATGGCGATCGCCGCCTCGAGCAGCAGGCGAACGCGTCCCGAGACCCCCTCGGTGCTCTGTTTGGTGACCTTGGCGTAGTCGTCCAGGAAGCCTAGGACGCCATAACCGGCGGTGACGATGACGACGGCCCAGACGTAGACGTTGGACAGGTCGCTCCACAGCAAGGTGCCGATCAGCAGCCCGGCCAGGATCATCACCCCGCCCATGGTGGGCGTGCCGGCTTTTTCGATCACGTGGCGCTGGATGCCCTCCGCGCGGATCGGCTGCCCCTTACCCTGCTTGGCTTGCATCCAGCGGATGAAGCGCGAGCCCATGGCCACGACGATCAGCTGGGCGGTGAACAGCGCCAGGCCGGAACGGAAGGTGATGTAGCGCAGCAGGTTGAGGACGGGCACGTGCCCGCCGGCCGACAGCTGCTCATAGAGCCAGTAAAACATCAGCCCGCCTCCCCGACGGCGTCGAGCGCGGCGAGCGCTGCAGCGACAGCGCCGGCCTTCGAGCCGTTGGACCCCTTAACCATCACCACGTCGCCAGGCTCTACGGCCCGTGCGACCAGCGGAGCTAGCTCCGCCGCTGTCTCGGCGTACGACGCGCGCCGAGTCGACGGAAGGGCGTCCCAGAGCGATTTCATGAGCGGACCGGCGCAGAAGACGAGGTCGATCGACGCAGCCTCGATCGGCTCGGCCAGCCCCTTATGGAAGGCCGGCGCTTCTTCGCCCAATTCGAGCATGTCGGTCAGCACGACGATCTTGCGGCCAGACGTCTTGCGCCCGCCCAGGGTGGCCATGGCCGAGCGCATGGAGATCGGATTGGCGTTGTAGCTCTCGTCAATCAGCGTGAAGGCGCCGCCGGCGATGCGGATGGCCCGTTCGGCGCCGCGGCCCGCGAGGGGCTCGAAGGAGCCGAGCGCCGCCAGGCTGTCGTTCAGGTCAACGTCGAGCGCTTCCAGCATCAGCAGGACGGCCATGCTGTTGAGACCCCAGTGGGCGCCCGTCTGCAGGATGGGGAAGTCCATCGCCTTGCCATGCAGGCGAGCCTGGACGAAGGCGTTCCCCTCCGCCGCCTGGAAGTCGATCAGGCGGGCGTCGCAGCCCTCGCCCGTACCGAAGGTGCGCACCAGCGCGCCGACGGATTCGGCTTCCTGCTTCAGGACGTGGAACCAGTGGTTGTCGGCGTTCAGGATGGCGATGCCGCCCGGCTCCAGGCCGGAGAAGATCTCGGCCTTGGCGCGGGCCACGCCCACCTCCCCTTCCGGGAAGTTCTCGACGTGCACCGGCCCCACCGTGGTGATCACCGCCGCGTGCGGGCGAACCATGCGGCTGAGGGGACGGATCTCCTCGGCGTGGTTCATGCCGATCTCGAAAACGGCGCGTTCCGCGTCGCGCGGCATGCGGGCGAGGGTCAGCGGCACGCCGATGTGGTTGTTGTAGCTCTTGATCGAGGAATGGGCGCGGCCCGCCAGCTTCAGGCCGGCCATGATCGCCTGGGTGACGCTGGTCTTGCCAACGGAGCCGGTCACGGCCCCGCGCTTGGCCGGCGCGCGATCGCGGGACGCCTCGCCCAGGAGCTCCAGCGCCTTGAGGGTGTCTTCGACCATGATGGCCGGCGCGGACACCGGCTGGGTCGCCAGCACGCCCGCAGCGCCCTTGGCCAGGGCCTGCTCGACGAACTCGTGGCCGTCCCGCACGCCGGCCAGCGCCACAAACAGGTCGCCAGGCTCGATCGTGCGCGTGTCGATGGATACGCCCGTAGCTTGGAAGGCTTCGCCGGCCAGCGCCCCGCCCGTCGCGGCGGCGATCTCGTCAGAGGTCCACAGGGGTTCAGCCACGGGCCAGCTCCAGCGCCTGTGCGGTCTCGATTACGTCGTCGAAGGGATGGGTCACGCCAGCGATGGTCTGGCCCTGCTCGTGGCCCTTGCCAGCCACCACCAGGATGTCGCCTTCGTTCAGCAGCGCCGCGCCGGCCTGAATGGCTTGGCGGCGGTCGCCGATGTTCTGCGCGCCCGCCGCGCCGGCCAGCACCTCAGCCCGAATGGCCGCGGGGTCCTCGCTGCGCGGGTTGTCGTCCGTGACGATGGCGACGTCGGCCAGTTCGGCGGCGATGCGGCCCATGATCGGCCGCTTGGTGCGGTCGCGGTCGCCGCCGGCTCCGAACACCACGATCAGCTTGCCCGAGACGTGCGGGCGAAGGGCCTTAAGCACCGTCTCGAGGCCGTCGGGCGTATGGGCATAATCGACGTAGGCGTCCCCGCCCCGCGGACCTGCGCCCACCCGCTGCAGCCGCCCCGGGGCGCCCTGCAGACGCTCGAGGCCCGCGAAGACTTCGTCCAGGGTCAGCCCCGCCGTCAGGCAGAGCCCGGCAGCAACAAGGGCGTTGGAAGCCTGGAAGCCGCCGGCAAGCGGCAAGCGCACGTCATAAACCCGCCCTTCGGCCTCGATCTTCAGGCGCTGGCCTTCCGGCAGCAGGGTGCGCTCGACGAGCTTCAGCCCCTGCCCGGCCTCGCCCACGCTGAACACCGCCTGGCCTGCGGTCATGGCGGCGGCGGCGAAGTGCGGGAAGGCGTCGCTGTCGGCGTTCAGCACGGCCGTGCTGCCGCGCGGAAGCAGGGTTTCGAACAGCCGCAGCTTGGCCGCTCGATAGGTCTCCATGTCGCCGTGGTAGTCCAGATGATCCTGCGTGAGGTTCAGGAAACCCGCGGCGGCGAGCTTCACCCCATCCAGCCGGCGCTGGTCCACGCCGTGGGAGGACGCCTCCATCGCGAAGTGGGTCACGCCCATTCCGGCCAGACGGGCGAGCATCTCAGCGACATCGGCGGCGTCCGGCGTGGTGAGGCCCGGCGGCGTCAGTTGTTCGTCACGGCCATCGGGGAAGGACGCCAGGACGCCCAGGGTGCCCATGCTGGCGGACGGGCGGCCGGCTGCGGCGAACATCTGGCGGCAGAAGTTCGCGACCGAGGTCTTCCCGTTGGTGCCGGTCACCGCCACGCAGGTGGTGGGCTGAACCGCCCAGAAGGCCGCCGCAGCCAAGGCATAGGTGCGGCGCGGATCGGGCGTGACGATGGTCGGCACGGCGAGGTTCAGGTCGGTCGCGGAAATGACCGCCGCAGCGCCGGCGTCCACCGCGCGCGCGGCAAACTCGGCGCCATCCACCTTGGACCCTGGCAGAGCCGCGAACAGGAAGCCCGGACGAACCTTGCGGCTGTCGGCCGTAACGCCCGAGATCTGCGGATCGACCACCAGATCGCGGCGCACCAGTTCGGAAAGACGCGCGCTCAATGTCCATCCTCCGACACGGCCGGCGCGGCGGCGGCGATCTGCACGGCGTCTTCCTTGCGCTCGACGCCCAGGAACGGTGCGATGCGTTCGATCACCCGGCCCGCCGCCGGCGCGGCGACCCAGCCGCCGGTAGAGAAGCCGAAGGTCTTGGCCGTGCCATGCGGCTCGTCCATCAGGATCAGGACGAAGTAGCGCTTGGCGTCCACCGGACCGTCGGTGGGGAACACCGCCGCAAAAGACGAGACCTGCCGCTGGTGGTTGTAGCCGCGGATGGCGGGGTCGTACTTCTCGCCCGTGCCGGTCTTGCCGCCGACCGAGAGACCCGGCACGTCCGCCGACTTACCGCTGCCGCCGGTGACGTTGGCGCGCATGATGGACAGCATCTGCAGGGTGGTCTGCTCGCTCATGACCCGGGGGCCCTCGGGAAGGTAGCCGGGCTCCTGCTTGCGGATCGTCATGGGGGCGAGCTTGCCGCCATTGAGGATCGCGCCCATGGCGCGGGCGAGCGCCAGCGGGCTGACGTTCATGCCGTGGCCGAAGGAGGTGGAGGCCACCGCGTCGTCGTCCCACTTCTTGGGCGTCAGCGGGCGCGCGCTTTCGATCAGTTCGACCTTGGCCGGCTGGGTCAGGCCGAGGGCCTGGAAGTACTTGCCCATGCGCTCGGCGCCGACGCCGTGCGCCAGCTTGGCCGTGCCGATGTTGGAGGAGTGCTGGAACACCTCTACCAGGGTCAGGATCTTCCGAGCGGCGTGGTAGTCGTGGATGGTGCGGTAGCCGAGCTTGTAGGGCTCGCGCGCGTCGAAGGTGGAGCTGGGCGAGGCGACGCCGCTGTCCAGGCCGATGGCGACGGTGAACGCCTTGAAGGTCGAGCCCATCTCGAAGACAGTGGCCGCCGCACGATTGGTGCGGGCGTAGTCGCTGGCCTGCCCTGCCTTATTGGGGTCGAAGGTGGGATAGCTGGCCATCCCGAGGATCTCGCCCGTGTGGACGTCCGTCACCAGGCCGACGGCGCCCTTCGGCCGGAACTCGGAAACGGCGCTGTAGAGCTCGTCTTCCAGAGCCGCCTGGACGCGCAGGTCGATCGACAGCGGTACTGTGCCATGCTTGGCCGCCGCGCCGCGGATATCCTCGTTCAGCGCGGCTTCAGCGCCGCTGAGGCCCTCGCCTCCGGAGTCCGAGAAGCCGATCACGTGGGCGGCGGTGTAGCCCAGCGGGTATACGCGGCGCTGTTCCGGCTCAAAGCTCACGCCGGGCAGGCCGAACTCGTGGATGCGCGCCTTCTGGGCGGGGGTCAGCCCTCCGACCAGGAAGATGCGGCGCTTGGAGCGCAGGGCGCGCTCGAGGCGCTCGGGCGTGACATTGAGGGTGGAGGCCAGCAGGCGGCGGGTCTCGGCGACGTCCCAGATCTCGCGCGGGTCGAGGTAGAGGCCGTAGTGCAGCAGGTCGGCGGCCAGCAGCTGGCCGTTGCGGTCCACCAGATCCGCGCGCGCCGCGCCAACAGGCGGCGCATAGGCGTCGCCGCCACGCAGGCCGGAGAACAAGGCCGCGCGGGTCGCCCCCACGCCAAGAGTGGCGAAGCTCGCTGCAAACAGCGCCAGCACGAAGAAGATGCGCAGGCGGGTGTCGTCTTCCGCCCGACCGGAGGCGCGCGCCCGCTCGAACGCGTGCTCCAGGCGCCAGACAAAGCCGGCCACCCAGCGCGAAACGGGCGAGGCGCCGAAGGATTGAAGGCCGAGGCTCATTGGCCGTTCCCCGGGACGGGTTCCGGCGCTTCGGCCACCAGGGTCGGGTCGAGCTTCGGCGCGGGGGCCTCTTCCGGCTTGGTGGAGGGCTTAGGCGGGGGCGCGGGAGCGGCGATGGCCGGCAGCGCTTCGACCTTGGCCTCCCGCTTTACGGTGACCGGCTTCAGGCCGAGGTAGGCGGTCGACAGGCGCTCGATCCGGGCGGGCTGTTCAAGATGGGAGACTTCGGCCTGCAGCAGGCGGATGCGGGCCTTCTCGGCCGCGATCTGACGCTCCACTTGTGCGATCTGCGCACGCTCGCGCCCGGCCATGGTCTTGGCCAGGTAGACGCCCAGGATTAGGACGACCAGCAGGCCCAGCGCCAGCAGGTCGACCAGCCGAAAACCGCGGACCTTGCGGTCGAGCAGGCTCATGCCGCCTCACTCCACACGGGCGCGGTGGTGCGCACCGCTGCCCGAAGCTTCGCCGAACGCGCACGGGGGTTGGCCGAAACCTCCTCATCCGACGGCGCAAGAGCGCCGTTGAACAGCAGGGAAAAGCTCGGAGGCGCGCCAGCCTGGACCGGCGGCGCATGCCGCGAGCCCGCCGGCGTCCGCCCCGCCCGCGTCGCCAGGAAGGTCTTCACGATTCTATCTTCCAGCGAATGGAACGTGACGACGCAGAGCCGGCCGCCGGGCTTCAGCGCACGCTCCGCCGCAGCGAGACCTGCCTCCAGCTCGCCAAGCTCATCGTTGACGGCGATCCGCAGCCCCTGGAACGAGCGGGTGGCGGGGTGGACCTTGGCGCCGCGCCGGCCGCCCAGCACCTGCTCGATGAAGTCGGCAAGTTCGAGGGTGCGCGTGAAGGGCTGTTCCGCGCGCCGGCGGACGATGGCGGAAGCGATGCGCCGGCTCTGACGCTCTTCGCCGTAGACGTAGAGAACACGAGCGATCTCAGCCGCCTCGGCCGTGTTCACCAAATCCGCCGCGGTGGGACCGTCCGCGCCCATGCGCATGTCGAGCGGCCCGTCCCGCAGGAAGGAGAAGCCGCGCTCGGCCTCATCCAGCTGCATGGAGGAGACGCCGAGGTCGAGAGCCACGCCATCCACCGCGCCCTCGCCGACTTCCTCAGCCATCTCCGAGAACGTCGTCTCGACCAGGCGGAAACGGTCTGCGGGAAGCCCCTCAGTGAAGCGCCGGGCGGTGGGGTCGCGATCGAAGGCCACGACGCCGGCGCCGGTCGCCAGGATCGCGCGGGTGTAGCCGCCCGCGCCGAAGGTGCCGTCGATCACGGTCTTGCCGGGACCGGCGTCCAGATGCTCGAGAACCTCGTTCAGCAGAACGGAGACGTGGGGACGCTCGCTCATCACGCCGCTCCCACGCGGGCGGCGCGCTGCTGCGCGCGCAGTTGAGCAAGGCCTTCGCGGGCAGCGTCGCGCTGCGCGGCGCGGTGAGCCTGGAAGGCGTCCCGGTTCCAGATCTGAAAGCGGTCGCCCAGACCGACCACAGCGACCCAGTCGGTCAGCCCGAAGGTCTCGCACAGGCTTTCCGGCAGGGTGATCCGGCCAGCGGTGTCGAAGGAGAGCCTGGCCAT
The DNA here is from genome assembly GCF_003254705.1 of Phenylobacterium deserti. Lineage (GTDB taxonomy): Bacteria > Pseudomonadota > Alphaproteobacteria > Caulobacterales > Caulobacteraceae > Phenylobacterium > Phenylobacterium deserti. The sequence goes on from NZ_QFYR01000004.1 coordinate 75,817, forward strand.
GCCGCCAAGCACCGAGGTTTCCAGGGCGGTGCGCAGCGGATCGCCGAACTCCAGCTCCTCGATGACGCCCATGTAGCGGTCGAACAGGGCCTTGCCGCCACCTTCGATGCAGTCGGCCTCAATGGAAGGGAAGCAGAAAACGCCGTCGAACGGACCAGACGCCAGGGCGCGGAACTCCTGCGGCACGACGATGCGCCGTTTGGCGTCCAGCTGTTTCTCGAAGGTCGAGAGAAACACGCCCGTTCCAGCCCCTGCCACAGCCGTCGCCGGCCACCCCGTCTTCGCCCCTGAACGCCCGCCCCCAGGCGCGTCGGATTGGTTAGCGAATGATGAGTATGGGTTAACACGGGATGGATTGGGACACAATGACTCCAGATGACTCTAACGAGCGGATTCAAAGATGTCGCAGCGGGTAAAAACGAGCCGGCAATAAGTATCCACAGAACATACATGGAACCCGTTAAGGTGTAGGGCGGCCGGTGTCATTGACGCCCATTCTGGTGTGCGGGTGGAGAGATCAGACGGCCTGTAAGCCGGGTTCTGTGCCGCCCGCAGCCGAAGCTGCGGACGCGGCGGCCATTCCTCTGGACCGATCCTCGCGGACCGGTTCTCGCGACCAACCCGGATCCCTCGGGCCGGCGACGGCCCTACCCGCTTTCGCGAGCGCGGGATCCCTATTCGGTCTTGCTCCTGGCGGGGCTTGCCTTGCCGCCCTTGTTGCCAAGGACGCGGTGCGCTCTTACCGCACCCTTTCACCCTTACCGGACGCGAACGCCCGGCGGTTTGCTTTCTGTGGCGCTATCCCTGGGGTCGCCCCCGGCGGGCGTTACCCGCCGCCATGTCGTCGTGGAGCCCGGACTTTCCTCGAGCTTGCGCCCGCGACCGCCCGGCCGTCTGATCCGGGCGGATAAGTGACCGCCGGGTCAGCCCGGGTCAACCCATCCTATCCGTCAGAAGGTGACCTTGACCGACTCCGCGCTGCGGGTTGCGGGGCCATGGTAGACCGCCTCGATGTTGTTGCCGGCCGGATCGAGCAGGAAGGCGGCGTAGTAGCCGGGGTGATAGGGCCGCTCCCCCGGTCCGCCGTTGTCGCGGCCGCCCGCTCCGAGGCCGGCGCGGTAGAATGCGTCCACCACGTCCCGGCTTTTGGCCTGAAACGCCAGATGGTGGCGGCCGGTCAGCTGGCCTTGCGCCGCCGCGCTGTCGGCGGTGCTGACGAAGAGCTCGTCGGCCCAGAAGTAGTCATCCGCCTCGCCGCCCAGCGGGATCTCCAGCACCTCGAACACCGCCTTGTAGAAGCTCCGGCAGGCATCGAGGTCGGCGACCACCAATTGGATGTGGTCGACCAATCGACCGCGGTGCAGCTCTTCCGTCTCCATGGCCGCCTCCTCGTTGTCAGAGAGCCAGCGTAACACGGGTCCGCGGATTGGGGGCAGGTCTACTCCGTCAGAGACGCCAGGCGCAGGAGTGCGATAAGGCGGGCTCGGGTCTCGCCGTCGGCGATGCCGTCCACCTTGGCCGGACGCCAGTGACGTTGGAAGGCGCGGACCACGGCAGTGGTGCGCGGCTCGAACTTGCCGGATGGAGCGCAGTCGAAGCCCAGGCGAGTGAAGCCGGCCTGCAGGGCGAACACGCCGGCGCCCTCTTCCCCCTCCTTCAGCGGCAGGCCGGGCGCGGGAGGAACCTCCGCCCACAGCCCGTGGCCGGCCTCCGCCAGCCGCTTCCAGGGGAACAGCTCGCCGGGATCCGTTTTGCGCTCAGGCGCCACGTCGGAGTGGCCGACGATGTTGCGGTCTTCGATGGTCCAGCGGCTGCGGATGTCGCCCACGAGTTCGATGACGGCGGCGATTTGGGCGTCTGGGAAGGCGCGGTAGCCCCAGTCGTGACCTGGGTTGACGATCTCGATGCCGATGGAGGCGCCGTTGATGTCCGTTTGGCCACGCCAGGAGGAGACCCCCGCGTGCCAGGCGCGCCGCTCCTCGGCCACCAGACGAAAGACGCGGCCATCCTCCTCCACCAGGTAGTGCGACGAGACCTTGGCCTCGGGGTCGCGCAGGCGATCCAGCGCTTCCTGGCCGGTCGGCATGCCGGTGTAGTGCAGCACCAGGATTTCGGGCGGCGCGGTGCGGTTGTTGAAGTTCGGGGACGGCGCTTCGATGAGGTTCATTGCGAGCGGCTCCAGAGCGCCATGAAGAGGGGCATGACCTGGTTGCGGCGAAGGGCGATGACCAAGACGCCCGCCAAGGCGGCGGCCGCTCCGAACGCCATCCGCAGGTCGAAGGGATCGTGCATGAAGAGCACGCCGCCGGCGATGGTGCCCAGGGGGGTCATCAGGGTCAACGGCGAGATCAGGTTCGCTTCATAGCGGCGGACGAGCACGTAGTAGAGGCTGTGCGAGCCGATGGAGACCACGACGGCGGAGAACAGCACAGCGGCGACAAACGGCCAGCCTGCGGCCAGGCCCGCCTCCACCTGCCCCGGCTCGATGAAGAACGACAGCGCCGCCAGAGGCCAGACGGAGGCGAAGCCCACCCAGGCCTGGTATTGCAGCGGCTTCACGCCCTCCATCTGCTTCATCAGGATCGCGGCGATCGAAGAGAACAGCGCCGAGAGCGCGACGTAGACAAGGCCCGGCGTGATGCGGAAACCGTGCGGGTCCCACATGACGGCCAGCGCGCCAGCGAAGGTCAGGCCGATGCCGAGCCCGCGCCGCCAGCCGATCTTCTCGCCGAGCACCAGCACCGACAGCAGGGTGGTGATCGGCACGCCAACCTGCAGCACCACCGCCGCTGAGGATGGCGTGGCGGTCTTCAGGCCCACAAACAGCATGGCGAAGTTGCCGACGCCCATGAGCAGGGCGATGACGATCAGCCGCCAGCGGGGCCGCGGCATGGGCTGGAACAGCCAGGGGAAGATCAGGACGGTGACGAGGGCGAACCGGACCGTCGCGTAGAACAGCGGCGGCACCCCCATGGGGCCGACCACGTACTTCGACATCACGTTGTTGGCGGCCCAGATCAGGCACACCAGCACCAGAAGGCCGAAGTCGCGGAGGGACATGAAGGGCCGCTTAGGCCGCGTCGCGCCCCTTCCGCAACCGGCTGATGTGCGTCAGGCCGCCTCGCCCAGCGACAGGAACTCGTAGCGAGCCAGGAAGTGGTCGGTGGAGCCGAAGGCCGTCTCGATCATGCTGGCGCGCTTGAAGTAGTGGCCGATGGCCATCTCCTCGGTCATGCCCATCCCGCCGTGGATCTGAATGGCGCTCTCGCCGACGAACTTGCAGGCCTTGCCGATCTGCACCTTGGCGGCGGCGGCGGCCTTGGAGCGCTCGCCGTCCCACCCGAGCTTCACGGTCGCCATGTAGGTCATCGAGATCGACTGCTCGAGGTTGATGAACATGTCGACCATCCGGTGCTGCAGCACCTGGAAGGAAGACAGCGGCACGCCGAACTGCTTGCGGGTGCGGGCGTACTCCAGGGTGCCTTCGTGCAGCTTGCGCAGCACGCCCACCGCCTCGCCGCAGGTCGCAACGACGGCCTCGTCCACCACCCGCTCGATCAGCGGCATGGCCTGGTCGAACGGGCCGATCAGGGCGTCCGCCCCAAGCTGCACGTTCTCGAACGTGACCTCCGAGGCGCGGAAGCCATCGACAGTCGGGTAGTCCTGGGTGGTCACGCCGGCGGCGTTCTTCTCCACCAGAAAGACAGAAACGCCCTCGTGCTCGCGCTGGCCGCCGCCGGTGCGGGCGGTGACGATCAGATGGGTGGCGTAGGGCGCGCCAATCACCACCGCCTTGCGGCCGTTCAGGACGAAGCCTTCCCCCTGCTTGGCGGCCGTGGTCTTGAGATCGGCGAGGTTGTAGCGGCCCTGCGGCTCGGCCCAGGCGAAGGCGAAGATCGCATCACCGCCGATGATCTGCCCGATCAACTCCTCGGCGCGGGCGTGGCCGGAGTGCTTCAGGAAGCCGCCGCCGATCACCACCGTCCCAAGGTAAGGCTCCACCACCAGGGCTTTGCCGAACTCTTCCATGACGATCATGTTTTCGACCGCGCCGCCGCCCAGGCCGCCCAGCTCCTCCGGGAACGGCGCGCCGAGGATCCCAAGTTCTTCGGCGAAGGCCTTCCAGACGTCCGGACGCCAGCCCGGCTCCTTGCCGAGCGCCGCGCGGCGCTTGTCGATGTCGTAGTTGTCCGAGAGGTAGCTCGCGACCGTGTCGCGCAGCATCGTCTGCTCGTCGGTGAAGTTGAAATCCATCGATGTCGTCCCCGAACCTGTTGTTACGCGCCGCTCAGAGCCCCAGCACCATCTTGGCGATGATGTTGCGCTGGATCTCGTTGGAGCCGCCGTAGATCGAGGTCTTGCGGCCGTTGAAGTAGTCGCCCGCCACGCCGCGCGCGTAGTCGGGTCCGATCTGCACGTTGTGACCGAGATCGCGCAGGAAGGGCGCGCCGTAGTGGCCCGCAGCTTCCAGGGCGAGTTCCTGCAGGCGCTGCTGGATCTCGGTGCCCTTGATCTTGAGGATGGAGCTTTCCGACCCCGGGCCGCGGCCGCTGCTCTCGCCCGCCAGGGTGCGCAGCTCGGTGAATTCGAGCGCCTGGAGGTCAATCTCCAACTCGGCCAGCTTGCGGCGGAAGAAGGCGTCGCCGATCAGCGGGCCGCCCGCGTCGCTCATCTCCGTGCGCGCCACGTTGCGCAGCTTCTCCAGCCCGCGCTTGGAGCGCGCCACGCCGGCGATGCCCGTGCGCTCGTGCGCCAGCAGCGCCTTGGCGCAGGTCCAGCCCTGGTTTTCGTGGAAGATGCGGTTCTCGACCGGCACCTTCACATTGTCGAGGAAGACGTCGTTGACCTCGTGCCCGCCTTCCAGGGTGATGATCGGGCGCACGGTCACGCCCGGGCTCTTCATGTCGATCAGCAGGAAGGAGATGCCGGCCTGCGGCTTGGCGTTCGGGTCAGTGCGAACCAGGAAGAAGCCCCAGTCGGCGAACTGGCCCAGGGTCGTCCAGGTCTTCTGGCCGTTGACCAAGTAGTATTCCTTGCCGTCATCGCCGGTGATCCGCTCCGCGCGGGTCTTCAGCGACGCAAGGTCCGATCCCGCGCCCGGCTCCGAGTAGCCCTGGCACCACCAGACGTCGCCGTTGAAGATACCCGGCAGGAAGCGCTGCTTCTGCTCTTCGGTGCCGAAGGTGTAGATCACGGGCGCGAGCATTGAGAGGCCGAAGGGCAGCAGCGGCAGCGCATCGGCGCGCGCCAGCTCTTCGCTCCAGATGTACTTCTGCGTCGGCGTCCATCCCGTGCCGCCGTAGGCCTCGGGCCACGACGGCGCGACCCAGCCCTTCCTGGCCAGGATGCGGTGCCAGGACAGGTAATCTTCCTTGGAGAGCTCCTGCTTGGCCTTCTGCTTGGCGCGCAGTTCGGCGGGATAGCTCTCCTGGATAAAGGCGCGCACTTCCTCGCGGAAGGCGTTCTCTTCGGGCGTGAAGTCGAGGTTCATCAGGCTCCCTCCACGGCCGTCTGGCGCGGCCGTTTTACAGCGTATCGGCAACGGATCGGGACCTTACGCCCGCCTCTCCGGCTTGGGAAGATGACGCTTACGTAAACGTCCAATCAAATGTTTGAATGAGTCATGTGGGATGTGGAGAAACCCTGTCTGGCTCTCGCCCGTTCCCACGCCTTGCCTTCGCCATGGAAGGCGGCCACAGCTTGGAGTCTATGCCAAGGATCGTGACCTATAACGTCCACCGCTGCGTCGGAAACGACCGCCAGCTGGACGTCTCTCGCGTCGCCGACGTGCTCGCCGCCCTGCGACCCGACATCGTCGCCCTGCAGGAACTGGACGTCGGGCGAGCCCGGACCCGCCACATCGACCAGGCTCACGAGATCGCACGCCAGCTGGACATGGCCTGCCACTTCCACGCGGCCCTCAAGGTCGAGGAAGAACTATACGGCGACGCCATTCTAACGACCTTCCCGGAGAAGCTGATCCAGGTGGGGCCCCTGCCCGGCCATCCGCGGCTTCCGGCGCTGGAGCCGCGCGGCGCGCTCTGGGTCGAGGTCGAGATCGAGGGTGCGCCGGTCCAGATCATCAACACGCACCTGGGCCTGGTCCCGCGCGAGCAGCAGATGCAAGCCTCGTTCCTGGCCGGGCCAAGTTGGCTGGAGCACCCTCGATGCAAAGGGCCGACGATTTTGCTCGGCGACTTCAACGCGACCGGCACGTCCATCGTCTACCGGACCTTGACGGCCCGGCTGGAGGCGGCGCGGCTGCTGGCGCCGAAGCGCTCACCCACGTCCACCTTTCCCTCGCAGCTGCCGGTGTTGCGGATCGACCACCTGTTCGTCAGCCGTGAGATCGTGGTCCAGGACGTGTTCGCCCCCTACGATCCCCTGACGCGGCTGGCCTCCGACCACCTGCCGCTGGTTATGGACTTCGACCTGACGCCCGAGATCAAGACGAGCGCCGAAGCGGCACGGGAAACCGCCGAGGCCTAGTCCATCGCCTGACGCCAGGTGTCGGCTCGGCCGGTGTCGGCCAGGCGCCGCGCCTGCTGGAACAGCCGGTCACGACGCTTGCCGAGCCGCCAGGAGTCGTCTGTGTCGGACGGATCGCCCAGGTGGTAGGCCGCGATGAACTCGGCGACGGGTCCGAGCTTCGGCGGCACGATGGGCGCAAGGCGGCCTTCGCGGTTCAGAGCGTCGATCGCGCCCACAAGCCCGCCGAAATCGGCCCTGGCCTTGGCCACCGCATCGCCCGTGTAGCCCATGAAGTGGCCGACCAGCCGGTCGCGGAAAGCGCTGATCGTCAGCCGCTCCGCCTCGTCGTCGGACTCGATGCCGAGCTCGACCTCCGTATCGAAACCGCCGGAGCGGTTGTTCAGATTGGCCGAGCCGATCCGCACCACCCGGTCGTCGATCACCGTCACCTTCGAGTGGACGATGATCACCTCGCCCTTGCGCGGCGTGGTTGGATAGAAGGCGCGGAAGCGGCCGAAGATGTCCGCCGCCTGCAGCCGCCAGATCATGGCGCCTCGCGTGCGGTCCATGGTCACCTGATCGAACCAGCTCGGCGCCCGCCCTGTGGAGATCAGCACCACCTGCGGACCGTCCGGCTCCCCCAACCGCTGCGCCAAGGCCTCGGTGATCAGGGGCGAGGTGAAGTACTGGTTTTCTAGGTAGATCGTGTCCTTCGCCTCGGCGATGGAGGTCAGGATCAGCCGGCGGATCTCGTCGACTGTCGGGCGGCCTTTCCACTTGGGCTCGGTCCGGGCGATCGCCACGTCCACTCCGTGCAGGGCCGCTGGGACATGATCGGGCCAGGGATCACCGCCCGCGTCCGGCGGCGGCCCCAGCGTCTCGTCCGTCGCCTTTCGCCAGCGTTCGCGGCAGAGCTCCGCCAGGGCGACGGCGGCCGGGCCGTCGACCATCATCATGACTTCGTGACGAGGGTCGTGCAGGTCCTGCCGCGGCATGATGCGGCGCTGGTCGTCGTCCAGGTGGCGAGCCGTATCCCACCGGTCGATGGAGATGTCGCCGCCGCCGCAGAAGGCGACGCGGTCATCGACCACCACCACCTTCTGGTGGTGGCAGGCGCCGAAGGGCACCTGGTCGTCCAGGCGGAACTTGACCGGCGTGTTGTGGAAGAACTTGCGCGCCTTGTGCGGGAAGAACTCCTGGCTGGCGCTGATAGGCAGCGCCGATTTCCAGATCAGCAGCCGCACGTCGAGCTCAGGACGCGAGCAGGCCAGGTCCACCAGGATGCGGCCGATCTCGTCCGGATCATCAGGGCCGTCATAGCCGTCAGGGAACAGCCGCGTTCGCGGATCGAACCCCCAGCCGAGGATGAAGATCGAGCGGCGCGCTTTCTGGATGGCGTCGTAGACGGCGGCGAAATAGGCCTCATTGTCGATCAGAAAGGCCACACGATCCGCATGCGCCTTGCGCCAGCAGGTCTCGCCGGGTCTGAAGACCGTCATCCGCCCTCGATCAACGCTTGCGCGGCCCCCTGGCGGCCGCCGAACAGGAAATCCCATGGCGATGGTGAGTTCCGGCGAAGCTTGAAGCAAGCGCCATCCGCGTTGCGCCGGACCAATCGATGGACTACCCGCGCTTCATGACAGAACGCCCGCCGAAAGCGATCGCCACGCCCTGCATCCAGGTGTGCGCCGTCGATGGCGAAAGCGGCCTGTGCCTCGGCTGTTTCCGCACGCTGCAGGAGATCGCCACGTGGTCGCGGCTGGACGATGCAAGCCGCGCCGCCGTGATGGCCGAACTGCCGGCCCGACGGGCCCAGATACGCCCCGAGAAGCTCGGGCTGATCTGAGCGCGGCCGTTCACCGCTTGAAAACCCAGCGCCAGCTAACTTCCACATCAAGACAGGGCCCGAAGAGGCCGTTGATGGGATGAGCCTGGGTGTCGAGACTTTCCACCATCGTAATGGCGGCTCTGGTGGCCGGGACCTCCGCGGCCATCGGCGCGGAGGCGGTGATCGTACTCGCCCGCGCCCCGCTCGAGCTGCGCGCCGCCAAGGCTGAGACGCCGTTGCTGATGACCTCCACGGGCGCGGACGCGGTGTCGGGCCCGGCCGTGATGAAGGCCAAGGACGGCCACTTCTGGGCCGAGGGCGAAGTTGATGGGCGCAAGGTCCGCTTCCTCGTCGACACCGGCGCCACGGCGGTGGCGCTCACGCCGCAAGACGCTCAGCAACTGGGCATCGACACTGCGAAGCTTCAATACAGCTCCAAGGTCGTCACCGCGGGCGGCCAGGCGCGCGCCGCCACCGTCAAGCTCGCTTCGGTGTCCGTGGCCGGCGCCAAGCTGGACGACGTCGACGCGGTGGTCATCGAGAAGGGGCTGGACGCGTCCCTGCTCGGGATGACCTACCTAGGCCGCCTCTCCAGCTTCCAGGCCACCCGCGAGGCTCTCTTCCTGCGGCCGTGACCGGGTCGTCACGGCAGCCAGCGCCGCGTCGATGACCTCGAGCCCGGCGCCGGGCTTAACGCCCTCCACAGTCAGGATGCGCCGCCAGGCGCGGGCGCCCGCCTGCCCATGGAACAGGCCCAGCATGTGCCGGGTCATGGCGGCCAGGTGCGTTCCCCGCGCCAGCTCGGCGCTGACATAGCTCTTGTAAGCCTCCACCGCCTCCGCGGCCTCGACGGCGCCGACTTCGCCGAAGATGCGCTGGTCGGCTTCGCCCAGCAGGCCGGGGGTGTGGTAGGCGGCGCGCCCCATCATGACGCCATCCACCTGATCCAGGTGCGTCACGGCCTCGTCCAGCGTGCCCACTCCGCCGTTGATCACGATCGTCAGGTCCGGGCGCTCGCGCTTGAGGCGGTAGACCAGCGGGTAGTCCAGCGGCGGGATGTCCCGGTTCTCCTTGGGCGACAGGCCCTTCAGCCAAGCCTTGCGGGCATGGACCACGAACTCGGTGACGCCGGCCTGGGCGCAGAGGTCCACCAGGGTGAACAGGCTTTCTTCAGGCTCCTGGTCGTCCACCCCGATGCGGCACTTCACAGTGGCGGGGATCTTCACAGCGGCGCCGATCGCCGCCATGCAGTCGGCGACGAGCTGCGGCTCGCGCATCAGGCAGGCGCCGAAACGGCCGGACTGGACACGGTCGGAAGGGCAGCCGACGTTGAGGTTGATCTCGTCGTAGCCTTCCGCCTCCCCGATACGGGCGGCCTCAGCCAGATCGGCAGGCTCCGAGCCGCCGAGTTGCAAGGCGACGGGGTGCTCGACGGCGTCGAACGCCAAGAGGCGCGCCCTGTCGCCGTGCAGGATGGCGCCGGTGGTCAGCATCTCGGTGTAGAGCTTCGTGCGCCGCGAGAGAGTCCGGTGAAACGCCCGGCAATGCCGGTCCGTCCAGTCCATCATCGGCGCAACGGACAGCCTATGCGCTTGATATTGCGTCACTTTTCGCTTATAACTCAGCTAGTTAGTCGGGCATCTGGCGCACCGTTCTTACGACAATCCACGCCCGTTTTCGCCCCTTTTCGCCATTCCACTGCACCGGATTTGCACCCAGAAAATGGCCTCGATCCGCAAACAGAAATCCGGCCGCTGGCGCGTCCAGGTGCGCCGCCGCGGCCGCACGATCAGCGAGACCTTCGCCCGCTACAGCGACGCGAAGGATTGGGCGCAGGACACCGAGCGGCAGATCGAGCTGGGCGATGCACCCTTGCCCTCACGGCTCTCCCGCATCCGCACCTTCGGGGAGCTGGTCGACCTGCACATGGCCGACATGAAGGAAGTGGGCCGCGCGCCCGGCCGGTCGAAGGTCGCCACCCTGCTGATGCTGAAGCGGGAGCTGGGGAAGGAGAAGGTCGCCCACCTCGACCGTGAGCGCCTCGTGCAGTTCGGGCGTGAGCGGGCCGCCGCCGGCGCCGGACCCGTGACCGTAAGCATGGACATCGGCGCGATCCGGCTGGTGCTCTCCCACGCCGTGGCCATCCATGGCCTGCCGGTGAAGGTCGAGCCCGTGGACATGGCGCGCATCGCCCTTAAGCGGCTAGGCCTCATCGGCAAGAGCAACGAGCGCGACCGGCGCCCTAGCGATGAGGAGATCGCGCGGCTCATCGCGCACTTCGACGGCAATCCGCGCCAGGTGATCCCGATGGGTCGGATCATCAAGTTCGCCGTCGCCACGGCCATGCGCCAGGAGGAGATCTGCCGGGTGACCTGGAGTGACCTGAACACCCGCACCCGCATGCTCACCATCCGGGACCGCAAAGACCCGCGGGTGAAGAAGGGCAACGACCAACGCATCCCGCTGCTGGCGGTGTCCGGTTACGACGCCATGGAACTGATCGAAGAGCAGCGGGCGTGCCGCGGCAACGAGGACGACCGGATCTTCCCCTACTGCCACAAGTCCGCAGGGACGGCGTTCAGGCGGGCCTGCAGGGGGCTGGCGATCGACGACCTGCGCTTCCACGACCTGCGCCACGAGGGCACGAGCCGGCTGTTCGAGGCGGGGTTCACGATCGAACAGGTGTCGCTCGTCACCGGCCACAAGGACTGGAAGATGCTCCGCCGCTACACGCACCTTCGGCCGGAGGCGCTTCACGGCATTGTGGCTGCTCGCGTCGCGTGACGCGCCGCTAAAGCCCGCTCAGCGGGTGAAGGTGCGGACTTCGTCCAGACGCCGCGCAGGACTGAGCGCGCGCGGCTCGGAGGTTGAGGTTTGGCGCCCCTTGTCGGCCCAAGCCTGCAGGTCTCGGACGGCATAGACGACCCGGCCGCCGATCTTCCGGTACGTTGGACCGGTGCCGAAGGTGCGGTGCTTCTCAAGAGTTCGGCCGGAAAGGCCCAGGAAGCGCCCTGCCTCCGCCGTGCGGAGGAAGCGTTCAGGGGTGCGGTCATGCTCGATCATCGGGGGCGTCCTGATAAAGAAGCGTCAGCTTCTCCGGCCGCTCGATCGACGACGATGCGGAAACCTACGCGCTGGCGTCAGTAAGCTTCCGCTGTTCCCGCTAGCTAACGCACTTCGCAACCGGCAGGGTGACGCCGCTGAGGTTCCAAAGTGCTCAGCCGAATGGGAGACCGGCGCGAACCGATCCCCCTGCAAGACGTAGTTGCGCGTCTATGCGTCAATTCGGCCGAGCCGGCGGGCACGCCGCACGTATGCGCTAATCGACTGAGATGGTCGGAAAGAACGATCGCGTTCAACTGGAAGACCAAGGGGTCCGTGCACCCGAGTAAGCTCGGAAAGGCGAACGCGGCCGAGCTCCGGAGTGCCTAGACCAAGGTCGCAAAGCCCGAAAGCTACGTCCGGATCGTCGGGATCAAGCTCTGTGAGCAGCCAGGTTGCAGCTCCGTCAGGTGTGAAGAGCTTAACAACGGGCGGCGGGTCCACGTTCAAGCCTGCGGCGCGGCGACGTCCGTTGGCTAGCAATAACTGCACGTGCGTGTAGGTCAGAAGCGGCATTCGATCCTCCATGAGCCCTCGTAGCGAGGGTCAGGAGGCGCAGGGCCGCAGGGCGCGGCCGGTCAGGCCCGCAACGCGCCGCAGGGTAGGCTTGACCGGCTCGCCCGAACTGCGGCCAGGCTCATGTCACTCGTTTCACAGGCTCGGAGGGAAGCGCTCGGCGTATCAAGAGCGTGTTGCCGCTAGATGGCGGTATCGGTTGAGCGGTGCGCCTCAGTGCGCAAAACTCGAGAACGAAGCTCGAGGATTCGGATCCACTCTTCAGTTCCTGGCAAGAGCGCTTCCCAATAGATCCAGCCGTCAAGCCGCGGATGCTTGCCGGATCGTGTACGAGCTACGCCCGAAGCAGCGCCTGAGGGCGAGCGGAAGCGCTGGCCCTCCACCAACCAAGTCCCGCCGTCGATCTCGCCGCGATGGGAGCGGCCACTGTAGCTCATCCGCAGCTGAGTGCCGTCCGGGAGATGTACGCCGTCGCAAGTCCAGCCCGGACCTTTGGCGTGATCGCCTTCAGTCCGGGCGCTTGAACGTGGCAGCCCCAAGAGACGGCGCAGCGCCGCATTGGGCGTTTCGTCGAAGCTAGTACGCTCCATCTCGATGAGCTTGTGAACTTCGAAATCGATGGCGATCGTACGCACTGCAACTCATCTCCCTACTGACTCATCATTCAGTAGGCGCTGAGTAGTAGATCGGTCAAGCGACAGCGGGATCTTCAATCCCGTCGAGGTCGTCATCGAAGGTGCGCACGAGGCTGTCCATCCGTTGTAAGACACGGTCGACGACCTTCCGCCGCATGAGCACGCTCGGAGGCTTCTCCAATGCCGCAGCTACATCTTCACGCATGACGACGTGCGAGAAAACATGGGCGCGCAGGAGGGCCTCGAACCGCCCCCGGTCCAGCCGCTCATCGGCGCAGAGCGCCTCTATGGCAGCGGATCGTTCTGCAGACCAGAACGCCCGGAAGGCAGGCTGTACATCACCACCCGTCTGAAGCGGCGGCATGTTGTTTTGGACGAACTTCTCGATCAGTTCACGCTTACTGCGCAGCTGAACATCGCCCGAGATCATATCGAGTGCACTAGCGAGCTTTGCGCGGCTTTCCTCCGGCGTTTGCCCTCGTGACTCCTCATCCTTGATGTCCCGCAGGAGCTGTAGGATGTACGCGACGTTGATGCGATCCTGCCGGATCAGCTCAAGCTCGAAATCGACGTCGCCAACGATGCTGACAACCCCTTCTTGGCGCGAACGGCGGGTTAGCTCGTACAGATCGGCGTACTTGCTGCGGTACTCATCGAAAGCTTGCGGGGAGAGCTCAAGGTCCCCCCAATCAAACTCCGCAAAGGTGGACAGGACATTCCTCAACCGCGCGAGCTCACGAAAGGTCCTGATGAAAAGTAGCTGTTCGTTTTCATCGGCTAGGCGATCTACGTCGGCTGGAGCAGGAGTTATCGCCAGTAGCTGATGCGTGCTGTTGTTGAAGTCAGCGACGATACCCTGATATGGTGGAATCAGTATTTTATCTTCGGCGTTCTTGTCGGCGAATAGCCTGATTGCCTCGTCGGTCGACTTCTTGAGGTTTCGGAATGCTATTATATTCCCTTGCGACTTAACCTCATTCAGAACCCGATTAGTGCGAGAGTACGCCTGGATAAGCCCATGGTACTGTAGGTTCTTGTCGACGTAGAGAGTGTTCACTTTTTTCGCGTCGAACCCGGTCAGGAACATACCAACTACGAGTAGGATGTCGACGCGGTCCGCCGGTTGTGCGTCTTCACGCTCACGATGCTTGATCCGCCGCCCGATGTCCCGGTAGTAGTTGTAGAAACTTAAACTGTCCCTCGTGGAGAAGGCAGTTCCGTACATCTCGTTGTAGTCAGCGATGCAACTCTCTAAAGCATCGCGAGTGTGCCGGTTCTGCGGGGTTTCCGGCCCTAATTCGAACTCCGGCTCCCCGATCAAGCCGTTAGCGTCCTTATCGTCCTCATTAGCCCCATAGGTGAAGATCGTCACGACGCGGAGGTCGTGGAGTCCCTTCTCCCTCCGCGCGCGAAATGCCTCGTAGTACGCGATCAGCGCGTCAACGCTTCCCACCGCCAGCATCGCCGTGAAGTCGCGGTCATGAGTTTTGCGGGCGTGATTAGCGATAATCCAATCTGCGATCTTGCCGATCCGATCAGGGTCCTCGAAGAACTCCTTCTTATCGATCCCAGCTACCTGCTCGTCCACGAGCGATCCATCACGGCGACGAAGGTTGCCCCAGTACTCGACGGAAAAGCGCAGCACGTTTCCATCGCGGATAGCGTCCGTGATGACGTACTTGTGCAGGCAATCGCCGAAGAGGTCGGACGTAGTCCGCGCTAAGGCTCCGCTACGATTAGCGTTTTCCTTCAAGATCGGGGTCCCGGTGAACCCAAAAAGCTGATGGTCCGAGAAGAAGCTTGTGATCCGTTTGTGGGTTTCACCGAATTGGGAGCGATGGCACTCGTCAAAGATGAAGACAATGCGCTGATTGGAAAGCGCACGCATCTGTTCTAAGAACTGAACTCGCGAGATCGCGGTATTCAGCTTTTGAATGGTGGTGACAATCAACTTAGTGTTGTCCGTAAACTGCCGGACCAACGTGTGTGTGTTGTGCGTGCCGTCGACGCTGCCTTCGCTGAATGCGTTGAATTCACGAGTGGTCTGGTAGTCCAAGTCTGCACGGTCCACCACGAAAACGACCTTACTCACGTCCTCAAGATCAGTGATAAGTTTGGCCGCGGCGAAGCTCGTGAGGGTTTTTCCTGACCCAGTCGTATGCCACACGTATCCGCCGTCGCCGCCCTGACGAACCCGCTCAAGAATGGCCTCAACCGCGTAATACTGATAGGGTCGCAGCACCATGAGCTGCCGGTCGCCCTGATGGAGCACCATGTACCGGGAAATCATCTTCGCTACATGCAAGCGGTCAAGGAAGGCGTCAGCGAAATCCGGCAGAGCATTGATCGCCAGGTTGTCGGGCCCACTCCAAGTGAAGGTTTGCCGAAAACTCTGCTTGCGATTGTTCCCGTAGTATCTGGTATTCACCCCGTTCGAAATCACGAATATCTGGATATATTGGAACAACCGGTAGCCAGCAGAATAGCTGTGGCGATGGTAACGATTGACCTGATTGAAGGCCTCCTTGATCTCGACACCCCGGCGCTTCAGCTCGACCTGCACGAGCGGAAGACCATTGACCAGGAGGGTCACGTCGTACCGGGTCTTGTAGCTACCTGTCTGCGGCAGCTGCTGAACAACCTGATATCGATTACGAGCCCACTCACGAGAGTCGAAAAACTCAATGAATAAGCGGCTGCCATCTTCTCGCGTGAGTTCGTAGCGGTCGCGCAGCGTCTTTGCTCGGTCAAAAACTCCGCCGCGATCAAGGTGGTTGAGCACCCGCTCGAACTCATTGGCAGTGAGGCTTACACGGTTGAACGCTTCAAGCTCGGCCTTCAAGTTTCCGAGCAGATCTACCTCATCGCGTATTCTGATGGGCGTCCAGCCTGTCGCGGCCAAGCGCTCCACTAGGCCCTGCTCCAGCTGCGCTTCGGTCTCAGTCATTGGAACTCCCATCACCCGCCGGCACGTCGCCGATCTCAGCGGACTGGTCGAGGTAGTCCTGAAGCTGAATCAAGTACTCCTCGGGATACTGGTCAAAAAGCGCGCGGCTATACGAAACCCGACCTAAGAGCGGGTTCTGCTCGTCAAGCCAGGCGTTGAAAATACCGTTCTCTTCGTAGTCGGAGACAAGCCGCCGCTGAGGCTGCAATGCAAAGTAGGTTGCTAACATATAGCGCAGCAGCGGCTCGGTGACGTTCAGCACCAGCCGCGCCAAGCTTCGATCGCTTTGTAGCTCTTTCGGCACCAGACGGCCGTGGCTTATGTCGCCGCGCTGATTTCTTAGCTCACCGATGATGCGGACTAGGTTTTCGGCCGCCACTGGAAACGCCAGCTCAACCGTCTCGTCGCCCGCAGCGAGGCATCTGAGCGCCGCCTTTACTTGGCGACCTATCGAGAGATTCTCAAATTCCGAGCCGTATTGCTCCGGTGCAAGCCGCTTGACGATGGTCTTAGAGAGGCCTTGAAACAGCGCTGCGCAGCATTCGATTGTCACATCTGGGTGGTCAATCTCGTTACGCTCGGCTTTCTCGATGTTGCCGATGTAGTAGCGGAACTCACTGTTCTCATCGCTATGCCGCTCGATCAACTCGCGGAGACTTTGCACGGCCCACCTACACGAATAGGCGCTGCGCGAGGCCCGCTTTGAATGTGCGGGTTGCGGCCGCTTGCGCCCGGACGGCTGCGACCTTCCTGTCGAGGGCCTGCAGGAAAGCGGCGATGTGCCGTTGCTCCTCGATTTGCGCCGGGAATCGAATCTTCAGGCGCTTGAGGTGGTGAGGGTAAAGATGCACGACCGAGTAACCTTGAGCCAGGCGAGCGATCTCCAGCCGCTTGGCGTTGCGCAGCAGATAGGCCAAGAACACTCCGTCGAGAGAGGAGCGGATGATGTTCAGATCGCCTCCTAGCGCAACGCCATCTTGCAGTACGCAAGCGGCAGACGCGATCTCCAGAGGGTCCTCGCCGGACGCGGGCACAATGACGTCCCCGGCAATGCTCAACATCAATCCCGCGGGGTCGAGGTGGGTCCTTGAGGCCACCTGCCCTATGACCTCGCCGTAGGTAGTGTAGAGCTCACCGTAGCGGATGCAGGGGGTCAGCCCTTCCGGAGCGATGTCTTCGCGCGATACGCCTCGCCCCTTTGCGAAGCTCGCCACTTCACCTAAACGCGCATCGATCCAATCCGCGTAGGCGCCGCCCTTTGGCGGCGCAAACCGCAATTCTCCGCTGAACAACTGCTGGATGACCCCATCCCTGTACTGGGAGAGCGTCTCGGCTCGCTTCAGCAAGAGCTCGACGCGCGCATCCATTGCGTCAAGCATATCGGCGATCTTCTCCTGCTCCTCCAAAGAAGGGGCATGTAACGGCACGCGTGTGAAGTCGCGATAATAAAGCCGCAGGCGATCGTTGGTGAGCCCGTGCGAAAAAGCCCACAGCCAGTATAGAGGACGCGGCTCGCGAAGTAGATGGGCAAAAAACCGTGGAGAATAGCCTGAGCGCGCGGACAGCACGACATAGGCTGGGCTCACCATACAGTCTTCAGGTGCTCGCCCGTAAGCACCCTGCCACATACGCATCATGTTGTAGACAATGTCGCCGGCTCGGGCCCTCAGATTGGCCTCGTCGCTGGCGTTGGCTGAGATTTCACGCTCAAGGCTGTCGCGCCGAACCATGCCGCGATCAATGGTCACTGCATAAATCGGAAGTCCGGGCACACCGCGTTCACGGCGTTGGTCGAATGCCTCGCCGGCCCGGAGGGCTGACCAGGGTTCAGAGAAGTTCGAAAACCTGAGTTGCGGTGAGGCGATCGTTCTCAAACCGGCGCCTCCAGCCCGAGCTCCTCGCAAAAGCTGGCTATAGTTGCGTCAAGTGCTGAGAGATCTTGCTCCTGCGCCTTGAGAATAGAGGTCACCTCAGCAAGATCGATGTACGGTGAAGGCTCGAACGTGTCCACATAGCGTGGGATGTTTAGATTGTAATCGTTCTCCTCAATTTCTTTCAGCGTTGCCCTATGGCAGAATCCTTTCTCTGGACGCCTGCTGACGTAGGCCTCAACGATTGCGTCCACATCACAGTCGAGCAGCACGTTCTGGTTCTTGCCGCGATCGCACCTCCGGCTCGCATCGACGAAGAGGATGTCCTCGGGACATTCGCGATGCTTCTTCAGCACCAGTACGCACGTGGGGATAGCCGTACCGTAGAAGATGTTCGGCGGCAGGCCGATGACCGCATCGAGGTAATTCCGCTCCGCGACCAGAATACGACGGAGGTCTCCCTCAGCGCCGCCTCGGAAGAGCGCCCCGTGCGGTAAGATCACCGCGGCAACGCCGTTGTCGGCAAGCTGGTGGACCATGTGGAGAACGAATGCGAAGTCCGCCTTAGAGGCGGGCGCCAACCGGCCATACGCACTAAATCGCTCATCCTGTAGGAAGTGAGGATCCGCACTCCAATTGGCGGAGAAAGGAGGATTCGCTACAACGGCCTCGAACTGCCGATGCAAATGCTGCGGCCGCTCCAGGGTATCATCCTGCTTGATGTCGAACTTTCTATAGTTCACTCCGTGCAGGATCATGTTCATGCGAGCGAGGTTGTAGGTCGTGCGATTGGCCTCTTGCCCGTAGAAGCCGTCAGCGATGTTCCGAATTCCGACCTCGCGCGCCACGCGTAGCAAGAGCGACCCGGACCCGCAGGTGGGGTCATAAACGTTCTGAAGCCGCGTCTTCCCGCTGGTCACGATCTTCGCGAGAACGGTGGACACCTGTTGAGGCGTATAGAACTCCCCGGCCTTCTTACCTGCGCCGCTTGCGAATTGGGCGATCAGGTACTCATAGGCGTCACCGAGCACGTCGCTCTCGGCCTCGTCTAAGCGAAAATCGACGCGATCATCATTCAAACGCCCCAAGATGCGGGTGACCAACAAGTTCCGCTCGCCAACGGTGCGACCAAGCTTCGTGGAGCCCAGATCCATATCCTCGAAAAGATGATCGAAGTCCTCTTCGCTCTCCGCCCCCATGGTGGAGCGCTGTATGTTCCCGAGGATGCGGTTGAGATCATCCAGGATGAAGTTGTCGCCCCGCTGCGCCCCCTTCGCCGCAACAGCAGAAAAGAGCTCTGAAGGTCGCAGGAAATAGCCGAGCTCGTCGATGGCTTCGGTGCGAAGCGCTTCGAGATACTCCTCGCCTTCAGCAGTGCCTTCGCGAATATCACTGAATTGCAGCCCGTCCGGCTTCAATAGTCGGTCGGCATACTGCTGCATGCGCTCGGACAGATATCTGTAGAAGATGAAGCCTAGGATGTAATCCCTGAACTGGTCGGCATCCATTTTGCCGCGAAGATCATTCGCTATTCCCCAGAGCGCCGCCTGGAGCTGGCGCTTTTGCGCGTTCGTCATTTCCGCCCCCAGGCCCGATTGGCCTTCGCCTGGCCGACCTAGTCGGCACCTCCCGTTTTCGCAAGATTCTCGGGCCCGCTCACCCCTTGAGCGGTCCCGACCGAACTAACAGCAAGAGGCGTACTGCAGCCCGCGCTTCAGACTTGACTTCAGAGCTACGTCAGGAACGGACGGAAGCCCGGTATGTGAAGCAAACACTCTCACGAGCAGGGAAGAAGGCAGAAACCTGAGCTCGGGAGATCGAAGAAGCACGGGGTGCGTCATGAGGCTCACTAGGACGATTGGGCGACTTCGTCCGGAGGGGCTGTAAGGCTTCTAACGTGGCCGCGACACAGCCGCTCAATTTGATCTGCCAGAACACCGACCCGCTCGATCAGCCAAGCCAGCTCCTCGGGAGTGATGCGGTAGTGGGGCGAGTAGCGGGCGTCCACATAGGCCCGCCGCAGCAGCTCCCAGCTGCGCTGGGCGAAGCGGCTGTCGCGCGGCCAAGCCTCGATCAGCTGCGGGGCGACGCGCTCAGCTTGCGAGCGCAGGAAGTTCAGCTTGTGGGACTTCGGGCTGTAGAGCGTCAGGACCAGCAGCAGGCAGTGGTAGAGGCGTTCGGTGGCCTGGTGGAGCAGGAAGGCCGACTCGTTGTTCCAGCTGCGAGCTGCGTTCTCTCGTGCATTCGCGAAATACCGCTCTGCGCTTTCGAACCACTGATCGAAGTAGCCCTGCGCCTCGTGGCGGGCTTCCTCGGGGGAGAGCGGCTGCGGCTGGTCGAAGGGGTGGTCGGGGGCTTCGTAGAGGGCGACCCCGTCCTTGACGATGTCGGTGAAGAACGGGCGGCCGCGCTTGAGCTGCCTGTTCACGTCGGAAAGGGCGTGGACGATGAAGTGGGCGGGCGCGGTCAGTTCGCGGCTGATCTGGTAGGCGCGCAGCAGGTGGTCGTCCGCCGGGCCCCAGTACTCGGCGAGGTCGGCGAGCTCCTCGTGATTGACGACGACAAGCAGGTCGTAGTCGGAGGTGTAGCCGCCGATCGGGTCCTGCACCCAGTCGCCGCGGGCGTAGCTGCCGTACAGCACGACCTTGAGGATGCGGCCGGCCTTGCGGTGCGGCGCGGTCTTGCCAGCGAGGGCGTCCTCGAATTCGGCGAAGAGGATCTCCACGATCCGCGACAGCTCGCGGCGCTTGGCCTCCGGCAGATGGTCGAGGCTCGTCTTCATTGCCCTGAGACTCCCCTGTTCGCTTCAACGTTGCAAGAGCCGCGGCACCGCAGCCGCCTCACCTCCGGTTGGTGGGGTCGCCGTCCTTCGCCCTACCTCCGCCTCCCGCAACCAGGTGGGAGGGCGCAGGCGCAGGAGCTCACGGATTAGCGCCTGCACTTGGCTTTCATGCCCGGCTGCCACGCACACGCGGATGCATGGCTTCACCAAACACAACGTCTTGGTGCTCAGGACCGAGCAACGCTCGAGCCTCAACGAGCCACGTGACTCTGATCTTCGCTTGCTTTCGCAAGAGCTCCGCTTCCCGGAGCCTCTCCGCGCCATTGTCGTCAAGGCGCTGTCCGCCGTCTCGCAAACCGCGCCTTTGCTACTTCAGGCCGACCAATCTTCCACGCTCCGCTCGCTCTCGGAGCTTCTCACCGCCAGGCGGCGAAGTCGGCCTTCTCCGGATTACGGCGCTCTCTGCCCTTACCCCCGAAACCGCCAGGTGGGGAGGCGAACGTCTCAGTCTGCGCGGAGCACAACGCGTACTCGAACCGCTGACCTGCCGAAGCATCAACAACAAGGGCGGCCCCTACCGAGTGCAGCCCCCCGGATAACCGCCGCGGCAGCGCGCCGATCTGTGGTTCCGACATCCGTAGCCAACATGCTGCGGACCTCAAGGTCCAATTGCGCTCGGCTGGAGCCGCGGCCCCGCTGATGTCTACACGCTGCCTGCAAGGCTATCCTGCCCTACACAGCCGCTCACGCCATGATCACGCCCTCGGCGGCTGTGGGGGCCGCCGCTGCTCACCGCCGGTCCCCTCGGGCCGCCAGCCCGATCATCGGGCTCACGTGGCTTCAAGAAAGGCTTGGCCTGCGCGCAGGGCACTGATCGAGGCGACCTGGTGCAGTAACGCTGGCGTCTCCTCTGCCGAGCGGTCCAGCAACGCGTTCAGCTTGGCCAAGGTCCGGGCTTGCCCTGGGATCAGGCGTCGCCGATCGGCGACGAGTTGGGCGGGACCAGTCCGTACAACGTAGGAGAAAAGCTTCCCGAGGAGGCCCACCAGAGCATCAGAAGCCTGGACCCCCGCCTCCGCGCGAGAGTCGACGAAGCGAAAGGTATTGAGCTCCCGGCCATCGTCCAGGAAGGTGCAGGCCGCTAGCCGCGCCTGGATCACCGGCTCCACGTCGAGCCGATGTTGGGCGTTCTTGAACAGGCAGATGCGATGGATGGTGAAGTCAGCGAAACTTCCGAGGAGTGTGCCCGCCACCTCATCCTGCAGGTAGATCAACGGGTCCATGGCGCCGGCCTGTAGCACGCCCTTCAGGACGTTGAAGCCGAACCGGTCGATGAGCGCCTCCCGCTGCTCGAGCCGCTGCAGTAGCTCGCCAATGAACGCCGGGCGGTTGGCCTCACCGACGTCGGGATAGCGGAACCGGTGGAACAGATGCGCGGCATCCTCGATGTCCGCCAGGAGGATGGTGAAGAGGTCCGCCTTCAACTCCCGGTGGAAGGCCTGCATGCTTGCCAGCCGATCGTGGGTGATGATCGAGTCCACGATATCCACCGTCGCCCAATAGAGGGGGTCAACCGCGGAATAGTGGACGAGGAGGTCCTGCGCCTGGAGCCAGTCAAGGTAGGCCTCTACCTTCCACGACTTCAGGAGGCTGAACAGGTCGCCCTTGCCAAGGTGCGCCAGCTTGAGCTCGGTCGCGTTGGGCTGCAACCGCACCGCTGACTTGAGGGCGGCCATGTCCAGGGGGCGCGGCGCTCCACGATGGGCCACCCCGCCTAAGACAAAGCACATGGGCTCCCGGACGTTGAACCCGTTCGCAGTGACGTGGAGACGGCGGATGTTGTTCGTCTCGTCGTAATAGAAGGTGTAGACCCGATCCGCCCCGCTGAGCCCGTGCAGGAGGATTTGGGGGTTCCGCACAGCGTTGACGTCGATCTCGCGCAAGTTGCCCCTCTGGAGCCCGACCAGAAGCCTAAGGCAGTGCCTGCCCACACCGCAATGTACGCCCCGCCAGCGCGGCAGCGCGCAACCCTGCACTCAAACAGCCTGGCGGCCGCGCGACCAGATCGGGCTGTACCCGTCGTCGGCCTAGACCAGCGTGGAGTATATCGCGCCTGCGAAGCTTGGATCGTTCAGCTTGACCGGAAGGTATTCTCGATCCGCGCGCGGTCTTGAGACACGCCGCCCCGGAGTCGATCGCCCATGTCCATGCGGTAGTCCGGGGCCTGGTCAGTCGTCTTCTCTAGCGGCCGGAGGGGTGCCTGCTTGACCTTCAGGCGCAGGGTCTTGATCGAGCCGTAGTAGTTGCCGGTGCTCTCCCTGGTGAAGGTGCCGCCATGGCGGGTCCCCCTGGGTTCGGTACCGCGCTGATGGCGGGCTGACGGCGATCGCAGGACGGGGACTACAGGCCCTGCAGCTGCAGGCCCGCAGCCGGGGCAGAGGACGTCGAAGGTCGCTTGCTTGTGTGGCGGGGAATGGCCGCAGGCCAGCGGAAGAAGCCGACCGCCAGTGTTGCGGGGACTGCCCGGCCGAAGTCCCGGCTCCCCTTGGCCAGATCAAGCCCATCAGGTCGATTGAGCCAGTCGACCCGGGATCGGAGCCAACGCGATGCATCGACACGAGGCTTGCCCTGGTCAGACAACTTGGCAGGACTCGACCGCGGGTGCTTGAACGGCAAAGCTAGGTGAGGACAGCGGCCTGGATCAGGTGCGAAAGGGTGGCGATGCAGTTGGTGCTCGGCGGCGTGAATGGGTTCTACCTGCGCACGATCATGGAGAACGCTGGCGACAAGGTGGAACGCGTCGACGCCGCCGTCGCCTACGCCACCCGCGAGGACCTCCTGTTCGACTGGTGCTGGAACAACGAGGTCCCGTTGCGATTCTGGGGTCGGTTCGACGAAGGCGTTCCTGTCGCTGTGCCGATCCTGAAGCGCTTCCTGGAGCGGCGAGCCGCCCGCTACAGCTGCAAGCTTGTCCGCTGTTTCCACCCGAAGGTCATCTGGTGGCGGGGACACGGCGCCTACATCGGCTCGGCGAACCTGACGCCGTCCGCCTGGTACAACAACATTGAAGCCGGGATGTTCTTAACCGATGAGGAACTGGAGGGCTCTGGCCAGGCGCTGGAGCTCAACCGGCTGTTCGCCAAGATCGACCAGGAATCCTCCCCCCTGACCAAGGAGCTCTACGAGCTCCTCGAACGGCGGAGCCTTGAACTTCAACGGCGACGGCAGGCGCAGAAGGACGCGGATGACGCATTCGTGGCGACAGACCTCGTCAAGAAGTTCACGGGCTCAGCGTTCATCAGCTCGGCGACAGCGGGCTCGCAAGCGCGGGATGAGTTCCTGCAAGAATGGATTTCCACACTGCAGACGATCCGCAACATCGCCGATGTGGTGAGCAGCGACGAGTTCCGGCCCCATTGGGTCGCGCCTGATGCGCCCCGCGGTGCACAGGCCGACCAATTCCTCCATGCGCACTACTACAAGCGGACGTTCGACAAGCGGAAGGCCGCCTATGAACGGTACTTCGAGGAGAACAAGAGTTCCCCTGACAAGGCCCTCGCCGAAGCCGCCCAGTGGTGGAAGGTCCTCGCCGACGTGAAGGACGAGGAGAACACCCTCAACCTGGTGGCCCCCATGCTGCGGGAGACCTTCTCCGAAGCCTCCCTCGCCACCATGACCGAGGACG
Source organism: Phenylobacterium deserti (assembly GCF_003254705.1). Lineage (GTDB taxonomy): Bacteria > Pseudomonadota > Alphaproteobacteria > Caulobacterales > Caulobacteraceae > Phenylobacterium > Phenylobacterium deserti. The sequence goes on from NZ_QFYR01000004.1 coordinate 99,654, forward strand.
CGTTCGCCGATGCGCTGTGGCACGTCCACGCAAGCCGCGAGTACGCACGACGCGTGAAGAACGCGAAAGTTGGCCTACCCGACGGCCCCATCTACCCAATGGAGACCAAGTCGGACGCCCTGGCCCGCCGCATCTGGCGCGACTCCACCAGCAAAGGCATCCCGGTCACCGAGACCCTAGCGTTCGTCCTTTACGGAGGCGCCCCGGAAGAGGTCCCACACCGGATGTGGGACGCCCTGAACGACAGCCGCCGGAAGGTCGAGCTTCTAGGCGTCAGCAGCCTGGGCGAGATCATCGGCTGGGCCCTCCCCGACCTTTATCCTCCCCGCAATGGCCGCACCAGCAAGTCGCTCCGCTCCCTGGGCTACGACGTCCACGTGCACGTCTGAGCCAAGTAGACCACATGCCGCTAGCTGCCCTGCCCGCCGGCGTGCGTTTCAAGCTGCGCTGTCGCGCGTCCCAACACGGGGGCGCGCATGGAGCGGCCGGCCCAACGCATCATCAGGTTGGCCATGATTGGCGACGGAATTGGCCTGATCAGCGCAGAGGAGCCGCTCGCTGCCCCGACGGTGTACTGGGAGCTTTGGCGACGGATGATCACCGACGCCCACAGGGGAAGCCGCGCCGCAATATCGCGCATTGCCGGCGATGCGGGAGCCCCGTCTATATGGCACTATGGCCCTTTAGCGCGAGAAGCGACCGCTGTTCGCACACTTTGCAGGGGCAGACGCCGCCCGCCCCTAATTCACCGGCAAGACGCTGGAGCTGGACTAGGCCCGTGCGGCGCAATACCTGGGCTAGCAGGATTCCGAGTTCCACCGCCTGTTATACAACCTCATCGCCGAGCTGGCGCCCCCCCTCCCGAGGACATGGCGTCGGGCAGACCGACTAGCAGCAGCGGACACGGGTTGCCGATGCCCGACAACCTCCTCAGTGCTCGCGGTCAGAAACTCAGCGACGGCGGCGGCGTGAAACGACCTGCTGACTCTTGGCTGCACGGCCTCTCCAACGACGAAATCGCGCTGATCGGAGGGGGACTCGACCAAATCGCACCGTCGGGAGAGCACCTTACGCCCCTCTATGGGCAACTGTAGGGGTCGAGCGTTCGGTTGCCCGGAACACCTGGCATCAGAAGGTCGGTGGTTCTGATCTGCTCTCGCGCGCTCGCGGCCAACGCCTCGCGGCGACGGCTACTCGCGAAGCCCAGAGGCAAGCTCGAGCCCCTCGCCGGCGCGCAACCGAGTATCCGAACTGGCGGGCGCAATCGTAAGGTACCGGAACAGCGGCACTCATTTTCGATCGGCTAAGGTAGGTGGTGGCCCACCGTGCAGGCTACAGCCGCCGGCCCGAACATGCTTAGATGCTTGATGAGCCGGAGAAGTCCTCCCAGCAGCGAAGCCGAAGACCTCACGCAGTTCGTCTCCTTCAAAGGAACGATCACGCGCGACGGCCTCGTGGTGCCGATCAGGTTCCGGGTTCGGTTTGGCCTCGACGGCGAACTGCGCTTCCGGGTCAACCCGATCCCCGCCACCAGTGAGGCTCTCCAGCTCCGCGTTGACCTTGTCGGTTGCGACAAGGCTGCCAAGATGCAGCGCTACACAATCACGGCGGTGTCGGCTGCGGGCACCCGCTTCGAGTCCAACAGCGTTATCCTGAAGCGCACGGGCATACGCGCAACGCCCACCAGCGCCCACGTCACACTCGACTTGGGCTACAGCCAGGCGGAGTTCTCACGACCTCAGGACAATGGAGATGCACCGCCGAAGCTGCGCTGGGCGTTGCGGGGCTTCGAGGCCTGGCCAGGCCTCAGCGGTTCCACTGCGGTCGGCACGATCCGTATGGCGGGCAACTATCCGAGCAAGGGAACGGACCGGATCTCTGGGGTCACGTCAATTGAGGCGCACGGCCCCATCGCCGACACGACAGCATGGCTCGGCGACGCCGAGCGTCTCTTCCACCATGTCCACGACTGCATGAGCTTCGCGATGGCCTACCAAGTCGGCTACCCGGTCCGCGACGCTTGGCTCGACGGGATGTGGCGGCGGACCGCCGTCTCCCAGTCGAGCCCACGCCGATCGCATCAGCACGTGCATCACCCCATGCGCATGCAAGAGATTTTCAAAGCGGCGCTTGAGTCTTTCGAGGCACCTCCCGTTGCTATCCAGCATCTCGGCTATGCGATCGAATGGATGACGCTGCCGGCCACATACACCGAGCACCGGCTCACCAATCTGGTCACCGCGCTTGAGAACTTGGCCAATTCCAATCTGCCGAACTCGCTACAGCTTTATCTTCCACGCAAACGTTTCGACGCCTTTGCCAAACGGGCTCGGGAGTTTGTCGGCGCGGACCTCAGCGCCACGTTCGCTGACGCGGCTGAGGAGCAGTTGGCCAGCATCGTCGCCATGCGCGAGGCTCTCCCAGCCAAACTTCAAGACTTGAACCGGCGGCCGCTTTTCGAGCGAATCATGATCCTGGCGGACCAGTGGAAGGTGCCGCTCGAAGGCATCAATCCGCTCGACATCGGCGCTGCTATTAAAGCGCGCAATAGTATCGTCCATCGTGGCTATTACTACGAGCCTGGCGAGGCGGCCGCCGATCAGGTCGACCTGTGGGAACATGTGCAAACCATGCGGGAGGTGGCGGTCCGCTTTGTCCTGACGATCATCGGCTACCGCGGCCTATACCTCTCATTCCGCGGCGGCCAACAGGACGTCGCCTTTCCCCCCTCGTCCGCCTGATCCGAAGATCGGCGCATCTGCTGAATGTCCCTTTCTGCAGCAGGCGCGAGGTCCGCCTGATTGCGCACAACGAGCACCAGGTTGGCTGCAATCATAACGCCTGAACGTTCGACTATTCGGGTGCCAGGTACTCAGGATGAGCAGAGCCACCGGATCAGAACCGCTGACGTGCGGTCGGCGGTCCTGCGCTCGCTTCTATGGAAGCGAGCGCGAACCAGCGACGTCCGCGGCGCCGCTGCTCACTTGCCTCTGACCTTCGATATGCGCACTTCACTGCGGATGTGGCGGAGGGCTGCAGCTGCTGCGGCAAGTCGAGCGGTCGCAAGCATGTTCATTCGTGGCGGAGTTACACAGCTGAGCGACTCCTCCCAGGATGCTCGCGAGCGGGCGCGCACCTGATTTCCAGGCGCTTGACTCGAATCCGAATCGGGGGCCTATCCAGCGGATGGATTAAGTTATATATTAAAGATCGGACGCCACATTGCCGCCCCACTGGTGCAAGCAACTGCCTGAGTACGAGGTCGTCGCCGAGAGCGACACCCGGAGGGTTGTTGTGAACACGGGGCTCGCGAAGGCCCAGAAGAAGGTCGAGAAAAAAGACCAAGCCTCGGTACTGCACTGGATGAAAATTTGGGTTCGAGACCAAAAGGATGCAGCCATTCCCGAGGAACGGTTCAAGTTCCAGACTCGTTGGAAGGGCGCTGGCGACAACATCCGAGTCTCTGTCTTCAAGTCTTACCAAGCTAGGTACTACGGCTTTACACGCGAGATTGAGGGAAAAGAAACATTTTTGGTTTCAGCTATCGATCCCGCGAAGAAAGATAATCAGGCCGACCCAGCGATGTACAAGCGGGTTGGGGAGGAGGCGCTTCGGGTGATCAAAGCGCTAGGGTCTAAATGAGGATGATGTTCATGAAGCCGTTCTTTGATCTGGATGACGAAGAACTTCGCGGCGAGTTCGCTGAAGAAGGTTTCATTGCCGAAGTTCAATATGAGATCTCGCTGATGCTGAAGCGTAAGGATGTCTCGCGGTCTGAACTTGCGCGACGGTTGGGTGTCTCCGCGGCGTACGTGAGCCAACTGTTGGGAGATGCCGGCGGCAACCTGACGTGCAGAACCATCGCGCGAATCTATTCCGCGATGGATGAGGAGCCGAAGCTTTGTACGCGTCGAACCTTTGACGCGCACGCACGAGCGTCCGTGGTGGGCGATGAGGACGCATCTTGGCTCAACATCACGAGTTCCGCTGTGAGCTCTTGGAGCGCGGAGGAGGTGACTTCCGCCAACAAAGTCGAGACGTCAGCATCCAACGGTCATGCCAAAATTGTTTGGCTCGACGCTTACCGTAGAGCTGCATAGCAAATGTCTGGCAAAGAACCTGCTCCCAAAGTGGATCCGCAGGACTATAACCGAGTGGTGGACGCGGCCGAGTTGGTCGATGTCAAGCTCGTGAAGAGTAGCTTCGATCTCCAACCCGCCTTCTTCGCAGCGAGCGACGAAGTCGCCTTCCGCTACGGGTGTGACCTCGAGAGCAGCACTTACGATCAAGATTCCAACTTCTTGATCGGTGAGATTGCGGTCGAGGCAGGATGCAAGCTTGGTCGGCGCTGGGTCCTTAAGGTGCGTTCGAGCTACGTCGTTGCGTTCTCTGTTGCCGGGAAACCCCCCGCCGAAGCTGCGAAGGCGTATCTAGAGCGGGTCGGGCGGTTCACTGCCTACCCCTATTTTCGCGCGCACTTTGCTGCCTTGTGCAGCGCTGCCGGGGCTGAGGTGCCTCCGCTACCGGTGTTGAAAGGTAACCTGCCCAGGCGGATCTTCGAGCGTGCTGCGGCGAAAGAGGTCGCAGCGAGCGCTGAGTGAGGAGCTGGGCTGATCAAGGTTGATCGGCGCCAAAGCAGCCGCGCGAATTTGCCAAGTCACCGAATCGCCAGGCCCTCTAGGAAGGCAGGTGAATGTCTGCCAATGGGGCAGCACTGACACGACGTGCTCAGGCGGAATGCGAGCAGCCCTTGCTGGCGGTCGAGAGTCGAACCCGCCGCCATAACTAACCGCGACCGCGCAAGCGGCGCCGAGACGGGGTACGGAATGCACTTGAAGGTCGTTGCGGCACGCGCCCGAGGCGATGCGAGTCAAGAATTGGTGCGTCTGGAGGCTGTGGAGGCCTGCGACTTGGCGGACTACATCCTCGCTGACTGCACTTATGACTCCAAAGGCACTACCAGCAATTTGCACCGCCACACGTTTTGGTTTCCACCGACGACCGTTGCGAAGGGTGACCGGGTCGTGCTCCTCACCGGCAAGGGCAAGGACGCAACGACGAGGGAAGCCGGAGAGCCCGCCGAACACCGCTTCTATTGGGGCTTGAGTGCGGCCGTTTGGAACGATGACGGCGACAAGGTCACCCTGATCCGGATTGCCGCCCACAAGTCAGTCGGTTTCGCGCGCAAGGCCTAAGTGGGCCGCGAACCCCATCCTTTAGGATGCAAGTCGTTATCCGCTCTGGGTGCCCCCGTGAATGACGTGGCGCAACGAGGTCTTCAGGGCGGGCCGGACTCCGACCAAGTACGCCAGGGATACAGTAGCGGCAGCAAGTCGGCTGCGATGAGCAGGTTCGAACACCTGACCCGCCGCGACAACGGTGTCGCGGTCTGGAACAAAATGTCTGCTCCCCGGCGGTGAGGGCCAACGTCCGCTTTGCGGAGACACGCCGAGGTCCGCTACCGGCCCGTTGCGGACCTTCAACGCACGAGCATAACCTGAGGGATGAAGCTCGCCGCTTCCGCGACTCTCGTCGCTACCCTCCTCGTTGTACCGTGCGCGCGCTTGCGCGGCTGGCTGCCGCGGAGGACATTCGCGCCAAACGAGCGTGAGGGGCGGCCGTGACAAGCTTGGTGGAATGGGCAGAGCGCGTCGCTCCGCTGCGCCACAATCCGGAAGATGCGAAGCGCGTCGCCCGGTACATGCTTCTGTGGTGGACCACGCCGCAGGTAACGCGCTGCTATCAGACCGGTCGCTTCGTCGCCTATTCGTCGAGCATGAACGACATTGGCGGTGCGCACGAGCAGGCTGTGGGCGAGACCGAAGGGGACGCGATCTGCAGCCTTATGATCAAGCTCGTCGCGCTCGGCGCTGAGCTGCGAGCCCACGCGCCGACGACGGACGACGCCGGTCAATGAACTGGGAGACCTTAATTGGCCCTGCCGTGACAGCGGCGGTCATCGCCGGCGGCTTCGGCGCTTGGAGCCTGCTCGTCAACAAGGAGCTTGCTGAAAAAGTCCACCGCCAGCGGCTCGCAGCCGAGCGAGACGCGCTGGAGCGAAAGGGTGAGATCGACCGCGACTTGGCTGAGCGGAAGGCTACACATGACCGGCGGCTGACATTCGAAAAGCGGCGGGTTGAGGTCGCAGAGCAGGTCCTAACGGACTTCTACGAGGCGCAGCGCGCTTACGAGGTGATCCGCCAACCCATGATAACTCGCCACGAGCAGAAGGCAGAAGACGGTGTTCCTGACGAGGTGATCCGGAACAGCGGGTATGCAGTGCAGCGCCGTGTACGGAGCTATGAGCCATTGTTTGCCCGGATGGAGGCACGTCGGCCTGTCGCCCTAGCGATCTTCGGTCCGGAAATCGATGCGCCGTACCAGCGGCTCATCAGGATGCACAACATTGTCTTCGCTGCCGCCGGCGCGATCTTGGATTGGCCGGACGAGATCGACACAGACCACATGCGCGAGTTCATCCGGGAGCAAAACCGCATCGCCTTCAAGCTCAGTCCAGAGGACGACGTAACGGCCCAGGTGGCTGCTGTTGTAATGGACGTCGAGCGCATTTGCCGGCCGGCGCTGGAAGCCGCAGCGAGAGCCTGATCGTGCGCGGCCGCGGGTTAGCCTGCGATAAAGCCGGCGTTCTGGAGATCAGACGATAGAGCGGTCCTCTGCAGGGCAGCTGCCGTGCAGCTTCGCGCCTTGGTGAGGTTCGTTCGCGGGCGCGGAGCTAACGTCGGCTTCCCACCCTTAGAAGACTTCCGAAACGGCGGCTTGCGGCTGGTTGCCATCATGGGACCTGAACTCGTGACCCGCCCGCCTTAGGGTGACTGCCCTTCCCCTGCGTCTTCCAGACGAGCCGGGAGGGTCTCTACTTACATGTCAAAGAGTATGCGTGAGGCGGAGCCCAACCCCGCCTTCCCGCGCATGATCTCCGATTATGTGCGCCTTCGATGCGCGGAGCTGTTGCCCCCGAGGGCGGTCGAGGCGCTCCGCAACTACCTGGTCGACCTGTTTCATCGTCGCGAGATGCCGCCGGCATGCGGTCGCGGCATCGACTGGCCGGCGCTTGCCGCAGCGGCTCGTATTGATGAGGAGCAGTTGGAGGCTGCGAAGCAGGCGCTTCGCCCCGGCCTGGAGGCCCTGAGACGCGAGCTGCGAAAGGCGCCGGCGCTGAGACATCCTAAGCGCACCGAGCGGACCGCGACCTCGCCAGTTGCCGGCGGACGTCATCGGCGATCGCGGAAACGTTCACCCAAGCCGATCGCGATTCCCTCCTTCCCCGAACCGCGGGAGCTCACCTGGCTGGACCCGCCGGACTTCGCTGCTGCGCTCGACCTCCACATCCGCCGCCACGGCGACACGATACGTGGGCTGGCGACGGTGCTTGCCAACCAAGCCTGTCCGATTGAGCAGTCGACCCTCCGCGTTTGGCGGCGCGGCCTCAAAGCGCCCGTCCATCGCGAGAGCCTGCGGGTCCTGCAGCTGCTGGAGGCGCGATGGCGGCTGCCAGCAGGCTACTTCAAGGAAAAGCTGCCCCACCCTTCCCGCGCCACCACCGGCCAAAGAGTCGTCGGGATCGGCAGGGCGGAGCGGCGAAGACTAGCCTGGCATCTGCCCGACGACTTCGATCGCCGGCCGCTGGTTGAGCAGGAGGAGATCCTCGACTGGGTGCGCCGGGTCGTGGTCTCTGGCTCGACCGACTATCGACGCTACCAGGCCACCGCCGCCACCCAGCCTTTCGGGATCCGCTTCCGTCAACTCGAGGCGAGCTTGCGCGGGCGCCTTCGCACACGACCGGGCGCCCAGCTCGCGCCGGCCGCGCTGGAGGCCGAGATGCATGCGCTCCTCGCGTTCAAGACCTCGACCCTTGCGCCCTACGGCTACCGGAGGCGCGGCGTCTGGGGCGCCGAGACCGCCGCCCAGAAGCTGGAGCAGCTCAGCCTCCTTCTCGGCGCCCTGGCTGCTCACCCAACCGGGCCGGTGCTCGGCTTCGGCGTCGCGGCGGCTGACCTCAGCCTTGGCATGCTGGTGCTCCCGCGCGTCTGGGATTGGTACGTCTCCTGGCGGGAGAAGCGGCGCGGCTTCTTCACCGCCTGGGAAGTCGACATGTTGAGCTTGGCCGTGGCCCTCACATCTCCAGAGACGGGTTGGCTGACGCAGACGCCTACTCTCGCGGATCGGCTCGTCCCCATCCCGAACCTTGTGACCGCGTCCGAGATCCAGACGGTGCAGCAGGACTGGAGCGGCGCCTGCGCCGCCATGCACCGGATTGCGCTCGCACGGTCAAAGGAGATCGCCCGGGTCAGCCGGGTGCATCGCGACCCGTTCGAGCCGATCCTCCCCGTCCTTGAGGCGGAGAGCCCGGTACGTGAGTACAAGAAGATCGCTGACGAGGTTGTGCGCCTTCGGCCGTGTGCGAGACGCTACCCGAAGGCCGCCGCCGAAAGCTCCAGGGCGATCCTGATGGTGCGCCTCGGGCTCCACCTCGGCTTCCGGCAGAAGAACCTGCGTCAGCTCATGGTGTGCCTTCGAGGCGAACGTCCGCGCACAGAGCGCCAGTTGGCCGAGGCGCGCCGGGGAGAGTTGCGCTGGAACGAACGCGACAGCGGCTGGGAGGTGTTCGTGCCGCATGTCGCCTTCAAGAACGCCGGCTCCTCGTTCTTCAGCGGGCGCGCCTTCCGGCTCGTGCTGCCGGACGTGGCGGACCTCTACAGCGAGATTGCCGCGTACCTGGACAAGCACCGCGCGGTGCTCCTGGGCCCCGCAGCCGATCCCGGCACCTTCTTCGTCAAGACGGCGAAGGCGACGAGCGATGACGCCGCGTACGACCAGAACACCTTTTACGAGGCGTGGCGCTGGATCATCCAGCGGTACGGGATCCACAATCCATGGACAGGGCGCGGCGCCATTAAGGGCCTGCTCCCGCACGGACCGCACAACGTGCGCGACGTCCTCGCCACCCACATCCTGAAGCAGACCGGATCCTACGAGCAGGCGAGCTACGCGATCCAGGACACACCCGAGACGGTCGCGGCCCACTACGGCCGCTTCCTGCCTCAGGACAAGGCAGCCTTAGCCGCTCAGGTCCTCAACCAAGCTTGGGAGATCGCCTGACGCCTTGCTGGTGCCAAGTGCGGTGCTACTCACCGCGTCTCTTTCGAATGCACCGAACGCCCGTCTGTCCGTGCGCTCTTTTCCTTCCGCGGTGCGCTCTCTTCCGTCCCGCTCGTCCCGTCCGCCCTCACGGAGGCTAATTCGGGTTCGCGATCAGGTAGACGTTGAGTGACCAGCCAGATTACACCCCCGCCAGTGCCAACAGCCGCCGCTATGAGCACCGCTGCAGCCGCCCGCCACGAGAGGACGATGCCTCGCCTTGTGGCGTAGACGGTCCTGTTTAGCTTGGACGCGAGCTCCTGGCCCTCTGCTTCGGCTTTCACCCGCGCGACTTCAGAGCGCTCTAGATCCGACGTGAGACGATCTGCTCGCGACTGGAGCGCCGCAAACAAGGCAACGCGCTCTTCCGCGCGGCCTAGCGCTGCAGCCAACTCTGTCGGGGTAGGAAAGGATTGGTCCGAATATTTGTCCAGCAGAGAAACATCGTCTCCATGGCCAAGAGCGCTATAGAAGGGCAGCCCTAGTTCGATAAGCCCCTTAGCTACGGCACTTGAGTTGCCGAGCTCTTCGAGAGCCACTCCCCCGCCCCTGGCAATCGCCAGCCCTGCGAACCCGTCGCGTGCTGCTTGTCGAGCTGCCGCAAGTACGGAGTCTGGGTTGGTGAAGTTTGCGCGTATCAGCGACGGCCGTCTTTGCAGGTTGGCTCTGGTCAGAGCTTGGCTAACGTCACCTTCGGCCTTGCCGGAGACCAGCACTGCAAGCCCTTCAGCGCCGTGCAGTTCAACGAACAGCTCTAGTGGCGTTCGGTCTGGCTTGTCAGGCGGTGCAGCCATGATCCTTTCGGAACGTCCAGGCGACCACGTCCCGGCCTGTTCGCCGACCACCAAGATCTGATAAGCGCCAGGGACTGGTCCTGGCTGAAGGGAAAGAACGCCACGCAGCACCACCGGCGCGCCCTCCTCCGGGGCGTTCGACGGATCTGTTTTGAAGCCGACGCTAACGTTGCCCAGCTTCAGCTTCCCGAAGACAGCTTTCAGCTCACCTTCGCGAACCCACGGCTTCACGTTCTGAGCGTAGCCTTTGATCAGAAAGCTATCCCGTAAGCCCTCGAGGCGAACCGACGAGCAAAGCATCTCTGGCGTGATCGCTCCCCGACCCGGAGCTGTCGAGCTTGGCACTATTTGGTTCATGGCAACTCCTGCGTGCATCGCAGAGTGCCAACAGGGACCACTTAGGGGGAGTTTACGAAGGTGGTTGCTGCGCTGCTAAGGCTGTTGCTCGCAGCCTCAGGTAAGCAACAGGCGGTCCGTCGCGCATCGAAGTTTGGGGTAGTTCAAAAAGGCGGTCGCGTTACGCCGGCATCGGCCTCCGCTCGCAGATCCGCGAACATCTTCGTGCGAACGGAAAGGAAAAAGAAGGCGAACATCCGCGTGCAATTATTGCACCCACTCACTTATAACCGGCTGTTTTTCCTTGAGATTCTTACCAGTCCATCATGGGCGCGACGGAGAGCCTGTGGGATTGCGGGTGGTTCACGTTGCTCACGGATTGGCGCAATGAGTGCGGAGACGCGCGGGCTGGAGCGCCGCAAGGCCGCTATGTAGGGCAGAGCGCCGACAGGCTCCAGAGGAAGGCGCGAGCGGGGTGTCGCAGCGGGAACCGTGGCCTTGGCCGCCGGTTAGGCCTGCAGGCGAACTGACGGGAGTCGGCGGCGATGGACCGGGTGATCCCTTATTGCGGCGAAGGGCCTGTTCCGGCCCAACTGCCGGCGCGCTGGAATCTGGACCCGTGGGTGCTCGGCGTTCTGGCGATCGCGGCGGCGTGGCTTGCCCTCCGTCGGGGGCGCAGCACCGTCCAATCCACGGCAGGATGGGCGGCGATCGCGGTGCTGGCCATCAACTTCGTCTCGCCGCTGTGTGCGCTGAGCTCGGCGCTCTTTTCCGCCCGCGTTCTGCACCATGCTTTGCTGGTGGTGGCGGCTGCGCCGCTGATCGCCTGGGCGCCGCGCCGGCCAGCGGCGGCGCCCCTCGGTTTGCTGGCAGCCAGTCTGGCGCACGTGGCGCTATTCTGGATCTGGCACTCGCCGCCCGCCTATGGCGCGGCGTTGTCAAGCGACCTGCTCTACTGGGTGATGCAGGTCTCGCTGCTTGGCTCGGCCGTGCTGTTCTGGATGGCGGTTCGGCAGAGCGCGAGCCTGGCGGCGGCAGGCGCCCTGCTGGGGGTGATGATGGCGACGGGGCTGCTGGGCGCCTTGCTGACTTTCGCTGGCCGACCGCTCTATGCGCCCCATTTGGCGACGACCGCAGCCTGGGGCTTGTCGCCCCTGGAGGACCAGCAACTCGCCGGGCTGATCATGTGGGCGCCGATGGCGCTGGCCTATCTTGGCGTGGCGCTGGCGCTCGTGGGACGCACCCTGGCGTCGAGCTCGCAAGCACGCGCTGGCGCGTGAGGCGGCACGCCGATCGGCCTAGGGCGCCGTGCGATCTGACCGAGCATGCTGGACGCCGCCGGGCGCCAGCTCCACATCCGCCAGCAAGCGGCCAGGCTTCACGTCACGGTCGATGTAGCGGATGCGCACGCGCTCTCCGGGGCCAAGCTCCCGCGTCAGCGGAAGCACCAGCGTGCGGCGGGCGACTTCCGGATAGACGGCGACGCCACGCAGCTCGGCCAGCAGCGGGCCGGCGGGATCTCGCAGCGATTGCACCTCCACGTCTCCGAAGACGGAGCTCGAGCCGAGACGGACCAGCTCGACGCCAAGCGCCGGCGTGGTCTGTAGGACGGCGTTGGGGGCGGCGCCGGGGCTCGACAGCCGGCGCAGCCGCACCGCTTCGATCGCGGCGCGGGCGTCCACAGCGCCAATCCGCACGATCAGCGGAATGGCGTAGGCGAAGACTACGCGCGGCGCGCTGGCCTCGGCCGCTGCGGTCGGCTGAGCTCTGAAGGTGAGGTGCGTGCGGTACTCGCCAGGCGCCAGCCCACCCGCGCCGGCGTAGCTGACGCGCACCCGGGAGCCTGCTTCCGGCGAAACAGCAACGGTCGTCAGAGCCGTGCTGAGGACTTGTCGGGCACTGGCGCGGAACGGCCCCGCAAGCGGTCCCAGAGCTGGATCGGTGGCCTCGAGGATGCGTCCGTCCGGGGTCATCACCCGATCCACCAGCAGGACATCGTAGGTCTGAGGAGCGCCTGTGGTGCGCAGCGTCACCTCCCCTTGACCCGGGGTCTCGCTGAAGGTCAGGCGCGTGGGCGAGATCAGCAACTGGGGCGTGACAAGAGGGTCCTGCGCCAGGACGGGCGCTGCGGCCAATGCGATAAGTGAGGCGAGCCCTGGCGTGAGCCAGAGCCTGCGCTGCCGACGACCAGGCCTGCGGGTGAGCAACGGAGCCATCCCCCTCGCCGGAAGAATGGCTGCGCTGGTCACTTGGTTTCAGAACAGGCTGAGGCCGCCGCCGGCCTCGGCATAGGCCTGGAACAGCTTCAGGGTTTCCGGCTCCAGCACCGGGCGCGGAGCGGGCCGGGCGCCGAGCTCCATGATCACCGGCGAGCCGGCGCGGACCTTGGGCCAGGTGGGCAGGCCCTGCCCGTTGGGATCGCCCTTGGCGATGAAGTTCGCCCAGTAGGCGGCCATCTGGTCTGAGATGCGGCGGTCCTCTTGCGTGAACGGGCGCTCGGGCGAGGCGGCCAGGGTCTGGAAGACGTAGGGCATCTCGGAGGAGTGGAAGGCGCCGTAGCGCGCCTCCTCCGGGCCCGGCTCCACGTGCGTCCAGAGGTAGGCGTAAACCGGCTGTCGGCTGGTCTGCAGGCGCGACTGCGCCCAAAGCCAGGTGGCGGCGAGGCCGCGATCGCGAGACAGGCGCTTGGACGCCTCCCCAGCGTCTGCGTCACTCGAAGCGCGGTAGATGGCGCCAGCCTGGCGCGCCAGTGCGCCAAAGCCTGTCTGCAGCCGGGTCTGCAGCTCGGCGGGCGTGGACTTGCCGTAGCTGCGGTTCATGCCGCTCGACTCGTCAGCGGTAAGCCCAGTCAGGAGGGGCACGTCGCTCACGGCGTTACCCGGCCGCGTGGGGTCAGCGGGGACGGTGCGCCCGTCGATGATCGGAGCGAAGCGCATGCCGGACGGCGTTTCCAGCACCTTGTCGGCCGGCAGGGCCCGCAGTTCGGCCAGGGTTCGGGCGCCCAGCCCCTCGGCGAAGCGGACGCCGTCCTGCTCGGCCTTGGCCAGCGGCGTGCCGCCGGAGCCCATGCCCGAACCGCTTTGAGCGATGGCCTGGTGGAACAGACCCTTGGCGGCCGGCGCGGCGAGCAGCGCATGAACCGAGGCGGCGCCGGCGGACTGGCCAGCCACCGTCACCCTCGCCGGGTCTCCGCCGAACGCGGCGATGTTGGCCTGGACCCACTGAAGCGCGGCGATCTGGTCCTGCAGGCCGTAGTTGCCCGAAGCCCCCTGCCCTTCAGCGGTAAGCTGCGGGTGAGCCATGAAGCCGAAGGCGTTTAGCCGGTAGTTGACGGTCACCACGACCACGCCGCGTCGAGCGAGGCCAGCCCCGTCATAGATCGGCACCGAGCCCGAGCCCTGATTGAAGCCGCCGCCGGGGATCCAGACCATGACGGGCAGCTTGGCGCCGAGGCCTTCCGCCGGGGTCCAGACGTTGAGGTAGAGGCAGTCCTCGCTGATGTCGCCGTGGGCCAGGTATTCCGGAGTCCAGGGGCCGAGCGCGCCCTCGATCGGCTTCTGCATGCAGTTGGCGCCGAAGCGGTCGGCAGGTCGCACGCCGCTCCAGGCGGCGGCGGCCTGAGGTGCGCGCCAGCGCAGCGGCCCCACCGGAGGCGCGGCGAAGGGCACGCCCTTGAAGACCGTAACGCCCTGCTCCACGGGGCCCGCCGAGAGCAGGCCCTGGGCCACGCGCGCCTGGGCCAGCCCGGCGGCCTGCGCCTGGCCGGCCATGAGCAGCGCGCAGGCGGCTGCGGCGAGCGTCCTCAGCATGTCGTTCTCCTGGTCCTGCGCAGACTGTTTCAGGCGTACGTCCAAAAAGCAAAAGGCCCGCCGGACCCGGCGGGCCTTCCACATTCGGGTAGATCGGAAGGCGTTTAGCCCTCCATGTCCTCCAGCTCGCGGCCGGCGGTCTCGCGGACCATGAAGCGCACGAGGAAGAAGGAAATCAGCGCGCTCACCGCGTAGAAGCCGTAGGTGACCGCAAGGCCGAGGCCGGCCGCCATGGCGGGGAAGCTGACGCTGATCGCGAAGTTCGCGATCCACTGGGCGAAGCCGGCCACCGCGAGCGCCGAACCACGGAACTGGTTCGGGAACATCTCGCCCAGCAGCACCCACATGATGGGGCCCCAGCTCATGTTGAAGAAGATCACGTAGGCGTTGGCCGCGATCAGGGCGAGCAGGCCGACCTGATCCGACAGCTGCAGCTGACCGCCCGCCATGGTGGCGGTGGAGAAGCAGTAGGTCAGGATGCCCAGGGTGATGGCCATGCCGATCGAGCCGATCAGCAGCAGCGGCTTGCGGCCGACCTTGTCCACTAGGCCGATGGTGGCCAGGCAGGCGAGGATCGAGAGCGAGCCCGAAAGGATGTTGATCTTCAGGGCGTCGTCTTCCGAGAAGCCGACCGACTGCCAGAGCACCGAGCCGTAGTAGAAGACGATGTTGATGCCGACCAATTGCTGGAACACGGCGATCATGATGCCGGTCCAGACAATCGCGCGGATCTTGCGGGTCGTCGGGTCGAGCAGGTCCGAGAGCTTCGGCTTGTGGTGGTCGCTGGCCAGCGAGGAGCGGATCTCGTCCACCTTGCGCTTGCCTTGGCCGGCGCCGAACAGGCGGTCCAGCACGGCGGCGGCTTCGGCGTCACGGCCCTTCACCACCAGGAAGCGCGGGCTTTCCGGGATGATCAGCAGGGTCAGGAGGAAGATGCCGGCCGGGATCACCTGCATCCAGAACATCCAGCGCCACGCCGGCAGATCGAGCCACAGCGGGGCGGTGGAGCTGCCAGCGGTGTGGGCCAGCACGTAGTTGGCCACGAACGCGCCGGTCAGACCGGTGATGATCATGATCTGCTGCACGGAGGACAGCCGGCCGCGGATGTTCGCGGGCGTGACTTCCGAGATGTAGACCGGGGAAAGCACGCTGGCGGCGCCGACCCCCAGGCCGCCGATGATGCGGAAGATGATGAAGACGATCGAGTTGTCAGCCGCGCCAGTGCCGATGGCGCTGATGATGAACAGCACGGCGGCGATCATCATGACGGTGCGGCGGCCCATGACATCGGCCAGGCGGCCGGCGATGAAGGCGCCGAAGGCGCAGCCGAGCAGAATGGCGCCGACGTTCAGGCCGGTGCCCAGGGCGCTCAAGTTGAAGGCGCTTTCCAGGCCTTCCTGAGTGCCGTTGATGACGCCGCTGTCGTAGCCGAACATGAAGCCGCCGATCGTCGCGACTGCGACGATCGCGGCGACGAAGGCCATGTTGACCTTCCCGCCCTCGGCGCTCATGCCAGCCGAAGGGCCAGCGTTAGTTACAGTAGCCAATGTGACCTCCTGGTCGGGCCCTCGCCCGCTTTCCTCGCACCCATCCGGCGGTTCTTCCGCCGCCGTCTGGGCGAACAATGTCTATTGAGAACGCTAACATGGTCAAGCCAGCCGGCTGACCACGTCCCCTAGTGATTGTGCCGCGGCGTCTTGGCTGCGATCTGTTTGTATTTGAGAGCGAAATCCATGACCCCGCCATCGCGCAGCTGGCCGGTCTTTTCGCGATAGAGCTCCTCCCACGGGGAGTGGCTTTCGGGGAAGGCAGGCGCGCCTTCGGCCTTGCGGCGGGCGATCTCGGCCTCGTCCACCAGGGCGTTGCACTCGCCCTTGTTGAGGTCGATCCGAACCATGTCGCCGGTGCGCAGCCAGGCCAGACCGCCGCCCGCCGCGCTTTCCGGCGAGGCGTTCAGGATCGACGGGCTGTCGGAGGTGCCGGACTGACGGCCATCGCCAAGCGTCGGCAGGCTCATGATGCCCTTCTGGATCAGGTGATCCGGCGGCTGCATGTTGACCACCTCGGCCGAGCCGGGCCAGCCGATCGGGCCTGAGCCACGGATGACCAGGATGCAGCGCTCGTCAATGTTCAGCGATGGGTCGTTGATCCGGTGGTGGTAGTCGTCCGAGCCGTCGAACACGATTGCACGCGCTTCGAAGACGCCCTCGTTGCCCGGCTCCGAAAGGTAGCGCTGGCGGAAATCGGGAGAGATCACGCTCGTCTTCATGATGGCGAAGTCGAACAGGTTGCCTTTCAGCACGAGGAAGCCGGCGCGCTCCATGAGCGGCTGGTCGTAGCGGCGGATCACCTCGCGGTCGGAAGCCTCGCGGCCCTGCAGGTTCTCGCCCAGGGTCTTGCCCGTGACCGTCAGCACGTCAGTGGTGAGCTGGTTGGCCTGCATCAGCTCCCACATCACGGCGGGCACGCCGCCGGCGCGGTGGAAGCGCTCGGACAGGTACTTGCCGGCCGGCTGCATGTTGACCAGCAGAGGCACGTCGTAGCCGTGGTCCATCCAGTCCTCGGGACGGATCTCAACGCCGGCATGGCGAGCCATGGCGACGATGTGCGGCTGGGCGTTGGAAGAGCCGCCCAGGGCGCTGACCACCTTGATGGCGTTGATGAAGCTCTCGCGCGTCAGGATCTTCGACGGGCGCAGGTCCTCGTAGGCCATGTCGACGATGCGGCGGCCGGTCTCGTACGCCATCTGGCCGCGCTCGCGGTAAGGCGCGGGCACCATGGCGTTGCCCGGAATGCTCATGCCCAGCGCTTCGGCCACCGAGTTCATGGTGGAAGCCGTGCCCATGGTGTTGCAGTGGCCGTCGGAGGGCGCGCTGTCGGCCGCGCGCTGGAGGAATTCCTCCTCCGTGATCTCACCGGCGGCGAGCTTGCGGCGCGAGCGCCAGATCACCGTGCCCGAGCCGACCAGCTCACCTTCGTGCCAGCCGTCCAGCATCGGCCCGCCGGACTGGACGATGGCCGGGATGTCGACGGTGGAGGCGGCCATGATCTGCGACGGGGTGGTCTTGTCGCAGCCAGTGGTCAGCACCACGGCGTCGATGGGGTAGCCGTAGAGCAGCTCGACAAGGCCCATGTAAGCCAGGTTGCGGTCGAGCGCCGCCGTTGGCCGACGGCAGTTCTCGAAGATCGGGTGGACCGGGAACTCCATCGGGATCCCGCCTGCGTCGCGAATGCCAGCCTTGATACGGTCGGCGAGGCGCAGGTGCACCCGGTTGCAGGGCGCGATGTCGCTGCCCGACTGAGCAATGCCGATGATCGGCTTGCCGCACCGCAACTCATCGGCGGTGATGCCGTAGTTCATGAAGCGCTCGAGGTAGAGCGCGGTCATGTCGCTGCGGTGGGGCGCGTCGAACCAGTCGCGGGAACGGAAACGACGGACGGGGGTGCGATCAGACATCGCGCACCTCATTCTGGGGTAAGCCGGGAGTGGAAACGTTGAAGCGGAACAAGCCGCCGGCGAGCGGCTGCGCAACGCGCGCCTCGTCCGACAGGCCTTTCCAGGCGGTGGTGGCGTAGACTGTGGTCAGGTCCGGCCCGCCGAACGCAAGCTTGGTGACGTTGGCGACCGGGAAGCGAACGAAATCGAGCAACTCGCCAGCGGGCGAATAGCGGCGCGCGCCCCACCCCGCGAACAGACCGGTCCAGACGCAGCCTTCGGCGTCCACCGCCGGACCGTCCGGATAGCCGGCGCCCTCTTCGATCCGGGCGAACTCGCGCTTGTTCGAGACCGCGCCGTCCTCGGAGACGTCGAAGGCGTAGATCACCTTGCCCAAGGTGTCGGTGTGATAGAGCGTCCGTCCGTCGGGGCTCGTCGCCGGGCCGTTGGTGATGCAGTAGCCGTCGTCCATGCGGGCGAGGCCGTCACGGTCGAAGCGGTAGAGCGCACCAGTTAGCGTCTCTTCCGGATCGTGCATGGAGCCGAACCACAGCCGCCCTCGGGCGTCCACGAAGCCGTCGTTCAGACGGTTATCGAGTCTAGGGTCTTCCACGACCTGCAGAAGCTCGAAGACGCCCGCGGCAGGGTCGAACCAATGCAGGCCGGTCTTCAGCCCGGCAATCCACTGGCCGCTCGCGAGCGGCGCGATGAAGCCGGGCGACGCCGGAGCGTCCCAGCTTTGCGCCTCGCCCGTGTCGGGCAAGAAGCGGTGGATCTTCCGGCCCTTGATGTCGACGAACCAGAGCGCGCCCTCGCCAGCGCGCCAAACCGGGCCCTCGCCCAGTTCGGCCGCAACGGGATGGACGCACTCCGGCGCGGACGTTTGGCTCATCGCCAGCCCGCGTCGATCCAGTATTCGTGGCCGGTGCAGAACCGCGCGTCGTCCGAAGCCAGGAAGAGCACGAGGGAGGCGACGTCCGCCGGCTCGATCCGCCCCTTGAGGCACTGGGCGTCGACGATCTCCTGCTCGCCTTCCGGCGTGTACCACTTCATCTGCCGCGGGGTCTTCACGTTGCCCGGGGTGACGCAGGTCACGCGGATGCCATCCGGGCCGAGCTCGCGCGCCAGGGCGCGGGTCATGCCTTCGATGCCGGCCTTGGCGGTCTCGTAGAGCACCAGATCAGGCAGACCCAGGTGCCAGGAGATCGAGCCGAAGTTGATGATCGCGCCGCCGCCGGCCGCCTTCATGGCGGGCACCACGGCCTTGGTGCAGAAGATCATGTGCCGCAGGTTCACGGACATGCGGTCTTCGAAGTACTCGGGCGTGACCTGCTCGAGGGTGTGGCGGTCGTCGTTGCCGGCGTTGTTCACCAGCACGTGGACGGGACCGATCTTCTCGAACGTGGCGGCGATGGCCGCCGCGTCCTTCAGATCGCAGTGATGGAACACCGGGTGAGTGTGCTCATCGCCCAGGGTCTCGGCCAGCTTCTCGGACTCGCTGTCGAGGATGTCGAGGAAGTGAACCTCGGCGCCCTGGCGGACGAAGGCTTCGACGAGCCCCGCCCCGATCCCGGAACCGCCGCCGGTGACGACGACGCGCTTGCCCTTGAGGCTCGGATAGATCGCTGAATTTACGCCCACGAGTATGCCGTCTTGGTTTGAGTGTAGAATTCGACGGCCGCGAAACCTTGCTCGCGCGCGCCGTAGCTCGACTTTTTGATGCCGCCGAATGGCACATGGTAGTCAACGCCGGCCGTGGGCAGGTTGACCATCACCATGCCCGCCTTCACGCGCTGCTGGAAGTTGCGCGCGTGCTTGAGCGAGCTGGTGACGATGCCGGCCGACAGACCGAAGTCGCCGTCGTTGGCCAGGGCCAGGGCTTCTTCGTAGTCCTTCACCCGCACCGTGCTGGCGACGGGACCGAAGACCTCTTCGCAGTTGATGCGCATGCCCTTGTCAGTGTCGGCGATCAGTGTCGGCTGCACGTACCAGCCCGGGTTGGCGAGCTTCAGACGGTCGCCGCCCGTGACCACCCGGCCGCCTTCGTCCTTGGCGATCTGGATGTACTTGTAGCTGGTTTCCATCTGGGACTCGTTCACCGCCGGGCCCATCTGGCTGTTGGGGTCGAGCGCGTCGCCGACCCGCAGAGCCGCCACCTTCTCGGCGAGGGCGGCCACGAAACGATCGTGGATGCCATCCTGGACGATGATCCGGCTGGAAGCCGTGCAGCGCTGGCCGGTGGCGAAGAAGGAGCCGTCGAGGGCCACCATCACCGCGCGGTCGAGGTCAGCGTCGTCGAGGATCACCAGCGGGTTCTTGCCGCCCATCTCCAGCTGCACGCGCGCCTGACGGGCGACGGCGGCGTTGGCCACGCCCGCACCCACCGTTTGAGAGCCCGTGAAGGAGATGCCGTCGACGTCCTTGTGCTCGACGAGCTTCTGGCCCATCGCGCCGGGGCCGAAGATCATGTTGAAGATGCCCTTGGGCGCGCCCAGCGCGTCGGCCGCTTCATAGATGATCTCGGCGAGAGCCGCGGCCGTGGCGGGGGTCGGGCCCGCCGGCTTCATGACGACGGTGTTGCCGAACGCTAGAGCCGGAGCCGCCTTCCACGCCGGGATGGCGATCGGGAAGTTCCACGGAGTGATCAGGCCGAACACGCCCACCGCCTGGCGGTAGGTCTGGATCTCCACGCCCGGACGGACCGAGTCGAGGTTCTGGCCGTGGCGACGCAGGGCCTCGCCGGCGAAGTACTTGAAGATGCGGCCGGCGCGGACAGTCTCGCCGATGCCCTCCGGAAGGGTCTTGCCCTCTTCTTGGGAGAGCAGGCGGCCGATCTCCTGGCGGCGAGCCATGATGGCGTCGCCCACCTTGTCCAGCAGGTCCGAGCGCAGCTCGGGCGAGGCTTCCGACCAGGCCGGGAAGGCGCCCCGGGCGGCTTCCACCGCCGCATTGACCTCGGCCTCGCCGCCCTTCGGCACGAGGGCGACGACCTCGTTGGTGTTGGACGGATTGGTGCTCTTCTCAGGCGCGTCGGCGCTTACCCGCTCGCCGCCGATGAATTGCGGAAGGGTCTGGGTCATTGGGCGCTCTCCGCCTTGAGGAGGCCGCGGCCGGCCAGGTTGCGCATCAGGTCGCTCACCCCGAATTGCCAGGGCGGCGCGTCCTTGGAGGTCGTCACCTCGTTTTCGAGAAGTCCGAGACGGGGGCTGGAGATCCGCACCACGTCGCCGACCTTGTGGGTGAAGCCCTTGCCCGGCGCGTCGCGGTCTTGGGTCGGGGCGAACAGGGTGCCGAGGAACAGCACGAAGCCGTCGGGGAAGTGGTGTTCGCTCTGGGCCTGGGTCACCAGATCCAGCGGATCGCGGCTGATCTGGTCCATGGAGCTGTGGCCTTCCAGCCGGTAGTTGTCCTTGCCCTGGATCTCGAGGTCCACACGGGCGCTCCGGACGTCGTCGACGGTGAAGCCATCATCGAAGATGCGGATGAACGGGCCGATGGAGCAGGACGCGTTGTTGTCCTTGGCCTTGCTGAGCAACAGGGCGCTGCGCCCCTCGAAGTCACGCAGGTTCACGTCGTTTCCGAGGGTGGCGCCGAGGGTGCGACCTTTCCGGTCGACGACAAGCACGACTTCCGGCTCAGGATTGTTCCAGCTCGAGTCGGAGCGCACGCCGATCTGACCGCCATGGCCGACTGCCGACAGGATCGGAGCCTTGGTGAAGATCTCGGCGTCGGGACCGATAGCCACTTCCAGGTACTGGGACCACAGGCCGTCGGCGATCAGGGCTTCCTTCAGGCGGGCCGCGGCGTCCGAGCCGGGCTGCACAGAGCGGATGTCCGAGCCGACGCGCTCGCGAAGGTCTTGGCGGATCTGTTCGGCGCGGCTGGCGTCCCCCCGTGCGCGCTCTTCGATCACGCGCTCGACGGCGGAGACGGCGAAGGTCACGCCGGCGGCCTTGATCACCTGCAGGTCGACAGGGGTCAGCAACTTGTTGGCGGCGAAGTCGAACTCTTCGAGATCGCCCAGGTCGCGGCCCTGCGGCCCCTCCCCGTTCCAGTCGCGCATCAGGTCGGCCACCGTGGACGCAGCGCTGGTGACGTCCTGTACACGGCCCTTGCGGACGACGATGACAGCAGGGCCTTCCGCAGTCTGGATACGGCCCACGAGGGTGGCCTCACGCCAGTCTTGCGGCAGGCACGCCACAACGGCTTGCACGCTCATTGGTCAGACCTCCCTTGGAATGTTCTAGTTGGGTGGTAGCGCTATCAGCCGGCCCACGCGGGCTGTCAAGAAGGCCCGCTATTTAGCAGATGAATTTGGCTGCGCATCCGATTGCCGTCGGATCAACGCGAATTGCAGAAGCGCATGCGGATGCTTGGCGCTTTCGCCCGCGCGACGGCTGCGGATCTCGTCGCTCAGCAGCGTCACCGCCTCTCGCGACATCTCGGCGATCGGTTGGCGGATGGTGGTGAGCTCCGGCCAGACAGTGGTGGCCAGGGCGCTGTCGTCGAAGCCTACGACGGTGAGGTCCACCGGCACGTCGAGGCCGCGCCTGTGAGCGGCGGCCACAGTGGCCGCAGCCATGTCGTCGTTCGAGGCGAACACGGCCGTAGGCGCCTGGCTCAGCGACAGCAGCCGCTCGGCGGCCTCAAGACCCGACAGGTAGGTGAAGTAGCCCTGCAGGACGAGATCCGCGTCCGGCTCCACGCCCGCATCGGAAAGGGCCTGCAGGTAGCCTTCCAAGCGTTGGGCGCTGGCCGTCTGATTGGGATGGCCCTTGATGAAGCCGATACGCCGGTGCCCAAGATCGAGCAGGTGCTCGGTCATGGCGCGGGCGGCCTCGTAGTCGTCGATCCGAACGGACGACACCTCCGGCGGGGCGCGGCCGGTGGCCACAACGACGGCGGGCGTGTTGGCTTCCGCCAAGACCTTGAGAACGGCCTCGGAGTCGCACAGCGGCGGCGGAAGGATCACGCCGTCGACGCCGGTGTTAACCAGGCGCAGCGCAGCCTCTTCCTCCGCGCCTTCGACATCGCACTTTTCGACGATCAGCTGGATGTTGCTGCGGCTGCACTGATCGAGGCCGCCGACCAGGAACTCGCTGAGATAGGCGGCGCTCGGGTTTGAATAGAGCAGACCAATGCGGACAAGGTCGCCCCCGGCCAGGCTGCGGGCCGCCGGATTGGGCGCATAGTTCAGATCCCGGATGGCGGCGTTCACAGCCTCACGGGTCGATTCGCGAACGTTCTTCTCGCCATTGATGACCCGGGACACGGTCATGGGCGAGACGCCTGCGTAGCGCGCCACGTCGTGGATGGTCAGCGCGCTTTTCTGGCGACGGGCAGGCTTGGTTTCCACTCAGGTCCTCCAGACCACCGTGTAGGTCTGTCGCACGAATGAAAGTACGACAAGCCCCCTATGCCGCTTACGGAAACGGCCGGCGCATGCGCCGGCCGTCCATTTTGCTTGCAGAGCGCGGTTTAGAACCGGCCGCGCAGGCCCACCATCACCATACGGCCAGGCTCGTATTCGGTGAAGGTCGCATTCGGGAACTGGAAGTAGCTGCGTTGCTTGGCCTTCGTGAGGTTGATCACGTCGAAGGTCAGCTGCGGCAGGTTCGGCCGGCCGAGGATCTCTTCGAGGTCGAAGCTGGAGGAGAAGTCGACCTGGCGGTAGTTCTCCGAGAACAGCGCCGCGAGCGGGATGCCGTTCTGGTTCAGGCCCGAAGACTGCGACCCCTTCGTGAAGGTGGTCGACAGACGGGCGCTGACGCCGCCGCGCTCGTAGTAGCCGGTCACGTTGTACGTGTACTCGGCGACGCCGGTGGCGACGGCCGGAGCCGCGCCCGTGCCGCGCTGGTCGATGATCGTGGCATTCGCCAAGAAACCGAAGCCCGGCAGGCCGTACTGTTCGAGCACGAAGTCGAGCGGCTGCACCCAGTTCAGCTCAAGGCCGTGGACCGTGAGCTTGCCCTCGGCGTTGACCTGCTGCGTCAGCACCACGTTGGCGTTGTTCGGGCCGCCCCGGGAGTCGATCGCCGCCTGCTGCGTAGGCGTCAGGGCGTCATAGGTGATCCCGTAGGCCGCCAGCGAGCTGAACGGCAGGGTGTTCGAGCCGTTGATCGTGAAGCCGGTGATCGACTTCCGGAAAGTGGCGAAGCCGATGTAGCCCTCACGACCCGTGTAGTACTCGAAGCCAAGGTCGATGTTGTCGGAGATGTACGGCTCGAGGGCCGAGTTGCCGATCGAGCCGATGTCCGCCGACGGGTTGCTGAAGTTCACGCCCGGCAGCTGCGCGTTCGGGTCCGGACGGGTCATGGTGCGCGACACCGAGGCCCGGACGACCGCGTTTTCCGACACGTTGTAGGCGGCCGAAGCGGCTGGCAGCCAGTTGTCGTACTCGTTGTCGACGTAGACGAAGTTCACGAGGTTCGGGTAGCGGGCGCCATCCGGCAGCTGCGTCTGGCCGGCCGGCAGGTTGGCCGGGGTGTTCCGCGGATCGGGCAGCGACACGCGGCCGCCAACCGTCTGCTTCGTGCGCACCCAGCGGACACCGGCGTTGTAGCGCAGTGCGTTGCCGGCGATCTCGGTGGCGCCGTTGATTTCGACGTAGCTGCCGAGGGTCTTTTCCCGGATGTAGCCGCC
Source organism: Phenylobacterium deserti (assembly GCF_003254705.1). GTDB lineage: Bacteria > Pseudomonadota > Alphaproteobacteria > Caulobacterales > Caulobacteraceae > Phenylobacterium > Phenylobacterium deserti. Next base: position 123,830 of record NZ_QFYR01000004.1, read on the forward strand.
GGACGCGCCGGTGTTCGAGGAACCAGCTTCCGGAGCGTTGTCGTGGAACTGCTGGTAGCGCGAGTCAGCGCGGAAGCGGTTCCAGTCCAGGGTCACGAAGCCGAAGTCGCTGGGCTGCAGATAGCTTGAGACCACGCTGTTCGGGATCAGCGAGCCCGCGTAGCTGATCGGGCCGCTGGCGCCGGCGCTGAAGCCCGTGCCGTAGCCCGGGTAGGTTGGGTAGCCGGTCGGGATCACGCCTGGCGCATTCAGGCCTTCGCAAGGCGGCTGGCTGTTCGGCGAGGGCAGGAAGACGTTCGGGTTGTTGCCGCAGACCGCGTTTTGCCAAGCCTGGCTGTTATCGAAGGCGGTGATGCGGCGAGAAACGTCGTCATAAGCGCCGCCGAAGCGCACGTTGAACGCGTCGTCGCCCCACGTCAGATTGGCGCGGGCGCCCTTGGTCTCGGTCTCCCGCTCTTCGTCCTGCAGGTTCACGCGGCCGCCGACCCACTGGAAGTTGGCCGGATCGTTCAGGTCGATGTTGCTCTGGATGGACGGGACGCCGCCGCCTTCGTTGCTGTAGTTCACGACAACGCCCGCGTTCGGACGGGTGATCAGCAGCACGCTGGGCGACTCGCGGTGGAATTCGCTCTTGGTCCAGTTGGCCTGGACGTCGAGCTTCAGGTTCTCGGTGATCTGCCACTCGGCGCCGGGGTTCACGCCATAGAACTTCGTGTCTTCGAGGAACGGGCGGTACGTGACGAAGAACTGCGAGTTGGCGAAGGTGCCGTTGGTGACCACGCAGCCTTGGGCGCAGTCCTCACGATCGACCTGCAGGTTCAGAGGGATGGCGGCGCCGTTGCGCACCGACCAGTCCATGTCGATCCGCTCGAGCTTGTTGTTCTTCTCGCCGTACATGCTGTCGACGTAGAAGTGCAGGTTATCGCTCGGACGCCACTCGAGGGCGAGGATGGCGTTTGTGCGCTCACGCGTGCCGAAGTTCTGAGCCGGACGGCCCAGGCGCGGGACGATAGCGTTGTCGATCTGCTGGATCGTGCGGCCCGGATTGTTGGCCAGCAGGAACGCGCGGTCGATCGGCGTGCCGGCGACCAGGTTGGCGCCTGCGTTCACCGGAACCGTGCCGGGGATGGTCCAGTTGCCGCCGCCGGTGGTGTTGCAGGTCAGACCCGTGCCGCACTGAGCGGCGGTGATGTTCGGATTGGTCCAGCCGATGGTCTCGAAGCCGGGCGTGCTGACCTCGTTACGGACGCGCGCGACGCCGACCAGAGCGCCGAAGTTGCCCCAGGTTTGGCTGGCGAGCAGCGAGCCGCGGTAGCCCCACTTGTCGACGTTGCTGCTCTTGGTGCCTTGCAGCGAATAGGCCAGACGCGGACCGACCTGATCGAACGGACGCGCGCTGCGCATGTTCACGGTGCCGGCGGCGCCGCCTTCGATCATCGACGCGAGCGGCGTCTTGTTGACCGTCAACTGCGAGAAGAGCTCGGTGGGGAAGAGGTCGAGGTCGACTTCACGGTTGGTGCTCTGGGCGTCGGTCCGGCCGGTCGAGGCGATGGCCACCGGCGCGCCGTTGAGCGTCACGCGGGTGAAGTTGGTGCCGAGGCCGCGGATCGCGACGTTCAAGCCTTCACCGGTGACTTCGCGGGCGATGGTGATGCCCGGCACGCGGTTGAAGGACTCGGCGATGTTGGTGTCCGGGAACTTGCCGATGTCTTCAGCGAAGATGGAGTCGCTGAAGCCGACCGCATCGCGCTTGGCGTTGGTGGACTGCGCAAGGCTGCCGCGGAAACCGGTGACGACCAGTTCTTCCACTTCGCCAGTGGACTGCGGCTCTTCCGCGGGCGCGGTTTGCGCAATGGCCTGGGAAGCAAGCACGCTGGTGAGGCAGGTCGCGGCAAGCAGAAGCGCCTTGGCGCGCAGGATTCCGCCCTGTTTTGCAGAGATCATCTAGTATCCTTCCCCATGCATGCGCTTGCGCACGCGATCTTGTTGCTTCGTCGCGCAAGGCGCGGCTGCGTATGAACGGCCGTCTTTGTTCGCGACCTTAGTCCGGGAGCCGAATGTTACCGCTCCCTCTTTGGCGGCTTGTAGGTGGTCAGGCCAATGGTGTCAACAGCTCTGACCGTTTTGCGAGAAGCTGGTCAGACCAAGCCCAACTGACCTACTGGCGATCTACGTGACCTCGAAACCCGTGTAGGAAGGCGCATGCTCCGGAAGACACTTACCGCACTCCCCCTGGTTCTGGCGCTCGTCGCCGCCGCGCCAAGCGCACAGGCCCAGAAGTGGGTCGGCTCCTGGGCCTCGGCCCAGCAGATCCCCGAGCCGCACAATGCGCTGCCGAATGAGGACCTGCAGGACGTCACCCTCCGCCAGATCATCCACCTGAGCCTCGGCGGACCGCGACTGCGCGTGCGGGTTTCAAACGCCTTCGGAACGGCGCCCTTGACGATCGGCGCGGCCTCCGTGGCCCTGTCGAGCGGCCCAGGATCACCCGGGCTCCGGACGCAGGGCGCCCCCCTCACCTTCTCCGGCAAGCGCCAGGTGATCATACCGGCGGGGGCGGAGTACCTGTCTGACCCGGTTGCGCTCGCAGCTCCGGCCGGTGCGGACTTGGCTGTCAGCCTCTACCTTGGTCAGGCCCCTGAGCGGCAAACCAGCCACCCGGGATCGCGCACGACATCTTACCTCCTGAAAGGTGAGCACGTGGCCGACGCTGACCTGCCGGGAGCCAAGGCCGTCGACCACTGGTACCAATTGTCGGGTGTCGAGATCGACGCGCCCCGCAGTGCGGCCGCGCTGGTCACGCTGGGCGACTCCATCACGGACGGACGCGGCTCGACAACCAACGGCAACGACCGTTGGCCCGACCTTCTGGCGGCTCGATTGAGGGCGGACGCGCGCACGCGCGGCGTCGCCGTCGTCAATCTGGGCACCGGCGGCAATCGCCTGCTCAACGACGGGCTTGGCCCCAGCGCCCTCGCGCGCTTCGACCGCGATGTGCTGGGCCAGGCGGGAGTGCGCTGGGTGTTCGTGCTCGAGGGCATCAACGACATCGGCACCCTCAAGGCCGGTGAGAGCGCCCAGGCCCATGCCGAACTCGTCCAGCGGATGATCGGCGCTTACGAGCAGATCATCGAGCGGGCTCACGCCCATGGCCTGAAAGTGGTCGGCGCGACGTTGCTGCCCTTCCAGGGCTCGGACTACGACAAGGCCGACCCGCTGCGGGAACAGGATCGTCAGGCCGTCAATCGCTGGATCCGCACCAGCGGGCGCTTCGACGCGGTGGTCGACTTCGACCAGGTCACCCGCGATCCGACCCAGCCTCTGAGGCTGAGGCCGGAGTTCGACACGGGGGACCACCTCCATCCTTCGCCGGCCGGCTACAAGGCCATGGCGGAGGCGATCCCCCTGTCGCTGTTCGGCGCCGCCCGCTAAGGCGGCGCCTTCCCGCTCCGGGCCTTAGCCGCGGCCCGGGGCGTACGGGAACTCGAGCGACTTGTAGTACTCGAGATCATGGGCCGGCGGGGCGTAGCCGGCCGGCAGCGGCCGCTTCGAGAAGCTTTGGAAGTAGGCGATGCACGCGTCACGCCACCACTGAGCTTCCTTCTCCTGGATGGCCAGGTAGTCGGCCACCTGCTCATACCGGTCGGCGTCGACGTAGGGCTTCATGCCCTCCCAGGTGCGGCGCATCTGAGCCACTTCCTGGACGCCCTGCGTGTAGCGAACCACCAGCTCGTCCCAGACGGTGCGGCCGGACTGGGTCTTGTCGTCCCACTTCACCCGGTGGAACCAGAGCAGGTTCTTCTCATCCGCCGCCAGCTCCTTGCCGGCTTGCGGCGCGTACTGGGCGATTGCGTTGCTGCCCGTCTTCATCCGGTCGAAGCCGATGCCTTCCGGCGAGGCGCGGTGATAGTAGACCGGCGTCCAGTCAGCGCGGCCGGCTTCCGAGACCCAGGGCGCCGGACCGTAGTGGTGGCCGGTCCCCATGATGTGGGTCAGGCCCAGCGGGGTCATATAATTCACCACCGTCTCGCGCGACTTCATCATCATGTCGACGACGGGGGTTACGAAGGCCGGATCGTTGCTGAAGGTCTGGCGAGCCCACTCCTCGGCGATGGCCCGCGATGAGGCCTCCGGGTTCCAGGCGAGGCGGCCGTAGGCGTACCAGTTGGCCTGGTCGAAGATCGATCCGGCCCAGTTGCGGTCCGTCCCGATATTGGCGACGCCGGCCATGCCGGTAAGCCTGTGACCGAACATCCGGCCGTCCACCACCTTGGCGACCGTCGAGCCCTTCCCCTTCTGCCAGGTGTCGGCCTTAAGGGCCTCCTCGAAGTAGGCGCCCAGGTAGACGAGGTGGGTCGAGAAGCCGAGGTATTCCTTGGTGACCTGGAATTCCATCATCAGCGGCGTCTTGGGTGTGGCGCCGAAGAGCGGACTGAAGGGCTCGCGGGGCTGGAAGTCCAGCGGGCCGTTCTTCACCTGCACGATGACGTTGTCACGGAACTGGCCGTCCAGCGGCTTGAATTCATTGTAGGCCTGCTTGATCCGATCCTCAGGCAGTTCGTGGGAGTAGACGAACGCCCGCCACATCACGATGCCGCCATGCGGAGCCACCGCTTCGGCCAGCATGTTCGCACCCTCCGCGTGGCTGCGCTTGTAGTCGCCGGGACCGGGCTGACCCTCGGAGTTGGCTTTCACCAGGAAGCCGCCGAAGTCAGGAATGATGCGGTAGATCTCGTCCGCCTTGGCCTTCCAGAACGCGCGGACCTGCGGATCCTGCGGGTCCGCGGTCTTCAGCCCGCCGATCTCGATCGGGGCGCTGAAACGAGCCGACAGATAGACCTTCATTCCGTATGGCCGCAGGACGTCCGCCACCGCTGCCGCCTTCCGTAGGTACGGCTCGGTGAGGCTGTCAGCCTTGGCGTTGACGTTGTTCAGGACCGTGCCGTTGATGCCCAGCGAGGCGTTGGCGCGAGCGTAGTCGGTGTAGCGGGGATCCTTGTAGTCGGGCAGCCGCCACCAATCCCAGATGGACTGGCCGGAGTAGCCCCGCTCGACGTGACGGTCGAGGTTGTCCCAGTGGTTCAGAACCCGGATCTTCACCTTCGGCGCGTCGACAACGTCCACACGCTCCAGCGGCTGGCGCGTCTGGATCATCTGCAGGAAGCGGAAGGCGCCATAGAGCGCGCCCACATCGCTGTTGGCGGCGACCACGGTCACCCGCCGGCCGCCCGTCTGGGCGCTGCGGATGATGAAGCCTTCCGGCCCGACCTTGTCGAGCGGCAGGCGCAGGGAGGCGATCAGCGGCGAAGAGGCGGGCGTGCCCACCACGACGGCGCCGTCGCGGGTCGGAGCGGCGGATACCAACGGCGCGGCGCCCAGGAGACCCGACAGGCCACGGTTCAGTTCCGCGCGAGCCGCCAGCAGGGTCGGCGAGGAGCCCTGCACCACGACCTCGGTAGCTGCGGTTCGATATGCGTCTGCATAGCGCGCCTCGATGGGGCGGTACCGCAGCCAAAGATCATAGCCGTCGTCCGCCTGTGCGTAGGCGGCGGAGCCTACGCCTAAGAGGGCTATCAGGAAGGCGCCGAACAGGCGGGCAAGCAGCTTCATGGGGTCTCCGGGAATGGTCTACACACGCCAGTTGTATTGGTCTGACCACAATTGACAACCACCCCTCGGCGGCTAAGTTCGACCGGCTTGTGCGCCAAGCCTTGCCTCACGTACGCGCGCCTTCCAAGAAAGCTTTCATGTCGAAGATCACCGCCGCCAAAGTCATCGTCACCTGCCCGGGTCGCAACTTCGTCACCCTGAAGATCGAGACCGCCGACGGGGTCACCGGCATTGGCGACGCCACGTTGAACGGGCGCGAGCTGTCGGTCGCCAGCTATCTGAACGACCACGTGATCCCGTGCCTGATCGGCCGCGACGCGCACCAGATCGAGGACATTTGGCAGTACCTCTACAAGGGCGCGTACTGGCGCCGGGGTCCTGTGACCATGTCCGCCATCGCCGCCGTCGACATGGCGCTGTGGGACATCAAGGGCAAGGTGGCTGGCCTGCCGGTGTACCAGCTGCTTGGCGGCGCCTCGCGTACGGGCGTGATGGTCTACGGCCACGCCAATGGCGAGACGATCGAGGAGACCCTCGACGTCGCCCAGCACTATAAGGAGCAGGGCTACAAGGCGATCCGCCTGCAGTCGGGGGTTCCGGGCCTGAAGGCGACCTACGGCGTTTCCAAGGACAAGATGTTCTACGAGCCGGCGGACAGCGATCTGCCGAAGGAGACCATCTGGTCGACCCACAAGTACATGCGCACCGTGCCGGAACTGTTCGCCCAGGCGCGTGAGCGCCTCGGGTGGGACGTGCACCTGCTGCACGACGTCCACCACCGCCTGACGCCCATCGAAGCCGGCCGCCTCGGCAAAGACCTAGAGCCCTATCGCCCGTTCTGGATCGAGGACGCCACGCCCGCCGAGAACCAGGCGCGCTTCCGTCTGATCCGGCAGCACACGACCACGCCGCTGGCCGTGGGCGAGGTGTTCAACTCGATCTGGGACTGCAAGCAGCTCATCGAGGAGCAGCTGATCGACTACATCCGCGCCACGGTGGTGCATGCCGGCGGCATCACCCACCTGCGCCGCATTGCTTCGTTCGCGGATCTCTATGGTGTGCGCACCGGCTGCCACGGCGCTACCGACCTGTCGCCCGCCTGCATGGCCGCGGCCCTGCACTTCGACCTGTCGGTGCCGAACTTCGGCGTGCAAGAGTACATGCGTCACACGCCGGAAACCGACGCGGTCTTCCCGCATGCCTACACCTTCTCGGACGGCGAGCTGCACCCGGGCGAAGCGCCGGGCCTGGGCGTCGACATCGACGAAGAGCTGGCCGCCAAGTACCCGTACAAGCCCGCCTACCTGCCGGTCGCCCGTCTGGAAGACGGCACCATGCACGACTGGTGATCCCGCCGGCCTGAAGGCGCGCGTCGCGCCCCATTCTGCCCTGGCGACGATCGGTTCGGGTCGCGCCACGGCCGGGGCCGACGCAAGTCTTCGGGCCCGCCGGCGCACCGGCGCTTTGACACCGGTGGCACGAGCCGTCGCTGCGCGCTATGGCTCGCTCAACAAGACTTGCCAGGACGAGGAAACACCATGGCCGAGCTGAGCCTGCATCCCGATCGTCTGCTGCCCGCGGAACCTGAGACCCGCGCCATCGCCCGCCGGCTCTATGCCGAGGTGAAGGACCTGCCGATCATCAGCCCGCACGGTCACACTGACCCGACCTGGTTCGCCTACAACGAGGTCTTCCCCAGCGCGACCGAACTGCTGCTGGCGCCCGACCACTACATCTATCGGATGCTCTACTCGCAGGGCATCGCGCTCAACGACGTCGGCGTGCCCTCTAAAGCCGGCCCTTCAACGGCCGACCCGCGTGAGGCGTGGCGCACCTTCGCCCGCAACTGGAAGCTCTTCCGCGGCACCCCGTCATACATGTGGGTCAGCCACGTCTTCTCCGAAGTGTTCGGATTCACCGAGCGCCTCTCGGAAGCCAACGCCGACAACTACTTCGACACCATCAACGACAAGCTCGCCTCGGACGCTTTCCGCCCGCGCGCCCTGTTCGAGCGCTTCAACATCGAGGCGCTGGCCACCACCGAAAGCCCCACCGACGACCTGCGGCACCACAAGGCCATCCGTGAGAGCGGCTGGAAGGGCAAGGTGGTCACCGCCTATCGTCCCGACCCAGTGATCGACGCCGAGCACGAGTCCTTCCAGGACAGCCTGAAGGTGTTCGCCGAACTGTCGGGCGAGGATGTCTACAGCTGGCAGGGCTACCTGGCCGCGCACCGCAACCGCCGGGCCTTCTTCGCCGAGATGGGCGCCACGTCTACGGATCACGGCCACCCCACGGCCCGCACCGCGGACCTGCCGCCGGCGGACGCCGAGGTCTTGTTCCGCACGATCGTGTCCGGGAAGGCCACACCCGATCAGGCGGAACTGTTCCGCGCCCAGATGCTGACCGAGATGGCGCGCATGAGCGTCGACGACGGCCTGGTGATGCAGATCCACCCGGGGTCGTTCCGCAACCACAATCACGGAGTCTTCGAATCCTTCGGCCGCGACAAGGGCGCGGACATCCCTATGGGCACCGAATACGTCCGGGCATTGAAGCCGCTGCTCGACCGGTTCGGCAACGAGAAGAACCTGTCGGTGATCGTCTTCACTCTGGACGAGACCACCTACAGCCGCGAGCTCGCGCCGTTGGCCGGGCATTATCCTGTGCTGAAACTCGGCCCGGCGTGGTGGTTCCACGACAGCCCGGAAGGCATGCGCCGCTTCCGCGAAATGACCACCGAGACGGCCGGCTTCTACAACACCGTGGGCTTCAACGACGACACGCGCGCCTTCCTCTCCATCCCCGCCCGTCACGACGTGGCGCGGCGCATTGACTGCGGCTTCCTGGGTCGCCTCGTGGCCGAACATCGGATCGAGGAAGACGAAGCCCGCGAAGTCGCTGTGGACCTTGCCTACAACCTGCCCAAGCAGGCGTATCGGCTGTGAGCGGCCCGCGGCTCAGCGAGAGTGCGCTCGGCGGCCTGCCCGCCGACGTGGTGCAGCCCGGCTACAACCGCACGACGGTTAAGGCGGGCGTCGTTCACCTGGGCATCGGGGCATTCCACCGCGCCCATCAGGCGGATGTCTTCGACCAGCTGATCCGCGCTGGCGACCCGCGGTGGGGGATCCGCGGCGCCTCGCTGCGCTCGCCGGACGTCGCCGAACAGATGAACCCGCAGGACGGGCTCTACAGCGTGGTGGTGCGTGACGGCTCGTCCGAGCAGGTGCGCATCATCGGCGCGGTGCAAGACGTGCTCGTTGCGCCACAGGATCCGGCCGCACTGGTGGAGGCGCTAGCCGCCGCCGACACGCACCTCGTGACCCTGACCGTGACGGAGAAGGGCTACAAGCTCGACCCCGCGACCGGCACCCTGCTGACGGAAGACGCCGACGTCGCAGCCGACCTCGGCGGCCTGGACCGGCCAAAAACAGCGCCTGGGTTCCTCGTGGCCGCCCTGAAGCTGCGACGCGAGCGCGGGCTTCCGGCCCTGACTGCGATCTCGTGCGACAACCTCCCCCACAATGGTGCGGCCCTGAGTGCGGCGGTGCTCGACATGGCCGCACGTCACGACCCGGCGCTGCGCGACTGGATCGAAGCCAACGGGGCCTTCCCGCAGACCATGGTCGACCGGATCGTGCCGGCCACCACATCCGAGGACATCGACGCCCTCGCCGCACGGCTGGGCGTGGTCGATCGCGCCATGGTGAAGACCGAGCCCTTCACCCAGTGGGTGGTGGAGGACCGTTTCGCCGGCGAGCGGCCCGATTTGGCGTCTGCAGGCGTGCAGCTGACCCAGTCGGTGGCCCCGTGGGAAGAAGCCAAACTGCGGTTGCTGAACGGCGCGCACTCGGCGATCGCCTATCTCGGCGGCCTGGCGGGCATCGACTTCGTCCATCAATTCGTTGCCCGCGAGGCCGGAAGCCGCTTCGTGAACCGGGTGTGGGATGAGGCGGAAACAACGCTTTCGCCGCCGCCCGGGCTGGAGGTCGCCGCCTATCGAAATGAGCTGATGGCGCGGTTCGCGAACTCGTCCCTGCAGCATCGCACACGCCAGATCGCGATGGACGGCTCTCAGAAGCTGCCGCAGCGTCTGTTGGCCACCATCTCGGCGCGCCTCCAAAAGGGCCAGCCGATCGACGCCCTCGCCCTTGGCGTGGCGGCATGGATGCGCTGGCAGGAGGGCCGCGACGAAGGCGGCGCCGCGTTCAAGGTCGACGATCCCCTCGCCGACACGACCCGCAGCTTGGTCGAGCGGGGCAGCTCGCCGACAGACAAGGCGCTTGCGCTGCTGAGCCTCTCGGCCGTGTTCCCGGCGGACCTGGTGGGTCGCCCCGACTTCCGCGCTGCGGTCACTACGCAGGCCGAGCGGCTGGCGCGGTTGGGCGCGCTGGGAGCCATCGATGCGCTGCTCTCCGGCAACGTAGGCGTTGACGGTTCCGGGTCGTAACTGTGGTATCAGGGAAACGGCGCGCGGATGGGCGCACCGATGCCAACGTCGACGGATCCATGGACGCCACTGGAAAGCTGTATCGCCGCCTCGCCGACGCGATCGCGTCTGAAATCGAAAGCGGCCGGTACAAGGTCGGCGATCGTTTGCCTACGGAACGTGAGCTGGCCGAGCAGTACGGCGTCAGCCGCCCTACGCTGCGTGAAGCCCTGATCGCCCTGGAAATGCTGGGCATGATCGAGGCGCGCCACGGCCTGGGCATCTATGTCACTCGCACCCAGATGCCGCTGCCGGCGTCAGCCTATGACTTCGAGATCGGGGCGTTCGAGCTGATCGAGGCGCGTCGGCTCTTCGAAGGCGAGGCCGCGGCCCTCGCCGCGACCAATATCACCGACGAACAGATCGCCCAGTTGGAGGACCTGCTCCAGCGGATGCACATCGAGGAGGAAGTCCGCGGCGAAGAAGCCGACAAGGAATTCCACCTGGTGATCGCGCGCGCCACAGGTAACGGGGCGATCATCGCCACGGTCGAGAACCTGTGGGAGTGGCGCAACCGGCCCTTGGCTCGCAACATCCTGACCCGCGCTCGCGGCATGGGTCTGGAGCCGCGGATCCTGGAGCATCGGCGGGTCGTCGACGCGCTCAAGGCGCGCGATCCGGCCGCCGCACGCCAGGCCATGCGCGACCATCTCGAGCGGGTCATCGAGCACCTGCTGCACGCGACCGAAACGGAGGCTCTGCAGCGCGCCGAGCAGGAGAGCCGGGCGCGCCGCAGCCAGATCGCCCGGCGGGTCGCGATCTGAGTTCGGACAGCCCGGCGCATGTTCGCCGGGCGTCCTTCTGTTCCTACTGAACTGGGATCTCAAACGGACCGGCCGGCAGGCCGCTCTCGTCGTAGAGATTGCAGATCGGGCTGTCGGCCCAACAGAACCGGACCAGCTTCGGCTGCGGCATGTGCGGAACGTTCAGGCGCACAATGTTTGGGCTGATGACGCGCCCTTCCACGAAGGCGCAGGATCCTGCGGCTTCGCCGCCGCAGAGCTCGAAGCCGATAGCGATGTTGGAGCTGTAGGTCAGGAGCTTGCCGGTGACGTCAGAGAATTTCACTTGCACAACACCGCCGCCGCCCTCGGCGCGCGCTGCCACCGGCCCTGAAGGCGAGATCGCCTCGCCGTAGGAGACGTGCCGGGCGGCGCGTGCGAGGCGGCGCCCAAGCTCCGGCTTTTGCGTCGGGTGCACGTCGGTGGGGTCGCCGATGTCGGTGGTGATCACCAGGCCGGCGTGCGGATCGGCAGCGACGACGCGCCGCTGCTGCTCGCGCACAATCGTCCACCCGTTGTTCATGGGCTGAGAGGCGCGGCTGCCGAACGCCGCGAGTTGCACCACCAGCACGTCGATGTCGCGGCCCTGGGTGGCGCGGAAATCGCGCATGAGGCCCTGGAGCATGGGCCCATACTCGAGCGGCCGGGCGGTGTTGGACTCCCCCTGGTACCAGAGCAGGCCGCGAGCGGCGTAAGGACCGATCGGTTCGATCATGCCGTTGCGGGCGACGGCGATGCCGAACAGAGCATCCCACGGGGGGAACGGGACGGCGCTGTTGCCCTTTGCGCCGATCTTGTAGCTCCAGGCGCCGTTCAGCGGCACGGGCTGGTTGGCGACGCGGAGCAGTTGCTTGTCTCTAGAAGACAGTAGTCCGCCGTTGTTCCAGGCGTTGAAGACACCCATCGTGATGGTGTTGCGGCCAGCCTTCAGGACGCCCTTGGGGATTTGGTAGCGGCGTTCGGGGCCCCACATGCGGTCGGAGCCGATGGGGACGCCGTTGATCCAGGTGATGTCAGCGTCGGCGACGGCGCCGAGCTCAAGGCTGGCGCGCTGGCGGGCCTGGGCGGCGGTCAGGTCTACGGTGGTCCGCAGCCAGGCCAGGCCGTCGAAGCCGACCAGGTCGGGGTCGCCCCAGGTCTCCCAGGCGCCGAAGCCCTCGGGCGCGGTCTTCCAGCCGGCGTTGTCGGAAGCCAGCCACGGCGTGCCGGCCGTCGGATAGTTCTTGCGCCACCAGCCTTCGAAGGCCTTGCCCCAGGTGCGGCCGGCGCCGGCGGGGTCGGTGCGATACTGCTGGAGCGCGTCGACAGCCGCGCCATAGCCAAGCTGGCGCAGGGTGGGCTCGGTGAGCCAGGTCTGTATGGTCGAGCCGCCCCAGGAGGCGTGCACCAGGCCTTGCGGGACGTTCACCGTCTTCTGCAGCTCGCGAGCGAAGAAGTAGCAGGCGGCCGAGAACTCGCCGATGGTTTGCGGGGTGACGGCGTTCCAACTGGGCCGGGCCTTGTCCGGCGCGAAGTCGGTCAGCGGCTTGCTGCTGGCGTACTGGTCCACCTGGAAAAGGCGGATGTTCGGGTGGTTGGCCTCGCGCAGCTCGTTCTCCGCGTTGGAGACGAACTTCACCCGCATCTGCATGTTGGACTGGCCCGAGCAGAGCCAGACGTCGCCGACCAGCACATCGCTGACCGACTGCGTGCGCCCCCCTGCCCGCGCCCTGAGAACGAACGGCCCGCCGGCCGGCGTGGCCGGCAGCTCCGCGCGCCAGCGGCCCTGGGCGTCGGCGGTGGCGCTGGCGCTCTTGCCGGCGAACTCGACGGTGACCTGCTCACCGGGCTGCGCCTGACCCCAGACTGGAACCGGCCGCTCACGCTGCAGAACCGCGTGGTCCTGGAACATGGTGTGCAGCAGGGACTGGGCGCTGGCCCCGCCCGCTGCGGCCACGAGAAGGGCGGCCGCCGCCGGCCCGAGGATCCTACGCCAGCCCACGCCCATCTCGCTCGTACCCCTGCGCTTACGCCGTGACCGTGAAGCTCGCGCTCTTCAGGTCGACCGAGTTGGGGCCGACCAGGACCGTGAACTTGCCCGGCTCCACCACCCGCTTCATGTCGATGTTCCAGAGCGCCAGGTCCTGGGCCGTCAGCTCGAACGACACGGTCGTCCGCGCGCCGGGCGCCAGGGTCACGCGGCGGAAGCGCTTCAGCTCCAGCACCGGACGGGTGACCGAAGCGGCCTCGTCGCGCAGATAGAGCTGCACCACCTCGTCGCCGGCGCGCTGGCCGGTGTTGGCCACGTCCACGTCGATCCGCACGGTCTCGGTCGCCCGCACGCTCACGCTGGCGATCCGCGGCGCCGAGATCTCGAAGGTCGTGTAGCTGAGGCCGAAGCCGAATGGGTAGAGCGGCCGGGTGTCCCCGAACAGGTAGCCGCGGTGCGCCGTGGGCTTGTGGTTGTAGTAGATCGGCAGCTGGCCGACGTCCTTGGCGATCGTCACCGGCAGCTTGCCGCCCGGATTGAAGCGGCCGAACAGCACGTCGGCGACGGCGTGACCGGTCTCCTGCCCCAGGTACCAGCCCTCGATCAGGGCGTCGGCGCGTTCCGCCAGCAGGTTCACGGTCAGCGGACGGCCGTTCAGCAGCAGCACCACAGTCGGCTTGCGGAGGTCGAAGATCGCCTTGGCGAGGTCGTTCTGCTGACCCAGCAGGTCGAGGGACGAGCGGTCGCCCAGGTGCTGGTCGGCCCAGGCCTCGCGGCTGGTTTCCTCGTTGTCACCCAACACCATGACGATGACGTCGGCGTTCTTCGCCACCTCGACCGCCTCGGCGATCAGGCGGGCGTTGATCGCCGGGTCGACCAGCTTGACGTCGTCCTTGGACCAGATGCGGGTCTCGGTGATCCGCACGGCCTCCGCGTAATCGACCGTGAAGCGGCCCTTGGCCTCTTGCTGCAGGCCTTCCAGCACGCTGACGACCTTGCGGGGCACTTCGCTGTAGCCGCCGATCGGGGTGTCGCGCGCGTGGGTGCCGAGAACGGCCAGGCGCTTGATCTTGCCGGCGTCGAGCGGCAGCAGGCCCTTGTCGTTCTTGAGCAGGATCATCGCCTTGCGCGCCGCTTCGCGCGCCAGGGCGACGGCGTCCGGCGTGGCGGTCAGGCGGTCAGCGCGCTTGGCGTCGACATAGGGATTTTCGAACAGGCCGCCTTCGAACTTGATGCGGAGCACCCGGCGCACGGCCGTGTTGATCTGCTCTTCGCTGACCCGGCCCGCGCGGACCAGCGCCGGCAGGTGGTTGTAGTACTCGCCGTCCGGCAGCTCGACGTCGACGCCGGCCGTCACCGCCGCCACAGCTGCATCCTGCGGGGTCTCGAACATCTTGTGGCGGGTGATGGTCTCGCGGATCGCGAAGTAGTCGCTAGTGGCCGCGCCCTGGAAGCCCCACTCGCCGCGCAGCACGTCCGTCAGCAGCCACTTGTTCACGTGGCTCGGGACGCCGTCGATCTCGTTGTAGGAGGGCATGACCGCCCGCACCGGGATCGCCTTGATGCAGGCCTCGAAAGGCGGGAAGAAGTTCTCGCGCAGCACCCGCTCCGAGATCTGCGCGGGGCCGACATTGGTCCCGCTTTCCGGCTGACCGTGGCCGGTCAGGTGCTTGAGGGTGACGAACACCTTGTCCTTGGCCAGCGGCAGGGTCTTGCCCTGGAAGCCGGTCACGGCCGCGACGCTGATCTGGCTGACCAGGTAGGGATCTTCGCCGTAGGTCTCCTCGATCCGGCCCCACCGCGGGTCGCGCGCCACGTCGACGACGGGCGCCAGCGCGATGTTGGCCCCGCGGGCGCGCATTTCGCGGGCCGCGCAGCTGAACACCTTCTCGACCAGCTCCGGATCCCAGGTGGACGCCAGGGCGATCGACTGCGGGAACATAGTGGAGTAGCGCGCCACATAGCCGTGCAGCGCTTCCTCGTGCATCAGCAGCGGGATGCCGAGGCGGGTCTTCTCCATGGCCCAGCGCTGGGCCGCATTGATGTAGTCAGCCGTCTGGCGCGGATCGCGATTGACAGCGCCAGCCGCAGCCCCGGCGGCGCCTGCGCCGCCCTGGATGTTCTCCTGCTTCACGCCCCGGAAGTCGGAGGGGCGGGAGATCTGGCCCAGGCCATGCGGGAAGACCTGGCTGGCTTTGGCCGGAGAGAAGTCGCCGTTGTCTTCCTGGATCTTGCCCTTGTGTTCCCAGATGCCGACCATCTGGGCGACCTTCTCCTCCAGCGTCATGCGGCCGAGCAGGTCCTCGATCCGCGCGTCGATCGAGGCGCGAGGGTCCTTGTAGACCGGCCGCGCCTGCGCGACGGCGCTCGAGGCGCCGGCGGCGGCGGACATGGCGATCAAGCTCGCGCCAACGTGGCGGCGGGTGATGGTCGTCATCATTGGCTCCGGGTCTGGGGCGCAGGAGTCGGGGTCTGGCCCGAGTAGGCGTAGGGGCCGAAGGTGGCGCCGACGAAGCCGCCGGCGGTCTTGGTCGAGAGGATCTTGCCGTCGGCTCCCTGAACCAGGGATGTCCACTGGCCGGGCTTGAGGGCATAGGCGAAGTCGTACTTGTCGCCCTTGGCCTCGATCTTCAGTTCAATGGGCTGGCCGCGCGGCACGGGCGCCGAGGCGACGGTGACCCCGTGGATCGGGTCCTTGGGCCCTGCCCGACGCTCCACCTTCACGACGGTTTTGCCGCCCTCCTGAGCCAAGCCCAGGAAGTAGAAGAAGTCGTCGCTCTGCAGAGCGGCCATGCCGGCGCGATCGCCGTCACGATGGGGGGTGAAGACCACCCGGGTCGAGGCGGCGGCGTTCAGGTGCTGCTGGCGTCGGCCGAAGTAGGACGGGTTTGCTTGGGAGCCGAGGGCGTCCGGGCGCGCCGTGAGGGTGAGCGCCCCGCCGCCGAGCTTCCACCACTGCGCCTTGGGCTGGCGCATCATCATCCAGTAGGGCGGCAGCGAAGATCCATCGAACTCGTCGCGCACAGCGAAGTCGCCGCTGGTGGGCACCGGGCGCGCAGGTCCGGCCGGCAGCTTGGGCCGGGGATGGACACGCGGGATCGCCTCGCCGTTCTTCAGGATCACCGGCCAGCCGTCTTCGGTCCAGGTCACCGGCAGCAGGAAGGTCTCGCGGCCGGTGTTGTAGAAGTCGCCCTCATAGGGCTGGACCGCCAGGAACGAAGCCCACCAGGAGCCGTCCTGCGCTTCCACGAGTTGGGCGTGGCCCGCCGAGGTGATCGGATGGGCGCGGTCGCGCGGCAGGTCGCGCTGCGTCAGGATCGGGTTGCCGCTCCACGGCTCGAAGGGACCCAGCGGGCTCTTGGAGCGCAGGATCACCTGGGAGTGGCCCTCGGCCGTGCCGCCTTCGGCGCAGCTGAGATAGTACCAGTCGCCGCGCTTGAAGATGTGCGGACCTTCGATCCAGATCGGCTTGGTGGAGATGTCCACGCCGCCGTTGACCAGCACCTTTCGCGGACCGAACGGGGTCATGGTCTTGAGGTCGATTTCCTGACCCCAGATCGCCCGATGGCCCTCGTAGCGCGCAGGCTCCGGCGGCTCCTCGTTGTTGACGATGTAGGTGCGGCCGTCGGCGTCATGGAAGAAGGACGGATCGATGCCGCCGATGGTCTTCAGCCAGATGGGATCGGACCAGGGACCTGCCGGGTCCTTTGCGCTGATGACGTAGTTGCCGCCGCAATCCACGCAGGTGTTGAGGATGTAGTAGGTCCCGTCCTTGAACGAGATGGTCGGGGCGAACACCGCACGCGACAGGCCGAGACGCCCGAAGTCGAGCTGGCCGGGACGGTCGATGGCGTTGCCCACCTGGGTCCAGTTGACCATGTCCGAGCTGCGGAACACCGGCAGGCCCGGGAAGTACGAGAAGGTCGAGGTGACCAGCAGGTAGTCGTCGCCTGCCCGGATCATGCTGGGGTCGGGATAGAAGCCCGACATGATGGGGTTGCGGTACTGATCGGCGCCCAGGGGCTGGGCGTTCGCCGGGCTGGAGCCACGGTAGTCGAACCAGTCGAACCGCGCGGTCAGGTCCTGCGCAGCGGCGGAGCCGGCGGCCGCCAGAGCGGCGCCAGCGATCAGGGCGAGCTTCAGCCCGCGCACGTTCCGTCCAGTCATTCCAGCTATCCTCAGCCCCAAGAAGCGCGCGTCGGAGCCGAACGCAGGCTGGCTTCGATGGCCGCCCGCATCAGTTTCGGCTTCAGGTTGGAGTCGTAGGGGGTCGGGCGCTTGGGCAGCTTGTCCGCCCGCGGCCACCAGGTCTGCAGCCAGGAATGGTTGTCCGACAGGCCCCAGGCGATGATCTGCTTCAGCTCAGGATAGCTGACCATCATGTCGAGGTAGTCGCGCGTCACCGAAGCCACGAGCTGGTCGCGGGCGGCCGGGTCCTTCGGCCCGTCGGTGTCGTTGATGTCGAACTCGGTGATCAGGACGTCCAGGCCCATGCCCTTCACCTCGTCCATGAAGCGGCGCCATTCGCGGGCCTCTTCGCCGGCGAAGGCCAGGCGGGTGTCGGAATCGCCGTTGCCGATGTGGCCCTGCACGCCCAGGGCGTCGATCGGCACGTTCCGCTTCTTGAGTCCCTCCAGCAGCTTCAACACGCCGGCGCGATGCTTCGCGTCCTTGGCCGCGTGGCCCATGTAGTCGTTGTAGAGCAGCTTGGCGTTGGGAGCCGCCTGCTTGGCGGTGTGGAAGGCCAGGTCGATCACCTCCGGCCCGAGGGCCCGGGTGTAGACGGTGTCGCGGATCTCGCCGGTGGCCGGGTCGATGGTCTCGTTGACCACGTCGAACGACTGCATCTGCGGATAGCGCTTGGCCACGGTGGCCACGTAGTTGGTGATCCAGGCCTCGGCCTTGGCCTTGCCGCCGAAGTCGTAAGACTTCAGCCAGTTGGGCGCGAACTCGTCACGGTTCCAGAGCAGGGTGTGGCCGCGCATCAGCAGACCGCGCTGCTTGGCGAAATCCACCAGCTTGTCGGCCGGGCCGAAGTTCCACTGCGCCTCGTTCGCGCCCTTGATGACGTAGATCTTCAGCTCGTTCTCATGGACGAGGATGCCGCACTCGCGGGCGACCAGCTCCATGTAGGGCTTGTCGTTGAAGGCGCTCTTGGCCCCCGGCGCGCCCACGCCGACGGCGTTGCCGAAGCGCAGGCCCTTAGTCCGAGCGATCTTGTCGAGGGAGCTGCTGGACGCGGCCGGCGCCGCCGCCCCGCTCATCGCCGCAGCCGCGGCCATCACCAGGGTTTCCCGGCGGGACATACGCATAACAACACCTCCCAAACTGCACGCTTCGTCTGCGCCATCAGGCCGCAAAGCATTGCCTTTGTTGTGCCGGACGCGGTCAGGTGCTGCAAGGGGACTTTGGTACCGCTCCCATCATGACTTTTCCGTGTGATAGATGCCGGAGCGGGCGACCAGGCTAAACCGCTACGGCTGGTTGCGGGGCTCGAAGCTGCTCCAGAACGGCCTGCGCCACGGCGGCGGTCTGGCTGCGCAGATCGGGCACGGCGAGCGACTCCCAGACCGCGGCCCGGGTCAGGGGGCCGACGGCGAACAGACCGGGCGTCGGGGCGCCGCGGGCGCCGATCACACGCAATTCGCGGGTGACATCGAGGCCCAGCCCCAGCGGATCGCGGCGAACCGCGCCTGCCCGGCGAAGCTGCGCGATCAGTCCCACCTCGGCGGAGTCCGGGTCGCCGCGCGGGCCGGTGCAGTTGACCACCGCCGAGAAGCGGCGCGTGACGGACGTGCGCTCCCCCCGTGGACGGATGCGGGCCTGGAAACCTGCGCCGTCCCGCGAGACGTGCTCCAGCCGGCCGGCCAGCACCTCCAGCTGGGCGGAGATCACAAGGCCTGAAAGGCGGGCGGCGATCATGGGCGCCATCCGATGGCGGTGAACGTCCCACCAGGGCCGGGCATGACGCAAGAACCGGCGACGCTGGGCCAGGCTCCAGCTGCGCCAGATGTCGGCGGTGAGCGGTCGGATGCTGTCCACGGCTTCCCGCCAGCCGACCTTTTCCGCCTGCTCCCGCAAGGTGCGCATGGCCGCCCGTAGCGTCGCGAGGGATCCGTCCGGAGGGGCGGCGGAGGCGGTGGGCGCGTGGGCGCGGGCGATCAGGCCGTGGCGGGAAAGTGCGGTCAGCCGCCGCCCTTCGCCGGCAAGCCCCAGGGCCACGTCGACCATGGTCAGCCCAGAACCGATCAGCAGGATGTCGCCCTCCGGCGCCGCGGCGGGGTCGAACCGCCAGGGGTCGGCGACATAGCGGTCGTCGGCCAGCACGTCGGGATCAGCGCCGGGCGGCGGCGCGGGCGGCAGAAGCCCGAGCGCCAGAACAACCGCGTCGGCGTCAAAGGAGCGCCCGAGTTTCAGGGTCACGCGCTGGCGTCCCTCCCGGGGCTCGATCGCGGTGGCCTCGTCCGCCTCCAGCAGCAGGCGGCCGGCATGGGTCGGCTCGCGCACCTGCTGGCGGAGGAGGCTTTGAAGATAGTCGCCATAGCGGCTACGGCTGACGAAGGCGTCGCGTGCGCCGCTCTCCCCTTCCCCCTCAAGCCAGCGGATGAAGTGCTCCGGCTCGTCCGGGAAGGCGCTCATGTTCGACGCGCGCACGTTCAGCACATGGTCGGGGTGAGCCGCCTGGTACGCCCGCCCCCGGCCAAACAAAGGCGCCCGCTCCACGAGCCGGACCACGAGTTCGGGATCGCCGCGCAGCAGATGAACCGCGGTCAGCAGGCCGCTGAAGCCGCCGCCGATGACGGCCACGGTGAGCGGGCCCTGGCGAGTTTGCGACATGAGCGGACCTTCCAAGTTCAACGCCTACAGAGTTGGTGGGAATTTGCATCCAGGCAAGGCCAGAAACTCTACCGAGCGCTTTAGCCGGTGGATGAACCCTGGCGTGCGGGTTGGCGTTGGCCCTGAAACGAAGGAGCAAACCCATGCCCGCCAAGTCTCAGGCCCAGCAGAAGGCGGCCGGCGCCGCCCTGTCCGCCAAGCGCGGGCACACGCCCAAGTCCAAGCTGAAGGGCGCATCCAAGCAGATGGCCGACTCCATGAGCGAAAAGCAGCTCGAGGAGCTTGCCCACACCAAGCGCAAGGGCAAGCCGGACCACGTCGCCAGGTAGGGGCGCGCCTGCTGGCGCTGACAGACCGTCCGGGGCGGCGCCCGCCGTCTTTTTGCTGGGCCTTGAACCCCGCCGCACCGGCGTCCGTTCGAGCTTGCCCGCTTCGAGCGCGAAACCGTGAGCGACACCCCGCAAACCCCGCTGCCCGCGCCGCCGTTCAGCCTCGGAAGCCGACTGATCTATGCGGCGATGGCGTTGCTGGTGGGCACGACGCAGGGGCTGGGCATCAACATCGTCACCGCCAACCTTCCGGCGATCCAGGGCTCCCTGGGCGCGACGCCGACGGAGGGCGCGTGGTTGCTGGCGGCCTACTACGCGACCAGCATCAGCCTGTCGGCCCTGCTGGTGAAGTTCCGCTTCCAGTTCGGCCTGCATCTGTTCGCGGACCTGGGACTGATGCTGTTCATCGTGGTGACGGCGGCGCACCTGTTCGCCGACGACCTGCGGTCAGCCGTCGCCCTGCGCGCGGCGCAAGGGGTGGCGGCGGCGCCGCTGACCTCGCTGGCCATCGTCTACATGATGAACGCCTGGCCGGAGAGCCGGCGGCCGACCGCCGTGGCGTTCGGCATGGCCTGCTCGCAGATCGGCGTGCCGCTGGCCCGGGTCATCTCGCCCGACCTTCTGCAGATCGGCGACTGGCACGGGCTCTATCTGCTGGAGCTCGGGCTGGCGATCATCTGCCTGGCCGGCGTGAACCTGTTCCGGCTTCCGCCCGCCCCGCGGATCATGAAGTTCGAATGGGGCGATGCGCTGAGCTTTGCGCTGTTCGCGCCGGGGCTGGGGCTGCTGGCGGTGGCGCTGAGCATGGGCCGGTACGTCTGGTGGACCGAGGCGCCGTGGATCGGCGTGTGTCTGGCGCTGTCGCTGCCGCTGATCGGGGCGGCGATCATCGTCGAGCTGCACCGCCAGCGACCGCTGCTGGACCTGCGCTGGCTGTCCAGCGGCGAGATGATCCGGCTGTTCATCGCCATCATCCTGTTCCGCATCGCCCTGTCGGAGCAAACGGTGGGCGCGGTGGGAATGCTGCAGACCCTGGGCGTTCAGAACGAGCAGCTGGCGACGCTCTACTGGATCGAGCTTGCGGCCATGCTGGCGGGGTTCACCTGGATCGGGCTGACCCTGAAGCCGGCCAGGCCGCTGACGCCGCTGATGTTCGCCCTGCTGCTGATCATCGCAGCGGCCTGGACGGACGCCCACGCCACCAACCTCACCCGCCCGGCCCAGCTTTACGTGACTCAAGGAATGATGGCGTTCGCGGGCGCCTTCTTCCTGCCGCCGGCCATGCTGTACGGCGTCAGCCAGGCCATGGCGCGCAGCCAGGCGCACTTCGTCAGCTTCGTGATGCTGTTCAGCGCGGGCCAGAACCTGGGCGGCCTGATCGGGTCGGCCTTTCTCGGCACCTTCGTCACGATGCGGGAGAAGTTCCATTCGAACCAGCTCACGCAGGGGCTGACCCTGGCCGATCCGCAGGTCGCCGCGCGGGTCCGCCAGCTGGCCGGGGCCTACGCCCACACCCTTTCCGACGCCCGGCTGCGCAACGCGGAGGGGCTGGCGCTGCTGCAGCAGCAGGCGACGCGGGAAGCCTATGTGCTGGCCTACAACGACGCGTTTCTCCTGATTGCGGCCCTGGCGACGCTCACCCTCGTGTGGATCCTTGTCCTGCGCCTGCGCATCTATGTGTGGCGGCGGCGACAGGCCCGGACCGCCGCCCAGGCCGCCTGAATGACTGCAACCGTCGACACAGCCCCCGCTCCTGGATCGCGCCGCCCGTGGCTGCTGCGCTCGCGCGCGACGATCCCGATCCTGCTGGCGGCGGCGGGCGGGGTGCTGCTGGTGCTGTTCGCCTGGCGCCTGCCGCCGTTCACCAGCGACGTGCAGCGCACGGACAACGCCTTTGTCCGTGGGCAGGTGACGGTGATCAGCCCCAAGCTGGACGGCTATGTCGCCGCGGTGCCCGTGCAGGACTACCAGCAGGTCAATCCCGGGCAGGTGCTTGTGCTGCTGGACGACCGGATCCCGCGCGAGCGGCTGGCGCAGGCGCAGGCGCAGCTGGCGGCGCAGGAGGCGCAGCTGGCCAACTCCCAGCAGCAGCAGCGGACGGCCCAGGCCAACGTCGCGCAGACCGCCGCCCAGATCGCCAGCGCCCAGGCGGCGCTCGCCCGCGCCCAGGCCGAGCTGAACCGGACCAACACCCTGGTGGAAGGGGGTTGGGTCTCGCCGCAGCAGCGGGACCAGGCCCTCGCCGCGCAACGTCAGGCCGCGGCCGCCGTGGCGCAGACCCAGGCCGGCCAGGAAGTGGCGCGGCAGGGCGTCGCCAGCGTGGTGGTGGCGCGCCAAGGGCTGCAGGCGCAGGTGGAGGCGGCGCGCGCGGCCGTCCAGCTGGCGCAGATCGACCTGCAGAACACCCGCATCATCGCCCCCCAGGCCGGGCGGCTGGGCGAAGTGGGCGTACGGGTCGGGCAGTATGTGACGCCGGGCACGCAGCTGATGGCCCTGGTGCCGGGCGCGATCTGGGTCACGGCGAACATGAAGGAGAACCAGATGGCTGATGTCCGCGTCGGCCAGCGGGTCACCTTCACGGTCGATGCGCTGAACGATGCGGAGCTGCGGGGCCGCGTCGAACGCATCTCGCCCGCGGCGGGCTCGGAGTTCGCGGTGCTGCGGCCGGACAACGCCACAGGCAACTTCACCAAGGTCGCCCAGCGGATCCCGGTTCGCATCCGGATCGACCCGGACCAGCCGCTGGCCAAGCGGCTAAGCCCCGGGATGAGCGTGGTGGTGCGCATCCACGCGGGAGCCTCGCCGGGCTAGGTCGCCTTCGGCTTGCGGACGAGGTGGAAGACGCAGAGCTTGTTGCCGTCCGGGTCGCGGAAGTAGGCGCCGTAGAAGGTGTCCGTGCGATCGCCCGGCTTGCCCTCGCAGGTGGCGCCGGCGGCGAGCGCGGCCGCGTAGACGGCGTCCACCTGCTCGCGGCTGGTGGCGGTCAGGCCGAACATGCCGCCGTTGCTGGGCTGGGCGGGCTGCTTGTCGTAGGGCGTGGTGATGGCGATCATGCCGGGGATCTCACGGCTGGCGTAGAACTGCATGGTCTCGCCCAGCATGAAGATCCGCCGTCCGCCGAGCGGGGCGAACACCTGGTCGTAGAAGGTGCGGGCCCGCTCGAAATCGTTGGTGCCGATGGTGGCGTAGCCGATCATCTCAGACCCTTCCGGTGACGGGCACCAAGGCCCCGGTGACCGCCCGAGCTTCCTCGGAGGCCAGGAACAGGATGACCGCGGCGAGGTCTTCCGGCCGCACCCAGGCGCCGAAGTCGGCGTCCGGCATGTCGCCCCGGTTGGCCGGCGTGTCGATGATCGAGGGCAGCACGGCGTTCACGGTCACGCCATCGGCCTTGAGCTCTTCCGCCAAGGCTTCCGTCAGGCGGTGGACGCCGGCCTTGGAGGCAGCGTAGGCGCCCATGCCATGAGCCGCCTTCACCGCGCCATTGGCCCCGACGTTGACGATGCGGCCCGAGCCGCTGGCCTTGAGGTGCGGGATGGCGGCGCGGCTGGCGTGCAGGGCCGTGAGCACGTTCAGGCGGTAGAGGCGGTCCCAGGTGTCGGAGCTGCCGCCGTCGATCGCTTCCCAGCGAAACCCGCCGGCGATGTTGAGCACCGCATCGAGGCCGCCGAAGCGCGAGACCACCGCCTGCACGGCCATCATCGCCTGCTCGGCGTCGGTGAGGTCGACGCCGCGGACGACCAGGACGTCCTCGCTGTCGGTGAAGCCGGGCGGCGGCTCACGGCCGTGATCGATCAGCGCCACGCGCCAGCCCCGCTCCACCGCCGCGCGGGCGACCACCGAGCCCAAGGCGCCCGAGGCGCCGGTGACCGCTACGATCCGACCTGCCATGACCTGCTCTCCCTAAAGCGCCTCGACGATGGTGACATTGGCCATGCCGCCGCCTTCGCACATGGTCTGCAGACCATAGCGCTTTCCGCGCGCCTTGAGAGCGTGAACCAGGGTGGTCATCAGCTTGGAGCCCGTGGCCCCGAGCGGGTGGCCAAGGGCGATGGCGCCGCCGTTGACGTTGACCCGCTCGGGGTCGGCGCCAGTGGCCTGCAGCCAGGCCATCGGAATGGAGGCGAAGGCCTCGTTCACTTCGAACAGGTCGATGTCATCCACGGACATGCCGGCCTTCTTCAGGGCCCGCTCGGTGGCCGGGATCGGCGCTTCCAGCATGATCACCGGATCGTGGCCGAGCACGGACATGTGGTGGATGCGCGCCAGCGGGGTCAGCCCGTGGGCCTTCAGAGCCGCTTCCGACACGACCATCACCGCGGACGCGCCGTCGCAGATCTGGCTGGCGGTGGCGGCGGTGATGCGGCCGCCGTCAGCGAGCAGTCTCACGCCGGCCATCCCCTCGGGCGTGACGTCGAAGCGGATGCCCTCGTCGCTGTCGTGGCGGAGCACCTGGCCTTCAGCGTCCTTGCCGTCGACGGCGACGATCTCGTCCCGGAACGCGCCGGCCTGAGTAGCGGCGATCGCCCGCTGGTGGCTGCGGTAGCCGTACTCGTCCAGCTGCTCGCGGGTGAGGCCGTACTTGGCCGCGACCATCTCGGCGCCCGTGAACTGGCTGAACATGATCCCAGGATAACGGTCTTCCATCCGCGGGCTCTTGGGCACGCCGAAGCCCTCCTTGGCCGGAAGGGTGACCGACAGGCCCATGGGCACGCGGGTCATGCTCTCGACGCCGCCGGCGATCACCACGTCCATGGTTCCGCTCATCACGGCCTGGGCGGCGAATTGCAGGCTCTGCTGCGAGGAGCCGCACTGCCGGTCGATGGAGGTGGCCGGCACGCTCTCCGGCAGGCGGGAAGCCAGCACGGCGTTGCGGCCGATGTTGGTGGACTGCTCGCCCACCTGCATGACGCAACCGAAGATCACGTCCTCGATGGCGGCGGGGTCCACTCCAGTGCGGTCCACCAGATCGTTCAGGACCACGGCGCCCAGGTCGGCGGGATGCCAGTCCCTGAGCCGCCCGCCCTTGCGTCCGCCGGCCGTGCGGGTGGCCGCCACGATGAAGGCTTCGGGCATGTGTCGCTCCTTCCGAGACTGCTCAGACGGAAGGTAGGAAGGCGCCGCTGCGGAAGCCAAGAAGGCTTACGCGGACGTCAGCGTCAGGAGAAGGTCGCCTTCAGGATGGTCTCCAGCCAGTGCTGGTCCACTTCGTCGAACGCCGCCGGCCGCTCCGAGTCCACGTCGAACACGGCGATGAGTTCGCCGCCCGCGTCGAACACCGGGACAACGATCTCGCTGGCCGAGCGGCTGTCGCAGGCGATGTGACCCGGAAAGGCGTGGACGTCAGGGACGAGCTGAGTGGCGCGCGTCTCAGCGGCCGCGCCGCAAACGCCCCGGCCGAACGCGATGCGCAGGCAGCCGAGGGTGCCCTGGTAAGGCCCCACCACCAGTTCCCGCTCCTTGGTTGGATCGACCACGTAGAAGCCGGTCCAGAAGAAGTCGTCGAAGGTGGCGGCCAGCATGGAGGCGACGGTCGCCATGCGCGCGGTGAGGTTGGGCTCGCCCTCCAGCACGGAGGCGATCTCCGCGCTCACGGCGGCGTAGAGCTCCGCCTTGGAGCCGGACAGGGTCTTTTCGTTGAAGGCTTCGGCCATGCCGCCCCTTTAGCCGGGCGGCCGGCGCGGGTCACGCAGCTTGGCGCTTCTTGGCGGTCTTCTGCTTCACCACCGCCTCCAGCTTCGCGATCAGGATCTGGGCTTCCTTCGCCTCGCCTTCCGGCAGGTCGATGAGCTTGCCGATGACCTGGAAATGCAGGTCGAGCACCTCGCCCTGGCACTGCTCGGGCCCGCCCATGGCGTCGACGTATTCCATGAGCAGGGTCGAAGCCTTGTGCACCATGGCGTCGCGCACCTGCCGCGCGCGGAAGCTGGTGTGCTGCATGACGCGGTAGGTCATCTTCAGCGTGTCGCGATCCACACCGCCGCGGGCGGTGATCAGTGCGCGCAAAGCCTGGAGCTCGACGCTGATGGTCTCGCGCGTCGCGACGCGCTCAACGGTGTCCACCACCTCGTCGGGGTCGCTCATCCGGCGCAGGGGACCGGAGTAGCTGAGTTCGACGCGCCGCCTGCGATCGGGCCCGACGTAGGCATCCGAGACGATGAACGGCCGTGGCTTCGTCAGCACGAGCTGAATGCGCGACAGCAGGGCCGCCGGCGTGAACGGCTTGATCACGAACTCATTGACGCCCGCCCGGCGGGCCATCTCGACGTCGGCTTCGCTGCGGTGGCCGGTCACGATGATCACCGGCACTTCAGGATTTGGGATGCGGCTGTCCTTGCGAACCGCCGCCTGGCGGATCGAGCGGGTCAGCTCCAGGCCGTCCATCACCGGCATGATCCAGTCGGTGAACACGATGTCCGGATCCCAGCGCGCCAGCATGGCCCGGGCGCGCACGCCATCGCTGGCCGTTTCCACCTGCCCGACGCCGCCGGCGTAAAGGACATCGCCGATCAGCCGCTGGACGTTAGAGTTGTCGTCGACAACCAGCACCTTCAGCATCGCCAGGTCGTGCGGGCGAAGGCTGGCGCTCGGGAGGTTGCGGCGGGGCATCGTGGCTCTCTCGGCTCGTTCGCCGACAGACTGCCCATTCCGCGTTGAGAAGGGGTTTATGCCCCAGCTTCAGACGGCGCGAGCTACCCACTCCGGGGAGACAGCCATTTCGGCCACGACTTGGGCGCGGGCCGCGACCTCCCCAACGACGATCAACACAGGCCCATCGCCGGCCTGAGCCGCGGCCTCGGCCAGTCGGTCGAGCGTTCCGGGCATCAAGCGCGCCTCGGGGCTACCCGCCCGCTCCACCACGGCGACCGGGGTCGAGGGGGAGCGACCACAGGCGATCAGCCGGCGGCTGAGTTCCGCCGCGGCGCCGCCGCCCATGTAGATCGCCAAGGTGGCTTCGGTGTCCGCCGCCGCCTGCCAGTCGGTCTGCAAGGCGCCTGCTTCCAGGCGAGCGGTGGTGAAGACCACCCGCCGCGCCTCGTTGCGGTGGGTCAGGGGAAAGCCGAATTGCGCCGCGGCGGCGCAGGCGGCTGTGACGCCCGGCACGACTTCGGTTTCGACGCCGTGCGCTTCCAGAAAGGCCTTCTCCTCGCCGACCCGCCCAAAGATGGAAGGATCGCCGCCTTTCAAACGCACCACGTTCAGGCCGCGACGGGCCACCCGCAGCATCAACCGGTTGATCGTCTCCTGCTTCATGCTTGTGCGGCCGGCGCGCTTGCCGGTCTGGATCTTGAGGCAGGTGGCGGGCGCCAGCGCCAGAACCTCGTCCGAGATCAGGGCGTCGTAGAGCAGCGCCTCGGCGTTCTCGATCGCCCGTAGGGCGCGAACCGTCAGCAGGTCGGCGGCGCCGGGACCTGCGCCCACCAGCTGAACACGTCCGAGCTTGGTCTCATGCGGCATGGCGGACCTCCGTCTTGGGGGACTGGGCGATGAGGCGGGCGATCTCGGGCCGGCAGGACCCGCAGGCGGCGCCGGCGCCGGTGCTCTCGCTCACGGCGTCGATGCTCCCGCAGCCGGCGGCGATCGCATCCGTGATCCGGCTGGCCCGCACGCCGCGGCAGGCGCAGACGATCGGGCTGGCGTCGAGCGGTTTGCCGGGTGCGCGGCCGACCAGCAGCGCGGTCCGATCCTGCGCGGTGAGCTCGGAGGCGGCGAACAACTCCACCAACCACTCGCGCGGCGGCAAGGCGCCTGCGCCGGCCGTGAACAGCACCCGCTCCAGCCGGCCGCCGACCAGATAGGCTTCCCGCAACGAGCCGGCGCCGGCGTCTTCGAAGCGCAGCACCTCGACGGGCGCGCCCTTGGTCAGCACAGCCCGCAGCGCCTCGCGCTCCGCTTCATCGCCGCGGCCGGCGAACTCGTGCAGCTGGCAGCCGGCCTGCGGGATGCGGCGCCAGACGAGGTCGAGCGACTTTGGCGCAGACCATCCCTCCGCCGCGATGAAGAAACCCCGCCAGGTCTCGCGATAGGGCCGCGCCCGGGCCGGCGTGTGCTTGAACTCGGGCTGGCCCGAGCGTGCATCGACCTTCGGCGCGACAAGGGGGTTGGCTCGCCCGGCCGGCGCGAAGGTTTCGCCCCAGTGCATGGGCATGAAGATCGAGCCTGGCCGCTGGCGCTCGCTGACCTTGGCTACGGCCACGGCCTCGCCCTGGCGGGTGGTGACGCGGGTGAGCCGGCCCTCGGTGATCCCCAGCTTCTCGGCGTCGGCCGGGTGCACTTCGATATAGGGCTCGGGCGTGTGGCGACACAGTTCAGGCGCCAGGCCGGTCCGGGTCAGGGTGTGCCAGTGGTCGCGCACCCGGCCCGTGTTCAGCGATAGCGGGAACGCAGGATCGGTCGCCTCGGCCGGGCCCTCCGCGGCGACCGGCTGCATGCGGGCGCGACCGTCGGGCGTCTGGTAGCGGCCGTCGGTGAACAGCCGCGCCGTGCCGCCCGCCGAGGTCACGGGCCACTGGACCGGCTCCAGCGCGTCGTAAGCCTCGGGCGTGATCGCCGCCAGGGGGCCGAGGTTCAGCACGCGGCCTCCGTTCTCGTAGGCGCTGAGCCGCGCCCACTCCCGGAAGACTTGAGCCTGGCTGCGCCAGGAGAAGGCGTCGACGAACCCCATGGCGGTCGCAACGTCGGCCACGATGCGCCAGTCGGGCCGCGCCTCGCCCGGCGCGTCGAACAGGGCGCGTTGGCGGGAGATCCGCCGCTCGGAGTTGGTGACCGTGCCGTCCTTCTCGCCCCAGGCCAGGGCCGGAAGCTTCACGTGGGCGAAGGGTGCGGTGTCGGTGTCGGCCATGACGTCGGAGACCACCACGAACGGACAGGCGGCGAGAGCCTCGCGCACCTTGCCGGCGTTCGGCAGGCTGACGGCCGGGTTGGTGGCCATGACCCACAGGGCCTTGATGCGGCCTTCGCGGATCGCCTCGAACATCTCCACGGCCTTGAGGCCGGGCTTTTCGGAGATGGTGGGAGCGCCCCAGAAGCGCTTCACCCGCTCGCGGCTCTCCGGGTCGAAGTCCATGTGGCCGGCAAGGGTGGTGGCCATGCCGCCGGTCTCGCGTCCGCCCATGGCGTTGGGCTGGCCGGTGATCGAGAACGGAGCCGCCCCGGGCTTGCCGATGCGGCCGGTCGCCAGGTGGGCGTTGATGATGGCCGAACCCTTGGCGACGCCTTGGGCGGACTGGTTGGCGCCCATGGAGAACAGGCTGACGGTGCGCGGGGTCTCGGCGAACCAGCGGAAGAACTGCTCCAGGTCGGCGGCCGGCACGCCGCAATCCGCCGCCACCGCCGTCAGGGACTGATCGACCTTTCCCAGCTCGGCCTCGACGTCAGCAAAGCCATTCACGTGAGCGGCGACGTAGGCGCGGTCCACGGCGCCGCGCCGGATGAGGTCGGCGAGGAGCCCGTTCCAGAGGCGCACATCGCTTTGCGGCGCCAGGGGCAGGTGCAGGTCGGCGCCTTCGGCCGTGTCGGTCCGGCGCGGGTCGATGACCACGTGGCGCTGGCCGCGCGCCCTCGCCTGCTCCATGCGGCGGAACAGGACAGGGTGCGTCCAGGCCGCGTTGTGACCGGAGAAGACGACGAGGTCGGCGAGCTCCAGGTCTTCGTAGCAGCCGGGGACCAGGTCGGCGCCGAACGCCAGCTTGTGGGCCACGACGGCGCTGGCCATGCAGAGACGGGAATTGGTGTCGATGTTCGCCGAGCCGATGAAGCCCTTCATCAGCTTATTGGCCGCGTAGTAGTCCTCGGTCAGCAACTGCCCGGAGACGTAGAAGGCCACCGAGTCCGGGCCGTGCCGGGCGATGGTTTCCTTGAAGCGCTTGGCCACCAGGGCTGTCGCTTCGCTCCAAGACGCTTGGCGGCCGCCGATGGTCGGATGGAGCAGCCGGCCTTCGAGGCCGACGGTGGAGCCGAGGGCGCTGCCTTTGGAGCACAGGCGGCCGAAGTTGGCTGGGTGGGCGGCGTCGCCTGCTACACTGACGTTCCGGCCATCAGCCTTAGCCTTAACGCCGCATCCAACGCCGCAGTAGGGGCACGTCGTTCGCACGTCAGATCCTCCCCCTCAGGGGGAGGTGGCCGAAGGCCGGAGGGGGTTCCAGCCGCAAACTCGGCTGGTGTGACCCCCTCACCCGCTTCGCGGGAGCTCCCCCTGAGGGGGAGCATCTGGCGCGCCGGCTCGCCATCACACCTGGGCCAGGAGGAGGCGGCCGTCTTCGACGCGGAGCGGGATCACCGGGGTGCAGCCCTTGCCGGCGTCCGCGCCGACCGGCTCGCCGGTGGCCAGGTCGATGGACCAGTTGTGCAGGGGACAGGCCACGGAGCGGCCGTGGACGATGCCCTGGCTGAGCGGACCGCCCTTGTGCGGGCACTTGTCCTTGAGCGCGTAGACCTGGCCGTCGCCCGTGCGGAAGATGGCGATGTCGCCGGCCGGCGTCGGCACCCGGCGGGCGCCTCTGCGAGGCACGTCGGTCACCGCGCCAACGTCGATCCAGACAGTGGGGTCTTTGACGAGGGCGTTCATGCCGGGACGAACTCCATGCGACGGGACAGGGGGTTGAACTCGGCGGAGTCGCGGCCGGCGACCCGCTCAGCCCAGGGGTCGATGCGCGAGAAGCGCTGCGAGAAGGCGAACCGGTCGTAGAGGGCCCGGCGACGTTCAGGGTCCTCGATCTCGGCCTTGATCGTCTCGAGGCCGACGCGGGCCATCCACTTGTAGAGCCGCTCCAGGTACCAGCCCTGCTCGCGGTACATCTGGGTGATGGCGCAGATGGCCCAGAGCGCTTCCTGCTCGGAGGCGACCTTGGTCAGCAGCTGGGTTCCCTGGATGTGCAGGCCGGCGGCGCCGCCGATGTGGATCTCGTAGCCGCTGTCCACGCAGATCACGCCGATGTCCTTGCAGGTGGCTTCAGCGCAGTTCCGAGGACAGCCGGACACGGCGAGCTTGAGCTTGGCCGGCGTCCAGGAGCCCCACATGAACTTCTCGAGCTTGATGCCGAGGCCGGTGGAGTCCTGGGTGCCGAACCGGCACCAATCCGAGCCGACGCAGGTCTTCACGGTGCGCAGGCCCTTGGCGTAGGCGTGGCCGCTGACCATGCCGGCGCGGTTGAGGTCGGCCCAGACCGCCGGCAGGTCGTCCTTCTTGACGCCCAGCAGGTCGATGCGCTGGCCGCCGGTGACCTTCACCGAGGGGATGTCGAACTTCTCGACCACGTCGGCGATGGCGCGTAGCTCGGAGGCGCTGGTCATGCCGCCCCACATGCGGGGGACCACGGAATAGGTGCCGTCCTTCTGAATGTTGGCGTGCACCCGCTCGTTGATGTAGCGGCTCTGGCCATCGTCCCGGTACTCGCCCGGCCAGGCGCACAGCAGGTAGTAGTTCAGGGCGGGGCGGCAGGACGGGCAGCCGTCCGGCGTCGCCCACTCCAGCGCCTGCATGACCGCGGGCATGGACTTCAGGCCCTCGGCGACGATGCGCTTGCGGACCTCGTCGTGACCCTTGGACGTGCAGCCGCAGACGGGCTTGGGACCGGTCTGGACCTGGAAGGCGTCGCCCAGGGTGGCCTTCAGGATCTTCTCGACGAGAGGGGTGCAGGAGCCGCACGAGGCCGAAGCCTTGGTGTGCGCCTTCACGAGGTCGAGGGTGTTCAGGCCCTGATCGGTGATCGCCTGGGTGATGGTCCCTTTGCAGACGCCGTTGCAGCCGCAGACCTCAGCATCGTCCGCCATGGCCGCAACGGCCGCGCTAGGGTCGAGCCCCCGAAGGCCCTCCGTCATCGCCTGGCCGAACACCAGGGTCTCGCGGATGTCGCCGACCTCCGCGCCCTGGCGCATCAGGTCGAAGTACCAGCCGCCGTCGGCGGCGTCCCCGAACAGCACTGCGCCGGCGACCTTGCCGTCCTCCAGCACGATGCGCTTGTAGACGCCGCGGCCGGCGTCGCGGAACACGATGTCCTCGCAGCCGTCGCCGCCGGCGAACTTGCCGGCCGAGAAGACGTCCACGCCCGACACCTTAAGGCGCGTCGAGAGCACCGAGCCTTCGTAGGCCGCCTCGCCGCCGGCGAGGGAGGCGGCCGCCGTGCGGCACATCTCCCAGATCGGCGCAACCAGGCCGTAGCACTGGCCGCGGTGCTCCACGCACTCGCCCACCGCGTAGATGCTAGGGTCGGAGGTGCGGAGGTCATCGCCGACCACCACGCCGCGGTTCACCTCCAGGCCGGCCGCCTTGGCGAGGGCGGTGTTTGGTCGGATGCCGACGGCCATCACCAGGATGTCGCAAGGCAGGATCCGGCCGTCCTTCAGCTTCAGGCCGGTGACCTGGCCGTTCTCGCCCAGGATCTCCTCGGACTGAGCGCCCAGCACCGTCTCAACGCCGCGCTCGCTCATCGCCTGGGTCAGCAGGAAGCCGGCGGAGGCGTCGAGCTG
The DNA here is from genome assembly GCF_003254705.1 of Phenylobacterium deserti. Classification (GTDB taxonomy): domain Bacteria; phylum Pseudomonadota; class Alphaproteobacteria; order Caulobacterales; family Caulobacteraceae; genus Phenylobacterium; species Phenylobacterium deserti. Next base: position 156,314 of record NZ_QFYR01000004.1, read on the forward strand.
GCGCTCCATCAGCACGTCCATCAGGTGGACGACGGTGGCCGCCATGCCGCGCCGGGCGAGGCCGTAGGCCGCCTCGATGCCCAGCAGCCCGCCGCCGATCACCACCGCCCGCGCGCCCGGCTTGGCCGCGGCGGCCATCATGGCTTCGACGTCGTCCAGGTCGCGGAAGGTGACGACGCCCTTGAGGTCAGCGCCCGGCAGCGGCAGGCGCACGGGGTCAGAACCCGTCGCCAGGATCAGCTTGTCGTAGCCGACTTCCAGCCCGCCTTCGGCGCGCAGGATCTTGGCCTCGGCGTCGATTGCCTCGACCTTGCGGCCGGCGTGCAGGGTAATGCCGTTGTCGCGGTACCAGGCCTCGTCGTTGATGACGATCTGGTCGAAGGTCTTCTCTCCGGCCAGCACGGGCGAGAGCATGATCCGGTCGTAGTTCACCCGGGGCTCTGCGCCGAAGATGGTGATGTCGTAGCGGTCCGGATCGCGCTTCAGCAGGTCGGACACCGCGCGGCAACCGGCCATGCCGTTGCCGACGACGACCAGGCGTTCCTTGGTCATGACGGTCTACTCCGAGGGAACTTGAGGGTGATCAGAGGCGCAGGGTGACGCCGGCGGCCTGGGCTTCGGCGCCCCAGGTCTTGCGCCAGCGGGTCTTCACGGTGGTCAGGCAACCCAGGGCCAGCAAGGCCATGCCGGCGAAGGCGAGCAGGCCGATCTGGTAGCTGCCGGTCATCTGCTTGGCCCAGCCGAGGCTGGAGGCCAGGTAGAAGCCGCCGATGCCGCCCGTCATGCCCACGAGGCCGGTGACGACGCCGATCTCCTTGCGGAACCGCTGAGGGGCCAGCTGGAACACCGCGCCGTTGCCGGCGCCCAGGGCGGACATGGAGAACATGATCACGGCCAGGGCCATCCAGACGCTGGGCGCTCTGAAGCTGGCAAGCGCCAGACCGAGAGCGGCGAGCACGTAGACGACGGTCAGGGTGCGCACGCCGCCGAAGCGGTCAGCCAGAGCGCCGCCGACCGGACGGACGAAGGAGCCAGCGAAGACGCAGGCGGCGGTGAAGAAGCCGGCGGTCACGGCGGGCAGGCCGTATTCGGCGTTGAAGTAGATGGTCAGCGAGGACGACAGGCCGACGAAGCCGCCGAAGGTCACGCTGTAGAGCAGCATCAGCCACCAGGCGTCGGGGGTCTTCAGCACGCTCATGTACTCGGCCAGACGCTTTGGCGCGGGCGGGTTCGGCGCGTCCTTGGCGAAGAGGACGTAGACCACGAAGGCGACGGCCAGCGGCAGAGCGGCGAGGCCGATGACGTTGTTCCAGCCCACCCACTGGGCGAGACCTGGCGCGAAAAGGGCGGCGAGCGCGGTGCCCGAGTTGCCGGCGCCGGCGATGCCGAGGGCGAGGCCCTGGTGTTCCGGCGGATACCAGCGCGAGGCCAGCGGCAGGGCCACGGCGAAGGAGGCGCCGGCCACGCCCAGGATCACGCCGAGCGCGAGCACCTGATGGTAGCTGTGCAGGCCCAGGCGCCAAGCGGCGATGAGGCCCGCCATGACGATCAGCTGGCCGATGATCCCGGTCTTCTTGGGGCCGATGTGGTCGACGAGGACGCCGGCCACGAGGCGCAGCACCGCACCGGACAGCACCGGGATGGCGACCATCAGGCCTTTTTGGGCGGCGTCGAGACCGAAGCTCTTGGAGATGGCGACGCCCAACGGTCCCAGCAGGACCCAGACCATGAAGCTCAGGTCGAAGTAGAGGAAGGCGGACAGCAGGGTCGGCGTGTGACCGGCCTTGAGGAACGAGCGGCTCAGCATGACGGATAGGCCCCGTGCAAAGGATTGCGGTGGAGCGGCGGCGTCGCCGGAGGGAGAGGCTCGTCATCGAGCCGTTCCGATGGCCGCGAACGCCGTTGTCCTGGGCCTGATGTCGAGGGAACCGCGGTCTTCCGGCTCCGTCACGCGTGGTGAAGAGGCGCCGCTGCGGAAACATGCTGCGGCGCAAAAAAGCGGCGCCCGCCCGGTGCCCCTGATCAGAGAATAGGCGGGCGCTGCGTCAGAGCTTGTACTCGAGGCTCATCCATACCTTGGTGCGGGAGGCGGGCGGGGTCGCTGTGCCTGCCGGAACGGCGCCCTCACGCCGGAAGTCGGCGTACTTGAGCAGGGCCGCCCATTTCCGGCCGAGCTTGAACTGCAGTTGTGCGCCCCACTCCTGGCCGAGGTCTGCGCCCGTGCGCTCGTCCTTGAACCAGTGGTGACGCAGGAGGAAGTCGGGGCTGGAGAGCGGCCCGTACTTGAGCGCCGGCTTGGCGGTGAAGGTGAGGTTCAGGTCCTCCAGGCCATCGACGAAGCCCTTGGCGCCGCCCGGCTGCACAAAGGCGTCGGACCAGCCGTTGAAAGCGTGGGCGCTGCCGAGCGGAGCGCTGAAGCCACGCGCGCCATTGCCCTCCAGCGAGTCCCAGGCGATGGCGCCGCCGAACGGGCCATGCGCGGCGCTGAACTCCAGGCCGACATAGTCGAGCGAGAAGTCAGCCGTGCGTCCACGCCAGTCCGACTGGCGGGCGTAGGTGGCGGCGTAGCCGAAGCGCCAAGGGCCTGCCTTGCGGCCGCCGGTAGCCTTCACGCCCTCTGTCAGGGAACTGTTGATCGGCGAAGTCTCGAAATCGAGGGCATAGACGAAGCCTTCGAGGTTGAGGGCCGGCGTCGGCGCCCAGACGGCGTTCAGCAGATGGCTGTCGGAATCCCAGTCGCGCAGATCGCCGATCAACCGGTTCACCCGGCTGACGTAGGCGTAGAGCACCCTCACCTGCCCGGTGGAGAGATCGACGCGCGCAGCGTCAAAGGTCTGCTCGTCCTGCCGCCAAGGCACGGCGCCGACGAAGCGTTGATCGCCGATCAGGATGCGCTGGCGACCGAGGGTTAGAGCGTCGCCCTTGGACGGAGTCCAGGCGAGTTGCAGGCGGTTCAGTTCCAGCACGTCGGGATCGTTGACCACCGGGAAGCGCGCCTTGTCGGCGCCGTTCAGCGGCGGAGTGTTCGCGCCCGGCACGTTGACGGCGAACCGTTCCGGGCCGACGTGCTGCACGGCGTCGAGCTCGGCCAGGCCGCTGAGGTTACGCCAGCTCCCCGTCTGCCACCCGGCGCGCACACGCACGGTGTAGGCGTCGGCGTCTTCCGGAAGACGATCCTGATCCACGAACTCATAGCGGCCGCGGATCTCCAGGATCGGCTTGCCCGCCGCGAGCGCCTCCAGCGGATTGTCCTGCGCCTCGGCCACGCCGGCGGCGCAAAGGCCCAGCAGGACCGCACCGGCGGCCAGCGACTTGCGTCTCGATCCCATGTCTCGCACCCCGAGCCCCAAAACAAAAAACGCCCGGCGGGCGGCGAGCCCGTCGGACGTCGGTGTCCTGCCGTCGCGTGACGCGCGGCCGTGCGGCAGGACATCGTCGTCCCGCAGCGCCCTCACCTCGCCGAAGCGGGCCTGTCGTTGCAAGCACAGGGCGTGGCTGCGAACGGCGGGCGGAATAATGCTCAGCTTGCGCACGCGCAAGCTTGATGGGCGCCTATCGAATAGGCGTTGTCGTCGCAGCCTCAAAGAGATCGGGACGGTAGACCCGGGCCGCCGCGGCCTTGATGTCCAGGCCGGCGCCTGCTTGCCCCCAAAGCACCATCTGTTCCAGCAGCCAGGCGGCGTCCTGGAGCTTGGGGACATTTGCGCCGTCGGCGTGGAAACGGATGTGCCGAAGCCCCTCTTCGATGACGGCGGCCTCGACACCCACGTACTGCGGCTCCGCCAGGAGGTGCGCCAGCTCTGCGCGATGCGCGGGGCTATCCGCCCAGGCGGCGGCGCGCAGCAGGGCGCGAACGAGCGCCTGCAGCCGAGCCGGATCTTCACCGGCCCAGCCATCGGTCACGCCCAGCACCTTGTCGGGGGCGTGACCCCACAGCTCGCCGGCTCGCACGGCGAGGCGGCCGACGCCGCGCGTGGCGGCGGCTGTGCTCCATGGCTCGCCGGCGCAGAAGCCTTCGATCACGCCGCCGGCCAGCAGTTCGGCCATTCGGGGCGGCGGCGCTACCGTGAGGCGCACATCCAGGTCCGGGTCGATTCCGGCCTGCGCCATCCAGGCCCGCAGCAGGTAGTTGTGGATCGAGTAGGGGAACACCACCGCGAAGGTGAGCGGACTGGCGTCCTGCTCCTTGCGACGGCGCACAAGCCGCGCAAGGCCCGCCGCGTCAGGCTCTTCGGCCGGCAGCAGGCGCGAGGCCAGAGTCACCGCCGCGCCATTGTGGCTGAGCGCCATAGGCGCGATCAAAGGAGCCGGCTCGCTGCCGAGCCCAAGGTTTGCGGCAAGCGCCATCGGAGCCAGCATGTGGGCGCCGTCCAAAGCACCCACCGCAACCTTGTCGCGCACGGTCGCCCAGGAGACCTCCCGGGACAGTTCCACCGTCAGGCCCTCGTCGGCAAAGAACCCCAGGGCCTGAGCTACGATGAGCGGGGCGGCATCCGTCAGCGGCACGAACCCGAGCTTCAGTCTCACGCCTTGCCTCCCTTCAGCACGCCGGCGAAGGCCAGGAGGTCGGAAGCGACGGCCGCCAGCGGCCGGCCCGTATCCATGGAAAGCTTGCGGAGCAGCTTGTAGGCCTCTTCTTCTTCAAGGCCGCGCTCCTTCATCAGCAGGGCCTTGGCTCGCTCGACGGTCTTGCGGGACGCGAGGTCGGCCTTGGCCTTCTCGAGGTCCTGTCGCAGCTGGTTCATGAGCGCGAAGCGGCTCATGGCCACTTCCAGCACTGTGCGCACCCGCCCTGCCGCGAGGCCGTCCACCACATAGGCCGCGACGCCGGCGCGAACGGCTTCCTCCGCCAGGCCCGGCTCCGAGCGATCCACGAACATCACCACGGGGCGGGGGTTGGCGAGGCTCGCCTCGCGCAGGCTGTCGAGAGTATCGCGGTCCGGGCTGTCGGCGGCGACCACCACGACGTCCGGCTCGAAGAGCGCCGCTTCATGCTCGTCGAAGATCGCGGCGTGCCGGACCTCCAAAGGATCGACGCCGGACAGACCTTCCGCCACCAGGGCGGCGCGGGCCGGATCGGGATCGACGACAAGGACGCGCATGCCTGGCGACTAAGCCGGCGCCGCACCCGAACGGCAGAGGGCCGATGCGCCTTCGCCATGCCTCATGGGAAACACGCCTGTTTCTGAGGCGCCGGCGCCGCTTCTTCAGGCGCCCCGGAGAAGGACCTCGCGCTCTTCAGGCGTGTTGGCGCCCCGCAGACGGAGGCGGTCGGCGTCGTCGCACGGCAAGCGCCGGACGCCCGCCCGCTCGGCCAGCCGAGCCATAGGCCAATCGGCGGCGGCATCCCGCGGCAAGGCCGTCAGATCCAGCACGAGGGGGAAATGCAGCCCCTCATAGGCGGCGCCCGGCGCCTCGACGGCGAGCAGCGGGGTCAGATCGCGGGGCTGGATGGTGGGAGCATCCACCGCCAGCACGAGGATGCGTCGGCAGGCCTGAGCCGCCAACGCTTGGCAGCCGGCGAGCACGCCTCCAACCGGACCGCCGAAGGCCGGTTCGTCCGCGACAAACGGGAGGCCGTAGTCGACAGCGCCGACAGTCATCACGCTATCGGCGCCCGCGGCCCTGGCCAGTTCCGCCACGCGATCGACGGCGCGGAGGCCGTCCCAGATCAGAGCGGCCTTGTCCGCACCCATGCGGCTGGAAGCGCCGCCCGTCAGGATCATCGCGCCAAGGCGCATGGCCTAGAGCCCCAGGGCCGTCAGCTTGTCGGGCTGAACGATCTCGATCCAGTAGCCGTCGGGGTCCTTGATGAAGGCCACGTCCTTCATCTTGCCCTGGTCGGGCCGCTTCACGAAGGTGACGCCCTTCTCGTCGAACCAGGCGACGGCGGCGTCCAGGTCCGGCACGGCGAAGCAGATGTGGCCGAAGCCTTGCGGCTGGGCGTTGCCGTCGTGATAGCGGAAGTCCGGATCGCTCTCCGTCCCCCAGTTGTGGGTCAGCTCCAGGATCGAGCGCTGCGAGAAGGTCCAGGCGGTGCGCTCGCCGACGTCCTCAGGCGCGGTCTCGCCCTCGAGCTTGGCCAGGAAGTAGAGGGAGAAGCGCATCTCCGGGAAGTCCAGCTTGCGCAGGAGGCGCATGCCCATGACGCCGGTGTAGAAGTCGAGGGCCACCTGCGGGTCTTTCACACGCAGCATGGAGTGGTTGAGCACAAAGCCGCGTGTCGCCTTGGGCGTCTCCTGGTGGACGCCGGGCTGGATCTCGGTGGTGAACGGCATGCGCAGTCTCCCTGGGTAAGCGGTGAGGTTCTGCCTCACCCGCCCTGCCCGCGCCAAGCCCTCCAAGGATCAGTTCAGCTGGGCTTCGGGCTCGTCTTCCGGCTCGGAGAGTTCGGGCTGAGGCGCGCCGACGGGAATGGCCTGCACGGGCGCGGGCGGCGGCGGCCCGGCCGGGATCGCCATGACCGGCAGCCGCTTGACCGCGCTGGCCATGGTGGCGCGCCAGGCCTCGGCCGGCAGCCCCCCGCCCGTGACCCGCGGCATGGACGCGTTGTCGTCCCGTCCCATCCAGACCACCGTGGCGAGACCCCCGGTGTAGCCGGCGAACCAGGCGTCCTTGTAGTCCGAGGTGGTGCCCGTTTTGCCGGCGACGTCGTAGCCCGGCAGCGCGGCGCGCACGCCCGTGCCTCGGCTCACCACTGCCCGGAGCATCCGATTCAGGTCTCCGAGGGCGGGATTGCGGACCACCTGGCTCCAGGTGGGCGGCTTGCGCTGGTAGATGACCTTGCCGCCCGCGGTCCGGATCCGCTCGACCCCATAGGCCTGCACCCGGTTGCCCCCGTTGGAAAACACCGCATAGGCCTGGGCCATCTCGAGCGGGCTCACCTGAGTGGTGCCCAGCGCCATGGCAGGGTCCGTGTTGACGGCGGACACGATGCCGACCCGGCGGGCCGTCGCGGCGACGTTGGGCCGTCCCACTTCATCAGCCAGCTTGGCGGCGACGGTGTTCACGGACTGGGCAAGCGCCTGCTCGAGGGTCACCGCCCCCAGGAACCCGCCTTCGTAGTTGCGGGGCGACCAGGTCCCGATGGTCACCGGCTCGTCCACAACCGGCATATCCGGCGTGCGGCCGGCCTCCAGCGCCGTCAGGTAGACAAAGGGCTTCCAGGCCGAGCCCGCCTGCCGCTTGGCGGCGACGGCGCGGTTGAAGCCGCTGGCCGCATAATCGAGGCCGCCGACCAGCACGCGCACGCGGCCCGCGCCGTCCACGCTGACCACCGCGCCTTGAGCGCCTGGCGCCTTTGCGGCCGCCGCGCGCACGGCTTCAGAGGCCGCTCGCTCGGTGGTGATGTCGAGCGTGGTGTCGACGATGAGATCCTGGATCTGCTTGCCGGCCAGTCTGCGGGTCTCGGCGTCGAGCCAGTCGATGAAGTACTGCGCCGGGGCGGTGGGCGAGGTCTTCCAGACTCGCGGCGTCTGGGCGAGCGCCTTGCTCCGGTCGGCGGAGGTGATCGCGCCAGTCTCGACCATGGCGTCGAGCACGAGGCGGGCGCGCTGGGCGTTGGCCTCCGGCTCCGTCACGGGATTGTAGCCGGTGGGCGACTTCATGATCGCGGCGAGCATGGCCGCTTCGCGCACCGTCAGCTTGGCGGGCGCCTTGTTGAAGTACCGCCGCGAGGCCGCTTCCAGGCCGTAGGCTCCGGACCCGAAGTAGACCCGGCTGAGGTACATCCCGAGGATCTGCTTCTTGGTGTAGGCGCGCTCGAGCTGGACCGCGTAAAGCAGCTCTTTGGCTTTGCGCTCGGCCGTGCGGTCGGAGCTCAGGAAGAGGTTGCGCGCCAGCTGCTGGGTGATGGTCGAGGCGCCCTGCGCCAGCCGTCCTTCGCGGATGTCGGTGACGATCGCGCGCGCAATGCCGGTCGGATCGAAGCCGGTGTGGTCGTAGAAGCGCCGATCCTCGATGGCCACGAAGGCGGCCGGCACGTGCGGCGGCAACTTGGCCAGGTCCACCGGAGGCGCATAGCGTCCACCGCGTACGCCCAGCACTGCGCCAGAGCGATCCACATAGGTGATCTGCGGCGGACGCACGATCGGCGGCAGGCGAGGCAGTTCGGCGGGAGCCGCCAGGAGGGCTGCGGCGGCGATGGAAGCGAACACGTCCGAAACTCCAGAAAGGACGGGTCCTTCTGTCCCGCGACAGGACTACTGCAAAGATAAATCTCGGTAATCTGCCGGCGCATGCGGTCGCAGCCGCGAGCGCTAGCGGGTGCCGTACATCCGGTCTCCGGCATCCCCCAGGCCAGGAATGATGTAGCCGTGCTCGTTGAGGCGCTCGTCCACGGCTGCCGTCCAGATGGGCGTGTCAGGATGGGCGGCTTGCATCGCCTCCACCCCTTCCGGCGCCGCCAGGAGGCACACCAGGCGGATGTCCTTGGCGCCGGCGGCCTTCAGCCGGGTCACCGCCGCCACCGCGGTGTGGCCGGTCGCCAGCATCGGATCGATGACGATGACCGTGCGGTCTGACAAGTCGCCCGGCGCCTTGAAGTAGTACTCGACGGCGTCCAGCGTCTCCGGATCCCGATAAAGGCCGACGTGCGCGACCCGCGCGGCCGGCGCCAGCTCCAGCATCCCGTCCAGCATGCCCATGCCCGAGCGCAGGATGGGCGCGAACACCAGCTTCTTGCCGGCGATACGCTCGGCCTTCATCGGCTGGATCGGCGTTTCGATCTCGATCGCTTCCAGCGGCAGGTCGCGCGTGACCTCGTAGCAGAGCAGGCTGCTGATCTCGCGCAGAAGCTGTCGGAAGAGATGGGTGGAGGTCTCCCGGTCCCGCATCAAGGTGAGCTTGTGGCGCACGAGCGGGTGGTCGACGACGGTGACGCCGGTCATGATCTTCAGGCCTCAAGTGAGCCCGCCAGTTTAGGGGCCGCGGGCGAACCGTCCACTCTTCGAGCCGTTGCGCAGCCGTGGCCACCTTCTTCACCAGCGACACCCACTTCGGCGACCACCGCACGCTGAACCTCTATCCGCGGCCGTTCGAGACGGTGGCGCAGATGGACGCGGAACTGATCGCCCGCTGGAACACGGCTGTGGGTCCCCAAGACGAGGTCTGGCACCTGGGCGACTTCGCGCGCACGACAAAGATCGCCGTCGCCGTCCTGCCGCAGTTGAACGGCCGCAAACACCTGGTGGTGGGCAACAACGATCCCGACCCCGACGCTGTAGGGGGCTGGGAGAGCGTCGCGCCCTATGCGGAGATCGAGCGGGACGGCCGGTCGCTCGTGCTGTGCCACTACCCGTTCCGGAGCTGGAACCGCCAGCACAAGGGCGCCCTGAACCTCCATGGCCACAGCCACGGGCGCATGAAGCCCCTGCCCCGGCAGTTCGACGTGGGCGTCGATGTGCGGGATTATCGCCCCGTGACCCTTGCCGAGCTGCTCGCCGGCCAGGCTGCGCACAAACATCAGGCGCCAACTGCCTAATTCCGCGGCTTTGCAGCCGGCCAGATGCCCCATGCAAAGTGTCGCAGGCGGGCTCAGCGCGTGCTCGGCCGGGCCTTCAACTTAGGTTTGCACGCTCATCATTGGGGGAACAAACGCGTCGCGCTCCGAAGGCGACAAGCTTCACTGGAGGCAAATCCTGCCCGGGTTTGGCCGGTTCTCTGCGACCGGCTGCCGCATGTGGCGGAAATACGACATGACATAACCGTAATATTTCGCCGGCGACAACGAGATTGACCCTGCCCCCGTTCGGTCCGTAGCTCCGCCGTAACCGGACTCTTCGGGAGTCTCGGGAGGACGTTAATCGAGCCGCGCGTCGTCACAGGTGACGAAGGCGGCCGGGGGAACTGAACTTTGAAGATGCAAACCAAGCGGGAGCGCCTGCTCGCTTCCACCATGATCTGCGGCATGGCCGCAGCTCTCTTTGCAGCGGACACGGCCGCGGCCCAGACGGCGCCTGCTGACGACGCCAGCCAGGTCGAAGAAGTCGTGGTCACCGGTTCGCTGTTCCGGCGGACCGACACCGAAACGCCTTCTCCGGTCACCGTGATGACCGCCGAGACCCTGGAGCGGGCCGGCATCGTGACCGCCACGGACGCCATCCGCTCGGTTTCCGCCGACAGCGCCGGCTCCATCGGCACCGGCTTCCAGAGCGGCTTCAGCGCCGGCGGCTCGGCCGTCTCGCTGCGCGGCCTGGGCGTGTCCTCCACCCTGGTTCTGGTCGACGGCCTGCGCTCGGCCAACTTCCCGATCAGCGACGACGGCCACAACTCCTACGTCGACCTGAACTCCATTCCGTTCAGCATCATCGAGCGCGTTGAAGTCCTGAAGGACGGCGCCTCGTCCACCTACGGCGCCGACGCGATCGGCGGCGTGGTCAACCTGATCACCAAGCGCCAGTTCCAAGGCCTGGCCGGCAGCCTGCAGGGCGGCCTGTCCGAGCAGAACGACGCCGAGCACGGCCGTGCGGACCTGACCTTCGGCTGGGGCGACTACGAGCAGACCGGCTGGAACTTCTACGTCAACGCCGAGTACCAGCGCGACGGCCGCGTCACGAACAACAGCCGCGGCTTCCCGTACAACAACCGCGACCTGCGCATCATCGGCGGCCTGGACAACAACTCGGCCGACAACACGCTCACCACGGCCACGCCGTCGGCCATCGTGACGCGCGTCTCGCAGACCGACCTGAACAACCCCCTGGCCGGCGGCATCAACACCGCCACGACCCCGGCGGTGTTCAACCTGCTGAACCCGAACTGCCGCTATGGCAGCTACACCGTCACCACGGGCGGTTCGCGCGGCACCGGCTGCCAGTACAATCTGGAAGACCTCTACAACCAGATCCAACCCCTGCAGGAGCGCTACTCCTTCAGCGGTCGCCTGAGCATCAAGTTCAACGACTACGTCGAAGGCTACATCACCGGGATGTTCAGCCACGACCTGGTGAGCATCAAGAACGCGCCGCGCGCCCTGCGTGCGACCCAGCCGTTCGGCGGCTCGCCCTCGCAAGCCTCGAACAACCCGGGCATCGTGCTGCCGGTCTACATCTGCTCGACGGGCGTGAACTGCGCCACGGCCAGCGACCGTCGCCTGAACCCGAACAACCCGTACGCCGCCGCCTACGCCAATGACCCGGCCAACGGCGCGGCCCGGATCTACTACCTGTTCGGCGACATCCCGGCCGGTTCGGACCGCAGCAACGACGTCATCCGCGGCACCGCCGGTCTGTTCGGCAGCGTCGACGGCGACTGGAACTGGCGCATCGAGGCGGTCGCCGCGCGCGACAACCTGGAGATCGAGCAGTACGGCTTCCTGAACATCGCGAACCTGCTGAACGCGATCAACACGGGCGCGTACAACTTCGTGAACCCGGAAGCGAACAGCTCCGCCGTGCGGAACTTCGTCTCTCCGCGCGTTGTGACGCCGTCCTACTCGCAGCTGTTCTCGCTGGACGCCTCGGTCACCAAGACCCTGTGGACCCTGCCGGGCGGCGACATGCAGCTGGCTCTCGGCGCCCAGATCCGCCGCGAGAAGCTGGTCAACCGCAACCAGAACCAGCGCCTGGACACCTACACCCTGACGACGTCCTCGGCGTTCGGTCAGCACACGGTGTCGGCCGGCTACTTCGAACTGCTGGCTCCGGTTCTGGAACAGCTCGAAGTCAACCTGTCGGGCCGCTACGACCACTACTCGGAAGGCTTCAGCCACTTCTCTCCGAAGGTCGGCGTGAAGTGGACCCCGTTCCGCGAGCTGGCGTTCCGCGCCACCGCTTCGGAAGGCTTCCGCGCCCCGACCTTCGCGGAATCGGGCCCGCTCAGCCAGTACGCCGGCTTCTCCACCTACACGCCCCCGGCGTCGTTCGTGGCGGCGCACGGCGGCAGCAGCAACGGCTACGGCCTCGCCTACTCGCTGGGCGGCGGCTACGTCGGCAACCCGGAACTCGAGCCGGAAATCTCCAAGAGCTATACGGCGGGCATGATCGCCCAGCCGTTCAACTGGCTGAGCTTCACGGTCGACTACTTCAACGTGAAGAAGGATGGCCTGATCGTCGCCGGTCCGAAGATCGCCGACGCCCGCGCCGCCTACTTCCAAGGCGCCAACGTCACCGACGCCTGCGCCCGCGTCGCGGCCGTGGGTCCGGGCTACTCCTGTAACCTGATCGACGCGATCGACCCGCTGTATCCGGACGCGCTGCCGCGCGTGCTGATCATCAACGCGCCGTTCGTGAACGCCAGCTCCTACGAGACCGAAGGCTTCGACTTCTCGGCCACCGTCACCGCTCCGGTGCCGTGGATCGACGGGACCTTCACCAGCCGCCTGGAGTTCACCAAGACCCTCAAGGCGAACCTGATCACCGACGACGGTCAGGTCCAGAAGTACGCCGGCACCCTCGGCCCGTACCAGCTGTCCTCGGGCAACGGTACGCCGGACCTGCGCGGCAACTGGCAGAACACGCTGGAGTGGGACCGTTACCAGATCTCCACGACCACCTACTTCGTGGACAAGATCAAGTCGGTCGCGGCCGACCAGCGTAACGGCACCGACTGCGCTCAGAACAACATCTACGCTCCGGGCAACCCGACGATCGGCGAACGCTTCTGCTACATCGACGCCTTCGTCACGACCGACCTGACCGCGTCGGCTCAGCTGGCTGAAGGCCTCGAGGTCTATGCCAACGTCGGCAACATGTTCAACGCGCCGGCTCCGGTGGCTCCGGCCGCCTACTCCAGCGCGCCGAACTTCCTGACCACCTTCCACTACGCCGGCCTGATCGGCCGGACGTTCCGGCTCGGCGCCCGCTTCAACTTCTAAGCTGAAGCGCCGCTAAGGATTGGGGCCGGTTCCGCAAGGAACCGGCCCTTTTCTTTTGCCCGTATGCCTAGGCCGAACTGTCAGTAGTCGCGCGAGTAGCGCAGGCTGATGTTGGAGCCGCCGAACGAGCCCGTCTGCGACAGAATGCTGAGGGTCCGCGACAGGGCGATCTCCAGCTGGGTGGCGGTGAAGCCGCGGGCGTCCGTCACCACCTCCAGATAGATGTTGCTGGTGATGTACTGACCGGCCGCCAGGGCCGCGCCGCCGCCCGCCGCCTGGTCGGCGGAGACCACCCGCAGGCGGCTCAGGCCCGTCGCGGACCGCAGCTTGCCCAGCGGGTTCGCCCCGCCCCCGCCCGTTCGGAACGAGTTCAGCGCCGCGCCCAGCTGGATCGCCTGCACCGGAGACAGCTGGCCCACCGTATTGCCGAACAGCAGCCGCGCCAGGATCTCGTCCTGCGGCAGGGCGGGCGTGGAGGAGAAGCTGATCTGAGGGTCCTGCGCGCGCCCGGTGACGTTCACAGCCGCCGTGACGCCCTGAACGGTGGTCGAGGCGGTGATGTTCAGCGCCGGGTTGGTGAGGGTCGCGCCGTCGAACTGCACGTCCGCATCGGTGATCTCCAGGCGTCGGCCAGCGAAGGTGTAGGTCCCTCGCACCACCTCCAGTTCCCCCAGCACCACGGGCGCGTTGGCCGTGCCGCGCACCCGCAGGTCGGAGCGCCACTCGGAGTCCAGACCCATGCCGTTGACGAACAGACGGTTGGGCGCGCGCACCCGGATGTTGAGGCGCCAGTTGCTGGGCAGCCCGCCAGAGGCCGGCGCCTTTGCGGCGGACGGCGGCGGCTGGTTGCGACGGCGCACGCCGGTGAGTTCGGGAACCTCGGCGCCGCCTTGCCGCACGATCTGGTAGCGGGCCTCGGGGATGACGAGGTCGCCGGCGATTACCGCGCCACGCTCGCGGCTGTTGGTGACCGTCAGCGTTCCAGAGACGGTGGCGGCCACCTGATCGCTACCCGCCAGCTCGGCGCGGTTGAGCGTCGCGCGCAGATCCATCGGGAAGCCGCTGGCGGCGTCCAGGCCGACCGTCCCGGATGCACTGAGCGAGCCATCGCCCGCGCGCCCAGTCAGGCTGGTGATCTCCAGGCGCGTCTGGGTGAAGCGCCCGCGGACGGCGATGTTGCGGACCACGGTGCCATAGGTCGGGTTTTCGTAGCGCAGGGCGTCCGCGCGGATCACCCCGTTGAGCGAGGGCTCCCGAAGCCGCCCGCCGAAGTCGGCCGCCACGGCCAGCGGGCCGGAGATCTCCTGCCCGGAGATGCCCGTCATGGCCCAAAGGACGTCCGCGGGGCCGCTGTAGCGGACGCCGCCGCTTAGCGGGGCCTGCATCAACCTGTCCGTCCAGGCCCCGCCGCCCGGCAGAGGCGCCATGCGGGCCTGCAGGCGCCCGATGACGCCGCCCCGGCGCACCACCGCGCGCACGTCGCCGCCGCTCGCCGACAAGCCGGCGCGAAGTGCGATGTCCACCGGCGGCGACTCCGTGGCCAGACCCACCCGCGAGAAGCGGGCGATCTGCAGCTGGGCGTTCGCCGTCGGCATGGCTGCGCCGCGAGGAAGGCTGAAGTCGACCACGCCGCTCGCCGACCCGGTCAGGCCGAGCTCAGGGGCAAAGGCCTGCACGAGGCTGAGGTCGAGGTTCCTCAGCCGTGCGTTCAGCCGGGTGGTCGAACCGGTCTCGCCGGAGACCAGCACCTGCCCCTGCGGGAGCACCACGGTCACCGGCGCGAGGCTCCAGCCGTCGCGGGTCTTGCGAACCTGAGCCGGCGCCGCCAGCCGCACCGGCACCGAGCCCACGGCTCCACGCAAGTTCGCGCGGATCAGGTCCGGCGTCAGCGACGCCTGGGCTGCGATGTTGAAGGGCGCGCCCCGCTCGCCCTGCGCCGTGAGGCCCACCTCGCCCCGGCCGTTCTGGTAGCGGACACGCCCCTGCGCATTGGCGATCTCCAGCACGCCCTGCTGAAGCCTGGCCAGCCGCACGTCGGCCGTAACCGAAGGGGCGTTCGGATAAAGGATGGCGGTGGCCCGCAGGAGGCCGCTGCCGACGGTGGTGGCGGGCTCCAGCGGCAAGCGCGCGTTCTGGGCCCGGATCTCTGCATCGGCCCGCTGCACGGTTCCGGCCGCGCTTAGACGCACAGCGCCGCTCAGCCCCGAACCGGACACGTCCAGCACGCCGGTGAACGGGCCCGCCGCCGATTGCACAAGGCGACCGCGCACCCCGATTTCGGCCAACCGGAAGGAGGCGATGTCGATCGCCAGCGGCCGGCCGGGTGTGACCGTCAGCTCCCCGGCGAAGCCGCCGTAGGGAGAGCCGCCGCGCGCGTTGATCCTGTAGGCGCCGCCGACGCCGACCACGTCCACCTGGACGTCACGCAGTTGCACCCCGACGTTCGGGCGTGCGGCGACCAGGCGGATCACAGGACGGGCTGTTGTGCCGGACGCCGCGAGCGTGAGGGGGCCGTACTTCTGGGAGGTTGCCGCAGCGCGGAAGGCGATCCGCCCGCCAGGCGAAAGGCTGCCGCCGCCGTCGGTGATGCGGAACTGCGGCGCGGTCAGCCGCAAGGCGCTTACCGAGACCACCCCCGCTTCGTTGAGTGCGAGATTGGCGGTGACGGTGGCATTGCCGCCGAGGAAGTCCTGGACGGCCTTGTTGTAGAGCCGGCGGGTGCGCACCTCCACGCGGCCCGTCATGCCGAAGCCGCCTTCGGCCCCGCGCACCAGACGCGCGTCGGTGACGACGTCCAGGCGGCCGAAGCTGGCCACCTCATAGTCGTTCAC
The DNA here is from genome assembly GCF_003254705.1 of Phenylobacterium deserti. GTDB lineage: Bacteria > Pseudomonadota > Alphaproteobacteria > Caulobacterales > Caulobacteraceae > Phenylobacterium > Phenylobacterium deserti. The sequence goes on from NZ_QFYR01000004.1 coordinate 171,959, forward strand.
CCGCCCCTTGAGCGCCGCCGTGTAGCGTCCTGCCGCCAGGTCCGCGACCAGGATCACGGTGGAGTCGATCTTGTCGGATCTCAGGCGCAGATTGTCGGACAGGATCCGCCGGTCGGCGATGGCCAGGTCGCCGTCGATGCGTACGTTGGTCAGCAGCCCGCCCACTGCAGCATTAAGGCCGGTCACGCGACGGGCCGTGGCGTGGATCGGGATCACCGTGCGGGTGGGGTTCACCACTGTGCGCCCGGCCGCCCGAATGTCTTGCACCGTGGTCTCGCCAAAGCTCACCGCGGCAGCGGACAGGTCGTAGTCGAGCCGCGGCTGGCCGAAGCGGCCTTCCAGCACCAACGCCGCCTGCACGTCTCGGCCGCCGAGGTTTGGCGCCACCGCGCCCGGCTTCAGCAGCCGCCCCGTAAGCCGCAGGTTCTTGTAACGGCTGCCGGCCAGATCCAGGCCACCCTCACCGCTCACCTCCAGCGCGTCGGAGCGCAGCGTGAAACGGGTCTGAACCTGCCGCTTCTTTCCGACCGTGGCCGCGACGTCCACACCCACTGCGGGCTGCAGGACGCGCGCCCCCTCGCCCTTGATGAGCAGGTCGGGCCGCAACGGACCCGTCAGCTGGAAACGGCCGTCGCGTGCAGCGAGCCGCAGGTCCGCCAAAGGCGCACCGCCGAGCCGCCCGACGAGCGATCCATCCCACCGCTTCCAGTCGCCGCGCCCATTGATGCGCATCTCCAGCGGCCGGCCGAGCTTGGCGTAGCTGTCGACAAGGCCGCCCGCCGGGGCGGTCAGGCCGGCGTCAACCAGCAGGCGGTTGGCGTCTGGACGTGCGTCGAGGCGAATTGTCAGCCGGTCCCCTCCGGCCATCCCGGGCTGTTGGCCAGCCGCCGCATCGGCGGTGACCTGCAGACGTCCATCGGACAACGTCCCCGAGCCGCGCAGGCTGACCAGGTGTCGCTGACCGGTAACGGCCGGCTCGATCAGCAAGGCGTCGACCTGCAGACGCCCCACCTCGAGATTGATGTTGGGCAGCAGTTTCTTGTCCGGATCGGGCGTCTTCTTCAGCGCTGGCTTTCGCAGCAGGCGGATGCTGGGCGCCGTCAGTTCGCGCACCACCAGATGGCGCCGCAGGTAGGCGCGGGGCCGCCAATCTACGACCACTGTGGGCGCCGTCAGAAACGGTCCCTTCGGGTCACGCAACTCGAGGTCATGGATGACCATGCGGCCGTACAGCGACCCGTCGATCCGGCCGATCCTGATGTTCAGGCCGTTCTTGAGATGCAGGCCGGCCACCCGGTCCACAAGGAAGTTCCGGCCAGGCCCGGTGTTGACGAACACCAGAGCGGCGGTGAGCACCAGGATCAAGCCGGCCAGCACCGCTCCGCCCCACGCTGCTACGCGGCGGATCCGGGCTCGTCGCGAGCGAGCCGGCGACGTCTCCGTCTCACGGGCTTCTGCAGGGGGCTCGACGGGCAGGTCTTCGGACATCAGAAGGCCTGGCCGATGGAGACGTAGATGGCGACCTTGGGCTCGCCGCGGCGGCGATCCAGAGGCGTAGCGACATCGAAGCGGATCGGACCGAAGTTCGTGTAGTAGCGGGCGCCGACGCCCACCCCGACACGCAGGTCGCTGAAGTTCGGCACAGAGTCTTCGTAGACCTGCCCCGCGTCGACGAACGGGACGATCCCGAAGTTGCCGAACCGGTAGCGCGCCTCGAGCGCCATTTCGACTTGCGAGCGGCCGCCCAGCGGATCGTTTTGCGGGTCCCGGGGTCCCAGGTCCTGATAGCCGAAGCCGCGCACGGAACCGCCGCCGCCGGAGTAAAGCCGGCGGGACGGCGCGATGCGGTCGCGTTCCACCCCGGCGATGGATCCCAGGCGCAAACGGCCAGCCAGTACGGTGCTGGAGCCCACCGGGAAGTAGCCGGTGGTTTCCACCAAGCTGCGCACGTACGGCGCGTTGCCGTCCTGGATCGACAGCTCCGGACTGACGCGTCCGGTCACGCGCACGCCGCGCGTCGGGTTCAGCAGATCGTCGGAGGCGTCGAAGCCCAAGTGCGCCGGCGTCGCCGCAATGAAGAAGGTGTCGCGGGTTCGGTCGCCCAGGGTGAAGTCGTAGCGCTCTTCGTTGGTGGCGATGAGCTCGGCGCCGTAGCCCCAGGTCCACCGCTTCTGCCAAATCGGCGTGCTGTCGCGCGACACCCTGGCGCCAAGGTTGAAGGACTGCGCTTCATAGGCTTCGCGCCGCTCGCGAGAGATCTCGGCGATGGCCTGGAAGGTTCTGTCGCGCAGGCCGGCGTTGGACCTGCGGAATGTGACGCCGAGGCGCTGCTCCTCGGTCCCTGCCACTGCGTCCAGCGCCAGCGCGCCTTCCGGCGGGAACAGGTTGCGATGGCGCCAGGAGCCCGAAAGGCGGAAACCTTCACCGGTGCCATAACCGGCGGTCGCGGCCAGGCTGCGGGGCGGCGCGGGGGACTGGCGCACCGCGACGTCCACCGCTTCCGTGCCGCCTGGTCCCACCACGCCTGTGCGGACCGGCTCGATAGCCGCGGTGGACAGCAGTCCCGTCGCGACGAGCGCCTGGCGCAGGTCGTCGACTTTGCGGCTGTCGTAGAGCTCGCCCGGGTTGAAACGCGCCAGCACCCCCACGTGGCGGGCGTCGAACACCGGTCGGCCCCGCACCGCGATATTGCGGAACGTAGCCTTCGGACCGGCGGTCAGCGGCAGGTTGTAGTCTCCGCGGTGGTCGCTCTCGTCCAGAACGATGTCGCGCGAGCCCAGCTCGGCGAAGGGGTAGCCTTCCTGAGGCAGGCGCAGGGTGACGCGAGCTTCGGCCGTCTGGATCACGGCCGCGACGATGGGCGCGCCGCTCTCCAGGTCCAGCGCCTCGAGCGCCAGCGCTGTCGGCTCCGGCTCCGCGCCGGTGACAGCGATCTGGCCGAGCAGATAGCGTGGCCCCGGCGTCGCCGTGAGGCTCACCGCCAGTCGGTCGGTGGCTCCGGAGGCGGGATCGAAGACCAGAGTGGCGCGGCCATCGTAGTAGCCTTGCGAGCGTAGCAGCCGTTCCATCAGCTCAAGGTCGGCCTCGGCCCGCAGGCGGACCTGTGCGGCGGGCGCAGGGCGGCGCTCGCCGTCGATCAGCGCCGACAGATCGCGGAATTCATCCTGCAGCCCGACGCTCTCGAGACCCGTGGCGGAGACGGTGTAGCGGACCTGCGCAGGCGCCTGCGCGTCCACCACGTCGGCGAGCGTCGCCGGCGGCGTGGTCTCGAAGGTCCCCAAAGGCGGTAGAGGAGCGTCGAGCTCCGGATCCAGCGCCGGCTCGGCAGGTTCGACCTGAGGCGCGCTAGGCGGCGGCGCGGTTTCCTCCAAAGGCGGCAAGGCGGCGTCGAATGCTGGATCGTCGAGGTCGTCTGTCGGCGGCTGCTGCGCGGCGGCGCCGGTCGCTCCGCAAAGAAGCATCAGCACAGCGAGGCTGACGAGCTTGGGCATGGCCGCCGTTAGGGTCATCAGGCTCCTGCGTCATGGCGCGAGGGCCAAACGCGCCGCCGCTTGCCGCCGTGGTACAGCAGACGAGCAAGTAAGGCCACACGGACGCGGCACAATCGTCCGGTATAAACAAATGTCAAAAAGTATCCATTGAATGTGCGGATCGGGCATCGCCTCCTGCCGCGGCGCAGCGTGCGCCTAATGAATTCCGAGACTTGGCGCGTACCGGGCGGCACAGGCTCGGCGGCGCGTCAAACCACTCGGAACCTCAGCCCGAAATCTTAGTTCACCACCCTATAGCTAAGCTTTGCTCTGTTTTACTGCGCGCGCTCCCAGAACGGCGGGAGGACACGCCGTTGGCGACGAGGGCGAAGCGCCAGTGTCATGGGCCGCGTCCTTCGCGTTGTGACACAAGGCGCACGCGCCCCGACCGGCCATAGATGGCGTCTATCGCAGGCATCTCAAAAATCGATTTTACCCCATGATCGCCGGGGCGCACCCTCCAGCTTCAAACCAAGCGGGGCGGCGCTCGCCTGGGAACATGGATGGAGGAAGAGATGGATCAGAAGGTCGAACACCCGCAGGGCTGCCCCGCGGCCAAGCCCACGACCGTGCGTTCGCTTCTGGGGCGCACCAACCGGGACTGGTGGCCCGAGTCGCTCCCCCTCGACATCCTCAATCAGGGCGGCCTCTCCCCTGACCCTATGGGCGATGACTTCGACTACGCCGAAGCCTTCAACGCCCTCGACTACCAGGCCCTGAAGGCCGACCTGAAGGCGCTCATGACCGACAGCCAGCCATGGTGGCCGGCGGACTACGGCCACTACGGCCCGTTCATGATCCGCATGGCTTGGCATGCCGCCGGCACCTACCGCACCGCAGACGGCCGCGGCGGCGCCAACAGCGGCCAACAACGGTTTGCGCCTCTGAACAGCTGGCCGGACAACGGCAACCTCGACAAAGCGCGGCGCCTGCTGTGGCCGATCAAGCGCAAGTACGGGAAGAACATCAGCTGGGCGGACCTCTTCATCCTGGCCGGCAACGTCGCGATCGAGTCCATGGGCGGCCCGGTTTTCGGCTTCGGCGGGGGACGCAAGGACGTCTTCGAGCCCGAGCGCGACATCTATTGGGGCTCCGAGGAGCAGTTCGTCGGCCACCCGGACAACAAGACCCGCATCCTTCCCGAGGAGCAGCTGGAGCTCGAGCACCCGCTCGCCGCCATCCAGATGGGGCTGATCTACGTCAATCCCGAGGGCCCGGGCGGCGTGCCGGACCCCATGCAGTCGGCGCGGGACATCAAGATCACCTTCGAGCGCATGGCCATGAACCCCGAGGAGACGGTCGCGCTCACCGCCGGCGGCCACACCTTCGGCAAGGCGCACGGCGCCGGTGATCCCAGCCTGGTCGACGCTGCGCCTGAAGCCGCCGACATCGCCCTGCAGGGGCTCGGCTGGGCCAGCGCGCACGAGAGCGGGTTCGGCGCCCACACCATCACCAGCGGGATCGAAGGCGCCTGGGTGAACACGCCGACCGAATGGTCGGAGAACTACTTCCGCCTGCTGCTCGACTACGAGTACGAGCTCGTCCGCAGCCCGGCCGGCGCCAAGCAGTGGCAGCCGATCAACCAGAAGCCGGAAGATATGGCGCCGGCCGCCCACGACCCGTCGCAGCGCGTGCCCACCATGATGACCACCGCCGACATGGCGCTGAAGGTGGATCCGGAATTCCGCGCGATTTCCGAGAAGTTCCGCAACGACCACGAGGCCTTCAAGGACGCCTTCGCCCGGGCCTGGTTCAAGCTCACCCACCGGGACATGGGACCCAAGGTCCGTTACCTCGGCCCCGAGGTTCCCGACGAGGACCTGATCTGGCAGGACCCGGTGCCCGCCGGCTCCAAGCCCACCGACGCCGATGTCGCGGCCTTCAAGTCGAAGATCCTCGCGGCAGGCTTCAGCGTCGGCCAGCTGGTGAAGACCGCCTGGGCGTCCGCATCGACCTACCGGCGCTCCGACCATCGCGGCGGCGCCAATGGGGCCCGGATCCGGCTCGAGCCGCAGAAGACCTGGAAGGTGAACGAGCCGGAGGAGCTGGACCGCATCCTGGCCCGCATCGATGAGCTCCGCGGCTCGCTATCCATGGCGGACGCCATCGTGCTCGCCGGCACGGCCGCCGTCGAGAAGGCGGCGCGCGACGCCGGCTTCAACGTCGAGGTGCCTTTCGTCGGCGGTCGCGGCGACGCTACCCAGGAGTGGACCGACGCCGAGAGCTTCGCCGTGCTTGAGCCGGTGGCCGACGGCTTCCGCAATTACCTGAAGACCAAGCACTCGGTCCGCACGGAGGAGTTGCTGCTGGACCGCGCCTCGCTGCTCGGTCTGTCGGTCCCGGAGATGACGGTGCTCGTGGGCGGCCTGCGGGTCCTGGGCGCCAACTACAGGGACGCGCCCGAGGGCGTCTTCACCGATCGCAAGGGCCAGCTGACCAACGACTTCTTCGTCAACCTGCTGGACAACAACACCTTCTGGAAGGTGATCGACACCAGCGCCGACGAGGAGTTCATCGGCTACGACCGCGGCGGCAACCACGAGAAGTGGCGAGCGACGCGCACCGACCTGATCTTCGGCTCCAACAGCCAGCTGCGGGCCACGGCGGAGGTCTATGCCGAGCGCGGCAACGAAGAGAAGTTCGTCCGCGACTTCATCAAGGCCTGGACCAAGGTGATGAACGCCGACCGCTTTGACGTGCCGCAGAACCCGGACAGCGTCGAGCCGATCGGCATCGCCGAGCCGGCGTAACCGCTGAGACGGGCGGACGCCTCGCAGCCTCCCGGCTGCGGGGCGTTCGTCGCTCCGGAAGGCCTGGCGCGATCGCTCCAGGCCGTCGCGCCGCTAGTGGCGGGCAGCCTCCGCTTCGGCTTGGTCGAGCTGGGCGATGCTGACGGCGAGCTGGAGACCGGCCTCGAGCTCATCGTGGCTGGCGCCTGGAAACATCTTGAGCATCGCGCAGCGCACCTGCGCCGCATCGCCCTTGTGGCCAGAGCAGCAGAGCTCGACCAGCACGCACGCGCCTTCGGAGACCAGCAGGGCCTCCGCGATATGGACCGGTTTCACCGGCGTGTTCCTTCACCGGGCGGACGCCGGGATGGCGAGCCCGCCTCCCTATGTCTCGGAGACTAGCACCGGGGCGGCGCCGCTTCAAAGAACATCGATCTATGACCCTCCATAGAGAACATCAATCGGAGGTGGGCCAATCCAGCGGGCCGTGTTCAAGCCGCCCGCGCGATCCGGGAGAAGTTCACGAAAGCGGCCTTTCCGTCCGGGCGCCGCCTTCGCCGTCCCTCGCGGAGGCTTTGCGTCCGACCGCGGCGGTCACCGCCACGTCGGCCGTCACATTGCCGACCGTGCGAAAGATGTCGGGGATGCTCTCCACCGCCAGCAGCAAGGGCAGCGCCTGGAGCGGTACGCCCATGGCCAGGCAGACCGGGCTGATGGCGGTGAAAAAGGAGACCTGGCTCGGCAGGCCCACCGCCGCAAGGCTGACGATCGCGGCCACCACCGCCCCGGTGGCGAGTTGCGCTGGCCCCGGAACTGCGCCGAACAGGGCGGCGGCATAGATCGCCACCGTCATGTTGGCGACTGCGCTGGTGATCCGAAACAGCGACACCGCCAGCGGCAGCACCAGCCGGCCGGCCTCCACTGGAACCGCCAGTTGCTGGACGGCCAGAGTCATGGCTGGGAGCGAAGCGATGGACGACTGGGTGCTGAAGGCGACCAGCTGCGCCGGGCCGACCGCCCGGGCGAAGCGCATGAGCGGAACGCCGCCCGCTACTCGGGCGAACGGATACATAGCGAGCGTCACCGCCAAGCAGACCCCGCAGACCGTCAGGACATAGTGCAGCAGCCCGCCGGCCGCGCCGAGGCCGGCGCTCGCGCCGACGACAAAGGACAGAGCCAGAACCCCGGCCGGCGCCGCCCACAGCACCCAGCCGACGATCACTAACATGGTGCGCACCACCGCCTCGAACAGGCCGACGATGCGATCGCGCAGCTCCGGCTCGATGCGGGTGGCGGCCAAGCCGAAGACCAGCCCAAAGATGACCAGTGGCACCATGGCCCCTTCCGCCGCCGCGCCCACCGGGTTGACGGGTATGAAGCTGCGCAGCCACTCGCCGAAGGGCGGCAGGCCAGGAACGTTGGCGGACGGCGCGCCAAGAGCCTCCCTCAGCGGCGCTACGGCCTGGACGGGGATCGGCGCCACCGAGAGCACCATGGGCACGACGATCGCGGCGAAGGCGCTCGCCGCAAGCAGCAGGACGGCGAAGAAGCCGAAGGTCCGCGCCGCCATGCGCCCGGCCCGCGCCGCGCCCGCGGCCGAGGCCACTCCCGAAACCAGCAGAGCGAACACCAGCGGCACGATGGTCATGCGCAGGGCGTCGAGCCAGAGCCCGCCGGCCGCACGCGCGAAGCCCGCTGCGGCCGGCAGCCAGCCGACATCCGCCGCCGCCAGCGCGGCGCCGCTGAGCAGACCGGCCACCAGGGCGGCGAGGATGCGCAGGGTGAGGGTCATGGGGTCAGGGTCTCCAGCTCCCGCGCGAGCTCCGCCGCGCGCTCGGCTGCGGCCGCAACCGCCTCCGCCGTGAGGGCCGCCAAGCGGCCCTCGTGATCGAAGCGGGCCAGCGCCGCCGCCGTGGCGCCGCCCGGACTGGTCACGGCGCGGCGAGCATCCGCGACATCCGCGGTCTGAGCCAGGGCGCCCGCGCTGATCAGAGCCCCGGCCGCCAGTTGGCGCGCCGCCGTGGCAGGCAGGCCCGCCGCCTCGCCGGCCTGAGCCATCAGCTCCGCCAGGCGGAAAAAGTAGGCCGGCCCGCTGCCGCACAGGGCGGTGGCGGCGTCCATCTCGGACTCCTCAACCCAGACCAGGGCGCCCAGCGCGCGGAGCAGCGCCATGGCTTCCGCCCGGCGGGCGAGCGGCAACGCGGGGCTGGCGCTCAGGGCGACCACCGCCCGACCCAGCGCGGCGGCGAGGTTCGGCATGGCGCGCACCAGGTCCGGCCCTTCGCCGAGGCCTCGGCGCAGGGCGGCGAGCCCGACGCCGGCCATGACCGACACCACGAGGTCGCCGGGACGGAGCTGCGACCGAAGGGCGGCGAGCACTTCCGGGGCGGCCTGCGGCTTGACCGCGAGCACCACCGCCAGCGGCCGCGGGAGCGCGGCCGCGTCGGCGATGGCGGTCAGGCGGGCGACGCCGGCGCGATCTGCCGCGCGCCGGTCCCACAGGTGCAGGTCGCTACGGCCTTCGGCGGCCCAGCCGTCCAGCATGGCGCCGCCCATCGCCCCCGCGCCGATCAGCAGCCGGGCGGTCATGGCGCCAGCCGCGCCCGCAACCAGGCGGCGCCCTCCGCCAGCGCCCGTTCGGCCAGGGGAGCGATCGAGACCGCTTCCAGGAAGCTGTGGCTCGCCCCAGCATAAACGCGGGCCTCCACCGGAACGCCGGCGGCCACCAACCGAGCGGCCGCGGCATGGCCCTGCCCCGCCAACACATCGCATTCGGCGATGGTCAGGAACACGGGCGGCAGGCCCGCCAGCTCGGCCCGCGCCGGATTGGCCAGCGGATCGTCGGCGTCCTGCGGGCGGGACAGGTAGTTGGCCCAGAAGGTCTCCATCTCGTCGACGCTGAGCATGTAGGCCGGCCCGCCAAATCGATCCCCGTCCGCCGCGGCGACATGCCGGTCGAGCACCGGATAGTTGAGCAGCAGGCCTGACAGGACCTCGCCCGCTCCGCCGTCGCGCAGAGCCAGCGCTGCGGCGAGCGAGAGATTGCCGCCAGCCGAGTCCCCGCCGATGGCGAGCCGTTCGGGATCGACGCCGACGCTCGCGCCGTCGCGCCTCAACGCGTCGACCACGTCGAGGACCTGCTCGAGGGCCACCGGGAACCTCGCCTCCGGCGAAAGGGCGTAGTCCACCCCGACCACCACCACCCCCGCGCGGGCGGCGTACTCGCGCATCAGGCGGTCATGGGTGTCGATGCTGAAGATCGTCCAGCCGCCGCCGTGCAGGTAGACCAGCGCGGGCGCCGGACCGGGACCGGCTTCCGTCGGTCGATGGACCCGCACGCGCACCTGGCCGTGGCGGGTCGGCCACCTATCGTCGAGGGTGGCGGCCATCACCGGCCCGCCTGTGCGCCAGCGGGTCCGCACCGCCTCGAATACCTGCCGGGCCTCAGGCAGAGGCAGACCATCCAGCGCGGGGTGTTCGGCATAGGCAGCCGCGGTTATGTCCATGAACCGGCGAATATCGGGATCCAGATCCGCCCCGTCCCTGCGCGCGTCCTCGGCCGTCATCTGCATCCCGGTTTTTCAGCGGCACGGCCCGCGAAAGCGGCTGCGGCGCCTAAGCTTCGGGCTCCGTGAGATCCCACCGCACTCGGCGCTAGACTAGCCGACGGTTCGTGGCACGCTGGCGCTGACGGATCGAGGATCATCTAGAATGGGCCACGCGCAACGCAGCACGAGCAGCGCCGACTACCAGCAAGTCGCCCGCCCGCTGGCGGTGCTTTCCGACGAATACCCGCCCGCCTTCTATGACCCGCCGCACGCGCACCAGCGGGCGCAGCTGGTCTACGCCAGCGCCGGGGTTATGTCGGTGGTCACCGACGGCGCCAGCTTCACCATCCCGCCGCAGCGCGGGGTCTGGATGCCGGCCGGCGTGCGGCACGAGGCCTACTGCCGGGGCGCAGTGTCGCTCCGCACCCTCTATGTCGATCCGAGCGCCGATGCGCGGCTGCCCACCACCTGCCGGGTGCTCAAGGTCTCCAGCCTGCTGCGAGAACTGATCCTGGAGGCCTCCGAACTGCCGGTCGAGTACGAGCTCGACGGCCGCGACGGGCGTCTGATGCAGCTCATCCTGGACGAGGTCGTCCGCTCGATCGCCTGCCCTCTCACCGCCCTGCACGTGCCCATGCCCCAGGACCCCCGGCTGGTGCGGGTCTGCCGCACCCTGATGCAGGACCCCTCCCAGGAAGAGGACCTCGACCGGTGGGCGGCCGTGGCCGGCATGGGCCGGCGCACCCTCACGCGCGCCTTTCGCCGGGAAACCGGCCTGTCGTTCAGCGTCTGGCGCCAGCAGGCCCGTTTGGGAGAAGCGCTGTCGCTGCTGGCCATGGGCCGGCCGGTGACCAGCGTCGCGTTCGACGTGGGTTACAACAGCCCGAGCGCCTTCACCGCCATGTTCCAGCGCGCCTTCGGAGTGCCGCCGAGCCAGTACTTCAGCGCCTGAGGCGGTCGGCGGCGAAGTCCTCCATCCAGGCAGCCAGCAGGTCGTGCCGCTCGCGGCGCAAGCCGGCGAGCAGTTCGGCGAACACATCGTCACGCTCGTCCTGTCCCAACTTGAAGACCCCGCGCGCTGCGACCAGGTCCGCCCGGAAGCCGACCACGCCGCGCGACAGCCGCCGATAGCGCTCGCCCATCTCCGCCAACGACCAGGCGTCCGGCCGGCCGGCTTCCATTGCGCCCACCACATCCTCCATCAGCGCCTGCAGGTCGGCGTCGGAGTCGATGAAGCTCAAGGTCACGTCGAAGGTGGCACTGGCGTAGTTCCAGGAGGGCGCCTGAGTGCGGTCCTGCAGCCAGCTGGGCGACACATAGCCGTGGGGGCCCAGGAACAGCAGGCGGGCGCGCGGTGCGGCGCGCAACACCTCAAGCTGCGGGTTGCTGCGAGCGAAATGTCCGAGGAAGCCCGCCAGGGCGCCTGCGGCCGACACCACCGGCCGCAGCGGCAGGACGGTTGCGGACAGGTCCGCGGTCGCCACCACCCAGGCCAGCGGATGCTCGGTGACCAGCCGCAGGAGGTCGGCGTCGGAGCGGGGCGCGTACTTAGCCGGCGGCGGCAGCATGGGAGGCTCCTTGCGGCCAGCGCCCGGCCCAGGGCGCGGCGGCTTCCAATTCGCGGGCCAGGTCCAGCAGCAGAAGCTCCCCGCCCCGTGCGGCCGCGAACATCACCCCCACTGGCAGGCCCTGAGGGCTCCAGGCCAGCGGCAGCGAGATCGCCGGCGTGCCAGCCAGGTTCTGCAGGATGGTGAAGCTAAGCCATCCGAACATCCGCTCGAACAACTCGTCCGCCGGTTTCGCGCCGGTGATCTCCCCCAGGCGCGGCGGCGGGGCCGTCAGCGTCGGCGTCAGCATGACGTCATAGCGCGCATGGAAGGCGGCCAGGGGGTGGGGCAGCTCAGCGGCGACGCGAAGCGCCGCCTCCAGCTGCAGTGGAGATACATGCTCCGCCCGCGCCTCAAGCGCGCAGGTCCAGGGCTCCAGCACGGCGGACGGATCCTGCCCGCTGGCGCGCACGGCGGCCGCGGCTTCCGCCGCGTCCAGCGCCCAAAGCACGTGCATGGCCTCCAGGGCCGCCGGCCGGTCGAACACCGGCGCGGCCGCCTCCACCTCGTGTCCGAGGCTCGCGCAGAGCTCGGCGGCGGCTTCGGCGGCGGCCCGCGCTTCCGGGTGCACGGGGCCCGGATGCAGGCCTTCCACGCTGAGGGCGATGCGCAACCGGCGGCCGGGCGGCGGCGCGAGGTGCGCCGGGTCCACATGCGACGCGGCGAACGCCCAGGACACGTCGCGCACGCTGCGTGACATCAGACTGTCGCCCACCAGTAGGTCTTCCACCAAGCTGCGCGCCCGCGCCCGCACCGTGGCGCCGCGACCGGGCTTCAGCCCCACAACGCCGCAGCAGGAGGCCGGAATGCGGATGGAGCCCGCGCCGTCGCTGCCGTGCGCCAGCGGGACGAGGCCCGCCGCCAGGGCCGCGCCGGCGCCTCCACTGGAGCCGCCCGGGGAATAGCCCAGAGACCACGGATTGCGCGTGGCCGCGGCTGACAACGGCTCGGTGGTCGGCAGCAGGCCGAACTCCGGCATGGCGCTCTTGCCCACCGCCACCAGGCCCGCCGCATCCCAGGTTTGCGCGAAGGGGTAAGCCCCGGTCGCCGGCCTAAGGTCCCGGCTGCGCGACCCCGCCCGAGAGGGCTGCTCCGGGTAGTCGAGCGAGTCCTTCACCAGCCACGGCACGCCGGCCATGGGCGCGTCCTTCGGCAGCGCCGCGGCCCGCGCCCGCGCCTGATCGAACGCGCGCCAGCTGACCGAGGCCAGGGCGCCGTCCAGCGCCTCTATGCGCTGGATCGCCGTCTCCACCAGCTCGGCGCCGCTCAGCTCACCCCGCCGCACCAGAGCCGCCTGGTCGTGCGCGTCCAGCCGGCCGATCTCGATAGCCTGATCAAGCTTCACGCCAGGCTCCGTCCAACGCACAGGTCCGCGAAGGCCCAGAACCGGCCCATCTGCCGGTGCTGGTCGGACAGCCCCGAACTCGCCTGGTGGCCGGCGGCCATGTTGGTCTCGAACAGCACGGGGGCGCGCCCCGTCCCGGTGTGCCGCAGCTCGGCCACCCACTTGGCCGGTTCCCAGTAACTCACCCGATCATCGCGGATGCCTGCGGTGGCCAGGATCGGAGGATAGGCCTGGGGCCGCACGTTCTCGTAGGGCGAGATCGAGGCGATGTAGTCATAGGCCTGCGGGTCCGACAGGGGATCGCCCCAGTCGGGGCGGAAGGCCGGCACCAGCGGATGGTTTGCGTCGCTCATGGTGTTCAGCATGTCGACGAACGGCACCTGGGCGATCAGACCGGCCCACAGGTCCGGCCGCAGGTTGGCCACCCCGCCCATCAGCAGCCCGCCGGCCGACAGGCCATAGCCCACCATCCGACGGGGCGCCGTATAACCCTGCCGGGCCAGATGCTCCCCGCAAGCGATGAAGTCGGTGAAGCTGTTGCGCTTGTGGAACCGTCGTCCGTCCAGGAACCAGCCCCGCCCCTTCTCTGACCCGCCTCGGACATGTGCGATGGCGTAAATCCAGCCTTGCTGCACCAGGGCCAGGGCGGGCACCGAGAACTCCGCCTCGGAGGAGACGCCATAGGCTCCGTAGCCGTAGAGCAGCAGCGGCGCGCGGCCGTCCAGAGCGGTCCCAACCCGCATGAGCACCGTCACCGGCACCTGCTGGCCGTCCGGCGCCGGCGCGAACAGGCGGCGCACCTCGAAATCCTCGCGGCGGAACCGCGGCCCTGCGCCGGCGGCCTTGACCACCCGGCGCGCGCCGGAGGCCAGGTCGCAGGCCAGCCATTGCGGCGGCGTGCGCGGCGACTGGTAGACCAGCCGCAGGACCGAGCCCGCGTGCTCCTGCTGCGGCTCCAGCCGCACGGCGTAGGCGGCCTCGTCGAAGGCCAGGGTGTGCTCGCGCCCGCTGCGCGGCGTCACCACCACCTCCAGCCGCCCATCCCGCCGCTGCAGGCGCACGAAGGCGTCGCGGAAGGGCCGCATCTCCAGCAGGTGGCGGCCAGGCTCGTGCCCCATCCAGTCCCGCCAGTTGCCGCGCCCGGGCGCGTCGAGCGGGGTGCGCATCAGCTTGCCGTCGAGGGCCCCGTCTGCGTCGGTCAGGATGACCAGCTCGCCGCCCCACTCCTCCACCTGATAGTGCAGGCCCGGCGTGCGCGGCTCCACCAGCAGGGGCGCGCCCGTCGGGTCGGCCGCCGGGATCAGGCGCCATTCGTCCAGGTCAGGCCCCTGCACCCGTAGGGTCACGTGGCTCGCCGATGCGGTCCGCCCCAGGGACATGAACAGCGCCGGATCCTTCTCCTCGTAGACCAGCACGTCCTCGCCGCCGCGCGCGGGACGGCGGTAGACCCGCGCCGGCCGGCTCAGCGGGTCGCGCCAGATCCAGAACACCCACTGCGAACAGGGCGAGATCACCAGCCCCTGCCAGCCGTAGCCGTCCGCCCGCTTCGAGACGTGCAGCTTGCCCGTGTCCAGCTCGCGCACGCAGATCAGGTGCCGGTCGCCGCCTTCCAGGTCCTCGGCCCAGGCGAACAGCCGGTGGTCCGGACTGTGCTGGGCCTCCAGCACCCGGTAGTAGGCGTGCCCACGGGCGCGCGCCGCCTCGTCCAGCAGGATCTCCTCGGTTCCGCCGCCGCGCGGGCGCCGGGCGTGCACCCGGTGGTCCTCTCCGGGCCGGACATAGCTGTAGTAGGCCCAAGGCCCGTCCTCGGCCGGCGGCTCGGCGACCGCGTCCGCCGTGAGCGCGTCCATGGCCTTGGCGTAGGCCTCAGCCGCCGCCTCGGCAGGCGCCATCAGCGCCTGCGCGTAGCGGTTCTCCGCCTCCAGGTGCGCGCGGATTTCGGGCTGCAGCAGCTGCGGATTGCGTGACACCTGAGCCCAGTTGGGATCCCGGAGCCAGGCATAGGGATCCACGCGCACCCGTCCCAGCTGGGTGATGCGGAGCGGCCGGCGCTCCGGCCGCGGCGGCGCGGGCCCAGGCCCCCAAGCGGGTTCTGCGCCGGCCAGCGCGGGCGTGGCGGCGAGCGCGCTTGCGCCCGCCAGGAATCGACGCCGGTCCATCCGCCCCTCCCCCATCAACCTCCGTCCCGCGCAGAGGCCAGATCACAGTTCCCAGTGCGCCGTCACCCCGAAGGTGCGCGGCCGCACGAGGCCCTGGCTCAGGCCGTTGGCCTCCGGCACGGTGCGGGTCACTCCGCGATCGTCTGTCAGGTTGTCCCCGAACACGGTCAGGGTCGTCGAGCCGAACCGGGCGCTGAGCCGCAGATCGAGAAGGCTGTAATCCCCCTGCTCGTTAACCGCCACGCCGGGAACCGCCGAGTTGAGATCGCTGATCCCCTCCGAAAGGTAGCGGTGCGACAGCAGCAGGGTCGGCTCATACGGTGCGTCGAAGCGGTAGACCGCCGTGGTGCTCACCGACCAGTCGGCTGAGCCAGGCAGCTGCGCGCCCTTTGGCGCGGTGCCGTACCACAGGATGAACAGCGGCTCGTCCAGACGCGCCTCCATCCAGGTGACGTTCGACTGCAAGTCGAAGCGGTCGGTCACCCGCCAGGAGGTCGACAGCTCCAGCCCCTTGATCGAGGCCGCCCCGCCGTTGGCCGCGTAGTTGAAGTTGTCCGGCGTCAGCAGGCGCAGCTGGATGTCCTGCCAGTCGATGTAGAAGGCGGTGGCGTCCACCCGCAGACGCCCGTCCAGCCAGTCCGAGCGCACGCCCAGCTCGTAGTTCTTCAGCTCGTCGCTGCCCGAGCCCGCCGGCACCGGATAGGTGCTGAGCCCCTGCGTGTTGGGCGTGCCGAAGCGGAAGCCTTCGGAATAGAGGCCGTAGACCCGCAGGTCGTCGTTGGGAATCCAGGTCAGCGAGACCTTGGGCGAGAAGCCGTCCTGCTCGTCCTCCGTGGGCGACGCCGTCGGCCCGCCCGGATAGGTCGAGAAACCCTGCTGGCGGCTGACGCTGTCGATCTTGGTCTTGAACAGCCGGCCGCCGACAGTGAGCTCCAATTGCGGAACGAAGGCGTAGGTCGCCTCCCCGAACAGCGCGGTCTCCTTGCTCTTCAGGTCGGTGAAGAAGGCGTTGAAGATCGCTCCGCCCGGCGCGATCACCGCGCCAGAGCCCGGCCCGAACAACGGCGAGGCGTCGAACTGCGCCGCGGCGCCCTGCGCCCCGAGCTGCTCGTAGAGGAACTTGTCGGTCTCGAAGTACATGGCGCCGAACAGCCAGCGGAACGGCCCTTCGCCGTTGGACGCGACGCGCATCTCCAGGCTCTTGCCTTCGCTCTCGCCGCCGCTCTCGATGTACAGCGGCGATGTCAGGTTGAGGCCGAGGTCGGCGTTGTAGGCCGAGCGCCAGGGCGTGTAGTCGAACAGGAAGTCCTGGCTCTTCTTCTGGTAGGCGGCCAAGGCCGTGAAGGTGGCAGGGCCGAGGTCCTGGTCCACCCGCAGGCTGTGCACCTGGAAGTCGGTCTCGTTCGGCTCCAGCAGCGCGGTGCTGCGCTTGAACTGACCGAGCTCCGGGTTGCGGTACGGCGCGTCGTCGGCCTCGGTCTTCTGGTAGAGGCTCAGCCAGGAGAGCCGGGAGCCTTCAGCCGGGGTGAAGAGCACTGAGACCCGCCCGCCGGTGACCGAGATGTCGCTCGATCCATTGCGGCCGACGCCGATGTTGTCGAGGTAGCCGGGCTCGGTCCGATGGGCGAACACCCCGCGCACCGCCAGCTTGTCGGCGATGATCGGCACGTTCAGCATCGCCTTGGCCGAGCCGCCCAGGTCCGCGTTGCGCGTTTGGCTCAGGGTGCCCTCGGCCGCCGCATCGAAGCCCGATGCATCCGCCTGGTTGGCGATGTAGTTGACCACTCCGCCCATGGAGGCCGAGCCGAACAAGCTGCCCTGCGGCCCCCGCAGCACCTCCACCCGGTCGACGTCAAAGGCGTCCACGTCCGGGATCACGATGGTCCAGCCGGGCTCCGTGAGCGGGACTTCGTTGATGTAGTAGCCGGTGGTGCCCTGCCCCTGCACGTTGCCGGCGCTGGTTGCGACGCCGCGGATCACCACGTGGGAGGTGCCGGGCTGAAATTGGTTGAACACCACCCCCGGCACGCGCTGGACGTAGTCCGCAAGGCCCTGGGCGCCCAGCGCCTCGAGCTGCTCGCCGGACACCGCCGACACCGAGCCGGACACCTCGCGGACGCTTTCCTCGCGCTTGCTGGCGGTGACGATGACCTCGTCCAGCAGCCCGCCGCGGTCCGGCCCCGCGACCTGGGCGAACGCCGGCCCGGCAAGCGCCACGGCCGCGCCGCCGCCCAGCATGGCCATCTTGAACGATGCGGACTTCAGCATGTGATCCCCCTTCGGCTTGGCGGTCCTCGGACCTGCGCTGCCTGCGAACCGTATGACAGGCATGTGACCCGGTCCCGCCGCCCGGGGTCATTCGCTAACGCAAATGGGCCAGCTTGCGCCGCCTGACTCTCCCGGCTGGTGACGCCGCCTCAGAAGAGCCCGTCGCGGCCTGTTTTCTCGAACTTGTCCCGATATGACGGGGGCCGCCGCCACCGGTGGAGCTGGAGTGGCCGGCTCGTTGTCGCTCACTCGCCTCAGGGGAGCGATGCCTGAAAGCGCTTAATTCACGGTCGGCAACGCGCTTCGACAGTCCTCCGCGCACTCCCGGCACATCGTTGCGCAGAGCTTGCAGTGCTCGTGTTCGTGCCGGTCGCATTCGGCGGCGCACGCTTCGCAACTCTTGATGCAGAGCTCCAGCTGGGCCCGCAGCAGGGCGACGTCCTGAGCGGTTCGGCGTACTGCCAGCCTTGCCGTGGCGGCGCAGATATCAGCGCAGTCGAGACAGGTCCGGATGCACTGCAACATGTCCATGTCCTCGGCGATGCAGGCATCTGCGCACGAGGTGCAGAACAGCGAACAGAGCATGGCGTGGCGGGCGGCGGTGACCAGGGTCTCGTTCACCTCGCCCCGCACATCCGGGTGCAGGGAGACCATTTTGACCAGCGACATCGGCGGCTCCTGTTTGCGCCCGCCCACAACCGCTGGCCGTTCGTCGTCGTTCCGCCCCGGGCAAGCACGGCGGGCGACCGCCAACGCCTGCTCCCGGAGCGCCGAGGAGCAACCGGACTGACCTTTGACGCGCCGCGGAACAGCACGCGACGGCCGGGGTTTGGCGGGCATTCAGGAGGCGCCTCATGGCCAAAGACGAGCCCGACAATGCCCGGCGGCTGCTGCTTGGCGGCATGACCACAGGTCTCGCAGCTGCAGCTACGGCCCCAGCGCTCGCCCAAGGCGCCGGGCAGCCGAGCAGCGGCGGCGCCTCGCTGCAGAACCCGGCGACCAAGCACCCGAAGCCGCCCTTCCCGGCCCAGCAGCAGCCCTGGCCCGGCTTGGCCAGCCGGATGAACCCAAGACCCGACCACGGCGAGAGCAGCTACCGAGGCTCCGGACGGCTTGCCGGGCGCAAGGCTCTGATCACGGGCGGCGACTCCGGGATGGGCCGGGCCGCGGCGATCGCCTACGCCCGTGAGGGCGCTGACGTGGCCATCAACTACCTCCCGGTCGAGGAGCCCGACGCCCGCGAGGTGGTCCAGCTGATCCGCGCCGAGGGCCGCAAGGCGGTGGCCATCCCCGGCGATATCCGCGAGGAGGCGTTCTGCCGCCAGCTTGTCGATCGGGCCGTGCGCGAGCTCGGCGGGCTCGACATCCTGGTCAACAACGCGGCGCGCCAGCAGGACGGGAGAAGTTCACGGACATCTCCACCGATGACTTCGACGCTACGCTGAAGACCAACCTCTACGCCACTTTCTGGATCACCAAGGCGGCCATGCCGCACCTCAAGCCAGGCGCGGCGATCATCAACACGACGTCGGTGGTCGCCTATGGTCCGCCTGAGAACATCATCGACTACGCCATGACCAAGGCTGCGATCGAGAACTTCACCAAGTCTCTCGCCAAGCAGATGGCGCCTCAGGGCGTCCGGGTGAACGGCGTGGCGCCAGGGCCGATCTGGACGCCGCTGCAGCCAAGCGGCGGTCAGCTGCCGGGCAAGCTGCCGCAGTTCGGGGCTGACACGCCGCTCGGGCGACCGGGCCAGCCGGCGGAACTCGCCTCGCTCTACGTCCTGCTGGCCTCGAATGAGGACAGCTACACGACTGGCGCGATATTCGGGGCGACCGGCGGCCGCGGCGGCCCATAGACCGCACGCAGCGGCGCGGTCCCGTCAGCTACACGAACCCAAAATCTAAAGACGGGGCTGCGATCCGCTCGGCATCGGTGCCACCGACGGAAACAACACGCTGGTGGGCCCGGCAGGACTCGAACCTGCAACCAAGCCGTTATGAGCGGCCGGCTCTAACCATTGAGCTACAGGCCCCAGCAGCGGTGATCCGCGGTTACCATGGCCTGCACGCCGCTTAAAGCTTGCGTTCAGCTTGGCCTTGTCACGTTCTCCCCCAACACAAGTCCCCAGACGGGAGAACGAAATGAAGACCCTGATCCGCGCGGCCGCCCTGAGCGCCCTCCTGGCCTCCGCCGCCGCGCCCGCCGCCTTGGCCCAGGCCGCTCCGCCGGCCGCCGAATCCATGTTCCAGGCCACCACTTTGAACCTCGCCGCCTACGGCGAAACGAAGGTTGCGCCGGACATGGCGACCATCACCCTGGGTGTGATGACCGAGGCGGCCACCGCCCAGGACGCCATGCGCCTGAACGCCCAGCGCATGACCCAGGTCACCGCGGCCCTGCGCAAGGCGGGCATCGCGGCCAAGGACATCCAGACCTCCAACCTGAATCTGAACCCGCAGTACGCCTACGAGCAGAACCAGCCGCCCAAGCTGACCGGCTATCAGGCGTCCAACCAGGTGACAGTCACCGTGCACGACCTCGCCCGCCTGGGCGCCGCGGTGGACGCCACGGTCAACGCCGGGGCCAACCAGGTGAACGGCGTAAGCTTCGGGCTGAACGATCCGACCGCCGCCGAGAACGCGGCGCGCGAACAGGCGGTGCGGGCGCTGCAGGCCAAGGCCGATCTCTACGCCCGCGCCACGGGGCACCGGGTTCAGCGGCTGGTGACGATCTCGGAAGGGGCGACCTATTCCGCTCCGCCGCCCATGCCGATGGCCATGGCGGCGAGCTTCGCCAAGCGCGAGATGGCGGACACGCCGGTGTCGGCGGGTGAGCTGAAGGTCCGGATCGACGTGACCGGCCTCTACGAGCTGGCGCGCTAGAGGCCGGCGTCCTGGAGGGCGCGCGACAGCCGGTCGGACATCATCCGGCCTGGGAAGGACCGCTCGCCCTCCATGACAGCCGCGTAAACGAGGCCCTGGCCTTTGCCAGTGAGCACGCCCGACGCCCAGCCGACGCCGCGCGATCCGTCAGCGGTGCTGTTGCAGCTGGTGGCGCGGGGCTGGCGATCCTGCGCGGTGGCTTTCAGCAGGTCGTCGACCGTCTGAGCAGCCGCGCCCTGGCAAGCCGGCAGGCTCCGCCCACAGGTGGTGTGGCTGTTGTAGCGATAAACGACCTTGCCCGTCCCCTGCTGGCCGATCAGCACGCAGGTGTTGGGATCGCCGATAGCGCTGGAAATCTCGTTGTGGACCTTGGCCTCGTCGACGCCCTCGGGCAGGCCGGGCGAGCAGGCCGCCAGGCCTGCAGCGCAAATGGCCAGGCCGGCGAGCGCCAGGCGCATCAGGCCGCCTTCTTGATCTCGTTGCCGTCGCCCAGCAGGACGACGGTCGGATTGTAGTTGCGGGCCTCTTCAGCCGGCAGTTGGCCGTAGGTGACGATGATCACCTTGTCGCCCTTTTGCACCAGGCGTGCGGCCGCGCCGTTCACGCCGATTACCTTGGAGCCGCGGGGCGCCTCGATGGCGTAGGTGGTGAAGCGGGCGCCCGTGGTGATGTTCAGCACGTCCACCTGCTCGTGCGGCAGGATCTCGGACGCATCCAGCAGGTCGCGATCAATGGCGATCGAGCCCTCATAGTCCATGTCGGCCTGGGTCACCGTCGCGCGGTGAAGCTTCGACTTCATCATGGTCAGGAGCATGGGCGACGAGCGTCCTCCACCGCACTTTGCGAACCTGGCGGGGCGCGGAACACCACCGCTCAAGCGAGCGGCATATACGCACGAAAGGGCGCAGGTTCAATGCCACGCCGCAGCAGCTTTGCCTGAGAAGCGCGGCCAAGCCAGCAAACCTTTGCGCGGTAAGCCGTTCAAACAGCCGAGCTTTCCCTTGCGTCAGCAAACCCTCGCCAGGCGTCGCTGCGGCGCAGCGCACGACCGCACGTCGGGGGCGCAACTATCGGCCCGTGCGCCGGTTGTGGGGGCGAAGCGGAACGGAGAGCGCCATGAGCGACCAGGAGCATCACCCCGAACATTCGGGCGAGGCCATCACCATCATGAAGATCCAGCCCGCGTACGAGACGGGCGTCATCGTCACCTCCGAGGTTCAGGAGACCGACGGCCGGCTGCCCGACCGCTACACCGGTTACTTCGACAACATCTCCCCGCCCCTCCACTGGAACAGCGTGCCGGACGTGCGCGCCTGGGCCGTCATCGTCGAGGATCCGGACGCTCCCCAGACGCACCCCTTCGTCCACTGGATGGTCTGGAACATTCACGGCGAGGTGACGAGCCTGCCGGAAGGGCTGCCGAACCAGGAGTTCCTGGCGACGCCGCAGGGTGGGATCCAGGGCCGCAACGGGATGGGCGGCTATGGCTATTTCGGCCCGCGCCCGCCGGCGGGTCACGGCGTGCACCGCTACTACTTCCAGGTCTTCGCCCTGGCCGACACCATCGACATGGGGCCCGACACCCCGCTGCCCGACCTGGTCAACGCCTTGAAGGGCCTGACGCTGGCCAAGGGCGAGTTGATGGCGACCTATGAGGCTCCGGAAAGCGCCGAGTCTGACTTCCACTACCGCTCCGAAGGCAAGGGCGGCGGCAAGAGCCAGGCTGGCGGCGCCCTGGAGGAGGATCCGGCGGGCAGCACCGTCATCCGTGGCGAGAAGGCTTCTCCGGGCGACCGCAAGCGGGGCGAGATCTCAAGCTCCGACCAGACGTAGGAACGCGTTCACCACGCTTCCACGCGATGACTTAACCGTGGTCGGGCGATCCTTGGGAAAGGAGGCCCGACCATGGATCCGCTGAGCACCGCCCGCCTGGGCATGATGTTCGCCACCCGCCAGCTGCAGCAAGCGGCCGACAACGTCGCGCAGATGGGCCTGGAGAAGGGCGACAGCTTTGACGTCACCCAGGAAATGGTCCGGATGATCGAGGCGAAGACCGCCTTCAAAGCCAACGTCAGCGTCGTGAAGTTCGCCGACGAGATGTGGGACAGCTTGCTTCAGCTCCAGAAGGACTGAGGCCGCCAGAGCCCAGGAACCGCCCTGCCCCCGGCCAGTTAGAGCCGTGGGACCAGGGAGACTTCCACTATGCCGGAGGATGGGCGCGCGCTCGAGATCGAGCTGCGGGTAAACGGGCAATCGCGTCGCCTCGGCGTGGAGGGCTCGACCACCTTGCTGGACGCGCTGCGCGACCGCCTCCACCTGACCGGAACCAAAAAGGGCTGCGACCTTGGCCAGTGCGGCGCCTGCACGGTGCTGCTGGACGGGCAGCGGGTGGTCTCCTGTCTGACCCTGGCCGCACAGGCCGATGGTCGGGACGTCATCACCATCGAAGGCATTGCGCCCGAGGGCCAACTTCACCCGGTCCAGGCGGCGTTCATCGAGCACGACGCCTTCCAGTGCGGTTACTGCACGCCCGGCCAGATCATGTCGGCGGTGGCGCTGATCCAGGAAGGCCGCGCCACTTCGGACGAGGAGATCCGCGAACACATGAGCGGCAATCTCTGCCGCTGCGGAGCCTACACCAACATCGTCGCCGCCGTGCGCGACGCCGCCGCGAAGATGGCCTGACCCATGGCGCTGTTCCGCTACCATCGGCCCGGCGACCTGTCCGAAGCCCACGCTCGCGCGGTCACGCCGGGCGCCATGTACATCGCCGGCGGCACCGACCTGCTGCAACTGGTGCAGGAGCGGGTCACCCAGCCGGCCGAGGTCATCGACGTCAACCGTCTTGCACCGCCCGAGATCGAGACCTCCGAAGGTGGCGTGCGGATCGGCGCCGGGGCCAAGCTGAACGCCATGGCGGCCCACCCGCTGGTGCGGGAACGTTATCCGGTTGTCGCGGAAGCCCTAATGGGGAGCGCCTCCCCGCAGGTGCGCAACATGGCCACCGCTGGCGGCAACCTGCTGCAAAGAACGCGCTGTCTCTACTTCCGAGACGTGGCCACCCCTTGCAACAAGCGCCAGCCGGGCTCCGGCTGCTCGGCCTGGGATGGGCAGAACCGCCAGAACGCCATCTTCGGCGGCAGCCCGACCTGCATCGCCGTCCAGCCCTCCGACTTCGCGGTCGCCCTGCTCGCCTGCGACGCGGAGATCGTGCTGGCCAGCCCAGGCGGCGAGCGGCGCGTGCCTATGGCCGACTTCCATCGCCTGCCCATCGAAGCCCCCGAAATCGAGACGGTCATGGAGCCAGGCGAGTTGATCACGGCCATCGAGCTGCCGGACCGGGCGGCGCAGCGGCGCTCCCGCTACCTGAAGGTTCGAGACCGGGCGAGCTTCGAGTGGGCGGTGACCTCCTGCGCCTTGTCCATCCGCATGGAGGGCGGCGCGGTGAGCGAGGCTCGCGTGGCGGTCGGCGGGGTTGGGACCAAGCCCTGGCGGCTGCCGAACGTGGAGCCGGCGATCGTCGGTCAGGCGCTGACGGAGCAAGTCATCACCAGCGCGGCCGAACGGGCCGCCGAAGGCGCCGAGCCGCGCCAGCACAACGCCTTCAAGGTTCCGCTGCTGGTCGGCACGGTGCGCAAGGCGCTGCGGGAGTTCGCGCAGATGGAGGCGGTGCAGCCATGAGCTCGAACGCCGTGATCGGCAGCCCCGTCTCGCGCGTCGACGGCCCGGACAAGGTCCACGGCCGCGCCACCTACGCCGCCGAGTTCAAGCCTGAGGGCTTGGCCTACGCCGCCCTGGTGCTGAGCCGGATCCCGTCGGGGCGCATCAAGTCGATCGACGTCAGCCTCGCCATGACCGTACCGGGCGTGGTCAGCGTGATCACCCATGAGAACGCCCCTCGCCTGCCCTACAAGGAGATGAAAAAGCGGCCGCAGGTCGACCCGAAGGCGGGCGGCCAGCTGCGGGTCTTCCAGGACGACAAGGTGCTCTGGAGCGGCCAGCCGATCGCCTGCGTCGTCGCCGACAGCATCGAACAGGCTGAAACCGCCGCCGACCTGATCCGGGTCACCTACTCCCCCGACGCGCAGGCTCAGACGAAGTTCGATCGAGCGCTCGGCTTGAAGCCTGCGCCGGAAGCTGAGGCCGACGGCCGTCCGGGCGAGACCCAGCGCGGCGACGCCGCCAGCGCCTTCGACAGCAGCCCCGTCAAGGTGGAGGGCTGGTACCTTCAGCCCCGCGAGCAGCACAACCCAATCGAGCTGCACGCCACCATCGCCAAATGGGACGGCGACCACCTGACGCTCTGGGACAAGACCCAGTGGGTGGACAACGACCGGGCCGAGATCGCGCACGTCTTCGACATCCCGCAGGACAAGATACGGGTGATCTCGCCCTTCGTAGGCGGCGCTTTCGGCTCGGCCCTTCGCACCTGGCACCACGTCCACATCGCAGCCATGGCCGCCAAGATGACCGGCCGGGCTGTGCGCCTGGAGCTTACGCGTCGGGAACAGTTCACCAACACCGGCTCTCGCCCACACACCGAACAGCACGTCGCGCTGGGCGCGCTGGAGGATGGACGGCTCGCCGCCCTCATCCAGGAGGCTTGGGGCCAGACCTCCACCTACGAGGAGTATGCCGAGACCACGCTGGACCCGCCGCGTCAGACCTATTCGGTGGCCAACAACGCCACCCGCTACCGTCTGGTCCACATGAACGTGAACACGCCCACGTCCATGCGGGCGCCGGGCGTAGCGACGGGGGTCTTCGCCCAGGAGATCGCCATGGACGAGCTCGCCGTGGCGCTGGGCATGGACCCGGTCGAGCTGCGGCTGAAGAACTACGCTGAGACGGACGAATACAAGTCCAAGCCCTGGTCGTCGAAGGAGCTGCGCGCCTGTTATGCCAAGGCCGCAGATGACTTCGGTTGGTCGCGCCGCAGCCCCGAGCCCCGCTCCATGCAGGACAATGGGCAGCTGGTGGGCTGGGGCATGGCGACGGCCATCTACCCCTCCCACCGCTCTCCGGCTCAAGCCACCGTGCGGCTCCACCGGGACGGGCACGTGCTGCTGCGCACCGCCGCCTCCGACATGGGCCCGGGCACCTACACTTCCATGACCCAGGTGGCGGCCGACACCTTGGATCTCCCTGTCGAGAAGGTGCGGTTCGAGCTGGGCGACACGGACTTCGCCATGGCCCCGGTGCACGGCGGCTCGATCACCATGGCGAGCGTCGGCACGGCCGTGATGGCGGCTTGCCAGGCGCTCCAGAAGAAGGTCGGCGAACTCGCCGCCGCATCGTCCGGCGGACCATTCAAAGGCGCCGCTTCCGACACCCTCCTCTTCCAGGGCGGCGGGTTGGCGCTCAAGAACGGCGGGGGCTTCACGCCCTACGGCGAGTTCCTGGCCCAGCACGGACTCGAGTGGCTGGACGCGGAAGGCAAGTCAGAACCCGGCGCGGAGTCTGAAACCCACACCAGCTCGGCGTTCGGAGCTGTGTTCGCCGAGGTGCGTGTCGACCCGGATCTCGGAACCGTGCGGGTCCCGCGCCTGGTCGGCGCATATGACGTTGGGCGGGTGATCAATCCCAAGATCGCGCACAGCCAGTGCATCGGCGGCATGGTCGGCGGTATCGGCATGGCGCTGCTCGAGATGGTCGAGTGGGACGACCGTTACGGACGAGTGATGAACGCCAATCTGGCCGAGTACCTCGTGCCCGTTTGCGCCGACATCGTCCAACTTGAGGCCTCGTTCGTCCCGTCGGACGACAAGATCTTCAACCCCCTGGGCGTGAAGGGGCTCGCCGAGATCGCCATCAGCGGCGTGGCTCCGGCCATCGCCAACGCCGTCTTCCACGCCACGGGCAAGAGAGTGCGGGACCTGCCGATCTTGCCCGAGCGCCTGCTGCTCTAGGCTTTCTCCGTCCCATAGGTGCGCAGGAAGGTGCGGACCGCCCGTTCACCCTCTTCCGCCGCTTGGTCCTCTGTCAGTTCAGGGATCACGTTGCAGAGGCGGGCCATGTGGAAGCGCCCCTTGGTCAATCCCATGAAGAACTGGGCCGCCGCTTCCGGATCTTCGATGTTCAGCAGCCCCTGCTCGGCCCAGCGCGTCATGTAGCCGGCCAGACGGGCGATCCCGCGCCGGGGGCCGTTCTCGTAGAACAGCTGGCCGATCTCAGGTGACCGCTCCGCTTCCGCGATGATCAGGCGCAGGCTGCGCAGACTCGCATCGCTGAGGGTGGTCAGGATGTAGCGATGAGCGAAGACGGTCAGCGCTTCGCGCATCGAGGCGCCGTCGCTCACGTCTCCGAAAATCGCCTCCTGGTGCCAGACGCACCGGCGCTGCACGAACGCCTCGAACAGCTCGTCCTTGCTCTTGAAGTAGTTGTAGAGCGTGCCCTTCGACCCGCCGAGACGCGCCGCAATGGTCGACATGGAAGCCGCCGCGAAGCCTTCGTCCAGGAACACGTCTTGAGCGACGTCGAGGATGGCTTCGCGCCGAGCATCTCTGTCCAGCCGGGGGCGTGTGGTTTGTTGCATCACCGCAAAACTTTTTAGAACCGTACGGTACGGTCAGCTTGACCGGCTAAGCGCACCGTATATATGTCCGCAATATGACCGTACCGTACGGTATTGCAAGGCGCTCTCCGATGCCCACCGCCCACGCACCCCTTAAGCTCGCACTTCTAGCCTCGCTCAGCGCCGCTGCTCTCGCCGCCTGCGCGACGCTTCCGGCGGAGACGCCGTCCCGCCAAGCCAAGGCCGCCGAGACCTACGCCACGAGCCAGACGCTGAACGCGCCTGCCGCGGACTGGCCGACGGATCGTTGGTGGGCGGCTTACGGAGACGCCCAGCTCGCGACGCTTGTGGACGAAGCCCTCGCCGGCTCTCCCAGCCTGGCGCAAGCCGAGGCTCGAGTGCGCCGCGCCGAGGCCGTGGCGGCCCAGGCCCGCTCCCGCGACCTGCCCTCGGTCACTCTCAACGGCTCCGCCCAGGAGACGAAGCAGAGCTACAACAACGGCATCCCCGCCGCCTTCGTCCCTCAGGGCTACAACGACTACGGCCGCGTCACCCTGGACTTCGGCTGGGAGCTGGACTTCTGGGGTCGCAACCGCGCGGCCGTCGCCGCCGCCACCTCTGAAGCGCGCGCCGCTCAGGCAGAGGCGGCCCAGGCGCGCCTGATGCTGTCGACCAACGTCGCCGCCGCTTACGCCGACCTCGCTCGCTTGTTCGCCGAGCGCGATGTCGCTGAGCGTACGGTCGCCTTGCAGCAGGAGACCACCAGTCTGGTGGCCAACCGCGTGGCGAACGGCCTCGACACCCGTGGAGAGCAGCGCCTGGCGGAAGCCGAGCCCCTGCAGTCCCGCGCCGACCTCGCCGCCTTGGACGAGCAGATCGCACTCACCCGCAACCGCATCTCCGCCCTGCTCGGCGCCGGCCCTGACCGCGGCCTGGCGATCGCACGGCCGCAGATCAGCGCCCTAAAACCGTTCGGGCTGCCGCCTGAACTTTCGGCCAACCTGGTGGGCCGCCGCCCCGACGTCATCGCCGCCCGCTGGCGGGCCGAAGCCGCGTCGAGCCGGGTGCGCGAGGCGCGTGCGGCCTTCTACCCCGACATCAACCTGGCCGCCTACGTCGGGGCCCAGGCGCTGCACCTCGACAAGCTGTTCGACAGCGGTTCGGACATCGGATCGGTTGGCCCGGCGGTCAGCCTGCCCATCTTCGAGGGCGGGCGTCTGCGAGCCGGGCTGCGCGGGGCGGAAGCCGATCGTGACTCGGCTGTGGCCGGCTACGATGCAGCAGTCGCCGAAGCTTTCCGCCAGGTGGCTGACGTCGTGGCGTCCGAAAGGGCGCTGGAGGCGCAGCTCGCCGACAGCCGCGCCGCCCTCGCGGCCAGCGAAGACGCCTACCGCATCGCGCGCCTTCGCTACCAGGGCGGCCTGTCCACCTACTCCGTGCTGCTGCAGTCCGAGCAGGCCGTGCTCCGACGACGGCGCGCTGTCGCCGACCTGGAGGCGAGAGCCTTCGCCCTCGACGTCGCCCTTGTTCGCGCCCTTGGCGGCGGCTTCCACGCCGCCTGACGCCTGCGCCGCTTTCTCGCACCGAAATCAGCTCTCCTCCCCGAGGCTCTGCCAAATGTCCGAAACCGCCTCCACCGCGCCTGCCGCCGCCGATCGCCGCCGCAAGCGCCTGCTCCTCATCCTCGGCGTCGTGGTCGTCGCCGCGGCCGTCATCTACGGCGTCTACACCCTGCTGTTCGCCGGCAAGATCGTGGAGACCGACAACGCCTACGTCGGTGCCGAAGTGGCGCAGGTGACCCCGCTGGTCTCAGGGCCCGTGGCCCAGGTCCTGATCAAGGAAACCCAGACGGTCCAGGCCGGCCAGCCGCTGGTCGTGCTCGACAACTCGGACGCCCGCATCGCCGTCGCTCAGGCGGAAGCGGCGCTTGGCCAGGCGGAACGCCGCGTGCGCGGCTATGAAGCCAACGACCAGGCGCTTGGCGGTCAAGTGGCCGCGCGGCAAGCCGATGTGGCGCGCGCTCGCGCCGATCTGGAGCGCGCCCGCACGGACCTGTCGCGCCGGCAGAACCTCGCCGGCTCCGGGGCTGTCTCGGGTGAGGAGCTGACGGCGGCTCGCAACGCCTTCGCCTCGGCGCAAGCGGCGATGGCCCAGGCGCAGGCCAACCTGAGGGCCGCCCAGGGGTCTCGCGAAGCCAACGCGGTCCTGATCAACGGAACGCCTCTCGCTCAGAACCCCGAGGTCGCAGCCGCCCGCGCCCTTCTGGAATCGGCTCAGCTCGCACTCCAGAGGACCGTGATCCGCGCGCCCATGGCCGGCGTGATCTCCCGAAAGCAGGTGCAGGTCGGCCAGCAGGTCCAGGCCGGCGCGCCGCTGATGGCGGTGGTGCCGGTCCAGGCCGCCTATGTGGACGCCAACTTCAAGGAAGTGCAGCTCGAGAAGGTGCGTCCCGGCCAACCGGTGGAGCTGGTCTCCGACCTCTACGGCAAGGGCGTGGTCTACCACGGCCGCGTCGTCGGCTTTTCCGGCGGCACGGGCTCGGCCTTCAGCCTGATCCCGGCCCAGAACGCCACGGGCAACTGGATCAAGATCGTCCAACGCGTGCCCGTCCGCATCGCCCTCGACCCGCGTGAGCTCGCCCAGCACCCCTTGCGCGTCGGGCTTTCCATGAAGGCCGAGATCGACGTTTCCGGCGCCCGCTGAGGCCAGGGACAAGGAGCCAGCCATGGCCAACGCTTCCCCGCCCGGGGGCGGCATGCCCGCCCCGATGACCGGGCTCACCCTGGCCATCACCTCCATCGCCCTGGCGCTGGGCACCTTCATGCAGGTGCTGGACAGCACCATCGCCAACGTTTCGATCCCGACCATCGCGGGCAACCTGGGCGTCAGCGCCAATCAGGGCACCTGGGTGATCACGTCGTTTGCGGTGTCCAATGCGATCTCGCTCCCGCTCACTGGCTGGTTGATGGGCCGCTACGGAGTGGTGAAGACATTCGTCGGCGCGACCGCGCTCTTCACCGTCGCCTCGTTCCTGTGCGGCATCGCCTGGAACCTGGAATCCCTGATCCTTTTCCGCATCCTGCAGGGCGCGGTGTCCGGGCCGATGATCCCAGGCTCGCAGGCTCTGCTGATCATGATCTTCCCGCCCAACAAGCGCGGGACGGCGCTGGCCATCTGGTCGATGACCACCCTGGTCGCGCCCATCTGCGGCCCGATCCTCGGCGGCTACATCTCGGACAACTACACCTGGCCCTGGATCTTTCTGATCAACGTCCCGGTCGGCATCGCCTGCACGGTCCTGTGCTGGCGCAACATGGCCAGCCGCGAGACGCCGACCCGTCGGATCCCCGTCGACAAGGTCGGCTTCGCACTGTTGGTGCTGTGGGTCGGATCGCTGCAGCTGATGCTCGACACCGGCAAGGAGGTGGACTGGTTCTCCTCGCCCGCAATCGTCGTCGAGGCCCTGATCGCCGCCATCGGGTTCGTGGCCTGGCTGATCTGGGAGCTGAACGAGAAGCACCCGATCGTCGACCTCAGCCTGTTCAAGCGTCGGGACTTCACCCTGGCGACCATCGCCATGTGCCTGGCGTTCGGGGTGTTCTTCGCCAACAACCTGCTGCTGCCGCTGCTGCTGCAGACGCGGATGGGCTACATCGCCACTTGGGCTGGCCTGGTGGCCGCGCCGTCCGGGGTGGTGGCCGTCTTCCTGACGCCCTTCGCGGCCAGGATCATGGGTCGGATCGACGCGCGGATCACCGCCACCGTCGCCCTCGCCGCCTTCGGCCTCAGCTTCTTCATGCGCTCGGAGTACACGCCGGACGCCAGCTTCGGCGCGCTGGTCATGCCCATGCTGGTGCAGGGCTTGGCGATGAGCACCTTCTTCGTCTCGATGATCACCCTGTCGCTGAACGGAGTGCCGGCTCCGCAAATCCCGTCCGCCAGCGGCCTGACCAACTTCAGCCGCCTGATGGTGGGCTCCATCGCCGCGTCCTTGGCCACAACGGTCTGGGACAACGACGCGGCCGTCCACCAGACGCGCCTGGCCGAGGGCATGTCGTCGGGCAATCCGATCTTCGTGCAGACCATGGAACGCATGCAGGCGGCCGGCCTCACCGCCCAGCAGGCCCTGTCGGCCGTCACGGCTCAGGTGGTGAACCAGGCTTACATCACCGCCGCCCTCGACTTCTTCCGGGTTTCGGCCTGGGTCGTCGTGGCGATGATCCCGCTGGTGTGGCTCTGCAAGAAGGCTCTCAGCAACGGCCCGTCGCACGCGGCGGCGGACTGACCTTGCCAAGCGGGGCCCGCGGGATTAGCCGCGGGCCCATGCCCACGCGCCCCCTCTTTGTCACCCAGGTCTACGAGGCCTCTCTCGCCAGCGAGCGCAACTTCGCGCAGTTCAACGCGGAGCTGGAAGACGCCTGCCGCATGCTAGCGGAAGAGGACCGAGCGGGCCGGGCCTGGTGCCGCGAGCACGGCTACGGCGGCTACACCTCCTATGCCTCCTTGAACGACTTGCCCCAGCGGTTCAGCGTCTTCGACCAGCTCAAGCGCAAGCTCGACAAGCATGCGGCGGCCTATGCCGACCTGCTGGAATTTGATCTGGGCGGCGGCAAGCTGCGCCTCGACAGCCTTTGGGTGAACGTCCTCAAGCCGGGCTCAGCGCACACCAGCCACATCCATCCCCACAGCGTACTGTCCGGCACCATCTATGTGGTGACTCCGCCCGGCGCCTCGGCTCTCAAGCTCGAGGATCCCCGGCTGCCGATGATGATGGCGGCTCCGCCCAGGCGCACCGAGGCGGCCGAAGCTTCCAAGGCGTTCGTCTATCTGCAGCCGGAGCCCGGCACGGTTCTGATGTGGGAAAGCTGGCTCCGCCACGAGGTGCCCGCCAACAAGGCCAAGGCGGAGCGCATCTCCATCAGCTTCAACTACGGCTGGCGATAAGCGCCCACGAAAAAGGGGCCGCCAAGGCGACCCCTCATCCGTCTTCCTGCGGCTCTAGAGCCTACTTCTTGTTCGCGAACTTGCCGGCGAAGAAGTCGCCCTTGGTCCACTGCGGCCGGGCGTCGGCGTCGGCCAGTTCTCGGGCGATCTCGTAGTTCATGCGAGCGAACTTGGCGCCGGCCGCATAGTCGATCGGCTGGTTCAGGTCGTCGCACGGATGGTGGTAGCAGCCGGCGAGGAAGCCGCGGAACGCCTTCTCGCCGCCGTTCTGGAAGCCGGTCATCAGGAAGACCGACGGCACGCCCACTTCCACGAAGCGGTAGTGGTCCGAGCGGGTGAACAGACCCTCTTCGGGCAGCGGGTCGGGGCTCAGCGCCACGCCCACGCGCTCGCCAGCCCGGCGCACGGCCGAGCCGATGGTCGACCGGTCTGCGCCGAACGCGATCACGTCCTGGAAGTCATAGAACAGG
This sequence comes from Phenylobacterium deserti, assembly GCF_003254705.1. Classification (GTDB taxonomy): domain Bacteria; phylum Pseudomonadota; class Alphaproteobacteria; order Caulobacterales; family Caulobacteraceae; genus Phenylobacterium; species Phenylobacterium deserti. The sequence goes on from NZ_QFYR01000004.1 coordinate 203,958, forward strand.
ATCGGCATGTCGAGGTTGACGTCCGCCGCGATGGACGACAGCGGCACCGTCGGATTGCGGGCGAAGTATTCCGAGCCGACCAGCCCCTTCTCCTCGGCGGTGACCGCCAGCAGCAGGATGGAGCGACGCGGAGCCTTGCCGCTCTCGCGGAACGCGCGGCCGACTTCCAGCGTCGTGGCCACGCCCGAAGCGTTGTCCAGCGCGCCATTGTTGATCCGGTCGCCCTCGCCGCTGGTGGATACGCCGATGTGATCGAGGTGAGCCGACAGGACGACGTATTCGTTCTTCAGCTTCGGGTCGGAGCCTTCGATCAGCCCGACGACGTTCATGCTCTCCGAGTTCTTGCTCTCGGTGCGCAGGGTGACGTCCAGCGTCCACGGCAGGGCGAAGCGCTGCGGGTTCGCGGCCTTGGATTCAGCCGCCGCGGCCAGAGCCGCATAGGTGGTCGGCGCGCCGGCGAACAGCTTCTCGGCGCCCACGGTGCTGATCGAGCCTAGCAGCGGCACGCTCGGCGCCACGTCGAAGGCCTTGCCGTCGGGCTGGCGCCAGGTCATGGCCCAGTTCTGCCAGTTGCGGGCGGTGTTCTTGAACGGCCGGCGCTTCTCGTCGGAGGGCTTGTCGACGGTGATCATGCCCACGGCGCCGCGGGCGGCGGCGACGGCGCGCTTGTTGCGGACGTTCTGGTAGTAAGCGCGCTCTTCGGTCTGGATGCCCTCAGGGGCGCCGGACAGAACGACAACGATCTTACCTTTGACGTTCACGCCCTTGTAGTCGTCGCGGCCGTGTTCGGGCGCCACGAGGCCGTAGCCGACGAACACCAGCGGCGCGCTGAGCTTGGTCTCGGGCTGGCCGGGGACGCGGCCGACGTTGACGTCTTCGCCGGGCGTCAGGGTGACGGTCTGGCCGTTCTTGCCGCGCAGGACGTAGCTGCCCTGATCCACGGCGCGGTAAGAGACCATAGGCACCGGCTGGAAGAACGAGCCGTTGGTGCCGCCCGGCTTCACGCCCAGTTGCTGGAATTGCGAGGCGACGTAGTTGGCGGCGATGCGATAGCCGTCGGAGTCGGAGTCACGCCCCTGCAGCAGGTCGCTGGCCAGGAAGCCCATGTGCGCCTTGACGTTGGCGGCGGACTGGACGGGGTCCAGCGGGCTCGAGGCGGTCTGGCCGATCGCGGTGGTGGCGGCGAAGGCGGCGAGCGCTGCGCCCGCCATCCACTTGGAAATGCGCATGTAACAAAAACTCCCCGGACGTGACGCCCGGGGAGTCATTAACGACCGTTTCGCGACGGCGAAAGCCCTTAGCTGTCGAGGAAGCTCCGGAGCTTACGCGAGCGGGACGGGTGCTTCAGCTTGCGCAGAGCCTTGGCCTCGATCTGGCGGATCCGCTCGCGGGTCACACTGAACTGCTGGCCGACCTCTTCAAGGGTGTGGTCGGTGTTCATGCCGATGCCGAAGCGCATGCGCAGCACGCGCTCTTCCCGCGGGGTCAGCGAGGCCAGCACGCGGGTGGTGGTCTCGCGCAGGTTCGACTGGATGGCCGCATCGATAGGAAGGACCGCGTTCTTGTCCTCGATGAAGTCGCCGAGGTGGCTGTCCTCTTCGTCCCCGATGGGGGTTTCGAGCGAGATCGGCTCCTTGGCGATCTTCAGGACCTTGCGGACCTTCTCCAGCGGCATGGCCAGCTTTTCGGCCAACTCTTCCGGGGTCGGCTCGCGGCCGATCTCGTGCAGCATCTGGCGGCTGGTGCGGACGATCTTGTTGATCGTCTCGATCATGTGCACCGGGATCCGGATGGTCCGGGCCTGGTCGGCGATCGAGCGGGTGATGGCCTGCCGGATCCACCAGGTGGCGTAGGTCGAGAACTTGTAGCCGCGGCGGTACTCGAACTTATCGACCGCCTTCATCAGGCCGATGTTGCCCTCCTGGATCAGGTCCAGGAACTGCAGGCCGCGGTTGGTGTACTTCTTGGCGATGGAGATCACGAGGCGCAGGTTGGCCTCGACCATTTCCTTTTTCGCCTGCCGGGCCTCGCGCTCACCCTTCTGCACCGTCTGGACGATGCGGCGGTAGTCGTCGATCGGCACGCCGGTCTCCATCGCCAGGGCGGCGATTTCGGAGCGGATGTCGCCGATCTGGGTGGCGTCGTTGTCGGCGAACTTGGTCCAGCGGACGCCCAGGGTTTTGACCTGGTCGCGCCAGTCCGGACGCATTTCGGAGCCGAGGTAGGCCTTCAGGAACTCAGGGCGGCTGATGCCGTAGCTGTCGGCCAGGCGCAGCAGACGGCCTTCGAGGCCCATCAGGCGCTTGTTGATGGCATACAGTTGTTCGACCAGCGCTTCGATACGATTGTTGTTAAGTTTCAGCGTCTTAAGGTGCTGTACAATCGCGCTGGTGGCGTTGGCGTAGGCCTTGCGGTCGGCGTCGGAGAGGTCCTCGCCCTTGAGCTTGGCGTTGACCAGCTTTTCCTGCAGGCCGCGGAAGCTTTCGAACTCGGTGGCGATGGCGTCCAGGGTGGCCATCACGCCTTCGCGCAGCTCGGCTTCCATGGCGCTGATGGTGGGACCGGCGCCATCGTCGAAGTCATCGTCGCCGCCGCCCTCGCCGCCTTCACCTTCGGCTTCCTCGGACTCCTCGGCTTCCGCCGCCACGCCGTCGCCGGCCGGCAGTTCGCCGCCAGCGTTCTGGCCGCCGTAGGTCTGCTCGAGGTCGATCACTTCGCGCAGCAGGATGCGGCCGGAGCCCAGCTCCTCGCGCCACACCATGATGGCCTCGAAGGTCAGCGCGCTTTCGCACAGCCCGCGGATCATGGTGTCGCGGCCGGCTTCGATGCGCTTGGCGATGGCGATTTCGCCCTCGCGGCTCAGAAGCTCCACCGAACCCATTTCGCGCAGGTACATGCGCACCGGGTCGTCCGTGCGGTCGTAGGCCGGCTCCTTGGTCGTCTCGACCACCGCGCTTTCTTCGCGGACGGCCACTTCGCCGCCGTCGGCGTCCTCTTCGGACTCCACGACGTTGACGCCCATCTCGCTGAGCATGGCCAGGGTGTCTTCGATCGCTTCGGAGGTCACTTCCTCCGAGGGGAGCACCTTGTTCAGCTCGTCCATCGTGACGTAGCCGCGGGCCTTGGCCTGCTTGATGAACTTCTTGACCGCCGCATCCGTTAGGTCGAGCAGCGGACCATCGGCGCCGGTGGTCTCAGGCGTTTCCGCTTCGGCCGTATTGGTGCTCATCGAAATCTCCGAGTTCGTCCGCGCCACATGCAAGCAGCGGGCCGAAAGTGGTGACTGGCGGACGAAGGCTAAGGGGCCGCGACGTTACGACCCGGCCAGCGTCCAATTGTTCCGTTCTGATCGTGCGTTCGAACGCGCCGCATCCCACAGGCGCCCACAAGAACGCCGGTCACGCGACCGTCCTGGACTTCCGCACATCGAGGGAGACATCAGTTTCAAAGGTGGGCGCGTCCGTGTTCGCAACGGCCCGATCGATGTCTGTCAACAGCGCGCTAAATCCGCACGGGGCCAGATGGCGTTGACAGGCCCGCGAGTCAAGACACAGCGGCGTCCACGGACATTCCGCCCAAGAGCGCACCTGCGCAAAAAGCTGCGGCAGAACGCCGCAATGGCTCAGGCTGGCGTCGGCGGAGGCTCGGCAAGATCGGGCGCGGCCGTGTTCTTTTCGCCCAGCACCACCACCAGGCTGCCGCCGATGATCAACAGGCCGCCAAGGCCGATGGCCATCGTCAGCGGATCGCCGAACAGCGCAACACCCAGCACGGCGCCCAGCAAGGGCTCGATGTTGATGAACACCCCGGCGCTGGCGCTGCTCACCCGGGCCGAGCCCCACTGCCAAGCGGCGGTGGCCACGCAGGTCGCCAGCACCCCCTGCCCGACGATCCCCGCCCAGGCTGTCGGGCTGAGGTCCAGGCGAGGCGGGCCGTGCATGATCCAGGCGAAAGGGGCGATCGCCACCGTCGCCACGATGATGCTGACCGCCGTAACGCCCAGCGGCGGGGCGTCTTTGGGCGCGCGTCGGAGCACCAGGAGCCAGGCGAGGAAGATCAGCAGGGCGGCCAAGCAAAGCGCCACGCCCAGCGGCGTACCCGCCGCGCCGGGCTTTCCCGCGATCAGCGTCGCGCCAAGCGTCGCCGCAGCTACGCCCGCCCAGGACATCCGGCTGACCGGCTCGCGCATGACAAAGGCGCAGAAGGCGATCAGGGCCGGCATCAGGCCAACCAGCAGCGCCGACAGGGCGACGCTGGTTCGCGCCAAGCCCTCGAACTGAACCAGGAAGGCCAGGCCATAGAGCACGCCCGCCACAAGCACCGCCGGCGAGCGGAAGAGCCGGCGGGCCTGCGGCGTGTTCAGGGCGAACGGCGCGGCGATCACCGCCGCCACGGCGAAGCGCAGGAGGATCAGGTGCGCCGCGCCCATTTCTTCCAGGGCGATCTTGCCCAGCGGGAAACCGAGGGCCCAGCAGATCCCGGACAGGGCGAGAGCAAGGAACGGCAGACGCAGCATGAAGGCTCTTTGCCGGAAATCGCCGTTCAGGCGAAGCAGGCCTTTCAGGCCAAGTCCGGATTGCGCCGGTGCTCGGTCGGCTAGTGCGGCAGAACGGGCCTTGCGGCCGGCTTGCCCTCGTTCGCCCAGTCGCTGTTGATGAGCCGGCGCAGCTGGTCGCGCTCGACCTTGAGGTTGATCAGGGTGGTGGAGTCCTTGTCGCGCGGCAGGTCGCGCACAGCTTCGTCCACGGCGCGCTCAAGCGCCTCGAGCTGCACAAGCAGGTCGAAGGCCTCGCGCCACAGGCGGCGGGCACGGTCTCCGGCCTCGGCCATGAAGGGCGCGCTGACACCCGCCCGCTTGGCCTCCCGCTCCAGCCCGGCGAGGAAGGTCCGATCGAAGCCCTTGGCCTGCAGCCGGCGGATGGCGACCTCCCCCTCCAGGTGATCGGCCTCGTAGCGCAGCTGCACCAACTCCTGGGCCAGCTGGTTCAGCTTCTCGTCGCCAAAGCCGAAGCGATCGACCAGCTCGATAGTCTCGTCCAGGACGTGGGGGTCGCGCACCGCGGTCAAGGCTAGCGCGGCGGCCAGGGACTTGGGCGAACGACGCATCCGCTCGGTGGCGTCCTTGACCTCCTGCGTGGCTCCGGCGCGGACCTCGCTGCGCCCCCCCTTCCAACGCTGGCGCGACATCTCACGAGCGGCGGCCCCAACGGTGTAGACGGGCTGGCTGGTGGGCGAGAGCTGCTCGAAGCGGCCGAGCAGGTCTTCCTTGTAGGCCTGGGCGAGATCCGGATCGGCGATGGAGGCGGCCAGCTTGCGCAGGCGCACCTTCAGGCCAGCCTTCCGCTCGGGCGTGTCGGTGGGCTCGGCGTCCCGCTCGCGGATGAACAGCGCCTCGACGAAGGGCGTGGTCTGCGCCAGCTGCTGCTTCAGCGCCGCCGGCCCTTGCTCGCGCAGAACCTCGTCCGGATCCTTGCCGCCCTCCACCAGGGCGAACTTGAAGCTCTTGCCGGGTTTCAGCAGCGGCAGCGCGCGATCCATGGCGCGGGCCGCCGCCTGACGCCCTGCCCGGTCCCCGTCGAAGCAGAGGGTAGGCTCCGGATGGTGACGCCAGAGCATCTCCATCTGATCCTCGCCCAGGGCGGTGCCCATGGCCGCGACACCCGCGATCCCGGCGCGCTGGCAGGCGATGACGTCCATGTAGCCTTCGACCACGACCAGGGGGACCTCCTCGCCGGCCGGCGCCGCCGCGAGGATCTTCCGCGCCTCGGCGAGGCCGTAAAGGTTGTGCCCCTTGTGGAAGACGGAGGTCTCGGGACCATTCAGGTACTTGGCGCGGGCCTGCGGATCCATCGCCCGTCCACCGAACGAGACGATCCGGCCGCGTGGGTCGGTGATCGGGAAGATGATCCGGTCGCGGAAGCGGTCGTAGGGCTGGCCGCCATCCTCCGGCGCAATCAGCAGGCCGGCGTCGACCAGCTCGGCCGGCCGGGCGCCCTTGGCGATCAGGTAGTCCTTGAGCGCCGTGCGGCCCGACGGCGAGAAGCCCAGGCGGAACCGCGACCACTCGCTTTCCGGCAGGCCGCGACGCTCAAGGTAGGCCCGGGCGTCCCTGGCCACCGGCCGGCGAAGCTCCGCCTCGAACCATTGAGCGGCGAGCTCCAGCCAATCGGACAGGCCCTGACGCTTCTTCTCGGTCTCGGCCGCGCGGGGATCCACGGCCGGCAGGGCGATGCCCGCCTCGGCCGCCAGACGCTCCACGGCTTCCGAGAAGGTGAGCCGCTCGGTCTCCTGCAGGAAGGTGATGATGTCGCCGCTCTTGCCCGACGAGAAGTCGAAGAACTGCCCCTTGTCGTCGTTCACGTAGAACGAGGGGGTCTTTTCCTTGGTGAAGGGCGACAGGCCGACGAACTCGCGCCCCTGCTTGCGCAGCTTCACGCTCTTGCCGATCACGTCGGAAGGGCGAAGCCGCGTCTTGATCTCGTCCAGGAAGCGTTCGTCGAAGCGCACGGCGCCATATAGCCAGAGCTATGGGTGGCGCGCCATGAGCGGTTCAGCACACGGCGGCGCGAGCGCTGGAGCGAGGCGCGCCCGACAAGCCTTGCGGAGCCTTCGTCCTCTTCCGAAGTTGTTGGTCGGCAAACCGGAGACCCCCATGCGTCGTGCGCTGCTGCTTGCGTTCTGCACCACCCTCTTCGCCGGATGTGGCGAGGCCCAGTCGAACGCCACGGACGCCAGCGTCCAGAGCACAGCAGGCGCCCGCCCCTTCCAAGTGGAGACGGTGGCCGACTTCGTCTCGCCCTGGGCGATGACCTTCCTTCCCGACGGCCGCATGCTGGTGACGGAGAAGGCCGGGCAGATGCTGCTCGTGTCCGCCGACGGTCGCCAGCGCCAGCCGCTTGGCGGCATCCCGCCGGTTATGAGCGAGGGCCAGGGCGGGCTGATGGACGTGGTGCTGCACCCCGGCTTCGCCCAGAACCGCTGGGTCTACTTCAGCTATTCCGAGGCCCGCGGCGGCGGCAAAGGCGTGGTGCTGGCGCGCGGCGTGCTGAGCGACGGCGCCGCCCCGGCGCTGCGCGACGTGCAGACCCTGTTCCGCGCCACGCCGTACGTCGACGGCGATGGCCACTTCTCCGGCCGCATCGCCTTCGCACCCGATGGCAAGCTGTTCTTCACCAACGGCGAGCGCCAGAAGTTCACCCCCGCGCAGGACCCCAAGGCCACCCTGGGCAAGGTTCTGCGCCTGAACGACGATGGCACGCCGGCGGCCGGCAATCCCCTGGCCGCCCAGGGCTTCCACCCGGCCGTCTGGTCTTACGGCCACCGCAACCTGCTGGGCATCGCCTTCGACGCCAGCGGCAACCTTTGGGAGCAGGAGATGGGCCCCAAGGGCGGGGACGAGGTCAACCTGATCGTCGCCGGCCGCAACTACGGCTATCCGGCCGCTTCCAACGGTTCGCACTATGACGGCCGCGACATCCCGGACCACCGGCCAGGCGACGGGTTCGAGGCGCCCAAGGTGTCCTGGAACCCGGCGATCTCGCCCGCGGGGCTGATGATCTATTCCGGCAAGCGCTGGCCGCAGTGGCGCGGCGACATCTTCATCGGCGGCCTGTCGAGCAAGGCTTTGGTCCGCGTGGACGTGGACGGCACAGGCGCGCGCAAGGGCGATCAGTGGCCGATGGGGACCCGCATCCGCGAAGTGGAGGAAGGCCCTGACGGCTCGATCTGGCTGCTAGAAGACGGCCAGCGGGGCGCTGAGGGTAAGCTGCTGAAGCTCACGCCTTCCACGTGACGGGGCGCGTCGGCGTCTAGAGGCCCGACACCCAAGCGGGGAGTTCCGAGATCGAAGCCAGCTCCGCAAAGCGGGGATGGCCGGTCGGCACGTCGGCGACTTCGTGGGCCCAGATCAGCGGGTACGGGACGTAGGCGGCGTAGGCGCCGGCCTCCAAGGCCGGCAGGATGTCGGAGCGGACGGAGTTGCCGCACATCACCGCCTCGCCCGCCCCCGTGCCGTGGCGGGCGAACACCCGCTCATAGGTGGACGCGTCCTTTTCGCTGACGATCTCCACGGCCGCGAAGAGGTCGCCAAGGCCCGAGGCGGCCAGTTTCTGCTCCTGGTGCAGGAGGTCGCCCTTGGTGATCAGCACCAGGCGATACTTCTGGGACAACTCGTCCAGCGCCTTGTCGACTCCCGGCAGCGGCTCCACCGGCTCGCTCAGCATCTCGCGGCCCGCGGCTAGAATGTCGGCGATCAGCCGGCCCGGCGCCTCGTTGCCGGTGAGCTCCATGGCGGTTTCGATCATGGAAAGGGTGAAGCCCTTCACGCCGTAGCCGTAGAGCCGCAGGTTCCGCTTCTCGATTTCGGCCAGGCGGACGTCCAGCACCTCGCTGGGCGCGTGGTCCGCCATCAAGGCGCGGAAGCGGTCCTGCGTCAGGCGGAACAGGGTCTCGTTGTGCCAAAGCGTGTCGTCGGCATCGAGGCCGACCGTGGTGATGCGCATGGCGCGTCTTTAAGCGCCCGCCCCTTGCGTCGTCGAGCCTGCTCAAGATCCGGGCGCCTTCGCCTGCGAAACCGGCGATCGGAATGCAGCAGGCAGGCGAGCTTCACCTTTGGTTGCAAGCCCTGGCGGGCGCAGCGATCTCGCGAACATCAGTAGGACAGCGAATGGCTTTGCGGCGGCTGCGGGCGTGGGTGAACGAACGGCTGGGCGGCCGCGAGCTGCAGGCCGCACGGGACGAGACCCGACGCGCCAACGCCCGCCTGCGCGATCTGCTGGACTCCATTTCCGAAGGCGTGGTGATCCTGGACGCGGGCGGCCGCTACGTCCTGTGGAACCAGGCCTATGCGGACATCTACCACCGCTCGGCCGACCTTTTCCGACCGGGCGCCTCCTTGGAAGAAACGCTGCGGGTCGGCGTGGCGCGCGGCGACTATCCGGACGCCGCCGGCCGGGAAGACGCCTGGATCGCCGAGCGGATCGGCAAGCTGATGGCCGCCACCGGCGAGCGCAGCGAGCAGCGCCTGTCCGACGGCCGTTGGCTGCTGGTGGAGGAGCGGCGCACCACCGACGGCGGCGTCATCGGCCTGCGGGTCGACATCACCGACTTCAAGCAGCAGGCGGCCGCTCTGGCGGAGGCCTTGGCCCACGCGGAGGCGGCGAACCGCGCCAAGGCCGAGTTCCTGGCCGACATGAGCCACGAGATCCGCACGCCGCTGAACGGGGTGTCGGGGCTGTCGCGCATCCTTGAGGCCACGGAGCTCGACGCCAACCAGAGCGAACTGGTGGCCGAGTTGCGCGGCTCCATCCGGGAGCTGGAGGGCGTGGCGCGGCATCTGCTGGACCACGGCGACGCCAGCCCGGAGGAGGAGCCGACGCCACCGACCATCGCGGCGTCGGCGGGCGACCCGGTGCGGATCCTGCTGGCCGACGACAATGCGACAAACCGCAAGGTCATCGAGCTGATGCTGGGCGCCGCCGAAGCCCAGGTGACCAGCGTCGAGGACGGAGCCCAAGCGGTGGAGGCCTGGCGGCGCGATCGCTTCGACCTGGTCCTGATGGACCTGCGGATGCCGGTGATGGACGGTCTGTCCGCGATCCGCACGATCCGGGCCGAAGAGCAGGCCGCGGGGCGCGCGCGAACTGGCGTGGTGGTGCTGTCGGCCAACACCTCGGCCGAGGATCGCGAGGCCAGCGCCCGGGCGGGCGCCGACGGTCACATCGGCAAGCCCATCCAGGTGGAGGAGCTGCTGGCGGCGATCGGATCGGCCATGGCGGCGGCCGGCTAGGCGGCGCAGGCTGGGTGGTGGCCGAGATAGCGCTCCACCTGAGCCGGATGCCGCAGGAGAGCGGCGGGCGGGCGCACCGGCCGGCGCACCAGCTCACCGCCGCAGTTGGGGCACTGGCTGTCGAAGCGGCTCTCGGCGCAGTCGGCGCAGTAGGTGCATTCGAAGGTGCAGATCATGGCCGCACGGCTGCCTGGCGGCAGGTCCGCGTCACAGCATTCGCAATTGGGGCGCAGAGCGAGCATGGCGTCGCCTCCTCTGATCCGGTGTGCCCGGACGGCGTCGGCGGCGACAGGACAAAGAGGCCTTATTTCCAGCCAAGGCCGCAAGTTAACGCCGCCGCATTGACCCGAAGGGCGCGAGTCACTACCTACGCGGCCGTTTGCCCAGGCGCCTTGCCGCCTGACCTCCCCTGTCTCGATACCCATCCTTGAAGGAGCCTGTCTCATGAGCCGTGATCTGCTGCCTGGCGTCACCGGCGTGCTGGCTCTGGCCGACGGAACCATCCTCCAGGGGATCGGCGTAGGCGCGGTGGGCGATGCGGTCGGCGAGGTGTGCTTCAACACCGCCATGACTGGCTATCAGGAGATCCTGACAGACCCCTCCTACATGGCCCAGATCGTGGCCTTCACCTTCCCGCACGTGGGCAACGTCGGCACCAACGTCGAAGACATCGAGCAGATGAGCGGCGCGGCCGAGACCGCCGCCCGCGGCGCGATCTTCCGCGACGTGCCGACCAAGCCCGCCAACTGGCGCGCCGACTCGGACCTCGAGACCTGGATGAGCCGCCGGGGCGTCGTGGGGCTGGCGGGCGTCGACACCCGCGCCCTGACCCGCCGCATCCGTGAGCAGGGCATGCCGCACGGGGTGATCGCCCACAATCCGGACGGCGAGTTCGACCTCGACGCCCTGGTGCAGAAGGCCCGCGAGTGGAACGGCTTGGTGGGCCTGGACCTGGCCAAGGACGCCTCGTGCCTGCAGCCGTTCGACTATGACGAGGGCCTGTGGGCCTGGCCGAACGGCTACGCCAAGCTGGACGCGCCCAAGTACGACGTGGTGGTCGTGGACTTCGGCGTGAAGCGCAACATCCTGCGCGCCCTGAACTCGGTGGGCGCGCGCGTCACGGTGGTGCCGGCCAACACCTCGGCCGAGAGCATCCTGGCGCGCAATCCGGATGGCGTGCTGCTGTCCAACGGCCCAGGCGATCCGGCGGCGACGGGCGAGTACGCGGTGCCCGAGATCAAGAAGATCGTCGACAGCGGCAAGCCGGTGTTCGGCATCTGCCTGGGCCACCAGATGCTGTCGCTGGCGCTGGGCGCCAAGACGGTGAAGATGGACCAGGGGCACCACGGCGCGAACCATCCGGTGAAGGACCTGACCACCGGCAAGGTGGAGATCGTGTCCATGAACCATGGCTTCACGGTGGACCGCGAAAGCCTTCCCGAACCGGTGGTGGAGACGCACGTCTCCCTGTTCGACGGCACCAACGCCGGCATCGCCCTGAAGGACCGCCCGGTGTTCTCCGTCCAGCACCACCCGGAAGCTTCCCCGGGCCCGACGGACAGCCTTTATCTGTTCGAGCGTTTCGCGGCGAACATGGACGCGGCGAAGTAAGCGGCGACGCGATTTTCGAGAACAGCGAAGGGCCGGCTCACGCCGGCCCTTTTGCTTTGCGCTAGATGCGGGTCAGCATGCCCTTGGCGGCCACGGGGCCTGTCGGATGGGGCATGGGCGAGCCGGAGGGCGGCTCGACCGAGACCATGAGGGCGGAGCCCTCGGCCATCATCGGAGCCATGGGTTCGGGCATGGGCATGACCTTTGAGGCGCCCGGCTGCACCATGCCCAGGGAATGGGATCTGCCGTCGGCGGTCACCACCCAGAGCTGGTGGGCGTGGCCCGGGTCAGCGCCCGGCGGCACCAGCGAGGTGACCAGCAGCATCTTGCGCATGGGATCGTACGCGGCGACGAACATCGGCTGGGCCGCGCCGCCCATCAGGCTGGCGTTGAGCATGGGCGCGGCGGGGGCGGCGCGCTCGACGATCCGGGGCGGCTGGGCGGCCAGGAACACGACGGCGGCGAGGCTTGCGGCGGCGACGCCCAGCGAGCCCACCGTGGCGCTTCGCCAGAACCGGAGGCGGCGCAGGACCGCCCCGTTGTCGTTGGCGGGCAGGCTGCGCTCGATCGACGGCCACAGGCGGGCGGGCGGCTCGACCGACGCGACCTCGGCGGCCAGGGGCGCCAGCCGCGCGCGCCAGTCCTCCACCAGGACCGCGAACGCCGGATCGGAAGCCATGCGGGCCTCGGCCTGCGCCCGTTCAGGGCCGGTCAGCACGCCCAGGGCGTGTTCGGCGGCCAGGGCCTCGATCGGGGAAAGCTCGTGACCTTGGCTCATGCTTCCAGGCACCCTTTCAGGCGGGCCAGGCCCCGGCGGATCCAGCTCTTCACCGTGCCGAGCGGGGTCGCCGTGCGCTGGGCCAGCGCTTCATAGGTGACGCCCTCGAAGAAGGCCGTCCGGATCACCTGCCGGGTCCGGGCGTCCAGAGTGTCGAGGCAGGCGAGCAGGCGCCCGTGCTCGCCCGCTTGCTCCAGCAGGGCCTCGGCGCCGGGCGCGTCGTCGGCAAGCTCCAGATCCTCGACCGGCTCGGCCATGGCCAGGGGCCCACGGGCCCGGAGCCGGTCGATGGCGCGATTGCGGGCGATGGCCGACGTCCAGGCGATGACGCTCGCCCGGCCCGCGTCGTAGCGGTCGGCTCTGCGCCAGATGGTGAGGTAGACGTCCTGCAACACGTCCTCGGCTTCGTCACGGTCCACAAGGATACGGAGGCAGACGCCAAAAAGCTTCGCGGAGGTGGCCTGGTACAACTGACGCAGGGCTTCGCGCTCGCCGCCGGCGATGCGCCTCATCAGGGCAGGAAGATCGGCGGCGTCTCGGCCCGGGCTGGTCACCGCGGCACCATGGCAAAGCCGGCGCGCCGCGTCACGCCCAACAGAAAAGGCCGGAGCTTGCGCCCCGGCCCTTCCCTACGCCTTCGTGGGACCTGCCTTAGAAGCGGGTCCGGAAACCGGCGAACAAATACCGGCCGAAGATGTCGTATCCCGCGCTGGTCGAGGTGTTGCCCACCAGGCCGTTGGGGATGGTCTCGTCGAAGATGTTGTTGACGCCGAGGTAGACCTCCGCGCCCTGCCCCACGTCGTCGAAGCGGTAGCGGGCGATCAGGTCGTGGTACCAGACGGCTTCCACGTACGGACGGTCGTAGCGCTCCAGGGAGAGCTCCTTGTTGCGCCGGACCTCGTCGGTGAACTGGGTCTACCAGGTCAGGGTCACCGGGCCTTGGGCGTAGCTCAGCGAGCTGATGTAGGACCAGCGCGGGTTGCCCAGCTCGGCTTCCTGGCGGTCCACCGTTTCCGGGTAGTCCTGGAAGGCGTACTGGCGCAGCTTCTCGATGTAGTTGGCGTTCAGCGAGGCGGTCACCCGGCCCGGGCCCACGTCGCGGGTGTAGGCGAGCTGGATGTCGTAGCCCGCCGTCTTCAGCGCCGCCTGGTTCAGATAGCTCGAACGGTAGGCGGTGATCTGCCGGCTCAACGGATCGCGGGTGATCAGGTCGCAGTACTCCTGCGCCAGCTCCGGGCCGTCCACGCACTTCTCGGCGGCATCCTGCGGATCCAGGAAGCTGATCGCGTCCTCGATCTGGATGTCATAGTAGTCGACCGTCAGCGACAGGCCCGGCGTCCAGCGCGGCTGGAACACAAGGCCCGCGGTCCAGGTCTTGGCGGTTTCCGGCTTGAGGTCGGCGTTGCCGCTGGTCACGCCCGGCAGGCTGGTGTCCGTCGCGTTGTCGAAAGCGACGCCCAGGGCTTGGCAGTTGGCCGCGCGGTTCGGCTTGGCGTTGCGGTTTTGGATGTCGCACGGGTCCATGATGACGTTGAACCCGGCGGTGGCCGGCAGGAAAGCCTCCGTGATGTTCGGGGCCCGCACCGCCTTCGAGTAGCTGCCGCGCAGGGTGACGTCGGGCACGGGGGCCCAGATGCCGCCCACCTTGTAGGAGGTGGCGTCGCCGGCGTGGCTGTAGTCCGCCGCCCGCACAGCGCCGTTCAGGGAGAGGCGGTAGGCGAAGGGCGCGTCCTTCAGGATCGGCGCGTCGAACTCGACGAAGGCTTCGCGCACTTCGAAGCCGCCCGAAGCGTTCGGCTGCGGCGCCGTCTCGGTGATGCCCGACTGGACCAGCTCGTCGTTGATGTTGCGGCTGGTCTCGCGCCGCCATTCCAGGCCGCCGGCGAAGGCCAGCGCGCCGCCCGGCAAGCGCAAGAAGCGCTCGGTGTCGAAGTTGAAGCTGAGCGTGCCGACCTGCTGGCCGATCACGTGCTTCCGATCGCCTTCATAGGTGACGTAGTCGAAGGCGGCCTGGTTGTTCTGGGCGCCGAACAGGTTGAACGGCACGCAGGCGCCGGCGCGCAGGGTGCTGGCGTCGGGCGGGGTGTAGTCGCCGTTCCAGGTCGCCGGCACGTCCATGCGGCAGCGGATCTGGCCGCTGGCCGGGTCGCGCACTGCGTCGACGGCCGCGTAGAAGTTGCCCGGGATCACCCCGTTCACGCCGTGGAAGCTGTTGCGGGTGCGGCCGAAGTTGTAGCTCGCCTGCCAGCTGACGTCGGCGAAGCCGGCATCCACCTTGCCGTCCAGTTCGGCCACCGCGCGGAAGGTCTTGCGCCAGGTGTCGTCGTTGCGGCCGCCGATGTCGTAGTTGTAGCGGCTGACGTAGAGCTCCTGGCCGGCGTAGGGCGCCAGCGCCGCCGCGATGGCCGGGGTGATGAAGGCGTTGTCCGACGGGAGCATGAATTCCAGCTCCGTGAAGGACGGGCTGAAGGTGTCCATGACGTGGGTTTCCACGTACTTCACGTCGCCCCGCAAGGTCAGGTTCGGCGTGATCTCGTAGCGGACGGTGCTGGCCGCGCCCTTGCGGTTCAGGCGCGGCACCAGGACGGCCGTCGCATCGCTGTCGTCACAGTACTGGCAGGGCTCGGCGAACTGACCGAAGTAGAAGCTGTTTGAGCCCACGCGGGTCGGCACGCCCACCGGAATGCCGGCGCGGTCGAACAAGGTGACCGGGACAATGTCGCCGGTGAGCGGATTGACCGCCGCCACGGCGCCGTTCGGGCCGAAGAATTCACTCTGGATGTTCGGGCGGTAGAGGCGGTCCGGAATGCCGTCGTTAGGCCCGGTGTCAGCCGGGTTGACGACGGTGGCCCAGTTGTCGAGGCCGCGGATGCTGGAGCCCTTCACGCGCTCCTGACGGTCGCCGAAGAGGGTCAGGGTGACGTTGCCGCGGTCGCCGGCGAAGTTCTTACCGACGGTGCCGTAAAGCGAGTAGTTGCGGCCGTAGCTGCCGTTCAGGGGGCCGCCGGCGTTGCCGCCGATCTCCACGCCCTCGAAGCGGTCCTTCAGGATGATGTTGATGACGCCGGAGACGGCGTCCGAGCCGTAGATGGCCGAGGCGCCGCCGGTGACCACTTCGACGCGGTCCACCAGGGCGGTGGGGACGGAGTTGAGGTCCACCGCCATATCGCCGGCGTCGCCCGCCACATGGCGCTTGCCGTTGACCAGGGTGAGGGTGCGCCCGGCGCCGAGGCCCCGCAGGTCAGGAAGGCTGAGGCCGCCCAGGTTGGCGCCCGAGTCGGAATTGGCGCGGGCCGTGCCGGTGGCCGACAGGGCGGGCAACTGGGCCAGGATGTCGCCCAGGCTGCTGGTCCCGGCGTTCTGCACCGCCACTGAATTCAGGGTGGTGACGGGGGTCGGCTGCTCCAGGTTCGGGCGCGGAATGCGCGAGCCGGTGACCACCACCTCGTCGACCGCCACGTCGTCCGGCGCAGTCGACTGAGCGAGGGCCGGCGCGGCGAACGCCACCAGGCCGGAGAACAGCGCGCCGGCCAACAGCCGGCTCTTGGCGGATGTCATCAAAGCCTCGGTCCTTGCGGCGGCGAGGCTCCTGCCATGCAGGTGAGGCTCCTGCCATGCAGGTAACGAAGGGCCGCGCCGCGAAATGGGCGCGCCCCTTCGTATTTTTGTCATAGATGCGTCAAGTGCGCGACATGCAAATAGACGCGGCGTTATTCGACCGCTGTTCTACCATGGCGCTCTTTTGCTGTTTTTCGATACAGCACCAACCGGTATGCGCCCGAACGCTGTTAGAACACGGCGGCAATAGGGCGCGATACTACTGCTCTTCGAGCGGCGTTAGGCTGCCTTCTTCTTGGCGGGACGGCGCGCAGCGCGCTTGGCTTGGGCGGCCTGAAGGCGAGCGGTGCGGCGTTCAGCGGCGACCTGCTCGAGGGTCGGGATCAGTTCAGCGGCGGCGGCTTGCTGCTTCTCATCGCCTTGGGTCTGCAGGCGCTTGGCGTTGGTCAGGAGGTTGATCACCTGCTCGTCGCTCATGGTCGGGATTTTTTCGATCAGGCTCATATACGCCTCCCAGGTCTCACATGCGGTCTTGGACAGCCCCTGTGTTTCAATATGGCTCAGGCGCGAGTTGGTTGCTGTGGAACCCGACTTTTTTTGACTTTCCCCGTAGAATCCGCAGCCTAGCGGCCGAGGTCGATGAGGCGCGGTGAGGCTTCGGCGCCGCGGCGCGAAATAACCGCGCGATCCCCGTTCTGCGTGCTTGCGCGCGAGGGACATGGTCTCTAAATCCGCCGCTTAACCTGCAGTTCTGACCTTTGTCGGGCGCGCCACCACGCGCGGCCGCCTTTGCGCGCGAGACGTAATGCCCAAACGCACTGATATTTCCTCGATCCTCATCATCGGCGCGGGCCCGATCGTCATCGGTCAGGCCTGTGAGTTCGATTACTCGGGGGTTCAGGCCTGCAAGGCGCTGCGCGCCGAGGGCTATCGCATCGTGCTGGTCAACTCGAACCCGGCCACGATCATGACCGATCCGGAGGTGGCCGACGCTACCTACATCGAGCCGATCACGCCGGAGATGGTCGAAAAGATCATCGCCAAGGAGCGCCCCGACGCCCTGCTGCCCACCATGGGCGGCCAGACGGCGCTGAACACCGCGCTGGCGCTGGAAAGCCGCGGCGTGCTCGAGAAGTACGGGGTCGAGATGATCGGCGCGCGCGCCGAGGTCATCGACAAGGCCGAAGACCGCCAGAAATTCCGCGACGCCATGGACAAGATCGGGCTCGAAAGCCCGCGGTCCCAGGTCGCGCATACGCTGGACGAGGCGATGAAGGGCCTGGAGATGGTGGGCCTGCCGGCGATTATCCGGCCGTCCTTCACCCTGGCCGGCACCGGCGGCGGCATCGCCTACAACGTCGAGGAATTCAAAGAGATCGTCGAGCGCGGCCTGGACCTGTCGCCGACCACCGAGGTGCTCATCGAAGAGAGCGTCCTCGGCTGGAAGGAGTATGAGATGGAGGTCGTCCGCGACAAGGCGGACAACTGCATCATCGTCTGCTCCATCGAGAACATCGACCCGATGGGCGTGCACACCGGCGACTCCATCACCGTCGCGCCGGCCCTGACGCTGACCGACAAGGAATACCAGATCATGCGCCGCGCCTCGATCGCGGTGCTGCGGGAGATCGGCGTCGAAACGGGCGGCTCAAACGTCCAGTTCGCGGTCAACCCGAAGGACGGCCGCATGGTCGTCATCGAGATGAACCCGCGGGTGTCGCGCTCCTCAGCCCTGGCGTCCAAGGCCACCGGCTTCCCGATCGCCAAGGTCGCCGCGCGCCTGGCCGTGGGCTACACGCTCGACGAGCTGATGAACGACATCACGGGCGCGACGCCCGCTTCGTTCGAGCCATCCATCGACTACGTCGTCACCAAGATCCCGCGCTTCGCCTTTGAGAAGTACCCGGGCTCGGAGCCCCTGCTCTCCACGTCCATGAAGAGCGTGGGTGAAGTCATGGCCATCGGCCGCACCTTCGCCGAGAGCCTGCAGAAGGCGCTGCGCGGCCTCGAGACCGGCCTCACCGGCCTGGACGAGGTGGTCATCGAGAACGCCGATGATCCGGAGATGAAGCACGCGGCGATCGTCCGCGCGCTCGGCCAGCCGACGCCCGATCGCCTGCGCGTCATCGCCCAGGCCTTCCGCCACGGCCTGACCGCCGACGAGATCCACGCCGCCTGCTCCTACGAGCCGTGGTTCCTCAGCCAGATCGAGACCCTGGTGCGGGAAGAAGCGCGGATCCGCGCCGAAGGCCTGCCGACCACCGCCACCGACTTCCGCCGCCTGAAGGCGCTGGGCTTCTCGGACGCGCGCCTGGCCAAGCTGACCCAGACCACCGAGAAGGAAGTGCGTGAACAGCGCCGCGCCCTGGGCGTGCGACCGGTGTTCAAGCGCATCGACACCTGCGCCGGCGAGTTCCGGGCCGAGACGCCCTATATGTACTCGACCTATGAAGTGGGCGCGCTGGGCCAGATTCCGGACGACGAGAGCGAGCCGTCCGACCGCAAGAAGGCGATCATCCTGGGCATGGGTCCGAACCGGATCGGCCAGGGCATCGAGTTCGACTACTGCTGCTGCCACGCGGCCTTTGCGCTCGACGACATCGGCGTCGAGTCCATCATGGTCAACTGCAACCCCGAGACGGTCTCCACCGACTACGACACCTCGGACCGGCTGTACTTCGAGCCGCTGACCGCCGAGGACGTGCTGGAGCTGATCGAGGTCGAGCGTTCGCGGGGCGAGCTGCTGGGCGTGATCGTCCAGTTCGGGGGGCAGACCCCGCTGAAGCTCGCCCAGCCGCTGGAGGATGCGGGTATCCCGATCCTCGGCACCTCGCCGGACGCCATCGACCTGGCGGAAGACCGCGAGCGCTTCCAGCAGCTGCTGCACCAGCTGAACATCGCCCAGCCCGAGAACGCCATCGCCCGTTCGGCCGAAGAAGCTTTCGCCGGCGCGCACAAGGTCGGCTACCCGGTGGTGATCCGTCCCTCCTACGTGCTGGGGGGCCGGGCCATGGAGATCGTCCGCGACGACGAGCAGCTGGACCGCTACATCCGCACCGCCGTACAGGTTTCGGGCGACAGCCCGGTGCTGATCGACCAATACCTGTCGCGCGCCACCGAAGTGGACGTGGACGCGATCTGCGATGGCAAGGACGTCTTCGTCTGCGGCGTCATGGAGCACATCGAGGAAGCCGGCGTGCACTCGGGCGACAGCGCCTGCTCGCTGCCGCCCTTCTCGCTGAAGGACGAGACCATCGAGGAGCTCAAGCGCCAGACCGAGGCCATGGCCCGGGCGCTGAACGTGCGCGGCCTGATGAACGTCCAGTTCGCGATCGAGGAGCCGCACTCCGACGCGCCGCGCATCTACGTGCTCGAAGTAAACCCGCGCGCCAGCCGCACGGTGCCGTTCGTCGCCAAGACCATCGGCCGCCCGCTGGCCTCCATCGCCGCCAAGGTGATGGCGGGCGAGCCGCTGGCCTCGTTCGGGCTGGTGGAGCGTCCCTACGACCATATCGCGGTCAAGGAAGCCGTGTTCCCGTTCGCCCGCTTCGCCGGCGTGGACACGATCCTGGGCCCGGAAATGCGCTCCACGGGCGAGGTCATGGGCCTGGATTGGGTGCGTCCCGGTGAGGGCCGCGGCCCCGCCTTTGCGCGCGCCTTCGCCAAGAGCCAGCTCGGCGGCGGCACGGTGTTGCCCAAGGAAGGCTGCGTCTTCGTTTCCGTGAAGGACAGCGACAAGCCGTGGATTCTGGAGCCGGTCCGCCTGCTGGTGGGCCAGGGCTTCCGCATCCTGGCGACCAGCGGCACGGCCGCGTTCCTGTCCGAACAGGGCATGCCCGTCGAGTTGGTGAAGAAGGTGCTGGAGGGTCGCCCCCACATCGTCGACGCCATGAAGAACGGCGAAGTGCAGCTCGTCTTCAACACCACCGAAGGCAAGCAGTCGCTGGTGGACAGCTTCGAAATCCGCCGCTCGGCGCTGATGACGAAGATCCCCTACTTCACCACCGCGGCGGGGGCTCTGGCCGCCGCCCAGGCCATCGTGGCTACGGCCGAGGCGCCTCTCGAGGTGCGGCCGCTCCAGAGCTACGCCTGATTTTTTAGGTATTTAGCTCATTGACCGCTGTTCGCCGGAGGCGCATCGTCCTTGCATCGCCCGGCTGACGCGGGCGGCGATAGGGCGCGCTCCGGCCGCCCGTAACTGAACGGCCGGAACGGCGTCCCAGCGGCGCCTCGCAAGCTTGGCGGAGGGCTCCCATCAGGGAGCCCCCTGTAAGAAAAAGTATTGCGAGGAAACGATGTCCACCGAACCGCACGACGTCCACCACCATCATCACCATAAGAATCGCCACTTGGCGGAACGCTTCGAGCACCTGCTGAGCGTGGTGATGGTGATCGCCGTGGTCCTCCTGGCCGTCGGCCTGATCTATGGCCTGATGAACACCGGCTCGACCCCGAGCTGGATGCCCTGACGACCTGAAGACGCCTTAGTCTCGCGAGCCCACGGGCGGTCCGAGTGACGGGCCGCCCCTCCGCTTCGCTTCCGAATCACGCGTCCGCGTTCATCGTCCTCGCGCGTCGGGGAGGGGCGGACCGGGCGGTCCGACGGCGCTTTCCCCGAGGCTCCGACGGCGCCGCCCGGTCATGCGCGCGCCGCATGCCGCTTTCGGTAGCCACGAGGCCCGCCGTGCATTAACGGGCGCGCCATGACCGCTGTCCTGCACGTGACCTTCGGCCCTTCCGGCGCCGGCAAGACCTCCTACGCCCAGACCCTCGCCAAGCGCGAACGGGCGGTGATCTTCAATCTGGATGAATGGATGGCGCGGCTGTTCGGCCCCGACATGCCGGAGAAGATCGAATACGACTGGATGGTCGACCGGGTCGGCCGCTGCGAAGCGCAGATTTGGTCCGTGGCGGCGGGCGTGATCGCCACCGGCACCTCGGTGATTCTCGACATCGGATTGTTGCGCAAGGCGGACCGCGACCGCGTCCGGCAGATCGCCGCGGCGGTCGAGCTGCCCTTGCAGTTCCACTATGTGGACGCCCCGCAGGAGGTGCGCCGGGCCCGGGTGTCCGAACGGAACGTGATCCGCGGCGAGACCTTCGCCATCGACGTGACGCCGGAGATGTTCGACTTTGTCGAAGGGGTGTGGGAAGCTCCGACACCCGAAGAGCTCGAAGGCGCGGTCATCGCGCCGCTCGAGCGCTAGACGGTTAATTGACAGCCGGCGGAACCTTCGCCGGCGGCTTGCGTATCGGCGCTCTGCGCCATACTTGAGTTTTGCAGCGCACAACTCTATCCTTTTTGCCCCGGACGCCAGCGCCCGCGGCCGGAAGAAACTTAACAGGGCGAACCCGAGTCATCACCTCTATGGAAAAAGTCCCGATGACCGTCGAGGGCTATCAAGCTCTCGACGAAGAGCTGAAGCGTCTGAAGACGGTGGAACGTCCGGCGGTTATCGCCGCGATCGCGGAAGCGCGCTCGCACGGCGACCTGTCGGAAAACGCCGAGTACCACGCGGCCAAGGAGCGCCAGGGCTGGATCGAAGGCCAGATCGCCGAGATCGAGGACAAGATGGCCCGCGCTCAGGTGATCGACGTCTCCAAGCTCTCGGGCAAGCAGGTGAAGTTCGGCGCCACGGTCTCCGTGGTCGACGAGGACACCGAGGAAGAGGCCCGGTACCAGATCGTCGGCGAGCACGAAGCCGACGTGAAGCGCGGCCGCGTGTCCATCACCTCGCCCATCGCCCGCGCGATGATCGGCAAGGAAACGGGCGATGTCGTCGAGGTGAACACCCCGGGCGGCGTGAAGGCCTACGAAATCCTCAAGGTGGAGTGGATCTGATCCGCTCCCCATGGCGGGCGACACTCGTCCCCTGACGATCTGGGCGGTCAGCGATGGCCGCGCCGGAATCGAAGCCCAGGTGGAGGGTCTCGCCCGCGCGGTCGCCCGTCAGCGACCCGCCGAGGTGGTGCTGAAGCGCATCGCCTGGCGCTTCGGCCTCGGCCGGCTTCCGACATCACTCAATCCCGGCGCTCCGACCTTGCTGGCCAAAGGCGAGATCGCGCCGCCGTGGCCGGACATCTGGATCGCCGCCGGCCGCGCCACCCTGCCCCTGTCGCGCAGGCAACGGCGCCGCTCGGGCGGGCGCAGCTTCGTGGTCCAGGTGCAGGACCCGCGCATGGCGCTGGACGCCTTCGACCTGGTGATCCCGCCGATCCATGACGAGCTGACGGGGCCCAACGTCTTTCCGATCCTGGGCTCGCCCAACCGGCTGGCCCCCGACAAGCTCTCGTCGGAGCTGGCGCGTTTCGCCGATCGACTGGCGCCCCTGCCCCGCCCGTGCATCGCCCTGATCGTCGGCGGCAAGTCCAAGGCGCATGACCTGAGCGAGGCCCACGCCCGAAACCTGGCCCGGCAGATCGCCGAGGCGGTGCGCGCGGCCGGCGGGGCCCTGCTGGTCAGCTTCACGCGCCGCACGCCGGCCGCGGCGCAGGCGGCCATGCGCGCCGAGTTCGAGAACCTGCCCGGCTGGATTTGGGACGGGACGGGGGACAACCCCTACTTCGCGTTCCTGGCCGCCGCCGACCAGATCCTGGTCACGGAGGACTCCACCAACCTGGCCACCGACGCAGCGGCGAGCGGCAAGCCGCTCTACGTGCTGCCGATGAGCGGCCACAGCCCCAAGCTCGCCCGATTTCATGCCGACCTTGCGGCGCGGGGCGTGAGCCGCCCGTTCGGAGGCGTGTTCGAGACGTGGACCTACCCTCCCCTGGCCGAAACCGAGCGGGCTGCGGCCGAATTGCTGCGCCGGTTCGACGCCGCGCGCTGACGCCGTCCTTTGCTTTTGCGGCCCGATGGCCTTTTCTCCGGGCGATGACTCGTTTCCCCGCCGGGCAGATTCGATGAGCGGCCCGCGCATCCTCTTCGTGGTGGACGCCGGCCCACGCGTGGGCGGGGGCCATGTCATGCGCTCGCTGACCCTGGCCGGCGCGCTTGGCGCGGAAGGCGCGGCCTGCACCTTCATGGGCCCGCCGGCGGTGAGCGCGATCCTCGACACCTTCGCGCCGGGCGCGACGCGGCTGGAGGCGGCCTCCACCGAGCCGGTGGACCTGGTGGCCGCCATCGGAACCGAGCAGTTCGACGCCGTGGTGTTCGACCACTACGGCCTGAGCGAGCGCGACCACCGCGCCATGGGCCAGGGCCGGCCGGTGCTGGTGATCGACGACCTGACCGATCGCGCGCTGGGGGCGGACCTCGTCCTCGATCCGGGCCCGGCGCGCAGGGCCGAGGACTACGCGGGTCTGGTTCCGGAGGACGCCCGGCTGCTGCTCGGGCCCGAGTTCGCGCCGGTGCGGCCGGAGTTCGCGGCCTTGCGCCAGACGGCGCTGGCCTGGCGGGGCGAGCCGGTGCACCGGGTGCTGATCTCCCTGGGCCTGACCGATCTCAACGGCATCACCGCCAAGGTGGTGGAGCGGCTGCGCCTGCGCCTGCCGGGCGATACGGGGCTGGACGTGGTGCTGGGCGGCCAGGCGCCAAGCCTGCCCGGCCTGACCAAGATCGCGCGACGCGACCCGCGCCTGGCGCTGCACGTGGACACCCCGCACATGGCGCGGCTCACGGCTGAGGCGGACATCGCCATCGGGGCTGCCGGATCGTCGGTGTGGGAGCGCTGCGTGCTCGGGCTGCCCTCCGTGCTGCTGGTGCTGGCCGACAACCAGAAGCCGGCCGCGGCGGCCCTGGCCGAGCGGGACGCGGCGCTGGTGGTGGAGGTCGGGGCTGCCGACTTCGACGCCCAGCTCGACCGCGCCGTCACCCGCCTGCTGGTGGACGATCCGCTGCGCAAGAAGCTGGCCCTGCGGGGTGCGGAGATCTGCGACGGCCGGGGCGCCGATCGCGTCGCCGGAGCCTTCCTCGAGCGCATGGCGGCCGGACGGGCGGAGAGCCCCGAGTGATCCTCGCCGTCCTCCAGGCGCGGCTCAGCTCCACCCGGCTGCCGGGTAAGGTGCTGATGCCCCTGGCGGGCGCGCCCATGGTGCTCCGGCAGATCGAGCGGATCCGCCGGGCGCGGCGGATCGACCAGTTGCTGGTCGCCACCAGCGTGGAAGCCAGCGACGACCGGCTGGCGGTGACCCTGGCCGGCGCCGGCGTGGAGGTGTTCCGCGGCCCGCTGGACGACGTGCTCGCGCGCTTCATCGGAGCGCTGCAGGCCTATCCGGCGGAGCATGTGGTGCGGCTGACCGCCGACTGTCCGTTGGCCGATCCCGAGGTGATCGACGCCACCATCGCCCATCATCTGCGGACGGGGGCCGACTACACCAACAACCGCGACGACGCGCGGGCCTATCCCAAGGGCCAGGACGTGGAGGTGATCACCGCCGCCGCCCTGCGTCGCGCCGCCGCCGAGGCGACGAGCCCTGAGGAGCGCGAGCACGTGACCTGGGGCCCGCGCCACGCGCCGGACCGCTACCGGCTGGCGCACCTGGCGCCCGAAACCGACCAGGGACAGGTCCGCTGGACCGTGGACACGCCGGAGGACTTTGCCTTCGTGCGGGAGGTGTACGAGGCGCTCTACCCGGACAATCCGGCGTTCAGCTCAGCGGACGTGCGGGCTTTCGTCCGCAGCCGGCCCGACCTGCAGAACTTCGGCGGGGACCCGCGACTGTGAGCGGGCTGGTCCTGCGGCCGGCCGAGCTGGAGGACGCCCGCCGCGTCTGGCTGTGGCGCAACGATGCGACCGCTCGCGCGGCGTCCCGCAACACCGGCGAGATCGACTGGGACGCCCACGCCGCCTGGTTTCCTGGGGCGCTGGCGCGCACCCGCATGCTGATCGCGGAGATCGACGGCGAGGCGGTGGGGATGGCGCGGCTGGACGACGGCCCTGAGGGCTGCACGGTCAGCCTCAACCTTGCGCCCGAGCAGCGGGGCAAGGGGCTGGGCCGGCGAGTGCTGGAGGCGGTGTGCGCCCACGCGGGCCCGCTGCGCGCGGAGATCCGAGCGGACAATCCCGCGTCGTTGCGGATCTTTCAGGCCTGCGGCTTCGTCGAGACCGGCCGCGACGGCGACTTCGTGCAGCTGCGGCGGGACTAGCCGCCGACCATGTCCCAGGCCAGGGGCTCGCCGCGCTTGAGATCGCGCGCCGCGGGCCGGCCGATCACCGCATCCAGCTCCGCGGCCGGCAGGCCGTTGCCCGGGCGGATCGAGCGGATGTTGCCGCGCCCGAGGATCTCGCCGGCCCTGACGTCGGCGCTGACGTAAAGCGAACGGCGGAAGGCGAGATTGCCGCGCTCGGAGCCCAGCAGGTCGTAGTGCGCGCGGCCGAGCGCCTTCCAGGCGTCCTTGCAGTCGCGCACCAGGGACGAGAACTCCGCCGGCTCCAGGCTGAAGGCCGCGTCAGGGCCGCCGTCAGCGCGGGCCAGGGTGAAATGCTTCTCGATCACCGAGGCGCCCAGGGCCACCGCCGCGACGCTGGCGGCCGAGCCGTGGGTGTGGTCGGAGAGGCCGATCGGGCATCCGAAGCGATGGGCCATGTCGGCGACGGTGCGGACGTTGGCGTCCTCGATCGCCGCGGGGTAGCTCGACACGCAATGCAGCAGCGCCACGCCGGGCGCGCCCGCGTCCAGCGCGGCAGCCTTGGCGGCCTCCATCTCGGCGAGGTTGGCCATGCCGGTGGAGATGATCAGCGGCTTTCCACGCGCCGCCGCATAGCGGATCAGCGGCAGGTCCACGGCCTCGAACGAGGCGATCTTGTAGGCCGGCGCGCCGAGCTCATTGAGCAGATCGACGGCGCTCTCGTCGAATGGGCTGGAGAACAGGATGACCCCCCGTTGGGCCGCGCGCTCGAACAGGGCCGCGTGCCATTCGTAGGGGGTCTGGGCCGCCTGGTAGAGGTCGTAGAGCGTGCGCCCGTCCCACAGCCCGCCGCTGATCCGGAACTCCGGCCGATCCACGTCCATGGTGATGGTATCGGCGGTGTAGGTCTGGATCTTGATGGCGTCGCAGCCGGTGTCGGCGGCCGCATCGATCATGGCCAGCGCCCGATCCAGGCTGCCGTTGTGGTTGCCCGACAGCTCGCAGATCACGAACGGCTCGTGGTCGGCGCCGATCGGGCGACCGGCGATCTCGATCTGGGCGGACATGCGCGCACTCTCCAACGTCCGGCCAGTCTAGCGCACCGGCGCTGAAACGGGCGTTAACCTCGCCAGCGCAATCCGATAGTTCTAGATATATCTAAATACGCTTGCGCAGCGATCGGCCGCGATATATCTGATCGCCATCGCTTTAGATATATCGAGATAGGAACAAGCATGAGACACCACCACCATCACCATCATGGGTTCGGGGAGCGCCACTGCCGCGGACGAGGGCCCTGGGGCGGCCACGGTCATGGCCAGGGCGGCGACTTCGAAGGTCGCGGCCGCCGCGGCGGCAAGTTCGGACGCTTCATGGAACACGGCGGGCTGCGCTCGGTGATCCTGGCCCTGATCGGCCAGCAGCCGCGCCACGGCTATGACCTGATCAAGGAGCTGGAGACCCGCTCCGGCGGCGAGTACCGACCCAGTGCGGGCGTCATCTATCCCACCCTGAACCTGCTGGAGGACGAAGGCCTGATCCGCCAGGTGGACGGCGAGAGCGGACGCAAGCTGTTCGAGCTGACCGACGCCGGGCGCGAAGCGCTGGAGACCCAAAAGGACATGGCCGACACCATCCTGTCGCGCATGTCGGAAGCGGCGGAAGGCTCCGAGACCACCCGGCCGCGCATCGCCCGGGCCATGGGCAACCTGCAGCTCGCGCTGCGCCACCGCCTGTCCGGGCGCGAAGTCAGCCCCGAACAGCTGGACGCCATCGTCAAGGCGATCGACGACGCGGCGGCGACGATCGAGAAGGCTTAAGGCCTAGTGCAGGGCGGCCGGCGCTTCGTAGCTCTCGACCAGGGGCTGCGAGGCGCCCGGCCCTTGAACGGTGCGCCGCTTGGCGCCGCTGGCGATCCCCAAGGCGGCGCCGGCGCCCAGGCCGGCCAGAGCAGTCATGGCGAGAAGGCGCATTCCGAAGCCGATCGCCAGCCCAACGCCTACGGCCGCGCCGACGCCAGCCCAGATACCTGCCTGCTTCAGATGGTCATCCATCGCACCGCTCCAGAATCTTCCTACATTACGGAGATGGTCCAAGATCGTTCCGAACCCCGCTCCGTCCGCTGCCTCATCATCGGCTCCGGCCCCGCCGGCTACACCGCCGCCATCTACGCGGCGCGCGCCCTGCTCAAGCCGGTCATGATCCAAGGCATTCAGCCGGGCGGCCAACTGACCATCACCACGGACGTGGAGAATTACCCGGGCTTCGCCGACGTCATCCAGGGGCCCTGGCTGATGGAGCAGATGGAGGCGCAGGCCCGTCACGTCGGCACAGAGATCGTCAACGACATCGTCGTGAACGCCGACCTGTCCAAGCGCCCGTTCCGGCTGGAATGCGACAGCGGCGCGGTCTGGCTCGCCGAGACCCTGATCATCGCCACCGGCGCGCAAGCCAAGTGGCTGGGCCTTGAGTCCGAGCAGAAGTTCCAGGGCTTCGGCGTGTCGGCCTGCGCCACCTGCGACGGCTTTTTCTACCGCAACAAGGAAGTGGTGGTGGTCGGCGGCGGCAACACCGCCGTGGAAGAGGCGCTGTTCCTCACCAACTTTGCCTCCAAGGTCACCCTGGTGCATCGGCGCGACGAACTGCGGGCCGAGAAGATCCTCCAGGAGCGCCTGTTCGCCCACCCGAAGGTCGAGGTGGTCTGGAACGCGGCGATCCACGAGGTGGTCGGCCAGCAGGATCCCATGGGCGTCACCGGCGTGAAGCTGAAGGACGCGAACACCGGCGAAGTGAGCGAGATCCCTTGCGACGGCGTGTTCATCGCCATCGGCCACGCTCCGGCCAGCCAGCTGTTCGCCGGCCAGCTGGAGATGGACAGCTCGGGTTATCTGAAGGTGAAGCCGGGCTCGGCCTCCACCGCGATCCAGGGCGTCTACGCCGCCGGCGACGTCACCGACGACGTCTATCGGCAGGCGGTCACCGCCGCCGGCATGGGGTGCATGGCCGCCCTGGAGGCAGTCCGCTTCCTCGCCGAGGAAGACCACCGCAAGGCCAACCATCCCATCAGCCACGCCGAAGCCGAGAAGATCGGCGCCTGGTAAGCTTCAAGGGCAGAGCCGCAAGGCTCCGCCCTCTTCGCATCAGGCGAGGCCTTCGGCTTCCAGGTGCGCCCAGTCGTCGGCGCTCAACGTCGGTCGGGCGGCGGCTTCCAGCACGCCCCGATAGGCTTCCGGCGGCGCGCCCGCCTTCATCCCACCCAGCATTCCCGCCCGCTCGGCGCGGTTCATCGCCGGGATCATCAGGCGCATGAAGGCGACCACGTCCGTCGGCGGCAGGCTGCCGATGATGGCGCCTTCGATGGCTTGAAGCTCGGCGTCGGTGTGGGTCGCGCAAAGCCGCGGCCAGACCTGCGTCTCCTCCTCATGCATGTGCGCCAGGTCCTCAGCCACCAGCTTGCCGAACGCCAGATAGAGCTGGCGGCCCAGGGCTGGACGATCGGACTGGAACGCCACTTCGAGACCAGCGATCTGTGCATCGAGGGCGGCGAAGCGGGCCCGGTGGGCCGTGTGCTCTTCCTCGAGGTGGGCTGTCGCGCCGGCATCGCGAGCTTCCAGTGCCGGGTGGATATGACTGTCCTCGTGCGCGATGTGACTGGCTCCGAGCCGAAGGTGCGCCTTCAGGTCGGACAGCAGCTCGGACACGTCGCCGCCCCAATCGGCCGATCCCAGCCGGGCGAGCAGTTGCGCGTGGCCCAGCCGAAGTCCCTTGTGCACCGGGCCATAGAGGTCCCAGCGGCCGACGTTGGCGACGGCCGGCTCATATTCCAGATCGTACATTTTCCCTCTCCTGCCGGCGCGTCTGCAGACCGGCGATATGTGAGGGGCCTGGTAAACCGGCGTTCGCCCTGATGCTTCCTAAGCTGTTCCTAAGCGGGCGATCGGCTTGCTAAATTGATCCTAACAAGACGCGGGGAGCGGTGACGTCGTGGCGATCGGCCAGGCAGCAGAGGCGAAGCTGGCGGCCTTTCTGGCCGGGCCGGTCATGCTTGTCGCATCGGTGGCCGATCCAGCAGCCAGAGCCGCCACCATCGGCCGGGTCATGGGCGTGCGTCGCGCCCCGCCCGCATCGCTGGACCTGTTCATAGCGGGCGGCCAGTGGACCCGGATGGTGGAGTCCGTCCGCGTGGGCCAGGCGCTGGCGCTCACCCTGTGCCGGCCGGCCACCTATCAGACCCTGCAGCTGAAAGGCCCGGTGACCGCCCTGGTCCGCGCGGACCCTGCGGGCGCGGCCGTGGCGCACGGCTACGCCGAGGTCACCGGCGCTCACCTCGGCGCGCTGGGCGTGGACGCCAGCCAGATGCGGCCGTGGCTGCGGACGGACGATCTGGTCCAGGTGACGTTCACCCCACAGGAAGCCTTTGAACAAACCCCCGGCCCGCACGCCGGATCGCCCATGGCGTTCGGATGAGCGTCCGACTGCGCCAGATCCTCGACTGCTTCGAAGGCGTCATCCCTTCGGTGATCGCCACCGTGGATGCGGACGGCACGCCCAACGTCTCATACCTCTCCCAGGTGTGGTTCGTGGACGACGAGCACGTCGCGCTCTCCAACCAGTTCTTCTCCAAGACCGCCGCCAATGTCGCCGCCACCGGGCAGGCGACGGTGCTGGTGGTCGATGGCCGCACGGGCGCCCAGTACATGCTGGACCTCGCCTGGGTTCGCTCCGAGGCGGCGGGCGACCTCTTCGACCGCATGGCCGCCCACCTGGAGGCCATCAGCACCGTGCACGGCACCGAGCAGGTGATGCAGCTGCGCAGCGCCGAGGTCTATCGGGTGCGCATTTGCTCCCCCGTTCCGGGCAACCCCATCCAGCTGCCGGAGGAGCAGGCGCACGCCCGTGGCGATCGACTGCCGGCGGCGGCCCGGCTGGCCGGCGAGATCGCTGCCGAGACGGACGCCGACGCCATGATCCAGCGCCTGCTGGACGGACTGGGCGAGGCGTTCGGCTACGAGCACGCCATGGTTCTGGTGCCCGAACTGCAGGCGGACCGCCTGATCACCCTGGCCAGCCGCGGCTACCACGCGGGCGGCGCAGGCGCCGAAACGCCGATGGGCCGCGGCGCGGTCGGCATCGCGGCCAAGACCGGACGGGCGGTTCGGCTGTGCGACATGAGCCGCGGACGCCGGCTGGCGCGGGCGGTGGAAAGCCAGGCCGAGCTCGACGAGGGCCGCACCATCCCCCTGCCCGGCCTTGCCGAACCGCAGAGCCAGCTCGCGGCCCCGATGCTGGTGCAGGGCCAAGTGAGCGGCGTCCTGTTTGCCGAAGCCTCGGAGCGGTTCCGCTTCGGACGGGAAGACGAGCAGATCCTCAGCTTGCTGGGGGCCCAGCTCGCCGCAAGCCTGCGGCTGGCCGAACTCGAGGCGCGCTCAGCGCGCGCAGCGGCGGCCGCCCCGGCCGCCCCGGCCCAGGCGCAACGCAGCTTCCAGGTCCGTCACTACGCCTTTGACGACAGCGTCTTCATTGACGGCGATTACGTCATCAAGGGCGTGCCCGGCCGGCTGCTCGCCCACTTCCTGCGCCAGCACCTGGCCGATGGGCGGCGCACCTTCACGAACCGGGAGATCCGGCTCGATGCGTCCCTGCGCCTGCCGGAGCTGAAGGACAATCTGGAGACCCGCCTGATCCTGCTGCGGCGGCGGCTGGACGAACGGGCCGGACCCGTGCGGCTTGCCCGCCCCGGTCGCGGGGTCATCGAGTTGGTTCTGGATGGCGCGCCGTCGCTGGAAACTGTCGCCGCCTGACGGGCAAGGCCGCTACAGCTCAGTTCAAGATTTCGCCCAACCTTCACGCTAGGAGCGCCGCCGCCACCAGGGACGTCGTTCTATGCGGGACAGCGAGCGATACTTGGCGCAGGCCGAAACGGTGCTGCGCATGGCTGCGCGGGCGGAAAGCGGCGCAGAGCGAGAGGTGTACCTGAGCATCGCCGAGGGCTGGCGCAGGCTGGCTGCAGAAGTCCTGCGCAACGAAGGCTCGCGCGACGACTACCAGCGCCTGGAGCGCGAGAAACGCTCCTTCGACCTGAGCCAGGATTGACGACAGAACCCGGACGCGTCAGGCGTGCGGCCGGCGCAGGGCGGGCTTGCCCTCCCCCTCGCCGTCGGGCTGCGCCCCCAACAGCATAGCCGCCAGGTCCGGGCCGCTCTTGCCCTGATCGATGCCTTCCACGACCTGCTGAGCCAGGTTCTTGGCCCCGCCTTCGTGCGGCGCAAAGGCGAGCGGAAGCAGCAGACGGCGCGCATCCTTGGTCTTGCCTTCGATCAGCTGTTGCCGCGCCAGCATCAGGCGGACTCCGCGATCGTGCGGTGCGGCACGGAACGCTGCGATCAGGCCGGTGACGGCGTTCGCGGTCGGGGCGGTGGGGAAACTCGTATAGAAATGGATCAGCGGCTCCGGATGGGTGGAGTCGAGCCGGTTCGCCTGCAGGAAGAGGCGCCGCGCCTCCCGCCACAGGGGCGAATTGGGGTCGTTCGTGGCGATGGCCTGCGCCTGCCGGACCATGCCCTTGTAGATCATCGCTTCGGTGAGCGTCGGATCCGCCGCCAAGGCGCGGTCGGCGGCGGCTTCGGCCTCGGCCAGGTTGCCGGCGTCGAACTCCGCTTCCGCCAGCACGCGCTGGGCCATGGCGTCGTTCGGGAACCTGCCGGCGGCGCGGCGGGCGTCGGGGAGCAGCTTGCGCGCCTCATCCAGCGAAACTCCGCGGGTGGAGCGCATGCGCACCGGCATCGTGGCGTTCTCACCGGCTGTCAGCTCCCGGACCTTCACGTCGCTGGCCTTGACCGGTGGCAAGGTGAGTCGGCCAGCCGCCAGCTTGCCGGCGGCGTAGGCGCGCAGGTCACGATCCATCTGCCGAAGATCGCCGAACGCGGCCTGGGCCGCCTGCAGGGACGGCGTGCCGGTGTTCAGGCCGGTCAGATACTTGGCGAGCTGGCCGTCGCGCGCGGGCGTGAAGTTCAGATAATGGGTCAGCAACCAGCCGCGACCATAGAGCTGCGACAGTTCCACCGTCGAGTACTTGCGCCCGGTCTGCACCATCTCCTCCACCGTCAGCGCGGTCGGCGCGAGGATCTCATAGGCGCGGAACTGCGGCGGGCGACCGACCACCAGCGAGCCGTCGTCCTCGAACACGGTGGTGGCGCAGAACTCAGCGAAGCCCTCCACGTACCAGGACGGATAAGCGGCGCTGAAGTTCGAGAGCATGAAGTGGTGGGCGTACTCGTGCAGCAGGATCAGCTGGCCGCTCCAGCCGTTCTCGCCCTTCACCCTGGTCGGCCGCGGCACGAAGGCGATCGCGCCGCGCGCACGCGGCAAATAGAACCCGCCCACGGAGTCGCCGCCCTTGCCGTACATGGAGCGAATCGCCGCTTCCGAGGGCAGGACGAAGACGGTCAGCTTGCCGGACTTGGCCGGCGCCTCGTTCCGCATGTCGAGCATATGCCGCAGCATGCGGTCGTAGAGCTCGAGCTTCTCGGCATAGGCGACAACCGCCTGCGGCGCTTCTTCCGAATAGACGATGAAGTGGTCGGTGGTGACCTCGCGCCAGTCGGCCAAGGCCTGGGCCGGCCAGCAGATCAGCCACGCAAGAACAAGCCGCCACGCCCAACGCATGCACCACCCCCAGTTGCTGTGGCGGAGCTTACCCGTTCCGGGAAATTGGCAAAGGTGGTTTGAGCGCGCAGCCGGCCGCGTCAGTGCGGCGGGGCGGCGGGGTCAGCTTCGGCCTTGGCGGGCGAGGCGGCGGGCGCAGCGTCCCCCTTCTCCATGGCGGCCAGGCTTTCGTTGATCCGCTTGATCTCTTCCGGGGTCGGCTGGCGGCGGCTGGGCTGCAGCGTTCCCATGACCCGGGTGCGCTGGCCGTCTGGAGCGTTCGGATCGGCGACGGCGTAGGTCTTCACCTCGCCCGCCACGCTCAAGGTCACCTTCTTGCCGGCCGGCAGGCCCTGCGCTTCGGGCGCGAGAAGTCCGCCCTGGGTGCGCGCATCGAGCCCGGCCAGCAGCTGCGGCGTCAGATCCGCCTCGCGTCCCGTGTAGCGTCCAGTGAAGGCGGGCGGCTCGCCCCAGGGCCCGGTCCAGCGATAGAAGATGTGCGCGCCCACCTGGGTCATCTTCACCAGGGTCGGCGCCCAGTAAGGGGCCACATAGGTGGCGTGGTAGTGGGTGGCCGGCCCCACCTCCTTGGCGACGTAGCCGCCGAGCGCGCGGCGGGCCACGCTCATGGCGCGGTTCCAGAGAGCCGGCTCGGGCGCCCAGGCCAGCGAGCCGTCGCAGGTGAAGGTGAACTGGCAGCCGGTGGCGCGCAGCGAGCCCTGGTAGACCACGCCGCAGATCGACTTCGGATAGGCCGGATGGCGAACGCGGTTCAGCACGACCTGGGCCACCGCCTCCTGCCCCTTCAGGGGCTCGCGCGCGGCTTCGTAGTAGACGGCCTGAGCCAGGCACCTCAGCGCCCGGTCGCGATCTCCCGCCGCCGCCTTCAGCACGAACGGGCGCATGGGCCGGATCGGCAGGGGCGCGAAGGGCTTGAGCGCATTGACCTCCACCGCGTCCGGTCCGTCCAGGTAGCCGAGGCCGATGTCGGGGATCTCGCGCGTGTCGAAGGTCTCCCACCCTGTAGGCCGGCCCCAGAAGTCCTTGCGGCGCAGCCAGGGGTCGTGACGTTCCGCCAGCTGCCGCGCGGAAGGGTCCAGCTGGTTGGCGATCTGCTGCAGGGCCGCGTCGGAGATCCCGCCCGCCACCAGACGGCGCTCGCGCGAGGTGAGCTCCACGCCCTCTTCGCCCGCGCAACCGGCCAGCGCCAAGCCCGCGCCGGCCGCCGCCAGCGCCAGGTTCGCCGCCCGTCTTGTCGCGCACCGCAAGCGCATCTGATCCCCTGACCGCGTCCAAGCTGACTGGCTGAAACAGCCCAGGTGGCGTTCGGCTCCCTACAAAGGCCGTCCGCCGCCACATATCGCCCGTTGCGATCCTCCGCCACCGCCCTCATGGTGCAGCCGGTCGCCCGTTGCGGCCGGGGCTTGTTCAGCCCGCAGTCCGAGGAAAGCGCGCCCTCATGTTGCCCCTGCGGCTGATCGCACGCCGTTCCCCGCCTCTTGGCAGCGCCGTGGCCGTCAGCCTGGGCTCCCTGGCCGTAGCGGTGCTGGTGCGGATGATCCTGCTGGGGCCGGAACATGGCTTCGGCCCCTCGGTCACCTTTCTGCCGGCGTTCATCGTCGCCACCCTGTACGGCGGCGGCCGCTGGGGCCTGGCGTCCCTGCTGTTCGCCCTTTTGCTGAACTTCCTCTCGCCCTCGCGTCTGGTCGACGGCCGCGACGCCATGGCCATGACGGTGATGTTCGCCCTCTCCGCCATCATCGCAATCTGGGTCACCTCGGCCTTCCGCAACGCCCTGGTGCGGCTGGAGGAAGCGCGGGTGGATCAGGAGTCCACCCAGGCCGAGCTCGCCGCCACCGAGCAGCGGCTCACGCTCGCCCAGGACGTCGGCGGCGTGGGGCTGTGGGACTGGGATTTCGCCAGCAACGTCCGGCGCTGGTCGACGGTGGTCTACCGCAACTTCGGCATCCCGCCGGGCGATCCGCCAGGTCTGGACACCCTGCTGGCCGCCATCCATCCGGACGATCGCGAAAGTTTCTACCGGGCGCAGGAGAACGCCCGCACGCAAGGCCATCTCGAGCCCGTGGAGTACCGGGTCGTGCACCCGGATGGCTCGACCCGCTGGCTGCTGACCCGCGGCGAGGTGCTGCGTGACGGCGCCGGCAAGCCCGTGCGGGCCCTGGGCGTCAACATCGACGTCACCGAGCGCCGCCTCGCCTTCGAGCAAATGCTGCAGTCGGAAGCGCGCTTTCGGGTGCTGGCGGACAGCGCCCCGATCCTAATGTGGGTGTCGCGGACCGACGGGCGGCGGGAGTTCGCCAATCGCGCCTATGTCGATTTCCTGCGGGTCGACTACGAGGCCGCGATCGCCTTCGACTGGCGCACGGTTCTGCATCCGGACGACCTGGACCGCGTGCTGCGTGAACAGCTCGCCGGGGAGACGTCCCGCAAGCCGTTCACACTGGAAGCGCGCTATCGGCGGTGGGACGGGCAGTTCCGCTGGGTCCGCTCGGTATCCCAGCCGCGCTACAGCCCGACGGGCGAGTTCGAAGGCTTCATCGGGGTCGGGTTCGACGTCAGCGACGCCAAGCGGGCCGAGGCCGACCTGCTGCGCATCAACGACCTGCTGGCCGAGCGGGTGGAGGCGGCGCTGTCCGAGCGCGACCAGGCCGAAGCCGCCCTGCGCCGCGCCCAGAAGCTGGAAGCCGTGGGCCAGCTCACCGGCGGGGTGGCGCACGACTTCAACAACCTGCTGACCGTGATCATCGGCGCCCTGGATCTGATCCAGCGGAACCCCGGCGACAGCGCCCGGGCCGAGCGCATGATCGAGGCGGCCCTTTCGGCCGCCCGGCGCGGCGAGCGGCTGACTCAGCAGCTGCTGGCCTTTTCGCGCCGCCAGGCCCTCCGGCCGGAGTTCGTGCGGATCGACGAGCTGCTGGCGGAAAGCGAGCCTTTGCTGCGCCGCGCCGTAGGCGAGGCGGTCAGCTTCGTGGTGGAGCCCGCAGCTCCCGGCGCTGCCGCTCACGTCGATCCCAGCCAGTTCGAAGCGGCGATCATGAACCTGGTGGTCAACGCGCGCGACGCGACCCCGGCCGGCGGGACGATCCGCCTGGAAAGCGTCCGCTGCGCCATCCGACAGGGCGAGCTGGAGGACGTCGCGGGCGGGGATTACGTCTGCGTGCTGGTCCACGACACTGGACAGGGCATGGACGCCGACACGGTCGGCCGGGTGTTCGAGCCCTTCTTCACCACCAAGGAGCCGGGCCGTGGGACGGGCCTTGGCCTGTCCCAGGTGTACGGCTTCGCGCGCCAGAGCGGCGGCGGGGTGATGATCGACAGCGCGCCCGGGCGCGGCACGACGGTCCGGATCTACCTGCCGCTGGCCCAAGCGGACGTGGCGGCGCCAGACGCTGCGGCCGCGCTCGAGGCGCCCGCCAGATCAGCGCCTCGGCTGCAGGTGCTGCTGGTGGAGGACGACGGCGCCGTCGGCGACATGGTCGAGGCCATGCTGCTCGACCTCGGCCATGCGGTGCTGCGCGCCGACGGACCGGCCGCTGCGCTGCAGATCCTGAGCGAGCCTGCCCGGCGGATCGATCTGCTGCTCACCGACCTGATCATGCCGGGTGACCGGACCGGCGTGGACCTGGCGCATGCGGCCGTGCAGCTACGTCCTGGCCTGCCGGTCATCCTGTCATCCGGCTATACCGGCGAGGCGCTGAATCCGGCGGTGGACGCGCCCTGGCCTCTGCTGCGCAAGCCCTACGCCGCCGCCGAGCTGGCTCGCCTGATCGGAGAGGTGACGCCGCGAACCCGGTGAGCTCGACCAGAGTAGGCGAAAGTCCTTGCGCCTCCGCTGAACGGCGCTATATGTCATTGGTCCGTTATGCTCGAAATGAGCAAAAGGGATGCGCCGAGGGTCCGAACTCCGGCGTCTTTTTTGGGCCAGAGAAATGCTCAATTTGAGCATAAGGAGGGTTCCATGGCCGCCGACGGGTTCCAGTTCGACTTCACGCCTGAGATCGAAGCCGCCACCGCTCCTGCATGGGAGAAGGTGAAGGGCCACGTCACCCCCATGGAATGGCGCCTCCACGCGCCGCTGATCGCCGAGATCAACCGCCTGAAGCGGGCGAAGAACGCGGTGATCCTCGCCCACAACTACATGACGCCCGAGATCTTCCACGGCGTCGGCGATTTCGTGGGCGATAGCCTGGCGCTGGCTAAGGAAGCGGCGCGCTGCGACGCCGAGGTGATCGTCCAGGCGGGCGTTCACTTCATGGCCGAGACCTCAAAGGTCCTGAGCCCCGAGAAGAAGATCCTGATCCCGGACCTCGACGCGGGCTGCTCCCTGGCCTCCTCGATCACCGGCGCGGACGTGCGCCTGATCAAGCAGCGCTACCCGGGCCTGCCGGTGGTCACCTACGTCAACACCACGGCCGACGTGAAGGCCGAGACCGACATCTGCTGCACCAGCGCCAACGCTGTGCAGGTGGTGGAGGAAGCCGCTCGCATGTGGGGCGTCGACCGGGTGATCCTGATTCCCGACGAGTTCCTGGCCCGCAACGTGGCGCGCCAGACGCACGTCGGCATCATCGCCTGGAAAGGCCGCTGCGAGGTGCACGAGCGCTTCACGGCCGAGGACATCCTGGAGATCAAGGCCGCCTATCCGGGGGCTGAGGTCCTGGCGCACCCCGAGTGCCCGGCCGAGGTGCTGGAGGTCTCCGACTTCGCCGGCTCGACGGCGGCCATGAACGACTACGTCATCAGCAAGCGGCCCAAGCAGGTGGTGCTGATCACCGAATGCTCGATGGCCGACAACGTGGCCGCCGATGCGGTCGGCACGGAGTTCGTGCGCCCCTGCAACCTGTGCCCGCACATGAAGCGGATCAGCCTGCAGAACATCTACGAAGCCCTGCTCTATGACCGCTACGAGGTCACCGTCGATCCGGCCGTCGCCGAGCGAGCCCGCCTGGCCGTTCAGCGCATGGTGGACCTGCCGCCGCCGGCCCAGCCCGCCCGCTACGACCTCATCAAGGCCCGCCACCACGTGGCGGTGGAGCTGATCTGATGAAGCTCGAAACCCACGACGGCGTGATCGTCGTGGGCGCGGGCCTCGCCGGCTTGTCCGCGGCCCTGGCGGCCGCTCCGGCCAAGGTCCTG
Source organism: Phenylobacterium deserti (assembly GCF_003254705.1). Taxonomy (GTDB): domain Bacteria; phylum Pseudomonadota; class Alphaproteobacteria; order Caulobacterales; family Caulobacteraceae; genus Phenylobacterium; species Phenylobacterium deserti. Next base: position 241,563 of record NZ_QFYR01000004.1, read on the forward strand.
CTGCTCGCGACCGCGCCGCTGAACCACGGCTGCTCGTCCGCCTGGGCGCAAGGCGGCATGGCCGCCGCCCTGTCGGAGGGCGACGATCCCGCGCTCCACGCCGCCGACACGCTGGCGGCTGGCGCAGGGCTGGTGGACGCCGAGATGGCGCGCCTGCTGGCTGAGGAAGGCCCGGACGCGGTTCGCGCGCTCGCCGCCCTTGGCGCGCCGTTCGACCGCACCGAAACGGGCGCCTTCGCCCAAAGCCTGGAAGCCGCGCACTCGCGGGCGCGCGTCGCCCGGGTAAAGGGCGACCAAGCGGGCCGCGCCATCATGGAGGCGGTCACCGCCGCCGCCCTGGCCGCGCCGCACATCAAGGTCCGCACGCCGGTCGCCCTGCGCGGTCTCGTGCAAGACGCCGACGGCGCGGTTCGGGGCGTGGTGGCGGAACAGGACGGCAAGCTCGTCCAGATCCAGGCCCGTGCGGTGATCCTGGCCACCGGCGGAATCGGTGGCCTCTATGCCGTCACCACCACGCCTGCTGAGCTGACCGGCGACGGCCTCGGCCTGGCCGCCATGGCCGGCGCGGTGATCGGCGATCCCGAGTTCGTTCAGTTCCACCCGACGGCGATCGACATCGGCCGCGACCCAGCCCCGCTGGCTACCGAAGCCCTTCGCGGCGAAGGCGCGGTGCTGGTGAACGGATCGGGCGAGCGTTTCATGGCCCGCTACCATCCGGCCGCGGAACTGGCGCCGCGCGACGTGGTCGCCCGCGCCATCCACGCCGAAAGGGCAGCCGGGCGCGGCGCCTTCCTGGACGCCCGCGAGGCGGTGGGCGAACACTTCCCGCACGAGTTCCCGGCCGTGTTCGCCGCCTGCCTCTCGGCCGGCATCGATCCTCGCGTGCAGCCGATCCCCGTGGCGCCAGCCTGCCACTACCACATGGGCGGCATCGTCACGGACACCGACGGACGCACCAGCCTGCCCGGCCTTCTGGCCGCCGGCGAGTGCGCCAGCACCGGCGTCCACGGGGCCAACCGCCTGGCTTCGAACTCCCTGCTGGAGGCGGCGGTGTTCGGCGCCCGGGCCGGACGCGCGGCTCGCGATGCAGAGCCGCTCACGGGTGAGATCCAGCCGGCGCAGGCCGCGCCGGTCCTGCCGCAGGCCGCGCTCCAGTCCCTGCGCCAAGCCATGAGCCGGGAGGCCGGCGTGGTCCGCGACGCCCATGGCCTGCATCGCCTGCTGGACCTCATCGAGGCGTTGGAAGCCGAACACGGCCAAGCCCCCGCCCTGGTCGCTGCGCGCCTGGTGGCCGCCTGCGCCCTCGCTCGCACCGAAAGCCGCGGCGGTCACTTCCGCAGCGACGCCACGGCTGAAGCCGAGCCGCGCCGCACCTTTGTCACTCTCGAGCAGCTGGCGGTTTCAACCGCCCTGCGGATCGCCGCCGAATGATCGAACCGCTTCCCGACGTCCTGATCCGGCCCATCGTCCAGGCCGCCCTGGCCGAGGACCTGGGCCGCGCCGGCGATGTCACCGCCCAGGCCTGCATCCCCGCCGACGCCCGGCTGACCGCAGACTTCGTGGTGCGCAAGCCGGGGACCATCTCCGGCATGGCCTGCGCCCGCCTCGCCTTCCACGAGCTCGACCCAACGGCCGAATTCATCGAGGAGGTCCGTGACGGCGACCACGTCGAGGCCGGAGCGGTCCTGGCCCGCGTCAGCGGCAACGCGCGCGCCGTGCTGTCGGCCGAGCGCACTGCCCTGAACCTGCTGGGCCGCCTTTCTGGCATCGCCACCCTGACACGCGCTTATGTCGCCGCCGTCGAGCACACGGGCGCCCGCATCGTCGACACCCGCAAGACCACGCCTGGCCTGCGCGCGCTGGAAAAGTACGCGGTCCGCTGCGGCGGCGCCGTGAACCACCGCTTCGGTTTGGATGACGCCATCCTGATCAAGGACAACCACGTGGCCGCCTGCGGCTCGGTGGCCGAGGCCGTGCGCCGCGCCAAAGCCGCCGCCGGCCACCTGATGAAGGTCGAGGTGGAGGTGGACCGGCTGGACCAGCTGGACGAAGCCCTGCCCGAAAAGCCCGACGCCATCATGCTGGACAATTTCAGTCTGGATGACCTGCGCGAGGCGGTGCGCCGGGCCTCCGGCAAGGTGGTGCTGGAAGCCTCAGGCGGGGTGAACCTTCAGACCGTGGCCGCCATCGCAGAGACCGGGGTGGGCGTGATCAGCGTCGGCGCCCTCACCCACTCTGTGGGCGTGCTCGACATCGGCCTGGACGCCGCCTAGTCGGCAGGGCGCAGTCCCCGGCTCGACAGGTAGCCGGCGAGGGCCTGAGGATCGGCTTTCGGATCGGCTAGCGCCACATAGGTGTCCGGCCGAAGCAGGTAGAGCGCGTCTTGCGCTAATCCCGCCTCGCCATGGGCGGCCTGCCACGGAAAGACGTGCAGGCGCACGCCCAGCCTGGCGCAGGTGTCTGCGAGCTCCGCGCTCGCTTTGCCATAGACGTGCGCCTGCCAGCCGATCTGCCGCAAGGGTCCGTAGTTGTTGGCGGCCCGCACCCAGGGCAGCCGATCGCCGCCCTTCACCTTGCCGGCCTCACCTGCGCTCAAGGCCATGCCGCGATAGTTCAGGGTGATCTGCGCCACCGTGCGGAAGGCGAACTCCCGCAGCGGCTCGATGGCCAGGACGCGGGGAACCAGCAGCGGAGCGAGACGGGTTCGCACCAGATCGGCGATCCAGCCCTCCGCCGTGGCCGCGGTGAACGCCCGATCCGTGCTGGACACCAGCCGGCGGGCGAAGGCCCGGCGCTCCTCGTCGAAGCTGTCCAGCAGGCTGTCGGGCGCCCGGCCGCCCAGCACCATGGCGAGCTTCCAGGCCAGGTTGATGGCGTCGCCAAGTCCGGTGTTCATGCCCTGCCCACCTGCGGGGCTATGGATGTGCGCCGCATCGCCGAGCAGGAACACGCGGCCCCAGCGGAACCGCTCCGCCACCCGGTGATGCACCCGGTAGGTCGAGAACCAGTTCACCTGCCGCACCTGCAGCTTCAGGTTCTCGATGGCGCGTTGGCTGACATCTTCCCAGCGCAGGGTCTCGGCGTCGGCCCGCTCGTCCCGCACCGTTCCAATCAGCCTGGCCCGCCCGTTTCCGCCCAGCGGGAAGACGGCCATGAAGTCGGCCTCCTCCAGGTCGATGTGCAGCTCGCCATCCATCGCGGCGCCGTCGCCCTCGATGTCCGCCACATAGAACAGCTGGCGGTAGGTGCCGCCCTCGAAGCCGGCGTCCAGCGACTTGCGCACCACGGACCGCGCGCCATCGCATCCGACTAGGAAGTCCGCATCGCAGACCTCTTCGCTGTCCCCGCGGCGAAGCCTGGCCTGCACCCGCGCCCCCGAGGCCTCGAAGCCGGCGAGCTCCACCTCCCGCTCGACCTCCACGCCCAACTGCGCCAGGCGCTCGATCAGCAGCCGCTCGTGCCGGTCCTGCGGATAGGTCAGCAGAAAGGAATAGAGCGTCAGACCTTCGCCGACGTCCTCAAAGCCGACCCGAGCCGCGCGCTCGCCCCGAACCCAGAGGTTCACGCCGGGGGTTTTGTGCCCGCCGGCGACCACCGCGTCGGTCAGTCCGAGCTGGGTGTAGAGCTCCAGAGTGCGCGCCTGCACGGCGACGGCGCGCGAGGTCGTGCCCGCTTCGGCCAGCCGATCGACGATCCGCACCCGCACGCCCTGCCGCGTCAACCATAGGGCCAGCACGAGCCCCGTCGGCCCTGCTCCGCAGATCAGCACCTGGGTGGACATCGCAGGATCTCCAGCGGCTCAGCTCTACAACCGCCGGCGGTGCTTGGAGGTTCGCCGGACGTCCTCCCCTCGGCCCCGCCTAGCCATCTGAGCCGTAGGAACCGGCCTTCCCGCGTCGGGTTCACTCCCGGACAAGGAGGACCCACACCATGTCGAAAGCTCCCCCCATTCCGCCGGAACAGCGGTCCTATCCGGGCGAGAAGCCGGACATCGCCGGGGCCAACCGCGACCCTCGCGACAACGTCACGGACCTGCAATCCAACCAGCCGGGCGATGACGACGTGAACATCGACCAGCAGGGTCGTCACGGCGGTATCAATCAGAACACCCATCACCAGGGCTATCAGCAGGACCGCTAAATGCCTGACAAGCACCCCAACACCGAACGATGGGGCGGCCCGGGCGCGAGCCATGAGGATCGCTCCAAGCCGCAGCCGCCCCGCGACGATCATCGGGCGGACGGCGAAGCCACCAACACCGCCTACAGCCACAGCTCCGGCGGCGGCGGCGAACGCGACCGGCGCCACGCCCATGACGACGGCGCCAAGCGCACGCACCAGGAAAACAGCGAGCAACGCGCCAAGCCCTGACGGGACCGCATTCGCGCGACGATGAACGGCCGGGCTCCTGCCCGGCCGTTTTGCTTTGAGGCTTCGGTGACACGCTGGGGCGAAGCGCCGTAAACTCCCGGCTCGTCGGGGAGGTACGGGTCCAATGTTCAGCGAAGACGAAGATCAGCGCCTGGCGGTCCTGCGCGAGTACCAGATCCTCGACACACCGCCCGAAGCCGCGTTCGACCGCATCACCGCCCTGGCGGCCGAGCTCTTCGACGCGCCGATCGCAGCCGTCAGCCTCGTCGACGAGGACCGGCAGTGGTTCAAATCCGTGGTGGGCCTGGACACGCGGCAGACTCCGCGCGAGCAGGCGTTCTGCGCCCACACCATCGTCAACGACGACGTCTTCGTCGTGACCGACGCCGAGATGGACGAGCGGTTCCGGCACAACCCGCTGGTGACCGATGCGCCCAAGATCCGCTTCTACGCCGGCGCGCCCCTGCGGCTGCGCAGCGGACAGCGTCTGGGCTCGCTGTGCGTGATCGACCGCTCGCCGCGCGAGCCGCTCACCGAGGACCAGAAGCGGCGGCTCGCCACCCTGGCCGCCATCGTCGTCAACGAGATGGACCTGCGGCTGATGAACGAGCGCTACGCGCTGATGAGCCGTCGGGCGGAAGCGGCGACGGAGGCCAAGAGCGAGTTCCTGGCCAATATGACCCACGAACTGCGCACGCCACTGACCAGCGTGATCGGCTTCACCAGCCTGTTGGCCGGCACCGGCGATCTGGGCGAGCGCGAGCGCAATCTGGCGAACAAGGCGAAGGTCGCCAGCGAGAAGCTGCTGACAATCGTCAACGACGTCCTGGACCTCGCCCGCCTGGAGGCCGGCGCGGTCGAGCTCCCGCAGGACACGGTGGACGTGGGCGAGGTTGCGGTCTCCGCCCTCGAGCTGTTCGGCCAGCGGGCGGCGGACAAGGGCCTGCGCCTGAATGCGGACATCGCCGCCGGCAAGATCGACGTGCGCGGCGACGCCGCCCGCCTGCGCCAGGTGCTGGTGAACCTGCTCGGCAATGCCGTGAAATTCACCGAGGCTGGCGAGATCACCCTGCGCATCCGCAAAGCGGACTCCCAGGTGCTGGCCGAGGTTTCCGACACCGGCATCGGCATCCCCGCCGACCAGCTGGACAAGGTGTTCGAGCGGTTCGAGCAGGGCGGCGCCACCGTGGCCCGCAAGTTCGGCGGCACGGGCCTGGGCCTCGCCATCTCCAAGCGCCTGGCCGAGCAGATGGGCGGGACCATCACCGTGCACAGCCAGGTCGGCCAGGGCAGCACCTTCACCGTCGCCTTGCCTGCGGCCTAGGGAGCGGCTGCTCGATCGCAGTCGAGCAACGGTTCGAAGGCTCGCGCCCGACCCGCGATCTCGAGCACCGGCCGGGTCTGCTGCGCCCAGCGGAAGCGGCCGGCCTTCAGCGCCTGCAACTCGCCAGCGCATAGCCGCATGGAGCCGACCTGCCGCCAGCCTTCCGGCGTCCGCCCGTAGACGCCCTGCTGCATGGCGCCGAGGATCGCCACTTCGGCTCCTGGGTTGGGCGCAAGGTCGATGACAAAGGCCAGGCATCGGTTCTCGCCATGGCCGCAACTTCGGGTCGGTTCTTCGAACTGCGGCCAGGCCGTCTGGCTGAGGAAATCGGCAGGCAAGGCTGCGCCGACCACCTGCAGCTTGGCCGGCGTGACGGCGGTCGCCACCACCTCCTGCGTGCTGCGTGTCTGACGCGCCAGCGCGGCGGCGGCGCGAGCGCGGACGGCGGCCGGATCGGCGCCCGCGCCGTCTCGCGCCAGGGTCTGCAGGGCTCGCTTGCCCCGGTCGCCCGCATCCCAGCGTAGGAAGCTGTAGTCGAACAGCTCGGCGCTGACCTTGCCGCTGCGCAGGCGATCCACCTGGTCGTTCACCGACAGCCGCACCGGATCAATCACCGGCGAGAAGACCAGCACGATCAGCGCCACGACCAGATGCGCCGCCACGATGTTGGTAGGCTCCAGCCGGCGCATCCACGGCCCTCGGGTCACCGCCGCCCAGGCGTAGCCAAAGCCGTAGACCGCCGCGGGCACGAGGCAGACCAGGGCGTAGATCCGGTCCGGCGTCAGACCCCGCTGCGCCACCCGCAAGCCCACGCCGTAGAGGGCGATCAGCGCCAGCGGCACGAGCACCAGGCTCGCCGCCCGAACGGTCCAGCGGAGCACCGCGGGCGGGAAGTCCGGACGCTCTCCGTCCTGATAGGCCGCGTTAATCAGGATGATCAGGGCGGCCGCCGCGCCCAGCAGGATCGGACTCGCCTTGCCGGTCTCCCAGAGCGGGGCAAGTCCGGTGAACGGCAAGCTCAACAGGAAGCCCGCGGCGATCAGGGTCATGACCGGCGCGAGCCACGCCAGCAGGGTCAGGCCGAGCGTCCGCGCGCCACGCACCAGCGCCGCCCGAACGTCCGTGAGGTGAATGGCCATTGCGAAGAACAGGGTGGTCACCGGAATGGCGAACCAGCCGCGCTGGATCAGCTGTCCCACGATCTCCAGCCCGATCAGGCCGAAAAGCGCCGCGGCCAGGGCCAGCAGCAGCCAAAGGGCGCCCACGAAGGCGGCGGCGAGCACAAGCCGCACGCCGTCGCGCCAACCGTCGTCGAAGTAGCGGCCGTAGCTTGCTCGCCACCGGCCCTCACCATCGGCCGGCCCGATCAGATGATGGACGATGAACAGGGCCGCGCCCAGGAACAGGATCAGCGGCGCGGAGGGCCAGTGGGCGCCCTGCTCGGGGCCTTGTCCGAACGCGACGTCATAGGCGGCCAGCGCGCCGCAGAGCGCGGCGGCGGCCAGGCTCCAGATCATCAGCACGCGCGCCCGCAGGACGCCGTATCCGCCCAGCAGCACCACCGGGGTGAACAGGGCGGCAAGGTTCAGCCCCGCCAGCAGCGCCCGCGGCCCGCCCTCCGGCGCTTTGGAGAGGGCGTACAGCGCCAGGCCCTGGACCGCTCCGATCGCCAGCCGAACCGCGATCAACCGCCGCGCCGCCGGCTGCTCCCCCTCGCCCATGCCACGCTCCTTGTCAGAGCCAAGCTTGGCATGAGGGGCGGCCATTCGCCACCTTGGGTTGGCGGCCTCCCGCTCAGGCGGGCTCGAGCCGCCGCGCCGCCTCCAGCGCCGCCTCCATCCGCTGGCGCGGCAGATCGCCCAGCAGGCTGTCGTAGATCTCCCGCACGCGGGGCGGCGCAAGCTCGGGGCGGCCGGCGTTGAACGGCGGGGCGGGCGCATACTCCAGGCCCAGTTGAACGGTCTGGGCCAGATCATCGCCGAACAGCTCGGCCAGAAGCACCAGTGCGAAGTCGATGCCGGCGGTGACGCCGCCGCCGGTGATGATCCGCCCGTCTCGCGCCACCCGGCTGTCGTCGATGATCGCGCCAAAGGGAACCAGCAGCTCGCGCCAGGCCCAGTGGCAGGCCGCCCGCTTGCCATGGAGGAAGCCCGCCGCCCCCAGGATCAGCGAGCCGGTGCAGACGCTGGTCAGGTAGCTGGCGGAGAAGCCCAGCCGACGGATCTCGGCCATAAACGCCTCGTCCAGCATGGCGTCCGTGGTCCCGAACCCGCCGGGCACGCAGAGCACATCGCACCGTTCGATGGCCAGCAGGTCGTCGAGCCGCGCGAAGGTCAGGCCATCGGCGGTGATGTCCCGGCCGTGCATGGACGCCACCTTCACCTCCACGAACGGCGCGCGGCTCAGCACCTGGTGCGGACCGGTGAAGTCGAGGTGCGTGACGCCGTCGTACAGCGCGATCACGATCGTCAGCTTCTTCATGTCAGTTCCCTCGTTTGACGCCAGAAGCATTCCAGGCTTAGCTGCAAGGAGCGATGACATTGTTCCCTCGGATTCTGCCATGACGCGCCACCTGGCGATGGTGATCTTCCCGGGCTTCCAGCTGCTGGACGCCGCTGGGCCGATCACCGCCTTTGAAGTCGCCGAGCGGTTCTCGCCGGGCGCCTACTCCATGGAAGTGGTGGCGCAGGAGCCGGGCCCGGTCGCCAGCTCCTCCGGCGTGTCCTTCGAAGCCGAGCCGCTCGGCGATGGGCCCTACGACACAGTGATCGTGGCAGGTGGCGAGGGAACCCGCGCTTTCGGCGCACTCGTCCCCACCACCGCTTGGCTTCAGCGTCAGTTCCAGCAGGTGCGACGGATGACCAGCGTCTGCTCAGGCGCCTACCTGCTGGCTGAAGCGGGACTACTGGAGCAGCGCCGCTGCACCACCCACTGGGCTTTGTCGGATCAGTTCGCGCGCCGCTTCCCGCAGGCGCGCCTGCAGCCCGACCGCATCTTCGTGCGCGACGGCTCCGTGTGGACCTCCGCCGGGATCACCGCCGGCATCGACCTCGCCCTGGCGCTGATCGAGGAGGACCTTGGTCTGGAGATCGCCCGCCGGACCGCTCAGCAGCTGGTTGTCCATCAACGCCGCCCCGGAGGTCAGTCCCAGTTCTCGGCCCTGCTGGACGCGGGCGGCGCGACCGGCCGCTTCGCCGAGCTGACCGACTGGATCCGCAACAACCTTTCGGAGCCCCTGACGGTCGAGCAGCTGGCCGAGCAGGCCTGCATGAGCCCGCGCAACTTCGCCCGCGCCTTCGTGTCCGAGACCGGTACGACGCCCGCCAAGGCGGTGGAGCGCCTGCGGCTGGACGCGGCCCGCACGCTGGTGGAGGCCGGAGGCGAGCCTATCGACCGCGTGGCGCTCACTACCGGCTTTGGCGATCCGGAGCGTATGCGCCGGGCTTTCCTGCGCGCCTTCGGCCAGCCGCCTCAGGCCCTGCGCCGCATGGCGCGCGCCTGAAACGAAAAACGAACGACTCCGCATCTATGGTTATTGCGCGGGGCGGCCCGCCGGCGGACGTCGGCTGGGTGTGACCCTGACGGTTTCACCTGGAGTCCTCCGTGCTGCGTAAGCTTGCCCTCGCCCCGATCGCGATGACCCTCGCCTGCGCGCCAGCCGGCGCTCTGGCGGCCCAAGCCGATGAGGGCTGGTCCTTCTCGGGCTCCATGCGTCTGCGTCACGAGACGGTCGACAACCAGGTGCGCCCCGGCTTCAACCAGTCCGAAGACCTCGTCAGCCTGCGGACCACGCTCGGCGCCGAGTACAATAGCGGCCCGCTCACCCTGGCTGCGGAGATGTACGACAGCCGCGTCTTCAAGGGCGACAGGCGCAGCCCGATCAGCACCAACGAGGTGAACACCTTCGAAGTCGTGCAGGCCTACGCCTCCCTCCAGGGCGAGGCCGGCGTTCTGGGTAAGAGCCGCCTCACGGCCGGTCGCATGATGCTGAACCTCGGCTCCCGCCGCCTGGTGGCCGCCGACGACTACCGCAACACCACCAACAGCTACACGGGCCTGCGCCTGGACGCCCAGCCGGCCGGCGTCAGGACCACCTTCATCTACGTCCTGCCGCAGGTCCGCCTCCCGGACGGCATCGACAACCTCCTCGACGCACGCCACCACGTCGATCGCGAAGGCAGCCAGCAAGTGCTGTGGGGCGTGCTCGCGGCCAAGCCCAAGACCGTCGGTCCCGCCACCCTGGAGGGCTACTACTTCCGCCTGGACGAGACCGACACGCGGTATGCGGCGACCCGCGATCGCAAGCTCGACACCTACGGCGGTCGTCTGTTCGTCGAGCCGAAGAAGAGCCGCTTCGACTTCGAGGTGGAAGCCATCGGTCAAACTGGAACGATCAGCGCAGACCTGACCCCCACGGCCCGGGAGCTGGAGGCCAAGGCGCACTTCGTCCACGCCGATGCAGGCTACACCTTCGCCCACGCCTGGAAGCCGCGCCTGTCGGCCGAGTTCGACCTCGCCACCGGTGATGAGCGGGGCGGCAAGTTCGACCGCTTCGACACCCTGTTCGGCATGCGCCGGGCCGACTTCGGTCCGTCCGGAATCTACGCCGCCATTCACCGCAGCAACATCGTCACTCCGGGCTTGCGTCTGGAGTTCGAGCCGTCGGACCGCATGGACGCCTTCATCAGCGCCCGCAGCATGTGGCTGGAGGTCCAGGAGGACTCCTTCTCCACCACCGCCGTTCGCGACGCCTCCGGCCGGTCGGGCCGCTTCGCCGGCAATCAGGTCGAAGGCCGCGTCCGTTATTGGTTCATCGAGGACCGGCTGCGTGGCGAGGTGGACGCCCTGTGGCTCGACAAAGGCCGCTTCCTGCGCGAGGCGCCGAACGCGCCCCGCAGCGGCGACGAGACCTACCTGTCCCTCAACCTCCTGGCCTCGTTCTAGAAGTTGTAGTCCAGCCGGAGGAACACGCTGCGCGGCGCGCCGTAGTAGGACTGCGCCCACATCAGGCTGTTCAGGTGCTTCTCGTCGGTGACGTTGCGTACGTTCACGGTCGCGCGGACCTGTTCGGTCAGGTTGATCGCGGCCGACAGGTCCAGCAGGCCGTAGGCGTCCTGAGTGACAGGCAGAAGGTCCATGCCTTCGATGTCGTCCTGCCAGCGCAGAGCGGCGCCGAGGGTCAGGTCGCGCAGCTCCGGAACGGCGTAGGTGGCCATCAGCTTCAGGGTCTTGCGCGGGGTGTAGAGCCGGATCTCGCTTCCGTCCTCGCCCTCGATCTCCAGCTGGGTCCAGCCGGCGCTCACCGACCAGTTGTCGTTCAGCGCGCCGACCGCTTCGAGTTCATAGCCGGTCACTTCCGTGTCGACGCCGGCGTAGTAGCTCTTGGCGCTGTCGGCGAAGGTCCCGGCGAACTCCGCAAGGTCCGCCTGCTCGGCCTTGAACACCGCCGCCGTGGCGTAGAGCCGGCGGTCGAACCATTCGCTCTTCACGCCCGCCTCATAGCTCTTGCCGTGGGCGGGGGGCAGGCGCTGGCGGTTCACGTCCACTTCGGACTGCGGATTGAAGATGTCCGTGTAGCTCGCATAGAGCGAGACCTGGTCGGAAAGGTCGAAAACCGCACCCAGGTACGGGCTCACCTGCGACTCGTCGCGCCCGGCGTCCACGCCATAGGAGAAGCCCTTGGTCTTCACCTTCAGCCAGTTGGCGCCGACCACCAGCTTCAACCTGTCGGTGACCTCGAGGTGGGCCGCCGCGTAGAGCCGGTAGAGCCGGTCGAGCTCGTCCTCGGCCCGGTAGGCGCCCGGGTAGCTGGGCTCCAGCAGGGCCGCGCGACCAAGCTGGCCGATCGCCGGATAGATGACCGTGTCGGGCGAGAAGTTCTCGTATTCCACCGAATTGGATTCCGACGCCTGACCGCCGATCACGGCTTGGTGCGTGCGCCCGAACAGCTCGAACGGGCCCGACGCATAGCCGTCGACGATCCAGCTCTCGTATTCCGACGGATAGATGCCGCTCATCCCGGCGACGCCCAGGCCCGTCACCGGGTCCGGATTGCCGTAGGCGTAGAGCAGCTTGGCCTCTTCCTCGAAGCGCTTGTAGGTGGCCACGCCCTTCAGGCTCCAGCCGTTGTCGAACCGGTAGTCGAGTTCGCCGAAGGCGGTCTGGTCCCGGACGTTCCAGTAGGTCCAGTCGGCGGACGTGGAGGCCGACACCGGATAGTCGACCCGCGTGCCGTCCGAGTAGAGCAGCGGCAAGGCGCCCCACAGATTGCCCTTGGAGCGGTTGTCGTTCATCGACCAGCCCGCCGTCGCCGTCAGCTTCGGCGTCGCGTCCCAGGCCAGCAGCGCTCCGTAGACGTTGCGGTTCTGCCGGTAGTGGTCGAGGTAGCTCTCACGGTCCTGGTTGGCGTAGATCAGCCGGCCGCGCACGCTGCCGTCCGCGTTCAGCGGCCCCGACACGTCCGCTTCCAGCCGCAGGTCGCTCCACGAACCGTACTGGACCGCCAGGTTGCCCCGCCGCTCCGCCGTCGGGCGTTTGCGGATGTAGTTGACCGTGGCCGACGGATTGCCGGTGCCGGTCATCATGGAGTTGGCGCCGCGCACGATCTCGACGCGGTCAAACAGCACCGTGTCCAGGTCGCCGAACTGAATTCCCCAGATCAGCGGCAGACCGATGCCGTCCACCTGGAAGTTGGTGATGTCGAAGCCGCGCGAGTTGTAATAGGTCCGGTCGGTCTCGACCTTCTCCACGTTCACGCCCGGCGACTGCACCAGCAGGGTGTTCACGTCCGTCAGCGCGAACTGCCGGATGCGCTCCTGGGTGATCTGGGTCACGGACTGGGGCGTCTCGCGCAGGGAGAGGTCCAGACCAATCACGGCGGAGGTGCGCGCCCGGTCGCCCGTGACCACCAGACCTTCGACTTCCTGCACCTCGGAAGCGGACACGTCCGCCGCCGCAGCGACGACCGCTTCCGCCGATGCGACGCCGCACCAGGCCGCCGCCACGAGGAAGGTGCTGGCGAACAGCGAAAGACGAGGGGACATGGCGCTCCAACCGGTTGCAATTGCGAATTAGTCGCAGCTACTAGCCAGCGTCGCCTTGGCGGTCAATGCGATTGCGAGTCATTCGCATAGTTCTGCTATCGAGAGCCGCCCGCCGTGTCAGACGGGCCGCACCACGCAACGAAAGCCGATGTGCGAGGTGGCCGAGTCCGCACTCTGGGGAATGCGGGCGGCGGGCCGGTAGCGCTGGCAGTAGTTCTCCGCACACAGGTGCGACCCGCCCTTGAGCACCAAGGTGCGGGGTCCGGCGGACACCCGGCTCCCGCAGCAGGGGCGGGTCGGCAGGTCCTCTGCGTAGTCGTCGGCCGTCCATTCCCAGACGTTGCCGATCATATCGAACAAGCCGTGCCCGTTGGCCGGGAAGCTCCTCACCGGCGAGGTGCGCTCGAAGCCGTCGAGAGCGAGGTTCTCGTGCGGAAAGGCCCCCTGCCAGTAGTTGGCCATCATCGCCCCGCCAGGCGCCAGTTCGTCGCCCCATGCGAAGTCCGCGTCGTCCAGTCCGCCACGGGCTGCAAGCTCCCACTCCGCCTCGCTGGGCAGCGCCTTTCCGGCCCAGGCGGCGTAGGCTTGCGCGTCGCGGAAGCTGACCTGCGCCACTGGGTGGCTTTCCAGCCCTCCGATGGAGGAGCCCGGCCCCGCCGGCGACCGCCAGTTCGCGCCGGCGACGAAGCTCCACCAGCCCTCCCCATCCTCTCGCGGCCCGAACACCAGCGCCCCTGGCGCAACGACGAGGTCCGGCTGCTCAGCGAACAACGGCGGCTCCTCAGCCTCGGTGACATAGCCGGTCGCGGCCACGAACGCGGCGAACTGCGCGTTCGTCACCGGCGTCTCGTCGATCCAGAAGCTGTCGACCTCGACGGGACGAAGCGGCGCCTCCTCCGGATAGAACCGTTCCGAGCCCATGGTGAAACGGCGACCCGCGATGAAGACCATGCCGGCTCGCGCCGCCGCTTCGCTCATCAGCGCTCCGCCTCCGTCAGCCGGAACCAGGCCATGTCGAACACCTTGGTCGTCGGCTGGTATTTGCCCGACAGCTTCAGGGCCAGGTAGGTGCTGCGGCTCTTCACATAGGTATGCCGGCTGGTGTCGCGCAGGCGCTCGATCAACGGCAAGGCCGGCTTCGCCGCCGGGCCAAGATTGGTCAGGGCGTTCAGGGCCTGCAGCTTCACCTTCGAGCTGGGCTCGGTGTCGAGCAGCCGGGTCAGGACCTCAACGCCAGCCTCCGGCCGCCCCTGGCTCAGCGCCTCGGCCAGGGCCACTCGCACCTGCGGCGATGGCTCGGCGGCGAGCCGCGCCTCGAGCGCCTCTGCGGCGCCCGCCCCTTGCGGCCCCAGGATGATGATCCCCTGCGCCGACCAGTAGCGGATCACCTCATTGGGATCGCTCAGCCCTTTGACGAAGGCCGGCAGGTTGCTCACGTCCCGCTGACCCGCCGCCTCGGCCAGCGCCATCACCCGCTTAAGCGGATAGGCCCCTGGCGCGCGGCTGGCTTCGTACCCTTCCAGGGGTGAGCCTTCTGGAATGAAGCCGTTGTCGTTGACTGCGATCATGTGCGCGTCCAGCGCCCGGCGCAGCTCGGCGAGCTTGGCGCGGCTGCCTGCTTCGCCCGCCAGGTTGTTCACCTGGTCCGGGTCGGCCTCCACATCGTAGAGCTCCTCGTAAGGCCGCGGCTCGAAGAACCGCCGCTGCACGGGCGTCAGACGCCCCGCCAGCAGTTCGGTCTCCAGTGACTGGTAGCCCTTGGCCTGCCACTGGAAGGCGCCGTAGCGACCCTGCGGGAGATGCGGCAGGTAGTTGCGGATGTAGCGGAAGCGACCGTCCGAGACCGTGCGGACGAAGTCGTAGACCTCGTCCATGCGGTTTCGCATGCCGAAGGCGTAGGCCTGGGGCTTGGCGGCCTTGCTGGCGAACAGCGGCCGGCCGGCCATTTGCGGCGGCTGCGGCACGCCGGCGATGGCCAGAACCGTGGGCGGCAGGTCGATGTGGGTGACGGGGCTTTCCACCACCGTGCCTGGTTTACCCGGCGCCAGATGGGCCCACTTCTCCGGCACATAGACGACGAGGCCGCAACGTAGCCCCTGCTCGTGGCAGTACCGCTTGGAGGTCGGAAGCGTGCCGCCGTTGTCCGAGTAGTAGAAGACGATGGTGTCGTCTGCGACGCCGTCCGCCTCCAGCTCCGCGAGCCGGGTCGCCAACTGGCCGTCCATGATCTCCATGACGTTGTAGTAGGTGGCGACGTCCTGGCGGATGGCCGGGGTGTCGGGAAGGTAGCTGGGCAGGACCACGTCCTGGGGTTTCACCCGCCCCTCCTGCGGCTGGAACAGCCGGCTCTCGTGAGTGACCATGTGGTTGAACACGGCGAAGAACGGCGCTCCCGCCGGCCGCTTGCGCCAGTGCGCCTCGGCGCTGCTCTCGTCCCAGGCCTGCGCCGGATCGATCTCGCAGTTGTAGTCGGTCTTCTCGTTGTTGGTGCAGTAGTAGCCCACCCTGCGCAGGAACTGCGGCGTGGCCTGCCAGCCGCGGGGGATCTTGGCGATCGCCCGCATCTGGTTGGCCGGCGCGGCGCTTTCCGGATAGGCGCCGGTGATGATCGCGAACCGCGAGGGCGCGCAGACCGGGGCGTTGGAATAGGCCTTGCGGTACAGCACGCCCTTTTTCGCCAGGGCGTCGATGGTCGGCGTGTGGGCCAGCTTGTCCCCGTAGGCGCCGATGAAGGGATTGTTGTCCTCGCTCACCAGCCAAAGGATGTTTGGCTTAGGGCCAGGCGCGGCGGACGCCTCGTCGAGAGCGGCGGCGAAGCCGGCTGCCGCAGCGGCCGACAGCACCGTGCGGCGGTCGAAAGTTGGATGGCTCATGGTCCCCTGCCCTCTCAGTACGCCGCCGTCAGGGTCACGCCGAAATAGCGGTCGGCGTCCTTCGGGATGAAGCCAGTGATGTTGTAGGGGTTCGCCGGGTTGGTCAGCTGCCCCGCACGGCCCATGCCGGACAGAAAGTGCTCGTTGGTCAGGTTGCGCACGAACAGGCTGGCGCCCCAGCGCCCGTCCGCCCGCCGCACGCCGATGCTGGCGTCCGCCGTGCCATAGGCGGGCTGCCGAAGGTCGGCATCCTGCTCCAGCGTGAAGTTCACGCCCGATTGGCCGGAGGCGGTGACCTGCACGAAGCCGTTCAGGTCCGCGGTCAGGTCACGCTCGTAGCGCACCGTTAGCGAACCGCGCCACTCCGGCGCATTGGGCAGCCGCCCGCCGCGCACATTCAGCAGGGCCGAGCCGGTCGGCGTGGTGCGGTAGCAAGCGTTCAGCGGGGAGCCGGTCGAGACCGTCGCGCTGTTCTGCAGCGGCGTCGGGCAGGTCAGGCCGTCCACGTCGACGCTGGTGTCGAGGTACGTCACGCCTCCGCTCACGGTCAGACCCTGGGCCACCTGGCCGAACCATTCGACTTCGACGCCCTTGGACACCGAGCTGCCGGCATTGGTCGGCGCAAACGAAGTGATGCCGCTCACCGCATCCACCCGCGCCGCCTGGACCTGCAGGTTGGCGTAGTCGGCGTAGAAGGCCGCCGTGTTGAGGCTCAGGCGACGGTCGAACAGCTCCAGCTTCAGGCCCGCTTCCCAGGCTTCCACCGTCTCGGGCGCCACCGGCGTCTGATTGGCGAAGTTGGCGGTGACCTCGATGTCATAGGCCGCGCCCTTGTAGCCGCGGGTCCAGGTCACGTAGCTCTGCGCCGTGTCGCTGATCTCGTACTTCAGGCCGACCTTGCCGGAGAGATCATCGTCCTCCGTCGAGCCGGAGCCGCGCGAGGCGGCCAGCTGCGGCACGTCGCCGGCCACCAGGGCCAGGCCCGGGCGATTAGCGCTGTAGCTCACCTTCTCCCGCTGCAGGCGGGCGCCGGCCAGCAGCTGAAGCCGATCGGTCAGCGCGAACTCGCCCTGGCCGAACAGGGCGATCTGGTCGGTCTCGGACTCGGCGCTGTGGAAGGTGGAGGTGTAGGTCGGCACGTTGCACGGCTGGCCGAACACCGCCGGGCCGTTCGCCCCGCCAGCCACGCAGTTGCCGAGACGGCGGCGGAAGCCGCGGGTCACGTCCAAGTTCAGGTAGTAGAGCCCCGCCACATAGGTCAGCCGCTCGCCCGCCGGCGAGGTCAGCCGCAGCTCCTGGCTCCACTGGCGCACGCCAGCCGGCCCACCGTTCAGGATGCCGCGCCCGTTGCTGAACGGCACGAAGATCGGACGTGGCGTGTTCAGCCCGTCCACGTCCACGTTGTTGTCGAAATCGAACCGCTGGTAGGCGGTGATCGAGGTCACGGTGAAATCGCCCAGCTGCAGGTCGGCCTGCAGCGAGGTCAGCCACTGCTCGGTGTTGTTGAACGACGGCACGTCGATGTTGACCTGCCGGTTGCGCTTGCTGGCCACGACGGGCGCCAGCAGCTGCGCCAGCAGCGGCGTCGTCACCTGCAGGTACTGCGGCTGGCAGCAGTCCGCGTCGGTCTCTCGGTAGTCGCTGGTCAGCAGCAGGTTCAGGGTCTCGGTGGGATCCCACTCGAGCTTGCCCCGCACGCCCCAGCTTTCGAAGCCATTCTTGTCCTTGCCCGTGGCGACGTTGGTGATGTGGCCGCCCACGTCATTGTAGAAGCCGCTCAGCAGCCCCTTGAGCCCCGGCGCGAGCGGCCCGGAGACAACGCCCTTCACCCGATACTCGTCCTGTTCGGCGAGGGTGGCGTCCACCCGCGCACGCAGGGTCTCGGACGGACGCGAGGTCACCACGTTGATCACCCCGGCCGTGGCGTTCTTGCCGAACAGGGTGCCCTGCGGCCCGCGCAGCACCTCCACCCGCTCCAGGCCGGCGAGGTCCACGAAGCCCTGGGCCTGGCGCGCCAGCACCACCCCGTCGATCACCGTCGAGACGGAGCTTTCCGAGCCCTGGTTGAACAGCGAGGTGCCCACCCCGCGGATCCGGAATGTGGAGTTCGAGACGTTGTTGTTCTGAGTGAAAGTCAGGGAGGGGACCACCGTCGCCAGGGCGTTGGTGTCGTTGACCTGCCGCTCGGTCAGGGTTTCGCCGGACAGGGCGGTGACCGCCAGCGGCACATCCTGCAGGCGCTCGGCGCGCTTCTGGGCGGTGACCACGACCTCGCCCACCGAGGTCGCGCCGTCCTGCGCCAGCACGGGACCGGCCAGCGCCAAGGGCGACAGAAGCGTGGAGATCAACAGGACACGGGCGAGCGGCGACACCATGGGTACTACCCCCTTCAGCTACAATGCTCGCCAACTCCCATAGGCTAAGTAGAGATTCATAGGCCGAACTTCTGAGCGTGGCTTTAGACGCGCTTATGGCTCGGGATGCGTGCGGTTTTGCCGAGCTGCGCGCTCGGCGCGACCTGCGGCCACCTAGACCAGCAGCTTGTCCATGGTGATCGGCAGGTCGCGGATCCGCTTGCCCGTGGCGTGGTAGACGGCGTTGGCGATGGCTGCGGCGGTGCCCACGTTGGCGAGCTCCCCGATGCCCTTCACGCCCAATGGGTTCACCTTGGTGTCCACCTCCGGCACCAAGATCACGTCCACCTGCGGCACGTCCGCGTTCACCGCCACCAGATACTCGGCGATGTTGTCGTTGACGTAGCGCGCCCGCTTGGCGTCCACCTCGGTGGCTTCCAGCAGGGCCGAGGCCATGCCCCAGATCATGCCGCCGAGATACTGACTCCGGGCGGTTCGCGGATTGACGATGTGGCCGGCCGCAAAGGCCCCTGTCATCCGCGGCACCCGGATTTCGCGGGTCAGGCGGTGGATGCGCACCTCCACGAACTCGGCGCCGAAGGCCGCCATCATCGGCTTGCCGCCGCCAGCGTTGCCTTCCTGTTGCTCGCCTTCCTCGCCGCCGCCGCCGCCCATCGAGCCCTTGTAGAGGGCGCGAACGGCCTGGGGCCCCTGCCCCGGCGGCCACCACTCGGCATACTCCTCGATCTGGGTGACGCCCAATCGGCGGAATGCGTCGTCGAGGTCGTTCGGCGCCGGCATCGCGCCGCCGAAACGTGCGGCGATCTTGCCGGCGGCGGTGTGCACCGCCGAGCCGGCGCTGGCGGTGGTCATGGAACCGCCTGCCACCGGACCCGGCGGCAGGGCGCTGTCGCCCATTCTCACCGTCACCTGGCGTGGATCGAGGCCCAGCCGCTTGGCCGCGATCTGCTGCATGGCCGTGTAGGCGCCCTGCCCCATGTCGTGGGCCGCCACTTCCACGACCGCCTTGCCATCGGCGGTCAGCCGAATGCGGGCCGTCGAAGCCATCATGTTGGTCGGGTAGGTCGCCGTGGCGCAGCCCCAGCCGATCAACCAGTCGCCCTGGCTCATGCTCAAAGGCCGAGGGTTGCGCCGGCTCCAGCCGAAGGCCGCCGCCGCCTGGTCGTAGCACTGCATCAGCGAGCGACTGGTGTAGGGCGCTCCGCTGATCGGGCTCTTCTGCGTGTCGTTGATCCGGCGCAGCTCAACCGGATCCATGTTCAAGGCGACGGCAAGCTCGTCCATCGCGCTTTCCAGGCCGAACATGTAGGGCGTCTCGGGCGGGGAGCGCATGAAGCCCGGTGTGTTGCGGTCGGCCTTCACCAGGGTGACGGAGGTGGCGATGTTCGGGCACGCGTACATCTCGACGGTGTTCTCAACGCCGCCCACCATGTAGTCGTCGGCCCGGCTGGTGACCTCCTCGCCGTCATGGGCGAAGGCCACGAGCTTGCCGTTCCGATCAGCGCCCAGGCGCACCCGCTGGCGCGTTTCGGCCCGGTAGGTGGTCAGTCCGTAGGCCTGCTTGCGATGGAGGACGAGCTTCACCGGACGGCCAAGGTCCCGCGCCGCCAGCGCCACCAGAGCGGTCCGCTGGGTCAGGATGCCCTTGCCGCCGAAACCGCCGCCCACATAGGGGTTCACCAGATGGACTTTGGCCGGATCCACCCCAATCTGCTCGGCCAGTCCGTTGGCCGTTGAATAAACGAACTGGCTCGGTTCGTAGAACGTCAGCTGGTCGCCGTTCCACACCGCCGTGGTGGCGTAGAGCTCGATGGGGTTGTGGTGCTGGGTCGGCGTGGAATAGCGCGCATCCACCTTCACCGGCGCACGGCTCCAGCCCGCAGCGAAGTCGCCCGCCTTCTTGGCGTTCTTCTGCGCCTGCTCCGGAACCTTCTTCACCGCTCCAGGGCTGCCGAACGTCGCCGCCGGCGCCTGCGCGGCGTAGCGGACCTCGATTCGGTTGGCCGCGTCGCGAGCGATCTCGTAGCTGTCGGCCACCACCATGGCGACGATGTCGCCGTCGTGGCGCACGCGATTGTCAGCCAACGGGATATTGGTGTCCGACATGTAACCGCCGGTCATGATGTGCTTGACCGCCTTGCGGGGCGGAGCGTTGCGGTGCGTGTAGACCTTCATCACGCCCGGCATGGCTTCGGCCTTGCGCACGTCGAGGCTTGCGATTGTCCCGCGCGCCACGCCGCTGGTCTTGAAGAAGGCGTACAGCGGCCGTGCGATCGGCTCGTCGGCGGCGTAGAGCGGCTGTCCTGTCACCTTGGCGGTCGCTTCGTATCGCGGGATGGCCTGCCCCATGTTCTCCAGGGGCTGCGGCACGGGCGGAGTGGGCTGCAGCATCTTCAGACCTCCATCGCCTTGGCTTCCAGAAGCGCTCGCGTGATCGTCGCCGGGCCGAGGGCCACCTTGAAGCGGTTGTGTTCCCGCGGCCGAGCCTGAGCGAACTCGGCCTCGGCCGCCGCGCGGATCGCCGCCTCCGTCAGGGGCTTGCCGCGCAGCATCCCTTCGGCGGTGCGCGCCCGCCAAGGCGTGGTCGCCACCCCGCCCAAGCCGATGCGGATGTCTTCGGCTACGTCCCCGCGCATGCGCAGCGCCACTGCGGCGCTGGCGTTGGCGAAGGCGTAGCTCTCCCGGTCGCGAACCTTGCGATAGAGCGAGCGCGGCCAGGGCTCGCCCGGAACCACAAAGCCGGTGATCAGCTCGCCGGGCTGCAGGCTGGTCTCGATGTGCGGCGTCTCGCCGGGCGGGCGGTGTAGTTCGCCGAACGGCACGCTCCGTGCGCCGCCGGGGCCCAGCACCTCCACCACCGCATCCAGGGCCGCCAGCCCCTGAGCCCAGTCTCCGGGATAGGCCGCGATGCACTTGTCGGACACGCCCAGCACGGCGTGAAGACGGTTCACGCCGTCCATGGCCGCGCAGCCCGACCCCGGGATGCGCTTGTTGCACTCGGAGTAGCTGGTGTCGCGGAAGTAGGGGCAGCGGGTCCGCTGGAGAACGTTGCCCCCCACGCGCGCCATGTTGCGCAACTGCTGGGAGGCGGCCAGCCACAACGACTGCTGCAGCACGGGATAGTCCCGGGCCAGCATGCCGTTGTCCGCCAGCTCGGCCATGGATGACAGGGCGCCGATCCGCAGGCCTTCGCGGTTGCGGCTCACCCCCCGCAACAGGCGATCGTCGAGCCGGCTGATGTCCACCAGCCGCGTCGGCTGCATGACGTCCAGCTTCATGAGGTCGAGCAGGGTGGTGCCGCCGCCCAGATACTGCACCGGGGCGTTCACATGTCCCGCCCCCTCGCTGCGGGCCATCGACACGGCTTCGGCGATGGCCTTCGGTCGCTCATAGGTGAAGGGGCGCATGTCAGGCCCGTCCCATCTGGCTCTTGGCCTGGTTGATGGCCGCCACGATGTTTGGATAGGCGGCGCAGCGGCACAGGTTGCCGCTCATGTACTCGCGGATCTCATGGTCCGTGCGCGCGTGGCCCTCCTGCACGCAGGCGACCGCCGACATGATCTGGCCCGGCGTGCAGTACCCGCACTGGAAGGCGTCGTTGTCGATGAAGGCCTGTTGCATCGGATGCAGCTTGCCGCCCCGCGCAAGCCCCTCGATGGTCACCACCTCGCGCCCCTCGGCCTGGGCGGCGAGCGTCAGACACGAAAGCACCCGCTCGCCGTCCAGGTGCACCGTGCAGGCGCCGCACTGGCCCTGGTCGCAGCCCTTCTTGGTGCCGGCCAGATGCAGGTGCTCGCGCAGGGCGTCCAGCAACGTGGTGCGGGTGTCGAGGTCCAGCTCCCGGCTCTCGCCATTGACCTTGAGCACCACGCGCCGGCGCACCGGCGCATCAGGTAAGGCCGGAGCGGCGGCCTCCGGTGTCTGCGCCGAAGCGGCCTTCGCGCTCACCGCCACCACCGGCGAGGCGCCGAGCAGGCCGCGGCGTGAAATCTTCGGCGTCTCCACGATCGCAAGCTCCCAGCGGTGAGGCCCATCGGGACGGTCGCCGCACGCAGCTCCGCCGCCCCAGAATCCATAACTCGCGATCGCAGAGCGCTGTTTGCCGAAGTCTGCGTAAGACTTGCCTGATCCTGCCGCTGGCGCGTTTTCTATCTACCGTGAATGGTGGAACCTGCGCCAAGGAGGCTGCTGCATGGACACCCTCAAGCAGGCCATCGTCCGGTACGCCGACCGGCACGCAGATACGGAGGGCTCCGCGCTGACACCGCTGCCCGGCTTGCGGCTCATGTGCCGACGCCGGCCGAGCGGACCAATGCCTTGCGTCTACAAGCCCCTCGCCTGCCTGATCCTGCAGGGCGCCAAGCAGTTCACCATCGGCGCCGAGACCCAGGTCTTCTCCGCCGGCCAATCGCTGGTGGTCGCCCTCGACACGCCGCTGGTCGCCCAGGTGGTGCAGGCGTCGGTCGAAGCGCCCTACATCGCCTTGGCCATCGAGCTGGACATGGGCCTGGTGCGCGATCTCGCCCTGGAGCTCGACGGCGTTGAGCCCGCTTCCGAAAGCCTCTCGCCGCTATTCGTGGAGGATACCGAAGCGGCCGTGCTCGACTGCGCCCTGCGGCTCATGCGGCTTCTGGACCGCCCGGAGGCGACCTCCGTGCTCTACCCGGCGATCTCGCGGGAGCTCCATTACTGGCTGCTGGCCGGTCGCCACGGAGCCGAGATCCGCCGCCTGGCTCGCCCTGACAGCCAGGCGCAGCGGATCGCCAAGGCGGTCCGCATTCTGCGCGCCGACTATGCCGAAACCGTGCCGGTGGAGCGGCTGGCGATCGCGGCAGGCATGAGCGTTTCGGCCTTCCATCGTCGCTTCAAGGCCGTCACCTCGCTCACCCCGGTGCAGTTCCAGAAGCAACTGCGCTTGCTGGAGGCGCGCCGGCTGATGCAGGCGGAGGGCCTGTCGGCGAGCCTTGCGGCCTATGGCGTGGGCTACGAGAGCGTCTCGCACTTCAGCCGGGACTATTCGCGCATGTTCGGCGTCTCGCCGCGTCAGGACCTACAGCGTCCGCAGCGCCGCAAGACTCCGACGTTCGCCCTCGCCGCCGCGACGCCCGTGGTCGAAAGCTCCAGTCTCTAGCGGCCGTCCGGACGGTAGCGAAGCGCCTCCACCAATAGGGCGAAGGCGGGCGTCACCTGCCGCCGGCTCGGGTAGTAGAGGTGGAAGCCGGAGAACGGCGGCGACCAGTCCTCCAGCACCTGCACCAGCTCGCCCCGTTCGATGTACGGGCGAACCTGCGGCTCGAACAGAAAGCCGATGCCCAGCCCGTCCAGCGCCGCCGTCAGGATCGGCCCGATGCTGTTGAACACCAGCTGGCCTTCCACCCGTACGCGCAGCTCCTGCCCGTCCTTCTCGAACTCCCAGGCGTAGAGGCCGCCATAGGTCGGCAGCCGCAGATTGATGCAGCTGTGCGCCGTGAGGTCCTGAGGGACCTTCGGCTTGGGCCGGGTCGCGAAATAGCTCGGCGTGGCCACGGCGATCATGCTGATGTCCGGCCCGATCCGGACGCTGATCATGTCCTTGGCCACCAGCTCGCCGAACCGCACGCCGGCGTCATACCGCTCCGCCACGATGTCGGTGAGCGTGTTGTCGGTGAACACCTCGACGCTGATGTCCGGGTGCTCCGGCAACAGCTTGCGCAGCGCCGGCCAGATCACCGTCTCCAGCGCGAACTCGCCGGCGGTGATCCGGATGTTGCCGGCGGGCTTGTCGCGGTTCTCCACCAGAACCGCCAGTTCGCTCTCGATCTCCTCCAGGCGGGGGGCGAGGGTCTGCATCAGCCGCTCGCCCGCTTCCGTCGGCGTGACGCTGCGCGTCGTGCGGGTCAGCAGCCGCAGCCCCAGCCGCTCTTCAAGCCCGCGAACCGTGTGGCTGAGGGCCGACTGGGAGACGCCCAACCTGGCGGCCGCCCGCGTGAAACTGCGCTCGCGCGCCACCGCAAGGAACGCTGCGAGGTCGTCGAAGTTGGTGCGGGCCATGTGAGCCAGGAGGATTGATGAGCTGCACTCATAACCACATGCGCTCTTCGCCGTCTAATCACTGAACGAGAGCTGGACTAGACCGCTGCTGCGGGCCTCCCCCGCCTGCCCCAATCACCTAGCGAGAGCAATCCGATGCCCGTGAAAGCCTTTGGCGCCTTCGCCGCCGACAAGCCGTTGCAAGCCCTCGACATCGAGCGACGCGCCGTTGGGGCGCACGACGTCCAGATCGAGATCGCCTACTGCGGGGTCTGCCACTCGGACCTGCACACCGTCCGCTCGGAATGGGAAGGCACGCTCTACCCCTGCGTTCCCGGCCACGAAATCGTCGGCCGCGTGTCCGCCGTCGGCGGCGAAGTCTCCAAGTTCGCCGTGGGCGACATCGTCGGCGTCGGCTGCATGGTCGATAGCTGCAAGCACTGCCACGAGTGCGACGACGGGCTGGAGCAGTACTGCGCCCACGGCTTCGTCGGCACCTACAACGGCCCGACCGAAGACGCCCCCGGCTACACCATGGGCGGCTACTCCCAGCGCATCGTGGTCAAGGACAGCTTCGTCCTGAAGATCTCCCATCCGGAAGACCAGCTCGCCGCGGTGGCGCCCCTGCTCTGCGCCGGCATCACCACCTACTCGCCCCTGCGCCATTGGAACGTCGGCCCGGGCAAGAAGGTCGGCGTCGTCGGCATCGGCGGTCTCGGCCACATGGGGGTGAAGCTCGCCCACGCCATGGGCGCGCACGTGGTGGCCTTCACCACCTCCGAGTCCAAGCGCCAGGACGCCCTGGACCTGGGCGCCGACGAAGTGGTCGTCTCCCGCAATCCGCAGGAGATGGAAGCCCACACCGGCTCCTTCGACTTCATCCTCGACACCGTCGCCGCCAGCCACAACCTCGACGCCTTCACGGCCCTGCTGAAGCGCGACGGCACCCTGTGCCTAGTGGGCGTGCCGGAGCATCCGCACCCCTCCCCCACCGTCGGCGTGCTGATCTTCGGCCGCAAGTCGATCGCTGGCTCGCTGATCGGCGGCATCGCCGAAACCCAGGAGATGCTCGATTTCTGCGCCCAGCACGGGATCGTCTCGGACATCGAGATGATCAAGGCTCAGGAGATCAACGACGCCTACGAGCGCATGCTCAAGAGCGACGTGAAGTACCGCTTCGTCATCGACAGCGCGTCGCTGGCCGAAGCGGCCGCCTGAAGGCCCTAGCCGGCCAGCTTCAGCTCTACGGGCGCGCCTGGCGTGAACTGCGCCAGCAGCCCGTAGAGTTCGGAAATCTCGATCGGCTTGGCCAGGTGCCCGTCCATGCCGGCCGCCAAGTAGCCGGCCACGTGCTCGGCGCCGGCGTCGGCCGACAGCGCGATGATCGGCGTGCGGGCCTGGCCGGTCTTGGCTTCCCATTGCCGGATGGCGCGCGTGGCCTCGGTTCCGTTCATCTCGGGCATCTGCATGTCCATCAGCACCAGGTCGAAAGCGGCGGTCTCCACCGCGCGCACGGCCTGGGCGCCATCGGCGGCGATTTCCAGCTCCACGTCCAGGGCGTCCAGCATGGCCCGCAGGACCCGCTGGTTGATGGCGTTGTCCTCCGCCGCCAGGATGCGCAGGACGCGTCCGGGCTGGGCCGCAGCCGTCGGCGTCTCAGCCGACGCCGCCCCCGCGGCAGTCTTTCCGCCCTTGGCGTCTTCCCACAGCCACTCCACGGCCAGGAGCTCGCCCACCGTACGCAGCAGCTCGCAGTTGTTGATGGGCTTGCTGACATAGGCGTCGGCGCCGGCGGCGCGGGCGGACGCCTCGCCTTCCTCGGCGTTGTTGGCCGACACCGCCACGATCGGCACCGCCTTGAGCGGCTCGATCACACGGATCAGTCGGGTGGCCTCCAGCCCGTCCATCCCCGGCATCTTCAGGTCCATCAGGATGATGTCCGGCGAGGTGAGCTGCGCCAGCCGCACGGCCTCGCGCCCCTCGCAAGCCACTTCCGTGGCGAAGCCCAACTGCTCCAGCAGGTCGCACAACAGGCCGCGGTTGTCCTGGTTGTCGTCGACCACCAGCACCCGGCGCCGCTCGCCCGCGTACCCGACGATCTTGCTGGAAGCGACGTGCTCCTCCACCGGCGCGGCGTCGGCCAGCGGGAAGCTCGCCTCGAACCAGAAGCTGGAGCCGTGCCCGACCCGGCTTTGCACCTGGATGGTGGCCCCCATCAGGCCGGCCAGCTGCCGGCTGATGGCCAGGCCAAGGCCCGCCCCGGCTTCCCGCCCCTCAAGCCCGCCCACCTGTTCGAACGGCCGGAAGATCTGCTCGAGCTCGTTTTCGCTGATGCCCGTCCCACTGTCCTGCACTTCGAAGCGCAGGCGCGCCGTCTCACGGGTGCGCTCCACCAGGCCGACACGCAGCGACACGCGCCCTTCGTTGGTGAACTTCACCGCGTTGCTCAGCAGGTTCAGCAGGATCTGGCGCAGGCGCTTGTCGTCCGCCGACACGGCCTCCGGCACCGCGTCCTCGACCTCGCAGTTGAACGCCAGTCCCTTTTCCTCGGCCCGCACCTCGATCATCTCGGCGACGGCGGCGATGGCGCCGCGAACGCTGACCGGCGCAGGATGCAGCTCCATCTTGCCGGCCTCGATCTTCGATAGGTCCAGCAGGTCGGTGATCAGCGACAACAGGTGCACGCCGCTCCGGTGAATGGTCCGCACCGAAGCCAGGTGCTCCGGCGCAAGCCGCGCCCGCTCCAGCAGCTGCGCGTAGCCCAGCACCGCGTTGAGGGGCGTGCGCAGTTCGTGGCTCATGCTGGCCAGGAACGCGGACTTGGCCTCGCTTGCCCGCTCAGCGGCCTGCTTGGCCTTCGCCAGCGCGACCCGCGCTTCGGCCTGGGCGAGATCTTTCTCCAGCGCGTCCTGGCGCGTGCGCCGCATGCGCAGCAGCATGTAGAGCGCAATCACGACCGCCCAGACGCCCATGATCATCAGGTACAGTCGGGCTGGCCCAACGCTTGAACGCTGCAGCGTCATGGACTCGATGCGGAAGCTGTAGTGCCCGGACGGCGGGCTCGTGCCGGTCGCGACTTCCACGGCCACCACATTGTCCAGCTGAAGGCGGCCGAGCTCGACGGGGATGTTCTTGCCCATCAGCCACCACTCCGCGACGCTGAAGTCCTGCGGTTCGAAGACAATGGTTTGGCGGCCCTCACGAACCGTGAACTCCACCTTGTTGACCTTGGCGGTCGAACGGTCGCCGTGAGTGCTGTAGCGGGGATCCTCGTTCTTCAGCTGGAACCGGAGGGTCTTGGCGGGACCGTGGTAGTCCAGCGTCAGAGCGATCTTCTCGAGATTGCGCAAATCGACGCCGGGGAGGCTGCCGTTGCCGTCCAGCACCACCTCGTAGCCGCAGTAGCGGGCCGACAGCGCGGACTCGCGCACGTCGCAGTTCCAGGACAGAGGACCAGGGCTCGTCATGGTCGAGGCGCCGCCGCCCACCTCGTCGGCGTACCCGCTGAAGCTGAAGGCGTTCGTCCGCCCGGGCGCGACCTCGATGTCGCGGCCGAAGATCTCGTGCTGAAGCGCGATCACCCCGCCCGTGAGCAACAGCAGGCCGATTAGGCACAACTCCGCCGTAAGGCGGCGCATGCGCGACATGTGGCCCACCGGGCGGGTTAATTCCTCAGTAACCGAGATGGTCAACTCGCAAGGGCCCCCACCCGAACAAAACTTCAGCGAAGCTCTACCGGAGGAGGGTGAACAATTGCCTTCGCGAAAGTCGCAGCTCGATTGGGCGTCAGCCTCCAAGACCAGCTGAATACAATTCGAAGATCACAGCGCACCGCAGGGTTGTTGCCACCCGCATCGCCGGACACCTCTAGTCCTTTGTCAGCTGTTGGACCTGCTGGCGCAGCAATCGGATGGTCTCGCTCTGCCGCTTCAGCAGCTCCAGGATCTCGCGCTGGCGCAGCACGTCGATCTTGTCGTGCAGGCGCATGATCTCCAGCTCGGCCCGCAGGTTGACCACATAGTCGTGCTCGGCCGCCTGCCGGTCCCGCGCCGCCGCACGGTTCTGGCTCATCATGATCACCGGAGCCTGCAGGGCGGCGATCATCGACAGCATCAGGTTCAGGAAGATGAAGGGGAACGGGTCGAACGCCAGGTGGTGGCCCTTGCCCCAGGCGTTCCAGGCCATCCAGCCGGCGAGCAGCACGGCGAAGGCGACGATGAAGGTCCATGAACCGCCCACCGCCGCGACATTGTCCGCCAGCCGCTCGCCGAACGAGCGGTCGTCCACCCTCAGCTCCCGCGAAACGCCGGTCGGCTGCTCTGTGGCGATCAGGTCGATGACGCTTTTCTGGACCGGGCTCAGCTCGCCATAGCCGCAGCCCAGCAGTTCCTGCGCCAGATGCTCGTTGCGATGCGCCGACTCGCCCATGGGCCCCACCTTTGCCTTGCGCCGTAAGGGCGCCGGACCGGCTCGACGGCAAGACGGGCTGGACTTCCCGCTCCGGCCGACGGATCGTTCCTCCATGAGCAGGCCCTGGTTCGGCGTGAAGCGCTACGGGATTGGCCTTTCGCCCACTTCGGGCCAAGGCTGGGCGGCCCTGCTCGCCTATGTGGTCACGCTTGCGGCGACGCCGTTGCTGGCGGTTCGGCTAGGCGCCCCTTCGTGGATCGTGCCGCTGGCGTTGGCAGCCGAGACCGCGGCCCTGATCGCAGTGGTGTTGCTGAAGGGCGACGGCAAGCCCTGGCGGTGGCGCTGGGGCCAGCGGCGCTAGGCGTCTTTGGCCTCTGCTGCGCCTCGGCGGCAGGCTGAAGTGACGGATTGTCGCACGACTCCACTAGCTTGAGGGCGAAATCGCCCTTAGGGAGCCAACCAACAGGTGTGGTGTCGGCAGTCGTCTGCGCGCGCCTTCCAAGACAGGGACGAGAGTACGAATGATCCTGGATGCAGTGGAGATCGGCTCCAAAGCGCCGCACGACGTCAACGTCATCATCGAAGTGCCGATCGGCGGCGAGCCGATCAAGTACGAGATGGACAAGAAGTCCGGCGCCCTGGTCGTCGACCGCTTCCTCTACACCTCCATGCGCTACCCGGGGAATTACGGCTTCATCCCGCACACCCTGTCAGGCGACGGCGACCCGGCCGACGTGATCGTCGCCAACACCCGCGCCCTGATGCCCGGCTCGATCATCAGCGTGCGCATCGTCGGCGTCCTGCTGATGGAAGACGAAGGCGGCCAGGACGAGAAGCTGCTGGGCGTTCCGTCCGCGTGGCTGACCAAGCGCTACGACAACG
Source organism: Phenylobacterium deserti (assembly GCF_003254705.1). GTDB lineage: Bacteria > Pseudomonadota > Alphaproteobacteria > Caulobacterales > Caulobacteraceae > Phenylobacterium > Phenylobacterium deserti. The sequence continues at coordinate 270,850 of NZ_QFYR01000004.1, forward strand.
TGCAGAACTACACCGACCTGCCCGAGATCACGCTGAAGCAGATCGAGCACTTCTTCGCCAGCTACAAGGACCTGGAGCCCGGCAAGTGGGTGAAGGTGCTGGGCTGGGGCGATGCCGACGCCGCCCGCAAGTCCATCGAAGAAGCCATCGAGCGCCACCGCCAGGCGCAGAAGTAGACCAAACCCCCAGGGCGCGCTGCGGCGCGCCCTGCACGTCCTTCTGCAGTTGAGAGCCGCCATGCCCCGCCTCGCCACCTCTGCGGCCCTGGCCGCCCTGCTCGCTATCTCGGCGCCCGCCGTCTCCTCGGCCGCACAGCCTGCGCAGGTCGCGGCCCAGGTCGCGCCTGTCGAGGCGCCGGCCCGCTTCAAGATCGGCGCGCTGGACGCCGTGGCGCTGCTCGACGGGACCATGACCGTTCCCAACAACGGCAAGATCTTCGGCGTGGGGCGGCCGACCTCCGACGTCGCCGCGACGCTGCAGGCGGCGGGTCTGCAGGCCGATCAGCTGCACCTCAGCCTTCAGCCGCTGCTGGTGCGCAGCGGCGACCGCACCCTGCTGTTCGACGCCGGCATGGGCGAAGGCGTCACCCCGACGACGGGTCGGCTGCAGAGCGCGCTGAGCGCCGCCGGCGCCAGCGCCGGTCAGGTCACCGACATCTTCATCTCGCACGCCCACGGCGACCATGTGGGCGGATTGCTGACGCCTGCGGGCGCCCTCGCCTTCCCGAACGCCGCGATCCGCATGTCCGCGCCGGAATGGGCGGCGCTGCAGGCCGACGCCCGACAGGCGCGGCTGGTGACGGCCATCACGCCCAAGGTTGCGACCTTCGCACCAGGCGCGGTCGTCCTGCCCGGCCTCGTCACCGCCGTGCCGGTGACCGGCCACACGCCGGGGCACAGCGCTTACGAGATCGCGTCCGGCGCGGAGCGGCTGCTCTACATCGGCGACAGCGCCCATCACCACGTGATCTCGGTGCGCCAGCCCAACTGGACCATCCAGTTCGACCGCGACGCGCCGACCGCCGAGGCCAGCCGCCGGGCGCTGCTGCAGCGTGCGGCCGACCAGAACCTGCGCCTATACGCCATCCACTTTCCTTACCCGGGCGTCGGCCGCGTGAAGCCGCAAGGCGACGGCTTCGTCTGGGTTTCGGAAGGCCGTTAGACGTCGGCGCCTTCAGGCGCCGGTGCACGGCCAAAGGCGGCGCGCCCAGCTCACGGTTTCCTCTCCGAGCCGGGGCGCGTCTTCGCCACCATAAGACTTCAGGCCCACGTACCTGGCCACAAACGCAGCGCCCGGACGGCCGGTCAGATCCGCCAGGGCGCCCGCCCCCTGCTCCGCGGCGATCGCCTTGGCCATCACATACCCCAGCGCGTAGAGCACCTCGTCGCCATAGAACCCAAGCTCGTAGATATCCTGGTAGCTGACCTTGGCGCCTGTCGCGAGGCCATGCACCGACAGCTCCAACTGCGTGATGCTGCGCCCCACCATCCGCACATTGCGCAGCATGCGCCGCCGCTCCTCGTCGGTGGCGGGATCAACCGTGTCCGGCAAGGCGATCAGGTCCGCCACGCGGCTGGCGACGCCTTCCATGGCGAGGGCGGTGAAAAGATCCGACATCGCCGGGCTCTGCTCGCGACGCACAGCGCACGCCTTTCCCTCGGCGGTGGAAGCCCGCCCGGCCTGCGCCTGCGTCTGAACGGCGTGGAAAAGCTCGTGGATCAGGATCGTCGCCGCCAGGCGCGCTGACGGGACCCGCTCCATGTTGAGGTAGAACGCAGGCTCCCCGAAGGCGAACCCGCCGGACGTGCCGCCGACCACCAGATAGCCGGTGACTTGCCCGGTCGCTTCCGCGGGGACAAAGGGCGCCATGTCGGCTTTGCCCCGCTCGAGAAGCCCTTGGGCCGGGTCCTCGAGGTCGGCGAGCGCCTTGGCCACAGGTTCGGCGTTGTCACGCAACCGATCGAAACGGAAAACGCCAGGATCCGGCGCGCCCGCCTGCCGATGCGCGGCCGCCATCAGCGCCTGCGCGAAGATCGTCTCGTCCGCGGGACGGCCATAACCGAGCGCCTTGCGGATCAGGCCCTGATTGCCCGGCAGCCGGGCGATCTCCAACGCCTGCGCGGTCGTCAGATTCTCGTTCCGGACAGCGGCGAGCACCGCATGGGCCGCCCGCGAATCGATCCGCACCTCGAGGCCCGCAGCCTGCGCCTGCCCCGCGAAGGCCAGCAGAGCGAAAGCCAGAACGATGATCCCGCGCATGCGAACGGCTTCCCCCAACCGACAGCTCCTAGGTATCTAGCTCCGGCAGGTGCAGCAACGCTCAGCCCGTCTGCGGCGCCCTCAGGCCGCGGCCGCTTCGCCCACCACAGCCCGGGCCAGCGCCTCGGCGACCTTGATGCCGTCGACCGCCGCCGAAAGGATGCCGCCGGCGTAGCCCGCGCCTTCGCCGGCCGGGAACAGCCCGCGCACGTTCAGGCTCTGGAAGTCCGCCCCGCGCGTGATCCGCACGGGCGCGGAGGTACGCGTCTCCACGCCCGTCAGCACCGCCTGGGCGTCGTCATAGCGGGGAATCTTGCGCCCGAAGACCGGCAGCGCCTCGCGCATGGCCTCGACCACATAGTCCGGCATGATGGCCGCGAGGTCGGTGGGCGTCACTCCCGGGCGGTAGCTCGGGATCACCTCGCCCAGCGCAGTCGAAGGGCGGCCCGCCAGGAAGTCGCCCACCAGCTGGCCCGGCGCGAAATAGTTTCCGCCGCCCGCCACGAAGGCACGGCTCTCCAGCTCCCGCTGCAGCTCGATCCCGGCCAGCGGATGGTCGCTCGGATAGTCCTCCGGCGAGATGCCCACGACGAAGCCGGAATTGGCGTTCCGCTCGTTGCGCGAATACTGGCTCATGCCGTTGGTCACAACGCGGCCGGGCTCGCTTGTCGCCGCCACCACCGTCCCGCCCGGGCACATGCAGAAGCTGTAGACCGTCCTCCCGTTGCGGCAGTGGTGCGACAGCGAATAGGCCGCCGCGCCCAGGTCCGGGTGCCCGGCGCAGGGCCCGAACAACGCCCGGTCGATCCAGGACTGCGGGTGCTCGATTCGGAAGCCAATGGAGAACGACTTGGCCTCGATGTGGACGCCCCGATCGTAAAGCATCTGGAAGGTGTCGCGTGAGGAATGGCCCACCGCCATCACCACCTGATCGGCCTCGATGAACTCGCCGGTCTGCAGGTGCACGCCGCGCACGCGCTTGTGGCCGTCCGGGCCACGTTCCAGCTCCAGGTCCGTGACCCGGCTCTGCCAGCGGTACTCACCGCCCAGCCCCTCGATCTTCGCTCGCAGGCTTTCCACCATGGTCACTAGGCGGAAGGTGCCGATGTGCGGGTGCGCCTCGGTCAGGATCTCCTCAGGCGCGCCGGCCTGAACGAACTCGGTCAGCACCTTGCGGCCCAGGAACCGCGGATCCTTGATCTGGCTGTAGAGCTTGCCGTCGGAGAAGGTCCCCGCCCCGCCCTCGCCGAACTGGACGTTGCTCTCGGGGTTCAGCTCGCTGCGCCGCCAAAGGCCCCAGGTGTCCTTGGTTCGCTCGCGCACGACCTTGCCCCGGTCCAGGATGATCGGCCGAAAGCCCATCTCCGCCAGGATCAGGCCGGCGAACAGGCCGCATGGCCCCGCCCCGATCACCACCGGCCGCAGGCTCCTGGCCGGCGGCGCGCTCGCCACATGGCGATAGGCGGTGTCCGGCGTCGGCCGCACGTGCGGGTCGCCCGCAAGCCGCTTCAGCACCTGCGCCTCGCCCTTCACCTCGGCGTCGACGATGTAGACCTTCAGGATCGACGTCTTCTTGCGCGCGTCATGCGCCCGCTTCCACACCGACCAGCGCAGCAGGTCGCGTTCGCCCACGCCCAGCTTGCTGGCGATCGCCGCCGGCAGAGCCTCCGGTGCATGGTCGAGGGGCAGCTTGAGTTCCGAGATCCGCAGCATTGCGCCTATTTAGCCGCTCTGCGGTCAACGTGCATGGGGCTGCGGCATCGGCGTTGCTTCTGGGGCGCATCCAACGGCTATGGCCGTGAAACGATTGAACAACCGGACGAAGCCGTTAGGGTGCTACTCGTGCTAGATCGCAACGCTTCGCCAGAACCCGCCACGGCGTCGTCTCCCCTGGAGGACATCGCCCACCTGCCGGATGTGCAATCGATCCTGCAGGTCTGCGCCCGGGTGACAGGCATGCGCTACACCGTGGTCGCGCACGTCACGGACAAGCGGTGGCTCGCCTGCGCCGTCCTAGACGAGGTAGATTTCGGTCTGCCCGTCGGCGGCGAACTGCCCATCAAGACGACCCTCTGCGACGAAGTTCGCGCCGGCCGCGAGACCATCGCCTTCGATCACGCCTCGGCCGACCCCCGCTGGCGCGACCACCACACGCCCAAGGCCTACGGCCTGGAAAGCTATATCGCCGTGCCGATCATCCTGTCGGACGGAGAGTTCTTCGGCACCCTTTGCGCCATCGACCCCAAGCCGGCGCGAGCGTCGGCGCCCGAAACCGTCGCGATGTTCGAGCTGTTCGCCAAGCTGATCGCCGCCCAGCTTGAGGCCAGCCGCCGCCTGGCGGTCTCTGAAGCGGCCCTTCTCGATGCGCGCGAGACCGCCGACCTGCGCGACCAGTTCATCGCCGTACTCGGCCACGACCTGCGCAATCCGCTCGCCGCCATCGACGCCGGAACCGCCCTGCTCGCCCAGCCCGAGCCGGAGAGCAGGACCGACTCGATCCTGGGCGAGATGCGCAACTCGGTGCGGCGCATGGAGCGGCTGATCAACGACGTGCTCGACTTCGCCCGCGGCCGCCTGGGCGGGGGCTTGAGCCTTCGCCGCCGCCACGCCGACGACCTGCCGCAGATGCTGGCGCAGGTGGTCGAGGAGGTTCGGGCCGCCCATCCGCACGCAACCATCCTGACCTCGATCGAGATCGCCTCGCCCGTGTCCGGCGATCCCGACCGGCTGGCGCAGCTGACGTCCAACCTGTTGGCCAACGCCGTCACCCACGGCGATCCGCGCCACCCGGTTCGGCTTGACGTGCGCGCCGGCGACCGCCTGTTCGAGCTGTCCGTCGCCAACCACGGCCAACCGATCCCCGACCACATCCGCCCCCGCCTGTTCCAGCCCTTCAATCGCAAGGGCTCGGGCGAGGTGCGCGAGGGGCTGGGCCTTGGCCTCTACATCTGCAGCCAGATCGCCGCCGCGCATGGCGGCTCCCTGAACGTCACCTCCGACGAACGCGAGACCCGCTTCGACTTCCGCATGCCCCTGCCGGCCAGCGCCAAGCCGGCCCAGACGCTGCAGGCGGTGGGCTGATCCGGCTCGGGGGAGCCCCGCTAGAACGGCCCCATGCCCCCGGCCGGCGGCCCCTCTTCCATGGACTGCTGCGGTCGGCGCGAATTTGTCCCCGAGCCGAAGCTGTAGCGCAGGCTGACGAAGACGGCGCGGCTGGCGAAGTCCACTTTGGTTCGGGCGCGCAGGACCGGGGTGTCGATCACCGTCTCCTGGCGCATGGTTTCGAACAGGTCCTGCACCTGCACCACGCCGGTCCAGTTCTTGTTGAACTTGTGCCGGTAGGCGACCATCACCATCCCGCTGGGCTTCTGATAGCCCTGGGGCGTGAACACCTTGCCCCGGCCAAAGCCATTGACCTGGATCTGGTCCGCCGCCGTCACCTGCCAGCTGACCGAGAAGTTGCCCTGGTAGGTCCAGCCGGACTGGGTCTGGGTGTAGCCGAAGGTGGTGCCCTCGACCTCAGTCCAGTAGCCGTTGCCGCTCAGGCTGTAGAAGATCTTCGGCCCACGACGCCCATTGGCCACCAGCTCCAGGCCGCCGGCCTGGCTGCCGGTCAGGTTCTCGCGCCGGGTGAGCAGGATGCCGTCGCCGATGTCGCGGGTGACGTCGGTCACCCCGTTGCGGCTGTCACGCCAGTAGAGTGTGCCCAGCAGGAACGCGCCGTTCTTGCGGTACTGCCAGATGGCCTCGTAGCTGTCGGTCTCCTGCGGCTTCAGCCCAGGATTGCCCTGCCTGTAGTTGAACGGGTCCTGGAACTGGCGGGCGGGATTGAGGTCCTGCAGCTGCGGCCGCTGGATCCGCCGGCTGTAGCTGGCCGTGACCTGCTGTGCGTCGCTGATCCGGTACTGCAGGTGCAGGCTGGGATAGGCCATCAGGTAGTCGTTGCCGCCGCTGACTCGATCGGTCAGCTGGTCGGCGTCCAGCTCGGTCAGCTCGACGCGCAAGCCGCCCAGGACGCCGAAGTCGCCCATCCGGTGCTCGTAGGTGCCGTAGAGCCCGTGGACCTGCTGGTCGACCTTGAAGCGGTAGGTGTAGCGAAGGTCCGCCGTGCGCGGCAGCGGCTCGGTCCCCCGGAACTGGTAGTTGTCGTAGTCGGAGCGGCTGATCTCGAGATTGTAGCCCGCCACCAGCCGGTCCGCCTCGCCCACCGGCCGCTTGTACTCGGCCTTGGCCTCGGTCTTGTCGAGGTCATCGGTGCGGTAGAACTGGGCGTAGGGCCCGGCCAGCGCCGGCGTGGCGTCGGTGAAATAGGCCGCGCGGAACTTGCGGGTGGTCCGCTCCTGGCTGACGTCGAAGGTGAAGAGGTGCTCGTCGCCGGAGAACTTGCGGCGGTAGCCGGCCGACAGCTCGCCGTTGGAGAACCGGTTCTGGGTCAGGCCTTCGGTGGTCGCCGAGTTGAACAGCTGGCCTTCGTTGTCCAGGCCCGCGCCGACGCCCAGGGAGGTGCTCTCGTTCTCGTTGGTGGTGAGCCGGATTTCGCCGCTGAAGCGGGTAAGGTCGTCCTTGTCGTAGTCGAGGCTCGCGCGGGCGTTGCGGCTGTCGCTGCGGCTGCGGATGTCGGTGAGGTTGCGGTTGTCGAAGAAGCGGTTGTTGTAGAGCCGCGTGCGCTCGTCCAGGTACGTGACGTCCCGCTCGTCGTGCCACACGCCCGCATCGGCGCTGAAGCCGATCTTCTTGGAATTGTAGGCGTAGCTGACGCCGCCGTTGTAGCGGCCCTCGTTGCCCTGGGCGACCCGGACCGAGCCCGTCTGCCCGCCGCCCCGCCCCTTCTTGGTGATCAGGTTGATCACCCCGCCCGAGCCGTCCGGCCGGATGGCGGCGGAGGGATTGGTCATCACCTCCACCCGCTCGAACTGGTCGGCCGGCAGCTGCTGCAGGGCGGTCGCGCGGCTCTCGCCTCGGAACATGCCGGACGGCTTGCCGTCGATCATGATGGTGACGTTGGCGTCGCCGCGCAGCGTCAGGTTGCCTTCCAGGTCCACCTGCACCGAGGGCACGTTGCGCAGGGCGTCGCCGATGGATCCGGCGGTCGCCTGCAGGTCGTTGGCCAGACTGTAGCTGCGTCGATCGATGGAGGTGCGGGTCTCGTTCCCCTGCGCCGTCACGGTGATCCCGCTGACGGTGCCGGGCTCGGCCGCGCGCTGAGCGTTCGAGCTGGCGGGCGCCGGGGTCGTCGGACGCGCCGGCGTCGTAGCCTGCCCCGTGCTCTGAGCCTGTGCGTGCGCCATCGGACCGGCCAGCACCGCCGCGGCCGCAGCCGCAACTCCATACCCCTGCATCCATCCCCCCGGACAGGCTACTCAAAACCACGCTCGCCGCCACTTACGGTCGAAGTATGGCGCGATTCAATGAATGCGGGATCAAGCTCACGACCGAACTTCAGCTTCAGCCGCCACCTCCGATGTGGCGCGGGCGTTTCGCGCTCGATTGCTTTAGCGCTACACCAGCTTTCGGCGGTGGCGAGCGCGTGGCGGGCAAATCCGATGAACAGGCGAACACGGGCGAGCCGCAGCACGCTTCAGGCCGTCGCGGATGTGGCCGGCGTCTCCGCCATGACTGTCTCGAACGTCGTCAATGGCTCCGGGCGTGTCGGCAAGGAGACCCGGGAGCGGGTGCTGGCGGCCATTCACTCGCTTGGCTACGTGCCGAACCTTGCCGCGCGTAGGTTGGTCGGTGCGCGCGCCACGCGCCTGGGCCTGATCTGCCCCAGCACGAACGGCGTGTTCATCAACTCGGCCATCGCGGCGGTCGCGATGGAGGCGGCCGAAGCGGGATTGCAGCTGATGATCCGTCGGCTGGAGGACCCGTCGAGGGCTTCCGCTGAAGGGGCCGCCGAAGATCTGGTGCGCTCAGGGGCGGACGCCCTGCTGCTCATCCCGCCATTCGCCGAACGGCTAAGCGGAAGCGAGCGGCTCGCCCGCCTGAACGTCGCTGTGGCCGCCATGGCGACCGCCAGCGCCCTGCCCGACATGGCGACGGTTCGCATCGATAACACCGCGGCGGCACGTGCCCTCACCGCCCGTTTGATCAGCCAGGGTCACACCCTTATCGGGCTGATCGCCGGGCCGCCGGATCATTCCGACAGCCTTGCTCGGCAAGCCGGCCATCGGGCCGCCCTGCGCGCCTTTGGTCTGGCTCATGATCCGGACCTGGTGGTCGAGGGCGCGTTCACCTTCGAGACCGGCCGCGCCGCCGCCGAGCGGCTGCTCGACCGAGCGCCTCGCCCCTCCGCCATCGTCGCAGCCAACGACGACATGGCCGCAGGCGCGCTTTGGGCCGCGCACCAGCGCGGCCTCTCTCTTCCTGACGATCTGGCGGTTGCGGGTTTTGACGACACCCTGCTGGCCACTCGGGTCTGGCCGGCCCTGACCACTATCCGGCAGCCGGTCGCGGCCATGGCTCGTGAGGCGCTCCAGCTGATGACGCAGGAGCTCGGGGGCGCCCCTCGTCAGCGCGACGTGGTCCTCGAGTTCACGCTGGTGGAACGTGCGTCCGCCTGAACAGCCGCTTGTGGTTTATCGCTAAACCAATGACGCGTTCCGATCTGCAAAAAGAGGGAACACGCTGATGCGTACCGAGAAGGAAAAGATGCTCGCCGGCGAGCTCTACAACGCCAACTCGCCGGAAGTTCAGGCGGACCAGGCCGCCTGCCACGCATGGCTGGCGCGCTACAACGCCTCACTGGCGGCCGGTGCGCAGGCTCAGCGCGAACTCCTTCGCGAGCTGTTTGGCGAGGTCGGCGAAGGGGCGGTGATCCGCCCGCCCTTCCACTGCGACTACGGCTTCAACATCCGCATCGGCGCCGGCGTCTTCCTCAACTTCAACTGCGTCATCCTGGACGTGGTGGAGGTGGTCATCGGCGACGGAACCCAGATCGGCCCCGGCGTGCAGATCCTCACCGCTGACCACCCGCGCGATCCGGCCGAGCGGGCTTCCGGCCTGGAGTTCGGCCGCCCCATCCGGATCGGCCGCAATGTCTGGATCGGGGCCGGAGCGATCATCCTGCCAGGCGTCACCATCGGCGATGACGCCCTGATCGGGGCCGGCGCCGTGGTCACCCGCGACGTTCCCCCAGGCGCCACCGCCGTCGGCAACCCTGCCCGGGTTCGCGCCTAGTCCCGGTCCGGCGCCCCCAGCGGGAAGTAGTGGCGGAAGCGCCGCGCCTCATCCACCGCCCGGGCGAAGGACGGCCGCTGCAACAGCCGCGCGCGATAGGCCCGCAGGTGCTCGAACCGCGCCGGGATCTCATAGGTCCAATCGGCATAGAACAGCGACGGCGCGGCGGCGCAGTCGGCCAGGGTGAAGGTCTCGCCCACCGTCCAGGTGCGCCCCGCCATACGCGCGTCCAGCCACGCATAGCTGGTGTCCAGCATCTTGCGCGCTTCCTCGACCCCGAACGGGTCGCGCTGGTCCGCCGGCCGCAGGGCGTCGTAGACGAACTTGCCTTGCGGGGTCATGACGTAGTTGTCGAACACCCGGTCGAGCATCCGCGCTTCGACTGCGAGGTCGGGGTCCTGCGGGATCAGCTTCACAGGCCCGGCGTGACGCACCTGCAGGTGCTCAATGATCGTGGAGGCCTCCAGCACCACGCGCCCCTCGTCGCGCAGGATCGGAAACCGCTTCATCGGCCACAGGGCGGCGAACTCTTCGCCGACCCCAGGCTCCTCCAGCATCCGATAGGTGAACGGCACGTCGTTCTCATAGAAGGCGATCAGCGCCTTCTGGCAGTACGACGAGAACGGATGGGCGAAGAGCTCCAGGCTCACGTGAAAGCCCTCGCATCCTTGCCTTCCAGCAATGCGACCAGGTTGTCGACGTGCCAGGCCGTGCCGTGCTCGCGACCCTTCACCGCCTCCATGCCGCCGCTGAAGTACGAGCCCTGTTCGGTGTGGATCAGGCGGGTCCGCCCGCCCTCGGGGCGAAGCTCCAGCGTCTGCAGCGACACCGACAGCTTCTCGTCGTTGTGGAACAGGTCATAGACCAAGATGATCCGCTCGTTCTCCACGATGTCGTGGTAGGTCGCCTGGAAGTCGCTGGTCATGCCGCTGGGCCAGCGGGCGCGGAAGCGTTCCTTGCCGCCGACCCGGAAATCGAAGTCGCGGTCCAGGGTCACGATGTCGGAAGGCGCCTTGAACCAGGCGCTCTTGGCCTCAAGGCTCGCGTAGGCGGCGAAGACCCGTGCCGGCGATGCGTTCAGCACCCGCTCGATGACGAAGGTGGCGTTGGTGATGCTCATCGGTCGTTCTCCTCCGCGGCAGTCTGGGCCAGATAGGCCTCCAGCTGGTCGTACTGCTGCTCCCAGAAGCGCTTGCGCTCGGCGATCCAGCGCTCGACCTGGGTCATCGTCTTGATCTCCAGCGTGCAGGTGCGCACGCGGCCCACCTTCTCGCTTTTCACCAGCCCGGCCTCTTCCAAGACCTTCAGGTGCTGGACCACCGCGGACAGGGTCATCGGCAGCGGCTTCGCCAGTTCGCTGACCGAGGCCGGACCAAAGCTCAGGCGCTCCACCATGGCGCGGCGGCCCGGATCGGAAAGGGCCTGGAACGCCAGGTCGAGCGGTTCGGATTGATACTGTAGCATTCGCTTAAGTGTTGGAGCTTCGGCCAGGCGAGTCAAGCGGCGCCGTGGATTGCCGATCCTTAAGTTGCCCGCCCGCCCCTCCCCGGCTCCACTGCAAACGAAGCGTTGGGGGGCGTCACATGCGTGGATGGGAGTGGATGGTGGCGGCCGCCCTGCTGGTCGGATCGACGCCCGCGCTCGCCCAGCCCGCGCCGCTCGACCCGGAAGGCGTCCTGGTGGAAGAGCTGGTCGTCAGCGCCCGCCTGACCGGCCCGGCTTGGTGGAAGGTCAGCGACGAAGACAGCACCGTCTACGTCATGGCCACGCCGGCCCTGGCGACCAAGGACCTGACCTTCGACACCTCCGTGCTGGAGCGCTGCCTGGAAGGCGCCGAGCACCTGATCATCGGCGGGCAGATCGAGCCTCACCCGGTCCGGCTGATGGCCCTGCTGATGACCGGCCGCAAGACGTTCGCCTCCAAGGAGCCGATGTCCCGCACCTTGCCGCCCGAGCTGCGCCAGAGGCTCGAGGCCCGCCTCAGGGCCATGGGCGCCGAACCCGACGAGATGGACAACCTGAAGCCCGCCTTCGCCGGCTTCGTCCTGGCCAACAGCGGCGACGATCGTTTCATCCAGATCGAGCTGTCGGGCGTCAGCCGCAAGGTCGAGAAGATCGCCCGCTCGTCGAAGATCCGGGACAGGCCGCGCATCCGGAAGCTCGATGGCTACGACCTGCCGGCCAACCTGTCAGCCCTGGCCGGCCTGCCGCCGGCCCAGCAGCGGGCCTGCCTGGAAGACGGTTTGCGGCAGGCGGAAAGCGGCGCCGGCGGCCTGCGCGAAGTCAGCCAGCGCTGGGCCGTGGGCGACGCCGCCTTCCTGTCCCAGGCCGACCGAGGCTTCGGGCGCTGCCTGGCCAACACGCCCCGTATCGCCGGCGAGATCCGCGCCGGCATTGTGGCCTCCACGGCGGCGATCGCCGACGCCCTGAAAACTCCGGGCAAGTCCGTGGCGTTGGTGGAATTCCGCCCCCTGCTCGCTGAAGATGGGGTCTTGGATCGTCTTCGCGCCCGCGGTTTCAAGGTCGAAACACCCGAGTAGATTGCAAGCTTCGAAAGCCACTCTTCCGAGCCGCCCGATCTCAAGTTGCAATAACGGACCTGCGCGCATCCGCCGCAGCCTTTGCTCCTTTGCGATGAAATCTCGAATAGATGCAAAGCCGAGGCGCTGCACCGTGCATTGCCCTTGCGGACTCATTCCAGCTTTTCGGCCACAACCTGGCAACCTGAAGTTACGGGCTTAGCACTTCTGAAAGCTGCACCATAAGAATACTCCGACTAAGCGCAGCCGCCACAAGCACTCGCGTGAAAGTTTGGTTTCCGGGGCTCAACTCATGCGTCTGTCCGACCTGTCCATTTCACGCAAACTGACGGGTGCGTTCGCCGTGCTTGTGGCGATCAGCGTCATCTCTTCGGCAGCCAGCATCACCAACATGCGTGGCGTTGCGCAGGCGACCCGCTGGAACAACCACACGCACGAGGTTCTCGCCGCCGCCGCTAAGGTGGGCGCCAGCCTGGTGGACCAGGAGACCGGCGTGCGCGGCTACCTGATCGCGGGCGACGACAAGTTCCTGGAGCCCTTCGAGGCCGGCCGTAAGACCTATGGCGAGGCGCTGGCCGAGCTGAAGAACCTGACGGCCGACAACGCCGCCCAGCAGGCCCGCATCGACACCCTGGCCAAGGCCGCGGACGGCTGGCTGCAAAAGGTCGCCCAGGTCGAGATCCAGGCCATGAAGGATCCCGCCACCGTCGAGGGGGCCCGCCGCATGGAAGCCTCCAGCGCCGGCAAGGCCTACATGGACCAGGTCCGCGCGACACTCGCCGAGATCAGCGCGGTCGAGCAGGACCTGCTGACCAAACGTGCGGCGGCTCAGCAGGCCGACCAGGCGCGGGCCGAACTCACCCTGATCATCGGCGGCATCGCCGGCGTTCTCGCCGCGATCGGCATCGCCTGGGTGATGAGCCGCGCCATCGCCACGCCCATCAACGGCCTCAACCGCGCCATGCAGCGGCTGGCCGAGGGCGACCTCGACGCCGAAGCCCCGGGCGCGGACCGCCGCGACGAGGTGGGCGCCATGGCCCGCACGGTTCAGAGCTTCAAGGATGCGGCCATCGAGAAGCTGCGCCTCCAGGGCATGACCGCCGAGCAGGCCAAGGCCGCCGAAGAAGACCGCCGCCGCCAGGAAGCCGCGAAGGCCGAAGCCGCCCGCCAGCAGGCGCAGGTGGTGGATAGCATCGCCACCGGCCTGGAGAAGCTGTCCTCGGGCGAGCTGACCTTCCGCCTGAACGAGGCCTTCGCGCCCGAGTACGAAAAGCTCCGCGCCGACTTCAACGGGGCCATGACCACCCTGCAGGACACCATGAAGGTGATCAGCGGCGCGACTCTGGGCATCCGCTCCGGCGCCGACGAGATCACCCAGGCGTCTGACGACCTGTCCAAGCGCACCGAGCAGCAGGCCGCCAGCCTGGAAGAGACCGCCGCAGCCCTGGACGAGATCACCGCCACGGTCCGCAAGACTTCGGAAGGGGCGACCCACGCCCGCGCCGTGGTCTCCACCGCCAAACAGGACGCCGAACACTCCGGCCGGGTGGTGCGCGACGCCATGGCCGCCATGTCGGGCATCGAGCAGTCGTCCAGCCAGATCGGCAACATCATCGGAGTGATCGACGAGATCGCCTTCCAGACCAACCTCCTGGCCCTGAACGCCGGGGTGGAAGCGGCCCGCGCGGGCGACGCCGGCAAGGGCTTCGCCGTGGTCGCCTCCGAGGTGCGCGCGCTGGCCCAGCGCTCCGCCGACGCCGCCAAGGAGATCAAGACCCTGATCTCCGCCTCCAGTGCTCAGGTCGAACAGGGCGTCGCCCTAGTTGGCCAGACCGGCGAGGCCCTGACCCGGATCGTCGCCCAGGTCACGGACATCAACAGCGTGGTCTCGGAGATCGCCGCCTCGGCCCAGGAGCAGGCCACCGGCCTGCAGCAGGTCAACACCGCGGTGAACCAGATGGACCAGGTGACCCAGCAGAACGCCGCCATGGTCGAGGAATCCACCGCAGCCGCCCACAGCCTGGCCAAGGAAACGCAGGAGCTCTCGCGCCTGATGGGCCGCTTCGAAGTGGGCGGCTCACACGTGGTCTCGCCAGGCCAGCGCGCACCTGCCGCTCACCGCCCGGCGCACGCGCCACAGCCTGCCATGAAGACGCTTTCCACCCACGCGGGCGGCGGCGGCGCCCTGCGCAAGGCCGACGCCCAGTCTCAACCCGACAGCTGGGAAGAATTCTAGGGATCTTCAGCGCCCTGGCGGTCCCGGCTCAGCCGCGGGCCGCCTCGGCGCGAAATGCTAGTCGTCGGTGTCCAGCGCGGCGATGGCGGACTTGGCGAAGCCGTCGATGGCGTCGGACCTTTCTGCCAGAGCCAGCCACAGCTCCTCTTCTTCACGGTGCAGCTCGCGCGCGCTTTGCGTCCTCGCTTCCGCGGCGGCCCGCGCGCTTGTGGCGGCGTTGATCCGATAGATGTCGCGATCGTCCGACATGTTGGCGGCTCCCGTACAGCAAAGCTGCCCGACACCGCGGCCTGTTGTCTATCTCGTTTGATATATCACTTGAGCTCGCCGCGGGATTCCCGCAGCGCCTGGAGCACCAGCATGGCGGTCTCGGACGGGCGCCCCTTGCGCACAAACACCGCGCCTTCCACCGCGTGCTCGGCGATCGCCATCGGCTCTCCGCTCACATAGACGACGGCGATGTCGGGCCGCAGGCGCCGGGCCGCACGGGCCACGTCGAAGCCCGTCGTGCCGAAGCCCAGGTTCAGGTCCGTGATGATCGCGTCCAGCGGCTCGTCGGCTTCCAGCGCATGGTAGGCGCCGAGGTCGGTGTGGGCCCGGGTGACGGTCGCGCCGCCGCGCCGCAGCCATTCCTCCAACAGCTCCACGTCGGCGGCGGCGTCATCCACCAGCAGAATTCGCACGGCGCCTCCTGGTCGCGAGCCCCCACCCGCTCTTGATGTCGTGCCAGAGCCCACCTGCCGCTGCAACCCGGGCCAGGATCGCTCGTCGAAGTTCGGGCCGGAAGTGTCGTAGGTTAGCCGGCTCACGCCCCGTTGACTTGAGCCGACCAACAGGCGGGCGCCACCTTGAGG
This sequence comes from Phenylobacterium deserti, assembly GCF_003254705.1. Taxonomy (GTDB): domain Bacteria; phylum Pseudomonadota; class Alphaproteobacteria; order Caulobacterales; family Caulobacteraceae; genus Phenylobacterium; species Phenylobacterium deserti. The sequence goes on from NZ_QFYR01000004.1 coordinate 285,915, forward strand.
TGCAGCACCTCAGGTCCGACCTGATCTGCCGACATTCAGTTCATCGCTTGCGTGTTTCTCACCGCAAGGAACTTCGCCATGGCGTGCAGTCAAACGGCAGCGCGTGATGAAGCGGTCTCGGGGCCGGCCCAGCAGCCGCTTCGCGTGGTCGTTGTCGACCTGAACAACTTCTCCACCTTCCCGACCCTGGCCATCGGCATTCTCCTGGCGTCCTTGCGCAACGCAGGGATCAAAGCCGACCTGCTGTCCCCGCTCGCGGACGACGTGCCGGCGGTGGAGCGGGAGCGGCCCGACAGCTACTTCGACCATCTCGCCAGGCGGCTGCACTTCGCCACCGGCCCCATGAAGATGGCCAGGGACATCGCCCATTCCGCCTACTACTGGCGGCAGAACCGGCCTCATCCGAAGGTCCTGTCGATGGTCTCCCGAGCGTTGGCGGACAAGCCGGACGCCATCCTGCTCTCGGCCTATCTGCAGCACTTCAACACCGTCCAGGCGCTGGCCGCGCTCGCCGCGGCGGCGAAGACGCCGGTGCTTCTGGGCGGGCCCGTCTTCAACCTGCCCAGCGTCGCCGAAGCCTGGCGCGGCATACCGGGTCTCAGCGCCATCGTTGGCGCGGAGGCCGACCTGGTCCTGCCGGACATCGTGCGCGCCCTGTGCCGCGGCGGCGATCTGACCGCGTTCGAAGGCGTCGCCCTGCCGGACGGCCGGCGCACCGTGCAGGCCCGGCCGCTTCGCCCGCTCAACCCGATGCTGGTGCCCGACTTCACCGACTTCCCGTGGGAGCGCTACAGGGTCCGCATCGTGCCCCTGATGGCGGGCCGCGGCTGCCAGTGGGACCGCTGCACCTTCTGCAGCGACATCACCTCGGTCTCCGGTCGGACCTTCCGCAACCGGACCGTCGAAGGCGTCATGCACGAGATGCGCGAGCAGTCTCGCCGCCACCAGACCCGCAACTTCATGTTCCTGGACCTGAAGCTGAACTCCAACCCGCACCTCCTGCGCGGCATCGTCGAGAACGTGCAGAGCAACGTCCCCGGCGCGCAGTGGATCGGCACCGTTCATGTGGACCAGCGCCCCGACAACGGCCTGAGCCCGACCGACCTGAAGGCCGCCGTGAGCGCCGGAATGCGCCGCGTCAGCTTCGGCCTCGAAAGCGGCAGCCAGCGCATGCTGGACCTGTTCGACAAGGGCTGCACCGTCGAGGGCAACAGCGAGTTCATTCGCACGGCCTATGACGCGGGGCTCAGCGTCCGCTGCACCATGTTCAGCGGCTATCCCGGCGAGACGGCCCGCGACCTGGAGCTGACGTCCGAGTTCCTCGGCCGCCACAACCGCTACATCGACCGGGTCCGCTTCAACGCCTTCTCCCTGCACGAGGGCACGTTGATCCACGACCAGATCAGCCGCTCGCCCGCCGCCTTTCCTGACGTCCGCCTGGGCGAGCCCAGCGCCCGCTACGGCCGCCGCGCCTTCGTCAACAAGGCCGAGCGCTCCCCCGCCTACCGCCGCGCGCGGGAGCGCGTGCTGGACGCCGTCTACGCCATCAACAGCCGCGCCATCCGCGCTTCGGCGCGCGAGTTCGACGGGCTGATGTGAGCGCCCGATGTCCGAACTCCGCGCCAGCCAAGCCACTACGCGCCGCCCAGGGCCCGAGCTGAACGTCTGCCTGTTCAACAGCGACGATCCGCGTGGCGGCAAGATCGGCGGCACCAGCACCTACGTCCGCGACTTCATCACCTACTGCCCCGCCGACCTCCGCCTGCTCGTGGTCGCGCCCGACGAGATCGGCGACCTGCAGCCTGGAACGGTCAACCGGGTGACGTTTCGCGGCCGGGCCATCGACTTCCTGCCGCTCTACCGGGCCCCCACCGCCTACAACGACTATCCGGACAGCATCGCGGGATCGGAGACCTTCCGCTTCGCCCGAGCCCTTCTTCGACATTGGCCCCGCCTCCGCAGCGTCCTCCAGGCCGGGCGCTATTCGGTCGAGATCCGCCGCGTGGAGCTCTCGCCCATCGCCTGGTCCCTGGGCCGGCCCTTCATCCAGATGGTGCACGTCTGGGGTCGCAAGGATCAGCCGATGAGCTCGATCCTCGGCCGCCACACCGCCCTGCGCGGCCTGCTGGAAGCGTTCGCCGCCACCACCGCCGCGCGCTTCTTCTCGGTGAACCCGCAGATGACCGCCATGTACCGGCGCGCCTTCCCCTGGGCCGCCCGCAAGATGGCGACGCTCACCACCTGGGCCGATCCCGCCACCTACCGCCCTGCCCCGTTCGACCTTTCGGACGACCGGATCCGGCTGGCCTATGTCGGACGCGCCGACCGCTTCAAGCGCCTGGATCTGCTGTTCGACGTGGTGGCGGAGCTGTCCCGGATCGCGCCCGCACCGGTCGAGCTCCACTACGTCGGCGACGGCGACCTGCCCTCCATCCCCGGCTACGAGCGCGTCGCGCCCCTTGTCGTGGACCACGGCGTGCTGCGGCCGGCCGAGATCGCCGCCGTCTGGGGCAAGGCGCACATCGGCCTGCTCACCTCCGAGTTCGAAGGCATGCCGCGCGCCCTGCTCGAAGCGCTGTCCTGCGGCCGGCCCGTCGCCGCCCTGCACCTGCCCCAGCTGGAGGCCGTCATCTCCCCCGGCGTCAGCGGCGCCCTGGTCGCCCGCTCTCCCGATCAGGCCCAGGACATGGCCGCCGCGGTGCTGCAGCTCTACGCCGCCATCCGCGGCGGCCGGATCGATCCCGCCCGTGTCGCGGCGAGCATGGAGGCCTTCCGTCCCGAACCGCTGCTCGGCGAGGTCTACGCCGCCCACCGCCGCCTCCATCGTCCCCGCGCCGCGCAACGGGAGCTCGACGGGTGGCGCAAGCGCGCGCCGGCTTGAACCCCGCGGCGGGCCACGGATCGGAGCGCCCCCCATGCCCGACATCGTCGCCATCATCGGCTGCGCCCGAAGCGGCAGCACTCTGCTGGAAGGCAAGCTGCAGCAGGCGGCCGACGTCACGGCGCTCGGGGAGGTCGCCCACCTTTGGAGCCGTGGTTTTCTGCGCGACGAGCTGTGCGGCTGCGGCGCGGCCTTCTCCCGGTGCGAGTTCTGGATGGAGGTCCTCGCCCGCGCGTTCGGCAAGCTCCACGCCTCGGACGCCCGCCGCTTCGATGCGGCCTTCCGCACGGCCGTAGGCGGCGTCGTCCACGTGGAGGCCAGGGTCTGGCGCCCCCACGCGGTCGATCCGCTGTTCGCAGACCTCGCCCGCGCCCTCTACCGCGCCGCTCATCAGGTCGGCGGCGGCAAGACCCTGCTGGACTCCAGCAAGCCCGCCCATTTCGCAGCCTCGATCGCGGCGACCGGCGGCGCTCGCGTGCGGCCGCTGCACCTGTTTCGAAGCCCTGCCCCGAACATCCAGAGCCTGCGCACCGCCAAGCCGCGGCCGCAGGCGCGGGACGCCGCCCACGCCATGATGCCCCGCTCCCGCACCCTGGCTCACGCCATCGCCCACTGGGTGTTTCGGAACGCCCAGGCGAGCAACTTCCTCGACCAGCACAAGGGCCGCAGCCTGACGATCCACTTCGACGCCTTTCGCCGGGACGCCTCGGCGGAGCTCCCGGCCATCATGGCCCGCCTCGGCCTGCCCGCCCGGCGCGCCGGCGACAGCCCGACCTGGCACAGCGTCTCCGGCAACCCGCTGCGCTTCCAGCCGAACGGCCTCGACGTCCGGGCCCAGGACAGGACCTCGGACGGCCTGAACGCCGTCGAACGCGCGCTCGTCCGCGTCCTCACCGGCCGCCAGCAGATGCGCCTGGAAGCCCGCGCCTTCAGACGTGCCTCAACGGACGCCGCAGCCCGTCACGCCGCTTAGGCGCGCTCTCCGCTGGCGCCAGGTCCAGGCGGCAGCTCGCGCGCATCCTCCGGCAAGTCGGTTCGCCCCTGGTCGCCGTCGCTTCCCATGCCGCCGGAAGCGACGCCCAGGTCGTTCAGCGCCTCGCCGCCCGTGGCGCCGTCGCCAAGGCCCGTCCCCGCCGCATTGCCGCGCGACTCGCCGGACCCAAGCCCGCCGCCGATCGCCGAGCTTCCGCCGACGCCGCCGATGTCATGGCCGGGCGAGGCGACGCTGACGCCCTGACCCGTCTGCCCCGTGCTGGGCGCCGCCGCGCCGCTGGGGCCGGACCCGCCTTGCCCAGCTCCTCCGGGAATCTGCTCGTTCATGGTGATCGGCTCCGTCATGTCTGGGTTCAGCCCGCAAACAAGACCCGTCCCTGGGGAGTTCCGGCGCCACACCACCGTCGCAAGACGCCTTCAGCTTGGCGCGCATGACCACGCCCGCCATCGCCGAACGCATCTTCGAAAGCCCGGACGGGCCTGTGCGCCTGCAGATCTTTCCGCCGCAGCCCGACGGACAGGACTGGCGCTGTGACTACGAGATCGAGGGCCTTTCGGGCGAGGGCCAGGGCCACGGCATGGGCGTCGACGGCCTTCAGGCGCTCTACAACGCGCTGCAGGGCGCCCACATCAAGCTGCTGATGTCGGAACACGGGCGCACGGGCCGCCTGACCTGGCTGGAGCAGACCGACCTGACCCTGCCCCTCCCCGCCTACCTGACCGCCGACGACGTCCGCGCCTCGCCGCCCGTCTGAAGCGCCGCTTCGGCGCTTACACCCGCTCGCGTGGCGCAGCTGGGACGAAAAGCCCGCCCGCCGAGGCTGGCGTTCTCCTCGCCCCCGGGGTAGCGGACCGCCCCATGATCCGCCTCGACAATATCTCCAAGCAGAACGGCCACCAGATTCTGTTCATCGAAGCTTCGATGGGCCTCCAGAAGGGTGAGAAGGTCGGGCTGGTCGGCCCCAACGGCGCCGGCAAGACGACGCTGTTCCGCATGATCACCGGCCAGGAACAACCGGATGACGGGCTGGTCGCGATCGATCCGGGCACGACCATCGGCTACTTCAGCCAGGACGTCGGCGAGATGTCGGGTCAGAGCGCGGTCGCCGCGGTGATGGACGGCGTGGGTCCCGTCAGCGCCCTGGCCGCCGAGATGGCGACCCTCGAGGCGGCGATGGTCGATCCCGATCAAGCCGACCAGCTGGACGCCATCATCGAGCGCTACGGGGAGGTGCAGGGCCGGTTCGAGGAGTTGGATGGCTATGCGCTGGAAGCTCGCGCCCGCGAGGTGCTGGCCGGCCTGAGCTTCAGCCAGGAGCGGATGGACGGCGACGTCGGCCTGCTTTCCGGCGGCTGGAAGATGCGCGTGGCCTTGGCCCGCATCCTGCTGATGCGGCCCGACGCCATGCTGCTGGACGAGCCCAGCAACCACCTCGATTTGGAAAGCCTGATCTGGCTGGAGGCCTTCCTGAAGGACTACGGCGGCGCGCTGCTGATGACCTCGCACGACCGGGCCTTCATGAACCGGATCATCGGCAAGGTGGTGGAGATCGACGCCGGCCAGCTGATCACCTACTCCGGCGACCTCGACTTCTACGACCAGCAGCGCGCGCTGAGCGAGCAGCAGCGCCAGGCGCAGTACGAGCGCCAGCAGGCCATGCTGGCCAAGGAGATCAAGTTCATCGAGCGGTTCAAGGCGCGCGCCAGCCACGCCGCCCAGGTCCAGAGCCGGGTCAAGAAACTCGACAAGATCGAGCGAGTCGAACCGCCGCGCCGCCGCCAGTCGGTTCAGTTCGAATTCCGCAGCCCGCCGCGCTCGGGCGACGACGTGATCAGCCTGCGCGGCGTCCACAAGGGCTACGGCGCCCAGCCCATCTATCAGGACCTCGACTTCCTGGTGCGCCGCAAGGAGCGCTGGTGCGTGCTGGGCGCCAACGGGGCCGGCAAGTCGACGCTGCTGAAGCTGGTGGCGGGCGCGGCCGAGCCCGACAAGGGCGCGGTCAGCATCGGGGCCAGCGTCAAGATGGGCTACTTCGCCCAGCACTCCATGGACCTGCTGGACGGCGAGGAGACCATCTTCGAGTCCCTGGACCGCTCCTTCCCGCAGGCGGGTCAGGGCGCCCTGCGCACCCTGGCGGGCTGCTTCGGCTTCTCCGGCGATGACGTGGAAAAGCCCTGCCGCGTTCTGTCCGGCGGCGAGAAGGCGCGCCTGGTCATGGCCAAGATGCTCTTCGATCCGCCGAACCTGCTGGTCCTCGACGAGCCGACTAACCACCTCGACATGGCCACCAAGGAGATGCTGGTCGCCGCCCTCGCGGACTTCGAGGGCACCATGCTGTTCGTCAGCCACGACCGCCACTTCCTGGGCGCCCTGTCGAACCGCGTGCTCGAGCTGACGCCTGAGGGCGTCCACCAGTACGGCGGCGGCTACACCGAGTACGTCGCCCGCACCGGTCAGGAAGCGCCGGGCCTGCACCCGGGCGGCTAACCCCGTCCGGCGCACAAGGGCTGGAACGCCGTTCTCCAACATGCCTAGATGCGCCAGCAACGGAGGGCGTCTTGGCCAAGGTGACGGGGATCGGCGGATTGTTCTTCCGCGGGCAGGATACGACGGCGCTGGCCGCCTGGTACGAGGAGCACCTGGGCGTGCCGGGCTTCTGGGCGCAGGAGGCGGGGCCTACCGTCTTTGCGCCCTTCAAGGCCGACAGCGACTACTTCGCCGCGGACAAGGCGTTCATGATCAACCTGCGGGTCGATGACCTCGACGGCATGATCGCCAAGCTGTCGGCCGCCGGCGTCGCGGTGGAGACCCGTCCGGACGAGTGGGACAATCCGCAGACGGGCCGCTTCGCCCGCATCCACGACCCCGAAGGCAACGCCATCGAGCTCTGGCAGCCGCCGGCCTGATCGAGCAGCGCTGGTCTAGTTTGGTTTGTGGGGCCGGGTGAGCCGCACCACGCGCGGGTTCGTCGCCTCCAGCAGCGCTGCGGCCAGGTCCGCCTGCCGGAACGGCTTGGCCAGCTGGGTGTGGCCGATGTCCAGATCGCCGCCCGCATAGCCCGTGACCACGAGCACGGGCAGGTCCGGCTGCCTCTCCAGCACCCGCCGCGCCAGGACCGCCCCGTCCATCTGCGGCATCATGTAGTCCGTCACCAGGACGTCGATGGCGAGGCCCTGCTCCAGCATCGCCAAAGCTTCGCGTCCGCCCGTCGCCTCGACCACCGTGTGGCCGAGTTCGCGCAGCATCTCGGCGGTGCCCGTGCGGATCAGCTCCTCGTCGTCCACCAGCAGCAGGCGCATCGCCGGCATGAACGGCGCGTCCTGCGACTGGCGTCGAAGCCCCTCGGCGACTTGGCCCTTGGCGGTCGGCAGGAACAGGTCGGCGCGCGTGCCCTCGCCTACCACGCTGGTCAGCTGGAAGGCGCCGCCGAGCTGCGCCGCCAACCCGTGCACCATCGACAGCCCCAGCCCGGTGCCCTTGCCGATGCCCTTGGTCGAGTAGAAGGGCTCGATCGCGTGGGCCAGGGTGCTCTCGTCCATGCCCGAGCCGGTGTCGACGACGGAGATGCGGATATAGGTCCCCGGCGCCGCACCCGCGGCGGAGCCAGGCCCCAGGACCTCGTGTGTGGCCGCGATGGTCAGCCGCCCGCCGCCCGGCATGGCGTCCCGCGCGTTGACCGCCAGGTTCAGGATCGCGAGTTCGAGTTGATTGATGTCGGCGATCGCCGCCGGCAGTCCGTCCGAGGCGGCGATGCTGACCTCGATCTGCGCCCCGACCGAGCTGTTGATCAGGTCCGTCATGCCGTCGAGCAACTCGCTCACGTCCACGGCGCGGGTCTGCAGCGACTGCCGGCGCGCAAAGCCCAGCAGGCGCTGCACAAGCGTCTTGGCCCGGTCGGCCGACAGCAGCGCGTTATCGATCAGCCGAGCCGCCCGCGCATCGTCGGCGGCGTAGCGGCGCTGCAAAAGGTCCAGCGCGCCGGTGATCGGCGTCAGCAGGTTGTTGAAGTCGTGGGCGACCCCGCCGGTGATCTGCCCGATGGTCTCCAGCTTCTGGGCTTCATGCAGCTGTGCGAGCGCAGCCTCCCGCTCCCCCAGGGCGTCGCGCACCCGTCGCTCCAGCGTCTCGTTCAGGTCCCGCAGGGCGATCTCGGCCCGGCGCCGCGCGGTGACGTCCTGGAAGAGGACGGCCACCTCCCTGCGGCTGGCCGGCTCGACCCGGAAGGCGGCCAAATCCAGATGACGGCCCGTGGCCACCAGCTCGCGCTCGAACCGCACCGGCTCGCCGGTGGTCAGCACTCGCCGATAGAGCTCCACCCAGCCTCCCGCCTCGTCCGGCACCATCTCGCGGACCTTCTGGCCGACGACGTTGGCGATGCCGGCATGCCGCTCGTAGGCGGGGTTGGCTTCCACATGGACGTAGTCGCTCAGCGGACCATGCGGGCCGTCCAGGAACTTGATGACCGCGAAGCCCTCATCCAGCGTTTCGAACAGCAGCCGGTAGCGCGCCTCGCTTTCGTGCAGCGCCTTCAGGCGGCTGCGCGCCTCGTACTGCCGCCGACGTCCCCGCAGCGCGGACCTGGCGAGGCTGACCAGGGTTGTCGGGTGGAACGGCCGCTCCAGGAAGGTGACATTGCCCAGGATCTCGAGATGCCGCGACGCCGCCGGGTTTCGCTCCAGCCCGCCGCCCCGGTGGGTGAGCAGCACGAACGGCAGGTCCGACCATTCCTCCTGGCCGTGCAGCCATTCGGCGAGAGGCTTGAGATCCGTCGTCGCCAGCGCCTCTTCGGTGATCACCGCGATCCCGACGCCCTGATCGAACTCGGCCACCAATTGAGGAAGGCTGGAACAGGCGGCGGCCTCCAGCCCGGCTTCGATGAGCATGCCGACCGCCACGGCCGCGTCCCGTCCGCGGGGCGCCAGAACAAGGGCGCGCTCGGACACGCTGCCGGGCATCAGCCCGCGTCCGCCTGTCGCTCGAGCACCACCGGCACGCCGCGCAGAATGCCTTGGAAGTCGGTCAGCGGCGGCCCCAGCGTGATGCCGTTGCGGTCGATCTGATATTCCCGGATCGTCTCTTCGTGGTGGCCCGTGCGCTTCTTGACCACGGAGATGGCCCGCCGGACGCGCCCACGGTCCTCGAAATAACGAAGCAGAACGACGGTGTCGGCTAGGTAGGTGATATCGACCGGCGTCTTCATGTCGCCGACCAACCCATGTTGCGCCACCGTCAGGAAGGTCGTGACACCCCTGCGGTTCAGGTACTGCAGCAGCTCGTGCATGTGCAGGATCAGCGCATGCTCCCCGGGCATCGCCGCCTGGTAGCCGTTCAGGCTGTCGATCACGACCGTCCGCGCGCCCTGCTCTTCCACGCATTGACGGACCCGGGCTGAGAACTCTCCGGGGGTGAGCTCGGCGGCGTCCACCTGTTCCAGGATCATGTGGCCGCTGTCGATCATCGCCTGCAGGTCGATGTTGAGGCCAAGCGCGCGCTTGATCAGCAGGCCCCGTTCCTCGTCAAACGCGAACATGGCGACGGTTTCCCCGCGCTCTACTGCAGTCTTCAGGAAGGTGAGCGTCAGCAGCGATTTGCCCGTGCCGGCTGGTCCGAGCACCAGCGTGCTGGAGCCGCGATCGATTCCGCCGCCGAGCAGGTTGTTCAGCTCCGCCGAATGGGTTTGCAGCGTGTCGCGGGCGAAGTCGACCTTGTGCTCCGCGGACACCAGCCGTGGGAAAACCCGCACCCCGCCGCTCACGATGGTGAAGTCGTGATAGCCGCCCCGGAAGCGGCGCCCGCGGTACTTGATGACCCGCATCCGCCGCCGCTCGGCGCCATAGTCGGGCGCGGTTTCCTCCAGCCGGATCACGGCATGGGCGATGCTGTGGACCGTCTTGTCGTTGGCGTCGGCGGTGAGGTCGTCCAGCATCAACACGGTGGCGTTCTGCCGGGCGAAGTAGTGCTTCAGCGCCAGGATCTGCCGCCGATAGCGCAGGGAGCTTTGCGCCAGCAGCCGGATCTCCGACAGGCTGTCCAGCACCACGCGGTCCGGCCGCACCCGCTCAAACGTCTCGAAGATGCGCTTGGTGGTCTCCCCCAGCTCCAGATCGGAGGAATAGAGCAGGCTCTGCTGCTGCTCTTCGTCCAGCAGGTTCTCCGGCGGGATCAGCTCGTAGATCTCGATCCCTTCAAGCGAGAAGCCGTGCGACTCCGCGCTCTGCCGCAGCTCCTCCTCCGTCTCTGAAAGGGTGATGTAGAGGCAGCGCTGCCCCAGCTTCACCCCCTGCATCAGGAACTGGGTTCCGATGGTCGTCTTGCCGGCCCCAGGCGAGCCTTCCAGGAGGTACAGCCGGCCAGGCGACAAGCCTCCGCCCAGCACGTCATCCAGTCCGCTGATCCCGGTCGCGTCGTCCATAAGGGGTCCTCAGCCGGCTGGAACGCCGGAACATTCGACGTATAGCGAGCTAGGTTCGCACCCTAGCACCATTCAACAACGCCGAAGTTGGGTGGTCAGCACACCTCCGCAAAACGCTAGGGTGCAAGGTGGAAAGCGGATCGAAGCTGCCGCAGTATCACGCTCCGGGGGCGTCGAGAGGCTGCTGATGCTGCGACAATCACTTGGTGCAGGCTTGGCTCTGGTGTTGGCGAGCGCCGCAGCCGCCCAAAGCTCACCGGCCGTCACAGAAGTCCTGGCGCTCAACACCGAACTCGAAGCGGCGATCCGAAGCGGGGATCCGGCGCGCATTGCGCCGTTCTTCGCGCCCGAGTTCCGCCTCCAGAACTCCGCCAACCAGATCCTGACGGGCGATCGGGTGCTGGCCCAGTTCGCCTCCGGCGCTGTGAGGTTCGCCACCTACGAGCGGAACATCGAGGCCGCCTACCAGTCCGGCGACGTCGTCGTGCTCATGGGGCAGGAACGAGTGGGGCCGGCGCCCGTAATGCCCTCTGCATCCAGCGCTGTCGGCCCGGTGACCCGCCGCTTCACCAGCGTGTGGCGCAGGTCGCCGGACGGTTGGAAGCAGATCGCGCGGCAGTCCACCAACATCCGGTGAGGCCTCAGGTCACCACAAGCCGCCGTCAAAATGTTCGCCCAGCCTGCTCGACATGCAACGAGGGACAATAGGATGAAGCGCGCCCTGGTCATCGCCGCCGCCATCTGGGTGGCCGCCCTTCCCGCCGCGGCGCAGGACGTCTGGGGCTGGAGCGTCATCATCCCATCGGTCACCGGGACGGATCAGCTCGGAACGGTGCTGCGCAATCAGCAGTCCTCCAGAACGCCGCCCGCGCCCGCGCGCGCTCCCGCCGCCCTGCGCTTCACCCCTTCGCCGTAACGTCGCGCCGCCAACTTCAAGCGCTTCCTCGACCAGCGCCGCGGCGGTGATCCCACGAGCTACCGACAGCTGGAAGCGGTGCTCAAGGACCCCACGCTCTTCCCCCGCCTGCAGGCGGAGCTCGCCCGCTTTGGACTGCGGGCCGACGACATGGCGGACGCCTATACCGTCTGGTGGATCAACGCCTGGCAGGCGGCGCACGGCGAGACAGGCGATCCGGATCGGGGCGCGGTGCAGGCGGTCCGCGCCCAGGCCGAGCGCGCCTTCCTCGCGGCCCCAGGCCTGCCGCTGGACGACGACGCGGCCAAGCAGGCGTTCTCCGAGGGCCTGCTCGTTCAGGCGGTGATCCTGGCGTCAGTGACCGAGCAGGTGAAGAACGACCCCGCCCAACTGCAAGCCATCGGCCGCATGGCCCGCCAGAGCGCCCGCGCCTTCGGCCTGGACCTCGACGCGGTCCGCCTCACCAACGCCGGCTTCGTTCCCAGCGGCGGCTAAGCGCCCGACCCGGTGACCATCGGCGGCGAGGAGTTGGTGTCGATCCTCGACGTGCCGAACACGGTCAGCGTCATCACCCGCCAGCGCATCGAGGACCAGAACCTGGTCACCATGGTGGACGCCCTGGCCCAGACGCCAGCGTCCATGTCACAACCTGGGACGGGCTGATCGGCCAGATCCGCTCTCGCGGCTACCTGCTGGACGACCGATGTCGGACTCGCACACGCTCGCTCGTCCTTGTGATGGATCGGACCCATTCGACAGAGAGGACACCCCATGCGCCAGAGCGATCAGCCCGAGCGGGCGACCTATGCGACCACGGTTCAGCGCAAATCCGAGCGCGAGGTCACCGTGTCACGGACCTTCGAGGGCCCGGTGCGGGCGGTGTTCGACGCCTGGACCCGGCCTGAGCTTTTCAAGCTGTGGTGGGCGCCCAAGTCGATGGGCGCGGTGCTCAGCGGCTGCGAGATCGATGCGCGTACGGGCGGCGGCTATCGCATCACCTTCGGCGCGGGCGCGGAGTCGGCGACCTTCTTTGGCAAGTACCTGGAAGTGACTCCGCCTTCCCGCCTGGTCTGGACCAACGAGGAAAGCGCCGACGGCCCGGTCACCACCGTGACCTTCGAAGATCGCGGCGCACAGACGCTTCTGGTCCTCAGCGAGCTCCATCCCGCTGAGCCTCCGGCAGAGGCCGTCGAGGGCATGCAGGTCATGATGTCGGAGCAGTTCGCTCAGCTGGACGACCTGCTCGCCTCCCTGCCGGAGCCGACATGACGCCGTAAGGTCGCCTGGCGGCTAGCGCTTGGCTCGCTTCGCGGCCGCCCATGCGCCGAGGCAGGCGATGGCCACGCCCACGCTCATCAATCCCAGGCCTTTCACAAGGCCCTCTGCACCTTGCGGGTGGGCGCGGGCCAGCACGTTGATTAGGCCGGCCACTGCGAGCACGCCAAGGCTGATCGCACCGGCGATCCGCGTCCGCTCTGCCGCTGAATGCTTGGCCTTCGCCTCGCCCTTCATTGGACGTCTCTCCACGCTTGGCCTGACGCGCGCCCTCACGCCAGCGTCAGGATCACCGGGCCGCGGCGGGTGGCCACCAGGGTGTGTTCGTACTGCACCGTGGCCTCGCGGCCCGGCGGGCGCAGGGACCAGCCGTCGTCGCGCTCCTCCACCCAGTCGGCGCCCAGCGACAGGAACGGCTCGATGGTGAACACCAGGCCCTCGGGGATCTTCCGCCGGTCGCGCGGCTCGTACCAGGTGGGGATCTCGGCCGGGTCGTCGTGCAGCGAGCGCCCGACGCCGTGGCTCGAAAGGTTGCGCACCAGGCTGTAGCCGTTCTTGCGGGCGAAGCTCTCGATGGAGCGCCCCACCTCGTTCAGCGCCCCGCCCGGCTTCACCGCGCGGATGCCCGCCCACATGGCCCGACGCCCGTCCCGGCACAGGCGCTCGATGCGCGCGCTGGTTGGCGGGACGGCGAAGCTGGCGCCCGTGTCGCCGAAGAAGCCGTCCAGCTCCGCCGAGACGTCGATGTTGATCAGGTCGCCCGCCTTGATCACCGTCTCGTCGGGGATGCCGTGGGCGCAGTCCGGCCCGACCGAGATACAGGTCGCTCCGGGAAAGCCATAGGTCACTTCCGGCGCCGAACGGGCGCCTTCCTTTTCCAACAGGGCGCGGCCGAGGTCGTCCAGCTCGCGGGTGGTCATCCCCGGCTCCAGGGCCTGGCCCATGGCCGCCAGGGTCCGGGCCACAAGGCCGCCGACCGCCTTCAGCTTGTCGAGCTGGTCCTCGCTCTCGATGGTCATGGCGCGCCTTTCCTGCCTGTCCCGACATGGTGCAGGTTCGGGTTGACGGGTGCAATGACCCGCCGGCCGGGAATTAGGAGGCGGTGGTGTCCGGGGCGACGTCCACCTTGGCCACGGCGTCCGAGCCTTTGGCCACCGCCGGCGCGGCGCTGTCAGCCTGCGGAGCCGCCGGCGCGCTGGCCGGAGCGTCCGCCACCGCAGAGCCCGCCGACACCGCCGCCGGGGCGGACGCTTCCGTCAGCGCAGGCGTCAGGCGCAGGGCCGGGGTGTGCTCCACCGGGTTGGAGACGAAGATCGGGGCGTTGTTCACGCCGCGCGGATTGAACCGGTAGAAGACGTGCAGGCCCACCTGGGCGACACGCTTCATGTGCGCGCCCCAGGCCGGTGCGACGCCCGTCGTGTGGAAGTGGGTGGCCGAGCCGATGTCTGCGGCCACGGCGCCCGACAGCGCCCGGGTGGCCACCTTGCGGGCCCGGCTCCAGGCGCCCGCGTCCAGCCGGCGGCGCATGGAGCCGTCGCAGGCGAACGAGAACTGGCAGCCGCGGCTGGCGGCGCCCTGGAACACCACCCCGCAGATGGTCTTGGGGAAGTTGGGGTTCTTGACCCGGTTCAGCACGACCTGGGCGACGGCCGCCTGGCCTTGCTGGGTCTCGCCGCGGGCTTCGAAATAGACGGCCTGGGCCAGGCAATCGAGCTCGCGCGCGGCGCTCGGCTTGGCGGTCTCTTCCTTGAGGTCGGCCTTGCGCAGGCCGAGGTCGAACATGGCGGCTTGGCGGCCGCGCTCGGCGCCCTGCCGAGAGAAGGGGTCATGGGCCTGCGCCAGCCGCAGAACGCCCGCATCCATGCCGGCGGTCTGGCTGAGCAGCACCTGGTCCGAGAAGCGCCCATCGGCGCTTCCGGCGATCCGCGAGACGCGGCTGTGGTCGTCGGCGGCGCGCGCCATCCCGCCCGCCATATAGGCGGCGCCCAGGGCCATGCCGACGCCCGAGCCGATGACAGCGGCGCTCACCAGCACGCGCCAATCGGCGCGCGCGTGAGGTCCGAATTGCAAAACTTTCGCGTCCTACTCCGCGAGGGCGTCAGCGCCCCCCGACAATTGTCGCCGCGGATCGCCCCTGCTCATGCTGGAAGCGGCCCGCCGGCTGGCCCGCCCGGGACTCGTTAATGGGGCAGGCGACGGCAAATGGTGAAGGCTTTATGAATGCATTGTGAGGGGTAGGTCAACCCCTTTGTGCAATGCAGCGGAAGACTCGGTGTCGCGCCTCAGGTGTCCCTTCCTGATCCACTCAGGGACAAGCGTCGCAAGACTCCGGCCAACTTGGCTTCGCAAGCGCTGCAAGCGCTATTCGCAGCCGATACTCAAAAGTTACCTAAATTTTCCCGGAAACAGAGGCAACCCATTGGTCAAGCTTGGGAAACAAGCTTCAGCGGAACCAACCCTTCGCAAGCGCCGTTTCTGGGTCCGACAACATCCGGTTCTGGAGGACCCAACAATGCGCAAGACCCTCATGCTGCTCGCCGCCGCCGGCATGGCCGCTTCCCTGGCCGCCTGCGGTCACAGCACCGAACAGAAGGCCGCCTCGGGCGCTGTCGCCGGCGCGGTGGTCGGCGGCCCGGTGGGCGCGGCGGTCGGCGGCGCGGCCGGCGCTGCGGTCGGCAAGGCCACCAACAACTAAGACGGCGCCCAGCCGCACAAGGCTTCGCCTCCTCGCAGGTCCGCCCTGCGGGGAGGCTTCAGCTCATCTGCGATCCGCCTCAGGCGAGGCTCATCCGCCCCAGGCGCGGCTCGGGCAGGTTCAGGGCCCGCAGCGCCTCGCGGCCCGCCTGGAACACCGACACCACCGCGACGGCGATGCAGGCGATGTGCAGGGCCATGTTCAGGCTGTCGGCCACCTGCGGGGTGGCGCCCTGCCCCGTGACCACCACGTAGCGGTCCATCTTCAGCAGCGCCACCGACAGCGCCGCGATGCTCAGGTGCAACACCACGTTGGCGCTTGCGGTGAGGCGATTCCAGGCCGGTCGCGCCAGCTCGATCAGGTTGACCAGCAGCTGCAGCACGCCCACGGCCAGCACCGGCCAATAGAAGGCGTCCCACCCGGGGCTGAGCGACAGCACGATGTTGCGCTCGCCCGCGCCCATCACGTTGTCGAACTGGATCAACCCGGTCCACCACAGGATGAACACGACGCCGGTCGCGGCTTCGAAGACCAGCTCGAACGGCCCGCGGCGGCAGCCGCGCTTGGCCTGCACCGGCGGCAGGTCGCTGGGCTTCCACTTGCGGCCCAGCGCCTTCTGCACGCCCAGGTGCTCGCCGACCACGAACACCAGGGTGACCCAGGCGAACACCATCAGCAGCGCGCCCCAGACGCCGTTGAGCAGCCTCGGCAAGGCGAGCGTCGGATCGGGACCGGACGCCAGGCCGACGCCCCACACCACGATCTGCACGCCCAGCGCCACCAGGGCGATCGCTCGCAGGAACTGGACATAGAACGGGAAGATCTCCGGCCCGATCAGCCGCTGCATGGGCCAGTAGCGGGCGGCCACCACCGTCGGCGGGCCGAAGTCGCGCACCAGCGCCTCGAGCTCCTTCTTCTCCAGCGGCCGGCCCAGGGCCGCCTCGCGGTCCTCGATCTGGGACAACAGCTCGTCGCGCAGCTCGGCGACCACGTCGTCGCGCTGGCGCTGGCCGGGGATCTGGCGGGCGATGGCCGCCAGGTAGCGTTCGATGAGCTCCATCACGGAGTCTCCCTCAAGATGGTGGCGACGGAAGAGTTGAGCCGCTCCCACTCCTCGACGAGGCGGGCGAGCACGCCCTCCCCGGCCGGCGAGAGCCGGTAGAAACGCTTGTTGCGCTTGTCTTCCTCGCGCCATTCGCTGGCGAGCAGGCCCTGGGACTCCAGGCGGCGCAGCATCGGGTACAGGGCGCCCTCGTCGATCTCCACCCCCGCCTCGGAAAGGTCGCGCCGCAGCGTGTAGCCGTAGTGCTCGGTGCGCAGCTGGCCCAGCACCGCCAGGATCAGGGATCCGCGCCGCAGCTCCAGCTTCAGGGTTTCGAAAACGTCGACATCAGGCATGCTGTGCGTCGTACACTGTGCGGCACACACTGTCCAGCACATACTGTGCGCCACACACCTAGTTGTGAGATGCTCCGCTCCAGGGGGAGCTGTCAGCGCAGCTGACTGAGGGGGTTCATAGGGCGCAGTCCCTGCCTTCGACCCCCTCCGGCCCTCCGGGCCACCTCCCCCTGAAGGGGAGGATCTAGAGCCACGCCAGCCCGCCGCCCGCGCTGACCCACAGCAGCACGCAGCCGACCAACGCCGCGGCGGCGAACACGACATGACGCATGGCAGGTCTCCCGTCCTGACCTGAAGACGCGCCGCACCCGGCCGTCCCGACAGGCCGCGCCGGAATACGCCCCTCCTGCTGCCAGCCTCCTGTCAGCAGCCGTGCGACGCCTCGTCTCGCAGACTGGCGTTCGGCAGCCCGGCCCCCTACCTTGCCGTTCATGCCCCGTTCCTCGACGAAAAGCCGCGCGCCCGCCCCTGTGCTGGAGGGCGTCGCCGACATGTCGGCGGCCTTTGACTACGACGAAAACGCCATGCCCCTGCTGTGGAAGCCGCACCGTCCGGCGCGCCCGCAGAAGTCGGAAGGCGGGCAGAAGTTCAAGCTGGTCAGCAACTACGAGCCGGCCGGCGACCAGCCCAACGCCATCGCCGAGCTCGTCGCCGGGGTGAACCAGAACGAGCACGATCAGGTCCTGCTGGGCGTCACCGGCTCGGGCAAGACCTTCACCATGGCCAAGGTGATCGAGCAGACCCAGCGTCCCGCTCTCATCCTGGCTCCCAACAAGACCCTCGCCGCCCAGCTCTATTCCGAGTTCAAGAGCTTCTTCCCGGAAAACGCGGTCGAGTTCTTCGTCTCCTACTACGACTACTACCAGCCGGAGGCCTACGTGCCCCGGACCGACACCTACATCGAGAAGGACTCCTCGATTAACGAGCAGATCGACCGGATGCGCCACTCGGCCACCCGCGCGATCCTGGAGCGCGACGACGTCATCGTCGTGGCCTCGGTGTCCTGCATCTACGGCATCGGCTCGGTGGAGACCTACACCGCCATGACCTTCTCGCTGACCCCAGGCGACCGGATCGACGAGAAGAAGCTCATGGGCGACCTCGTGGCCCTCCAGTACAAGCGCAACGACCAGGCCTTCGAGCGCGGCACCTTCCGCCGCCGGGGCGACACCATCGAGATCTTCCCCGCCCACTACGAGGACCGCGCCTGGCGCATCTCCCTGTTCGGCGACGAGATCGAGACCATCGTCGAGTTCGACCCGCTGACCGGCAAGAAGACCGCCGACCTCAAGGGCGTGAAGATCTACGCCAACAGCCACTACGTCACGCCGCGCCCGACCCTTCGCCAAGCCATCACCGACATCAAGGCCGAGCTGAAGGAGCGCCTCGACTGGCTGGTCGCCAACGGCAAGCTGCTGGAAGCCCAGCGCCTGGAACAGCGCACCACCTTCGACATGGAGATGATCGAGGCCACCGGCTCGTGCGCCGGCATCGAGAACTACTCCCGCTACCTCACCGGCCGCCGCCCGGGCGAGCCGCCGCCGACCTTCTTCGAATACATCCCCGAGAACAGCCTGCTGTTCATCGACGAAAGCCACCAGACGGTGCCCCAGATCGGCGCCATGTATCGGGGCGACTACCGCCGCAAGTGGACCCTGGCCGAGTACGGCTTCCGCCTGCCCTCCGCCATGGACAACCGCCCCCTCAAGTTCGAGGAATGGGACGCCATGCGGCCGGACACCGTCCACGTGTCCGCCACCCCGGGTCCCTGGGAGATGGAGCGCACCGGCGGCGTCTTCACCGAACAGGTCATCCGCCCCACCGGCCTGATCGACCCGCCGGTCGAGGTCCGCCCCGTCCAGGGCCAGGGCTTCAGCCAGGTCGACGACGTCATCGACATGGTCCACCAGACCACGGCCAAGGGCTATCGCTCCCTGGTCACCGTCCTCACCAAGAAGATGGCCGAGGACCTCACCGAATACATGCACGAGCAGGGCATCCGCGTCCGCTACCTCCACTCGGACGTCGACACCCTGGAGCGGATCGAGATCATCCGCGACCTACGCCTGGGCGGCTTCGACGTCCTCGTGGGCATCAACCTCCTGCGCGAAGGCCTCGACATCCCCGAGTGCGGCTTCGTCGGCATCCTCGATGCGGACAAGGAAGGCTTCCTGCGCTCGGAAACCTCCCTGATCCAGACCATCGGCCGCGCCGCCCGGAACGTGGAAGGCAAGGTCGTGCTCTACGCCGACACCGTCACCGGCTCCATGGAACGCGCGATGGCCGAGACCCGGCGCCGGCGCGAGAAGCAGGAGGCCTACAACGCCGCCCACGGCATCACGCCCGAGACGGTGAAGAGCCAGATCAAGGACATCCTCGCTTCCCCGTACGAGAAGGACCACGTCCTGGTCCCGGCCGGCGTGGCCGACGGCGGCGCCCAGCCCTTCATGGGCAACAACTTCAAGGCCACCCTGCGCGACCTCGAGAACAAGATGCGCGAGGCCGCCGCCAACCTGGAGTTCGAAACCGCCGCCCGCCTGCGCGACGAGATCAAGCGCCTCAAGCTCCTCGACCTCGAATTCGCCGCCGACGCCCTCGCGAGCGACGGCGAGACCGGCGACAAGGCCGCCGTCAAACGCGTGCGGTCAGAGGCCCGCGCCGAAGCTCAGGAGCGGTTCCGGAAGGGGAAGCGGTAGGCCACGCGAGCCGCTCATGAGGCGCTGAGCGCACTTTTCTCCAACTGCCTCATGAAGGCGACAGCCCCGAATTCGAGGTACGACTTGCCAGCCGGGCAGCGGCCAGACATGTCCCACAACGTTCCGCGACACATGCCGTTGATCAACAAGCAAGTCGCGACGAACGCCTCTAAGCGGTCCGCGCCGTTTAGTGGGAGCATCGTGGGATCAGTTCGCGTTGCCGCCGAGATCTTGCTTCGCCACGCGGAGCCTGTCGCTTACCTTGGTAGGGATACCAGACCCCAAGTTCTTGCCGGTAGTTTACCGCATTGCGGACCTGGGAAAGCCAGTTCCCATTCACCCGCCCTTGGTCATTGAGCGCGTCTTGCAACGACGCAAGGACGAGGTCCACCTTCTTCACGTAGGCGGAGGCAAGTAACGCCCCCGATAGCTTGGCTCTGATCTCGCCAATCTTAGCTACGTAGACGCTCCAGACAAACTCGTGGGATGCTAGCCTCGAGTTCTTTTCGACCACAATCTCTCTCGCCGCCATGTCGAATGTTAGCAAATATTGACCCGATGATATCTTAGCGGCATCTCTCATCCCGTAGCTATGGGCGACGCGGCGCAGAGACAAGACCTCCTCTATGTCGAGATAGGAACACGACACACCCTGAATGCGCAGCAACGCATTGGCCGCAAAAAAAGACGAATAGTATAGCTTGATCAGCATCCAGGCCAAAGACTTCGGCAGGCCCTGCACCTCCGCTATGCTCTGAGCGGTCTCGATTGAGCTTATGCAAGTTCTGTTGACGTCACAGGCCAAAGCCCCGAGCGGCACAGCTATATCGGCAGGTCGCAGCACGATCCGGTCCAGCGTGCTTAGCGATTCCACAGCATAGGTGCCGACCTTCAGCCAATGCTTCAGCTCAATAGACTGCTTACCAGAGACCGCGTTTAGGCCACGAACCCAGCCCTGACGAAGAGCATCGTCGGTGTACATGCTAGAGCGTAAATTTCGCCCGGAAGGCATCAGTAAGGATCTTATGATAGGCGGTTACGCTATTGCCGGGCTCTTTGATAGCACTCGCCTTGACGTTCTTGAACATCGGCCTTAGCGCTTCGTAGAAGTTGTCGACCGTATACTCAGATCCGTGACGGTCCTTGACTGTCCTCGCGACGTCTTGGAAAAGCAGCATGAATCCCCGAAAGGTAATCGGGTTCGTGACATCAACAGGTAATCCGTACTCACCAACCCCGCGCTGAACAGCAGCGACATACCCGCCGACGATGCGATATATTTCCTCGGACTCAGTCTCCTGGAACAGCCCAAGCAAGGGTTTCAACGCCGCATTGAACGTCACTCTAGATATATGGCCAGAGCGCTTCTTAGCAGGACTGAGCATCCCCGCGAGCGGACTCGCTGGCATCTCATTGAAAAGGTCGAACACCTCAGCAAGACGCGTTTCTATGTCGTCCTGATAGGCCGCTAGCTTACGGATATCCAGCAACAACTCATTAGGAACTGGCCGCTGCTTTGTATTTATATCAATGAAAAGGCGACTTTCGTCCTGTCGAGACAGATCGTTGTAAATGACTACAGGCACTCGGAGATCAGACGTGGCCAGTGAAAAGCCATAAACCCGATGCTGGCCGTCGAGGATCAAGAAGGATTTTGGGTGTGCGACGAACTCGACAGTCTTGCGGACGCGTTCATAGCGGAACTCCGCCTCTGGTTGCGCAGAGAGGACAATTGAGTTCGGAATCGTACCTAGCCCATTGTCGATATAGTCAGCGATCTGCTCAGCACGAGCACGGTCAAGCAGCCTCTGGAACCCTTCTTTAGGGTCTTCATCGCGACTTATGACAAAGCATGTCTTCGCGAGAACGTCTGACGGCACCGTGAGGGTGTAGAAGCGATGTCGCCCTTGGGTGACGAGACTTGCGGTGTAGCGATGGGTTTCAGGCATGAGAATCAATCATCTTCAGGATGAGCTAGCAGCGCTATACCACTCGAAGAGACTGCCGTTGCATAGCCCAAGGCAACGCTTTCGCCCCAGCCCCTCTAACCCCCACCTGCTCAAAATCTGCGGCCGTTAAGCAACCAGCTTAACTACACACTGTGTCCGCAAATCCCCACCTAGGTTCGAGCGGCGCCGATCATGCTGCGTTCATGGAACCTGGGCTGTGTTCGTCCGTAATCGACACAGCAGGGCGAGAGGCCTCTTCAGCCGAACCACGGTGGATCGGCGGGCTTCGAAGAAACCTGGGTTGGGTATTTTGAGGTATTACCGAATGTCACCTCCGCTGAGTGTTGTCGCCGACAATAACCAACTGTCGCCGGCCCAGAAGACCGAGACCGTTGCGCAGCGCGTCCGCCGCCTGCAGCAAGAGGCCAAGACGCTGGCCAAAGACCACGTCCGGGCTCTGACCACCTCGCTGATGCAGGTGGAAGAACTGGCCGCGGAGATCGCCGAAGGCGGCGACGCCTATCCGCCGGGCATCCGCGACCTGGCCCGCCGTCTGGTTGAAGACTGCGAAATGCGCGTCCAGACCCTGGAAGCGATCAGCGCCCGCAACTAAGCGGCTCTGCGCTTCCAAACGGCCGCCGCGCCCCAAGTCGCTGCGCCTCCAGGCCGGACCCGCCGCCCCGCCCCTTTGCTAGAGGGGACAGGCGCGAAGGTCCGGCCGGCGCAGGCTTCAGACGGGAAAGGCGACCGCACCCGACCGGACGGAGCCCTCCTGCGACGGGACGGGAGCTTCCGATCCGGCCCGCGGCGCCAAAACGGCGCACGCCGACGGCCTTCCAGGCCGCCACGGGCCCGAACCGGCCCATGCCTTCTCCGGTTAACCGCCTTTGCTAAGCTTACCTGCTCTGCGACACCGCAAAGACGGTCAGCAGCAGCCCTGTGAGCGCGAACCCCAGCACCGCCATGACGATGGCGGCCCGGGGCCGCCCGTGCTTCATCAGCACCCAGCCCGCTCCCGGCGCGGCCACCGGCCCCAGCGCCATGCCCAACACCAAGGGCCAGGCCTTGCCCGCCCAGCCGGTCAGCGCCATCAGGGCGAACATCCACCCTGGCATCAGCATCGACAGGGCCCCGGCCCCCGACGCCAGCCCCACCAACACCGGCGCGACGTCCTCGATGCGGATACGTGTCTTGCGAGCCATCCCGCACCCTAACCAGATGCTCCCCCTCAGGGGGAGCTGTCGCGAAGCGACTGAGGGGGTTCATAAGGCGCAGTCCCTGCCTGAAACCCCCTCCGGCCTTCGGCCACCTCCCCCTGAGGGGAGGATCTTGGAGCTTGACCGCAGGCTAGCCTCCCCGCCTGATCTGCGAATGGACGCGCCGCGCCCCACCAAGGACTTCGCCCGGACCCTGCGCCGGCGCATGAGCCTCCCGGAAGTTCTCCTCTGGCGCACGCTCAAAGGCCGCCAGCTGCACGGCCTCCACTTCCGCCGACAGCACCCGATCGGCCCCTACGTCCTCGACTTCTATTGCGACCAGCTCCAGCTCGCGGTGGAGATCGACGGCGACACCCACCTCGCCCGCACGGACGCCGACGCCGCCCGCGACGCCTGGCTCACCGCGCAAGGCATCCAGACGGTCCGCATCTCCGCACGTGACGTCCTGGACTCCCACGACGCCGGAGCCTCCCTGATCGAGAACGCGATCCAGCTCCGCGGCTGAAACCCCCTCCGGCCTTCGGCCACCTCCCCCTGAAGGGGAGGATCAACGCCGCGCCAGATGCTCCCTCTCAGGGGGAGCTGTCGCGCAGCGACTGAGGGGGTTCATAGGGCGCAGTCCCGGCCTGCAAGCCCCTCCGGCCTTCGGCCACCTCCCGCTGAAGGGGAGGAGCAACGCCGCGCCAGATGCTCCCCCTCAGGGGGAGCTGTCGCGAAGCGACTGAGGGGGTTCATAGGGCGCTGGCCGCGGCTGAACCCCCCTCCGGCCTTCGGCCACCTCCCCCTGAGGGGGAGGATCATCTACACCACCCCCATGGACCTTTCCCTCGGCGCCATCGGCGCGCTCACCCTCGTGGCCGCGGCGGCCGGGTTCGTGGACGCCATCGCCGGAGGCGGCGGGCTGATCACCGTGCCGGCCCTGCTGACCGCCGGGATCAGCCCGGTGGCCGCCATCGCCACCAACAAGGTGCAAGGCAGCGTCGGCACGGCCTCCGCCACCTGGAGCTTCTGGCGCGCCGGGCTGATCGACTTTCGCCGCATCGCCTGGCCGATCGCCGCCACCTTTGTCGGCGCGGGCCTGGGCGCCTTTGCCCTGCAGTTCGCCTCCACCCGCTGGCTGCTGGTGGCCCTGCCCCTCTTGCTGGCGGCCATCGCCCTCTACTTCCTGTTCGGCCCCAAGGCCTCGGACGAGGACATCCGCGCGCGCCTCACCCCCGCCGCCTATTCCGTCGTGGCCTTCGCCATCGGCTTCTATGACGGCTTCTTCGGCCCCGGCACCGGCTCCTTTTTCGCCCTGTCCCTGGTCACCCTGCTGGGCATGGGCCTGACGCGGGCCACCGCCCACACCAAGGCGCTGAACCTGACCAGCAACGCCATCTCCGTCGCCGTGCTGGCGTTGGGCGGCCACGTCCTGTGGACCTTGGGCGCCTGCATGGCGGTGGGCCAGTTCATCGGCGGCCGCCTCGGCTCCCACGCCGCCATGCGCTTCGGCCCGCGCCTGATCCGCCCCCTGCTGGCGGTCGTTTGCATCGGCATGACCGTCAAATTGCTCAGCGACTCGGCCAATCCGCTGCGCCTTCTCGTTCAGGACGCTTTTCGTTAGGGTGCGAAGCATCCGTTCGAGCCGACCGCTCGTATTGAGAGATGCCCTGCCTGCGGACGGCGGCTCGCACACGAGAGCCCCACAGCCGCCCGGCGCTTGCCCAGCGCCAACCCGTCAGGCCCGGCGGCGGCCGTTGTCTGGAGCGACGGCCGCCGCCGATCTTCTGCGGCTGAAGAAATCCAACTCAAAATTTGCCTTACAGCCGGACGCGTGTTCTCCTTTCGTTCATGAACGAGCCCGCGGCCCTGGCCGAGCAGCAGCTGAACGTCCTGGGACGCCTGGCCGACCTCGGCCTGGCGCTCGCCACGACCCTGCAGCGCCGCGCGCTCGAAGCCGAAGACAGCCACGAGGCCGCCGAGCTCGCCCTCGCCTTCCAGCGCACCGCCCGGGTGGTCGGCCAGTCCATCGCCCTGCAGGACCGCCTGGCCCGCGAGAAAGCCCGCGACCGCCGCGAGCGTGAGGCGCGCCCGGTTGAGGCCCGCCAGATCGAGGCCCGCGCCTCCGAACCGCGCTGCGCGTCCGAGCCCGACGCCGCCTTCCAGCCAGAAGCCTTCCGCCCCTTCGGCCTCGACGACGACACCCTGTTCGAGCACTTCCGCAACGACGTGCTGGAAGCCATCGCCGACCGCCTCTGCGACAAGCTCTCCCGCCTTGCCCCCGCGGGCGAAGCCGACGAGCACGACGATGAGGATGAGGACGACAGAAGATCCTCCCCCTCAGGGGGAGGTGTCGGCAAAGCCGACGGAGGGGGTTTCACCCGCGGCCTACGCCCCTTGAACCCCCTCACCGGCTTCGCCGGAGCTCCCCCTGAAGGGGAGCATCGAAGTTCCGCCTAGGCCAGCAGATCCCGATAGTCATGGCTGCGCCGCAGCCAGGCGGCCGCATAGCCGCAGATGGGCGTGATCTTCAGCCCCTTGTCCTTCGCATCCTGCGCCACCGCCGACATCAGCCGGCCGGCCGCCCCGCTGCCTCTCAGCGCCGGGGGCGAGAACACGTAGTCGATGTACATCCGGTCGCCGGTGAGCCGGTAGTCCGCATAGGACACCTCCCCCTGCTCCTCCATCTCGTACCGTGACCGTGCGGGATCGTTGCGCAGCTCGCTCATGATGGGAGAACTTAGGAACCGCCCGATCCGATCCCAACGGCCCAGTTCCTCCCCCTCTGGGGGAGGGGAACCGCGAAGCGGTGGAGGGGGTCCGCTCAGACCCTCGCCTCACACCAGCTCCACCGCCATCGCCGTCGCCTCGCCGCCGCCGATGCACAGGCTGGCCAGCCCGCGCTTGCCGCCGGTCTGCTCCAGCGCGCTGAGCAAGGTGGCCAGGATCCGCGCCCCCGACGCCCCGATCGGGTGGCCCAGGGCGCAGGCCCCGCCGTGGACGTTCAGCTTGGCCCGGTCGATCCCCAGCTCCCGCTCGGCGATCATCGCCACCACGGCGAAGGCCTCGTTGACCTCGAACAGGTCGACGTCGTCGACGCTCCAGCCGGCCTTCTTCAGCGCCTTCTGCATGGCAGGCACGGGCGCGGTGGTGAACAGCCCGGGCTCGTGGGCATGGGCCGCGTGGCTCACCACCCGCGCCACCACCTTGAGGCCCAGCCGCTCGGCCACCGAGGCGCGGGTCATCACCAGGGCCGCCGCCCCGTCGCTGATCGAGGAGGCGTTGGCCGCGGTGATCGCCCCGTCCTTGGCGAAGGCGGGCTTCAGGGTCGGGATCTTGTTCGGGTCGGCCTTCAGCGGCTGCTCGTCATGCTCCACCAGCACCGCGCCCTTGCGGGAGACCACCTCGAAGGGGACGATCTCCCGGGCGAAGGCGCCGCTCTCGGTCGCCTGCCGCGCCTTGGCCAGCGAGCCGATGGCGTACTCGTCCATCGCCTCGCGGGTGAACTGGTACTGCCGCGCGGTCTCCTCGGCGAAGGAGCCCATCAGCCGGCCGGGCTCGTAGGCGTCCTCCAGCCCGTCCAGGTACATGCTGTCCAGGATGGCGTCGTGGCCGATCCGCGCCCCGCCGCGGTGCTTGGCCAGCAGGTACGGCGCGCCGGTCATGCTCTCCATGCCGCCCGCCACGATCAGGTCGGCGCTGCCGGCCGCCAGGGCGTCGTGCGCCATGATCGCGGCCTGCATGCCGGAGCCGCACATCTTGTTGACGGTGGTCGCCTCCACCGAGGTCGGCAGCCCGGCGCCCAAGGCCGCCTGCCGCGCCGGCGCCTGCCCCTGCCCCGCCGGCAGGACGCAGCCCATGACGATCTGCTCGACGGCGTCGGGGCTGGCGCCCGCCCGCTCCACGGCGGCCCGCACCGCGGCGGCGCCCAGCTCAGTGGCCTTCACGCCGGCGAAGACGCCCTGGAACCCGCCCATCGGCGTGCGGGCGTAGGAAGCGATGACGACAGGATCGGACGTGCTCATGGCCCTGAAATGACCCCAGGCGGGGGCCGCTTCAAGCCTGACGCGACGTCAGTCGGCGTTGCGGACCGTGCGCTCGATGAAGCCGCCGCCCAGCACCCGGCTCGGCGCCTCCGGCGCATAGAGCACGCAGGCCTGCCCGGGCGCCACGCCCTCCTCGGCCACGTCGAAGGCCACGCCGGCCTTCCCGTCCACCAGGGCGATCCGCCCCGGCACCGGCTCGCGGGTAGAGCGCACGCGCACCAGCACCGGCCGGCCTTCGGCGGCCTCGATGGATGCGCCCTCGCCCAGCCAGTTGGTCTCCTTGAGGGTCAAGGCCGTGGTCAGCAGCGCCTCTCTCGGCCCCACCACCACCTGCCGCTTGTCGGCGTCGATGCGCACGACGAACAGCGGATCGCCCACCGCCACGTTCAGCCCCCGGCGCTGGCCGATGGTGTAGCGGGTCACCCCCTCGTGGCGGCCCAGCACCCGGCCGTCCAGGTGCACGATGTCCCCCGCCTCCGCCCCATGCGGGCGCAGGCGGTCGATCAGGGTGGTGTAGCGGCCTTCCGGCACGAAGCAGATGTCCTGGCTGTCCGGCTTGTCCGCCACGCTCAAGGCGAGCTCCGCCGCCGCCGCCCGCACCAGCGGCTTGGGCAGGCCGCCCAGCGGGAAGCGCAGGAACGCCAGCTGCTCAGGTGTGGTGGCGAACAGGAAGTAGCTCTGGTCCCGGGCCGGATCGTGCGCCCGGTGCAGCTCCGGCCCGTTCGGCCCAACCTCGCGGCGCACGTAGTGCCCGGTCGCCATGGCCTCGGCGCCCAGGTCGCGGGCCACGTCCAGCAGGTCGCGGAACTTGACCGTCTGGTTGCAGCGGATGCACGGGATCGGCGTCTCGCCGCGCAGGTAGCTGTCGGCGAAGTCCTCGATGACCTGCTGCTTGAAGCGGCTTTCGTAGTCCAGGACGTAGTGCGGGATGCCGATGGCGTCCGCCGCCGTACGCGCGTCGTGGATGTCCTGGCCGGCGCAGCAGGCACCCTTCTTCTGGATCGCCGCGCCGTGGTCGTAGAGCTGGAGGGTGACGCCCACCACGTCGTAGCCGGCCTTGGCCAGCAGCGCCGCGGTTACGGTCGAGTCCACCCCGCCGGACATGGCCGCCACGATGCGCGTTCCCGCAGGCAGGCCGACAGCCTCTCGCGCCGCCTGGACCAGGCGGTCGGACAAGTCGGCGTCAGCCTCGGCGAGGGCGAAGGGCGCAGTCATGGCGGGCTATTTATAGTCACGGATGGCCGATTGCGAGGGTCAGGCCCGTCGCAGGTGCGAGCGCTACCATGGCGAAAGCGTGATCTTCGGCGTCACAGTCCTGCTGTAAACTGCGCTCATCGTCCGCGAGTACCGGCGAGGGAGATGCGCACCGCACGCTCCACTCCGCCACTGCTCAACGGGGGAGCAGACCATGATGAACCAATATCGGATCTACGTGCTCAACCGGCAGGATCGCATCGCCGATGCTCTGGAAGAGGATCTGCCGAACGACCGGCGCGCGCTCGAGCGGGCCGAGGCTCTCTCGGCCGGCCAGTACGCCGCGGAGGTGTGGGACGGCGAGCGCCTTGTGGGCCGCCTGGGCGGCGAACTCCGCCTGGGCTGAGCCCGCTACTTCAGCAGGTTCAGCAACGAGCTGGACTGCAGCGTCATGAACACCTGAGCCGAGGCCTGGACGGCGATCTGCGCCATCTGCAGCTGGGTGGCGGCCATGGCCATGTCGGCATCCGTGACGTCGCCGATCATGCCCTTGACCGCATCGTCGCGGGTGACCAGCCGCTCGGCGACATCTTTGACCTGCTTCTGGGCCAGGCCGTTCTGGGCGGTCAGCGCGGTCAGGTCCGTCCGCACCGTGTCCCAGGTGGCGAGCTGGCTCTGCAGGAAGTTGGACTGCGCGGTCGTCAGTTTGCCGTTGAACGGCCCGTCCGGCCCCTCTTCGAACGCTTGGATCGCCTGATAGGCCGCCAGCAGGTCCTCTCCGAGCTCGGACGCCAGGAAGCCGGTTCCCACGGTGGTGGAGTCGTCGAGCTTGGCTTGCGCCTTGTATTCGTCGTTATGCAGGAAGCTGGCGACCGGCCCGCTCGTCAGCTCGGCCATGCTCTGGGCGGACACCGGCTTGGTCTCGATTTGACCGCCAGCGAACAAGAACTTGCCGTTGTAGCGGGTGTTCAACCCGTCGATCGCATTGCGCAGCTGCGCCTTGATGTCCTCCATCAAAGCGTCCGCGCGGCCGGCGGCGATGGCGTCGGCGATCGACTGCCGCGTCGTGCCCGCCGCGTCGGTGATCTGGTTCAGGGCCGCGTCCTGGGTCGCCAGCCGGTCGGCGACGATGGAGTTCTGCTCCTGGTACATCTTCACCCGCGCCTGCACGGTCCGCATGGCCGTGAGCATCTCGGCGCTGGTGGCGAAGTCCTTGAGGTCCTTGCCCTTCTTCTGGGTGCCGACCTGTTCGCCAGCCTCCAGCTGGTTCTGCTGCGCGACCATCAGGTTCGCTAGCACCGTGTTGTAGGACGAGGTGGTTGAGATGCGCGCGACCATCGAAGGCTTCCTCAGACGGTGTTCGTCAGGACATCGAACAGTTCCTTCGCCGCCTGGATCATGCGGGCGGAGGCGTTGAAGGCCTGCTGATAGGTGGTGAGCCGGACCAGTTCCTCGTCGAGGTTCACGCCTTCGACGGACTGGCGGCGGTTGTTGGCTTCAGTCTTCACCGCGTTGGCGCTGCCGGCGCGCGTTTCGGCGGCGGCGGCCTCTCGGCCGATGGCGCCGCCCATTTCGCTGGCGTAGCGCGAGACGCTCATCTTGCCGCCGGCAAGCACGCCCGCCGACTGGAACTGGGTGATCACGTCGCCCGAAGCCGCGAGCAGGCGAGCGCCGTCCCCGTCGCCGGGGGTGAGGGCCGGCGCGCCGGCTGCGACGTTGAGGTTCAGCTTGGCCAGCGCCAGCTTCGCCGAGTTGGCGGCGATCGCGGGATCAAGGCTGAAGTTGTTCGCCCGAGCCGAACGGACGGCCGCGCCGATGCCGAACAGCTGGCTCATGGCCGGTCCGCTCGCGCCGCGCTGAGTGTCGTCTCGCAGCACCGACACATTGGCGTTCAGCGGGGGCCCACTTGAGAAGTTCAGTGCGCCGACCGCATCCAGATTGAACTGACCGTAGAGGCCGACACCCGTGGACGAGCTGTTCAGCTCGTTCAGCAGATCCGCCATGGTGCCGCCGGACGGAATGGTGACCGTCACGTCGGAGATGGGCTTCCCGTCCGGCTGCGCCAGCCGCAGGGTAATCTGGTCGCCGCCATTGAAGCCGTGGGCGTCGCCCAGCGTCAGCCCAGTGTCGAAGTTGGTGATGCCATCCGAACGGATCAGGTCATTCAGGCCGAAAAAGTGCGAGAACGCACGGCCGGCTTTCATCGACGTGCCTTCGTCGATGGCCACGCCGTTCCCGCCGCTGGCGCTGATGCTGAGGGCGCCGGCCGAGAAGGTCGCCGTGCCCATGCCGCCAAGCGCGCCGTCCAGGGTGCTCAGGAAGCTGGCCGGGCTGAAGCCGGTGGCCGGCCCGCCGTCGACGCTCATCGTGCCGTTGTCGAAGTCGATGTCGACCCGGCGCTGGAGGACGCCCGCGGCGTTGACGATGGCGACCGTCGTCTTGCCCGTGAAGCCACCCACGGCGGTGTCGATGTCGAGACCCGTATCTCGGCCCGTCAGGCTTGCGGGCGCTGGCACCGCGCTGGCGGCGTTGTGCGCAGCGTTCAGCTGATCCGTGGCGCGGGTCATGAACTCGCCGAGCTGATCGGAGATCGCCGGGAGCTGAACGTCGCGGAGATCGAGGAGCCCGCGTACCGCGCCGCTCTTGATCAGGATGGGCTGGGTGCTGACCCCGCTGGCCGAGGTCACGGAGATGTAGCCGCGCGCGCCGTCGTTGCGCACATAGTTCAGGGTGGCGGCGCCGTCGCCGCTGAGCTTCACCCCTTCGGCCGAGCGGATCTCGATCCCGCCCTGGGAGCGCCCCGACACCTTGATGTCGATCATGGTGGCGAGCTCGTCCACCAGCTGAGCCTGGATGTTTTCCGAGCCCGACGCGTCTTGGTCCACCAGCTTGGCGCGGGTGATGTCGCCGTTGAGCCGGTTGATCTCCTTGAGCAGATCGTTGGCGCGCGCGATGTCCGACTTGATTTGGGAGTCCAGCGTGCCGGCGATCTGCGTCAGCTGGCCGTTGATCCGCTTCGCCTCGGCCAGCATGTCCTGGACGTTGTTCAGCGCCTGACCGCGGCGCAGGCTGGAGGCGGGATCGTTGCTGGCCGCGCTGAACGCCGAATAGATGTCGTCCAGACGGCTGAAGAAGAACGTGTCGCTGGACGGGTCGCCAAACAGGCTCTGGGCGTTGTCCAGGTACTTGGAGACGACGTCCCATCGCGAGGCTTCGGAGCCGGCGGCCAGGGTGGCGAGCTGGAGGTACTGGTCGGTGACGCGGCTGAGGCCAGTGACCTCGACGCCCATGCCCGACCCGTTGACCACGACCGGGCGCTGGTTGACCGTCTTGCGGACGTAGCCAGGCGTATTGACGTTGGCGATGTTGTCCGAGACCGCGCGTAGCCCGGTCTGGGCCGCCATGAGGCCGGAGTTCGCCGTCTTCAGCGTCGCTGTGAGCGACATGGGACCAATCCTCAGCCCGGCAAAGCCTGCGCGGCCCGGCGGATTCTGCCGGGAACTTTCGGGAACGCATGCGCAAAGCGCGGGAGAAAACCGTTGGAAATCAATGACGCCGCTTCTGAGCGTCGCTGACCCGAACAAGCAGGCGCAAGAGCTGGGCCACTTCGAGCGGATTGGTTCCCGGATCGCTCGGCATTCTGCGCCGAGCACACCGTCGGGGGCCCGGCAAAAACCGCCGAGACCGCGAAGTCCTGCCAGCGGATCATCCGGATTACCCAATGAAAACAGCAGCTAATTGGTTGGCGCGAAGGTTGCTGCGGAACGTTCGAATGAGCCCGGCGCAGGATGCGCTCTCATCTTCAGATTTGAGCCAGCAGTGTCCGTCACCGCGTCCATCACCAACCCGCTCGCCAGCCAACAGGGCCTTGGTGCGCAGAACCCCGCAGCCGGAGCCGGCAGCGGCGTGCTGGGCGTTTTCGACGCGATGTTCGCCAGTCTGTTCGCGCAGGCGGAGGGCGAAGCTGGCCAAGCCACTCTCGCTGCAGGGATCCTGGGAACGGGTGCGACAGCGCCTTCGGGCTCTCTGCTGGACGCTCAGATGGAGCCCCCCCAACCTGAGGGCGCCCTGGCCGATGGCGAAGCACCTGCGGCGGCTGTCGAGCAGCCCCTGGTCGGCCCCGACGCAGCCATGCTGGCTGTTCTGTCCGGCGCAGTAGCGGCTCCGGTCTCGCCGCAGCCGACCACGGTCAAGACTGTCTCGTCGGAAGACGCGGCCGGCGGCGGCGCATCTCAGCCGGCCTCGCCCCTGCTGGCGGAGCCCACAACGTCAGCGGACCTGGCGCCGCGGGCTGCCCTGGACGGACAGGCTGCGTCCAAGCAGACGGAGCCAACCGCCGCCGCCCAGCAGGTCGCGCTCAGCGGGCGTGTTCCACCCCCTGTTGAGCCTGAGCAAACGGTTCTTGCGGCGCTGCAGCCTTCGGAAGCAGCCGCCCCGTCCGAGCTTGCTCTGGAAACGCCCGGCGCCAAGCCGCCGATCGACAAGCCTGCAGCCGATACGGCCAACGTTCGTTCGCCCAATATGAAGGCTGAGGCCCCGAAGGTCACGACGGCCGCCGCCCCGCCGCAAGCACAAGCGCAAACGCAACCCGCGCCGCCACCCGCCGCTCCAGCGGCCCAGGCAGAGGCCACGCCGCCGATCCCCGTCCAGGCCATCGCGGCGCAAGCCGCAGCGCCCGCGGCGAAACCCGCCGCCCGTCAAACTGAAGCGTCGCCAGTCGCCCCCTCCTCCGCGCCCGCCAAGGGTAAGGACAGGAGCGCTCATCCGGGTCGGGTTGAGGCTCACGCGGCCGAAGCTTCGCTCGGCGGTCCACAGCTTCGCCCCGGCAGCATCGAGAACGCGCCGAGCGTGGACGCTGTCGCCGCTCGCTCCAGCCGCGACCAGACGGCGCTCGCCGCGGACCAGCTCCCGCCGGAACCCGTGGTCAGCGAGCCCCTCGCCTCGGCGCCTATGACGACAGCCTCCGCGGCGCACCCGGAAGCCGAAGTTCTGCCCACCGCGGCGCCGGTTCGCGGCTCGCCTGAGACCGTCGCCAACCTTGCGGCTCAGGTCATCAAGAAGCTGGAAGGACGGACAACCCGCTTCGACCTGCAGCTCGATCCGCTCGGGCTGGGCCGCGTGGACGTGCGGCTGGAGATCGGCGCACAGGGCCAGGTCAGCGCGGCTATGTCGTTCGACAATCCGCAAGCCGCCGCCGAGCTGAAGGCCCGAGCGTCGGAGCTGCAGAAGGTTCTCGAGCAGGCCGGCTTCGACCTGTCGGGCGGACTGTCGTTCGACGTTGCGGGCGATCCCAACGGATCCGGTCGCCAGGCCCAGAACCAGGACCAGAGCGGCCAAGGCGGCGCAACTTTCCGCGGCCGCGCCTTCGAGGCGGCTCTCAACAATGCGGGCGAAGCGGCCTCGGCCGCCGTGAACAGCGCCCTCTACCTGCGTCGCGCCGCGGCGTCAGGCGTCGACGTGAGGATCTGAGGTCAACCATGGCTGTCACAGACGTCACCAACACCGGGCAGACCACCGCGACGACGAACAACGCCAGCCGTACGCGGCTGGCCGAGAACTTCGAGATGTTCCTCACCCTGCTGACCACGCAGATGAAGAACCAAGACCCGCTCTCGCCGATGGATTCCAACCAGTTCACGCAACAAGTCGTCCAGATGACCGGCGTGGAGCAGCAGCTGCAGACCAACGACCTGCTGAAGCAGTTGGTCAGCAACACCGCGACCGGCATCCAGGCGGCCGTCAGCCTGATCGGCAAGGACGTGAAGGCGGTCACCGACACCACGGCGCTGTCGGGAGGCAAGGCCACCTGGACCTACAAGCTCGATGCCGAAGCCAAGGACGTGAAGCTCGAGATCCTGGACTCCAAAGGCAACGTCGTGGCGGCCCGCTCAGGCGCCGGCAAGACCGCGGGCGAACACAACTTCACCTGGGACGGCAAGACGGCCGAAGGCTCCAACGCGAACGAGGGGCAATACACCCTGCGGATCACGGCCAAGGGTTCCGACGGCAAGACCGTGGGAACCACAACCTATGTGCGCGGCGTCGTCTCCGGCGTCGAGCAGAGCGGCGGCCAAACGCTGCTGACCATCAACGGCGGCAAGGTGGAGTGGACCAAGGTCACCACCATCACCACGCCGACCACCAACACCGGCGGCACGACCACGCCGCCGACCGAAACCGCCGGAGGCGGATCCACCACGGATCCGACCACCGACCCCAACAACCCAGACGACGAAACGTCGCCTCCGGCGCAGGCCTAAGGCCCGCCGAGCGCTCGCAGGATGCGAGCCGCTAACAGAGAG
Organism: Phenylobacterium deserti; assembly: GCF_003254705.1. Taxonomy (GTDB): domain Bacteria; phylum Pseudomonadota; class Alphaproteobacteria; order Caulobacterales; family Caulobacteraceae; genus Phenylobacterium; species Phenylobacterium deserti. The sequence goes on from NZ_QFYR01000004.1 coordinate 319,869, forward strand.
AACGGAACGACAAGATGAGCATCAACTCGGCCATGGCCGCGGGCGTCTCGGGGCTGATCACCAACTCCTCCGCCCTCGCCGCCATCTCGGACAACATCGCGAACGTGAACACGGTCGCCTACAAGCGCGCCCAGGTGAACTTCGCCAACGTCGTGACGTCGCAAGCCGTCGCTGGCCGTTACTCGGCGGGCGGCGTGCAGGGCGTGGTCCGGCACTACATCGGCCAACAGGGCCTGGTGCAGACCGCCAACTCCAACACCGACCTGGCGATCGCTGGCGACGGCTTCTTCATCACGACGGCCAAGCCGACCGGCCTCACGCCTAACGACCAGCGGCTCTACACCCGCTCTGGCTCGTTCAGCGTTGATGCCGATGGCTATCTCGTGAACGATGCCAAACTCTACCTCCAGGGCTGGCCGATGCTGCCTGACGGCACCTTCGACTTCAGCCCGTCGGATCTGTCCAAGCTTGAGCCGATCAACGTCCGCTCGCTCGGCACTGCGGTCGCCGGCACCAGAAACATCGGCATCACGGCCAATATCGACAAGCGCGCAGCCCTGAGCACACCCATCGGCACGGTGCCCCCGATCGAGATGCAGATCATCGACAGTTCGGGCGGTTCGCACACCCTGAGCCTTCAGCTGACCGCGAACGGTGCGAACGACTGGACTGCGGAAATCCGGGCTATCCCCGCCTCGGACGTCACGGTCAATCCGATCGCCGCGGGCGCCGTGGTCTTTGATGGGGACGGCAACATCGATCTAACCGCGACGGCGGCGGGGCTGCAGGATTTCCAGATCCAGTGGGACGCCGCACTCGGCCTACAGCCGCAAGACGTGCATTTCGACCTGCGAAACCTCACCCAGAGACCATCAGACTCCACCGTGGACGTTATCTCGCAGGACGGGACTGGGCCCGGTCAGGTCAACGGCGTGCAGGTGAGCGATGACGGGATCGTCTCGGTCACCTTTGACAACAGCGAAGTGCGGCAGATCGCTCGGATCGGCTTGGCCACCTTCCCCAACCCCGATGGATTGAAGGCTGTCAGCGGCAACGCCTACACGCCGACGATTCCCAGCGGCGAGATGGTGATCAAGCGCCCCGGCGCAGGCGCTGGCTTGATCTCTCCTTCAAGCCTGGAAGCTTCGACGGTGGACCTCTCGGCCGAATTCACCGGCCTGATCACCACCCAGAAAGCTTACTCAGCTTCCTCGAAGATCATCACCACCGCCGATCAGATGTTGGAAGAACTCATCAACATGAAGCGGTGATGATTAACGGGTGAGAAGTCTAAGCTTCCCGCCCGTTAAGACTTGTATCGTTTTCGTACACGGGGGAGCAGATGGTTAGCTGTTTCTTTACTATCGCGATTCAGCGGCTGTTAGGAGCCGCGGCTTATCGTCCCCATCAACAGTGATGGTGGGAAAGGCGTAAAGCCATGTTGCAACAACAGCAGACGCGCACCAACAGCCGGGGCGAAGCGTACGTCATCGGCCCGACGGGCGCTCCGCTCACTCTGAAGGATCTGCCGCCGGCCAACACCGGCCGCTGGGTCATCCGTCGCAAGGCGGAAGTCGTCGCCGCTGTTCGCGGCGGCCTGCTCTCGCTCGACGACGCGCTGGCGCGCTACTCGTTGACCGCGGAGGAGTTCGGCGCGTGGCAGAAGTCGATCGACAGCCACGGCATGGCCGGCCTGCGCACGACCCGGATCCAACAGTACCGCTAAGACCTCCGCCCTCCCCCGAGGGTTACTACGAACACCGGCCGCGCCAACCCTCCAGGGCGCGGCCGGTTTCTTTTTGCGTCAGGGATGGGAGGGCCGCCCCGCAAAGCCGGCGCCGGGCAGCCGGTTCACCGTGACGATGATCCGCTCGCGATCACCGGGGGCGCGCTCCACGAGCAGGCGGGCGACCTGGGCGTCGTCATGGAAGGCGTAGCCCTTGATGGCGTCGAGGATCGCCTTGGCCAGGTTGTCGAGGTCGAGCCACGGCGGATCGCCGATGTACTCCATGCGGATCTCGACGGCGAACTCGCCCCAGGCCGGGCGCGAGCCGCGCCACACCTTGCGGAAGAACTCGTAGATCAGCGGCTTGTAGTACTTGGACTGGGTGGTGAGCCCGTCGACCTCCACAATCAGGGAGCCGTCGTTCTCGCGGGCGCGCACCTTGCCGTGCTGGGTCCAGCCGTCGCTCATCGTCAGGCGTTTAGCGGCGATGCGCCTTGCAGTCTCGCGCCGTCTCGCTAAACCGGCCCGGCACTTAGCTGGAGAAGGTTGCTCATGACTGCGACGCGCACCGAGACCGACACTTTCGGCCCCATCGAGGTTCCCGCCGACCGGTACTGGGGCGCCCAGACCCAGCGCAGCATCCAGAACTTCAAGATCGGCTGGGAGCGCCAGCCGCAGCCGGTGATCCGCGCCCTGGGCATCGTCAAGCGCGCCGCCGCCGAAGCGAACGTCGAGCTCGGCCGGCTTGACCCCACCATCGGCGCGGCGATCGTCGCCGCCGCCCAGGAGGTGATCGACGGCAAGCTGGACGACCACTTCCCGCTGGTGGTCTGGCAGACAGGTTCGGGCACCCAGTCGAACATGAACGCCAACGAGGTCATCTCGAACCGGGCGATCGAGATGCTGGGCGGCGAGATGGGCTCCAAGAAGCCGATCCACCCGAACGACCACGTCAACATGAGCCAGTCGTCCAACGACACCTATCCGACGGCCATGCACATCGCCTGCGCCGAGCAGGTGGCGCGCCACGTGATGCCGGCGCTGGAGCACCTGCACGCAGCGCTGAACAAGAAGACCCAGCAGTTCGCCCACATCATCAAGATCGGGCGCACCCACACCCAGGACGCCACGCCGGTGACCCTGGGCCAGGAGTTCAGCGGCTACTCGCACCAGGTCGCCATGTCGGTGCGGCGCATCAAGGAAAGCCTCTACGGCCTTTATGAGCTGGCCCAGGGCGGCACCGCCGTGGGCACCGGCCTCAACGCGCCGGTCGGCTTCGCCGAGAAGGTGGCCGAGAAGATCGCCCTGATCACCCACCTGCCGTTCATCACCGCGCCCAACAAGTTCGAAGCCCTGGCGGCGCACGACGCCATGGTGTTCAGCCATGGCGCGTTGAACTCAGCCGCCGCGGCCCTGTTCAAGATCGCCAACGACATCCGCTTCCTAGGTTCGGGGCCGCGTTCGGGCCTGGGCGAGCTGGCCCTGCCGGAGAACGAGCCGGGCTCCTCGATCATGCCCGGCAAGGTAAACCCGACGCAGGCCGAAGCCCTGACCATGGTCTGCGCCCACATCATGGGCAACCAGACCGCCATCACGGTCGCCGGCAGCCAGGGCCACTTCGAGCTGAACGTCTTCAACCCGGTGATGGCCTACAACTTCCTGCAGTCGGCGCGCCTGCTGTCCGACGCGGCGATCTCCTTCACCGACAACATGGTGGCGGGCATCGAGGCGCGGGAAGACAACATCAAGGCGAACCTCGAGCGTTCGCTGATGCTGGTCACCGCCCTCGCGCCGAAGATCGGCTACGACAACGCCGCCAAGATCGCCAAGACGGCGCACAAGAACGGCACCACGCTTCGCGAGGAAGCGGTCGGCGGCGGCTATGTCACCAACGACGAGTTCGACGCCATCGTGCGTCCCGAGAACATGCTCAGCCCGGGCTAAGCGTGCGCAGGCCTGCAGATACGACAAAGGGCCCGGAGGAAACTCCGGGCCCTTCTTCGTTGGTCCGCGCTTCTACTCCGCCGCGTAGGCGACGGCGGAGTCGGCCCAGAGGTGGGCGCGATAGGTCTCGAAGCACTGCTCGCCGCAGATCAGGCGCATCAGGGCGCCTTCCGCGATGAAGCGCGCGCATTCCGGCGTCTCGGTAACCAGCGGGATCAGCGCCTCGGCGTTCCAGGCCTTGGAATGCTCCACGTCCAGGTGGGCGTGCAGCTGGAAGTACTTGCGCTGCTCCGGCGGGCAGCCCAGGCGCTTCAGGCCCTCGGCCACGGCGCCCACGCGGGTCGGCGCGGTCAGCTCCACCGCGCCCAGGGCGCCGATGGAGTGGTAGACGTAGCGGCGGGTGGTGGCGAAGGCCGTCAGGGTGTTGGCCAGGGCCAGGGCTTCCCAGCAGGTTTCGTCGATGGACGGCGTCAGGCCCAGGCCCTGGACCGTGCGGTCCAGCATCGGCCCGTGCATGCCGCCCATGTGGCCGCGGCCCATCTCGTCCCAATAGTTGCGGGCCAACTCGAGCTTCGGGCGGGCCGGCAGCTTCACCTGGGTGTAGGCCACAAGGTCGTCAAAGCCCGCCTCGCCCGCCGCTTCCTGGGTGAGGAACCACTTCAGTTGGTCGAGGGTGGCCTCGTTCTCCAGCCAGGCGAACAGCGGGTCCCACTGGCCGGGGCCGTTGTCCTTCAGCCCCTCGAACCAGGCGATGAAGCCGTCGGGATCGCTCGGGACTTCCGCAACCATGGGCGCGACCACCTTGCGGAAGGCTTCCACGAAGGCGCCCTCGACGCGCAGCATGCGGCAGTCTTCGTCCAGCTCGGCCCGCCATTGCGCGTACGGCGTGGCGGGCGACAGACGACGGTGGTTCCAGTGCGCCAACCCCTTGTGCAGGGCCTCGGCGTCAGGGAATTCGGTCGTGAACGCGCCAAGGCGCGCGAGTTTCAGCCCTGAAGTCATGGGTGCTCCTTGTCGCCAAGGAGCGCACAAAACCGGTGCAGGTTCCTAGCGCAGCGCTGAAAGCGTAGGCGCTGGAGCGCGTTCCAAGTCGCGTCAGGAGCGCCGGATCACCGCGAAATCGGCCAGATCCTCGAGCGGCCCGCGCCAGGGGCTGGGCCCGAAAGCCTGCAGCGCCGCCTTGGCGCTGGCGGCGTAGTCAGAGGCGAGATCGAGCGTGGACTGGAGAGCGCCCGTCTGGCGCATCAGGTCGCGGACACGGTCGAAGTCGGCCTCGTCCTGCTCGCGCCGATCCACCGTGCGGTCCCAGAAGCTGCGCTCGGCAGCCCCGGTGCGCTGGATAGCCAGCAGCAACGGCAGGGTCGCCTTGCCCTCGCGGAAGTCGTCACCGGCGTTCTTGCCCAGCGTGCCGGCTTCGCCCGAATAGTCGAGAGCGTCGTCCACAAGCTGGAAGGCCACGCCTAGATCTTGCCCGTACTGGCGAAGGGCCCGGCACCGATCGGGCGAAGCGCCGGCCGAGATCGCGCCGGCCTCGGCGGCGGCGGCGAACAGCTCGGCGGTCTTGGCCCTGATGATCTCGAGATAGAGCTCCTGCGACAGGTGCATGTCGTGCGAGCGGGTCAGCTGCAGGACCTCGCCTTCCGCGATTACGCGGCTGGCCCGGGCCAGGATTTCCAGGGCCGGCATGGAGCCGGCGGCCACCATCAGCTCGAAGGCGCGCGCGAACAGGAAGTCGCCGACGAGCACGCTGGAGGGCGCGCCCCAGATCAGGTGGGCGGCCACCCGGCCGCGCCGCAGCTGGGAGGAGTCCACCACGTCGTCGTGCAGCAGGGTCGCGGTGTGGATGAACTCCACGGCCGCGGCGAGCTTCAGGCACGCGTCGTCGCGCCCGCCGGCCAGGCGGGCGGCCGCCACGGTGAGCAACGGGCGCAGACGCTTGGCCGAGCCGGCGATCAGGTGGTCCGCCAGGGCCGGGATCACCGGCACTGGGCTGTCCATGTGTTCCCGGATCAGGCCGTCGACACGCGCCATGTCGGGGGCCGCAAGCGCGATCAGACCGTCCAACGACGGCGGCTCTTTCTCGGCGATGGCGGTGCGGGCGGCGTCCACGCGGCTTCGGCTCTCCTGGCGGCGATGAGGCCGCAAGGGGGCGGCGACATTGCGGCGGACAATGGTGACGGGCTAGGGGTCGGTCAAGCGACCGCAGCGCGCAGGCGTTCAACCACAAACCAAGCCCGGCGGGAATGGACGAGATCACCGAAGACCGCGTTCTGGACGGCAGGGTGCGCCTGCGCCAGCCCGTCGGCGGCTATCGCGCCGGCCTGGACGCCGCGCTCCTGGCGGCAGCCTGCGACTCGGGACCCGGAATGCGTGTGCTGGAGGCCGGCTGCGGCGCGGGCGGCGCGCTGCTGGCCGCCGCCGTTCGCCGACCGGGCGCCTGCTTCACGGGCGTGGAACGCAGCGCATCGGCCGCCGCCTTGGCGCGCGAGAACGCCAGCCTCAACGAACTGGCTGATCGCGTGGAGATCCTTGAGGGCGACGTCGCCAGCGGCTTCCGCAGTCTTGGTCTGGCGCCCTTCGACGCGGCGATGTCCAACCCGCCGTTCTTCGACGACCCTGCCGCCCTGCGCGCGCCTGCGCTTGCGAAGCAGGGCGCGTGGATGGCTGACGATGGGCTGGGCGCCTGGACGGCGTTCCTGTCCAAGGCCGTGCGGGAAGGCGGCGCCATTACCCTGATCCACAGAGCCGACAGGCTGGCCGACATCCTGGCGCTGCTGGCGCCCAAAGCGGGATCCTTTCAGATTCGGCCGGTGCATCCCTTCGCCGACCAGCCTGCCAAGCGGGTGATCGTGCGCGCCATAAAGACCGGCAGGGCGCCTTTGCGGCTGCTGCCGCCACTCGTCATGCACGACCGTGCCGGCGGCAAGCACAGCGCAGAAGCCGAGGCCATTCTGCGCGGTGAGGCCGCCTTGCCCTGGCTCTAGCGCTCCAGGCCGAGCTGCTCGCGATAGCTGTCGTCGACCAGGTCGTGATACTCGGGATGCTTGGCGACGTAGGCGCTGATGAAGGGGCAGCTGGGGATCACCTTCAGCCCCTGCTCGCGCGCCCAGTCCAGAGCCGCGCGGGCGAGCTTGCTGCCGACGCCCCGTCCCTCGAACGCCTCGGGCACCACGGTGTGCGGCAGGATCACCACGTCGTCCCGCAGCCGGTATTCGGCGTAGGCAGTCTCGCCGCCCAACACGACTTCGAAGCGCATCGCGCCTTCATTCTGGTGAACCGACAGGCTCTCGGACATGGGACGACTCTCTTGTTCTGACCGCCGGCATCCTAGCCACGAAAAAGGCCCGGGCGTGAACCCGGGCCTTCGCTTTCGAGCTGTCGGACGACGGCTTAGTTGCGCGCTTGGTCCACCAGCTTGTTCTTGGTGATCCAGGGCATCATGGCGCGCAGGCGCTGGCCCACTTCCTCGATCTGGTGCTCGGAACCCCGGCGGCGGGTCGCCTTGAAGGACGGGGCGCCGACGGCGTTCTCCTGCATGAAGTCGCGGACGAAGCGGCCGGACTGGATGTCTTCCAGCACGCGCTTCATCTCGGCCTTGGTCTCAGGCGTGACGATCCGCGGGCCGGTAACGTACTCGCCGTACTCGGCCGTGTTGGAGATCGAGTAGTTCATGTTGGCGATGCCGCCTTCGTAGATCAGGTCCACGATGAGCTTCACCTCATGGAGGCACTCGAAGTAGGCCATCTCCGGCGCGTAGCCGGCTTCCACCAGGGTCTCGAAGCCGGCGCGGATCAGCTCCACCAGGCCGCCGCAGAGCACGGCCTGTTCGCCGAACAGGTCGGTTTCGCACTCTTCCTGGAAGGTGGTCTCGATGATGCCCGACCGGCCGCCGCCGATGGCGGAGGCGTAGGCCAGGCCGAGGTCCATGGCGCCGCCGGTCGCGTCCTTGTGGATCGCGATCAGGCAGGGGACGCCGCCGCCCTTCTGGTATTCGCCGCGCACGGTGTGGCCCGGGCCCTTCGGCGCAACCATCAGCACGTCGATGGTGTCCTTGGGCTCGATCAGGTTGAAGTGCACATTCAGGCCGTGAGCGAACAGCAGGGCCGCGCCGTCACGGATGTTCGGGGCGATCTCGGAATTGTAGATGCCGCGCTGCAGCTCGTCGGGCGCCAGCACCATGACGGCGTCGGCCCAGGCGGCGGCTTCCGCCACGCTCATGACCTTCAGGCCGTCGGCCTCGACCTTCTTGGCGGTCGGCGAGCCGGGACGCAGGGCCACCACGACGTTCTTGGCGCCGGAATCGGTAAGGTTCAGCGCGTGCGCGCGACCTTGCGAGCCGTAGCCTACAATCGCGATCTTCTTGTCCAGGATGCGGGAAATGTCAGCGTCGCGGTCGTAGTAGACGCGCATGATTGTTCTCCTGAACAGGTTAGAAGCGCTGAGTCCGCGCAACGGCGGTGCAGCAAAGCGGGGGCTTTCCAGCGGTTTTTTGCCAAAAGGTCAAGGGAAGCCGTGCGCTGCATCGCCTGCTGCGGCGTCGCAACCTGCGCCGGAACGTGGCATTTGGCCGGCATGATCGAGGTCACGCCCCAGATCCAGCTGCAGGACGACGAGATCCAGTCGAAGGCGGTGCGTGCATCCGGCCCTGGCGGACAGCACGTCAACAAGACGTCCACGGCGGTGGAGCTGCGGTTCGACGTTCGCGCCTCGCCTGCCCTGCCCGAGCCGGTGCGTGCGCGCCTTTATCGCCTGGCCGGCAGCCGGCTGACGCAGGACGGCGTGCTGGTTCTGGTCGCACAAGGCTCGCGCTCCCAGGAGATGAACCGCCAGGAAGCCATCGAACGTCTGGTGGACCTGATCCGCGAGGCGGCAAAGCCGCCGCCGCCGCCGCGCAAGAAGACGAAGCCGACCTACGCCTCGAAGCTGCGACGGCTGGATGGCAAGTCGAAGCGTTCGGGGGTCAAGGCCATGCGGGGCAAACCCAAGCTCGATTAGACGTGTTAAGACAAAAGTCGGCCACGCCACACGCTCGCCCCATTGCCCGGTATTGGGGCATGCTCTGGCCCAGCCGCCGCCCCATGCCTATGGTGAGGTCCATGTCCCGCGCCCTACTCTCCGTCGTCGCCGTTTCCGCCGCCGTGGCCGCCTGCGCCCCGACTATGGGACCGCCGCCGCCGGGCGGCCGCATGGGTCCGCCGCCCCCCGCATCGGGCGGCGCGTTCCGGGCTGATGATTTCGCCTGGTCCTCCGGGACGGGTCGCGGCGGGGTGGTCGGGCAGGTCACCTATCGACAAGGCCAGGTCCGTTTCGGCTGCTCAGGAGCCAGCGTCGTACTGACCCCGGAGACGCCCTGGACCCGCCAGCGCATGATCATGCTTTACCAGTCTCCTGAACGGGCGGCCCAGCCGGTGGAAGCCGTTCGGGCGCGCACGCCCGCGGGGCCCTCGGACGACTACTCGGCCTTCGTGCGCCGGGCGACCTGCGACAGCACCGATCGCTTCAGCTTCACCGGCGTGCCCGATGGCGCGTGGTACGTGATCACCACCGCCCGGCCGGTCGCCCATTCAGGCCAGACCATGGCGCTCATGCGCCGCGTGGTGGTCCGCAACGGGCGCGTGGCGAACGTCGAGCTCTAAGCTCGGCTGCAGCAACCAGCCGGGAATCCGAGGGTTTCCTCCGCGAGAGGAGCGCGGGAACGCCGCTCCGGTGGAGACCTTCGACATGCGCCCGATCGTTTGCGTGACCCTGGCCTTGACGGCTCTGACCGCCGCATCCACGTCCGCCCTGGCTCAATCCGAAAAGAAGCCCGAACAGCGCCGTCCGGTGGCGGTCTCGGCCGAGCGGTTCGCCCAGCCCGCCGCCTACGTCGAAAGCGGCCACGGCTACTCGGAGCGCGCGCGCCGCATCTCCGACTGCCTGGCGACTTACCCGAACTACAACTGGCGAACGGACCGGATCCAGGTGCGTCCCGGCGTGACGCGCCGCTGCGAACTCTGAGGTTTGGAACCGGGCGGCCCGTTACGCCTTCCCTGCCGCGGGATGCCGAACGGAGAGTTCGATGCGCAAGATGGCGAGCGCCGCAATGGCCGCCCTTGTCGCCGCCGGCGCCCTATCGGCCCTCGGCGCGGCTGAGGCTCAGCCCTACGGCTACTACACCGGCCCCGGCGGCTACGGTTACAGGTACGATCCCCCGCGGGCGTATGATCCCTACGGCCGTTATGTGCCCGGCCGCCCTTACTACAACGGCTATGACGGCTACCCGGGCGACAGCTCGATCGCCGGCGCCGCCGGCGCCGTGTTGGGCGCCCTTCTGGGCGATCCGGGCTACGGGTCTGGCTATGGCTGGAGCGGGGTCCCTCACGACCGCTATGGTCCCGACCCGAACGGCATGATCGGACCCGACGGCCGTCGGATCAAATGCAAGCTGCGCCGCAGCTACGATCCTTATTACCGGGGCCAGGTCACGCGCCGGGAATGTTGGCCCACCTGATGCGAAAACGCCCGCCGGGCGGACCTGGCGGGCGTCTCGTTCTTCTCAGCTGGCCTTAGTGGACCTTGGCCCTGGCGATAGCGAGACCGTCGCCCGCCGAGCCGACGTCGATCACCTGCCCGTCCTCCAGTTCGCCCGCCAGCAGCTTGCGGGCGATGGGGTCGACAAGCTCCTTCTGGATGACCCGCTTCAGCGGCCGGGCGCCATAAACCGGGTCATAGCCGCGCTCCGCCAGCCAGTGGAGGGCGGCATCGTCCAGGCTCAAGGTCATGCGCCGGTCGGCGAGCAGCTTCTCCACCCGCTTCAGCTGGATTGTGACGATGTTGTCCATGTCCGCACGACCCAGCCGCTTGAACAGGATGATCTCGTCGATCCGGTTGAGGAACTCGGGCCGGAAGTGGCGGCGCACCGCGTCCATCACCATCGGCCGCGCGGTCTCCACGTCATCGCCGTCCGCAAGGTTCGCCAGATACTCCGCCCCCATGTTGGAGGTCATGATGATCAGGGTGTTGCGGAAGTCGACCGTGCGGCCCTGGCCACCGGTCAGGCGACCGTCGTCCAGCACCTGCAGCAGCACGTTGAAGACGTCCGGGTGCGCCTTCTCGACCTCGTCGAACAGCACGACCTGATAGGGCCGGCGCCGAACGCTTTCGGTTAGCGCCCCGCCTTCGTCATAGCCGACGTAGCCGGGAGGCGCGCCGATCATCCGGCTGACCGAGTGCTTCTCCATGTACTCGCTCATGTCGAGGCGGGTCACGGCGCTCTCGTCGTCGAACAGGAACTCGGCCAGCGCCTTGGTCAGCTCGGTTTTGCCGACGCCGGTGGGCCCCAGGAACAGGAACGAGCCGATGGGCCGGTTCGGGTCCTTAAGGCCGGCGCGGGCGCGCCGCACCGCATCGGAGACGGCGACCAGGGCTTCTTCCTGGCCGACCACCCGCTGACGCAGGCTGTCTTCCATCTGCAGCAGCTTTTCGCGCTCGCCTTCCAGCATCTTCTCGACCGGAAGGCCGGTCCAACGGGACACCACGGCCGCGATCTGCTCGGCGTCCACGACCTCGGGGCTGGCGTCCTTTTCACCGGCCTCGGCTTCGGCGAGCCGCTTCTCCAGCGGCGGGATCTCGCCATAGGCGATCTCGGACGCGCGCTGCAGGTCGCCGCGCCGCTGGGCGTTCACCAGCTCCGCGCGCAGGCGGTCCAGCGCCTCGCGGGTCTGAGCCGACGAGGAGACCTTCTCCTTTTCGGCCCGCCAACGGGCAGTCATCTCGGCGGACTGACCTTCCAGATCGTCCAGCTCGTCCTCGAGCTTTTCAAGGCGCGCCTTGGACGCGGGATCGCTTTCCTTGGAAAGGGCCTCGCGCTCGATCTTCAGCTGCACGATGCGGCGGTCGATCTCGTCCAGCTCTTCGGGCTTGGAGTCCACAGCCATGCGCACGCGGCTGGCCGCCTCGTCCACAAGGTCGATCGCCTTGTCCGGCAAGAAACGGTCCGCGATGTAGCGGTTCGAGAGGGTCGCGGCGGCCACGATGGCGCTGTCGGAGATGCGCACGCCATGGTGCACCTCGTACTTCTCCTTCAGGCCGCGCAGGATGGAGATGGTGTCCTCCACCGTCGGCTCCTGCACGAACACCGGCTGGAAGCGACGCGCGAGGGCGGCGTCCTTCTCCACATGCTTGCGATACTCGTCGAGCGTGGTGGCGCCCACGCAGTGCAGCTCGCCCCGCGCCAGCGCCGGCTTCAGCAGGTTCGAGGCGTCCATCGCCCCGTCCGACTTCCCGGCGCCCACCAGGGTATGCATCTCGTCAATGAACAGGATGATCGAGCCCTCGGCCGCGGTCACCTCATTCAGCACCGCCTTCAGCCGCTCCTCGAATTCCCCGCGGTATTTCGCGCCGGCGATCAGGGAGCCCATGTCGAGCGCCAGGAGCTTCTTGTCCTTGAGGCTCTCGGGCACGTCGCCGTTGATGATGCGCAGGGCCAGGCCCTCGACGATAGCCGTCTTGCCGACGCCGGGCTCGCCGATCAGCACTGGGTTGTTCTTGGTCCGGCGGCTCAGCACCTGGATGGTGCGGCGGATTTCTTCGTCCCGGCCGATCACCGGGTCGAGCTTGCCGTCTTTCGCCGCCTGGGTGAGGTCGCGGGCGTAGCGTTTCAGCGCGTCGTAGCCTTCTTCGGCCGAGGCGCTGTCGGCGGTCTTGCCCTTGCGGATCGCCTGCGCCGCGTCTTCCAGCGCCGCAGTGGTGACGCCAGCGCTTTTCAGCGCCTTGGCAGCCTCGCCGCCTTCCTTGGCGATGGCGATCAGCAGCCGTTCGGTGGTGACGAAGGCGTCGCCGGCGTCCTTGGCGCCCTGCTCGGCGTCGGCGAACACGCGGGCCGCTTCCGGCTTCATGTAGAGCTGGCCCGAGCCGCCCTCGACCTTTGGCAGCTTGCCGAGCGCAGCGTCCACCGCCTGGTCGGCTTCGTCCGGCCTGCCGCCGGCGCTCTGGATCAGCGCACGAGACAAGCCATCCTTTTCCTCGAGCAGAACCTTCAAGAGGTGCTCGGGCGCGAACTGCTGGTGGCGCCGGGCGAGCGCCAGGCTCTGCGCAGATTGGACCGCCTGTTTGGCGCGGTCGGTGTAGATGTCGATGTTCATCAGGTCCCCTCTGGAGGCGGATTGGCCGAGGTCGCCTTGATCAAGCACAACCCCAGCCTCACCCGATGTAGTGTGACCCAAATGGCACACAAGAGCCGGTGGCCGACTTTGCCTCATCAGCGCCACCCGGTGCGGTTGCGGGCCTAAGCTGATCATTGATCAGCTAAAAGACGCGATGAGAGACCAACGGTTGTTTGAAAACGCCGTTTCTTAATGGTGAAGCCGCGTTGACCGAGGCGCCACACCTCCCGAAATAAGCGCCAAGCTGTCGCAACCGAGGACTGTTTCCGGGGTTCTGCGCGGCGATCGGGTCTCCTCCCCCGAGGACCCAGGGAGAGTAAGTAGCATGAAAAAAGTTGTGGCTTTCGCAGCCGCCTCCGCGGCGGTGCTGACCATTGCGTCCCAAGCTCAAGCCGGCGGTTTCTACCTGCAGGAGCAGTCCGCCCGCGGCGCCGGCCGCGCCTTTTCGGGCGAAGTCGCGGACCAGGGGGTCGCGTCGCTGTGGTGGAACCCGGCCTCTATCGCCCGCAGCGGTCGCGAGGCCTACGTGGGCGCCCATGCCATCTTCGTCGACGCCGACGTGACCAACACCGGCTCGACCATCACCTATCCGGGCGGCGTGACCCTGCCGGTCAGCGGCGAGCCGCGCGCCTTCAACCCGATCAACGACGGCGTGGCCCCCAACTTCGCCGTCGCCCTGCCGGTGGGCGACCGCTTCGCCGTCGGCCTATCGGTGGCCGCGCCGTTCAACTTCACCACCGAATACCGCAACACCGCCTGGACCCGGTTTGACGCACTGGAGTCGCGTCTGACCAGCGGCGACGTGCAGCTGACCGGCGCCATGCGTGTCACCGACTGGCTGGACCTGGGCGTGTCGGTGGACGGCCAGTACGTCGACGCGAAGCTTTCGACCGCCTACCCGAACCTGTCGCCGCTGCTTCCGTCGGGCGTCTCCCAGCTCAGCGGCGAAGGCCTCGACTGGGGTTGGTCGGCCGGCGCCCAGGCGCACTTCGACCGCCTGACCCTCGGCGCGAGCTACCGTTCGGCTATCGAGCATGAGCTAGACGGCCGCGTGATCGTGGGCGGCCTGGTGGGCCCGCTCGCCGGCGTGAACGGCGACTTCTACGGCCAAGCCAGCTTCACCACCCCGTGGATCGCCACCGCCGGCCTGCGCTATGCCCTCAACGACAAGCTGACCCTGAACGCCCAGGTCCAGCGCATCGGCTGGGGCGAGTTCGACGCCATCACGGTCAACCAGGAGACGCCCGCGGGCGTCCAGACCCAGGCCCTGGCCCAGAACTACAAGGACGTGACCTCGGGCGGCGTGGGCGTGGACTACGCCGTCAACGACCGCGTCACCCTGCGCGCCGGCGTGCAGTACGACCCGACCCCGACCCGGGACGAAGAGCGCACCGCACGCGTGCCGGACGGCGACCGCTACCTCTATTCGGTGGGCGCCACGGGCAAGGTCAATGACCGCTTGAGCGTCGACGCCGCGTTCACGGTGATCAACTTCAAGGACTCCGAGATCCACCACGACACCACCTTCTACGGCGGCACGGCCGCGGCCACGACCACGCGTCTGCGTGGCGAGGTGCAAGGCACCGGCTATGTGATGTCGCTGGGCCTGCGCACCAGCTTCTAAGCCGAGCTTCCTCCGGGGAGGTCAGCCACGAGAGCGCCGCCTGGGTTCGCTTCAGGCGGCGCTTTTCGTTTCAGCCGATGGGCGTGGCGGGCCGTGTGTAGATGCGGGTCACGTAGCGGACCTTCTCGCCGGCGGTCCAGATCAGGTGCTCGATGTCGGTAATCTCGTGCACCACGTCGGGGCGGGCGCCCGGCGCATCCATGGGCAGCACGCGATCGCCCCGATTCATGGGCGTGAATGGATCGTCGGAGTCGACCTTCCAGAACAGGTCCTCGGCTCCGCCCGGCCCGTAGAACTCCAGGCTGTAGCGCTTGATCTCGTCGGCACGGTAGCGGATCGACATGGACCGCTAACGCACGTCCTGGACCGCCGTTCAGCGGGCGGCGTAGCGCTTCACCACCCGGTAGAGGAACTCGCGCCCTTCATAGAGCGATCGGACGCGAATGCGCTCGTTCAGTCCGTGCACCCCGCTGCCGTCCGGCTCGCTGAACATGCCCGACAGGCCATAGGTCGGAATGCCGGCGGCGAGCAGAAACCGTCCATCGGTTGCGCCTGTGGCCATGGCGGGGACCAGCGGCACGCCGGGCCACAGCTCCGCGGCCGTCTGCTCGGCGGGCCCGAGAATGTCGCGGCTCAGCGGCGGCGGCCTGGACACAGGGCTCTTTGCGCCGCCGAGGGTGATCTTCACGCCGGGGTCGGCGACGACTTCGGTCAGCCGCTGGAGCGTGCCTTCGACGCTTTCGTCCGGCAGGATCCGGCAGTTGACGTTGGCCGCCGCCCGCTGCGGCAGGGCGTTGGGCGCATGGCCTGCGTCCACCATGGTGGC
The DNA here is from genome assembly GCF_003254705.1 of Phenylobacterium deserti. Taxonomy (GTDB): domain Bacteria; phylum Pseudomonadota; class Alphaproteobacteria; order Caulobacterales; family Caulobacteraceae; genus Phenylobacterium; species Phenylobacterium deserti. The sequence continues at coordinate 335,132 of NZ_QFYR01000004.1, forward strand.
CACGCAGGTGGTGCGCATCATGGAGTTGTAACCTGCGTCACGGCTGATGCTTGCGACGGCTTCGGCCGGGGTCGGCGTGGCGAGCGCCGCCTTCATGGCCGCGCCGGTCTCGCCGCCGAGGATGGTGCTCATCCGCTCGAAGTGCAGGCGCGTGGCTTCGTTCAGCGCCACGGGGAAGTCATAGGTCCCGATGCGGGAAAGCGCGGCCGACAGCCGGTAGATGGCGTTGTCCTTCACCGGCCGCGAGGAATGGCCGCCGGGGTTCGTCGTCTCGAGGGTGAAGTCCTGATAGACTTTCTCCCCCGCTTGGATGCCCAGGTAGACCCGCTTGTCGCCCATCAGCCGCCCGCCGGCGCCCTCGTTCAGCGCGAAGGCGGCGTCCAGGGCGCCAGGATGGTGGGCCAGCAGCCAGCTGACGCCATTGAAAGTGTCCGGCGTCTCCTCGCCACAGGTCAGCGCCAGCTTGATGGTGCGCTTGGGCCGAAAGCCCTCCGACTTGTAGCGGATCATGGCGTCGGTAAAGGCCGCGGCCATGGCTTTGTCGTCGCTAGCCCCGCGGGCGTAGAAGTAGCCGTCTTCCTCCACCAGCTTGAACGGATCGCGCACCCAGTCTTCGCGCTTGGCCTCCACCACGTCCACGTGGGCCAGCAGCAGCAAGGGCTTCAGCCGGGAGTCGGAGCCGCGCAGGACGGCGATAAGGGCGCCGTCCTTGGGCCGCTCGGCGGGCGCAAGGATCTGGATGTCGCCCTCCCCATAGCCGCCCGCCTTGAGACGCGCCGCCATCTTCTGCGCCGCTTCGGTGCACGAGCCGGAGGACAGGGTCGTGTTGGTCTCCACCAGCTCCTGATAGAGCGCCCGGAACTGCGCCTGCCCCGGATAGTTCGGAACGGCCTGCTGGGCGGCGGCTGACGTTGCGAACAGGGCCACGGCCGCGGCGGCGGCCAGTTTGTGGATCATCGGCGAGCTCCCCCGAACTTCAAAGCCACGGTAGGAGCCGACGTGCGGGCCGCGCAAGCCGGGCTCAGTTCACGTCGGTCTTTTTCGGCGCCTCAGGCGGCATGGGGGCCACGGGGATGCCGTCCTGCACCAGCTCGCGCACGTCCTTTTGGCTCGCCTGGCCGTAGATGCCGCGCTGCTCCGACCGCCCCTCGTGGATGGCGCGAGCCTCCCTTGCGAAGGCGTCCCCCACGTCGTCGAAGTTCTCTTCGACGTAGGCCCGGACCTGGCTCAAGGCTTCCATCATCATGGCCTGCGTCTGGCCCTCAGGCGCCTCGACGCGAGCCGTTTTCTTTGTGCCGGAAACCGCCGGCGCCATGATCTGTTTGCGAACCGCCTTGGAGGCGCAAACCGGGCACTCCAGCAGACCACGGGCCAGCTGGTCGTCGTAGTCGCCGGAGGAGCCGAACCAGCCTTCGAACTCATGGGCGTGATCACAGGTCAGCGCGTATCGGATCATGGGAGTTGGAATTCACGCGCGTTCTTCAGCGCCGGGATCGCCTGGCGCGCCTTGGCGACGTCTTCCAGGTCAAGCGCGGCCACAAGCACGCCCGGCTCGTCATGGTCAAGATGGCCGACCACTTGGCCCCATGGTCCGACGATCATCGAGCGCCCCCACGTGGCGCGGCCGTCCTCGTGCTCTCCACCTTGGGCGGGGGCCAGGACGAAGCTGCCGGTCTCGATGGCGCGGGCCCGCAGCAGCACCTCCCAATGCGCCTCGCCAGTCGGGCGGGTGAACGCTGAAGGAACGGTCAGCACCTGAGCCCCGGCCGCCGCCAACGCCCGGAACAGCGCGGGGAACCTGAGGTCATAGCAGATGGAAAGACCCAGCTTCAGGTCGCCGGCCTGGACCACCACCGCGCGATCGCCAGGCTCGTAGGCTTCGCTCTCGCGGATCCTCTGCCCGGTCGGCAGGTCCACGTCGAACATGTGCATCTTGTCGTAGGTGGCGATGAGCGCGCCATCAGGGCTGATCAAGGCCGCCCGGTTGGCCGCCTTGCCGTCCGCCCGCAGCACCAGGGCCGAGCCGATCAGGATCCAGACGCCCAACTCGCACGCGGCCTCACGCAGCCCCCGCACGACAGGATCATCTTCAAGCGCCCGGAGCATCGGCCACAGCACGGACCGGTCACGCTGCAGGACGTTCGTGCCCTCGGGCGTGACGATCAGGCGTGCGCCCTGCCCCGCCGCCTCGCGGACCAGCGGCAGGACATGCGAGAGAGCCGCCTGCGGCGTGGCGGGCGTGCGCGTCTGGATCAGGCCGACCTTCATGAGGTCAGCATATAGGGATTGGTCGCCCGCTCTGCGACCGCCGAAGCCTCAGGCGGCGTTCAGCAGCGGATCGAGCTTGCCGGCCCGTTCCAGCGCCATCATGTCGTCGCAGCCGCCAATGTGCTGCTCGCCGATGAAGATCTGCGGAAAGGTCATGCGGCCGGAGCGCTGGACCATTTCGGCCTTCTTGTCCGGATCGAAAGCAGCCTCGATCTCGGTGAAGGGCACGCCCTTCTGTTCCAGCAGCGACAGCGCGCGCACGCAGTAGGGGCAGTAGGGCTTGGTGTAGATGGTGACTTGGGCCATGGCGCTCTAAACGAAGACCGGACGCGAAAGCTTCATATGGTGAGTCCGGCCGCTTCTTTAACCCGGGCGACCACCGCCACGTCCACACGCGATGCGCCCGCCTGCTTCAACGCCCGCGCACAGCCTTCCAGAGTGGCGCCGGTGGTCATCACGTCATCGACCAGCAGGATGCGCCGGTCCGCCACCAGATGACGCCGCCCAGCCGGCGTCTCGAATGCGCCCGCCACGTTGCGCCGGCGCCCTGAGCCCGACTTCCCGCCCTGGGTGTCGGTGGCCCGACGCCGCACCAGGGCGTCCGGCAAATAGGGCACGCCCGACAGTCTGGACAGCGGCCGGGCGATCTCCGCCGCCTGATTGAAGCGCCGGCGCAGCAGGCGGCCCGGATGTAGAGGCACCGGCGCGATCGCGTCGGCCTGCTCCAGCAGCTCGCTGGCCGAACGGGAGATCCAGCGGGCCAGCAGCGGCGCCAGGTCCAGCCGGTCTGCGTGCTTCAGCTTCAGGATCGGCTCACGGGACGTCTCGTCATAGAGGCACGCCGCCCGCGCTGCGTCGAACGCGCGGGGCCGGGCCATGCAGCCCGCGCAGCGCACGCCGGGACCTTGGTCGAATTCGAACGGCGCACCGCACCCGTCGCACACGGGACCGTCCAGGAAGTGGATCCGGCTCCAAGCTTCGGCCGACAGACCGCCCGCCAGCACGGGCCCGCCGTCGATGGACCTTGGCGGGAAGATCATGTCCAGCGCGCCGCGCCATAGAGCTTTTGCACGCGGCCCCGGTTTCAAAGTCGTGCGCAAGAGGCCATCTTCCGCGCCCATGTCCGAGATCCCCCGCCTCTTCGACCGCCCCTTGCACCGCAAGCGTCTCGACCGCGCGGCGCCCGGCTTCGGCGCGGCGGACTTCCTGCACCGGCGGACGGCCAGCGACATCGCCGAGCGCCTGGAGCCGATCATGCGGGACTTCAGCTTGGCCGTCGAGCTGTCCTCCCGCGCGGGCGCCTTTCGCGAGGCGCTGGCCCAGAGCGACGCAGGGCCGCGTGTGGGCTGCCTGATCGAGGCGGACTTCTCCCCGCGGATGCTGGCCAACCGGTCGGGACCGCGGGTCGTCGTGGACGAGGAGCAGCTGCCCTTCCGTGACGCCAGCCTGGACCTGGTGGTGTCGACGCTTGGTCTTCACTGGACAAACGACGTCGTGGGCGCGCTGATCCAAGTCCGCCGCGCCCTGAAGCCCGACGGCCTATTCATCGGCAGCTTCCTGGGAGGCTCGACTTTGACGGAGCTTCGCCAGTCTCTGGTGGCTGCCGAAAGCGAGATCCTGGGCGGCGCGGGATCGCGCATCTCACCCTTCGCGGACCTTTCGGATGCGTCGGGTCTGCCCGGCCGCGCCGGCTTTGCGCTGCCGGTGTCGGACATCGACCGAGTCACCGTCACCTACGAGCATCCGCTGCGCCTGATGGCCGACCTGCGCCAGATGGGTGAGACGAGCGTCCTCTTCGACCGCCATCCGCGCGCCCTGACCCGCACCCTGCTGGCGCGGACCAGCGAGATCTACGCTCAAAGGTTCGGCGGACCGGACGGACGGGTGCCGGCCACCTTCGAGATCATCACCCTGACGGGCTGGGCGCCGCACGAGAGCCAGCAGAAGCCCCTGCGCCCGGGCTCCGCCAAGATGCGGCTCGCCGACGCTCTGGGCGTGGTGGAGCACAAGCTGCCGGGCGGCGACTAGGTACACGCGCTGTTGATGGGGCCGGAACACCGCGGCGGGTGAATGGTTGGCCTGTCGGGGGACAGGAGATAGCCCATGGCCGATAACGAAAACCGCTCGTTCCAGGACAATGACCCGAACCACGGCAAGGACACGCCCGCCTACAAGGCAGATCCCGGCCAGCCGGTTCTAGGCGATGACACCGGCGAGCTGAGCGCCGACGGCGCCTCTGAGCGCATCACCGAAGACGAGGTGCAGGAAGCCTTCCGCGACCAGTCCGGCGCGGGGCAGGACGGCGCCCAGCCTGGCGGCGGCTAATCGCCCAGCAGGTGCAGCGCCACTTCCCGGCGATGCGGTCGCGTGCGGTGTTCGAACAGGTAGACGCCCTGCCACGTGCCGAGCGCCAGACGCCCGCCCACCAGCGGAATGGACAGCTGCACCTGCGTCAGCGCGCTTCGTAGATGGGCCGGCAGGTCGTCCGGCCCCTCGTCCTGATGACGATAGGCGGCGCTTTCGGGCGCAAGGCTGGCGAAGAAGTCCTCCAGGTCCCGCCGCACGTCCGGGTCGGCGTTTTCCTGGATCAGCAGCGACGCCGATGTGTGGCGACAGAACAGGGTCAGCAGGCCGGTGGTCATCGCCTGTTCGGCCACGAACGCCTTCACCTCCCGCGTGAACTCAAAGAGCCCCTGACCGGCCGTGGCGAGGGTGAGTGTCCTGGCCGCCTGCCGCATCAGATCAGGTCGCGCAGCCAAGCCACCAGGGGCGCGTCCGCCGGCGGCATCGGATAGTCACCGAGCTTGACAGGCTTCACCCAAGCCAGCGCCTTGTGCTCCTGGGCGGTCACCTGCCCTTCCCAGCGCCGCACCAGATAGACCGGCATCAGCAGGTGGAAGTCCTCGTATTCGTGGCTGGCGAAGACGAACGGCGCCAGGCAAGCGTGGGATACCTTGATCCCGAGTTCTTCCTGCAGTTCGCGGATGAGGCACGCTTCCGGCGTCTCGCCCGTCTCGACCTTGCCGCCAGGGAATTCCCACAGACCGGCGAGCTGCTTGCCCTCGGGGCGCTGACAGATCAGCACCCGCCCATCGGAGTCGACGAGAGCGGCGGCGGCCACAAGCAGCAGGCGTTTTCCAGGAGCGGATGCGGTCATGCGGGGACCTTCCCCACCCGGCCGCAAAACGCAACCTCCAGCTCTAGTCGTGCGGTTTGCGGGCGGCCTGCACCAGGGCGACGCCGAGGAAGGCGAGGCCGGCCAGCATCAAGGCCGCGGCCACCAGGACAAGCACATCCGGCGCAGCCGCGCTCGGCCGGAACGTCGGGCTCGCGCTCTCCACGCCCAGCACAAAGCCGAACGTGGCGAGCAGGAAGGCGATAGCGAAAGCCGCGAGGCTCGCCAGCACCTTTCCGGAAACGGATCTGGGTCTAATCACATAGATCAAACGCCGTCAGCGAGACTCCGGATGCGCCATTTCAGCAACAAAGACGCCTATTCGCCTGTCCTAGGTTGACTTTACGTCCCGGAACGCCGATCTCCATCCTGCGCCGCTGAAATGCGACGCTATCGGCGCTCCAGCCGCGTGGGGTCATCTTCCTTCGACCCAGCCTGTTGAGCGCGCAGAGAAGTTCTCATCGATCGCCCGTCACGCGGGGCGCTCCCCAAACGACCCCGCGCTCCGCGCCGCAGACTGGACGTCATGCGGCGACGTTTGGCGCATACGTGAAAGATCCACTTTGACCCAATTCACCGACCTTGGCCTGGCCAAGCCGTTGCTCAAGGCCCTGGCCGACGAAGGCTACGTCAATCCGACCCCGATCCAGGCCCAGGCTATCCCGGGCGTGATGAGCGGGCGGGACCTGCAAGGCATCGCTCAGACCGGCACCGGCAAGACCGCCGCCTTCGCCCTCCCCATCCTCCACCGCCTCGCCGAAAACCGGAAGCAGCCCGTCCGCCGCGGCTGCCGGGTTTTGGTGCTCTCGCCCACCCGCGAGCTCGCCACCCAGATCAGCGAAAGCTTCAAGTCCTATGGCCGCCACATGGGCGTCACCGTCGCGGTGGTGTTCGGCGGCGTGAAGTACGGCGGCCAGATGCGCGCCATGGCCAACGGCGTCGACATCCTCGTCGCCACGCCGGGCCGTCTGATCGACCACCTCAATGAAAAGACCATCACCCTGGAAGGCGTCGAGACCTTCGTGCTCGACGAAGCCGACCAGATGCTGGACATGGGCTTCATCGTTCCGATCCGTCAGATCGTGAAGCGCCTGCCTCGGCAACGCCAGAACCTGTTCTTCTCGGCCACCATGCCGACGGAGATCGAGAAACTGGGCTCCGAAATCCTGAACCCGAACCCGCTGAAGGTCTCCGTCACGCCGGAGTCCACCACCGTGGAGCGGATCAATCAGAAGGTCCTGTTCGTCGAGCAGCAGCGCAAGCGCGCCCTGCTGGCCGAACTGTTCGATGACAACAGCTTCCAGCGCGTCATCGTCTTCACTCGCACCAAGCGCGGCGCCGACCGCGTGGCCAAGGGCCTGGAGCAGGTGGGCGTCGAGGCGGCCTCAATCCACGGCGACAAGAGCCAAGGCCAGCGCGAGCGCGCCCTGGCCGAGTTCAAGGCCGGCCGTGTCCGCGCCCTGGTGGCCACCGACATCGCAGCCCGCGGGATCGACATCGACGCGGTCAGCCACGTCGTGCAGTACGAGCTGCCGAACGTGCCGGAAGCCTACGTCCACCGGATCGGCCGGACGGCGCGCGCCGGCAAGGACGGCTCGGCCGTGGCGTTCTGCGCCGACGACGAGCGCGGCCTGCTGAAGGACATCGAGAAGGTCACCCGCCAGCGCATTCCGTCCTGGGATCGCCGCAACGACCGCCAGCTGGGCGCGGCCACGGCCGTCCTGCCGGAAGTCACCGGCGTGAAGGCGGACCGCCCCGACACCCGCGGCCAACGCAAGCCGCAGGGCCAGCGTCAGGCGCAGCCGCACCGTGGCGAACACAAGGCCAAGCCGAACCGCAACCACTCGGAAGCCGGTCCCGGCCATCGCGCCGAAGGCGGTCCGGCCCGCGGCGGCGACAAGCCGGCTCAGGCTCGTCCGCGAGGTCGTCCGGGCTTCAAGGGCCCAAGGCGCGGCGGTGAAAACCGCTCCGGCGGCGCCGCCCGCAGCGGCGTCTGGTCGAACCACTAAGAGCAAGAAAGCCCCGGTCACGGCCGGGGCTTTTTTTCTAGCTGGTGCTCTCGGCGACCCAGGCTAGGTAGTCCGGATCGCCCTCGCTTACCGACAGCGCGATGATCTCCGGCGTCTCATAGGGATGCAGGCCGCGGATCCGTGCGCGCACTGCTTCGAAGCGGGCGCTCTGCGTCTTGATGAGCAGCAGGTGCTCGTCCTCCCGCTGCACCTCGCCTTTCCAGACATAGCGGCTGCGCACCGGGGTGATCTGCACGCAGGCGGTCAGCCGATCGGCCAGCAGGGCCTCGGCGATGGTCTCCGACTGCTCGAGCGTGGCTGTGGTGGTCTGGACGACGATCATCGGACCGTCAGCTCCGATAGTCCCCGTTGATCTCGACGTAGCGCTTGGTCAGGTCGCAAGTCCAAACGCTGGACGTCGCACGGCCGACGCCGACATCCACCGTCACCTCCAGCTCCTGGTTTTTCATGTAGGCGCTCATCTTCGCCTCGTCGTAGGTCGGCGAGATCAAGCCATCCTGCGCAGCCCAGTGCGGGCCGAACTTCACGCCGATGGAGTCGCGGTCGATCGGCTCATCCGCCTTGCCGATGGCCATCAGGATCCGGCCCCAGTTGGCGTCCTCGCCCGCGAAGGCGGTCTTCACCAGCGGGCTGTCGGCGATGGACCGGGCGATCTTGCGGGCCGAGGCCGGGGTCTCGGCGCCCGTCACGGTGATCTTCACGAACTTGGTCGCGCCTTCGCCGTCCCGTACCAGCTGGTGCGCCAGGTCCAGCAGCACGCCTTCCAGCTTCTCGCGGAAGTCGGCCAACCGCCGGTCGCCCGCGCGGCTGATCTTCGGCGCGCCGGACTGGCCGGTGGCGAACAGCAGCAGGGTGTCATTGGTGGAGGTGTCGCCATCCACCGTCACCGCGTTGAAGGTGTTGCGGGTGTAGAGGGTGCAAAGGTTCTGCAGCGCTGTCGGGGAGATGGCCGCATCCGTCACCACGAAGGCCAGCATGGTCGCCATGTCGGGCGCGAGCATGCCCGAGCCCTTGCAGATGCCGGCGATGCGCACCGTCACCCCGTCCACCTGGGCTTCCGCATAGGCGCCTTTGGGGAAGGTATCGGTGGTCATGATGGCGCGGGCGGCGCCGGCCCAGCCGTCTTCCGTCAGCCGCGGCTCCACCTCGGGCAGCCGCTGGGTGATCTTGGTGTCGTCCAGCAGCACGCCGATTACGCCGGTGGAGGCCACCATCACGTCGCGCTGGCGGCAGTCGAACCGCTTGCCGACCGCGGAGGCCACGCGGCGCACGGCGTCGGCGCCCGGCTTCCCGGTGAAGGCGTTCGCGCAGCCGGCGTTGACCACCAGGGCGCGCACGCCCTCTCCCTTGGTCGCTTCCAGGTGCCGCTTGCACCAGTCCACCGGCGCCGAGCCCACCGCATTGCGGGTGAAGACGCCGGCGCAGCTCGCCCCTTCGGGGAAGCTCATCACCAGCAGGTCTTCGCGATCGTGCTTGTAGAAGCCGGCGCGGCCGGTCGCCATGGTCACGCCCTTCACCGGATGAAGGGTGGGGAACGGCACCGCCAGGGGCGAGATCGGCATCGGGCTCTTGGCAGGCGGGCTCGCGCCCGCGTCCGTCGACGCAGTTTCAGAGAACTGCCGCGACTGCTTGTCGGCGCGCTTCAACGCGGCGCGCTTGAGGGCGGAGGTCAGAGGATCGAAGGCGCGCTCCAGCGTCTGGCCGACCACCTCCACCGGCTTAGCGGCGGACTCGCGCCCCTTGGACGTGGGCTTCAGGCCCGAAACGGACTTGTTTGGCTTGCGGGTCATGGACGCCCCCCTTGCACGGCAGCCGCCCCTTTGGGCGCATCCGCCGGGGGCGAAGGCGCTGTAGACTCGTTTTTCACCAGCGTCTCGACTTTCGAGCGGCTGCGAAGCTTCTCCAGCAGGTCGCGGATCCGATCGTACGTCAGGAAGCGGACGATTTGCGGCCGCGCCTGTTCCAGGCTGATCGGCGCCTCCAGCCGGCGATCCTCCACCTTCAGCAGCACCCAGCCGCTTTCGACCTGGAAGGGGCCCACCACGTCGCCCACCTTGGCGCCCTTAAGCGCGGCGTCGTACGCGTCGGGCATCACATCCAGAGTGAAGTAGCCGAGATCGCCGCCGTTGAAGCGGCTCGCGACGTCCGTGGACCGCTCGGCGGCCACCGCGTCGAAGGCCGCGCCGGCGGCCAGCAGGCGCCTGACTGCTTCGGCGTCGGATGCGCTGGCCAGCACGATCTGACGGGCGCGGATCTCCTCCGACCGCTTCGCCTGCTTCAGCTGCTCCTGGTAGAGGCCGCGGATGGCGTTGTCGTTCACCGCATCGGCCACCACGCTTTCCACCAGGATGTCGCCCAGGATGCGCTCGCGCGCCGCCGCTAGGCGGCGTTGGGCGGCGGGATCGTTGTCGAGCTTGCGCTCCAGCGCCTCGGCGGCCAGCAGCTTCTGGTCGACCACTTCGTCCAGCACGCGGCGGAACATGTCGGAAGAGGGGTCCAGCGGCTCGCCCTGGCCGATCAGTCCCTGGGCCACCGCCTCGCGCTTGACGTCAGAGGCCCAGACCGTTCGGCCGTCCACACGGGCCACCGCCTGATCCCCGCGCTCGGGCGGGCGCTCGTTGACGCCAGCCTTGCCGCAGCCGGCCAGCGCCAGCGCGCCAGCCACAAACAGAGCGCTCAGGTAGGCTTTGTGTGTCGCCATGCGTTCGTATCCCCGAACCTGCAGGACCTTCCACCCGTCAGGGCGGACGTCCTCTAGCCATCTAAAGTGCAGGATTGCAAAGCCCCGCCGCGGCTCTTGCGAGCCGGCGCGATCCTTCCAGACGATTGTTTACAATGCGCGAAGTGGCGCTCGGCCAGCCGCTGCGCGGGCCCGCCGCGTTGACACTCGACTAGGCGCTGCTTAAGTCTCGCCGGCCCCTGAAAAGGGGTTTTCCAGGCGGGCGAAGCGCCATGTTCCGGCTTCGCTGCGTCCGCACCAGACCGGACTTTTCCCTTGAGCATTTTCCAACGGTTCTTCGGCTCCTCCAACGAGCGCAAGGTCAAGGCCTTTCACGCCCGCGTTGCGCGGATCAACGCGCTCGAGCCGCAGATCCAGGCCCTTTCCGACGCCCAACTGCAAGCCAAGACCGCCGAGTTCAAGGAACGGCTCGCCAGCGGCGCCAAGCTGGACGACCTGCTGGAAGAAGCCTTCGCCGTGGTGCGCGAAGCCTCCCGCCGGGTGCTGGGCCAGCGCCACTACGACGTGCAGCTGATCGGCGGCATGGTCCTGCACCAGGGCGGCATCGCCGAGATGCGGACTGGTGAAGGCAAGACCCTGGTGGCCACGGCGCCGACCTATCTGAACGCCCTGGAGGGCAAGGGCGTCCACGTCATCACCGTCAACGACTACCTGGCTCAGCGCGACGCCGGCTGGATGGGCCAGGTCTACCGCTTCCTGGGGATGGAGACCGGCGTCATCGTCCACGGCCTGTCTCAGGGTCAGCGCCAGGCCGCCTACCAGGCGGACATCACCTACGGCACCAACAACGAGTTCGGCTTCGACTACCTGCGCGACAACCTGGTCTACGACCAGGCGGAGATGGTGCAGCGCGGGCACAACTTCGTCATCGTCGACGAAGTGGACTCGATCCTGATCGACGAAGCGCGCACGCCGCTGATCATCTCCGGTCCGACAGAAGACCGCAGCGAGTTCTACAAAACGGTCGACGCCCTGGTGAAGCAGCTGATCCAGGATCCGACCACCTTCGACCACGACGAGAAGCAGCGTCAGGTCATCCTCACCGAAGAGGGCCAGGAGCGCATCGAAGAGATGCTGATGGAGGCCGGCCACCTCGCCGAGGACTCCGCTGGTCTCTATGACGCCGCCAACGTCTCGGTGGTGCACCACGTCAATCAGGCCCTGCGCGCCAACGTGCTCTACACCCGCGACAAGGACTACATCGTCCGCGCCGGCGAGGTGATCCTGATCGACGAGTTCACCGGCCGCATGATGCAGGGCCGCCGCCTCTCGGAAGGCCTGCACCAGGCCATCGAGGCCAAGGAAGGCGCCGTCATCCAGCCCGAGAACCAGACCCTGGCCTCGGTCACCATCCAGAACTACTTCCGCCTCTACACCAAGCTGTCCGGCATGACCGGCACGGCCGCCACCGAGGCCCAGGAATTCCACGACATCTACAAGATGGAAGTGGTGGAAATCCCGACCAACCGCGCCATCGCCCGGATCGACGAGGACGACGAGGTCTACCGCACTGAGGCGGAGAAGAACGCGGCTATCATCAAGCAGATCGAGGACTGCTACCGTCGCGGCCAGCCGATCCTGGTGGGCACCGTCTCGATCGAAAAGTCCGAGCATCTGTCGGACCTGCTCAAGGCCCACAGCTTCGAAGTTGACGGCAAGCCTCAGAAGGGCATCCCGCACAGCGTGCTGAACGCGCGCTACCACGAGCAGGAAGCCCTGATCGTGTCCGACGCCGGCATCCCCGGCGCGGTCACCATCGCCACCAACATGGCCGGCCGCGGCACCGACATCCAGCTGGGCGGCAACGTCGACATGAAGCTGGCCAAGTGGCGCGAAGAGCAGACCGCGCTGGGTCTCGAGGTCACGCCCGAGCAGTCGGTCGAGCGCAAGGCGCAGATCGAAGCCGAGATCAAGGACCTCAAGGAGCAGGCCCTGAACGCCGGCGGCCTCTATGTCCTGGGCACCGAGCGCCACGAAAGCCGCCGGATCGACAACCAGCTGCGCGGCCGGACCGGCCGTCAGGGCGACCCCGGTCGCTCCAAGTTCTTCCTGTCCTGCGAGGACGACCTGCTGCGCATCTTCGCCGGCGATCGCCTCGACAGCATCATGCGCACCTTTGGTGTCCAGGAAGGCGAGGCGATCACCCACAAGTGGCTGAACAGCGCCATCGCCACGGCCCAGAAGCGCGTCGAGCAGCGCAACTACGAGATCCGCAAGAACCTGCTGAAGTACGACGACGTCGTGAACGACCAGCGCAAGGCTGTGTTCGAGCAGCGCGCCGAGTTCATGGCCGCCGCCGACGTGTCAGACGTGGTGGACGAAATGCGCCGTGACACTGTCACGGACATCGTTAACCGGCACCTGCCGCCTAAAGCCTACGCCGAGCAGTGGGACATCGAGGGGCTCGACGCCCACATCCGCGACCTGCTGGGCCTGGACCTGCCGGTGCGCGAATGGGCCGCCGAGGAAGGCATCGCCAACGAGGAGATCGAGGAGCGCATCCTCAAGGCCGCCGACGCCCGCGCCGCGGAACGCCAGGAGCTGCTGGGCGACCACATGCGCACCGTCGAGAAGAGCTTCATCCTGCAGACCATCGATCTGCAGTGGCGCGAGCACCTGATGCACCTCGACCACCTGCGCAACGTGATCGGCCTGCGCGGCTACGGCCAGCGCGACCCGCTGCAAGAGTACAAGACCGAGGCGTTCTCGCTGTTCGAGAAGCTGCTGGTCGACTTTCGCCAGAACGTCACCCGCTGGCTGATGACCGTGCAGTTCGAGTTCGAGGCCCCGCCGGCGCCGCCGCAAGGCGAGATGATTGAGATCCACATGGACCCGCTGACCGGCGAAAACGCCGCGCAGATGGGCGCCATCCCGGACGGTCTGCCGGCCGACCAGCGCGCCGCCATGCCGATGTCCGCCCTGCCGGAAGGCTGGGAGGCCACGGGTCGCAACGCGCCCTGCCCCTGCGGCTCGGGCCGCAAGTTCAAGCACTGCCACGGCGCGCTCGTCTGAGCGCGCCCCCGGCCGGGCTCGAGCGCCAAATACATTGTAAGCGGTAGTTCGAGCCCCTAGCCTCGGCGGCCCTGCCGGAGTGCGAGCGAGCGCTGATGCCCCGCGTCCTGACCGAAGCCGACGTCGCCGATTTCCGAGAACGCCTCTGCCTGGTCGCCGAGCGCCTGTTTGCGGAAAAGGGACTGGACGCTGTCACCATGCGACAGCTGGCGGCTGAGCTGGGCGTCTCGCCGATGACGCCCTATCGCTACTTCCGGGACAAGGACGACATCCTCGCGGCCGTCCGCGCCAACGGCTTCGACCGGTTCGCCGACGCTCTCGAGACCGCCAGGGCGGCGCCGGGAAGCGCCAGGGCGCGTGGCGCGGCGGTGGGCGAGGCCTACGTCAACTTCGCCTTCGCCCACCCGAACACCTACAAGCTGATGTTCGACCTGAACCAGCCGCACGAGGAGGACTATCCCGACCTCGTGCGCGCCAACGCCCGGGCCAGGGAGACCCTCACCGGCTGGGTCACCGACCTGATCGACGAAGGGGTGCTGGCGGGCGATCCGGTGCAGATCGGGGCCATGTTCTGGGCCTCGGCCCACGGCGCCGTGGTGCTCGAGATGGCTGGCAAGCTGCCGCCAGGCATGGCCCGCGAGCTGCACCAGGCCATGAATTCAGCGCTCGCACGGGGTCTTCGCCCGGCGAGATGATCGGGCGTGGACGAGACCGGCGTCTCGGCTAAAGAGGCGCCCATGAGCGCCCGCTACGACTTCGCGTCAGACAACACCGCCCCTGCCGCCCCGGAAGCCATCGAGGCCCTGGTCGCCGCCAACACCGGCTTCACCTCAGGCTACGGGACCGATCCGGTCAGCGCCCGGGCCGGGGACCTGATCCGCCAGATGCTGGACGCAGACGCCGAGGTCCGCTTCGTCGCGTCAGGAACGGCGGCGAACGCCATCTCGGTCGCAGCCCTGTGCCGCCCCTTCGAAGCCGTGCTGGCTCACGATCATGCCCACATCTGCACGGACGAGACCGGCGCGCCGGGCTTCTTCGGCCAGGGCGTCGGGCTGATCCGGCTTGGCGGCGCGTCAGGGCGTATCGACCCTGCGGAGCTGACCGTCGCCTTGGCGCAGCCGGACATCTCTCATCGCCAGTCGCCGGCCACCCTGTCGCTCACCAACGCGACGGAGTACGGCACCCTCTACTCCGTTGATCAGTTGGCTGCTCTCACCCAGCCGGTGAAGGCCAAGGGCTACGGGGTTCATTTGGACGGCGCACGGCTTGCGAATGCAGCCGCGGCGGGGTTCGACCTCAAGCAGATCAAGAGCCTTGGCGTGGATATCCTGGTGGTCGGCGGCACCAAGGCCGGCATGGCGCCGACCGAGGCGGTGGTCATCTTCGACCGCGCCCTGGCCCGCCGCTTCGACGCGCGCCTGAAGCAGGGCGGGCAACTGCCGTCCAAGGGGCGATTCTACGCCGCACCGTTCATCGGCATGCTGGAGTCCGGCGCGTTCCTGCGCCACGCGGCGCACGCGAACGCCATGGCCCGCCAGCTGGCGGACGCCATGCCGTTCCGCATCACGCATCCCGTCGAAGCGAACGCTGTTTTTGTCGAGATGGACGAAGAACGGTTGTCAGCGCTGCATTCAGCGGGTTGGTTCGTCTACCGTTTCCTCGACGGCTCGGTGCGTTTCATGTGCTCTTGGGCCACCACGGAAGAGACCGTGCAGGAGATCGGCCAAGTTCTGCAAAAACTTGCCTGATTGAGGCGCCACTGCCTGGAAGCTGGGCAAAACTGTGTCTTTCTGGCCTCACTCGGTCCAGTTCATGAACTCCACGTAATGTGACAGTTGCGCGTACCATTCGAAACATCCCTGTTACGCCTCATAGGTTCGGCGGGGGCTGGTTCGGCTTGATCGCGCAATGCGCGGCGGCGGATCCGGCTGAGATTCGTCTCGCGCCGAGCTCAAACTGAGCTCTACGAGGATGACACTCTTGAAACTCCAGATGTTGCGCGCAGCGCTTCTCGCGTCCGCCGGCGCGGCCGCCCTGACTGTCCCCGGTTTCGCTTTTGCGCAGCAAGACACCGCCGCGACCACGTCCCAGGAGGAACTCTCCGAAGTCGTCGTCACCGGCTCGCGCATTCGCCGTAACGACCTGACGTCGATCCAGCCGGTCCAGATCATCTCGACCGAGAACATGGACGAGCGCGGCTTCACCAACGTGGCCGACGCCCTGAACGAGCTGCCGTCGGCGGGTATCCCGATCAGCCCGCTGGGCGACCAGGGCTCCTTCGGCACCGGCCGGAACTTCGTCAACCTGTTCAACCTGGGCAGCAACCGCACCCTGACCCTGGTGAACGGCCGCCGCTTCGTGGGCGGCAACCCGGCCTCGATCTTCACCGGTGCGGGCGCCGGCGGTCAGGTCGACCTGAACGTCATCCCCACCGGCCTCGTTGACCGCCTGGAAATCGTCCAGGCTGGCGGCGGCGCCGTCTACGGTTCGGACGCCATCGCCGGCGTCGTGAACATCATCACCAAGACCGAGTTCGAAGGCGTTGAAGTCGACGGCCTCTACGGCATCTCCGACAAGGGCGATGGCGAGAACTGGCGCGCCCGCATCACCGCCGGCCGCAAGTTCATGGACGACCGCCTGAGCGTCGCCGGCAGCTACGAGTACAACGAGACCACCGCGCTCGCGTTCACCGATCGTGACGTCACTGGGCGTCAAATCGCGTTCGCGAACAACCCGCTGAACCGCACGGGCAGCGACCTGATCGCCGGCGCGATCCTCATCGAAAACCGCCGGATCCCGGAAGTCACCCTCGGCGGCCTGCCCTTCCGCACGGGCGGTTCGGCCCTGAGCGGCCTGCTGACCATTCCCGACCCGAGCAACCCGGGCGCCCGCATCGCCGCGCAGTTCGACCCGAACGGCAATCTGGTGCCCTACAACAGCGGCACCTTCTACCAGGCCTCGATCGCCTCTGGCGGCCAAGGCATGAACCTGGCGGAACTGAGCTCGCTGATCTCGCCGGTGAAGCGTCACGTGGCGACGACGTTCGTCCACTACGACGTGACCGACAACATCCGCGCGAACGTCGAACTGTTCTACAGCAAGCTCGACGCGGAAGAGCCGTTCAACCAGCCGATCTACAACGCTCCGATCTTCGGCGGCAGCTCGGCCTCCCTCCAGTTCTCGACGGCCAACCCGCTGCTGACGCCGCAAGCGCGCGCCGCCATTCTGGCCCAACCGACGGCTCTGCCGGCGGACCCGAACAACCCGGGTGAGCGCCTGTTCTTCCTGTCGCGCGCCTCGACCGACATCGGCAGCAACAAGACCACCGCTGACGCCGAAACCTGGCGCGGCCTGGTCGGGCTCGAAGGCGATTTCCAAGCCTTCGACCGCGACTTCTTCTGGAACCTCTCGGCCAACCAAGGTCAGAGCAAGGGCTCCTTCAGCTCGCCCAACGTGATCCAGACGCGCTTCCTGCAAGCGATCAACGTCACGCGTGACGCTTCCGGCACGCCGGTTTGCGCCGACCCCGCCGCTCGCGCCGCGGGCTGCGCGCCGCTGGACCTGTTCGGCTACGGCCGTCCAAGCCAAGCGGCTCTGAACTACGTCCAGGTGCAGTTCGAGTCCGAGTTCAAGCTCATCCAGACGGTGTTCGAAGGCAACGTGGGCGGCGACCTGTTCGAACTGCCGGCGGGCGCCGTCAGCTTCGCGGCGGGCTTCGAGTACCGTCGTGAGAAGTCGAGCTTCGACCCGAACGAGCCGCAGGAACTGGGGATCGGCCGCTCGGCCGCCATCACCGCGATCAGCGGCAAGTACAACACCAAGGAAGGCTACGGCGAAATCCTGGTGCCGGTCTTCGGTGGCGACTTCGGCTTCCTCGGCATGCGCCGCCTGGAGTTCGAGGGCTCTTACCGCCGCATCGACCACAGCCAGGCGGGCAAGGACAAGGCCTGGAGCTACGGCGGCCGCTGGGAGCCTCTGACGGGCCTCATGTTCCGCGCCCAGAAGAGCCGTTCGTTCCGCGCTCCGGCCATCACCGAAACGAGCCTCCCCACCGCGACCTCGTTCATGACCGCCACGGACCCGTGCGACGCCCGGAACATCAACGCTGGCCCGAACCCGGCCACGCGTCTGGCGAACTGCCAGGCCGCGTTCCAGGCGCTTGGCCTGCCGTCGAACTTCAACCTGACCTCGCAGGTGCAAGCCTCGACGGTGCAGGGCTCTCAGGCCGGCAACCCCGACCTGCAGAACGAAATCGCCAAGCAGTTCAGCGTCGGTTTCGTCTGGACGCCCACCTTCATCCGGAACTTCGCGGTTCACGCCGACTGGGTCGATATCGACCTGGAAAACGCGATCTCGAACTTCAACCTGACCTCGATCCTGCAGGTTTGCTACGACTCGCCGAGCTCGCCGCCTGATGCTTGCGGCCGCTTCGAGCGTGGCGGCGCCGGCACCGACGCTGCGGGTCAGATCCTGACGGCTGGCGCTGTCGGTCCGGGCGGCGTCTCGGTCGGCCCGCGCACCGGCTACATCAACGCTGGCTACACCAACTTCGAAGGCCTCACCGCCGGTCTCGACTGGCGCCTGGATCTCGACACCGTCGGCCTCGACTACCTCTGGGGCTCCAACCCCGGTCGCATCGAGTTCGACCTCGACGTCCAGCACGTGAAGCGTCAGCAGACCTCGGTCACCGGCCTCGGCTTCGACCTGAACCGCGACCACGGCGAGATCGGCTACCCGAAGTGGTCCTACAAGCTGGAAACCGCCTACCGTCGTGACGCGCTGTCGGTCGTCTGGACCGTCAACTGGCTCGACCAGTCGGTGTTCAACAACGACTTCACCCGTGAGACCCGCTACCCGCTGACGGTCGATGACTACATGGTCCACGACCTGGCGGTCAGCTACGACCTGACGAACCTCACGAAGGGCGTCGGCCTGGGCCTGGATCGCACCCGCGCCCGGTTCATCGTCCGCAACGTGGGCGACGTGGAGCCGCCGTACGGCACGACCGGCATCGGCGTCTACGACGTCTTCGGCCGCATGTACCAAGTGGGCCTGACCGCCCGCTTCTAATCAAAGCTGAAGGTCCGGGCTGGCGACAGCCCGGACCCACGCTCAACGAAAAAGCCCCCGGCGACATCGCCGGGGGCTTTCTTGTTTTCGGTCGGATCGGGCGCCCTACTGGAGCGTGCGGCCGATGGCGTAGAAGCGGTCCGCCCGACGCTTGCGCAGCTCGTCCGATGACAGGCCTTCCAGCCCCTTCAGCTCGTCTTCCAGAGCGTCCGCCACGTTAGCGAGTGCAGCCTGCGGGTCGGAGTGTGCGCCGCCC
The DNA here is from genome assembly GCF_003254705.1 of Phenylobacterium deserti. GTDB lineage: Bacteria > Pseudomonadota > Alphaproteobacteria > Caulobacterales > Caulobacteraceae > Phenylobacterium > Phenylobacterium deserti. The sequence goes on from NZ_QFYR01000004.1 coordinate 353,683, forward strand.
GCCGGCTCCGGCACGATGCGATCCACGATCTTCATTGCCAAAAGGTCCTGGGCGGTGATCTTCATGGCCTTGGCCGCGTCCGCCGCCGAGCGCGCGCCGCGCCACAGGATCGAGTTGGCGCCCTCCGGCGCGATCACCGAATAGATGGCGTGCTCGAGGATCAAGACCCGGTTCGTGCCGGCGATGGCGATGGCGCCGCCGGAGCCGCCCTCGCCCGTGATGACCGCCACGTTGGGCACGCCGAGCATCAGGCACTTCTCGGTGGAGCGGGCGATGGCTTCCGCCACGCCACGCTCTTCGGACGCGATTCCAGGATAGGCCCCGGCCGTGTCGATGAAGCTCAGCACGGGCAGCTTGAACTGCTCGGCCAGTTCCATCAGGCGGATCGCCTTGCGGTAGCCCTCCGGGCGCGCATAGCCGAAGTTGTGCTTCACGCGGGTGACGGTGTCTCGGCCCTTCTCATGGCCCATGACCACCACCGGACGCCCGCGGAAACGCCCGAGCCCGCCGATGATCGCCTGGTCGTCACCGAAGGTGCGGTCGCCGCGCAATTCCACGAACTCGTCGATCAGCGATCCCACGTAGTCGACGAAGTGCGGCCGGTCGGGATGGCGCGCCACCTGCGTCTTCTGCCAGGCGTCGAGCTTGGAATAGGCGTCGCGGCGCATCTCCTGGGCGCGGGTGCGCAGGGCGTCGATCTCAGCGTCGAAGGCGCCGGGGCCCGCCGACTCCGAGAGTTTGGAGAGCTCCTCGATCTTGGCTTCGAGCTCCGCAATGGGACGCTCGAACTCGAGGTAATGCACAGCCATACGAGGCGTTTTCCTGCACGGTTACGAAGCGGCGGAAATTAGGCGGGAAGGCTTGGCCTCACAAGTGCGCCAAACCGCCTGCCTCGCTTGGGTGCAACTTCAACAGTCAATGGTCGTTTGTTAGTCCGAGGTCGCGCCGGCCCGCTCTGATCCGGGGGACATCAGGCAGAACGGCCGCCTCTTCAAAGACGACGCACGACCCGCGCTGACACCGCAGCGTGCGTTCCCGAGGAGAGAACGGAGCTATACTATGAAATCCCCCCTGCACATCGCCATGGCGTCTGCGATCGCGCTGACGACCGCCGCCCCGGCCTTCGCCCAATACTATCAACCGACTCCGCAGTACCAGCGCGACTTGAACCGCTATGACCGGGATCGCGCCAACTACGAATACAATCGCAGCGACTATGAAGCCGCCCGCGTTCAGTACGAGCGCGACCGCGCCGCCTGGGAGCGTTCGCGCGCCGATTATGACCGTCGCTACGGCTACGGCGCCTACGTCCGCCGCTACGGCCCCGCCCCGACCTGGGACACCGCCCGCTACGGCGCCTACGACAGCCGCTACAGCAGCGCCTACGACGCCAATCGCTACGGGGCCAACAGCGCCTACTCGGCCGGCGTCAGCTGCAACAACAACAACTCGACGGTGACCGCCGGCGCGATCGGCGCCATCGCCGGCGCCCTGCTGGGCTCCAACGTCGCCGCTCGCAACGCCCGCACCGAGGGCGCCGTCCTGGGCGCTCTGGTCGGCGGCGGCGTCGGCGCGGCCGTGGGCCGGGCCAACGACAAGTACAAGTGCGACAACCGCGGTCCGTATTTCAGCTACAACGAGACCATCCCCTACCGCGAACCGACGGCGGGTCGGTCCAGCCGCTATAGCTACTACACCCAGCAGCGGTGCCGCCTGGCGCCTGCCCCGGTGGACAGCGCCGGCCGCGACTACCGCTACGTCCGCGTCTGCCCGGACGCCGAGGGTCGCTATCGCATCACCGGCTAAGCAAGACCTCCGGTCCCAACTGGAAGCCGCCCTTCGGGGCGGCTTCTTTCGTTTCAGCCTTTGCGCGCCAGCGGATGCTTGGTCTGCACCACTTCGGCCAGACGGTCGCTGGCCACGTGGGTGTAGATCTGAGTGGTGGCGATGTCGGCATGTCCCAGCAGGGTCTGCACGACACGCAGGTCGGCCCCGCCCTCCAGCAGATGGGTGGCGAAGGCATGGCGCAGGACGTGCGGGCTGACTCTGGCCGGATCGATTCCGGCGTCTGCCGCCGCCTCGTCCAGCAGCTGGGCGAAGCGGCGCGGCGTCAGGCGCCCGCCCGCTCCGCGAGACGGAAACAGCCACGGGTTCGCCTTGTCTCCTTTGGGCAGGAAGGCCGGGCGCGCTTCCAGGTAGGCCTTCACCGCCGCACGGGCGGTGTCGTTCAGCGGCGCCAGGCGTTCCTTTCCGCCCTTGCCCTTGACGATCAGATAGGCGGGGTCACGCGCCAGAGCCGCCAGCGTAAGACTCGTGAGCTCAGAGATCCGCAGGCCCGAGGCGTAGGCAAGCTCCACCATGCAGGCCAGCCGCAGGCCCTGCGCCCCGTCGCGGGCCGCAGCCGCTGCGATGAGGCGGTCCATCTCCTCGCGACTGAGCACCTTGGGCAGCGAACGGCCCTGTTTCGGAGCCTCGACCCGGCGGGAGGGGTCGTCCTGGCGCCAGCCTTCGCCCAGCACGAAACGGTAGAACTGCCGCACCGCCGAGCGCCGGCGCGCCGCCGTGGCCGGCGAGAGGCCGCGCTGTCCGAGGGCGGCGAAGTAGGCCTCCACCTCCTCTGCAGAGGCGTTCGACAGGTCGCGGCCACGCCCCGCCAGAAAGCCGGCGGCGTCCTCGAGATCACGCGTGTAAGCCGACAATGTGTTTTTCGCGGCCGCGCGCTCGACCGCCATCATCTCCAAGAAGGCTTCGGCCCAGGCGCGACCCTGGCTCATTTCAGCGCCAGCAGCCCTTCAATGGCGAAAGCTCGCGCATCCGCTTCGAGCCCGCTCTCGTGCAAAGCCCGAACGATGCGTGCCCGGTCGGCGATCGCCACGCCGCCCGTCCCGGCATCGGCAGCAGCCCAAAGCGCCAGCATCGCACTCTCCCCCATCAGCCGGTTTCGAGCGGCCGCCTCGAGCGCCAGATTACGGCCGATCGGCGTCTTGCCCTCTGGTGTTGTCAGGGCCGCGAGGCGTCCGCGGACATCCGCGCTGTCCCCCGCGGCGAAGGCGGAGGCCAGCAGGGCTGCGCCTTCCGCCCGCGCGCGGGTCTTGACGTCGGCCTTTGCGGCGTTGTCCAGCAGGCGCTGCAGCAACTCGACAGGAACAGCGCCGCCGCTGGCGAGGGCGCGCGCCGCCGCCAGGACATCGTCCTCTCCATCAGGGATGGTCCAGGTCAGCTCTGTGGGTTCCGCAGCAGCCAGCGCGGCGGCGACCGCCGGCGCAGGCTTGGCTGCGGAAAGGTCCAGGCCCAGGCTGCGAGAAAGGGCAAGGTCCAGGCCGTTGCGGAGTGATGCCGCGCCAGGGCTGCCGGCGCCGGCCAGCTTTGCGCTCATCAGACGGCCGTACACCGCATCCCGCGAGGTGCTATGGGCCAGGTCAAAGGTCAGCTGCGCCTGGGCGGTCTCGCCAGCGGTCGCCTGACAAAATGCGCGCAGCCTCAGCCAGTAGACGTCCTCCCGACCCACCGTCAGGGCCTGGCCAATGGCGCACGCGCGCGCATCGTCGCCTGCCAGCAGAGCGCTCTCCGCCGCGGCTCGGGAAAGCTCGGCGCTGCGGTCCACGCCCGGCGCGCGCGCCAGGATCGCGGCGGCCGCGCCCGGATCCCCCACCGCGGTCAGAGCCTGCGCCCGGGCGGCGGTCAGGCCGGCGTCCGCGCCGATCCCCCGCGGGCCAGGCGCGCCCGTCGCCAGCACGCGCCGTGCGAGGGCGGCGGCGGCCGGCGGAAGCGGCTTGCTGGCCAGCAGCGGCAGCACCTTGCCGACCGTGTCGATAGAGGCGCCCTGCCAGACGGTGGCGGGCAGTCCGGTCTGCCGTCCGGCGATCGAAAAGGCGTCCGGCGCCGCCAACGGCGCGACTTCGACGGCCTGGGCCAAGGCCGCGGCAGGCGCGGCGGTGAGGAGGAGCACGGCGGCCAGCGCAGGGAAACGCAACATGTGCCGATCATACGCAAGCCCTGCGGTTGGCGCGAGGGCGCAGGCTCGTGTAAAGCCTTGGCCGCCCATGGACCGTTTCGAACCGCTGCGCCGCCGCACCATCGTCCTCGTGGGCCTGATGGGGGTTGGCAAGTCCAGTGTAGGGCGCAGGCTCGCCAGCGCCCTGGATCTGCCGTTCCGCGATGCCGACAGCGAGGTCGAGACCGCCGCCGGTCGCTCGATCCCGGAGATCTTCGCCGATCTCGGCGAGCCCGCCTTTCGCGAGGGTGAGCGCCGGGTGATCGCCCGTCTGCTGGAGTTGCCGCCGCACGTCTTGGCCACCGGGGGCGGCGCGTTCGTCAGCGCGGAAACACGAGACCTGATCAAGTCCAAGGCGATTTCGGTCTGGCTCAAGGCCGATCTGGAAGTTCTCGCCCGCCGGGTGGCGCGCAAGGACACGCGACCGCTGCTAGCCGGCAAAGACCCGCTGCAGGTCCTCAAGGCCCAGGCCGAGGCTCGCTACCCCACCTATGCGGAGGCCGACGTGACGGTGGAGACAGGCGACGCCGCTCACCACGTCACGGTGGACCAGATCATCCGCGCGCTCACCACACACCTGGAGTCTCAATCGCAATGACGCGCACCGTCCGTGTGGGTCTGGGCGAGCGCGCCTATGACGTTGTCATCGGCTCCGGCCTGCAGGCCCAGGCCGGGGAGCGCATCGCGCCCCTCCTGAAGCGCAAGCGCCTGGCGGTGGTCAGCGACAGCACGGTCTGGAAGCTGCATGGCGAGGCGTTCACCGCAGCCCTGCAGGGCGCCGGGATCAGCGTCTCGCCGGTGATCGTACCGCCGGGGGAGCAGACCAAGAGCTTCGAAGGGCTGGCCGACGTATCCGACCGGCTGCTGGCGCTAGAGCTCGATCGTGGAGATCTGGTGGCTGCGTTCGGCGGCGGCGTGGTGGGCGACCTCGCCGGGTTTGCGGCCGCCATCTACAAGCGCGGCATCGATTTCATCCAGATTCCCACCACCCTGCTGGCCCAGGTCGACTCCTCCGTCGGCGGCAAGACGGCGATCGACACACCGCGCGGCAAGAACCTCATCGGCGCCTTCCACCAGCCGCGGCTGGTGCTGGCGGACCTCGACGTCCTCTCGACCCTCTCCGACCGCGAAATGCGCGCCGGCTACGCCGAGGTCATCAAGTATGGCTTGCTCGGCGACTTCGCCTTCTTCGAGTGGCTGGAGGCCAACGGCGCGCAGGTGCTGGCGCGCGAGCCGGCCGCCCTCGCTCACGCCGTGGCGCGCTCGGTCGAGATGAAGGCCGAGATCGTGGCCGAGGACGAGAAGGAACAGGGCCGGCGCGCCCTGCTCAACCTGGGTCACACCTTCGGTCACGCCCTGGAAGCGGAGACCGGCTACGGCGACGCGCTGCTGCATGGCGAAGCGGTCGCCGCCGGCTCAGCCATCGCTTTCCGTTTCTCAGCGAGCCAGGGCCTATGCTCTGCGCAGGACGCCCGCCGCGCGACGGACGCCATCGCCGCCGCCGGCCTGCCGACGCGCCTCGAGGAGACGGCCGGTCACCCTTATGGGGCCGAACAGCTCGTCCGCCACATGGGGCAGGACAAGAAGGCGGAGGGCGGACGGCTGACCTTCATCCTAGCCCGGGCCCTGGGCGACGCCTTTGTGGCCAAGGATGTGGACGCCGCAGCGGTGCGCAAGTTCCTGCAGGCCGAAGGCGCCGCCTGACAGGAAGCCGGTCACCCGCCGCATCCGAAAGTTGAAGCTTGGCTGGAGATTTCGGCGGCCGCGCGCTTGACCGTCGCCCCGAAAAGGCGATCTCGTCGGAACCAACGAGGGGCGTCAACACTTTAGCTAAGCTTGCTCGATCGGGGGATCGTCCGCCCAATGTCCGTTATTTTCGCCGTCACGCCCCGGAACGGGACGGCCGCCTGCCTGCATTCGAAGGCAAAGCGGGTCGCGGGGCTTGACGCGGCATCGGATGGGCTGTCTTGCCGGTCGGCGACGCTGCAGCACGCCTTGGAGCCAGAAGAATGAACAACGACGCGGCCAAGCTTGAAGGCCTGCGCGTCCTCGTGGTCGAGGACGAAATGATGGTGTCGATGCTGATCGAGGACATGCTGACCGACCTCGGCTGCACGGTCGTTGGCCCGGCATCCCGCCTGGACGAAGCGCTGGAATTGGCCAAGGGCGCGGATCTCGATTGCGCCGTGCTGGACGTGAACCTGGGTGGGCAGCCGATCTTCCCGGTCGCCGATGTGCTGCGCCAGAAGGGCGCGCCGTTCGCGTTTGCGACGGGCTATGGCGACGCCGGTTTGCGCGACGTCGACAAGGGATCGCCTGTGCTGCAGAAGCCGTTCCGCGAAAGCGACCTGGCGCGCATCCTCGGAGAGCTGCGCGCCGCGGTCGGATCCGCCTAAAGGTAGCTCAGAACCCAGCCGGGCGAGCCCAGCACAATGGTCAGGGCGCCCGCCAGGCAGACGAGCGGCAGCAGCAGTTTCACGTCCCGTCTCCTCGACAATCCCGAACGATGTTCCGTCGGGACGCGGGAGATAGGGTCAAGGCTGCGGCTGCGCCATATCCGTTTCGGCAGAACTGTTCTGCAGAAATGTTGAGGCGCGGATCAGCTAGGCTTCGCCCGGGGCCACTGCGCGGACGGATAAGGCGTGCACGGGGCCGGCAAGCTCCTCGGCAAGGGCCTTGTAGACCATCCGCTGGCGCATGACCTTGGGCGCACCGGCGAAGGCCTGCGCCTCGATCAGCACGTTGAAGTGGCTCTCGCCGCCTTCGCGTGCGCCTGCGTGGCCATGGTGGCGCGCGGAATCGTCCTGGATCTCCAGCCGGGTGGGCTGAAACGCTGCCGTAAGCTTGTTGTGGATGGCATCGATTATGGCGCCCATGGCTCTGATCTTCAATTCTTGAACGGGACTTTCTCCCCCCCATACTCCCGCGAATGCCGTCTGCTTTTCAATACAGGCCCAAGTTCAAGGACATCCGTGTTCGGCCGCCGTCCGAACAGGAGGACAAGACCGCCGAGGATGTCCACGCCCTCAAGCCGGGCGAGCGGGCCTGCGACCATCCCGGTTGCCGGCGCGCAGCCAGCGCGCGTGCGCCCAAGTCGCGGCAGATGCTGAACGAGCACTACTGGTTCTGTCAGCCTCACGCGGCGGAGTACAATCGCAACTGGAACTTCTTCGCCGGGATGACCGAGGCGCAGGTGCGCCAGCATCAGCAGGACGAGCTGTTCACCGGCGGCCGCCCGACCTGGGAAATGAAGGCCAGCAACGCTTCCCGCGAGGCCGCCGCCTTCGCCGCCAAGTTCGGCAAGGGCGAGGGCTATCGCGATCCCTTCAACATGTTCGGCGCCGACGCTGGCGGCGCCCGCCCGCCTCCGCCGGAGCCGCAGGGTCGCCAGCTGGGCAAGATCGAGCGCAACGCCCTGGCCGAACTCGACCTCGACCAGGACGCCGAAAGCGCTCAGATCCGCGCGCGCTACACCGAGCTGGTGCGGCGGCTGCACCCGGACGCCAACGGCGGCGACCGCGCTGGCGAAGGCCGTCTGCAGAAGGTGATCAAGGCCTACCAGTCGCTCCGCAAGGCAGGGATGGTCTAGCGGCGCTGCGTCACAGCCGCCGCTCGTGACAAAAGCGTCGCAGCGGAGGAGTAGTGCGCGCTCGAGTTCCTCCGTCGAGAGTTCCTGATGTCCGCGTCCCGCCGCACCGTTCTTGCTTCTGCCGCCGGTCTCGCTTTCCTGGGCGCGTCGCGCATCGCCAACGCGGACGCAGGCCTGCCGCCCACGCCGTACAAGAGCGAGGTCTTCGGCTACGGGCCGCTGCGGCCTGACCCTGCCGGCCTCTTCGACCTGCCCGAGGGATTCTCCTACAAGATCGTCTCGCGTTTCGGCGAGCCGATGAGCGACGGCTTCACCACACCGGGCAAGATGGACGGCATGTACGCCTTCCCGGGCGGGGGCGACCTCGTGCGGCTGGTCCGCAACCACGAACTCAACCCCGCCGACATCCCGATCAGCGCCTATGGCGCGGATGGCGCCCTCGCCTCGCGCCTGGGCGCCGATCGTCCCTACGATCGCCTGCTGGACGGCAAGCCCGCGCCGGGCGGCACCACGACTGTGGTCTGGGACCTTCGGGCCCAGCGCATGGTGTCCAGCCATGTCAGCCTGGCGGGCACCAGCACCAACTGTGCGGGCGGCCACACCCCCTGGGGCTCCTGGCTCACCTGCGAAGAGACCGTCGAGGTCGGCGGCCGCCGGACCCAGAAGGCGCACGGCTGGGTGTTCGAGGTGCCCGCTGGCTTGAACACGCCGGCCGACCCGACGCCGATCACCGGCATGGGCCGCTTCCGGCACGAGGCTGTGGCCATCGACCCGCGCACGGGCATCGCCTACCTGACAGAGGACGAAGGCGACGGTCGCGGCCTGTTCTACCGCTTCCTTCCCAACGACCGCCGCAAGCCGCAGTCCGGCGGCCGGCTGCAAGCACTGGGCTTTGCGGAAGGCGCCGACGCCGATCCGCGCAACTGGACCGGACGCTACCTGGATCCAGGCCAGAGCCGCCCGGTTCGCTGGATCGACGTGGATGGCGTCGACAATCCCGACAACGACCTGCGCGACCGGGGCCACGCCGCCGGCGCGGCCTGGTTCGCCCGCGGCGAAGGCGTCTTTTGGGGCGACGGAGAGCTGTTCTTCACCTGCACCAGCGGCGGTCCGGAAAAGTACGGCCAGATCTTCCGCTACCGACCGAGCGCCCATGAAGGCCAGGCCGGCGAGCGTGACGCGCCGGGGCAGATCCAGCTTTTCGTGGAGCCGCGCGACGCCGACCTGATGCGCATGTGCGACAACATCGCCGTGGCGCCCTGGGGGCACCTCATCGTCTGCGAGGACAAGGACAAGGGCTCGGTGAACTTCCTCAAGGCGGTGACGCCTGAAGGGAAGATCTACACCATCGGCCGCAACGCCCATCCGGGCGACGGGGACGTCGGCGGCAATTCCGAACTGGCAGGCTGCTGCTTCTCGCCCGACGGCACGACGCTGTTCGTGAACGTCTACCGCCCGGGCATGACCCTGGCGATCCGAGGGCCCTGGAGCCGTTTCCGCGCCTGAGGCAGGCTCAGCTTGTGAGGCAAGCTGGGCGGTGGCAGCATCCGCCGCCTAGCCGCCGGCCCTCGCCGCGGCGTCGCAAGCTTCGGAACACCGATGAACCGCCGTACAGTCGTGCAGGCCGCGCAGGCCGCCCTGCTCACCGCCCTCGCGCCCGCCGGCGCCTGGGCGCAGGCCCGCGCCTCCGCCACGCCGTTCGAGGCGCTGCGCGATCGCTACTTCGTGGGCGCGTTGCGCTTCAATCCGGTGACGGCCACCTATCTGGGCGGCGACGCCTATGCGCCCGAGCTGGCTGACAGCAACGCTCGACTGCGGGACTACCGTCCCGCGGCCCTCGCAGGTGAACTCGCCTTCTATCGGCAGATCCAGACGGCCCATGCCGCCACTCGTCCGCAGACGCTCGCCCCCCAGCTGCGCATCGACCACGAGGTGATGGGCGCCCAGTTGGCCTTCATCATCCGCCAGCTGGAGCGGCGCTATCACCAGCGGGCCGTCGACACCTACGTCGCCGAGCCCTTCCGCGGCCTCGACTGGCAGATCCAGCAGATGACCGACGCCGGCGGGGGGCGGCTCGGAACCCAGGCCGAATGGGCGCTCGCCATCCGCCGCACGCAGGTCGTTCCCGCCTATGTCCAGGCTGCGAAGGCCAACCTTCAGGCCGGCATCGCCGCCGGCAATCGGCCGGACTGGCGGATGGTCGAGCGCGACGGCGTCGGCGGCTCCAAGACCAACGCCGAGTACTTCCGCAAGACCTTGCCCGATCTCGCCCGCGGCTACCTGGGCGATCGCCCGTTCGCGGCCGCAGCGCTCAGCCAACTGACGGCTGCCGGCGAGGCTGCAGCCCGCGCGTGGGACGAATTCGGCGCCTTCCTGACCACCGCCTTTGCAGGCGATCGGCAGGACCGGTTCGCCGCGGGCGTCGAGGATTACGAATGGCGGGTGCGCAACAACCTGCGCGACCGCCGCTCGGCCGCCGAGCTCTTCGCCTATGGCCAGCAACAAGTCGCTCTTTACCAAGGCCGCATGTTCGAGGTGGCGGAACAGGTCGCGCGCGAGGCCGGTCTGAACCTCTCCTTCGCCACCCCGGAGGCGAAGAACGCCTCGGTGCGGGCGGTTATGGAGCACCTCTCCAAGGACTCGCCCAAGTCTGACGCCGAACTGCTGCAGTGGTACGTCGATACTGGCCGCCGGGCCGTCCAGTACGGGCGCGAGCGGCAGCTGTTCGACATCCCGGCGGACTACCGGCTGGACGTGGTCGAGACGCCGCCGGTCCTGCGCGCCACGATCGACGCCGCCTACTATCCGGCTCCGCCGTTCAAGAAGACCGGCGTCGGCCGCTTCTATCTCACCCTGACCGGCGATGATCCGGCGGCGCTGGCCCTGAACAACCGGGCGTCCGTGGCCGACACGGCGATCCACGAGGGCTTCCCCGGCCACGACTGGCACTTCAAGTACATGACGCAGCACGCGGCCGAGATCAGCAACATCCGCTGGCTGACGCCGGGCGCGGTGGAGGACTCTTCGGCCATGTGGTCCGACAGCCCGGCCACGGAAGGCTGGGGTCTCTACTCCGAGGAGCTGATGAGCGAGCCCGCCCCTGGGCGACCCTACGGCTTCTACACGCCGGGAGAGTACCTGTACGAACTCCAGGGCCAGCTGATGCGGGCGGTGCGCATCGTCGTCGATGTGGGCATCCACACAGGTCGGATGAGCTTTGACGAGGCGGTGGACTACTTCAACGCCAACCACGCCTTCTATCCGGGCGCCCGCCAGAAGGCCGGGCAGGACCCGACCGCCCGCGCGCTAACCGTGACGGCTCAACGAGCCATCTACCGCTACAGCAAGTGGCCGACCCAGGCGATCACCTACAATTTGGGCAAGGCCGCGATCATCGCCCTGCGCGAGGACTACAAGGCCGCCCGGGGTTCGGCCTACAGCGCCAAGGACTTCCACGAGCGGCTGATGCGCATGGGTACGATCCCCGCGGCCTATATCCGCGAGGCGTTCCTGTCCGCAGCTTGAGGCCGTGCCCGCCGCGCTCCGCATCCGGCGATCACATTTTCGCAAGCTGAGCCGCGAGACGGAAACAACGGCTCCGCTTCCCAGGTTGGGCGTCGGTGCTGCCGCTACGGCAGCGCTGTGGCTGTTCAGAAAACTGGGTTGGGAAAATGGAAGCTGAGAAGAACGAAGAGCTGTCGAAAGCCGCGGAAGACCGCCGGCGGTTCCTGGGCACGGCGGGCAAGCTGGCGGTCGTCGTGCCGCCGGCGATGACCGTGCTCCTGTCCACCAGCATGTCCTCGCCGGCGATCGCCAAGTCCGGCGGCGGCGGCGGCGGCGGCGGCGGCGGTGGTGGTGGCGGCCACGGCGGCGGCGGTCACGGCGGTGGCGGTTGGAGCGGCGGCTGGGGCGGCGGCTGGGGCGGCGGCAAGAAGCGCTAGCGCACTTCGCCACCTCGCCGGTTCATCGCCGGCGGGGTGGCTTTTCCCCTACGGAGATCAGGCGGCGACCCGCGCCCGCGCAGCGGCGAACCACGGGATAAGCCGCCGGATGGCTTCCTCGATCTGCGGCGTCGAAACCGCAAAGCTCATACGGAAAAAGCGCCGCCCTTCGACTGGATCGAAGTCCACGCCCGGAGCCGTGGCCACGCCCGTGTCCCGCAGCAGTTGCTGGCAGAAGGCGAGGCTGTCGTCGGTGAGCTTGCCAATGTCCGCCCATATGTAAAAGGCCCCGTCCGGCGGCGCGATCCGGTCCAACCCGAGCTCCGGCAAGGCGTCGAGCAACAGCTGGCGGTTCCGGCGATAGACCGCCACGTGTCCCTCCAGCTCGTCCCGCGCGTCCATGGCCACCAGGCCCGCGTGCTGGCTGAGCGACGGCGCGGTCAGGAACATGTTGTTGGCATAGGCGCGCGCGGTGTGAACCTGCGCGGCGGGAACGACGAGCCAGCCCAGGCGCCAGGCGACCATGCTGAAGTACTTCGAGAAGCTGTTGACGATGAGCGCCTGCGGCTCGAACTCCAGCATCGAGCGCGCCGGCCCGACGTAGCTCAGGCCATGGTAGATCTCGTCGGAGATGATGCGGATCCCGCGCTCGCGGCACACCCGGGCGATGGCCTCCAGCTCCTGCGGTTCGATCACCGTGCCGGTGGGATTGGCGGGGCTCGCCACGATCACTCCGGCCGGCGCGGGCTCCAGCTCCGCCAGGTGCTGCGCCGTGAGCTGATAGCGGTCCTCCGGTCCGCAGGCGATCTCCACCGGAACCATCCGCAGGCCCTTCAGGACGTTGCGATAGGCGACATAGCCGGGCCGGGCGAGCGCGATGCGATCGCCGGGCTCAAAACTCGACGCCAGCGCCAGCACCAGGGCCGGGGAAGCGCCGCAGGTCAGCAGCACCTGCTCGGCGGCGATCTCGACCCCGTAGCTATCCTGGTAGTGCCGAGCGATCCGCGCCTTGAGCGCCGGGCTTTCCCAGTAACCCATCGGGTCAACGTCCAGCACCTCATGCGTCCGGGCGATCGCCGCCACCGGCGCGCCGGTGGAGGGCTGGCCGAACTCCATGTGGATGATGGAGCGACCTTCGGCCTTCAGCTCGTGCGCCAGCCGGCTGATGGCGATGGCGTGAAAGGGTTCGATCTCGGCGGACATGCCCCCTCGCCTACGCCGGTTCTGCGCTGAACGCCATGCGACGCCCCGGCGCGAATTTTGCCTTCGCTGTTGGATAGAAAACCGCCGCTCGCCCGTTCACCGGTCGTGCTGAGCCCCACCGCCGATACCGAGATCCGGACGCCGTCCCCAGAGCGGCAGGTGCGGACCGCATTCAGCGAAGCCTTGGACGGCTTCGATGCAAGCCGCCCGATCCTGCTGGTCAGTCACAACGACACGGACGGCTTGTCGGCCCTGGCCATCCTTTCGAAGGCGCTGGAGCGTGCCGGCCGACCAGCCGAGGCGCAGGTTCTCGGCCGGGGCGAAAGTCCTTGGTCGGCGGACACGGCCGCCAGGCTGCGCGCTCGCGAACCGGGCGGCGTCATGCTGCTGGATCTTGGGCTGCGGGACGGCCCCATCGGCTGGAATGCGCCCACCCTGGTGATCGACCACCACGTGCCGCGCGGCTCGCCCACCGTGGCGGCCATCACAGGTTGGCGGATGGACCCGATCCCGACCACCAGCCTGCTCGCCTGGTGGTGCGCCCACGAGCTGACCGAGGCCGACGACCTGCTCTGGCTGGCGGCGCTCGGGCTCGTGGGAGACATGGCGGAGGATGCAGGGTTTGCCGAGATGGCCGAGGCCCGCCGCCGCTACGGCGTGACCGCCCTGCGCCAGGCCTCCAGCTTGCTGAACGCCGGCCGCCGCTCAGCGTCTGGAGACGCAGGACCAGCGCTGGCGCTGCTGCTGAAGGGCGCCGGCCCCAAGGACGTCACCTCTGGCCGTTTCCCGGAAACGGAGGCCCTGCTCGCCGCCAAGACCGAAGTCGCCCAGGCTCTGGATAGGGCCAAGCGCATAGGACCCGTGGTCCGAGGCGGCGTGGCGCTGATCGGCTTCTCTTCGGCCTGCCAGATTCATCCCCTCGTCGCCCAACAATGGCGCGGCCGGTTGAAGAACGAGATCGTGCTCGCCGCCAACTTCGGCTTTCGCCCGGGCTGGGTTCACTTCGCGGCGCGTACGGCGCGCGACATCGACCTCATCGAATTCCTCGCGCGCCATGCCCCGGCGGGCGCCGACGAGAACTATGGATCAGGCCATGTGAAGGCCACCGGCGGCGCCCTGCGGCCCGCCGACTGGAACGCCTTCGTGCGCGGCCTGGGCTTCGGTCCCGAACAGGAGTTCCCGCAATGAGCCATCCGCTGCGCATGGGCTTCCCGGTCAAGGTCCTCGGTCGGGAGATCAAGAGCAACGACACGCGTCGGTGGCAGAGCAATCCGCACCTGAAGGTCAGCCTCGAGTACGTCGACCAGATCCTCGACTACCTGAAGCTCCGCAAGATCGAGATGTACCGGCTGTCGTCGGACCTCGCGCCCTACGCCACCCATCCCGACATGCCGCAGTTCCACAAGATGGTGGAGGAGAGCGACCCTGAGCTGCAGGCGATCGGCAAGAAGGCCCGCGAACTGGGCATCCGCCTGTCCTTCCACCCCTCCCAGTTCGTCCTGCTGAACAGCCCGGACGAGACCCTGACCCGCAAGAGCATCTGGGACCTGTCCTCCCAGGCCGAGATGCTGGACCGCATGGGCCTGGGCGACGAGGCGGTGATGGTGACCCACGTGGGCGGCGTCTATGGCGATCCGGTGCAGAGCCGCGCCCGGTGGGCCGAGCGTTGGCCGAGGCTGCCCGAGCACGTCCGCCGCCGGCTGGTGCTGGAAAACGACGACATCCGGTTCTCCGCCGCCGACGTCCTGTGGGTGCACGAGCAGACCGGGGTGCGGTGCGTGTTCGACTATCAGCACTGCTGGTGCCTGAACCCGGAAGGGCTCGACATGGTCGACGCCCTGAAGCGCATCCTGGCGACCTGGCCCGAAGGGCAGAGGCCGAAAATCCACTTCTCCACCCCGCGCATGGAAATGCGCGAGCTCGTCCGCCAGGACAAGAAGACCAAGAAGAAGACGACCACCCTCGCCCCGCCCGTGATCACCAACCATTCGGACTTCACCAACCCCTTCGAGTTCGCCCGTTTCATGCGCGACGCCGATGGGTTGGAGTTCGACGTCATGCTCGAAAGCAAGTCCAAGGACCTGGCGCTGCTGAAGCTGCGCTCGGACCTCCTGCGGTTCGCCCCCGACGTGGCGGCGCGGTTCGGGCTGACGCCCGCCGACGCGCCAGCCTTGCCCGACGACGAGGCCCTTTCCATCGACGAGGCGGCCTTGGACGACGCCGACCCGGATGAAGGCGCGCGCCGCCTGCCTGAGGAGCCTCGGCCCTTCGCCTGATCCGCACCTGACTTGACGTCGGGTCACCTCCGCGCCTAGCCAAGCTGAAAGGGCGGGGGGAAACGGAACAAGCTATGGACCAGCGTGCAAGCGCGGGCGGGCCTTCGAGCCGCCGCGTGCTGACGGCGAGCCTCGTGGGGACCGCCGTCGAATTCTACGACTTCTACATCTATGCGACGGCCGCATCGCTGGTGTTCGGCCCGCTGTTCTTCCCCAAGGCTTCGGCGTCGGCCCAGCTGCTCAGCAGCTACGCGACTTTCGCCGTCGCCTTCTTCGCGCGGCCGCTGGGCGCCGCCTTCTTCGGCCACTTCGGCGACCGGATCGGCCGCAAGTCGACGCTTGTGGCCTCACTGATGACGATGGGCGGCTCGACCCTGCTCATCGCCTTCCTGCCCACCTACGCCATGGTCGGCTGGCTGGCGCCGGCCCTGCTCTGCCTCATGCGTTTCGGCCAGGGCTTTGGGCTTGGCGGAGAGTGGGGCGGCGCGGCGCTGCTGGCGGTGGAAAACGCTCCGCCCGGCTATCGCGCCCGCTTCGGCATGTTCCCGCAGCTGGGGGCGCCGGTGGGCTTCATCGCCGCCAACGGCCTGTTCCTGATCCTGGGCCTGTTCCTGACCCCCGACCAGTTCCGCGACTGGGGTTGGCGCCTGCCGTTCCTGCTCAGCGCCATCCTTGTGGGCTTGGGCCTGTGGGTGCGTCTGAAGCTCACGGAGACCCCGGCGTTCAAAGCCGCCCTCGAGCATGCGCCGCCGGCCAAGGTGCCGCTGGGCGAGGTTCTGACCCGCTTTCCGCTGCGCACCCTGGGCGGCACCTTCGCCGTGGTGGCCTGCTTCGCCACCTTCTACATCGCCACCGCCTTCGCCATCGGCTACGGCGTCGGCACCCTCGGCTACCCGCGCGAGATCTTCCTGGGCGTGGAGCTTGGGGCAATCCTGTTCATGGCCGCCGGCATCATCGCCGCGGGCTACTGGGCCGACGCTTCAAGCCCCCGGCGAGTGTTGATGGCCGGCTGCCTGATGGTCGTCGCGGCCGGCGTGCTTCTGCCGCTGATGATGGGCGCGGGCTCCCTGCTGCTCGTAGCCGCCTTCCTCTCGCTGACCCTGTTCTTCATGGGCTTCGTGTACGGCCCATTGGGCGCCTTCCTGCCCGACCTTTTCCCGGCGCGGGTGCGCTACACGGGCGCGTCCATGGCCTTCAACATCGGCGGCATCCTGGGCGGCGGCCTGGCGCCCATGATCGCCCAGGCGCTCGCCGATCGAGGCGGGCTGGTGCCGGTAGGAATCTACCTCGGCGGGGCCGCTCTGGTGAGCTTCCTGGCCTTGTGGCCCCTGCGCCAGCAGCTCGGCGAAGAGTAAGGCGCCGCTCCGGATCGGCGGCTGCGTTCCTATATGGGAGGCCCAGCCGGCGCGCGTCCCTGACGGCGTCGCTCACCTCCTCGCTCATACGGAACGTCTCGGGTCAGGCCCCGTTTGCGTCCGCTGTCCCAAGCCTGTAATCGAACCTCGCCATGGCCATCCAAGACACCACCGAAGACAAGCTCGTCACCCTGGTTCCGGACCACAAGGTCAACGCACGCGAGACCTTCGGGGTGGATTTCGACCTGCAGGTCCCGGCCTTCCGCGAGCGCGATGCGCACGTTCCGGAAGCTGACCCGGCCTACAAGTTCGATCCCGAGACCACCCGCGCCATTCTCGCTGGCTTCGCCTATGACCGGCGGGTGATGGTTCAGGGCTATCACGGCACCGGCAAGTCGACCCACATCGAGCAGGTGGCCGCCCGCCTGAACTGGCCGCTCATCCGGGTGAACCTAGACAGCCACGTCAGCCGCATCGACCTCGTCGGCAAGGACGCCATCGTCCTGAAGGACGGCAAGCAGGTCACCGAATTCCGCGAAGGCATCCTGCCCTGGACCATCCAGCGGCCGATCGCCCTCGTGTTCGACGAATACGACGCCGGCCGCCCGGACGTGATGTTCGTGATCCAGCGCGTGCTGGAAGCGCAGGGCAAGCTGACCTTGCTCGACCAGAACCGCGTGATCCGGCCGAACCCCTATTTCCGCTTGTTCGCCACGACCAACACCATTGGCCTGGGCGACACCACCGGCCTCTATCACGGCACCCAGCAGATCAACCAAGGCCAGATGGACCGTTGGTCGATCGTCACCACGCTGAACTACCTGGCCCACGACGTGGAAGCCGAGATCGTCCTGGCGAAAACTCCCAGCTACAACAACGCCGAGGGCCGCCGGACCATTAACGCCATGGTCCGGGTGGCGGACATGACCCGCAACGCGTTCATGAACGGGGACATCTCCACCGTCATGAGCCCGCGGACGGTGATCACCTGGGCCCAGAACGCCGAGATCTTCGGCGGCGACGTGGCCCTCGCCTTCCGCATGACCTTCCTGAACAAGTGCGACGAGCTGGAGCGCGGCACCGTCGCCGAGTTCTTCCAGCGCGCTTTTGGACAGGACCTGCCGGAAAGCACGGCCCGGGTGCGGGTGGCTTAAGGCCGCTCCGCTTCAACGAGGCGGTCCACCGCGGCCACATAGGCTTCGGCGTTGAACTTCTTGAAGGTGTTCGGCCCCATGGACCGGACCGTGCCGAACACCGGCTGCGGTCCCCATGGACGGTCGTGCAGGCCGAAGATCCAGCCGACGTTCATGAAGCTGTTGGCGTCACGGCCATCCAGGAACCAGCGGTTGTTGATCCGCAGCAGGACGTCCCAGGCTTCTTCCGGGGTGCGCGACCACTGGAGGATCTTCTTTCCCCAGTACATCCGCATGTGATTGTGCATGTAGCCGGTCTCGCGCATCTCGCGCATCGCGGCGTTCCAGTATCGGTCGTGGGTCTCGCAGGCCTCGAACTGCTCGCGGGTGTAAAGGTGCGGACGCGGATCGGCCGCATGCGCCACGAGGGTCTTGCGGGCCCACTCGGGCAGAGTCCGATAATCGTCGTAGGCCGGCTCGTAGAACACGTGGTTCATGGCCAGCTCCCGCCGGACGATGAGCTCCTCGAGATAGCTCGCCAGATCCTCCGAGCCTGGCTTCGCCTCCCGCGCCGCCAGCGCCAGCTCCACTGGCGAAATCTGCCCAAAGTGCAGATAGGGGCTCATGTGCGAGCCAGCTGCCGCCTCTGGAATGCCGCGCTCGGCGCTGTAGCGGCCAAGCCCGTCCTCCAAGAATTGCGCCAGGCGCTCGCGCGCCGCAGCCTGCCCCGCCACGAAGCGCTTCACCGGCCCGACGGACATATCGAGCTTCAGCTCGACCAGCACGGCGGCGATGTCCGACAGATCCACGTTGCTGGCCAGGTTCAGCTGGTCCGCCCGCACTGAGACGGGCGTGGCCGGCAGATCCACCAAGTAGTCTTCACGCAGCCGCTGGATCTTCGGACGGATCGTCCGCGCCGCAAACTCGTGCTTGGGCGACGCGGTCTCCACCGGCACCACAACGTCGCCTTCCACCTGGATCAGCCGCCGGTCGATGGTCTTGGCCAATGCCTCGCGCCAGGCGCGCTGCGGCTTGAGGTAGCCGCGATCGCAGACCACCAGAGCCGCCTGCCGCGACAGCTCCAGCGCCAGCTCGTTGGGCGCTTTGCGGCGGATGACGAACGCCACGCCTCGCTCCACCAGCCGCGCCTGCACCTCGGCCAGACCTCGCAGCATGAAGTCGTAGTGCCGGGCGTTCGCCTCCGGGTAGGCTGTGACGCCAAAGCCTACGACGGTCGGCAGCCCCAGGCGGTTGGCCTCCTCGATCGCCAACTCCAGCGCAGGGTTGAACTCAGCGCGCTGCGACTGCTGCATCCAGTAGAGGACATAGGCGCCGTCCGCCCGTTCCGGCGCATCGTTCAGCACCTTGATGCGACTGGACTGGATCATCGTGTCTCCCCGAACGGCAGGCGCGCCACCGGCTCCCACGGCCCGCCCAGATAGCGCCACACCAGCAGTCCCACGGCCTCGATCTCGAACGGCTGGAAGTCATGCTGCAGCGCTTCCAGCAGCGCCTTGGCCTGATCCGGTTCGACCTTGTTCTGGACGGTGATGTGCGGCCGGAACGGCGCCTTGTCCTGCGCCGTCAGCCACGGCTCGAACGCCTGCGCCAAGCGCCCCCGCAGGCTTTCGACGTCTGGCGACGCCAGCCGAAACGCCACGCCGCGTCCCAGCGACCATGGCCCGCGGACGGTCATCGCCATCGGCCCGGCTGCGGCCTGGCACGCGGCTTTCAGCGTCTCTGCCACCTGCGCTTCGTGCTCGCCGGGAAGCTGGTGGAACAGCGTCAGGTGCGCGGGCACCTTGTTGCGCTCGGGCGGGAAGTGGGCGCGCCGAAGGTCGTCGAACCAATCGAAGGCGCTGTCCTCCAGGGCGGCGGTCACGATGAACGGCGGGGCGGCGGCCATGAGCCTTCTTCGGCAGGTTGCAGGCAAAAGAAAAGCCGCCCTCGCGGACGGCTTTCCTCAGGTGTGCGGATGTCCCGCTATCTGCCTGTGATCTTCCGGCCGGCCATGAAGCCGAGCACCGCGAAGACGATGAAGCCCACCACGAAGATGAAGAACAGGAACTTGGCGATGCCGGCGGCTGCGCCGGCGATGCCGCCGAAGCCGAGGGCGGCGGCGATCAGGGCGACCACCGCAAAGATCAGAGCCCACTTGAGCATTGTTCGTCTCTTATTCTCGCGGCGACGGTCGCCGCATCTTGCTTCAGAAACGCAGGTCTGCACGGCCGCGTTCCTCGACTACTTCAGGTTCTATCTGCGCAGCCCGGACGCCTCAGGATCGTGTTCCTCGCCAACCAATCCCGCCCGGCCGCGTTCTCTCTTGCAACCGAGAGATAAAATGGAGGCCTAAGCGTGGCTGACATGACGCTCCAAGACCTGTCGCAGAAGATGCGCGACATCGACTTCACCACCGTCTTCACGCGGACGGAGGGCGGCGCCCTGGCGGGGCGCCCGATGAGCAACAACGGCGAGGTGGAGTACGAGGGCGACAGCTACTTCTTCGCCTGGGACGACTCGCGCGTGGCCGGCGACATCGCCCGTGATCCGCAGGTCGGCATGTCCTTGCAGGGCTCGAAAGGGCTGCTGGGCAAGCCGCCACTGTTCATCACGATCGAAGGGCGAGCCGAGCTCATCCGCGACAAGGCGCAGTTCCAGGAACACTGGACCAAGGATCTGGATCGCTGGTTCGAGAACGGCCCGGACACGCCCGGCGTGGTCATGATCAAGGTCCGCGCCGAACGCATCCACTACTGGGACGGCGGCGACGAAGGCGAGATCCCGGTCGCCTGAGCCGGTCGGCGGAGCCTGCCGTGCAGGGCGGCCCCGCCCTGAAGCCACGCGGCTTAGTGCGTGGTCGGCGTGTTGCTGGTGGTCGCGCCGCCGTCGGCGTTGCCGGCTTGCTGTTCGATCTGGTCGGCCTGCTTGTTCAGGGCAGTTTCCTGGGACTCGTTCGGCGTGGCGGCGGCCTGGGCTTCCAGGTTGTCGGCCTTCGCTTCAGCGGCGTTGTCGGCTTGGCTGTTGCAGGCGGTCAGGCTGACGGCCGCGCAGGCGGCGACGATGAGAGTGGCGAGACGCATGTTTCCTCCGGATTTGGACCCCGACCAAGCTTCAGCGCACGAGTTCGTGATAGGTTGCATTTGTTAGGTTGCGCGGGAGCTGGTGGATGCGCGCGCCCACTTCCTTGTTTCGCGCGCACCGAGCCCTGATCTAGAAGGGCTCAGAACATGGCCAAGACTCCTGAAAGCCCCGTCGAGCCGTTCAAGCGCGCCCTCGCTCACGCCGCGCGCTCCTTGGCCGAAACGCCGGATCTGGAGATCGTCTTCTCCGGAGAAGGCCCGCAGCTTTCCGGCAATCGCGCGGTTCTGCCCCACCCGCCCCGCGACCTGACGCCCAGCGAGGCGGCGCGTCTGCGCGGGCTCGCCGATCAGATGGCCCTGCGGCTGGCCCACCACGATCCCGGCGCCCACGCCCGCAGCCGTCCCTCTTCTCCGGTCGGCGCGCCGGCCTATGACGCCATCGAGCAGGCCCGGATCGAAGCCATCGGGGCCAACGCCCTGGGCGGTGTGCGCGAGAACCTCAAGGCGGTCATGGACCAGGCCTGGGCCAAGCGGGCGTTCAACGAGGCCGAGGCCTTCGCCAACCCGCCCATGGCCGACATCCTGTCGCTGCTGGTTCGGGAACGGCTGACGGGCGAGCCGCCGCCGGCGGCGGCCAAGCCGCTGATGGACTTGTTCCGGGCCGGCATCGAGGACAAGGCCGGGCAGGATCTGGATCGGCTTCTTGCGGCCGTGGACGATCAGGCGGCCTTCGCCAAGATCAGCCGGGCGATCCTGCGCGACCTGTCCATGAGCGACGACCCGCTCGACTCGCCTGACCAGAGCGAAGCCGAGGAGGAGTCCGGCGAAGAGGGCGAGCCCGAAGCCAGCGAGGAAAACGACGACGGCGACGGCGAGGGCCAGTCGCCTCAGTCGGCCGCAGGTGACGACAGCGAAACGGTTACCCAGGAGAGCCAGGAAACCGAAGCCCAGCTCATGCAGGCCGAGGCCGATCCGGACGCCCAAGACGCCGAAGAGCCGCCCGAGATGGGCGAAGGCGACCAGCCGGCCCGACCGGACTTCAAGGGCGAGGGCAAGCCGATCACCTATCAGGTGTTCACCACCGCCCACGACGAGGTGGTTGCGGCCGAGGAACTCTGCGACGGCGAGGAGCTGACGCGCCTGCGCGCTTATCTCGATCAGCAACTCGCCAGCCTTTCCAACGTGGTCTCCCGACTGGCCAACCGGCTGCAACGCAAGCTGCTGGCGCAGCAGAACCGGGCCTGGAGCTTCGACCTCGAGGAAGGGATGCTGGACGTGGCGCGCCTGACCCGCGTCATCATCGATCCCACGGCGCCTCTTTCCTTCAAGGAAGAGAAGGACACCGACTTCCGCGACACGGTGGTCACCATCCTAATCGACAACTCCGGCTCCATGCGCGGCCGACCGATCATGGTGGCTGCGGTCTGCGCCGACATCCTGGCGCGGACGCTGGAGCGCTGCGGCGTGAAGACGGAGATCCTCGGGTTCACCACCCGAGCCTGGAAAGGGGGAACCTCACGCGAGGACTGGCTGAAGGCCGGCAAGCCCGCGCAGCCGGGCCGGCTGAACGACCTGCGCCACATCATCTACAAGGCGGCCGACGCCCCTTGGCGTCGCGCGCGACGCAACCTCGGCCTGATGATGCGCGAGGGCCTGCTGAAGGAGAACATCGACGGCGAGGCCCTGCTGTGGGCGCACCAGCGGCTGATCGGCCGGCCGGAGGCGCGCCGCATCCTGATGGTCATCTCCGACGGCGCGCCGGTGGATGACTCCACCCTGTCGGTGAACTCGGGCCACTATCTCGAACGGCACCTGCGCGAGGTGATCGCCGAGATCGAGGGCAAGAGCCCGGTGCAGCTGATCGCGATCGGCATCGGCCACGACGTGACCCGCTACTACCGCCGCGCCGTGACCATCGTCGACGTGGAGCAGCTCGCCGGCGCGATCGTCGACCAGCTGGCCGGCCTGTTCGACGAAGAGCCCAAGCAGGTCGCGCGTGGCGGCGCGGGCCTGCTGCAGCCGCCGCCCAGCACACAAGGGCCCCAGCCAGGGGTTCGCCGCTCCACCTTCAAGGAAGTCCGCAGGTCGGTGGCGTGAGGTCCCTCGGCGCGCTTGCAGCCCTTCTGCTGCTGGCTGGGTGCGCCCAGGACACCGCCCGCCTGCCGCCAGCGCCCGTAGCTTACGGACCCGCTATCGAGGTCCAGGCGACGCCCGTGCCCCTCAACCCGCTTGTGCCCTCGCAGACCGGCGTGGGGCGCTTCACCTATGCGGGCGGCTTGAAACTCAGCTCAGATCAAACCTCACGCCTGCACGGGCTGTCGGACCTGAAGGCATGGCCGGACGGCCGCTTCATCGCACAAGGCGACCAGGGCGATCAGCTGGAAGGCCGGCTGGTGCTCGACCAAGCCGGGCGTCTCGTCGGCCTCACCGCAACCGTGCTGCGCGAGCTCAAGGACGGCCAAGGTCGCCAGCTCTTCGCCCTCGGCGATCGCGAGCGTGACGCCGAAGGGATCGTCGAATTCGCAAACGGCGATCGGCTGATCAGCTTCGAGCAGAACCACCGCATCCTGCTTTACCCGGGCGATGGCGGACCGCCTCGCAGCGCGCCGATGCCGGACGTCGAGTTCGAGCTCAATGGTGGGATGGAATCGCTGGCGCCGTACCCTCAGGCCGGCGCAGACGCCTACCTTGTGGGCGAGGAGAACACCGGCCGCACCTGGCTGTGTCGCCTCTCGACCTCCTGCGCGTCTCATCGGACGGTGCAGCTGTCGGAAGACTTCCGCCTGGTGGCCATGGACGCCCTGCCGGGCGGCGCGGTGGCTCACCTGCTTCGCGGCTGGGAGCTCCTGCACGTGACCCGAAGCATCATCCGGGTGGTCTCTCAGGATGGTCGGATCGTGGACGAGGTGAGGCTCGGCCCGCCGCTCTCCATGGACAACTTCGAAGCCATCGCCGCGGTCCCGCAGCCAGATGGTCGCCTGCGCTTCTACATCCTGTCTGACGACAACTTCTCCGATGCCCAGCGCACCCTTTTGCTGGCCTTCGACTGGACCCCGCCCGCGCCGCGTCCCTGAGGCGCAAAAGAAAAGGGCCGCTCGAAGAGCGGCCCTTCTCAGGAACGACAGACTGTCGAGACGCCTTACGCGGCCGCTTGCTCGGAGAGCTTGGCCTTCACTTGGCGCTTGATCTTCAGGGCGCGCGGGGACAGCTCCTCGTCGCGGGCCTTCAGCAGGAAAGCGTCGAGGCCGCCCTTGAAGTCCAGCGTGCGCAGCGCCGCGTTGCGGACGCGCAGCTTGAAGGATTGGCCGAGAGCTTCGGACTGCAGGGTGACGGGCGTCAGCGCCGGCAGGAAGCGACGCTTCGTCTTGATGTTCGAGTGGCTCACATTGTGGCCGACCAGCGGGCCGACACCCGTGAGTTCGCAGCGGCGCGACATGGCGAAAGAACCTTCGCGTAGAAATAAAGAAACGCGCTGAACCAGGGGTCCGCGCTGGGAGCGGGCGATATAGAGGAATGACTCCCTGCACGTCAAGGCAAGGCGGCCATCTGCGTCATCTCAGGCGCCGCATAGCCGAGCTCGTTGTGGCTCGCTGCGAGTCAGCCCACCATATCTAGCGTAGAACAAACATCGAATTCGGCCGAGTCACCGATTCGGTCCCGATTCGTTTTGGCCGCGTTCTACTTTTCCCACTCATCCTCGCTCCGCACGCGAAAACGCCCGCGCGGCGCGCGGGCGTTTGCTTCAGGACCTTAGGAGTTCGAGCAGCCTAGCCGCGCGCCCGGCCCACCACTTCGTACCGAGCTTCGATCACTTGCGTGGCGTCGATGCGCCGGCCGCGCTTGTCGATGATCTCCAGGTGAACGTGGTCGGTCATGCCGCCCGGGTACTTGGTTTCGAGGGTGCGGTGCGTACCGATGGCGTGGCCCAGGGCCACCGTCTGCCCCACCACCACCGTTGGGTCGATGTAGAAGACGCGCGCCGCGTAGTGCAGCGCAGGGTTGGTGATCTCGACGAACTTCAGGTTCGAGTCGCCCGCATAGGCGTAGCCGATCTTCGTCACATAGCCGGAGATCGGCGAGACAATCTTCTGGCCGGCGTCGGCGATGAAATCGACGCCCTCGTGCCGGCGCGACCCGCCGTCGCGCGAGGCGCCGAACTCTCCGAAACCGTAAGCGTCAACCTTGCGCGTATCCTGGCCGGTTGGATTGGCGAAGTCGGCTTGGCCGTCGCCATCGATATCGACGCCTTCCCACACCAGGCGCTCCGCCTGCGGCGTCGGGAACTCGGCGGCGAGGCCCGCGGCCTGCTGAACCACTGCGAAGACGTCCGTCCGTGCGGCCGTCAGGTTCGCCCGGTGCACGACGGGGGCTGCGATGGCGGCCGTCCCTGCGACCACCAGCGCCAGGGCGGAGGCCTGGGCGATACGCCCCTTCAGCTTTTCGGAAACGCGCAGGCGCTCGCTGTTCATCAATGTCCCACCATTCTCGATTGAGCCGCTCCGCGCCGGACTTTGTCGCCGGCTTCAGGGATGCGGACACTCCTAAGAGCCGGAAGAGACGGCCCTTTTGTGGCTGAGCGGAGCCTTGGGCGCTCACTCGCCTGAGTGGTACGTGGGGTCAGTGGACGCCCATCGTTATGCGACAGACGGACACAGGCGCCCTGCTCGGCGCCGGATCAGGCAGGCCCCAAGGATCGTCACCACCACCTCGGCGCGCAGCTGAAAGCAGTGTTGTCGGACATGGGTCGCTCTAGCAGTCGGAGCCTGGCGCCTCACTCCAGTTCACTTCGGCCGGCGCAGTTTGCACTGAAGGCTGGACGGCACGCGCCGGGCCCCTACAGTGCATCGTCCCTTTCACCCGCGGGACATCTTCATTCCATGAACGCGATCTCCGCGCCGGCCGTGGGCGAGCAGCTGCGATCCCTGCTGGCAAACAGCCATGCGCCGCACTCGGGCGTGCACGTGGCGGCGGCCGTGGAAGACCCGGCCGGCGCGCTCCACTTCGGCGTCAACGTCGAGAACAGCGCCTATCCTGAAGGCGTGTGCGCGGAAGCCAGCGCCATCTCGGCCCTGGTGACGGGCGGGCAGAACCGCATCGCGCGGGTGTGGCTGGCATCATCCCTGCCAGGCTTCATCTGGCCGTGCGGCGGCTGCCGACAGAAGATCCTCGAGTTCGCGCAGGACGGCTGCGAGATCGTCAGCCTCTCGGCTGACGGGGCGCAGGAAAGCCACACGATCGAGGAACTGCTTCCCTTGGGCTTTCGGCTGCGCGGGCGCGCCTAGGAGCGCACGAAAAGGTTCTTCAGCCAGAGCGGTCCGCTCTTGGCGAGTTGCCCCCAATCGCCCTCGTCCTCCGCCGCGTCGGGTCGGTAGCCCCAAGGATTGAAGAGCTTCACCCGTCCAGCCTTGAAGGCCGCCACGTTGCGCGTGGCGAGGGTCAGGCTGTGCTCCACCGCCGTCGCTGCGAGCAGGGCGTCCCGCGGATCGGCGTAGGGCAACTGCGCACGGCGGCGAACGACGGCGACGTCTATGGGCAGCACCCGCCCGTCGAACGCCGGCAGAAGCTGGTCGGAGATCCAGGTCCGCATTGCCTGTCCGCCCACCTTGTCCCGCCGCTCCAGCCGTGCCGTGGCCGTCTCGATCTCCAGGAGACTGAGGGCCGAGAGGAAAAGGTTCTGCCGCGGCACGCTCGCCGCCCACGCGGAAAGGCCAGCGTCCGTGCGGCCAGCCTTCGCCTTCCTCAGCTCCAGAGCAACTTCGGTGTCGAGCAGAAACATCAGAGCTCGCCGGGCTCGCGGTCGAAGGCGCCGCCCGCGCTCAGGGCGGCGGGATCCAGTTCAGGCCCCGCCGGCAGCGCCAGCAGATCGACGATGCTCTCGTTGCGGCCGGTGAGCTTCCGGTAGGCTTCCACGCTCATCAGCACATGAGTGGGCTTGCCACGGTCGGTGACGAACACCGGCTCCACGCGCGCCGCGCGCTTGGCCTGACTGACGTCCTGATTGAACTCACGGCTGCTCATCACCTTCATGGGCGCGCTCCTCGCGATGTAGGTACGTTACTACCTTGTGGCCGCGCAGCAACAAAGAATAGCGCAGCAAAAACAATCTTCTGCTCACCTTCACTTTGGCGTTGCGCCGTTTTGCGGAGTCTGCCCCTCCTGCGCTGCGTTCACGCACCGCCCGGCTAAGCCGCCGAGGACAGGGGGAGGGAAAGACTTGTTGGAACTGCTGCAAGCGGCCGCTCACGAAGCCGCAAACATCCTGTCGCCGCACGGGCCGCCGACGCCCACGTCGCCGCACAGCTACACGCCCACCGACTTCAGCGTGCACTTCTTCATGCAGCTGGCGGTGATCCTGCTGGCCTGCCGCGTGGTCGGCTGGCTCGGCAAGAAGTTCCTCGCCCAGCCTCAGGTGGTGGGCGAGATGATCGCCGGCGTGGTGCTCGGCCCCTCGCTGTTCGGCCTGCTGCTGCCCGAGATGCAGGGCGCGCTGTTCCCCAAGGAAACCAAGAATGTGCTCTACGTCGGCGCCCAGCTCGGCGTCGGCCTCTACATGTTCATGGTCGGCACCAGCTTCGCCGCCGGCCACTTTCGCTCCAAGGCCAAGAGCGCCATGAGCGTATCGCTGTCCGGCATCATCGCCCCCTTTCTCATCGCGGTGCTGATCACCCCGTGGCTGCTGAAGGTGCCGGGCCTGTTCGCCGACGGCATCTCCCAGGCGAACGCGACCCTGTTCATGGGCGCCTGCATCGCCCTGACCGCCTTCCCCATGCTGGCGCGGATCATCAACGAGCGCGGCCTGGCGAAGACCTCGCTCGGAACCTTGTCCCTGACGGCCGGCGCGTTCGACGACGCCTGCTCCTGGTGCGTCCTGGCCATCGTGCTGGCGACGTTTGGCGCAGGCCCCGGCGTGGCCGTGCTCGCGATCGGCGGCGGCCTGACCTACGTCCTGTTCCTGTCGCTGTTCGGCAAGCGGCTGCTGGCGCCGCTTGGCCGCATCGTCGAGCGTGAAGGCGAGATGAGCCTGACGGTGATGGGCGTCACCCTGATGCTCTTCTGCCTCTCGGCCTTCATCATGGACGCGGTGGGCATCCACGCCATCTTCGGCGGCTTCATCCTGGGCGTGTTCATGCCCCGGGGCCTGTTCGTCGAGGAGCTGAAGCGCAAGGTCGAGCCGATGGCTGTCGTCCTGCTGCTGCCCATGTTCTTCACCTACTCGGGCCTGAACACCCGCATGGACATGGTGAACTCGCCCCAGCTCCTGCTGATCGCGTTGGGCGTGCTGCTGGCCTCCATCGTCGCCAAGGGCGTGGCCTGCTACGTCGCCGCTCGCTTCTCCGGCGAGGACAACCGCACGGCCCTGGGCATCGGCGCCTTGATGAACTCCCGCGGCCTGATGGAGCTGATCATCATCAACATCGGCCTGCAGAAGGGCATCATCGGTCCGACCCTGTTCTCCATGCTGGTGCTGATGGCCATCGTCACCACCGTGATGGCGAGCCCTCTGTTCGAGCTGGTCTACGGCAAGAAGGCTCGGGAAACCGGCGAGCTGGACGCCCTGGACAGTCCGCTCGCCAAGGCGGCCTGACGCTTCCCTCCCTGGCGCGGGTTCTCCCTTCCCTCCCGCGCCTCGAAGAGCCCCCGCTTGCGCCTGCAGGCGGGGGTTTCTTTTGTCAGGCTGGCAGCGGCGCTTCTGCGTTGATCTGCTCGATCAGCTCACGATGGCCCGGCAGGTCTTGGCTGGCCCGCTCGCCGTAGGCGCGGATCCTGGCGAACACCTTCTCCGCAGCGCCGACATTCGGGAAGTCGTTCCGCCCTGGCGTCAGGTCGGTCCTGAACCCCATCCCGTAGAGAATGTACTGGTAGTTGAAGAAGGCGAACGTCTCGACATCCAGGTTGAAGTCGAACCGGCTGGGCGGCCGATAGCGCCACTGCTCCAAAAGCTGCGCCAGGCGCTCGGGGATCGACGCCGGGTCGCGGTTGTCGAGCCAGAAGGGTTCAGGTCGCTGGCTCAGGCAGTAGTGCAGCTTCAGGAAGTTGATGATGTTGTCGTAGCGGGCCGTCATCAGTTCGTTGAACCGCGCAGCTGGCGCGTCGATCGGGCCGTTGTGAGGGAAGAACTCGGCGATCATCGCCGCGGCCGCCTCGATCAGCACCACGCCGGTGGACTCGAGAGGCTCCAGGAACCCGGCGGACAGTCCGACAGCGACGCAGTTCTTGATCCACTGCCGCTCGCGATAGCCCGCCTCGAACGCGATGCGCCGCGTCACAGGCTCTGCGTCCGGGCCCAGATAGCTGCGCAGCACCCCTTCCGCACGCTCGTCGCTCATGTGGCGGCTGGAGTAGACGCAACCGATCCCGCGCATGCCGTTCAGGCCGATGTCCCAGATCCAGCCGGCTTCATGTGCGGTGGAGATGGTGTAGCTCTCGAGAGGCGCGTCCGGCTGGGCATAGGGCACCTTGGCGGTGACCGCCCGGTCGGTGAACAGCCAGCGGCTGACCGGCTTGAACCGCGCCTTCAGGGCTCGTCCAATCAGCTCGGCCCGGAAGCCCGTGCAGTCGATGTAGAGGTCGGCCTCCAGCGCACCGTTGGCGTCGGTGACAACCTGCGAAATCGCGCCGTGCTCATCCAGCTGCACCTGGCGGACTTGATCCTGCAGGTGCCGAACTCCCAGCGAGGTCGCGCGCCGGGTCAGCAGCGCCGCCAGCTTCGCCGCATCGAAATGGTAGGCGTAGCTGAGCGGCCCGGTGAACGCGTCCTCGTGCGGGCGCTTGGGCGCGCGCCGCGCCTCGGCCACTCGCGCCTGGATGGTCACCGCCTCGGCGAAGGGCGCCCGATCCCGCTCGTCCTGCAACAGCCAGTACGGCACCAGGCTCGCACCGTCCGGATGCAGCGGCGCTTCGAAGGGGTGCAGGAAGTGGCTCTGCCGGCCGTCAGTGGGCGCCCGCGCCCAGTCCGTGAAGCGGATGCCCTGCTTGAACGTCGCGGAGGTCTCGCGGATGAACCGGGCCTCGTCGATCCCCAGGAACTGCAGGGTCGTGCGAATGGTGGGAAACGTCGCCTCACCGACGCCGATGATCCCGATCTCCGGCGACTCCAGCACCGTGATGGTCAGCGCACCCTGCCCCGAGGCTTCCAGGAACTTGGCCAGATAGGCCGCCGTCAGCCATCCCGCCGTCCCGCCGCCGACAATGAGGATGCTGCGCCTGCGGTCCATGGAAGCGGAGGATCTCCGGTCGCGCCGCCGGTTGCGGGGCCTATCGACACTATAGCGGAAGGTTCGCGCCCACCATCATCAAGGCGCAGGGCGGCGGGATGTGAAATGACGCGCTCTGGAACAGTAAGGCCTGATCGGGCGTCCTGACTGTTGTGCAGGTAATTGCGTAGGAGTTCGAAAGCGTTGGCCGGTTGCGAGGCACGTCCTGCTTCCTCGTCAGGTGACCCTAGGCTGCGCTTGTTCGACTCTGCCCTCGCCCCCATTTTCATCCCATGAGCGACCGCCCCTCCGGCGCGGCGCCGCCCCGTCTCGTGGCGGTCCTGGGCCCGACGAACACCGGCAAGACGCACCTCGCCGTCGAACGCATGCTGGGCCATGCGTCCGGCATGATCGGCCTGCCGCTTCGGCTGCTCGCTCGCGAGATCTACGACCGCATCGTCAAACTCAGGGGCGCACGCTCCGTCGCTCTGATCACCGGCGAGGAGAAGATCGTCCCGCCGCGGGCCACCTATTTCGTCTGCACGGTCGAAGCCATGCCGCTCAGCCGTGAGGTGGAGTTCGTCGCCATCGACGAGATCCAGCTCTGCGCCGATCCTGAGCGCGGCCACGTCTTCACCCAGCGCCTGCTGCATGCGCGCGGGACCCGCGAGACCATGCTGCTGGGCGCCGCCACCATGGCGCCGCTGGTCCGTCGCCTGCTGCCGCACGCCGAGATCGTGTCGCGCGAGCGGCTGTCGGTGCTGACCTACGCCGGCTCCAAGAAGCTGACGCGCCTGCCCCGCCGCTCAGCCATCGTCGCGTTCAGCGCCGACCAGGTCTACGCCATCGCCGAGCTGATCCGCCGCCAGCGTGGCGGCGCCGCCGTGGTCATGGGATCGCTCAGCCCGCGCACCCGCAACGCGCAGGTCGAGCTCTACCAGTCCGGCGAGGTCGACTTCCTGGTGGCGACCGACGCCATCGGCATGGGCCTCAACATGGACGTCGACCATGTGGCCTTCGCCGGTCTTCGCAAGTTCGACGGCAAGCGCACCCGCTGGCTCTACCCGCAGGAGATCGGCCAGATCGGCGGCCGCGCCGGGCGCTTCCAGCGCGACGGCACCTTCGGCGTCACCGGCGAGGCCGAGGAGATGGATCCCGACCTCGTCGAGGCTGTCGAGAACCACCAATTCGAGCCGGTGCTCGGCGCCGAGTGGCGCAATCACAAGCTCGACTTCTCCAACCTGCCCAACCTCCTGCGCTCGCTGGCCCAGACGCCGGATCGCGAAGGGCTGAAGCTTGCCGCCGAAGCCCTGGACGAGACCACCCTGCGTCAGCTGGCGGCCGATCCCGACGTCGCCGATCGCGCCCGCGATCGCAGCGCCCTGCTTCGCCTCTGGGACGTCTGCCAGACGCCGGACTTCCGCAAGGTGGCCACCGACGACCACGTGCGCCTGGTGAAGGACTTCTTCTTCCACCTGACAGGCGGCCGGCGCCGCATCCCGGAGGACTGGATCGCCAAGCAGTACGCGCACCTCGACCGGACCGACGGCGAGATCGACGCGCTCGCCCAGCGGCTCTCCAACGTCCGCACCTTGGCCTATGTCGCCAATCGGCCCGACTGGCTCCACGACGCTGCGGGATGGCAGGGCAAGACGCGCCAGCTCGAGGACCGGCTCTCCGATACGCTGCACGAGAAGCTGATGGCGCGGTTCGTGGATCGACGGACCAGCGCCCTCATGCGCGGCCTGCGGGTGCGCGAGGACATGCTGGCCGGCGTCGGCGCCGATGGCGCGGTCACCGTCGAAGGCCACTATGTCGGCAAGCTCACCGGCGTGCAGTTCGAGCCCGCCCAGGGCGCCTCCGTCCTGGAGGAGAAAGCTCTGCGGGCCGCCGCCACGCACGCCGTTGCGCCAGAGATCTCCCGCCGGCTCGGCCGGCTTGCCGCCGAGGCGGACGAGGCATTCGCCCTGACGCCGGACGGCGTCGTCCTTTGGCGCGGCGAAGCGGCCGGCGCGCTGTCGGGCGGCCAGCCCTTCGCACCGCGGGTCCGCCTGTTCGGCGAGCTTGGACACGAGCAGGCCCGCCAGCGCGCTGCTCGGCGTCTGGAGGCCTTTGTCGCCGGCGAAGCGGCTCGCCGGCTCTCGCCTCTGCGCAAGCTCGAAGCGGCCGTGGCGGACGGGAAGCTCAAGGGCCTCGCCCGCGGCCTGGCCTATCGCCTCATCGAGGCCGGCGGCTTGCTGGACCGCAACGAGGTGCGCGAGGAGACCCGCGCCTTAAGCCAGGTCGAACGGCGCGCCTTGCGGGGCCTTGGGGTCCGCATCGGCGCCTTCTCCATCTACATGCCGGGCCTGCTCAAGCCGGAAGCCCGCGCCTTGACCCAGGCGCTCGCGGCCCGCGAAGCGCCGGGCTGGAGCCCGCCGATCGCCGCCATGAGCCTGCTGCCGCAGCCGCCGCCCAACGCCAGGGCCCTGTCCGCCTACGGCCTGCGCTCCGTTCGCGGCCGCGCCATTCCGGTCGACCAACTGGAGCGGCTCGACGAGCTCCTTCGCGAAGGGCCCAAGCAGTCGGGCGGCGTGGTGTTCACCGATGAGGCTCGCGAGTCGCTCGGCTGGAGCGATGAAGAGGCGCGCGACATTCTCCGCGGCCTTGGCTTTGCGCCCGCCAACAGGGCCAAGGCCGGTGAACTTACGGCCTGGCGCCGGCGCGGCATGAACGCGCCCGCCAAGGCGGCCGCGCCTGCGGTCCGCACGAACTCGCCGTTCGCCGCGCTGGCGGCTCTGCAAGCCGCTTCGCCTCCACTTCCGAAGCGTCCCAGAACCCGGGCGCAGAGGCCGCCGGCGCAGGGGCTCCCGACAGCCCAGCCCGACGCGGCCGCAATCACGCCCCCTGCCCGACGCCGCCGCCCCCGTCGACGCAAGCCCGCGGCGCTGACCGCATGAGCGAGGCCGATGCCTGCCGCGCCGACGTTTGGCTTTGGCGCGCCCGCTTCTTCAAGACCCGCTCCATGGCGGCCCGCTTCGTCGAGGAAGGTCGCGTGCGCATGACTCGCCAGGGGCAAGAAACGCGCCTCGACAAGCCGGCACGCACTCTCAAGGTCGGGGACCAGCTGGTGTTCGCTCTGGGAGGGCGGCTGATCGCTGTGGCCGTGGAAGCGTTTGGCGATCGACGCGGTCCGGCGACGGAGGCGCGGGGGCTCTACTCGACCTTGGACGGCGGCTGAAGTTCTCATTACGTTCACGCCACGCTTAGGAGTTTGGGATGAGCGTCGAGCCTGCGCGCAAGCGTCGATCCTTCTGGTGGTATCTTCAGGGTCGCGCCGGTCGCCGCGAATACTGGATCATGGTCGCGCTGATCATCGTCCTGGGCGTGCTGTTTAGCCAGATCGGCGGAGCGGCCATTGGCGGCGCCATGGCGTTGATGCTCATGATGATCCGGCGCCTTCACGATTTCGGACGCACCGGCTGGTGGGCCGCCCTGGTGATCTTCGGTCCTCTGGTTCTCATGCTGGCCCTGATGACGGTCACCGGCCTGGAAATGGCGGCGGGCCTGGCGACGCTCACTGAGCTGGTTGGGGTGGCCTGGATCGGCGCCGTCCCCGGCGACGCTCAGGAGAACCGCTTCGGGCCGCCGCCGCCCTTCACCGCCAGGCAAGTGCTGCTTGGCCGATAGCGCTGCTGCAGCTTTCAGAAATCCTGCAGCCCCAGCCGCGGGCCCGGCATTGACAATCTTGGGGCGCACCGTGAAAACCCGCGCGCGCCCGAAGGGGGGCCTTTCCGGAGTACTTGAGCCGCCATGACCTACATCGTGATGGATCCGTGCATCAAATGTAAGTTCATGGACTGCGTGGAGGTGTGCCCCGTCGACTGCTTCTATGAAGGCGAGAACTTCCTCGCCATCAATCCCGAGGAATGCATCGACTGCGGCGTGTGTGAACCGGAGTGCCCCGTCGACGCCATCAAGCCGGACACTGAAGATGATCCGGACGGCAAGTGGCTGAAGCTGAACGCCGAGTACTCGAAGGTTTGGCCCAACATCACGGTGAAGGGCGAGCCCCCCGCAGACCGCGAACAATACGAGCGCGAGAGCGGCAAGCTTGAGAAGTATTTCTCTCCAAAGCCCGGCCGCGGCTCCTGACCACTACAGTCGCGCCTCGCAACGGGGCGCAGACCTCCGGGACCAAGCCTTTCATTCGGCTGAATTTTATGATATCGTCATGTCTGACGTGGCGATAAAGGCTTTGGCCTGCCCGTCTTCCGACAAGAACAGCCGCCCGCCTTCACAGCCGGGATAAGGCCAAAGGTGTCTTAAGAGGTCTATTTTCCGCCAGACGACGAGCCGCCGCACCCCATTGCGGAGAGCGTGGCCCTGTCGCTTGGCGGTTGCTCGCGTCAGAGATCCGGCACGCCGGATCAGGACATATTGAGAGGGTTTCCGATGAGCAAGAGCGGTCACGATTTCTCGGTTGGCGATCACGTCGTCTACCCGGCCCATGGCGTGGGTCAGGTGCAGGGGATCGAAACCCAGGAAGTCGCCGGTCTCAAACTGGAAGTCTACGTGATCACCTTCGATCACGAGAAGATGACGCTGCGCGTGCCGACCGCCAAGGCCAAGACCGCCGGCCTGCGGCCGCTGGCCGAGACCAACGTGGTCTCCCAGGCGCTGACGACCCTGAAGGGCCGCGCTCGCGTGAAGCGCACCATGTGGTCGCGCCGCGCCCAGGAATATGAAGCCAAGATCAACTCGGGCGACCTGATCTCCATCGCCGAGGTGGTCCGCGACCTCCACCGCGCTGAGAACCAGCCGGAGCAGTCCTATTCCGAGCGTCAGCTGTACGAGTCGGCGCTGGACCGCATGGCCCGCGAAGTCGCCGCCATCGAGCAGATCGACCGCGACGCCGCCATCAGCCTGCTGAACAAGTCGCTGGTGAAGGCCGCCGCGGCCTAAGCCTTCCGATCTGACGAACATCGAGACGCCCGGCCTTCGAGCCGGGCGTTTTCGTTTCCGGAACGGCTCCGCGCGCGCCGGGTTCTCTCTCCGACAGATCTAGGAGCAGACCATGGCCGAAGCCGCCGGACGCCGAAACGACGAAACCTCCAGCCCTTCCAGCCAGCGTCGCGGGCCGGAAAGCTGGACCCTCGCCATCATCATCGCCGTGATCGTGCTGGCCGCCATCGGCCTGCTGGCCTTCATGGGCATGGGTAGCTAACGCTCAGTCCTCTTCGACGCTGGCCAGCACCGGCTCTGCGCCGGACCGGCCGGGGCCCTGGTTGAGTTCGCGCTTGAGCTGATCGCGGTCGAGGTCGCCTTCCCACCGGGCGAGAACCAGGGTGGCCACGCCGTTGCCGACCAGGTTGGTCAGCGCCCGGCACTCGCTCATGAACCGATCCACGCCCACCAGCAGGGCCAGGGCGGCGATGGGCAGGTCCGGAATAACCGCCAGCGTCGCGGCCAGGGTGACGAAGCCCGCGCCCGTAACGCCGCTCGCGCCCTTCGACGTCAGCATGGCCACGCCCAGCAGGGTCAGCTCCTGGGTGAGCGTCAGGGGCGTGTTCGTGGCCTGCGCCAGGAACAGGGTCGCCAGCGTCATGTAGATGTTGGTGCCGTCGAGGTTGAAACTGTAGCCCGTCGGGATCACCAGCCCCGTGGTCGCCTTGCCGGCCCCCAGCCGCTGCAGCTTCAGCATGATCTGCGGCAGCACCGACTCCGAGGACGAGGTCCCCAGGACGATCAGCAGCTCCTCGCGGATGTAGGCGATGAACTTCAGGATCGAGAAGCCCGCCGCCGCCGCGATCCCGCCCAGGACCAC
Organism: Phenylobacterium deserti; assembly: GCF_003254705.1. Taxonomy (GTDB): domain Bacteria; phylum Pseudomonadota; class Alphaproteobacteria; order Caulobacterales; family Caulobacteraceae; genus Phenylobacterium; species Phenylobacterium deserti. The sequence goes on from NZ_QFYR01000004.1 coordinate 389,254, forward strand.
CAGCACGAACAGCAGCGCGGTCACATAGAAGGTGGCGATCAGGGCGCCGAGGTTGATCAGCGATTCCACGCCATAGCGGCCGATGGTGAAGGCCATCGCCCCGAACGCACCGATCGGCGCGAGCTTCACGACCACGCCGATGATCCCGAAGAACAGCTGCGAGAGCTCGTCCAGCACCCCGGCGACCTTCTCGCCGAACTCGCCCATCCGCGCGCAGGCGAAGCCCGTCAGGATGGCGATCACCAGCACCTGCAGAAGATTGCCGCCTGCGAACGCCCCCACGAAAGTGTCCGGGATCAGGTGCAGCAGGTATTCGACCAGGCCCTCCCCGTGCGCCGCCTTGGCGGCATAGCCGGCGCCCACCGACGGATCGAGGCTCGCCGGATCGACGTTGAAGCCCCGCCCCGGCTGCAGGGTGCGGCCGACCACCAGCCCGATCACCAGCGCCAGGGTCGAGACCACCTCGAAGTAGATCAAGGTGCGGGCGCCCAGCCGGCCGAACGCCTTCATGTCGCTCATGCGGGCGATCCCGCCGGCCACGGTGCAGAAGATCACCGGCGCCACGGCCATCTTGATCAGCTTGATGAAGGCGTCGCCCAGCGGCTTCAGCGACGCGCCGAACACCGGCCAGATCGCGCCTACCGCCAGGCCCAGAACAACAGCGATCAGCACCTGCACGTACAGGATGCGCAGGTACCGGCTCCAACCCATCCCTCGCCCCTCTCCGCCGCGCGGCGTTTGCAGGTCCGCCGGGCACAGGCTATCACGCCCCACGCGTGGCCCGGTAGCTCAGCCGGATAGAGCAGGGCTTTCCTAAAGCCAAGGTCGGGGGTTCGAGTCCCTCCCGGGCCGCCACGCTGTATTGGGACCACCTAAGAGTGGCCCAAAAACAAGTTAAGGCTGGCCACAGCCGCTTTGCGCTAGGCGCGGACATTGGACTCGTTTCGCGATGAACAGGCCTCCTACGCCCCGCGAGCACAGCATCAGGCCGGAGCTGCCGCGGATACTTTCTGTCGGGTACTTGCGATGGCTACACCGCAGCCGCGCGGAGATCGGCTTGTCGGCAGGTGGCAACTTCCGCTCAGCGAGGAACGTCTAGTCGTTCGCGCCCTGCCTCCGCGCCATGATCTGGCTCAACAGCACGCTTCCTAGCGGCCACTGCCATTTCGGGGCTGCCTCCTCTTGGGAGGGGAAGGTCAGCTGGGACCCGCTCGGCGTATTCAGCGCGGGCTTTGGCCTGCTCGCATGGGTGGTGTCGATTGAGCCGTCAACTCGGTAGGAGATAGCCGGGACGAAGGCATCCTCAGGCCGCAACTTCGGCCATTCGATCGTTTGCTTGATCGGGGGGCGAGTAGCGATCTCCGCAAGCGCAGACGGAGATCGGTTTGAGCTCGGCATGATGTGGTTCGGTGGGATGTTCATAGAACCCTCAAACAGTGCAACTCCACCCTGCAAGAAGAATGCCGGACGCCCGTTTGACCTCCTGCGTCTGCTCCGCGAGCCGCCACCCTACCCGCCGGTTCAACCTAGGACTGGCTGCCTTGCGCCTGAAGCAGACGTTAGCGGCCGGCGCGGAGAGCGGACGCTCCGAGCTACCGCTCGGGGTGGCAAGCGGAGATCGCGTTGTGACTGGAAGCAGCCGTCGTCGTGGCCACGGCGATGTCGGGTGTTCGTCCACGCTCAACCACCTGAGGCGGAGCGTGGACGCAGGTCAGGATCAGACGGTTGGGACTGTCCCGCCGTCGACGACGAGCTCGGCGCCGTGGACCGAGGCGGCTCGGTCTGAGGCCAGGAAGGCGATGGCCTCGGCGACTTCGAAGGGTTCGGCGCCGCGTCCGATCGCGATGCCGCCGAGTCCGTCCAGGACGAGCTTGCGCGCGTCCTCGAGAGAGCCGCCGTTGGCGTCCTGCAGACGCTTGAGAAACACGTCTGTGCCCTCGGTCATAATCCAGCCCGGCGAGACCGTGTTGACCCGCACGCCCTTGGGCCCAAGCTCCTTGGAAATGGACTTGCTGTAGGTTCGTAGCGCCGCCTTGGCCGAGGCGTAGGCGGTGGTCGCGTCCGGGAGGGGCAAGACGGACTGGATGGAGGTGACGTGCACCACTGCGCCGGAGCGCCGGTCGATCATCTGCGGAAGGAGGAGGCGATCCAGGCGGACCGCCGCAAGGAGATTGAGGTTTAGCTCGGACAGCCAGAAGTCGTCCGTCAAGGCGATGAAGCCGCCGCCCGGAGTGGTCGAACCGCCGAGGACATGCACGAGAATGTCGATGCCCCCTAGGCGATCGAGCGCCGCTTTCGCCAGGGTGTGGCCCCCTTCGGCCGTTGTCAGGTCCGCTTGGACGAACTCGACGCGGTCGATGGGCTCAAGCTGCCCGCGGGCGGAGGTGATGACCCGGGCGCCGCCGGCCACGAAGCGGTCAACGGTGGCGCGGCCCAGACCCTTGGTGCCGCCACTGATGAGCACGCGCTTTCCGGCGAACTCGGCGGGATCGATCTTGCTGTTCATCCCGTGATCTCCACGGCTTTGATCGCGTCACCCTCGAGAGTGAAGCGGTAGGTGAAGCGGATCGGGCTGCCCGGGAACTCGCCATGGGCGGGGCCTTCGACGACAATCTGACCGCCGTCCACGCGCGAGGTGTCGGGCGTGAAGATCGCCCTTGCGGGGACGACCGCCTCTTCGAGCAGGCGGCGGATCTCAGCGTGTCCGTTGAATACCGCGCCGTTGTCACGAAGGATGGCGTCCTCCGCGAACGGCTGGAGCATGCCGTCAACATCAAGCTTGGCGTTGGCCGCCACATACGCGGTGATCGGAGATGGAAGTGCGAGCGACATAGTCCCTGTCCTGCTTGGGCGCTGCCGCAATGACGGTGCGCTTCCCAGCCAAGTTAGCCATGGACAGGGTTGTGGATAATCGGGACAAAACGGGACGATCTGTCACGGAACGCAGGACAATGGCACAGCACAGCCTGACCGAACTGGACGCCGTTCTCATGGTTGCGCGCCGTGGTAAGTTCCGCGCCGCGGCGGTTGAGCTCGGCGTCTCGACGACGGCGCTGAGCAACGCAGTCGGAAAGCTGGAGCGAGCGATCGGTGTGCGCCTTTTCAACCGCACCACGCGAAGCGTGTCCCTCACCGAAGCTGGCCAGCGGTTCGTCGATCAGGTCGCGCCTGCGGTCCGTGACATTCATGAGGCGATGGAGGCAGCCCGGTCTCAGCAGGCCACGCCGTCGGGTACGCTGCGCATCAACGCCTTTCCGACAGCGGCACGTGAGATCTTTTCCTCGCTTGTTCTGCCGTTCCAGCGCCTGCATCCGCAGGTCCACATCGATATCGTCACGGAGGGCCGGCTAGTCGACATCGTTGCGGGTGGCTTCGATCTTGGCGTGCGCAGCGAAGATCTCGTGCCTGTCGATATGATCGCCCTGCCTCTGGGCGGCCCTCGTCGCAATGTGGTGGTTGGCGCGCCGGGCTATCTCGAGGCGCGCGGAACCCCGACAGTTCCGCAGGACCTTGCCGCACACACCTGTCTACGCGTCCGGCTTCCCAACGGCGCGATCTACCGCTGGCCGTTCGAGAAGGATGGGCAGTCGATCCATGTCGATGTGGACGGAGGCCTTACCCTTGACGAAGCGAGCCTCGCCCGCACCGCAGCCTTGGAGTGCGTCGGTCTTACGCTGGCGATGGAGTCCGACGTACGCGATGACATCGATGCGGGCCGCCTCGTCTCGGTGCTGGAGGACTGGACGCCCACGCTGCCGCCCTTGAGCCTCTATTACCCGAGCCGGCGCAACCCGACCGCCGCATTCAAGGCGTTCATAGACTTTGCACGGCGACAAGGCGCAGCTGCGAGCGGCGATGCGCTCGCAGTGGATCATACGCCTGAGTCAGAGCCGGCCGGCGCACGATGGTCCTGAGGGCGGATCGCTCGGATCCTCGCCATGGGTCCGAGCGCTGCCGAACGCATCGAGCCGACATTCCCAAGGTCCGCTTCCGACCCAAGGCTGACCTCTAGAGCGCCTGCTTCCTCGCGTGCTGATGGTGGGGCATGGGCCTTGAGGACAGTCTTAAGTGGTCCCGGCTCGCTCTGAGCCAGTTCTAAGTGGTGAGCAGGCGCCCAGCTTAGTGGTGGTGGGCAGAGAACCGAAGGAGCCGCCGGACAGTCTTGAGTGGTCCCGACACTGAGTGTCGGCGCCACGCAAGATCAGCGCGAGCAGCGGCAGCTTCGCCCCACCTCGGACGAGCGCCGGTTGGTTGTGCGCCAGGATCGGGTGTGCCGCCGGGAAGCCGACTTGTCCGCCTACTCGCAATTGACAGGCGGCATAGGTTGAAGATGCACGACCGAGGCGTCTAACCGCCCACCGGGCCGACAAAGATCGACTCGTCGTGCGTACTGACCAACAATACCCTCAGGAGCCAGAACAGGAGAGGCGCGATGAGCGAGCATGACGTCACACGGCGGCGATTCATGGAGGCTGGTGCGGGAGCGGCGGCGGCGTCCTTGGTCATGGCTACGGGTGCGGCGGCCGCGCTCCTTCAGCGGCCCGGCAGTGCTCAAGCCACCGGCCGGCCGATGCCGAACAACGTCGCGCTCCCCCAGGCCCGGCCGACTCCGAAGCGGGCGGACAGCGTGGGCTTCGCCATCGTCGGCTTGGGCGGATATGCGCTCAACCAGATGATGCCGCGGTTCTCCCAGGCCGCGCGGGCGCATGTCGCTGCGATCGTCTCCGGGAACCCCGACAAGTTGCGACAGGTGGGCGACGCCTACGGGGTTCCGCCGGAGTCTCGCTACTCTTACGAAAACTTCGCGAAGATCGCTTCGGACCGCCGGGTCGACGCTGTCTACATCGTCCTGCCCAGCGGGCTGCATGCCGACTGGACCGAGCGGGCCTTCGCGGCGGGCAAGCACGTGCTGTGCGAAAAGCCGATGGCGCTCTCGAGCGCCGAGTGCGAGCGCATGATCGCGGCAGGCCGGCGCGCCAACCGGAAGCTGATGATCGCCTACCGCTCGCATTTCGAGCCGAACAACATGCAAGCCATGGAGCTGATGGCGCAGAACGCCGTCGGCCAACTCCGGCTTCTGCGGACGGAGCAATCCTATCGAATGGGCCCGACGAGCCCGAGCGAGAACTGGCGGGTGAACCGCGCCTTGGCCGGTGGGGGTCCGCTGGAGGATTACGGGATCTACGGTCTGCAGGCGGCGCTCTATCTGGCGCGCGAAATGCCGGAGAGCATCAGCGCCACCGGCTTCCGACCGGCCGGCGACCCGCGCTTTGCGGAGATCCTAGCCCATGTTTCCTCGCAACTGCGCTTCCCGTCCGGAGCTGTGGCGCAACTCGTCACCTCCTACGACTCCGCAGGCGGCAACATCGTCCAGGCCCGCGGCACGACCGGTTCGCTGATCATGGATCCGGCGACCGGCTATTCCGGCAACCGCATGGTGCTTGAGACGGGCCGGGACCGGCGCGAGTTCGGGCCCGCCGAGTCGACCGTCCAGTTCGCGCGTCAACTCGATCACTTCGCCGACGCGATCCGCGACGGCACGCAGATCAAGACGCCCGGCGAGATGGGTCTGCGGGACCTCAGACTGATCGAAGCGATCTACGCTTCGGCCGAGACCGGTCGGACAGTGATGCTCAATCCCGACGGAACAAGGAAAAGCTGACGCTCCTCGAGAGCATCGAAGCTCGCCCTCAGACCGGTCGGTTCCCGGGGCGCGCCAGCGGCGGACGATGGCTTTCGCGTGCTCTATGAGCTGACCTGGAAGGCCAGGTGAGCAAGCCTTGGCCGCCGGCGGGACCGGGTTGACCCCGTGCCTGGGACGGCGCCGCCGCATCCGGCTTTGCGGACGCGGCGGCGTTTGGTCTTAGAAGTCGGCTTCCAGGGTGATGAAGCCCATCCGCGGCGCCAGCGGGAAGGCTGCATAGCCGCCGGAGTTGCCCGTCACCGCGGCGGTGGAGACACCGGTCTCGTCGGTCAGGTTGGTCACGTTGACGCTCAGCCGAAGGTTCTTCACTGGACCGTCGCTGAGTTCGAAGCGGTAGCTCGCCTGCAGATCGACCGTGAAGGTGGAGTCCACCGACAGGTCGTTCAGATAGGTCACATAACGCTTGCCGATGTAGTCGCCGGACAGGGCGGCTTCGAAACGGCCCATGTCGAAGCGCAGGATCGTCTTGTTCATCCAGGTGGGCGTGAGCGGCACCTGCTTGCCGCTGGTGGCGACGGTGACCGGAGTGGAAACGCCGTTCACCACGGTCGTGCCGCTCTGATAGTCGCTGTCGTACTTCGACTTGTTGTACGAGACGGCGTTGTACAGGTGCAGGTGCTCGCCGAAGCTCAGCGTGCCGGCCACGTCGATGCCATCGGTGGTCACGCCGCCGACGTTGGCGAGGATCGCGGGCGCCGGGTTGATGAAGTTGTACGGCGCGATGTTCAGCAGCCGGTCGCGGAAATTCACGTGATAGACGGTGACCTGGCCGTCTAGGCCGGTGACGGGTCCCAGGGCCAGGTTGCGGCGCGTACGCAGGCCGGCTTCATAGGTCCAGGACGTTTCCGGATCGACCGTCTCCTTGAAGAGGTCGAAAGCCGACTGGGTGCCGAGGCTCCAAGCCGAGAAGCCATAGAACCCGCTGCCCGCGCCGTACGGAATGAACTGGCGCATGTTCTTCTGGACGTTGACGAACACCTGCTCGTTTTCGGTGGCGTCCCAGAGCAGGCCCGCTTGCGGCAGGAACCACTCGTTGGATTCGATGCTGCCCGTCGGATACTGCACCGGCACCGCCACCGTCGGCAGGTTGCGCTGATTGACCGGGAACTTGCCGTTGGCGTCCTGGAGGCTCGACTTCACGCCGGCCTGCAGCAGCAGGTTCGGCAGGACGCGCCACTGGTCCTGAATGTAGAGCTGGATGTCGTTGACGTAGAACTCGGCGGCGTACTGCGTCAGCGCCTTGGGCCCCCGCGGCACGTCATAGGGCGTGAGGTTGTTGTTCGCCTGGCTCATCGGGTACCAGACGCGGTGCTGCGCCGGCTCGTTGTGCTCGAACCAGACGCCCGCCTCGATTTGATGGCTGCCCAACTGCCATTCGAGGTTGGACAGCACCCCGCCGCGGTTGATGCGATATTCGGTGGTGCGCACGGCGTTGCCGCTGCCGCCGAAGAGGTTGACGATATTGGTCAGGGTCGCGGTGCTGGTCGCCGAGCCGACCACCAGGTTCGGATAGTAGGTGGCGAACAGGGCCGGCAGGCCGGCGGTGTTCACCGGGCCGGCGACGATCCCGCGGCCGTAGTTGTAGTGATAATAGACCGTGTTGGTCCAGGTGAGGTTCTCGGCCAGACGCCACTCGTAACGCAGGTAGGACAGGATGTCCTCGCGTTGGGCGGCGCTGAAGCAGTTGGAGAAGTTGTTGCCCTCCGCCGGCGGAGGCGTGCCGGGGCCGCCCGTCAGACGGCTCGTGCAAGCCGCCATGTCCGGATAGATGAACGGGCGGGTGTAGGGCGTGAAGTTCCGCGCCGCCGCCGTCTGGGCGTTGCCGAAGGCGGTGGAGTCTTCGTTCGGCTCAACCTTCTGCTGCCAGTCGGCATAGAAGGTCAGCGTTCCGTGTGAGTCGTCCCGCACAACCTTCAGGTTGATCTGGTGGCCGCGCTGGTGGCCGTTGAAGTCCCAGGCCTGTTGGTCCTGGTGCAGGTAGGAGATGTAGCCGCGCCAGCCGCCGGCGAGCTGGCCGGTGTCCACGCGGGCGAAGGTGCGGTTCGCCTCATAGCTGCCGAGCGTCTGGCGCAGGTTGAGGTTCTGCTCCGCCGACGGCTCGCGGCTGAAGGTTTCGATCGCGCCGCCGAGATTGCTGGTGGAGGCCACGCCCAGCGAGCCCGCGCCCGAGGACAGGCTGACCCGGGCCACGTTCTCGCTGCTGATCGCGCGCGACACCGACAAGCCGTTGTAGTTGCCGTACTGCTGGTCGCCCAGGGGCACGCCGTCGAGCGTGTAGCCGAGCTGTTGGGTGGAGAAGCCGTGCACGAACAGCGACAGGTTCTGCTCGTTGTTGCCCCACGGATCCGCAGTCCGGTAGATCACGCCCGGCAGGAACTGGATCGCCTTCAGCGGGCTGGCGCCCGGCAGGACGCGCTGGATCTGTTCGCTTTCCATGGCCACGGTGGAGCGCGTCTCGTTGACGGCGGTGACCACGACCTCGGCGACGCCGGTCGGCTCGGGCGGGGCGTCCGCCGCCGCCGGCACGTCGGCCGCATAGGCCTGGGTCGCAAGAAACACGGCAAGCGCCGAGCCGCACCACAGCCAGGCGCGACGGCCGCTCCAAGAACCACTTTGCATGTCTATCCCCCTCGCCCTGTTCTGCGGGCGGGGGCGGAATAGGCGGACCGGGCGACGCTGATGCGACGGTCCGGCAACGCTATTGCGACAGCGCCAGCTGCCCCCCTACTGCGCGAGAAAATCGCGGCGTGCGCTGACGGCGGCGGCCGGAAAGTCGCTGAACACCCCATCCACGCCGAGGCGGAAAAAGGTCAGGTACTCGCTCTTCCAGTCTCCTGGCGCGGACGGATTCGCCGATTCGCCGGCCCGCAGCTCCACGGGGAGGAACAGGTTCTCGCTGCGGAAGGTGTAGGGGTGGACGAACAGACCGGCGGCATGGGCGTCCTCCACCAGGCGCGTCGGCGCCTGCGAACGTCCCGCCGCGTCGCGCGGCACGATCAGTTGCTTGTCCGGTCCAATGCCGTCTGCGAAGCCGGCGATCTCGCGCAGGGCGCCCGCCCGTGTGAAATCGGCGTAGGTGCGCTCGTCCCCCGTCTGTCGGCTGTCCGGCGGCGCTCCGGCCGGAGCCATCAGGAACACGGTCCGCACCGGCGCCAGCGCCCGCACGTTGCGCAACGCGCTGGGCTCGAAGCTCTCGACGATGAACGGAGCCGATCGGCTCGCCAGCCCCGCCTCTTTCAGAACTGCGACTAGGCGCGGCTCCAGCGGCAGGCCGATCCCCGCGAAGTAGCTCGGATGTTTGAGCTCGGCGTAGACGCCCACCTGGCGCCCCGCCTTGCGTCCCTCGTTCCGGGCGAGTGCGATGATCTCGCGCAAGGTCAGCAGGGGCTCCTGCCCATCGAACGCCGCATTGCCGGCGCGCAGCTGCGGCAGACGCTCGCGGGCGCGCAGGGTCCGCAGCTCGGCCAAGGTGAAGTCCTCGGTGAACCAGCCTTCGATGCGTCGACCATCGATGGTCTTGGTTGTCCGGCGGCTGGCGAACTCGGGGCGGGCGGCGACGTCCGTGGTGGCGCTGATCTCGTTTTCGTGGCGCGCCACCAGCTCGCCGTCCTTGGTGGCGACCAGATCCGGCTCGATGAAGTCGGCGCCTTGGGCGATGGCCAGGCGGTAGCTGGCGGCCGTGTGCTCCGGACGCTCCCCCGAAGCGCCGCGGTGGGCGATCACGAGCGGCGGCTTGCGGGCCTCCGCCGCCTGAAGCGCTAGCGGCAGGACGGCCAGCGCAGCCGCGGCCACGACGGATCGGCGCAGGACGCGCAGGCTCATGCAGAAGCTCCTAGTTGGAGGATGCGGTCAGCGCCGCACGCTGGGCGGCGATGTCTGTCAGGGCCTGGCCCGCCGCCGCCTCGCCGGCGGCGTCGCCGCTGTTGCGCGCTGCGATCAGCTGTTGGGTAGCTTCCATTTCGCGAACGGGCAGAAGGTGACGGTCGTCCGCCCTGCGGAACGGGCCAACTTGGATGCGGGCGAGCACGGCCCGCTGCCGCGCCGCCTCGGGCGTGTCGCCCACGCCGTAGGTCAGCAGGAAGTCCAGCACCTTGGCCTTCATCTTCGGGTCGAGGTCCTTTCGCCAGACCAGCGGGTCCTCGGGGATGGTCGGCGAGCGCCAGATGATCTCGATGTTGGCCAAGGTCCGTTCGGACGAGGGGCTGCCCACCGCGCGCAGGCGACGGATGGAGTTGGTGTTGTTGGTGGCGGCGTCCAGCACGCCGGCTCCGACGCTGTAGAGATTGGCCTCGTGGTTCGCCGAGCGCACGGTCGCGAAACATTCCGTCGGCGTCTTGCCCCGGGGCGAGAACAGGTAGGTCAGCGGCGCCAGCGTGCCGGAGGTGGACTTGGCGTCGCCCATCCCGAAGTCGTAGCGCCGATCGCAGGACAGGAGCTGGTCGAGCGTCAGGCCCGAGCCCTTCCGGACGATGATCACCGACTGGTAGCCGTCCGCGCCATCCGGCTTGGTGGTGCGCGCGAAGACCTCGCCGCCGGCTCGTCGCACGGCTTCAAGTCCCGACTGATTGGTGAACCAGCCGAGGTCGGTCTGCTTGAAGCGCATCGCCTCGATGGCGGTGGTGTAGTTGCTGCCGAAGAACGGCTCCACCCGAATGCCAGTGGCCTTTTCCATGTCGGCCAGAAACGGCCCCCACTCCTGGCTCTGAGTTTGGGCGTTCTCCGTGGAGACGATCGAGAAGTGGAGGACGGGAGCTGCGGCCTCAGGTTGGGCCTCCCCGCAGCCTGCCAGAACGGCCGCCGCCAGCGCCAGGCCGACCGCCCGGACAATACGTCTGCTCATCAAGGCGCAATCCATGCGCGCTGCGCCTAAGCTGAAGCCATGACAAGGCCATGACGACGGCAGGCTGGCCGACCGGGCGGCGGGCGAGCGCCGCTTCGCCCGACGTCCTGCAAGCCGACGGAGCTCAGCCGCTCTGCGTCTCGCCGGTCGCCCGTTCCACAGCGAACGCGGCCGAAAAGCCATGGATGACGGTCGAGACCAGGATCGCAAAGGCGGTGATGGCCCAAAGCTGCGCCTCGTTGGCCAGCTCCATGTGGCTGCCGGCGTAGCTCAGGTAGTAGACCGAGCCGACGCCCCGCACGCCGTAGAAGGCCACCACGAGGCGCTCAGGCCTCCGCAGCCTCGTTCCGGCGAGCGACAACAGCCCGACGACTGGGCGTATGCCGAAGATCAGCGCCAGCCCGATCAGAGCGCTCACGAGATCAAGGTTGCTCATCAGGGCGGGCATGGCGGCGCCGAGCCCAACCAGCAGGATCGCCGTCAGGGCATGTTCGACGGCTTCGGAGAAGTCATGCAGCCGACGGTGAAACGCGTGGTCGGATTCCACCCGTCGCAGGGTCACGCCCGAGACAAAGGCGGCGATGAATCCGTACCCTTCCGCCAGCTCCGTCAGCCCGTACGCAACGAAGACCCCCGCAAGGGCGAAGACGCCGGCCTCGGTCTTCGCCAAGGCGTTGTCGCGGGGAAATCGGAACAGCACCTGCCCAAGGAGCCAGCCTATGCCGGCCCCGCAGGCGGCGCCGACCACGATCCGGTAAGCCACGTCTCGGACCGCCCAGGTTGCGAACAGGTCAGGTGTGAGGCTCGCGGCGGCCGCCACGGCCAAACTCAGGTGCACGAACGGGAAGGCCAGTCCGTCATTGAGACCCGCCTCGGTCGTGAGGGTGAAACGCACGGGATGCTCGCCGCCCTCCGTGGGGCGGCCGACCTGAACATCACCCGCCAGCACCGGGTCGGTCGGGGAAAGCACCGATCCGAGCAGCAGCGCGCCGGCGATCGTCATGCCGGCGACCTGCCAACCCAATGCAGCGATCCCAAGGATGGTCAGCGGCATGGCCAAGGCCAGGAGACGCACGGTCGGCCCCCAACGGGACAGATCGCCCACGCGATCGATCCGCAGACCCACGCCGAACAGCCCGGCGATGACGCACAGTTCGCTGACGATTTCCCACGGTTTGGGCGTCGCGATGGGGCTGATGGCTTCCGGCAGGTCCGGGATCCAGCCGAACAGCAGCCAGCCTAATCCGATGAGCAAGGCGGACGCGGCGGGTTCGCGCCCGGAGAAGAACCTTGGGAGCCAATAGGCGAGGATGATGGCGAGCCCCAGCGCGGCAAGCAGCACGTGATAACTGGAGAACTCGTACAAGCATCGGCTCCACTTCAGACCTCAAGCGCGCAACGCTCCCGTCGGTTCTGCGAATGTCCGCCACACGTCGGAATCGAGGTGCGCCCAGGCGGCGCCTGATCGACGATCGTCTGCAGGGCCTTGCCGGTGTCGCCGACCAGCTCGACGCCCTTGCCCAACCGGTGAAAGCCCCGGATTCGACATGTCGGAGCGATGTGCTAAGCGCAGCCGCAAGCCGGGGGGCTTGGGGACGAGGGCTGGATGCGGCTTCCGGGGTTGGATGCGTGTGGCGCGGGCCGTTCCGCCGCGATCGGCATGGTTGCGGCCTTCTTTATCGCGGCGCCTGCTGTGGCGGCCGAGGTCGTGGACACGGCGCAACAAGCGAACGAGCTGTCGAATCTCAGCCTGGATGAACTTGCCCAGATCCGGGTGACCTCTGTCTCCAAGCGTCCTGAAGGCCTGAACACTGCGGCGTCTTCGGTCTATGTGATCACCCCCGACGCGGTCAGGAACGTCGGCGCGCAGACCCTGCCTGAGGCCCTGCGCCTGGCTCCCAACCTTGAAGTGATGCGGATCGACGCGCTCGATTACTCGATCACGGCGCGCGGCTTCGCGGGTTTCGAGTCGGCCAACAAGCTGCTCGTGCTGATGGACGGCCGCAGCCTTTATACGCCGCTCTTCTCCGGGGTTGATTGGGACCAGCACCATCTGGTGCTGGACGACCTTGACCGCATCGAGGTGATCAGCGGCCCTGCCGGAACGCTCTGGGGCGCGAACGCCGTCAACGGCGTGGTCAGCGTAACGACCCGAAGTGCTTTCGAGACCCGCGGCTTGCTGGCCGCCGGCTCGGTGGGAACGCTGGACAGCGACGTGCGGGTGCGCGCCGGCGGAAGCCTCGGCGCCCACGGTGCGGGCCGGATCTACGCCACCGCCTTCAGCCGAGGCGACCTAGACCGCGCCGACGGATCCAGCGCCAACGACGGCTGGGAGGGCTGGCAGACGGGCTTCCGGACCGACTGGCTGCTCGGCGCCCATACCCTCACGCTGCAGGGCGACTTGCAGGACGCGGACATCGACCAGAGCCTGGGCTTCGGCGCAGGCTATGTGCGCGGCGGAAACGTTCTGGGGCGCTGGCGCGCCCCCGTCCTTGGAGGCGCCTTCGAGCTCCAGGGCTACTACGACCAGATTGAACGGCAAGCCCGCGGCATTCACGACGAACTGCGGGTCTGGTCCGTGGACGCTCAGCACGCCTTTGATCTCGGCCGCCATGCGGTGGTCGTGGGCGCGGGCTACCGGATCACCAAGGACGAGTTCCGGACGGTTACCGAGCCCCAGCTGCTCTCGCCGCCGCGTCGGCAGGTCGACATCGGCAACGTCTTCCTGCAGGACCATGTGGCGCTCACCGACGCCCTGGACCTCACGCTTGGCGTCAAGCTCGAGACGAACGACTACACCAAGGCCGAATGGATGCCGAGCGCCCGCCTTGGCTGGCGGATCTCGGATCGGCAGTTCGTCTGGGCTGCGGCCTCGCGCGCCATCCGCAACCCCTCGCGGATCGAGCGGGACTTCACCATCGCGGGCCTCGTCGAGCCCGGGCTGATGGGATCTGAGAAGTTGATCGCCTATGAAGCGGGTTATCGGGGCCGCTTCACCGAAGCCGCCACCCTGTCGGTGACGGCCTACCTGCACGACTACGACGAACTGCGCACCAACGAGTTCGTGCCGGGCCGCAACCCGCCGATCTTTGTCGGCAACACCATGGAGGGGCGCACCTGGGGTATCGAGGCATGGACCGAGGCTGAGCTCACCCCCTGGTGGCGACTGAACCTGGGCGGCTCCATCCTGCGCAAGGACTTCGACCTAAAGCCGGGCAGCCTTGATGTTGCGGCTTTCGAGGCCGCCGGCGCCGATCCCAGCTATTGGCTGAAAGCGGGCTCGACGTTCCGCCTGGCTGAGGCCGTCGACCTGACGGTTACAGGTCGCCTCTATGACGACGCTCCTCGCCTGGGCGCATCCGGCTATGTCGGCGTGGATGCGTATGCAGAGGCGAATGTTCGCCTCGCCTGGCGCGTCAGCGACAGGGTGGAACTGGCGGTGGTCGGACGCGACCTGCTTCATGAGCGGCACGCCGAAGCCACCGAGCAGCGTCGCTCGGAGGTCCCCCGCAGCGTCTATCTGAGCGTTCGCTGGACGCGCTGATGCGAGCCAAGGCGCTCCTTGTACGATTGATGGCGTTCGCACTGGCTGCGGGCGGCGCCGCGCCGGCCGGAGCCCAGCCTTCGGACGCAGCGATCAAGGCCGCCTTCATCACCAAGTTCCCCGCCTTCGTTCAGGGACTGCCGGATGGCGCACCGCTCAACGTCTGCATCGTAGGCCCGGATAGCTTCGGCTCCGCCATCGAGCGAAGCGCCGCCGTGCGCGTGGTGGTCCGTCGTCTCGCGGTGGTCACGCCGACCTCTGGCTGCCACGTCGTCTACGCGACGGGCGGCGCCCGCCAGTCGGTCCGCGATGCGCTGGCGATTGTCGCGGGAGCTCCGGTTCTGACCATCACCGATGGCGGGGCCGGCCCCACGCGCGGCATGATCCACTTCGTTGTCGCAGGCGAGCGGGTGCGCTTCCACGTCGACACCCTTCAGGCGAGCCGCAGCCATCTGCAGCTCAGCTCCAAGCTCCTCGCCCTCGCCCTTTCGGTACGCCAATGAGCATGATGGAATCAGAGGCCCTCGGCCGAGTTCGTCGGACCGAACGGCGGCAGTTCAACATCGTGCGTTTCAGCGCGGTGGCGCTTCTCGCGCTTGGCCTGATCCTTGGGGTCCTGCGCGAGCTCGACTTCCGGGCGCAGGCGGCCGACGCGGCGCGGGTCCAGGCCGACATCTTCGCCGGAGCGGTTTCCGCCCCCCTGGCCTTCGAAGATCGCCCGACCCTTCTCCAGAACCTGCGCGCCTTCCAGCGCGACCCGGAGATTGCCGAAGCCATCGTCTATGGCATGGGTGGCGAGCAGGTGGCGCTGCGTCCGAGCTCCGAATTCCAGAAGCTGCCGCTGCAGCCGGGCGCACGACGTGTGCAGGGCCGCCTTGTTGTCACCCGACCGGTTATCGAAGAAGGGGTCCACCTTGGCTGGGTCCGGCTTGTCGCCGCCCCCGACCCGCTGCTCCGCGTCCTTGGCCGCTATGCCGCAATCGGACTCATGACCGTGATCGCCACCCTGCTGCTGTGGTTCGCCGGGCGCATGGCCTTACGACTCGAGCAGCGGGCCGGACAGCTGGAGGCGGCGAACGCCCGCTTGCAGGACGAGATGGCGCAACGCGCCCGCGCCGAGGAGGCGCTACGCCAGAGCCAGAAAATGGAGGCCTTGGGCCAGCTCACCGGCGGCGTGGCGCACGACTTCAACAACCTGCTCACGGTGATCATGGGCGGGCTGGAAACCATTGGACGCCAGTTGGCGAAGCTGCCCGGCGGACCGGAGTCCGCTCGCATGATGCGGGCCCGGGACATGGCCTTGCACGGCGCCGAGCGCGCCGCCACCCTCACCCAGCGCCTCCTCGCCTTTTCGCGCCGCCAGCCGCTCCAGCCGGCGACACTGGATCCCAACAAGCTCGTGCAGGGCATGGGCGACCTCCTTCGGCGCGCCCTGGGCGAGACCATCGAGCTCGAGACGGTGCTCACCGGCGGCGCCTGGCGGATCCAGGCGGACGCCGCCCAGCTCGAGAACGCGATCCTCAACCTGGCGGTGAACGCTCGCGACGCCATGCCGGAGGGCGGGCGGCTCACCATCGAGACGGCCAACGCCTCCCTCGACGAGGCCTACGCCGACAAGGTGCCGGAAGGCCTCACGCCCGGCCAGTACGTCATGATCGCGGTCACCGATACCGGCTCGGGTATGCCGCCCGAGATCCTCAACATGGTCTTCGAACCCTTCTTCACCACCAAGGAAGTGGGCAAGGGCACGGGCCTTGGCCTTAGCCAGGTCTACGGGTTCGTTCGCCAGTCCCACGGCCACGTGGCGATCTACAGCGAGGTGGGCGTCGGAACGACCATCAAGATCTACCTGCCGCGTCGGCTTGGAGAGGAAGCGCTGGCCGAGGACGCGCAGCCCATCAACACCGACTTGCTCACCGGCGACGAACGCATCCTCCTGGTCGAGGATCACGACGACCTTCGCAGCTATTCGGCCGGCATCCTTCGCGAACTCGGCTACGAAGTCTGCGTGGCGCGCGACGGCGACGCCGCCCTGGGTTGCCTGGACAGCGGCTTCGTCCCCGACCTGCTGTTCACGGATGTGATCCTGCCCGGCGGCTACAATGGACGCCAGCTCGCCGACGCCGTCGCCGAGCGCAAGATCGATGTGCCGGTGCTCTTCACCACGGGCTACACCCGGAACGCCATCGTCCACCATGGCCGCCTCGATCCAGGAGTCGACCTCATCACCAAGCCGTTCACCTTCGAGCAGCTTGCGGAGAAGGTCCGCCGCGTCCTTGATCGGGCGGCAGCCGAACCCCGGACACCCTAGGCGAAGATCTGCCCCGGGGTGCTTCTCGGATGCTTCGCCGGGTCGTTCAGACAGGGACGTCGGAGAAGCGCGCCTCCTGCGGCGTGAGCTCGTGTCCCAGAGGCACGGTCAGAATCCCGTAGAGGTGAGGCTTGCGGCCGCGGATCCAACGCCGTCCGGTGGCCATCGACAGCAGGTCAAGGTCCAGGTCCGCCACCACGAGGTCGTCCTCCAGAGCCGTGCTCTCGGCGACCACGCGGCCATAGGGATCAAGGATCATGGCGTTGCCTGTGCGCACCTCGCCGTCGTCCTCACCCACGCCATTGGCGAAGATGACGAAGATGCCGTTGTCGTGCGCCCGAGCGGGCAGCCAGCGCATCAACCAACCCCGGCCTTTCTCGCCCTGGAATTCGGATATCAGGGCCTGCGGGTTTTCACGACGCCCTCGCCAGAGCGCCACGTCGATCGGCTTCATGCCATGCG
Source organism: Phenylobacterium deserti (assembly GCF_003254705.1). GTDB lineage: Bacteria > Pseudomonadota > Alphaproteobacteria > Caulobacterales > Caulobacteraceae > Phenylobacterium > Phenylobacterium deserti. The sequence goes on from NZ_QFYR01000004.1 coordinate 406,115, forward strand.
GGCTGCGGGAGTCTGTTCCGCCGGTCTGGTGGGGCGCCAGCAGGATGTCCGCCCCCAGCAGGGCGGTCGCACGGACATTCTCCACGAGATTGTTGTCCCAGCAGATCAGCACGCCGAGCTTCACGCCCCAGGGCGTGTCGAACACGGTGTAGCTGTCACCGCTGGAGACGTGGGGGCTCTCGAAAGCATGGATCTTCCGGTGGCGGTGGATCTCCCCATTCGGCAGCGCGACCACATAGGTGTTGAACAGGCGCCCGTCCGCATCCTCTTCAACCAGGCCTGCGCCGATCGCCATGTCGAGTTCGCCTGCCAAATCGCGCAGGGCGGTCGCTGAAGGACCGTGCGGAACGGCCTCCGCCAACGCGCGCCAACCGGCGAGATCGAGGTTGCGCGCATGCCAGTACCCCGTCAGGCACATCTCCGGAAACACCGCTACCTTGACGCCGGCGGCATGAGCCTGCCGCGCCATCACCTGAAGCTTCTTGAGGTTGCCGGCTCGGTCTCCGGGCGTGTGCTCGAACTGAACGGCTGCGCACTTCAGATGCATAGGTTGCCTCCTTCCATGTCGGCCCCGTCTAGGCGCAGCTCCGGCCGATGCGAACTCAACTTGAGTGTCGAATTGCGACACAGCCGCCAGCGAGCAACTTCAGCTATCGTGTACGTGGCGCGCCGCTTCAGGCCGGCAGGGTGCGGATCTTGCTGGCGCGCACGGCGCGCGCGGTTAGCACCAGGCCGAAGCCAAGCTCGACCAGCGCCGCAAGCGGCGCCGTGGCCGGGCGCAAAGCTGGTACAAGGGCTCCGGCGACTCCGACGCCCAGGAGGCTCGCGCCCAGCAGCCAGAAGACGCCGTCGCCGAACACCGTCCGGAACAGAAAGAAGCGCGCGCCCACCACAGCCGCCGCAATCGGAAATGCCAACTCCGGCGCGCGCGGCAGGATCAGCCAGGCAGCCAGCAGGCCGGCGATCATGGCGAAGGTGCTCTCCAGCGCCGCCCGCCGCAGTGGGTTGTCCGGACGCTCCGCCGGACGATTGAAAACAAGGCTGCGGACGAGCTTGTCCAGCGGGTGGATCGCCATGGCGCCGAAGTAGAGAGCGATGAAGCCGAAACGTGCGCCCTGCCCCAGCGCCACGGCGGCGGCGGCCAACCACACGGCGCTGGAGATCAGCACGCCTGGGCCGCCGCCGACATAGGCCCGCCGCATCTCGTCCTGGGCCTGGGAGATCAGCATGCGCCATCCTTCCCCGCCGTTCGGTGGGGGTTGCTGAAGATCTCCTCCAGCGGCAGCTCGAACGTGGCGGCGAGACGGTAGGCGAGGTCGAGGCTGGGATCGTGCCGCTCAGTCTCCAGAGCGTTGATGGCGAAGCGGGAGACACCCACCTGGGCGCCGAGCTGCTCTTGCGTCCAGCCCCGTGCGGCGCGCAGCGCCTTGAGCCGGTTCTTCACGGCCGGGCGGTCCCAGAGATCAGCGGCGTGACCATGCCGAACAGCCCCCAGACCAGCGGATAAAGCAGCCAGGCCGGCAGGTGCGGCGCGCCCACCATCTCCAGGCCGCTCCACGCGATGGCGAGGACGATGGCCCCCGAAGCGGCCGCCAGCATGCGGCGGGCCAGCAGGCCGCGGACGAACTCGTCCTCGTCCCGCACCAGTCGCCAGGCGAGGCGGAACTGACGTGCCGCGATCGCGGCGGGGCCCAGGGCGATCAGCACCAGCACGGGCGCCGGCCAGCCCTGTGAGCGGCCAAACACCGCCAGGGCGATCAGACCAAGGAAGGCTAGCCAGCCAATAACGGCGCCGGCGACATACCGCCAGCCGCCGGGGAACGGCACAAGAACCATGACGCCTCTCCGATGATGTGAGGTTAACCTAACACGCTTAGATGTTAGGTCAACCGCACATTTCAGAGCGCAGCCCAGCTCGAGGACTGTATGTTGTCGACACCTGCTCTCGACGCTCAGCTCAGCGCCAGACAAGCCTCGATCAGCTCAGCCGCCGCTTCCGGCGTGAGTTGGGTGGTGTCGATGCGGATCTCGGGGTTCTCCGGGGGCTCGTAGGGGCTGTCGACGCCGGTGAAGTTCTTCAGCTCGCCGGCCCGGGCCTTCTTGTAGAGCCCTTTGACGTCGCGCTCTTCGGCCACCTGCAGCGGGGTGTCGATGAACACCTCCACGAACTCGCCCTCGCCCAGCAGCTCGCGGGCCATCCGCCGCTCGGCGCGGAACGGCGAGATA
>NZ_QFYR01000005.1 GCF_003254705.1 Phenylobacterium deserti
GGTGGCTATGCCGAGAGGTCCCCACCCGATCCCATCCCGAACTCGGTCGTTAAGCCTCTCCGGGCCAATGGTACTTCGTCTTAAGGCGCGGGAGAGTAGGTCGCCGCCAGGTCTACAAAACGGATCATCTCAACCCTTCCAATCACGACACCAAAAAGGCCTCCGCATTCGCGGAGGCCTTTTTCGTTCGCCCTGCCCTTCCCAGTCAGATCTGCGCCAGCCGATAACCGACGCCGGGCTCCGACAGCACCATCTCGGCCCCAAGCTTCTGCCGCAGTTGGCCGATGTAGACCCGCAGGTACTGAATGTCGGCTCGCTCGCTGCCCCAAACGGCCTCAAGCAGGGCCGCGTGCCCCACCGGCCGGCCGATCGCCAGGGCGAGCTCGCTCAGCAGGTCGTACTCCTTCGGAGACAGCTTCACCGGCTCGCGGGCCTTGCTGACCGTTCGGCGGGCGAGATCAATCACCAGGTCGCCGCTCACCACGACAGGGGCCGAGCCCTTGACCTGCACCCCATGGCGCAGGGCGGCGCGGATCCGGGCCAGCAGTTCGTCGACTCCGAACGGCTTGGCGACATAGTCGTCCGCCCCCAGATCGAGAGCCTCGACCTTCACCGCCTCGGCATGACGGGCGGAGAGCACGATCACCGGCGTCGCGCCGCGCCCTCGGACATCGCGCAGCACGCTCAGCCCGTCGCGATCCGGCAGGCCTAAATCCAACAGGACCAGATCGGGCCTGTAGTGCGCCAGCCACCGCACGCCTTCGGCCGCGGTGCGCGCCGGCACCGGCCGGTGTCCCGCCGCCTTGAGGGTGGCGATCAAGGCGGCGCTGAGGCTGGGGTCGTCCTCCACGACCAGGATGGTGGCCGGATCGCCCTGCCCGCTCATGCCACGGCCTCCGCCGCGGCGAGCGGCAGCACCAGCCGCACCACGGCGCCCTGACGGTCGGGTCGATCGCTCGCCTCCACCGTCCCGCCCTGCGCCTCGGCGAAGCCACGGGCGATGGACAGGCCGAGCCCGGTGCCGGGCGGCCGGCCGTCGCCCTGCACCCCGCGAACGAAGCGACCGAACAGGGGCTCGCTCAGCCCGCCAAAACCCGGCCCCTCATCGGCGACCTCGATCCAGCCAGTTCCGCCATCAGCTCCGCTGCGAAGACAAATCGTAGAACCCGGAGGGCTGTACTTCGCGGCGTTCTCCAGCAGGTTCGCGAGCGCCGTCTCCGTCAGGTGCGGGTCGGCCTCCAGGCGCGGGTGACGCCCGCCCACCTCGTTGCGCACCTGATGGTCCTTCAGCGCGGCCTGCGAGCGCTGGAGCGCGGTCATCACGAGCTCCGATGCAAAGACCGGCTCGGCGCGGACCGTCACCGCCTCGGCATCCAGCCGATTCATATCGAGCAGGTTGGCCACGAGCTGGCTCAGCCGGGCCGTTTCAGCTTCCGCCAGGGCCAGCAGATCCAACTGGGCCTGAGCATCGTGCTCGCCCTGGAAACGCTGCAGGCTTTGCAGGGTGAAGAGGATGGTGGAGAGCGGCGTCTTGAGGTCGTGGGAGACGGCTGCAAGCAGGTCAGCTTTGAGACGCTCGCTCGCGCGCTGGATCTCCAGGGCCACCGAGCGCCGCATCAGGTCCTCGCGAGCCAGCGCCACAGCAACATACCCGGCTACGACTTCCACCAGCGGTTCTGCGTCGGCCGGTCGCTCGGCCGCTTTGAGGCCAATGACAGCGACAGCTCGCCCAGGCGCCGCAGCCGGCCAGAAGTCGAAGCTCGCGCCATCCGCAGGATAGGTCTGCGCCCGACAGGCCTTGCGGGAAGCCAGCGCCCAGGCGGCGGCCTCACTATCCGCCGCGTTGAGCTGGGTCGGCGCGGAGGAGCCGATCACCGCCAGTTCTCCGTCTTCGCTGGCAAGCACCACGGCCGGGGCGCTGAACAGCCTCGAAAGCGCTTCTGCGCAAAGCTCGCCGATCTGCGATCTGTCGCCGGCCCCGACAAGCGCCCGGGCGAGGGCCTGGAGCGTCAAGGCTTGATCAGCCGCCCTTTGGGCCACGAGCGCGCGGCGGCGGGACTCGGCCGCAACCGCCGACACGATTGCGCCCACGGCGAGCAGCAGCAGCAGCGCCCAGACATTGTCGCGGCCATCGACGGCCAGGGTGTACCGCGGCTCGATCAGGAAGAAGTTGTAAGCCAGCACGCCGGCTGCCGCCGCCGCCAGTGCGGCGCTCCAGCCGAAGCTTACCGCTGCGAGGACCACCGGCAGGACGAACACCAGCGAAAGGTTCGGGGGGCGCACCTGACGCTCGAAGAGCAGCGCCAGGCCCAGCGCCAGCGCGACGAGCAGCAGGCTCACGCCAAGGCGCACCCAGGCCGGCAATGGGCGGCGCTCCTGAAGCGGCGGGTCGATGTCCAGGCTCATCAGCAGCCTCCGGCGACGGTTCGGCGGAAAGAAGGCTCCGCTGCTGTCGCATTGCAAGGCTCCGCCACGAGCCGGACCTCACAACCACATGGGATCTTTATGTCGGTCGGCGCGACAAGCCCGGCCATGACAAGCTCCGCCGCTCTCGACCCCGCCCATCCGGCGGCGTCCGCCCGCCTCAAGACCTTCCTGGGCCTCGCGCTCGGCTCTGCTGGCGTCGTCTACGGCGACATCGGCACCAGCCCGCTCTACGCTTTCAAGGAGAGCATCAGCCACTTGGTCCGGACAGACGGCGGCCTCGCGACCGCCGACGTTCTGGGCGTGCTGTCGCTGATGTTCTGGTCCCTGATGATCATCGTGACGATCAAGTACGTCCTGATCCTCATGCGCTTCGACAACCGCGGCGAAGGCGGCACGCTCGCCCTCATGGCCCTGGTTCAAAAGGCCGGCGGTCGGGGCGCGCGTGCAGTGTTGCTGATCGGCATGATCGGTGCGGGCCTCTTCTTCGGCGACGCCGTTCTGACGCCGGCGGTTTCAGTTCTGTCCGCGGTGGAAGGCCTGAAGATCATCAAAGGCGTGGGGCCGCACGTCGAGCCCTTCATCGTGCCTCTCGCCCTGCTGGTCCTCGTCGGCCTGTTTCTGGTGCAGCGTCATGGGACCGGCGGCGTCGGCCGCTGGTTCGGTCCCGTTTGCATCGCCTGGTTCTTGATTATCGCCGTGCTTGGCCTGCTCCAGATCGTGCGCGCGCCCCAGGTTCTCGCCGCCCTGGATCCGACGCGAGGGATCGTCACGCTTCTGGCTCATCCGACCCTCGCGCCCCTGATCCTGGGCTCGGTGTTCCTGACGGTCACCGGTGCAGAGGCGCTGTACGCCGACATGGGCCACTTCGGTCGCAAGCCGATCCAAGTGACCTGGCTCCTAATGGTGTTTCCGTGCCTGACCCTGAACTACCTGGGTCAGGGCGCACTGGTGCTTGGCGCGCCGGAAGCGGCGACGAGCCCGTTCTTCCTGCTCGCGCCGGAGTGGTTCCAACTGCCCCTAGTGCTGCTCGCGACCGCCGCAACGGTGATCGCCAGCCAAGCCGTGATCTCTGGCGCCTTCTCCCTGGCTCAGCAGGCGGTCCAGCTTGGCCTGCTGCCGCGCCTCACGCTGAAGCCGACGTCGGAAGCGCACGAAGGCCAGATCTATTCGCCGGAGATCAACTGGATCCTGCTCGCCGGTGTCGCCGCTCTGGTGCTGGCCTTCCGCTCATCGAGTGCGCTGGCGTCCGCCTACGGCATCTCGGTTGTCGGCGCGATGATCACATCCTCGATCCTGGCGGTGTTCGCTATCCGTCGGCTGAAGGGGCGTCCGATCTGGGCGGCGATCGTCGCCTTCCTGCCGTTCGTGGCGATGGAGACCGGCTTCCTCGCCGCCAACCTCACCAAGGTTGCACATGGCGGTTACGTACCCTTGCTGATCGCCGCCGCCTTGATCTGCATCATGGCCACCTGGATGCAGGGCGCCCGCCGCCTGAAGACGGCGGAAGCGGACGCGCCTCGTATCGAAGACGTGCTCATCACGTTGAAAGCGCGCCCGCCAATGCGAGCTCGAGGCGCGGCTGTTTTCCTGACGGCCAATCCGGATGTCGCTCCCGCGGCCCTGCTGCACAACCTCAAGCACAACCAAGTGCTGCACGAACAGGTGGTCTTGCTGACCATTCAGATGGTGCGCCGGCCACGCGTGCCGGATGGGGAGCGGGTGACGGTGCGCCGACTGGCTCCGGACGTCTTCGCCCTGACACTCGCGTTCGGCTTCATGGAAAACCCTGACGTCGCCCGGTCCCTTCCCCTTGCTCGAGCCGCAGGCCTGAAGCTGGACATTATGCGGACCTCGTTCTTCGTCAGCCGGCGCAGCCTCATCCCGCGTCGACGCGCTGGCCTGGCACGCTGGCGGGACCTGCTGTTCGTTTTCCTCATGCGCAACGCCGCCCGCGCAACGGATTACTTCCGCATCCCGCCCTCCCGGGTGGTCGAACTGGGGGCTCAGCTCAGTTTCTGAGCGCCTTTCTGCGCCGAAGGCGAAGGTCGAACTCGCAGACTCTCGTCCTTGCATGCATGTTGAAGGTTCAGGAACGGAGGGGCTGCCTTCCGTAGAAGCAACACGCCTCAAGGCGGGGTATCGGGAGGAAAGCATGGCCAACGCGACTGCGAGCGCGGCCGAGGGGAAGGCGGGGCGCACAGTGGGTCGCGACGATCGACTCGTGATCGGCGCCTCCTCCGTCGGCACGGTGTTCGAGTGGTACGATTTCTATCTGTACGGCTCGCTGGCGACCTACATCACCACCCACTTCTTCTCGGGGGTGAACGAGACCACTGGCTACATCTTCGCGCTGCTCGCCTTCGCGGCCGGCTTTGCGGTGCGCCCGTTCGGCGCCCTGGTGTTCGGCCGGCTGGGTGACCTGTGGGGACGCAAGAACACCTTCCTGGTGACCATGCTGCTGATGGGCCTCTCGACCTTCGCGGTCGGCCTGCTGCCCTCCTATTCGCAGATCGGCGTCGCGGCGCCGGCGATCCTGATCATCATGCGCCTGGTGCAGGGTCTCGCCCTGGGTGGTGAGTACGGCGGAGCCGCCACCTACGTGGCGGAGCATGCGCCGCACGGAAAGCGCGGGCTCTACACCAGCTGGATCCAGACGACCGCCACCTTCGGTCTGTTCCTCAGCCTGGCGGTCATTCTGGCGACCCGAACGGCGCTCGGCGAATCCACTTTCGGCTCCTGGGGCTGGCGTGTGCCCTTCCTCGTCTCGATCTTCCTGCTCGGCGTCTCCCTGTGGATCCGCCTGAAGCTGCAGGAAAGCCCGGCCTTCCAGCGCATGAAGGCCGAGGGCAAGGGCACGACCCAGCCCCTCAAGGAAAGCTTCGCCAACTGGGGCAACCTGAAGATCGTGATCCTGGCGCTGGTCGGCCTCACCGCCGGTCAGGCCGTGGTCTGGTACACCGGGCAGTTCTACGCGCTGTTCTTCCTGGAGAAGATGCTGAAGGTGGATGGCGCGCTGACCAACACCTTGGTTGCGCTGTCGCTGCTGATCGGCACGCCCTTCTTCGTCCTGTTCGGCTGGCTGTCGGACAAGATCGGCCGCAAGAAGATCATCCTGGCCGGCTGCCTGCTCGCCGCCCTCACCTTCTTCCCGCTGTTCAAGGCGCTGACCTGGTCGGCCAACCCGGACCTCGCCCGGGCCGCGCAGACCTCGCCGGTCACCGTCATCGCCGATCCGAAGGACTGCTCCGTTCAGTTCGACCCGGTGGGCAAGACGGTGTTCAACAAGAGCTGCGACATCGCCAAGTCCTATCTGGCCCGCGCCGGGGTCACCTACCAGAACCTGGCCGCTCCGGCCGGATCGGTGGCCCAGGTGAAGGTCGGCGACCAAGTGATCACCTCCTTCCCCGGTCAGCTGCTGCCCGCAGCCGAGTTCAAGACGCAGCGGGACGCCTGGGAAAAGAACATGGGGTCGGTGCTGAAGGCGGCCGGCTATCCCGCCAAGGCGGACAGCGCCAAGGTCAACAAGGTGGCCGTTGTCGGCATCCTCACCCTGCTGGTGATCTACGTGACCATGGTCTACGGGCCGATCGCAGCCATGCTGGTGGAGATGTTCCCGACGCGGATCCGCTACACCTCGATGAGCCTGCCGTACCACATCGGCAATGGCTGGTTCGGCGGCTTCCTACCCACCACCTCATTCGCCATGGTCGCGGCGACGGGCAACATCTACTACGGCCTCTGGTACCCTGTGGTGGTGGCGGCCGTGACCTTTGTCATCGGCATGCTCTTCGTGCGCGAGACGAAGGACGTCGACATCAACGCCTGAGTAGTGAGGCGCGGCTGAAGGCTGAACCTTCAGCCGCGTCCCTGGCTCAGGCCTTGCGCGGCGGCATGGGCACCGGGTCATTGCGCGTCGGCATGGGCGCATAGGCGGGCCGGCGCAGGCCGGTCGCCATCTCCGCGATATTCACCGGACCACCCGTTTCGAAGCAGCGGTTCGCCGCCGCGCCGATCAGGATGGAATAGGCGCCGCCGTTCTGGTCGGACACCCGGAAGTACTTGTCCGGTCGCGCGCCCTCCGCCGCAAAGATATCCGCCAGCATCACGTCGTCGCCGCCGCCATGGCCGCCCGTGCCGGTCCAGGGCTCGATGATCCGTGGCGCGCCGCGCAGGGGCATGACACGGGTGGTGACGCCGCCCGGCTGGATGCCGCCTTGGACCATGTCGCCGCCGGCCACATAGACCTGCTCGACGATGGAGTGCTCGATGCGACCCTTCGTACCGTTGAAGGCGATGTTGTAGCCTTCCCAGGCGTTGCAGGCGTTCAGCGAGTAGCTGAGGGTCGCTCCGGTGTCGTACTTCACAATGACGTTCATGGTGTCCTCGATGTTGATCTCGGGACGCCAGACGCACTGGTCGCGGAAGTAGCCGTCGTACTTCTCGTTATCGATGTAGAGGGCCTTCAGGCTCGGGTCGGCCGCCAGGTCCAGGTAGAAGCTGCACTTGTCCTTCTCCGGGCAGGTGCGGCAGCGCTCGTGCGCCCCCTTCAGGCCAAGACGCTTGGCCATGGTGGGCGTGTAGAACTCCCTCTTGCCGTAGGCCCAGACGGTCTGCGGCAGGGCGCTCAGCCACCAGTTCACCAGGTCGAAGTGGTGGGTGGCCTTGTGCACCATCAGGCCGCCGGAGTTGGCCTTGTTGGAGTGCCAGCGGCGGAAGTAGTCCGCGCCATGATTGGTGTTCAGCAGCCAGTTGAAGTCGACGGACAGCACGTCGCCGATCTCCCCGCTCATCAGCAGGTCCTTGATCTGCGTCCGGGGCGGCGAATAGCGGTAGTTGAAGGTCACCCGGATGTTGCGGCCGGTACGCTGGCACGCGTCGATGATCCGCTGGGCCTTGGCCGCCGTGGTTGTCATCGGCTTTTCGGTGATCACGTCGCAGCCCGCCTCGAGCGCGCGGACGATGTAGTTGTCGTGGGTGGCGTCCACTGTGGTGACGATGATCGTTTCCGGCTTCGTTTCCCGGATCATCCGCTCGAAATCGGTGTGGACGTAACCTCTCGGCTGCTTGGCTCCGGCCTCTCGGGACCGGCGCTGCGTATAGGCGACCCGGCCGGGGTTGAGGTCGCAGACGGCCACCAGCTCGGACGCATCCTTGTGCGGCCCCCAGATCGCGTCCTGGAACATCCGCGAGCGATGGCCCGTGCCAACGATGGCGTACTTGCGACGTGGCGCGGCCGCACGGGCCGCTCCGCCGGCCGCCACGGCGGTGAGCGCCGCTGCGCCCCCGACGACTGCGCGCCTGTCGAGTCTGGGCCCTCGTTCCTGGGTCATCTTCAGATCCTCCTCACGGGCCGCATCCGGCCTCTCCTTGCGACCACCTTGGCATTGCTACCGGTGTCAGACCAGCGGCGTTCCTCAAGGCTGCAGCTTGGTTACCCGCACAAAATCGATGTCCACGTAGCCGCCAGCCGCGCCGTAGGTGAAGACGGCCGGTCGCGCGCCCTTCCACCAGCTGAACCGGAACGGCGCCGGTTGTCCGACCGCGGTGAACGTCCGCCCGCCGTCGGTGCTGTAGGCGTAGCGCGCCTTCTGGTCCGGCAGCACGGTGAGGCGCAGGTCCAGCGTTCCGGCCGAGATCTGCGGCCCCAGGGTCTCCGCTCCCGCCACCGAGGTGGCGATGTGTCGGACCCCGCCCTGCTGCACGACGCCGATCCAGCTGGGGCCCGTGCCGAACATGGAAAGGCCCGCCCTCTGCCCGTCAGCCATCCGACGGACGTCCATGCGCGCCACCACGTGCGACGCGGGGCTCTGCTGCACCTGGGTCAGGGTGTTGCGGGCGCTGACGAGGTTGGGCGCCGGTGCGGACTTCAGGCGCAGGAAACCCGGCCGTTCGGTGAGGCTCCAGCGCGCGTCGTCGGGATTGTGGTTCCACTCCCACTGCACGCCGAGCTTCGCGCCTGCGAAGTCGTCGGACGTCTGCGGGAACACGGCCGGGAAGCGCCGACCGACGTCGGGCATCGCATGTTCCATCACCGGCTGGCCGGCCGTCGAGCCCGGGATCGGCTCGCCCATGATCGGCCAGTCGTCGCGCCAGGCGACGGGCTGCAGGTGCACGATCCGGCCGAACGCGCCGGTGCTGTTGAAGTGCAGGAACCAGCCCTGCCCGGACGGGGTCTCCACCCAGCCGCCCTGGTGCGGCGCCTGCACGGCCGTGGCGCCCTTCTCCAGCACCACGCGGTGCTCGTAGGGGCCCCAGATGTTGCGCGAGCGCAGGGCGACCTGTGGGCCGGTCTCCACCCCGCCGATGGGGGCGAAGATGTAGTACCAGCCGTTGCGCTTGTAGAGCTTGGGCCCCTCGAGAACCGGCAGGTTCTTCGGGTCCTCGACGATCACCTTGCCTTCGTCCAGCACGCGCGCGCCGTCCCCCGACATCCGGTGCAGCACCAGGGGCCCTGCCCCAACCTTGCCGTGCATGAGGTAGGCTTGCCCATCGTCGTCCCAGAACGGGCAAGGGTCCTCGAGCCCCGCCTCGGCCTTCACCGCCACGGGCGCGCTCCAGGGGCCCGCCGGATCCTCGGCCGTCGCCATGTAGATCCCCTCATTCGGGGTGGCGAAGTAGACGTAGAACAGTCCGTTGTGATGCCGGATCGACGGCGCCCAGACGCCGCCCGCGTAGCGCTGGCCCACCGCCCGCTGCTCGCGCGGCATGCGCGCGCCGGTGTCGTTGGTCGGCACCGGCCCCGGCAGGTCGTACTCCGGCGCGAACGTCAGCTTGGGCAGCACGTGGCCGATGATCGTCCAGTGCACCAGATCCCGCGACTTGAGCACCGGCAGGCCGGGCGAAAAGTGGAAGGTGGAGGCCACCATGTAGTAGGCGTCGTCCACGCGGATCACGTCCGGATCCGAATAGTCCGCGAACAGCACGGGGTTTCGATAAACGCCCGCCCCCTGCGCCGCCGGGGCGAAGCCGCCTAGCGGAACCGCCGTCAGGGCCGCCAGGATCGCCAGGCCCGTCGCACGCATCGTCATACTCAACCTCGCCTCTCAAGCGATGGGCGCGCGTGCAGCGGAGGGGAGGAAGCCCGCCGGCACGCGCGCCCGCGCCAGTAAGTGACGGCGCTTCGGAAGGCCGGGCAACCAGGACCCCGCCCGCCAGCGCCATCGCTCGCGCCTAGTGGAACTTCACCGTGCCTCCGATGAAGAAGGTCCGGCCCAGCACGTCATAGGTGGCCGTGTAGGTGTTGGCCGACGGCGCCGCGCTGCCCAGGATCGGCGGGTCGCGGTCCGTCAGGTTGTTCACGCCGCCGTAGAACTGCACGGAGTCCGTCACGTCGTAGGTGAAGGAGGCGTCGAAGTAGTGCTGCGCCTCCAGCGTCGGGTTCACCAGCAGGTCGAACTGCGGAACCGTGCCGCCGGCCCGTTGCGGCAGCAGGTAGCGATCGATGGTCACCTCGCCGATATAGCGGTGACGCACGCTCAGGCTCAGCGGGCCCGAGTTCAGGGTGACCCGGGTCACGCCCTTCCACTCGGGGATCGGCTGGCCGCAGGTCGGGCCGAAGGCGCCGACGCAGTAGTTCTTCACGTTCGGGAAGGCCTGCACCGGCGTGGAGGTGAACTCGTCCAGCCACGTCCAGTAGGTGGACACGCCGATGGTGCTGTCCTCGCCGCCCAGGTACGGCACGGCCCAGGCCAGGTCGCGGCTGTAGCGCGCTTCGAAATCGACGCCGGAGGTCTTCAGCCCGCCGGTGTTCGCGTTGGTGATCGTCGCATAGTACGGCGGGGCGATTTCGCCGGTCACCGGGTTGCGGGCGATCGCCTGGCAGAACTCCGAGTTCGGATCCTGGATCACGTTGTAGCAGAGGTTCAGCGTGTTCTGCAGGCCGCCGCCCAGCTGGGCGATGGCGCCGTCGAGCTTGATGTCGAACCAGTCGACGCTGACCGCCAGCCCCGGAACCCAGCGCGGCCGCAGCACGACGCCGAGCGTCTTGGTGTCGGACTCTTCCTCGCCGACGTTCGGGTTTCCGCCGAACAGGTTGCCGATGATGTTGTTCGACTGCACGCCCGCGGTGAACACCTGCGAGGCCGGCACGCCGGTGGCGACGCAGACCTGGCGGACCTGCTCGGTGCGCTGGCCGGCCGGCTGGCGATCGGAGCAGGGATCGGTGGCCGCATCGAAGCTCTGCGCCAGGCCGCCGTAGAGCTCGCCCACGCTGGGCGCGCGAATGGCGTGCTGGAACTGACCGCGCAGGGCGATGTCGGCGTTGATCTTCCAGTCCAGGCCCACCGAATAGGTCTTCACCGCGCCCACGCCGCCGAGGTTGTAGTCCGAATAGCGATAGGCGCCGTTGGCGTTCAGGTTCTCGACGAACGGCAGGTTGGCCAGCAGCGGCACGCGCAGTTCGCCGTACCACTCCTTCACCGTCACGCTGCCGCCGGTGGGCTGGCCGGGGTTGAAGCCGACCACGTCGCCGGAGCGCAGGAATTCGTCCGGATTGTAGTTGGTGTTGGCGTAGCGCCACTCCACACCCGTGGAGAAATCGACCGGGCCGGCCGGCATGTTGAAGGCGACGCCCGTGATGTTCGCCGACGCCACCTGCAGTTCCGACTCGGTGATGTTGGTGGCCCCGATGCGGATCGCCCGCGCCCCCTCTTCCGAGATGTTCGGGCCGAACACGTTCAGCACCGGCGCAGCGCCGTTGTTGGACAGCAGCGCCGCGGCGAACCGGCTGCGGGACGCGTTGCCCTCCTGCCGGTCGGTCTGCGAGGTGCGGGCGTAGGTGTAGTAGGCGTCGTACCGCAGCTCGCGCAGGAAGCCATCCGAAAGGTCGCCCAGATCGCCGCGCAGGCCGATGGCCGTACGGAAGACGTTCCGCTCGGAGGTGTTGCGGCGCAGCCCGATCTCACGCAGGCGCCGGCCGACGTTCAGCACCGCCAGCCCGTCGCCCGGCGTCGTGGTGCGGGTGGCGGTGCCGGAAACGACCGTGGTGGTCCCCGTCTCGCGCAGATCCAGCTGCCGCAGGACCTCCTGCATGGCCAGGCTCAGGTACGGGTTGTTCGTGTTGAACAGGAACGGCCCGTTGATGTTGGTGGGCGCCAGCTGCATGTCCACGACGTTGTTGGAGTAGTGCAGCTCGAGATAGCCCGTCGCCTTCGAGTTGAAGTCGTAGTGGCTGAAGGCGTTGATCATCCAGCGCTTCTGCGGAATGACCAGGTAGTTGTCGGGACCCAGGTTGAAGTCGTCCTGCGGCGTCAGGGCCGGGCGCGCCTGGCGACCGGCGTCGTCGAAGGTGAACCCGCGCGAGCCCAGGCCAGACAGGCCCGCCGCCGCCAGGGCGGCGTTCAGGCCGGGGTTGGACTGCGCCGAACCGGGCAGCGGAACGCCGGTGAACCGGCCGTTCGGGATGTCGCCGCTGCCGCCGGCGATCAGGCCCGGCACGCCGCCGGCCTGCAGGCAGTTCTGCCCGCCGGGCACAGCCACGGGCACGCCCGGGCTGTCGGAGCTGTGCGACGCTGGCGTCACGCAGCCGTCGGATAGCGAATAGAAGGCCCAGTCGCCCCGCTCGCCCCGGCTGATCGAGCCGCGATCCATGTAGTTCAGCGACACCACCGCGTTACCGCGGCCGTCGGCGAAGTTGCCGCCGGCGGTCAGGTCCACCGAATAGGTCGGCGTGTTGGTTGGGCTGTCCCAGCTGCGCTGGGCGTCGATCTGCACGCCCTCGAAGTCGTCGCGGATCAGGAAGTTGACCACGCCGGTGATGGCGTCCGAGCCGTAGACGGCCGACGAGCCGCCGGTCACCACCTCGGTGCGCGAGATCAGCGCCGCCGGAATGGTGTTGATGTCGGTGGTCTGGTCCGGACCGGAGATGGCGAAGCGGCGGCCGTTCACCAGCACCAGGTTCCGCTTGTCGCCAAAGCCGCGCAGGTTGAGCGTCGCGGTGCCGCCCGGGACGGTGTTGGCGGTGGCGCCGTTGTTCTGCGAGCCGACGAACTGTGGCGTGTCGTTCAGCAGTTCTTCGACGTTCTGGGTGCCGGACAGCCGGAACTCTTCGGAGTCCACGACCGCCACCGGGGTCGGCGCGTCGAACCCGCGTTGGGCGAGGCGCGAGCCCGTGACCACGACCGTCTCAAGTTCCTGCGGCTCCTGGGCGGCCTGGGCGTGGGCGCACGTGGCGCTGAGCAGCAGGCTCGCGACCGCCAGGCTGGCGCCGCCGAGCAGGCGCGCACGCCGGCTGTTGAGGGTGATCGTTTGCATCTTAGCCTCCCCGAGGATGGTCGCCGGACGTTCCCGGTCTGGTTCTTGTGATCGCCGGCGGGACGCCGGCGCGATTGCGATGGACGCGGTACTAGGGGGTGACGCGGCCTCCTCGGGCGGCCGAAACCTGGGCGCCGCGCCACCCGTAAAGGGCGACGACGACGAAGCAGGCGGCGGGCAGCAGGAAGGCGGCGGGTGTGCCGTAAGCTTCGGCGATGCGGCCCATCGGGTACGGCAGCAGCACGCCCCCGCCGATCGCCATGACCATGAGCGAGGCGCCGCGCTTGGTGGCGGGGCCGAGATCCGCCACCCCGAGGGTGAAGATCGTCGCGAACATGGTCGACATGAAGAAGAAGACGCCCACCAGGGCGATGGCCGAGACCTTGGCCAGCCCGGCCGCGACCACCAGGCACAGGGCCACGTTGATCAGGCCGTAGACGGTCAGGATGGTGCGCGGCGCGAACCGCAGCAGCAGCGCGGTGGTGGCGAAGCGACCGATCAGGTAGGCGGCCGTGGCGACCGCAAGCATGAAGGCGCCCTCGCGCGAGCCGAAGCCCGGCCAGGTCTCCGTCACCAGATTGATGAAGAAGGCGCCGATGCCGACCTGGGCGCCGATGTAGAGCGCCTGCGTCACCACGCCGAACACGAAGTGCCGCTGAGCGAAGGGAGAAGCCCCTGCCCCGCCGCTCTTGCTGTCGCCATGAGCGGCGTCGCGGATTTCCGGCAGGCGCGAGCGGGCCACCACGGCGGCGAAAGCCAGGACGGCCAGGGCGATAACCAGATAAGTCATCTGCACGCCGCTCTGGTCGGCGCTCGCGGCGGCCGATCCTTCGCCCTCCGCGAAGAAGACCGCCCCGCCGATCAGCGGGCCCATGAACACGCCCAGGGCGTTGAACGATTGCGCGAGGTTGAGCCGCCGTGAGGCGTGCTCCGGCGGGCCCAGCACGTTGACGTAGGTGTCCGCGGCCGTCTCCAGCACGCACAGGCCGGACGCCAGCACGAACATCGAGCCGACGAAGAAGTTGAAGTTCGCCGCGCCGGCCGACGGGATGAACAGCAGGGCTCCGCCGGCGGTGACGCACAGACCGAAGACGATCCCGAACTTGTAGCCGCGCGCCTGCAGCAGCATGCCGGCTGGAACGCTCATCAGGAGGTAGGCGCCGAAGTAGGCGATCTGCAGCCAGGTGGACTGCGCCTTGCCGACGCTGAGGGTGTCCTGGACGTGCTTGTTCAGAACGTCGAGCAGGCCATAGGCCAGGCCCCAGACGACGAAGCACGAGATGGCCAGCGCCAGCGGCCCGCGCAGCGAGCCGAGAGACGGGGCGGTCACCCCGGGCGGCGTGGCGTCGATCTCGATCACCATACCCGTTTCCTCCGATGAACGCTCAAACGGCGTTCTTGGAGACACCCTGCCGGTGATCCGTCTTGAACGCAAATGGTTTGTTTTGACGCATTCGCGAGCAAAGCCGTCAGACCCGCTCGCAGACTCCGTCAGCTGGCGGGCTGCAGCAGCTGGGCTCTCCAGGCGTCACGATAAGCGTCGAGGCTGACCGCCAGCGGCTCAACGGAGACGAGCGGCGCCTGCGGCGGCAGCTCGGGGCGCAGCAGACGAAGGGCGCCGTACGGCACGTCGTCATGCGCGTTCGAGGTGTAGACGCGCATGTCCGGCCTCAGCGTCGCCAATGCGCGGACGAACACCTGCGCCTCGGCGAATCGTCCCTCCACCAGGAGGCGCTCGCGCGAGCCGATCAGGCGCAGCGTCTCGTCGGCGACCAGGGCCAGATAGAGCCCCAGCACGGCCCGCTTGTCGGACGGTGAAGCAGGCTCGTTGATCCAGGCGCCCTGCCCGCCTGGGAACGGCCCGACGTCCGGGACGAAGCTCGGCAGAACGAAGGCGCGCTCGGCGATCAGCTCTGGCAGTCGCTTGATCAGCCGCTGCGGATCGTAGTTTTCCGTGAGGTGGTAGATGTCGAGGCCCGCGATGAGCTCGGCTTCCCGTCCGCCCATGAAGCGCGCGGACGGCGCCGGCTGGCCGGCCACGTCGACGTTCAGCAGGCAATCGCGCCGCTCGTCCAACGAGGGCAGCTGGTCCCGCGTCGCACCCGGCGCCAGCGAACGCATCGCCACGAACCACGTGCCGGTGGAAAGCACCGTCGCGTCGTGTGCGGCGATCTCCGGATGGCCCCGCGCCGCCAGCAGGGCGGCGTTGCTGTCGTGCAGGCCGCAGATCACCTGGCACTCCGCCGGCAAGCCCGCCCGCTCCCGCCACTCCGGCGTGACCACGCCCAGCGCCTCGCCTGCTCCGCGCAGAGGCGGCAAACGCGCAGCCCAGCGCCGCGCGACCGCCAGTTCGCTCGGCCGCCGCTCGTGCGGCCGCCAAAGGTCCGTATGACAGCCGAGGCTGCTGGCCTCGCTCGCCGCCACGCCGCAGAGGCGCCAAGCCCAGTACTGAGGCCAGAGCAGGATCTGCAGATCCTCAGGCCAGGGTCCGGTCATCGCTTCGAGGCGGTGAAGCTGCGCCCCGAGGTTCAGTCCTTGCGGCAAGGCGGGCGAGCCCGTGTGCGCGAAGGCGTCGCGCTGGGCGTCGTAGGCGCGGCGCATGTCCGGCGGCACATCGTCTTCGTAATCTAAAGGCGCAGTGAAGAGCCGCCCGTCCGACACGAGAGCCGCCGCGGCCCCGTGGCCGACCGGCACGATGGCGGCGATCTGCACCACCTTGGCGAATTCGCTCAAGGTTTCCGCGATCCAGGCGTCGAGGCCGTGGACGTCGAGCGCGCGATAGCCCGGCCCCTGCGCCACGGCGTTGGCCCTCACTTCGCGCGCAAGCCGCACGCCGCGACCATTCCAGAGGCTCAGCTTGGCGTTGGTTTTTCCAACGTCCAGCACCACGATGCAGCCCGTCTCCACCCGCGTTTCCGATCTATTTTGATAGATTATTATCGAACATGATTGCTGAAGACGAACCTCGGGTCTAGGTTTTCCACTATGTCGATCATCAGCTCGCCCCCCGCGCCTGTGTCAGAGACCGCTCTGCCCTTCGCCGTACCCGAATCACGTTGGTCCGACGGAGCCGCCGCCGCGCTCTCGCAGCCTGAGCTGCTGCTCTATCGCTCCAACCTGCTGGGTTCGGACCTCACGGTCACCAATTTCGGCGGCGGCAACACCTCCGCCAAGGTGGTCGAGACCGATCCTCTCACCGGCGAAGCCGTCACCGTGCTCTGGGTCAAGGGCTCGGGCGGCGACATCGGCTCCATGAAGCTGGATGGCTTCTCGACGCTCTACCTCAACAAGCTGCTGGTCTTGGAGAAGCTCTACCGCGGCGTGGAGTTCGAGGACGAGATGGTGGGCTTTCTGCCCCACTGCACCTTTAACCTGAACCCGCGTGCGGCCTCGATCGACACCCCGCTGCACGCCTACCTCCCCTTCGCCCACATCGATCACGTCCATCCGGACGCTGTGATCGCCCTGGCGGCGTCCTCCAATGGCGAGACGGCCACCCGCGAGATCTACGGCGGCGAGGTCGGTTGGCTTGGCTGGAAGCGCCCGGGCTTCGACCTCGGCCTGCGCCTGCGGGACTATGTGGCCGCCAATCCGGGTCTGCGCGGCGTGGTGCTCGCTGGCCACGGCCTGATCTGCTGGGGCGACGACGCCAAGTCCTGTTACGAAAACACCATCGACCTGATCGCTCGGGCCGCCGCCTATCTGAATGCGGCGCTGGCAGGCAAGCCGGCCTTCGGCGGCGTTGCCTACAAGCCGCTGCCGACCGAACAGCGCGCCCGGATCGCGGCCGTCCTGATGCCCCGCCTGCGCGGGCTGATGACCGGAGAGCGGCCCAAGGTCGGTCACTTCTCCGACGATCCGGAAGCCCTGGAGTTCGTCGGCGGGAACGACTTCCTGCGCCTCGCGGCCATCGGCACCTCCTGCCCCGACCACTTCCTGCGCACCAAAATCGCGCCCCTGCCGCTCGATCCCGCGCGGATCGAGGACGACGGCTATCTCGCCGAGGCGCTGGAGCAGTACCGGCAGGGCTACAAGGCTTACTACGAGCGGTGCGCCGGCCCCGCCGATCCGAAGATGCGCGACCCCAACCCGGTGGTCGTGCTGCTGCCCGGTGTCGGCCGCTTCACCTTCGCGCTCGACAAGACCACGGCGCGTCTCGCGGGCGAGTTCTACGGCAACGCCATCAACGTCATGCGCGGCGCTGAAGCCATCGGCGACTACATCGGCCTGCCCGAGAGCGAAGCCTTCGCCATCGAGTACTGGGCGCTGGAAGAAGCCAAGCTGCAGCGTATGCCCAAGCCCAAGCCGATGGTCGGCCGCATCGCCCTGGTCACCGGCGCCGCCGGCGGCATCGGTGCGGCGACCGCCGCCCGCCTGGCCTCGGAAGGCGCGTGCGTGCTGCTGGCCGACTTCAACGGCGATGCGCTCGAACAGGCCCGCAAGGGTCTGGTGCAGCAGTTCGGGAAAGACCTCATCCGGGCCGCCGTCTGCGACGTCACTGACGAAGCTCAGGTGCAGGCCGCGTTCGACGCCGCCGCCCGTGAGTTCGGCGGTCTCGACATCCTGGTGGCTAACGCCGGCATCGCCTCGGCCGCCCCGATCGAAGAGACCACCATCGAGCTCTGGCGCAAGAACTACGACGTGCTGGCGCAGGGCTACTTCCTGACCGCGCGCGCCGCCTTCCCCCTGCTGAAGCAGCAAGGCGGCGGGTCCATCGTCTTCATCGGATCGAAGAACGCCGTGGCCGCCACGCCGGGCGCTTCGGCTTACGCCTCGGCCAAGGCCGCGTCGCTGCACCTGGCCCGCTGCCTGGCCCTGGAAGGCGCCGAGTTCGGCATCCGCGTGAACGTGGTCAATCCGGATGCGGTGATCCGCGGCTCGCGCATCTGGGACGGCGAATGGCGCAAGGAACGGGCTGGCGCCTACGGCATCGACGCCGGCGAAGAGCTCGAGGAGTTCTACCGCAAGCGCTCCATGCTGAAGCGCAGCGTGCTGCCCGAGGACGTGGCCGAGTCGGTCTACTTCCTGGCCTGCGACGCCTCCAGCAAGTCCACCGGCAACATCATCAACGTCGACGCAGGCAACGCCCAGGCCTTCTCGCGCTGAGCCTCAACAACAATCGCCTCGCAATGCACGAGGCGCGTATCGGGAGTGACATTATGGCTGGAGCGCCCCTGTCGGCCGACCAGATCGAAAGCCACAACGCCGCACGGCTCGAGGCCCTGCAGGACGAGTACGACAGCCTCGGCCGCGCCCTTGCTCGCCGCGGCGTCGCCATCGATGCGATCAAGGCGCGGGTGGGCGCGTTCTCCGTGGCCACCCCGACCTGGGGCTCTGGCCGCGGCGGCACCCGCTTCGCCAAGTTCCCGATCCCGGGCGAGCCGACCAACATCCACGAGAAGCTCGAGGACTGCGCCGTCGTCCAACAGCTCGGCCGCGCGACGCCCCGCGTGTCGCCGCATTTCCCGTGGGACCACGTCAGCGACTACAAGGCGCTGCGCGAGGAAGCCGCCGAGCTCGGCCTGGGCTTCGACGCCGTGAACTCCAACACCTTCCAGGACCAGCCGGGTCAGCCGCACAGCTATAGGAACGGCAGCCTCAGCGCGACGGACGCAGGCGTCCGCGCCCAGGCGGTCGAGCACAACATCGACTGCATCCGCATCGGCGAAGAGCTGGGCTCCAAAGCCCTGACCGTGTGGGTGGGCGATGGGACCAACTTCCCCGGCCAGCAGGACCTGGGCGCCTCGCTCGACCGCTACCTTGAAGCCGCCGCCGAGATCTACGCCGCCCTCCCCGGCGACTGGCGCATGCTGCTCGAGCACAAGATGTACGAGCCGGCCTTCTACTCGACCGTCATCTCCGACTGGGGCAGCAGCATCCTGGCCGCCCAGCAGCTGGGCCCGAAGGCCAAGTGCCTGGTGGACCTCGGCCACCACGCCCCCAACGTCAACATCGAGCAGATCGTGGCTCGCCTCCATCGCTTCGGAAAGCTGGGCGGCTTCCACTTCAACGACTCCAAGTACGGCGACGACGATCTCGACAGCGGCAGCATCAATCCGCACCAGCTGTTCCTGGTGTTCAACGAGCTGGTCGAGGCCGAGCTTTCCCCCCGCGACGGCTTCGATCCGGCCTACATGATCGACCAGTCGCACAACGTGACCGATCCCATCGAAAGCATGCTCTCGTCGGCCGAGGCGATCGTCGGCGCCTATGCGAAGGCGCTCATCGTTGATCGCGAGGCCCTGCACGCGGCCCAGGCGGCGAACGACACCATGCTGGCGTTCCAGGCGCTGCGGCAGGCCTACCGCACGGACGTAACGCCCATTCTCGCCATGGCCCGCATGGAGGCGGGCGGCGCGGCCGAGCCGATCTTTGCCTACCGCGACAGCGGCTGGCGCGAGCGCAAGGCCCAGGAGCGCCGGCCGGTGGGCCTGGGCGCCGGCATCGTCTGAGCGGATTTGAGAATCTCTTGGTTGCACAGCTGGCACAACCTGCTGAAAAGGCCTCTCGCCTCCAGCGATCAGGACTAGCCATGCACTCGGCCGAACGCGAGCAACTCATCCTCAGCATCATCGAGGAGCGTGGTTTCATCGGCTTCCAGGAGCTGGACCAGCGCGTGGCCGCCTCCCCGGCCACCCTGCGCCGCGACCTTGATCGATTGGCTGGCACTGGCCGCATCGTCCGCGTCCGCGGCGGCGCCCGCCTGCCCGAAGGCAAGTCCGACGAAGGCCACCTGACCGGCGTCCCGTTCCACGAGAACATCGGCCGCCATCCCGCTGAAAAGGCTGCGGTTGGCCGCGCCGCCGCTGGCCTCTGCGCTCCCGGCGAGGCGGTGATCATCGACGGCGGCTCGACCACCCTGCAGATGTGCCCTCACCTCGCCGACCTGGGCCTGCAGGTGCTGACCACCTCCCTCCACATCGTCAGCGCCCTCCTGCCCCAGCCAAGCACCCGGGTGACGATCCCCGGGGGGACTGTATTTCGAGAACAGAACATCGTGCTGTCCGCCTTCGAGGAAGACGGCGCGAGTCGCTTCCGCGCCTCCAAGATGTTCCTCGGCGCCGCCGCCGTAGGCCGCCACGGGGTGATGCAGGCCGACATGCTGCTGATCCAGGCCGAGCGACGGCTGCTGCAGCGCGCCGACGAGATCATCCTGCTGGTCGACAGCAGCAAGTTCGAAGCGCCGGCTGGGCACGTGCTTTGCGACCTCGAAGAGATCTCGACCCTCGTCACCGACGACCGCCTGCCCGACGCCTGCGCCCAGTATGTGGAGCGGGCGGGCGTGCGGCTGGTCGTGGCGCCGGTCACCGACAACAGAGCGGCGCGGTCCTGAAACCGGAGGAGCGGCCCGCCCGCTCCCCACGCGCCGCCAGGGAGATGAAGCCATGGCTGCCGTTCGCCGCGTTTTCGCCGCCCTCGCCTCCGCCGTCCTTCTCACGACGCCGGCGCTGGCCCAGCCGATCGACAGGCAGGCCCTGGTCAGCCGGCACAACGTCACCTTGTCGGAGATCGACCCGCACGCGCCCCTGATGGTCGGCAACGGCGACCTGGGCTTCACCGCCGACATCACCGGCCTGCAGACTTTCCCTGAGCAGTATTCCAAGCTCGCGCCCTTGCTCACCATGGCCCAGTGGTCCTGGCACAGCTTCCCGGACCCGAAGGGCTATACCGAGGCGGACGGCCTCACCCAGGTGGAGGTCCCCGGCCGCGGCTCGCAGCCCTACGCCTGGATGCGCAGCTGGTCCGAAGCTGAGAAGAACCCGGCATTCACCTGGCTGCGCGCCAATCCGCATCGGTTCTCGCTCGGCCGGATCTCCCTCGAATTGCGCCGGCGGAACGGCCGGCCGGCCGCCTTCGCAGACCTCTCGCGGACGAGCCAGACACTGGACCTTTGGACCGGCGCCCTCACCAGCCGCTTCGTCTTCGAAGGCCAGCCGGTGACGGTGGAAACGCGGGTGCTCCCCGAGGACGACGTGGTGCTGGTGGAGATCCGCTCGCCCCTGGTGGCGCAGAAGCGGCTGGGCGTTTCGGTGCGCTGCCCCTACGTCACCGACGCGGTGAACGGAGACCCGTCCGATTGGAGCCGGCCTGAGCGGCACGCCACCACCGTCTTGAGCCGCACGGCCTCCCGTTGGGTGCTTGGACGCAAGCTCGACGATACCACCTACGCCAGCGCCATCGAGGCGCCGAACGCCGCCATCAGCGCTGATGGCCCGCATGGCTTCCGCGTGATGCCCGCGCGCGGCGATCGGCTGGTCGTGGCGGTGGCCTATGCACCTCAAGCCGAAGCCCTGAAGCCCGTCGCGCTGTCCACAGCACGAACCGCCGTGACGGAGACCTGGCGCAGCTTCTGGAGCAAGGGCGGCATGGTGGATTTCACCGGGAGCACCGATCCGCGCGCAGCCGAGCTCGAACGGCGCGTGGTCCTTTCCCAATATTTGAGCGCGCTGAACGGGACCGGAGAACTGCCGCCTCAGGAAGAGGGCCTCTTCTCGAACAGCTGGTACGGCAAATTCCACCTGGAGATGCCCGTCTGGCACTCGGGCTGGTTCGCAGCCTGGGGCAGGCCCGAGAAACTCCAGCGCATGATGGGGTGGTACGCCGCTCACCTGCCCGAGGCGCGCAAGGAGGCGGCGCGCCACAAGGTCGAGGGCGCCTGGTGGCCAAAGATGAGCGGACCGGAGGGGCGCAACAGTCCCAGCACCATCAACCCGTTCATCATGTGGCAGCAGCCGCACCCGATCTACCTGGCCGAACTACTTTATCGTGCGCAGCCGTCCGCCGAGACGCTGCAGACCTATGGCGAGGTTGTGGACCAGACCGCCCGGCTGCTTGCCTCGTGGCCGCTCTGGGACGGGGGGAAGGGCCGATACGTCCTCGGCCCGCCGATCATCCCGGTGCAGGAGAACCATCCGCCGCTCTCGACCATCAACCCGACGTTCGAAGTGGAGTACTTCCGCTGGGGCCTGCAGACGGCGCAGGCCTGGCGGCAGCGGCGCGGCCTGCCGCGCGAGCCCAAGTGGGACGAGGTGATTGCACGGATGTCGCCGGCGCCGCAGCAGGACGGCCTCTACCTCCCGGTCGAGAGCGGACCTGACTTCTGGAAGCAGGCGGCCACGTCGGCGTGCCGCACGCATGCCACAGGCGAGTGCCTGAACCGGGACCATCCCTCGTTCCTCATGGCCTACGGCCTGATCGGCGCCGACCGGATCGACCCTGAGACCATGCGCCGGACCTTCCGCGCGACCGAGGACGTCTGGGACATCCGCCAGACCTGGGGCTGGGACTTTCCCATGATCGCCATGACCGCTGCGCGCCTCGGCGAGCCGGAGAAGGCTGTCGACTGGCTGTTCGCAGACCTCAAGAACAACCAGTGGGGCGTCTCCGGCATGACGCCGCGGGTGCATCTGGACGAACATGCCGACGCCTTCACCCCTACGGCCTCTGCGGACGTAGGCCCCGACGGGCCGGGTTACCGCCGAGCGGCGGAAACCTACTTCCCGTCCAACGGATCGTTGCTGCTGGCGGTTGGGATGATGGCGGCCGGATGGGAGGGGTCGAAAGGGGCCGCTCCGGGCTTTCCGCAGACGGGATGGAAAGTCCGCGCAGAGGGCATTCGGCCGCTGCCCTGAGAACGAGGCTCAGCGTTCGGGGGCCGCAGGAAAGAAAACCCGCGACCGGGGCTCTCGCCTCGACCGCGGGTTCTGACTGCGGACGGCCAGCACCGGAAACCAAAGCCCCAGCGCGCGTCTCCGCCGAACCGAGCGCTCCCGCCGGTCTCGGAAGACAGGCATCGCTCTCGGCGCGGAGGCGATTAGCACCCGCCGGCGATTCTCGCTCAGCTTAATCTCGACGCTAGGAGCCGAGCCGGCGCTCGTCGTCCCCGCCTCCGTATGACTACTTAGGGAAAGCTCCCGAATGTCGCCAAAGCGGAGCTGAGGCCAGCATGTGTTGATCCTGGAGGACGACACATGACCCTCGCCTACGACGTCGACACCCACGCCGCCCCGAGCCGCGTCTCCGAGCTGATGGAGCGCCTGGGACTGCGGATGACGTTCGCAAAGGATGAGGAGCTCTATGCTCAGGATGATGACGCCGACCTCATCTACATGGTCACCTCAGGCGCGGTCCGCACGACACGTCTGCTCAGCGACGGCCGTCGCCAGGTCAGCGCGTTCTACTACGCTGGCGACCTCGTCGGCCTTGAGACCGGTCCTGCGCATCGGTTCTCAGCCGAAGCGCTCTGTGACTGCACGGTCCTGGTGGTGAAGCGCTCGTCGCTGAAGGCGTTCGCTGGCGACGGCGAACTCGATCGCGCCATCTGGGAAGCCACCCGCCGGGAGCTGGAGCGGACCCAGGACCACCTCCTGGTACTTGGCCGCAAAACGGCGTGCGAAAAGGTCGCCAGCTTCCTGATGGAGCGGGCGCAGAGCGACCGTTCTACGAAAGTGTCCCTGCCGATGGGCCGGCAGGACATGGCCGACTACCTTGGCCTTACGATCGAGACGGTCTCGCGCATGCTGACGCAACTGCAGAGCGCTTCGGTGGTCGAATTCGACGGCAGCCGGCACTTCCGCGTCAAGCGTTGGGATGCCCTCGCCCAGATGGTGGAGTAGGGATTCAGCTCACCTTCTGCCCGGCTCTCCAGAGTCGGGCCGCACCGCGGACACCGGAAGAGTCGCCCCACTTCGCCGGCGCCAGGGTCGCCGTCCAGGCGTCTCCGAAAACGTAAGGCGAGATGGCGGCTGGCAGACGCGCGTAGAGATCCTCTGCGTTTGAAACGCCGCCGCCGAACACGAACGCCTCTGGGTCCACCAGGTTGACCACCATGGCCAGGGCCCGGCCAAGACGATCCACGTACCGCTCGAAGGCCGCCGCCGCATCGGCGTCTCCGGACTTCGCGGCCGCCACGATCTCCGCGCCCTTCAGCTCGCGTCCGCTCACCCGGGCGAAGTCGTGCTGCAGGCCCGTGCCCGAGATCCAGGTCTCGAGGCACCCGCATTGTCCGCACCAGCAGCTTGGACCTGGGACCTCGTCCGGCTTGGGCCAGGGCAGCGAGATGTGGCCCCACTCCCCCGCAATCCCGTTGGCGCCATCCACCACAAGCCCGTTCACGACGAGCCCGCCCCCGCAGCCTGTGCCGATGATGACTGCGAAGGTGGAGGCGGCGCCAGCCGCCGCCCCGTCCACAGCTTCCGATAGGGCGAGGCAGTTCGCGTCATTGGCCAGGCGGATCGGGCGGCCGAGCGCCGTCTCAAGATCCTCACGAAAGCGGCGACCGTTCAGGTAAGTGGAGTTCGCATTGCGGATCAGGCCCGTCCGCGGGGACACAGAACCGGGAGCGCCGACGCCGACGGTCCCCTGCCCGCCGGCCTGCCCCTCCGCCTCTTCCACGAGCTCACGGACAGCGCGTATGGCGGCATCGTAGCTGCCGGGGTTCGGCGCTCGCACGCGAGACAGGAAAGCCCCGTCAGGAGCGAGGGCGGCCGCTTCGATCTTGGTGCCGCCGAAGTCCACACCGATTTCGATCACGCTCTTGTCCTGCGCTGCTGAGCTGGACTGCTATTCCGCAGACAAGGCCCTGGCGCAACGATCAGGCGTCGCGGCCCGGCGCCGGCCCGCTCGACTCCCGAACGATGAGCCGATGGCGCGCCAGATGCGAAGGCGCAGGAGCGTCCGCGTGCGTCGGCCAAGCCGCGAAGGCCTGCATTGCCCGCAGCGACATCTCCTCGAACGGCTGCCGGATCGTGGTCAACGTCGGCCAGATGGAGCTGGCGATCGGTGCATCGTCGAAGCCGACGACCGAAAGATCGGCCGGAATGCGAAGCCCCCGCCGCTGGGCCTCCATGCAGGTCGCGGCGGCCATCTCATCATTGGCCGCGAAAATCGCGGTCGGACGGTTAGGCGTGTCCAGCAAAGCCTGAGCGGCCTCGACGCCTGACCTAAAGCGGAAGTCGCCTGAGGCAAAAAGCTCTGGTCCCGGCCGCCCGAGCCCCCGCGCAGCATAGGCTTCCAGGTAGCCGTTGCGCCGCAGGATCGAGGCGGCGTGGTCGGGATGGCCGCCGATATGGCCGATCCGCTCGTGCCCAAGGCTGAATAGGTGCTCGACGATTTCGCGCGCGGCCGCCCGGTCATCCATCTCGACGGCCGGAGACATCGGGTCCGGGCTGGAGGGGGAGATCAAGACGCAGCGCACATCGTGCTCGCGCAGAAGTTTCTTCAGGGGCGTGAAGTCACAGAGCGGCGGCAAAAGGATCATCTCCCGCACGCCGCTCGCGGTGACGAAGTTGACGATGCGGTCCTGCCAGCCGAGGTCCGGCTCATCGAAGAGTTCGACCGACAGATGCCGGCCGGTCTCCATGCAGGCGCTTAACAGCGCATGGTGGAAGCGTGACTGATAGCCTGAGCTCGGGTCGCCCATCAGAACGCCGACGGAATAAGACCCCTGTGACCGCAGGTGCCGGGCCGCGGCGCTAGGCGAATAGCCCAACAGCTGCATGGCTTGCCGCACCTTGTCGCGCGTTCGTCCGCGAACGCTCTCGTGCTCGTTCAGCACACGAGACACGGTCTTCACGGAGACGCCCGCCCTCAGCGCCACATCGCGAATCGTCGCCATCGAACTCAGAAAACCCCGATCTTCGTCACCGTTGTAGCCGAACGGGCCGCACCATCCAAAGCGGTACGGCTGCGGCTGTCCGCTTTTTGGCAGAGCTAGCAGGACATCCTGGGCGTCGCAATTGTCCAACGATGGACATTCCACCGCTCTTTCAGAATGGCCGGATGGCCGGGCGGACCCGTCGGGCGCAGGAGCTTGACTACCTCAATGTGAACGCAGCCTGCCGAGCACAAATCCCTGGTTTGTCGGAAATGTTAGCGTTCCCAGTACGCTAGCCGCTTCTGAAATGTGACCGCTACCGGTCGCAATCCAAACTCCCGCCTCAGGAGTTATGACGTCCAGAACAACCGCCACTAGATGACAGCGAAGGTCACTGCTGTTGACACGGACAGGACATTTGACGATCTTGGCGACCTGAGACAACGCTGTCATTTGTCCACCGCGGCAAATCGGCTTCGCCAATGGCGAAGCGGAGAGCAGCCAAAAACCGGGTGTTGCCCGCTTGCCCAGTGCGAGCGGGACAATCGCTCATAGGGATCGATACGGGAGGGAAACGGTGTCGAACTTCACACGTAAGCGCGCGTTTACGCGCAATCTCGCTCTGGCCCTCGTGGCCGGCGCATCGCCTTTGGTGCTCGCCTCGCCGGTTCTGGCGCAGGATGTCGCCGCGCAAGACGGCACGGAAATCGGGGAAGTCGTCGTCACCGGCGTCCGCGCATCGCAGATGGCTTCGGTCGATGTGAAGCGCAGCCAGACGGCGGTCGTGGACGCGATCTCGTCCGAAGACATCGGCAAGCTGCCGGACGTCACCATCGCCGACTCGCTGCAGCGCGTGACGGGCATCCAGATAAAGCGCGACGCCGGTGAAGGGACCACCGTCAACATTCGCGGCCTGTCGCAGGTCATCACCCTGTTGAACGGCGAGCAGTACCTGTCCGCCGGCAACCTGGGTCAGGCCCAACCGAACCTCGCCGACGTTCCGTCGCAGCTGATGAACTCGGTGCTGGTCTTCAAGTCGACCGACCCTCGCAACGCCCTGTCCGGCATTTCCGGCACGATCGACCTGCGCACCCGGCGCCCGTCCTCCATGCCCATGGGCTTCACGGCCAGTGGCGCGGCTGAGTATCAGCGCGGCGAACAGACCAAAGAGAACGATTACCTGCTGAACGGCCTGGTCAGCTGGCGCAACGACCGCGTCGGCGTCCTGGTTTCAGCCGCCGGTAGCAGCGCCAACCTCGGCAACAACTACTCCGGCATCGCCGCGGGCGGCATGGGCGGCCTGTCAGGCAACAACGACTGGGGCGGCTCGGCGCCGAACAACTTCATCTCGCCGCACGGCTACGAGAGCTTCAACCGCGTCGTGCAGCGTGACCGTATCGGCGTGAACGCTGCAGTGGAATTCGACCTTGGCGAAGGCTTCACCCTGCTGGCCGAAGGCTTCTACGCGAAGCTGGACGAGTACAACCGGGCGGTCGGCCTCAACATCTCCAACCGCTGGTCTGGCGACGCATTCGGTCAGTGGGTGCAACCCACGCAGTCGACCAACACCGGCCTGAGCAGCAACGGCCGCCCGTGGTTGGCCGTGGACGAGTACGCTGTCGACGCCTGGTGGGTGAACTCCTTCAGCGTGAACCGGACCAACAAGTCCGAGTCCAAGAACTACAACCTGCAGCTCAACTATGACAACGGCGGCGCCCTCACCTTCGAGGCCCGTGCGATCCGCGCGAGCGCCGAGCGTCTGAGCATGAACGGTCAGGTTCAGGGCGACCTTTCCAACTGGCGCTATGGGCCGGGCCGCTTCACCCTGTTCCGCGACCCGAACGATCGGACCCGCGGCACCTTCTACCCCGCGAACATCGCCAGCCAGTTCCCTGCGTCGCGCTACACGAACAACATCGTGGGCAGCAACGGCGGCCGGTTCGTCGACCCGAACCCGCTCGGCTACGGCGAGAACCCGCAACTGACGTACAACATCGCGGGCGGCAGCCCCGTGTGGAGCGGTTTCGACCGTCCGATCTCCGGCGGCCTGGGCGCGGGCAAGACCTTGCGCGACTACATGGCCAATCTGGACAGCTATGCCGTCGGGGCCTTCTCGTCTGAAGGCAATAACGAAGCCAAGTCCGACCTGTCGGTCATGCGTGTCGACGTCCACTACCAGTTCCAGGACGCGCCGCTGTTCGGCTTGATCACCAAGGTCGACGGCGGCGTGCGCCGCAGCGACCGCTCGGTCAACGTCGAGCAGTTCCACCTGTTCTCGAACTTCTACGGCGGTAACGGAGCGTCGGATCCGGCCGGCTGCTCCGCGCAGTGGAAGGCCATCGACGTGGTCATGAACCAGAACCAGTGCCAGGCGGGCGAGATGGTGCCTGACCCGGTTACCGGCCAGATGGTGTTCCAAGGCTACACGGTGAACGCGCCGACCCGCCTGGATAAGTACAACAACCCGATCTTCTTCGAGAACTTCGGCGGCATCACCTCCGGTCTGCCTGGCGTCTGGGCGGCCGATCCGCGTGACTTCGACGACGCCGAAGCCTTCATGAACCGGGTGTTCGGTGAAACGACCCGCGGCATCGTTCCGGGCCAGACCTTCGACGTCGATCTGAACGAGAGCAGCGCTTACGGCGCGGCGACCTTCGAGTGGGGCGGCCTCGTCGGCGACCTCGGCCTGAAGGTCATCCAGACCGAAATGACGGTGAAGCAGAACCTCACCGGCGAAGTGCGCAACTACGGCGACACCAACGCCGATGCGGGCGACGTCGTCACCCGTCGGAAGTACACGGATTGGCTGCCGTCGCTGAACCTCGTCTACAACTACGGCGACAACTGGAAATTCCGCTTCGCCTTCAGCCGCACGATGCAGCCGCTGGACCTGATGAACTACGGCGGCGGTCTGTCGATCTTCACTGCGGATGACCCGGGCCTCGGCATTCGGATCGTCACCGGCGCCAGCTCGGCCGGCAACCCCGAGCTCGATCCGTGGCGCTCCAACAACTATGACGCGGCGGTCGAGTACTACTTCGGCCGCGCCAGCATGGTGAATGTTTCGGTGTTCCGCCTGGACATCGAAAGCTTCGTCACCTCCGGCCAAACCACGGGCCGGTTCCCCGACCAGGACGGCGTGATCCGGCGCGATGTGCCGGTCAGCCTGAACGTCCAGGGCGAAGGCGGCACCGTTGATGGCGTCGAGATTGGGGCGAAGATCGCGCTGAGCGACCTCATCGAAACGCCGTTCCTGCGGAACTTCGGCGTCGACACGAACTACACCTTCTCGCCCAGCGAGGAGGAACGCACCGACCTGGCCGGCGACAAGCTGCCCTTCGTCGACAACTCCAAGCACCAGTACAACCTCATCGGCTGGTACCAGGACGACAAGTGGCAGGTGCGCGTCGCCTACAACTACCGCACGGAGCGCCTGAACGGCGTGATGGCGAGCGGCCTGCCGGTGTTCCAGGACTCCACGGGCTATGTGGACGTGAACGTCAGCTACTCGCTGAACGACAACATCACGCTCTACGCCAACGGCTCGAACGTCACGGGTGAGATCGAGGACTACTTCCTCCGCTTCACCGACGACGTCCACCAGTACGCCTGGCAGAACGAATTCGAGTCCCGATACACCCTGGGCGTCCGCGCCCGCTGGTAACAAGACCCCCCTTAATGGCCGCCGTGCGTGCACGGCGGCCATTCTTTTTCGGGTTAGGCTGAGGGTCGATTCCGCAGGGAAGACCTGGGACGCCAATGAACGACCGACGCATCCAGAGCCTGGTCATCGTCGGCGGTGGAACCGCCGGCTGGATGGCGGCCGCCCGCCTGGCGCAGCACTTTCGCGGCACGCCGCTGAAGATCACCCTCGTCGAGTCCTCCGAGATCGGCACCATCGGGGTCGGCGAAGCCACCATTCCGACCATCCGCAGCTTCTACGGCGCACTCGGCCTTTCCGACGCCGAAGTCATGCGTGCGACCCAGGCCACGGCGAAACTCGGCATCCGTTTCACCGACTGGAGCCGGCCGGGCCGCTCATTCATCCATCCCTTCGGCCTTTTCGGCCACGAGCTGAACGGGATCGAATTCCAACACTGGTGGCTGCGCGCCCGCAGTCTGGGAGCAGCTGCTGAGCTGGGCGAGTATTCGCTGGGCGCCAGCCTGGCGGCAGCGGGCCGCTTCAACCTCCCTCCGCGCAATCCGCCCTCCCCGCTCGCGGTTTTCGACTGGGCCCTGCACTTCGACGCCGGCCTGTTCGCCCAGCTCATGAGACGTCATGCCGAGACGCTGGGGGTGCGCCGCATCGACGCCAAGGTCCGCCAGGTCAAGCTGCGGCCGGAGAACGGCTTCATCGAAGGCGTGGAGCTCGACAGCGGTGAGACTGTCACAGGGGAGCTATTCATCGACTGCTCGGGCTTTCGCGGGCTCCTGATCGAGGAGGCGCTCGGCGCCGGCTACGAAGACTGGAGCCAGTGGCTGTTCTGCGACCGCGCCCTGGCGGTGCAGAGCGAAAGCGCGGGCGATCCCGCGCCCTTCACTGAAGTGACGGCGCAGCCAGCGGGCTGGCGCTGGAAGATCCCGCTGCAGCATCGCGACGGCAATGGACATGTCTTCTCAAGCCGCCACATGGACGAGCCGACAGCGCTGCGCCTGCTGACGGGTGCGGTGCAGGGCCGGCTGCTGCATGAGCCGCGCGCCATTCGCTTTCATCCGGGCCGCCGCAAGCTGGCCTGGAGCCGCAACTGTGTGGCCCTGGGCCTCGCCTCCGGCTTCCTGGAGCCCCTGGAGTCCACCTCCATCGCCCTGATCGAGACGGGTATCGAGAAGCTGCGCCAGTTGTTTCCGGACCGCAGCATGGACCCTGCCCTGCGCGACGAGTTCAACGACTGGTCGCGCCGCGAGATGGAGCGTACGCGCGACTTCATCATCCTGCACTACAAGCTGAATGGCCGAACGGACTCCGACTTCTGGCGCGAGGCGCGCGAGATGGACGTGCCCGACAGCCTGCAGCACAAGATCGACCTCTGGCGGGCGAGAGGTCACTTCGTCCGGTACCGGTGGGAGATGTTCCAGCCGGCGAGCTGGCTGGCGATCTACGCCGGCTTCGAATGTCTGCCGCAGGTCTGGGACCCCGGTGTGGATGCGGTGGAGCCGAATTCGCTCCGGGCAAGGCTCGCGGACATGCGTCAGGCCATCGCCCGAGCCGTCGCATCCGCCCCGCCGCACACTCAATTTCTCCAGCAGACCGCGCGCGCTGAAGCCGCTGCGGTCGGATAGGGTAGCGCCATGTCACGCTTGCAGAAGATCGTCATCGTCGGCGGCGGCACCGCAGGTTGGGTCACGGCGGCAATGCTGGGTCACCACCTCCAAGGCCGAATGGCGCAGATCGAACTCGTCGAGTCCGACGACATCGGCACGATCGGGGTCGGCGAGTCGACGATCCCGCCCTTCATCACCCTGCTCCGCAACCTGGGCATCGACGAGCAGCACTTCATTCAGGCGACGCAAGCGAGCTTCAAGCTGGGGATCTCGTTCCGGGACTGGCTGCGCAAAGGCGAAAGCTACTTCCATCCCTTCGGCTCGATCGGCGGCGCCATCGACATCCACGAGTTCTTTCAGTGCTGGCTGAAGGCCAAGCTGACAGAGAACCATCCTTCGAACCTGCAGGACTTCGCCCCGGCCTCTGTGATGGCCGAGAAGGGCCGCTTCATGCTGCCCTTCAAGGCGCAGCGCACCCTGATCGGCGGGGCCAACTACGCGCTGCACGTCGACGCCAGGCTGGTGGCCCAATATCTGCGCCGGTTCGCGGAAGCCAAAGGCGTGAAGCGCACCGAGGGCATCGTCACTGAGGTGAAGACCCGCCCGTCCGACGGGTTCGTCGAAAAGCTTGTGCTGAAAACTGGCGAGGAGGTCACCGGCGACCTGTTCATCGACTGCTCGGGTTTCCGCGCCCTGCTCATCGAGAAGACCTTGGGCGTGGGCTACCATGACTGGTCGGACGTCCTGCTGTGCGACCGGGCCGTCGCCGTGCAGACAGAGAACCGCGGCGCGACCACGCCCTTCACCGTCGCCGAAGCGCAGGACAGCGGCTGGCGCTGGCGCATCCCGCTGCAGCACCGGACCGGCAACGGCTACGTCTTCTCCAGCAAGTTCATCTCCGACGAGGAAGCGACCGAGGTCCTGCTGTCGAAGGTGGATGGCGAGCTGCTGACCAAGCCGATGGTGATCCCGTTCAAGACCGGCGTGCGTCACCGCATCTGGGACAAGAACGTGGTCTCCGTCGGCCTGGCGTCAGGCTTCATCGAACCGCTGGAATCTACGGCCATCCACCTAGTCTACCGCGCGATCGACATGCTGTTCCGCTACATGCCGGACCAGGACTGCGCGCCTGCGCTCGCCGCCGAGTACAACCGCCGCATGACTGCGGACTATGAGGAAATCCGCGACTTCATCGTGCTGCACTACTGCGTTACCGAGCGGGAAGACACACCGTTCTGGCGCGCGGCCAAGGCGATCACTCCGCCTGCATCCCTTACCGAGCGCATCGAGCTTTACCGCGAAAGCGGCCTGATGCGAGAAGGGCTGGACGAGCTGTTCCGCAATCCGAGCTGGCAGTCTGTGCTGGACGGCATGGGGGTCACGCCCAAGCGCTACGATCAGCTGGTGGATCGTATGCCGTTCGAGGTTATCCGCCGCACGCTGGACGAAGCCGGGCCGCGGCTGGCCGCCTTTGTCGACACGCTGCCGACCCACGACGAGTTCCTTCGCGAACACTGCCCCGCTGAGCCGCCGGGCGTGATCGCGGCCCAATAGGGAATGGACAGCGGAATCCAGCTGCTCACCGGCCTCGATCAGGCCGTCATCGGCCTTTACCTGATCGGCGTCGTGGGTGTCGGTTTGCTGGTCGCCCGCCGACGCGCGGGCACCGAAGCCTTTTTCCTGAACTCCCGGGCCAGCAAGTGGCCAGTGATCGGCCTGGCGCTGGTCGCCGCCAACATCTCCTCCTCCACGCTGGTCGGGCTCGCAGGCGCCGCCTACGCCAACGGGATCTCGGTCTACAATTACGAATGGACCGCGGCGCCGATGATCGTGCTGTCCTGCGCTCTGGTCATGCCGGTGATCCTTCGCGCGCGGATCTTCACCATGCCGGAATTCCTGGAGCGCCGGTACGCGCCATTCGCTCGGACCTACTTCTCGGCTTTGACGATCCTGCTCAACGTCCTGCTGGACACAGCTGGCACCCTGTTCGCCGGAGCCTTGATGTTCCGGATGCTGGCGCCCGAGGTTCCGCTCTGGCAGGTCGCCGCCGTTCTCGCTGGCATCACCGGGCTCTACAGCGTCACCGGCGGGCTCCGCTCGCTGCTGGCGACCGAAGTGGTCCAGGCGGTGGTGTTGCTGGTCGGCGGCCTCGTCATCACCGTCTTCGCTTTTCAGCACGCCGGCGGTTGGCACGAAGTCATGACCCGCGTGCCGCCTGAGAAACTCAGCCTGATCCGCCCCGCGGACGATCCAGCCATGCCCTGGACGGGGCTGGTGATCGGCATCCCGATCATGGGCTTCTACTTCTGGTGCTCCAACCAGTTCATGATGCAGCAGGTGCTCTCGGCGCAGTCCCTGGACCAGGCGCGCTGGGGCAGCTTGTTCGCCGCGCTCCTGAAGCTCCCGGTCCTGGTCTTCATGGTGCTGCCGGGCGCCGCCGCCCTGCTGATCTTCCCGGACTTGCGCCACCCGGACGAGGTTTATCCGCGGCTGATCTTCGGCCTGCTGCCTCACGGGCTGATGGGCCTGGTGATCGCGGGCTTCCTGGCGGCGATGATGTCGACCTTGGCCTCGACGTACAACGCAGCCTCCACTCTGCTGGCGATGGATTTCGTGGCCCGCTTCCGGCCGAAGACCTCCGAGGCCGCGCTAGTGCAGACGGCCCGCTGGGCGACAGCCGTGTTCGCGGCCGTATCGGTGGCCTGGGTCCCGGTTCTGGAGCACGCGTCCAGCAGCCTCATGCAGTACCTTCAGGGCATGCTGTCCTACACGGTGCCGCCCATCGCAGCGTTGTACGTGGCCGGCATCTTCTGGCCGCGAGCCAACGCCTCGGGCGCAGCGGCGGCCCTGTCGGTTGGCGCGCTCACGGGCGCGGCGCTGTTTCTCGCCATCCAGGTGTTCCACGTGCTGCCGATGCACTTCTTGATCGCAGCCGGCGTGATCTTCGGTTTCAGCCTCGCCGCGCTGGCGCTCGTCAGCCTGATGACGGCGCCGCCGGACGTGGAGCGGGTCGGGCCCATGACCTTCCGGCTCGCGGACTGGCGCGCGGAAACGGAAGTCCTGAGATCGAGGCCGTGGTTTCAGAACTACCGCATCCTCTCGGGGCTGCTGCTCGTGCTGACCGCCGCCGTGGTCTGGACCTTCCGCTAGCGCGCGGCTGCATCTGACCTGAGCGCACTTTCCGCGAATGATCGGCGCTGGCCTGGAACCTGGCGCCGGGGCGCGCATTCCTTGCTGCGATCGCCACGCAGCCCCCCCCGACCGTGGCGGTCCGGCCGGCTCCCGCATACTCACATGCACCCCCTGACTTGAGGCGTGGAGCCGGCCCCCCCCCTTCCCTCGCAGCCCACCTCGTCTCCAGCGATGGAGCCTTGATCGGGTCTCGCCGTTGGAAGATCAGATGCCCAGTCTGACCCTCAACCTCACCCTCGACGAGGACCGCCTCACAGCGATGATCGAGGCTGTTGATCCCAGCGGCCTCAGCGTGAGCGGAGCGGCCGATGCGGCGGATTTGGACGAGTTGATCCGGGCTTTGGGCGCTGTACGAGCCGCAATGGCCGACGCCGTTCCCGAGACACTGGAGCCGCCTGCGCGCATTGCCACGCTGCGTGACCCGGCTTGGTGGTGCGAGGGCCAGCCTGGCGTGCAAGTGCTCTGCCTTCGCCACCCCGGATTTGGCTGGCAGGCGTTCGCGCTAGCCCAGGTCGAGGCCGAACTTCTCGCGGAGCGCCTGCTCGAACCTTACGTCGGCGACGAATAGCCACGGTTGAGCGGCCCAAATCGGGCCACTTCCTTCCGGTCGGAGGAACCGCGTCTGCTACCTATCGGACGCCAAATCCCGCGGGGGGTGGCCGGCAAGCGGGCCAGAGCCGTCAATCGACCGCAGTCCGCTACGCCGGCCCCGGCAGGGAGCGGACCGCCTGCCGGGAGCGATATCCCGGCCCCTCATGGCCATAGCCGTTTCGGGAAGAGTTCAGTTGCGTAACCTCGTCGTCGATCTTCTCGCCGAACAATATCCAGCGGTCGCCAAGGACCTGCTTAATCCGCTGGCAGAACTCATGCAGGTGGCGCGCAAGGCCTGCGGCGACGATGCGGACAAGTTCCTCATCCTTTTGGTGATCGGCGTACGGACTGCGCAGGATCAGCGGTTCAGCGAACTCACCAACGACGAGCTCGAGAACAACCCTGTCGGCGTGTTGCCCAGCCTGGGCACGAACACGCGCTCGATCTCGGACTCGACGGGCATTCCGAAAGAAACCGTGCGCCGTAAGCTTACGGAGCTGACCCAAGCTGGCTGGATCGTGCGCGAAGGCAACGACCTGCTCTTGACCTGCAAAGCCTACCAGGAGCTCGTGACGGTGCGGGACAGCATCCGCAGCCTCGCGATCCGTAACTGGGAAACCGTCTCGGGGCTCATCACGACGCGTGAAGAGCCCCCATCCATCCCCGGCTAGCGGCCGAGGTCCGCCAGCGGCACACGTTGCAGTGTGAAGGGCTGCTCGAGTTCGCCCGAGTTGCGACGGTTGAATTGGCTGTTTACCGCCACCAGCTCGTCGCCGACGATGACGCCGGTCGCTGGCCAGAGCAGGCCCGCAGATTGGGTGCGGGCGAGAACCTTTCCGGACAACAGGTTTGGAGCGAGCCGCACCGTCACGATCTCGGCCGCCGGTTGGCGGATCACATAGAGAAGGTCACCTTTGAGGATCAGACCGTCAGCGCCGGGCGCTGTCTCCCCGCCGAGATCAATGGGCGAGACCTTGCGATCGGCGATGTCGATGCGGAACAGCAGTCCCTTGTTCATCTGACCGACCAGCAGCGTGCGCCCGTCTGGCGTCGCCGTGATACCGTTCAGATTGGCGCCTTCGCCGTACTGCAGCGGCGTGCCGGCAAACTCCACGAACCGTTCAGGCGCAGCGCCGATCCGCTCGCCTGCCGCCACCGTCCAGAGGATCGGCCGGAAGGTGTCGGTCAGGTAGGCGCGATCGCCCACGAACACGAGATCGTTGATCAGACCGGCGCCTGATCCAGTGGTGTCGAGCGTCTGGATCAGGCGCCCGCTCGTGGGATCGACGACGAACACCTTGCCCGTCCGCCCGCCGGCGATCCAAAGCCGGCCTCGAGGATCGAGTTTCATCCCGAGTGCGCCAGGGAAGGTTTCGCCGATCTGGCGGGCGATCTCGGGCGCGGCGATCGCGCGTGCAGCGCCCGTGCGAGCGTCCACGACCGCCAGGGTGCCGTCCACAGCGCTTGCGGTGAAGATCATCCCACGCGCCGGGTCATACGCAATGCCCTCCGGGTGGCGAACCTCCGCGGGCAAGGCATAGCGTGCGCCGGTCTGGGCGCCGGCGCTGGTGGCCAACAGGCAGGCAAGCAGAAGGCTGGCGCGGATCATCGGCATCTCCCTGGATTTGGCTGAACGAGAGCGGCGCTACGTCGGCTTGGCAAGGTGCAGGTTCAGAAACACGCCGCCCGCGCCTTGACCTTGGGTCTCCGGAAAGCCACGTCGGGAGCTCACGCACATGGTTCAAGGACGCGGATGCCGCACGACGACAGCCTGATCCTCACTCTCGTCGGCGGCTTCGTGCTCGCCTTCGTGTTCGGCATGCTGGCCCTGAGGCTCAAGCTGTCGCCCCTCGTCGGCTACCTGTTGGCCGGCGTGGTGGTGGGCCCCTTCACTCCAGGCTGGGTTGCGGACACCGGCTTGGCCGGCCAGCTCGCCGAAGTCGGCGTGATTCTGCTGATGTTCGGGGTCGGCTTGCACTTCTCCCCCGCCGATCTGCTGAGGGTGCGCAAGGTCGCCGTACCGGGCGCCGTGGCGCAGATCGCCCTGGCGACGGTGCTCGGCTGGGGCGTCGGGCGACTGCTCGGCATGGGAGACGCCGAGGCGGCCCTGATGGGTCTTTGCCTGTCCGTCGCGTCAACTGTCGTGCTGCTGCGCGCCCTTGAAGAACGCAAGGCCGTGAAGAGCGAGGCAGGCCAGGTCGCCGTCGGCTGGCTGATCGTCGAAGACCTGGTGATGGTCATGGCTTTGGTCATCGTGCCGCTCTTGGCGTCCGCTGGCGCAACACCCAACCTCGGCGCAGTGGGACTGAAGATCGGAACGACCTTGCTCAGCGTCGGCGTGTTCGTGGCGCTGATGCTGCTGGTCGGCGGTCGCGTTCTCCCCTGGCTGCTGGTGCGCATCGCCCATACCCGCTCGCGCGAGCTCTTCACACTGGGCGTGCTCGCGATCGCGCTGGGCATCGCCTACCTGGCCTACGCGGTCTTCGGAGCGTCCTTTGCTCTTGGGGCCTTCATCGCAGGCCTGGTGCTGAACGGGACACCCCTCGGCCACAACGCAGCGGAGCGTTCCCTGCCCCTGCGCGACGCTTTCGCCGTGCTGTTCTTCGTTTCGGTCGGCATGCTGTTCGATTGGACGGTGCTCATCGAGCAGCCGGGCGCAGTGGCGGCGGTTCTCGCGATCATCGTCGTCGGCAAGTCCGTCGCCGCCCTGGCGATCACGTCGGTCGCCAAGATGGAGCGAGGCCCATCCCTGATGATCGCCGCGAGCCTCGCGCAGATCGGGGAATTCTCATTCATTCTCGCCAGCGTCGGGGTGAAGCTCCAGATCCTGAGCCGGCCCACTCACGACCTGATCCTTGCGGCCGCACTGCTGTCGATCGTGCTCAACCCCTTCGTGTTCAAGCTTGCCGACCGCCTGGGACGTCAACCCGCTGCAGCCTGAGCGTTGACAAGCGCGCATACGATTGGGACCGGAGTCTCCTGACGTTCCCGGGAGACGGCCCTGCTCGACTTGCCCGTCATCGACGCGCACCAGCATTTCTGGGATTTGGAGCGCAATTACCTCCCGTGGCTGTCCGACGAGCCCCAGATCTCGTTCCGCTACGGCGACTACAGCGCCATCCGCCGCAACTATCTCCCCACCGACTATCGTCGCGACACGGCGGCCCTTTCGCTGGCAGGCTCGGTGTTTGTCGAAACCGAATGGGACCGGCGCGATCCGGTGGGGGAGACCCGCTGGGTGCATGACCTCGCCGCTCGCGAGGGCCTGCCCACCGTCATGGTCTGTCACGCGGCCCTGAACGCGCCGGATGCAGACGCCGTGCTCGCCCGTCAATCGGCGTTCCCGCTCGTCCGCGGCGTGCGGCACAAGCCAACTGCTGCCCCCGCGCCTGACGCCATGGAGCCTGGCGCACCGGGATCGATGAGCGATCCGGACTGGCGCCGTGGCTACGCCCAACTCGCCGCCCATGGCTTTTCCTTCGACCTTCAGACGCCCTGGTGGCACTTAACTGAAGCGGCCCAGCTGAACGCCGATTTCCCCGAGACCTTGATCGTTCTCAACCACACCGGCCTGCCGTCGGATCGCAGCGCCAATGGACTCTCCGGCTGGCGAGCGGCGATGACGCAATTCGCGGCCGCGCCCAATGTGGCCGTCAAGATCTCTGGCCTGGGCGAGCCCGGCACGCCCTGGTCGCTGGCGCGCAATCGCGACATCATCCGGCAGACCATCGATATCTTCGGCGCGGAGCGGTGCATGTTCGCCAGCAACTATCCGGTGGACAGTCTGGTGGGCGGGCTGGGCACCATCTTCGACGGTTTCGCAGCCGCGACCGACGACCTTGGCCACAGTGTACAAGCGGCGCTGTTCGCCGGTAACGCCCGCCGCTTCTATCGCATCGAGGCTGGAGTCGCCGCATGACAGACCGCAAGCGCCTGGGGTTCGTCGGCCTTGGTCTGATGGGCGCGCCCATGACCCGCCGCCTGCTGGCGCAGGGCTGGTCCGTCACAGTGTGGAACCTCGAGCCCGAACGCTACGCCGAAGTCCCTGGCGCTGTCGTTGTTGGCAGCCCTGCCGAAGTGCGCGCAGCGTCGGACATCGTCCTGTTCTGCGTCCTCGACGCCAAGGCGGTGGAGGCCTGCTGCTTCGGCCCGGACGGCCTTGCGCAGGCGGAAGGCGGAGCCACCCTGCTGATCGACACCTCGACCATCAATCCGGATAAGGCGCGGGAGTTCGCGGCGCGGCTCAAGGCGCAAGCCGGCATGGACTGGGTTGACGCGCCGCTCTCCGGCGGCCCTCCCCTGGCCGGGACGGGCAAGCTGACCGCGCTTGTCGGAGGGGATACAGCAAGCGTCGAGGCCGCCTGGCCGGTGCTCGCCGACATCGCCGCCAACGCCACGCACTTGGGACCGCTAGGCGCGGGCCAGACGGCCAAGATCGTCAACCAAGCGATCGTCGGCGCTTCCTACATGCTCATGGCCGAGACGTTGGCGCTGTCCAAGGCTGCAGGCCTCGACCCCGCCAAGCTGCCAGGCGCTCTGGCAGGCGGGCTTGCTGACAGCCAGGCTCTTCAGCGCATCTATCCTCAAATGGCGGCACGCGACTGGGATCCACCCCGCGGCTATGCGCGCCAGCTCGACAAGGATCTGAAGAACCTCGCCGGCTTCGCCGAGGAGCTTGGCCTGGAGCTGCCGCTGATTGAGCAGGTGGTCGCCCGCTACCACGCCTGGAGCGCGGCGGGGAACGAGATGAAGGACGGCACCGCCGTCGCAGAGATCTACGAGAAGCCGCAAAGACGGCCGGAGGAAGCATGACCGACACTCTCGCCACGGGTTACGCCGGGCAGGACGGCGCCGCCGAGAGCGCGATCGAGCGGCGGACCATGCGCAAGGTCATGACGCGCCTCGCGCCCCTCATGGCCATCATGTTCCTGGTGAACAACCTGGACCGGGTGAACGTCAGCTTCGCAGCCCTCACGATGAACCAGGACCTCGGCCTGACCGCGCTGAGCTACGCCTGGGGCGCAGGGATCTTCTTCGTCGGCTACTTCCTGTTCGAGATCCCCTCCAACCTGATCATGGAGCGGGTCGGCGCACGTCTCTGGATGGCGCGAATCATGATCACCTGGGGCGTCATCTCCGGGGCGACGGCCTTTGTGGTCGACCACACCAGCTTCCTGGTGGTCCGCTTCCTCCTCGGCGCGGCGGAGGCGGGATTCGTGCCCGGCATCCTCCTCTACATCACCTACTGGTTCCCGCCCCGGTACCGCGCGCGAGCCATCGCGCTGTTCCTGGTCGCCCAG
The DNA here is from genome assembly GCF_003254705.1 of Phenylobacterium deserti. Lineage (GTDB taxonomy): Bacteria > Pseudomonadota > Alphaproteobacteria > Caulobacterales > Caulobacteraceae > Phenylobacterium > Phenylobacterium deserti. Next base: position 39,619 of record NZ_QFYR01000005.1, read on the forward strand.
CCGCTCAGCTTCGCGGTTGCGGGGGCGCTCTCCGCGCCGCTGCTGAAGATGGACGGCTTCATGGGCCTGCATGGCTGGCAATGGATGTTCATCCTCGAAGCGGTGCCCTCGGTCCTGCTCGCCTTCGTGGTTCTGCGGGTGATGACCGATAAGCCGCGCGACGCGGCCTGGCTTACCGAGGAAGAACGCACCTGGCTGACCAAGCAGTGCGGCCCTGCCGAGGTCCACGCCTCGCCCAAGCAGCAGCTGAAGTTGATCGCCAACCGCCGCGTCGCCCTGCTGTCGGCTATCTACATCGGCCGCACCACGGCTATGTACGGGATCAGCTTGTTCCTGCCGCTGATCCTCAAAGGCATGGGGCTGTCGAACACGCAGAGCGGCTTCCTGTCGGTGATCCCGTTCGCAGTCGCCACGGTCGGCGCCCTGCTGTGGGGCTACAGCTCGGACCGGACGGGCGAGCGGCATTGGCACACCATCTTGACCATGGTGCTTGCCGCCGCCGGGCTCTTCGCCGCCGGCCTGATCGGGCCGTCCACGATCGCCCTGGTTGCGATTTCCGCGGCGGCGATCGGGCTCTACTCCCAGCCCGCGTGCTTCTACGCCCTGCCCCCGATGATGCTGGCCAGCGCCGGCACAGCGGCCGCCCTCGCCGCGATCAACTCCGTCGGAAACCTCGGCGGGTTCATCGGCCCTTATGTGGTCGGGTGGGCTCAGGAAGCGACCGGCAGCTACTCCGGCGGCCTGTACGTCCTGGCCGGGTTCGCAGCCGTCTCGGGCGTGCTTGGCTACGTCCTCAAGCGCCTGCGGTGGGAGGATACGCCCGTCCCGGCGCGGCTCTGACCTATGGAATCCTTATAGGTCAGCAACTTGAGCTTATAAGTTCCTTATGATTGCCCGTCGGCGCACGACGCGGCCATTCCAGCAACCCGGACCTCCGATGCTGGAACACGACCTTGCCGACAGCTGCTGACGACTACGCACTGCCAGACCTCTCCCCGGAGGTTCTTGAGGACCTGATCAAACTCGGAGCTGGCGGGGCCGCCCAGCCGGTGCAGGAATCGCCGCCGCCACCGCCGGTCAGCGACTCCGTCTCCGCCCCTAAGGAGGCGGCCGGGCCGGTGCGCGACAACTGGGTCATTTTGCCGGACCAGATCCTTGTCGACCGCCCCGACGTCCTGAAGAGCTTCTACGAGGCCTACCACGGGAACAACAACGACCGCGACTCGCCTGCCTGGGCCGAGCGGGTGGGCGCCGCCACGCCCGAGGCCTACGCCACCTGGTGGTACGGCCGCTACGGGAAGTACGAAGGCTACAACCAGGGCGCCATGACGGCGCAGGACAACGTCTCGCTGCAGCGCATCCTGGAGGAGCGTCCGGACGTCCTGCGCGGCTTCTACGAGGCCTATTACGTCCAGAACGACAGGAACTCGGACGCCTTCCTTAAGCGGGTCGGCGGCGAGACGCCGGAAGACTACGCCCGCTACTGGTACGAGAAGTATGGCCGCTGGGAAGGTTACGCCCAGACCGAGAAGCAGGCGGCGGAGGGGATCAATGTCCAGCAGCTGCTGGACGAGCGGCCCGATGTTTTCCGCGCCTTCTTCGAGCAGTACTACGGCGAGAAGAACGACCGCCACTCATGCGCCTGGGCCGACCGGGTCGGCGGTGAGACGGTCGAGGACTACGCCAAGTACTGGTACGTCACCCATGGGCGGGCCGAGGGCTACACCCAGCACCACCCCGCTGCCGCACAGGCCGCACCAGAGCCAGAACTCCTGCCCGAGCCTGCTGCGGACCCGGCGCCGGACACCGACACCTTCGCCGGCGACGAGGTGTTGCTGACCATCGGTCAGCCGCTGACCACCGACGACCCGCTAGTCTGATCAGGCTCTGCGGCTGGAGCACGGCTCCGGCCGCAGGATCGCCTGACTAGCGTCGGCAGAGCAGGTCCCGCAGAACCGTCGACCGACCGATCACATGTCCTTCCGGGGCCACCGCTTGAGCGGCGCGCGTGCTCGAGTCGAAGTAGAGAGCCGGCCCGAGCCCCTGACTGCGGCAGAAGGTGTTGGCGCCATTGGAGCCCGCCGCCACATCGATGCCGCGCACCGTCGGGCGCGGGAAGAAGACGCTGCCGCTGCCTTCGATCCCCCGCGCATCCCGGTGATCCCGATCCCAACCGCCGCCGCCGCCGCGATCGGGACCGCGACCGCCCTCGCCCCGCCCACCGATTGGCTGCAGGGAGGTAATGCGTTCGGCCAGGCCCATGGTGTTCAGCTCCGGCACATCGCCCTGCTGCTCTACGCAACGTCCGCCGAAGTCGGAATGCTCGCAGAGCCGCCAGAGGCCCTGCAGCCGGATGCTGCGCGCCCGATCGTTGAAGCCATAGTTCGACAGGTTCGCCGTCTCGGTGCTGATCGTGACGCTGCGGCCCGTGAAGTTTGGGCCCTCGAACAAGGTGGCGGCGGCGCCCCGACCGCCGGCACGGTAGCCCTGCGCGTCCGCGGCCCCCGCAAGCGCCAGACCCAGAAGTCCGCAGGCCAAGGTCTTCATCATCGGCGTGGTCATGGCTTCAGCCTCCAATTGAGGCTCGCAGTATCAGTGTAGCTTGGCTGAACGGTCGATGAAGCGTGACCTTGGCGCTCGTTCAGGCGCGGCGGGGGACGTCCACGACCGCAGCCGGGTCCACCGGCCGCCGATAACCCCAGTCGGTCCTGATGGGAGCGCCGCCCCGTGCTGCGCTGTCCATGATGGCTTTCATCAGCCGCAAGTCCTGCAGGCCCTCTTCGCCAGGCGCGACCATCGGGGCTTTGCCGCGCACGACGTCGGACATCCAGTCCATCTCCCGTGCGAACTGATCGATTTCGACGATCTGCGGATTTCGCTCGCCGGGTTGGCCTTCCACCGTCAGCCGGTTGCCGCCGTAGAAGGCGCCCGGATCGGCCACCAGCCGGCCCGTCTCGCCGATCACCTGGAATGACACCGTCGCCGAGTAAGCAAACGACGTGGAGCCGTTGGCGATCGCACCCGAGGGGAAGCGGAACTGCCACGCGATGAGGTCTTCGGTGGTCTTGAACCGCGGGTCAGATCTATCCGTGTACGACCACGCCGTCACTTCCGTCGGCTCTTCGTTCAGCAGGTAGCGGGCGGCGTTGATGCCATAGACGCCCATGTCGGCCAGCGCTCCGCCGCCGCTCATGCCCATGTCCAGGCGCCAGGAATCCCAAGGCGTGTTGGGGTCGGCCTGGCGACCCATGTTGGTCACCACCATGCGCGGCTTGCCGATGGAGCCGGCCCGCACCCGTCGCATAACCTCCAGGTTCAACGGCTCGTAGTGGCACCGATAGGCGATCATCAGCTTGCGGTTGGCCTGCTTGGCAGCCGCGATCATCGCCTCACCGTCGGCGATGGTGGTCGCCATCGGTTTCTCGCACAGCACGTGCTTGCCGGCCTTCAGAGCGCGGATCGTGTACTCGGCATGCATCGAGTTGGGCAGCACGATGTAGACGACCTGGATCCGTGGATCATTCGCCATGCGCTCGTAGTCCGCATAGCTGTAGACGGCGCTCGCAGGCAGGCCGTTTTCGGCCGCAACGCGACGCGCCTTCGCGGGATCGCCGCTCACCACCGCGGCGAGCTTGGAGCCTCGCGCGTGCTTGAACGCCGGGATGATCTCCTCCAGCGCCAGCTTGCCAAGCCCGACGATCGCGTACCCCACCTTCTCGCCCTCTGGATAGGTGGTCCACGACTGCGAAGACGCCGCAGGACGCTGCGCCGACTGCGCGGTCGCTGAGCTGGCCATCGCGGCTGCGGAGGCGCCCGCCACGGTCATTTCGAAGAGAGTCCGGCGTGAGATCGGATCGGTCATGGACGTATCCTCCTGGGCCCTCTGGCGGGACCTGATGGTGTCTGTTCTGCGATTGGCGCCGTTAAGGCGCGGGATCGGGCGCCATGAAGGGCGAGCAGCAAGGCTTTCCGATCGCTTTGAATTCCATGAACTCGGCGCGCGTCCCATCCGGGTCGAGAAGGTTGAGCTGCCATTTGGCGTCCCGCCCGATCTGCGGCAGCCCTTTCTGGTCGTGGATCCGATCCTCGTTCCACAGCGTCGTATAGGTGGTCCGGATATCCTGTACGCCCAGGGCGAAGTGGTTGAGCACGCCCAGCGTCGCCTGGTTCATGTCGGACGGAATGCCGCGGCCCTCGGGCGTGCCGACGATCATGTACTCCAGCCAGTCGCGCCCATCCGGCACCTGGAGCGAAACCCAAGTGGGACGGTCTTCATGCATGCCGCCGGCCCAATAGGATCGGAAGCCCAGCACGTCCTTGTAGAAGGCATCCTGCCGCGCCCGATCATGAACGATGAACCCCACGTGGATCATGCGGCTGGAAAGCGGGTTCGCAGCGACCTGCGGCAGGCGAGCGGGCGCCTGCACGAATTCGATGCGCATGCCTTCCGGATCGGTGACGTGGAACCAGCGGCTTCCATCGGCGCCCTGCTCCACACGCGCCGGCACGCTGATCTTCTTCGACGCCAGATAGGCCCTCAGACCTTCAGCGTCTGTGGTCGTGAAGGCGGCATGATCCAGGCGGTTGATCGACGTCTGGCCATCGGGCAGCGGCAGGACTTCGACGAACTGCGTCGGACTGAAATGGTAGCGAGCCCCGCGCGGGTTCTCCGGGTCCGCTCTCTTCACTGCGCCGAGATCGTGAACGTAGAAGTGCTCTGCCTTGGCGAGATCGGCGGCATAGACGGACAGGTGAGAAACGCCTGTGATGGGCGGTCGGGCTGGCGCAGCGGAGACGGCGCTCGCCAGCGCGAGCAGAGCCAAGGCGCATATTCCGCGCAGCCGCATTCCAATTCCCTCCCGCTTGTTGGCCTGACCAAAGCACCGCCTTCGACCGGCGACAAGAGCCGGCGCCGGGCGCGGCAAAACCGCGCTCTTGCCAGCGTTCCCAAGGGCGCGCCTGTCCCAAGGCCAAGCTCCGCCACATTGCCGCCCAGCGGCCCAGCTTTGCCGAATCCGAAGACGGGAGAGCGCACATGAGCGTCGGCAACTACGCGGCCTTCAGGACCGCCCTTGGCCAATATGAGAGCGGCAACAACTACGCCTTCGTCTCGAGCCTCCAGTATCTCGGCCGCTGGCAGTTCAGCGAGGAAAGCCTGAAGGCGGCAGGCTTCTACCAGGGCGATGCGACCGCCGCTCGGGACTATATCGGCGCGTGGACGCCGCTCGCGGCAAGCTTCGGGGTGAACAGCAAGGCGAGCTTCCTGGCGTCACCCGCCGCGCAGGACGCAGCCCTGGAGTCCTGGTTCAAGTACGTCGAGAACGACATCCACCAGCTCGGCCTCGAGAAGTACGAAGGCCAGACGCTGAATGGGGTCGCCATCACCGGGTCCGGTCTCTACGCCGGGACGCACCTTGTCGGGGTGTGGGCGCTGAAATCCTTTCTGGAGTCCGGCGGGACCAGCGTGCCCCAAGACGGCTACGGCACCACCGTCGTGACCTACCTTACGAACTTCGGCGGCTACGACATGCCCTTCTCGTTCAGCCATGCCGCCCCTGACACCCTCGTGGGCGGCGGCGGCGCCGATCGCCTGTTCGGCGGCGCAGGCGACGACAATCTCTCTGGAGGCGGCGGCTCCAACTACCTGCGTGGCGAGGACGGGAACGACACCTTGATGGGCGGCGCCGGGTTCGACGACCTGCACGGCAACAAGGGGGACGATCGCATAGACGGCGGCTCTGGCGGGGACGACTGGCTGGTTGGGGGTCAGGGCTCCGACGTCATCACCGCCCGCGCCGGCGGCGCGATCCTCTACGGCAACATGGGCGCGGACACGCTGAACGGCGGCTCGGGGTCGGAGATCCTGCGCGGCGGGCAGGATGACGACGTGATCTATGGCGGCGGCGGCGCGGACTGGATCAGCGGCGATCGCGGGAGCGACATGCTCTCCGGCGGCTCGGGCGGCGACCTGTTCAACATTTTCAAGGGCGCTGGTGTGGATCGCGTGCTGGACTTCAACGCCAGCGAAGGCGACCGTGTGCGGATCGAGGCCGGCGCGGGCTACAGCCTGATCGACTCGGGCACCGACACTGTCGTAGACCTCGGAGACGGCGATCGCCTAGTGCTTGCCGGCGTGAAGCTGGCGACCTTGCCTGCGGGCTGGATCCTCTAGGCCGGGCGCCAGGCGAAAAGCGGTCCGATCAGATACTCCACGACCCGCGCGTCGAGCGGCAGCCCCACCTGCAGCTGATAGACGCCCGCTGGCGCTTCTTCGATCCGTTCAAGGGGGAACGCGCGCCCGCCTGACCGGGTAGCGTCGAACACCTGCGGCCGCAAGCCGACGGCGAGCCCGCTCACAGGCCCAGCCAGCAGTCCCGCGTCCCCAACCTCGAAGGGAACGGCCTCGGCGAGCACCCCGTCGGGTCGGGCATAGAGGCCGACGGCATAGACGCGATCAGCCTTGCGCACGACTGCGAAACCCGCGTGCGTGTGCTTGCGGCGAAGGAGATTGGTCCAATGGGGCGGGCTGCGGCGCCAGATCGCGAAGAGCCGATCAGGCGTGCCCGGCTGCTCCCCGCGGTGGTAGGCGATGTTCTCGCTCGTCGAACCGAGCGTCGTGCGGCCGATCAGGTTCAGCCGATCTGTGGGATCGAAGCGTTCGGGCGAGAGATGTTCCACATAGACGCGCTGGGCCAGGTCGGCGGCGTGAGCGCGTGCGGTGCGCGCCAGCTCATCGTGCCAGATCAGGCTTCCCGCGCCGGCTGCAGCGCGGGCAGCGTTCGACCGTTCCAACAGCGCACGGGCGCTCGCCGCATCGAAGCGACCTCCTCCCGCATCCGCAAGCCGCGCCGTCAGGCGCGTGTAGTAGGCGCTCCAGGTGGCCGCCGGCCGGGCGGTGAGACTGCTCACCGGCGACTGCGCCCATGCCGGCTGGGCCGTCAGCCCTGCGGCTGCGGCCAGGAGGGCTCGGCGCGAGAACCGCGCCGGCATCCCTAGAGCTCTTCGGCCTGCAACGCCTGGACGAAGCCTGGCAGCCAGGGATTTCGCCCCGGCTTCATCCGTTCAGCCCGGTAGATGTGGCTGAGGTCGGCGTAGGCGCGGTCGAAGTTCTTGTTGACGATGACGTAGTCGTACTCGGCCCAGTGGTTGATTTCCTCGTGGCCGAGCCGCAGGCGCGCTTCCATGACTTCGTCACTGTCCTGCGCCCGGGCGCGCAGACGGCGCTGCAGGTCAAGCCAGGAGGGCGGCAGGATGAACACGCGCACGCTGTCGTCGGGCGCGCTCTCGGCGATCTGACGCGCGCCCTGCCAGTCGATGTCGAACAGGACGTCGTGACCGGCCTCCAGCGCCGCCATGACGGGCGCCTTGGGCGTGCCGTAGAGGTTGCCGTTCACCGTCGCCCACTCGAGCAATTCGCCCGCGGCGATCATCGCCTCGAACTGCTCGCGCGTCTTGAAGAAGTACTCCCGGCCCTCCTCCTCCCCCGGGCGTGGCGCACGGGTGGTGGCGGAGATCGACAGGGTAAGGTCGGAATAGTCCGAGACCAGGCGGCGCGACAGCGAGGTCTTGCCTGCGCCTGCCGGGCTTGAGACCAGCATCAGCAGGCCGCGCCGGACCGTCTCCCAAGGCTTGGCTGACGGATCGTCGGCGCCGCTCATCGTTTGCTACTCCACATTCTGAACCTGTTCGCGGAACTGCTCGATCGTGGCCTTCAGTTCCAGGCCGACAGCAGTCAGCGCTGAGAGGGCCGACTTCGAGCACAGCGTGTTGGCTTCGCGCATGAACTCCTGGGTCAGGAAGTCCAGCCGCCGGCCGACCGCCGCATCCGAGCCGACCAGCGCGCGGGCCGCTTCGATGTGACCGGCCAGCCTGTCGAGCTCCTCGCGCACATCGGCTTTCACGGCGAGGGCTGCGGCCTCCTGCACGATGCGCTCAGGCGTGGCCGCTTCGCCGGCGAGCTCCGTAAGGCGGCGCTCGAAACGTTCCTTGATGATGGCCGGCTGGCCGCCAGCTTCCGCTTCGGCTTGCGCCGTCAAGGCGGCGATGCGGTCCAGCAGGCCAGTGAGCACGCCCGTCAGACTGCTGCCCTCCTCCCGACGCGCTGCGGCCAGTCCGTCCAGCGCAGACAGAATGGAGGCGCCGATGGCCGCTTCCAGTTCGGCGAGAGCCTCAGCCTCCAGGGCCGTTTCGTCCGCCTCGATGACGCCGCGCAGCGACAGCAGTCCGTCCAGGCTTGGGGCGCGGACCATGCCGGTGGCCACGTAAGGGCCGCCTGCCTTCAGGTAGGCTTCCAGCTGCTGGACGTTGACCCGCACCGCCCCGGCGCCTTCCGCCCGCTTGGCCTGGACTCCGACAGTCAGCTGGCCGCGCTGGAAGCGGGCCTGGGCGCCCTCGCGAGCCGTACGCTCGAGCCCGTCGAAGCCGGGCGGCCCACGGAAGCGGACCTCCAGGTTGCGGCCGTTGACCGAGCGGGCTTCCACCGCCCAAGTCCAGGAGCCGTGGGCGCCCTCGGCGCGACCAAAGCCCGTCATCCCGGAAATCGGCACTCGGACCTCCTCAGCGGCCGGCGGCAGGCGCAGCGGCGGCGGCCTGCTGGCGTTCGATGGCGCGCCAGCGAGCGACGTTGCGCTGGTGCTGTTCGTAGGTCGCAGCGAAGGCGTGGCCGCCGTCTCCGCTGGCTACGAAATACAGTTCATTGGTGCTGGGCGGATTGAGCACGGCCTCGATGGCGGCGCGGCCGGGGTTGGCGATGGGCGTGGGGGGCAGGCCGGGCACCCGGTAGGTGTTGTAGGGGGTCGGCGTGTCGAGTTCGGAGCGGGTGATGCCGCGGCCGAGCGCGCGGCCTTTCGATACACCGTAAATCACTGTGGGGTCGCTCTGCAGCGGCATGCCCTGGCGCAGGCGGTTGATATAGACCGCGGCGATGCGGGGCCGCTCGGCCGGGACGGCGGTTTCCTTTTCCACGATGGAGGCCAAGGTCAGGGCCTCCTGCTGGGTCGTGAAGGGCAAGCCCATCTGGCGGTTCGGCCAGAGCTGGGCGAGGAGCTGCTCCTGGGCCCGGCGCATGCGGGCGATCACGGCGCTGCGGTCGTCGCCGCGCTGCACCTGGTAGGTGTCGGGCAGCAGCGAACCTTCCGGCGGCGCGACGGCGGTCCCGACGAGCACGGGTTGGGCGTTCACCGCCTCGGCGGCCATTTCGCTGGTCCAGCCTTCGGGCACGGTGATCATGTGGCGCACGACCCGACCGGCGCGGATATCCGCCAGGATGCGGCCCATGGAGGCGGCGCTGCGGACTTCGTACTCGCCGGCCTTCAGGCTGCTGGCGGCGCCGGTCAGCTTGGCGGCCACGACGAACAGAGCCTGGCTGCGGATGACGCCGGCGTCCTTGAGCTGACCTGCGATGGCGGCGAGGCCGGAGCCGCGCTCCAGCACCACCGTCGTCACCTCGCCCTCGCGCGCCCGGGGCCCGGGCCCGCCGTAGTTCCAGATGACCCAGCCGCCGGCCAGAACGGCCAGTGCGATCAGAGTGGTCGCAACCGCGCCCGCCATACGCAGCGGGCCTTGCTCCTTGCGGACGGGGCGGCGGCGTTTGCGGCGGGCGGGGCTCACGAGACCTTCTTGAACACCACGGAGGCGTTGGTGCCGCCAAAGCCGAAGCTGTTCGACATGGCGACGTTGATCTCCATCGGCTTGGGCTTGTGCGGCACCAGGTCAATGGCGGTCTCGACGGAGGGGTTGTCGAGGTTGATGGTCGGCGGGGCGACCTGATCACGGATGGCCAGGCAGGTGAAGGCCGCCTCGATGGCGCCGGCGGCGCCCAGCAAGTGACCCGTGGCCGACTTGGTCGAGCTCATGGTCGTCTTGCCGGCCGCGTTGCCGAGGATGCGCTCCACGGCGCCCAGCTCGATCTCGTCGCCCAGCGGCGTCGAGGTGCCGTGGGCGTTGATGTAGTCGATCTGGGAAGGATCGATGCCGGCGTCCTTGATGGCCGCCTTCATGGCGCGGAAGCCGCCGTCGCCGTCCTCGGCCGGAGCGGTGATGTGGTAGGCGTCGCCGGCCAGGCCGTAGCCCGCCACTTCGGCGTAAATCTTCGCGCCGCGCGCCTTCGCGTGCTCGTACTCCTCGAGCACCAGAACGCCCGCGCCCTCGCCCATGACGAAGCCGTCGCGGTCCTTGTCATAGGGCCGGCTGGCCTTCTGCGGATCGTCGTTGAAGCCGGTGGACATGGCGCGGCAGGCGATGAAGCCGGCGATGCCGATCGGCACCACGGCCGACTCCGCCCCGCCCGCGACCATCACGTCGGCGTCGCCGTACTTGATGAGGCGAGCCGCATCGCCAATGGCGTGGGCGCCGGTCGCGCAGGCCGTGACCACCGCGTGGTTCGGACCTTTGAAGCCGTGCTTGATGGATACCTGGCCGCTGGCCAGGTTGATCAGGGCCGAAGGGATGAAGAACGGGCTGATCCGGCGGGGCCCCTTCTCCTTCAGCTCGATCGCGTTCTCGGCGATGGGGCCGAGGCCGCCAATGCCGGAGCCGATCATCACGCCGGTGCGCTCGCGATCCTCGTCGGCTTCCGGCTTCCAGCCGGAGTCGGCGATCGCCTCGTCAGCGGCGGCGATGGCGTAGAGAATGAAGTCGTCGACCCGGCGCCGATCCTTGGCGCTCATGGTCTGGTCGGGATCGAAGGAGCCCGGAACGTCCGGACCGCCGCCGCCGCGGCCGTCAATCCGCGGCACCTCAGCCGCCACGCGGCAGGCGTAGTCAGTGGCGTCGAACGCCGTGATGGAGCCCACGCCGGACTTGCCGGCCAGGATTTCGTTCCAGCTATGCTCGCGGCCCTGTCCCAGGGGGGTCAGCAGGCCGATGCCGGTGACAACGACTCGACGCATCAACGATCCTCAAACGAAGACCGCCGCGGCTCGGGGACTTCCCTAAGCGACGCGGCGGCCAAATTGCTGAGCGAATTGTTGGGCTTAGGCGCCCAGGCGCTCCTGGATGAACTTCACCGCATCGCCGACGGTCTGAATGTGCTCAGCCGCGTCGTCGGGGATTTCGATGTCGAATTCTTCTTCGAAGGCCATCACCAGCTCGACGTTGTCGAGGCTGTCGGCGCCCAGGTCGTCGATGAAGCTGGCCTTCTCGGTGACCTTTTCGGGATCGGCGTCGAGGTGCTCGATGACGATCTTACGGACGCGTTCAAGGACGTCGGACATTAGGTAGGTCCCTCAGGGCTTAGTCAGGCTTTTAGTTCGACGACGGCGACCTTCGAGTCAACCATCGCAGCGGTTCGGCCGCCGGGTAGCACAGTCCTCCCAGCGAGGCGAGCGTCAGATCATCACCATGCCGCCATTCACGTGCAGGGTCTGCCCCGTGACATAGGCGGCCTCGCTGCTGGCGAGGAACACGCAGGCGGAAGCGATCTCCTTGCCGGCGCCCAGACGCCCCATCGGAATGGTCGACATGATCTGGGTCTTCTGCTGCTCGTTCAGGCTGTCGGTCATCGGACTTTCGATGAAGCCGGGTGCGACGCAGTTCACGGTGATTCCGCGGCTGGCGACTTCCTGAGCCAGCGCCTTGGAGAAGCCGATCATGCCGGCCTTGGAAGCGGCGTAGTTGGCCTGGCCCGGATTGCCCATCACGCCCACAACCGAGGTGATGCCGATGATGCGGCCGGAGCGGCGGCGCATCATGCCCTTGGTGGCCGCGCGGCAGAGGCGGAAGTAGCTCTCCAGGTTGACCTTGATCACGGTCTCCCAGTCCTCGTCCTTCATGCGAAGAAGCAGGCCGTCCTTGGTGATGCCGGCGTTGGCCACCAGGATGTCCAGAGGCGCCCCGGCGGCGGCCTCGGCGGCTCCCACCAGGCCGTCGACGGCGGCGGCGTCCGAGAGGTTGGCGGCGGCCACGGAGGTCCGCTCGCCGAGCTCGGAAGCGAGCTCCTGCAGGACCGCCTCACGCGTGCCGGACAGCACCACATGCGCGCCTTGCGCATGCAGCGCCCGGGCGATCTCGGCGCCAATGCCGCCGGTCGCACCGGTGACGAGGGCGGTCTTGCCGGTCAGATCGAACATTGGGCTTCCTTGTTCCTTAGAGAGACTTGGCGAAGGCTTCGAGGTCGGCCGGCGCGTTCAGCGGCGTGGCCTCGGCGTCCGGCGCAATGCGCTTGATCATGCCCGAAAGCACCTTGCCGGAGCCGGCCTCGGCGAAACGGGTGACCCCGCCCTCCCCGGCCATCCAGAGGACGCTTTCGCGCCAGCGCACCCGGCCGGTGACCTGCTCGACCAGCAAGCGCCGGATCTCCTCCGGATCGTGGGTCGGCCGGGCCGTGACGTTGGCCACCACCGGCGCACGCGGCGCGGAGATGGCGGCGGCGGCGAGCGCTTCGGCCATTTCGTCGGCGGCCGGCTGCATCAGCGGACAATGGAAGGGCGCGGATACGTTGAGCGGAATGGCGCGGGCGCCGAGCTCCTTGGCCTTTTCGATGGCCCGGTCCACCGCCGCCTTGGCGCCGGAGATGACCACGTTGCCCTGGTTGTTGTCGTTGGCGACGACGCAAACGCCCAGCTCCGCGCCAGCTTCCGCGGCGGCTTCGGCCAGAGCGACATCGGTCTTGGGGCCGATCAGCGAGGCCATCGCCCCTGCCCCGACCGGAACGGCGCGCTGCATCGCCTGGCCGCGCAGCTTTAGCAGGCGCGCGGTGTCGGACAGGGACAGGGCGCCGGCAGCGGCCAGAGCCGAGTACTCGCCGAGGCTGTGACCGGCCACGAACGCGGCCTTGTCGATCGAGACGCCAAACTCGCGCTCCAGCGTGCGGGTGACCGCAAGGCTCACGGCCATTAGCGCCGGCTGGGCGTTCTCGGTCAGGGTGAGCTGGTCTTCCGGTCCTTCACGCATCAGGCGGAGTAGATGCTCGCCCAAGGCGTCGTCGACCTCCTGGAACACCTCGCGCGCGGGAGCGAAGGCTTCGGCGAGGTCGGCGCCCATGCCGACAGCCTGGCTGCCCTGCCCGGGGAAGATGAAGGCGAGGCTCATGAGCGGCTCCGTCTCGTGTTGATTCAGGACGGCGAGGGTTAGGGGATAAGAAAAGACCCGGCAAGCGTGACCGCTACCGCCCCCAAGCACCCGCATTCCGAGCGCCGGCCAAGAATTTCGCGCAACCGGCCCGGGAGCGCCGTCTTACTCACAAATACTCATGATGGTCTTCATCGCGCGTATTGTCGCAGATCACCGGTCGCCGGCAGGAACTGGTGGCCAGCAACCTTGGCCGTGTGCCAGATCGGAACAGGCGACGACGCTTCGGTTAACAGAGGGCGCGCCGCCGAGCGGGAGGGGAAACCGGCTCGCGTCGGAGAGGATCGGCTGTTCGAAGCCGGGACTCTCAAGGGCGCAACGGAGGGAAAACACTGGCACAGCCGTTGCAGAGCAGGCCGGGTCAGGATCGACTTGGGAGAACATCGACCGATCTGAACGCCTAGGCCGCAGTACTGTTCGGCCGACCGCAAACCTTGACGAGCATGGTTAGCCCACTGGAAACAACCTTGACAGTGGCATACCACGGTTCTAGAGGGGCGCGGCTAATCAGCGGTTAAGACGAAGACTACCACCTGAACTCGCGTAAGTGTCCGAGACACACGAACAACGGGTTTGGGAAAGATCAAAGTCTTCGCCAAGACCAAGTGTCAGTTTCCATCACAATCCACTTCAGACCACCGGGGCAACCATGACCACCCTCCGCAACCTGCTTCTCGGCGCTGTGAGCGCTACCATCGCGATGACCGTGGCAGGCGCCGCGGCGGCTCAGTCCTCGCCGGCCACCGGCTCGGCCACGATCAGCGCGACCATCCAGTCGCCGATTACGGTCGCGACCACCAGCAACCTGGTGTTTGGCACGATCATCAAGCCGCAGTCCGGCTCCAGCACCGTCGCGATCACGGCCGCCGGGCCAAGCGCTCTGTCGGGCGGCGCGGTCCGCGCCAGCGGCAGCGCCACCCCGACCCCGGCGGTCTTTACGGTTACGACGCCGGCCGGCACGAAGATCACGCCGAACACCACCGTCGAAGGCACGATCACCACCCTCGCCGGTTGGGCTTTCGACGCTTCCGCCAACCCGAATGGAACGCAGATCGTCACCAGCGCCGCCACTCACCAGCTGAAGTACGGCGGTTCGTTCACCGTCAGCGATGCGACCGCCAATGGGGTCTACGCGGGTACGATCAGCCTGACCGTCAACTACGAGTAAGAGACGATCGGCGGAGAGGTGACGGTTCACCTCTCCGCAACATCGCCGCGTTCAATCTAGGTCGAGATGAGACTGCTTCCCGCCTTCTTCGCCGTTTCGCTCGCCGCTGCGCTGCCCAGCGCCGCCGCGCATGCGGACACGCGCACCGGGGAAGCCACGATCACCGCGGTGATCCGCGACTCGGCCGGGGTGAACCTCGTCACCCCCTTCGTCATTCCGCGCGTGGCGGTTCGCGCGGTGAGCACCCGCGCCGCGCAGTCGGTGCGCACCGCCGCCTCCGCCCGCTCCGTCACCGCGAGCAACGCCACTTTAACCATTCGCGGCCAAGCTGGCGCCGCGATGTCCATGGCCGTGCCTGAGACGTTCACGGTGGTTCGCGCTGGGGGCAGCGAAGCCTTCATCGTGACGACCAATTCGGATGCCGGGGGCGTCCTGGGCGGCGACACCATGAGCATCAATGTCGGCGGCGATATCGATCTCGCCGGCGGGGACAATCTCGTCCCGGGGCCCTACGCGGGCTTGCTCCTGCTCGTGGTGCAATACAATTGAACCGGATCATCACCTTCGCGGCGGTCGCCGCCCTTGCAGCGCTCGCCGGCCAGGCCTCCGCTCAGCCGGCCGCCCCTGCTGCTCCGATCACCACCGTCACCACGGTGGGCGCGAACCTCAACATCTCGCCCAAGCGGGTGACCCTGGATCGTAACCGGCGCTCCGCGACAGTCTACATCTACAACCAGGGCAACGGTCCCGGCACCTTCGACATCTCGATGATCGACCGGGTGATGCTGCCCGACGGCCAGATCGTCGCGGTGAGCGACGCCCAGGCCAAGCCTGAGCAGAAGGCGGTCGCCGACAAGGTGAAGTCGGCGCAGTCGGTCGTGCTGGTCTCCCCGCGCCGCGCCACCCTGGCGCCCGGCCAGGGCCAGACCATCCGCCTGCGCATGGCCAACCTGCCGGAAGGCGCGGATGCGTCCGAGTTCCGCACGCACCTGACCATCACCACCATTCCGCCGGCCACCAGCGGCGTGACCGCCGAGTCGGCCGCCGGTGCCCAATCCAACGAACTGCGCTTCGACATCACCTCGGTGTTCGGCCTTTCGATTCCGGCGATCGTCCGCACCGGTGCGGTGCAGGTGCAAGCCGGCGTCGAGAACGCCCGCATTGAGCACGCCGACATCTCGCCGGACGGCGCGGCCCCGCCGCGCCGCACGCCCATACTGGTGATGGACCTGGTGCGCAGCGGCCCCAATTCGCTGTTCGGCAACATCGAAGCGAAGACAACCGGCAAGCAGTCGCAAGTCATCGGCGTCGCCCGCGGCGTCGGCGTCTACACCGAGATCGACCGCCGGGTCGTCAGGATCCCCCTGCAACGCGAGCTCTCCGCTGGTGAGAAGCTCGAGATCACGTTCACGGACGATGATGCGTCGCCGGGCAAGGTGCTTGCGAAGCAGGTGCTGTAAGCGCCTGACGTGGTACGCCACAGCCGCGCTTACAGTTCTTCCCGCTTCCTCAGTTTTCGCGCTTACCGCCCAGCCGCAGGCGCCGCCTGCGGCTGAAGCGTCTCTGGATGCAGCGGCGCAGCTCGATCCGGTCAATCTGCTGCTGCTTTCGGTCCAGCTGGACGACCTGACGCTGACAGACGGCCTCTCAGCCTATGGCGATCCATCCGACCCCCTGCTTCCCATGGGCGAGCTGACCCGCCTGCTCGAGTTGGACGTGGACGTCGCTCCGCAGGAAGGGCGCATTGTCGGCCGCCTGGGCGAGGCGCGGCGAGCCCTGCTAGTTGACGCCGCCAGCCGCACGGCCCGGGATGGGCCGCGCGTGGTCCCCCTGGCCGCCGAGGACCTGGTGGTGGGCCCGACGGACATCTACCTGCGCGCTTCGGCCGTTGAGAAACTGCTGCCGCTGAAGGTGCTGGTCGAGCCTGACGCGCTGAGCGTCCGGCTTTCGGCGACGGAGCCCCTGCCCATCCAAGGTCGCCTGGAGCGGATGGCCCGCATGCGTGAGGCCACGCAAGGCGGCGGCGCGGCGCTGGAGGTCATGCGCGCGCCGGGCGGCTATCGGCTGTTCACCCTACCCGCCTTCGACGTCCAGCTGGGCGCCGGCTACCAGACCGGCCAGTCGCCCTCCGTTCCGTTCCGTTATGACATCCGGGCGGCCGGCGACCTGCTCTACTCGGGCTTCCAGGGCTATGTCGGATCCGATGAGACCGGCCGGGCGCGCACGGCGCGCATCCTGTTCGAGCGCACCTCCGTCGAGGGGCGGCTGCTGGGGCCGCTGAAGGCGCGGACGGTCAGCCTCGGTGACGTGTTCACGCCGGCCATGACCATCGGGCCGCGGGGCATGAGCGGGCGCGGGATCTCGCTGTCCACCGTGCCGCTGGACGAGACCAACGTCTTCAACCAGATCGACCTGCGCGGCGAGCTGCCGCTCGGCTACGACGTCGAGCTCTATGTGAACGACGTCCTGCGGGGCGGCCAGAACACGCCGGTGAAGGGCCGCTACGAGTTCCTGAAGGTGCCGCTGACACCCGGCGTCAACGTGATCCGCGTGGTCACCTACGGGCCGCGCGGCGAGCGCAACGAAGACGTTCGCGTGGTCAATGTGGGCGCCGGCCTGCTGCGCCGAGGCCAGGCGACGTTCGAGTTGGGCGTGGTGGACCAGGACGAAGAGATCATCCGGCTGCGCCCGATCGGCGACGACGACGAGTTCGACCGCATTCCGTCGGGCGTGCGGGCCGTCGCCCAGGTGAACTATGGCGTCACCCAGTACCTGACGGTTTCGGCCGGCGCCGCGCTGCTGCCGACCCTGGCGGGCGATTCCCGGCAGATCTACACGGCGGGCGCGCGCACCTCGATCTTCGGCTTCGCCACCAATCTGGACGGCGCCTACGACGACGCCGGGGGCAGCGGCTATTCGGTGGGCATGGCGGGGCAACTGCTGGGCTCGACCGTCGTTCTGCGGCACGCGGGCTTCCGCGGCGGCTTCGTGGACGAGAACGGCGCCGGATCGGACATCACGCGCCTGCTGTCCAGCCGCACGGAAGCCACCCTCGACAGCAACATCGCCTTCGCTGGCCAGGTGCTGCCGATCACCCTTCGTGCGCTGCGCAACGTCTATGTGGACGGGGCGATGGAGTACGCCGGATCGGCTCGCGGTTCGGCCAGCCTGGGCGCGATCCTGGTGTCCACGGGCCTGGAATACTCGCGCATCGTGTCGAGCACGGGCGATGCGACCCAGCGGCTGGGCGGCTTCTTCGCCGGATCCACCTATCGCAGCTACACTTGGCAGATCCGCTCGACCCTGGACTACCAGCTGCTGCCGGAGATGGTGGCGCAGTCCCTGGCGGTGACGGTGGACCGGGAACTGTCGCAAACCGCGTCCCTGCGGTTCGGGGTCGGCCAATCGCTCGAAGACTTCAAGAACGTCAACTTCACGGCGGCATCCATCTTCAGGCTGCGTTTCGCGGATCTGGCGCTGACCGCCGACTACAACAACGGCGACCGGTCCTGGCGAGCCGGCGCGCAGCTGAGCTTCGGCCTGAACTTCGATCCGGCGCGGCGGCGCTACGCCATGACGCGTCCGGGTCCGGGCTCCGGCGGGGCGGTGCTGTTCGAAGCCTTCCTGGACCACAACGGCAACGGCCTGTTCGACGCGGGCGACGAGCCGGTCCGCAACGTCCTTGTGGAAGGCGCCGAGCGGCCGGCGGTGACCGGGCCGGACGGCAAGGTGTTCATCAGCAACGTCGGCGCAGGGCCGACGGCGCAGCTGCGCGTGTCGCTGGACAATGTGGAGAACACTTCGGTCACCACGCCGCCGTCGGTGATCCAGGTCCAGCCGCACCCCGGCAGCGTGACCACCATCCGCTATCCCATGCGCCCGACGGGCGAGGTGATGGTGCATGTATCCCTGCGGCGTCCGGACGGAGCGCTGGTGGGCATCGCGGCGGTGCAGCTGCGGCTCGTGGGCGACAACGGCCACGTGGGCGAGGTCTCGACCGAGTTCGACGGCAGCGCCAACTTCATCAACCTGCCGCCCGGACAGTACCGGCTGGAGTTGGACGGCGGCCAGGCGCAGCGCCTGCGTATGTCGCTGGTCAAGCCGGTGAACGTCACCATCACGGGCGACGGCGGCTTCATCCCGGATGCGGAGGCGGAAGTCAGGTTCGAACGCCGGACCGAAGAGCAGTCGCAAGACGTCGCGTCAGCGGATCCTCAATGATTTTCCAGCGAAGCTGCGTCGTCTCGTGCTAGAGCGCTCGCCAATGCTGTTCCGTCCGTCCAGAATTCAACTTTTCCTTGGTGCGACGACCGCGACGTTACTCATGGTCGCATCGAATGCGGCCCAGGCGCAGACGTTCGGCGTGGGTGTGAACAGCGATCCCAATCTGGGGGTCGTGGCCTCCGCCTCGTCGGGCGACACCACATTCACGATCAACGCCGGCACGGACCAGGTCAGCAAAAGCGGCAACGGCGCGCGCATCAGCTCCGGCTCGGCCCGGGGCAAGGTCACGGTCAGTTGCGCCAGCGGCGCGTGCACGGGCAAGAAGGTGCAGGTGCGCGTGGGCGTCAGCGGATCGCCCACAGGGCGAGCCCGGGCGCTGACCGGCTTCAACGTCGCCTCCGGCACCCTGGCGGTGTCCAGCGTCTCCGGGACCAACCCGCTGACGTTTGTGATCAACAGCTTCCCGGCGGGGGGCGGCTACTTCTGGCTGGGCGCCACCTACCCCATCGCCGGCGACGACAGCGGCAAGGCGACGGGCGCCGCGGGTTCGGGCTTCGCCATCAGCGCGGTGCTGTCGGGCAAGTCGTTCGGCGCGGGAACCGGCAGCACGGCCGACGCCACCGTGTACCGCAAGCTGTCCATCGTGAACGACACGCCGCTGTCGTTCGGGCGCATCGTGCGGCCGACCAGCGGAAGCTCCACCGCCACCTTCTCGGCCACCAACCCGCAGCGGGTGATCACCGGCAGCGGCGTGTGGCTGAACACCCCCAGCCCGACGCGGGCCAAGTACACCATCACCGGTGAAGGCGGGGCGGCGGTCTCGCTGTCGATTCCGCCGAGCTTCACCATGACCGGGCCCTCCACCCTGACGGTGACGACCGACACCACGGCGCAAGGCGCGCCGGTGCTCAGCTCCATCACCGGCAACGCCGGGACCTACAGCTTCTATGTGGGCGGGGCGATGACCCTGACGAGCAGCACGCCCTCGGGCGCCTACTCTGGATCGTACGTTGTGACGGTCAGCTACAACTAGGCGCCCGGCCCGGGGTTTGCAGTCGCTCTGAGAGGTCGCGCAAGCTTGGCTTTGGTGCTAAGCGCGGCGTGGGGTTTCTGTCCCAAAATGGGGCGCAGGGGCGGCGATGACGATCAAGATCCAGTTCGAGGACGTGCCGGCGGGGCTTCTCACCGGCTATTCGGCGCAGGGCTTCAACTTCACCAGCCTGTTCGCGCCCAACGACCCGACGCACGAGGCGTTCTGGAATCGGTCGTACCTGACGGACCTCGGCACCGGCGCTTACCTGATCAACCAGCAGAGCAGCGACACCATCACGGTGCGCGCCAGCAGCGGCCAGGCGTTCGGCGCTGTGTCGATCGACGTCAATGGCTTCAACTTCAAGGGCTTCGACGGTGAGGACCCGATCACCGGCACCCAGGTGGTCACCTTCACCTTCCAGGGCCTGAAGGCCGGCAGCTACGACCTGGTGGAGTACAGCTTCACCACGGACAACGTGGACAGCTTCCAGACCGTCGCCCTGCCCGGCGCGTTTTCCTCGGGCCTGCTGCAGCTGAGCTGGTCCGTCAGCGGCGCCAGCGAGAACTGGGGCGCGTTCGACAACCTCGTGCTGCAGCCTAACCGCGCGCCGACCGTGCAGTCGCTGAACACCAGCGTCACCGGCGGCGAGACCTACACAGGCCACCTGCTGGGCAGCGATCCGGACGGCCAGGCGCTGATCTTCAAGGCGGTGGGCGCCCTGCCCAAAGGCGTGGTGCTGGACAGCGACGGGACGTTCTACGTCCAGCCGCTGGCGTCCGACGAGGACCTGATGCCCGGCGAAAGCCGCACGGTGAGCTTCCAGTTCAAGGCGTCCGACGGGGCGCTGGACTCCACGGTCGCCAGCGTCACCGTCAAGGTCGGCGCCCTGCCGCAAGGCGCCGACATCTGCGGGGGCAACCATCCGCAGACCCTGGTCGGCACGGCGGCGGGCGAGCGTATCTGCGGCGGCAACAGCGGCGACGTCCTGTCCGGCATGGGCGGCGCCGACACCCTGATGGGCAACAACGGCAAGGACCTGCTGATGGGCGGCGGCGGGCGCGACCTGCTGCTGGGCGGCAACGGTTCGGACACCCTGGACGGCGGCGCGGGCGACGACACCCTGACCGGCGGCAACAGCCCCGACCTGTTCATCTTCGAACGCGACTTCGGCCGCGACGTGATCACCGACTTCGACGTCAAGAACGAAACGATCCAGATGTCGCCGGCGATGTTCGCCAACTTCGCCGACCTGAAGGCGCATGCTGTCCAGTCGGGCGCCCACGTGGTCATCACCTACGACGCGGCCAACATCCTGACCCTGCAGAACGTGAAGCTGTCGAGCCTGAACGAAGGCGACTTCATCTTCGCCTGACGGCCAGCGAAACGGCGCTATATTGGCGGTCATCACATCGGAGACCGCCATGAAGCGCCTGTTCGTCCTCGCCGCCGCCGGCGCCGCCCTTGCGGCCGCCCCCGCCTGGGCCGACCTGAAGCCCGGGACCAAGGCGCCCGACTTCACCGCGCCCGCCTACCTGGCCGGCAAGCCCTTCACCTACAACCTCGCCTCAGCCCTCAAGAAGGGTCCGGTGGTGCTGTACTTCTTCCCGTCCGCGCACACCGCCGGGTGCAACCTCGAGGCCCGCCTGTTCTCGGAGTCGGTCGACAAGTTCAAGGCCAGGGGAGCCACGGTGATCGGCGTCACCGCCGGCAAGGTCAATGAACTGGCCGACTTCTCGCGCGAGACCGAGCACTGCGGCGGCAAGTTCCCGGTGGCCGCCGACCCGGGCGCCAAGATCGCCACCCAGTTCGACGCACGCATGCAGGGACGGAACGGCGGCCCGGCCCCCGAGCTGTCGTCCCGCACGTCCTACGTCATCGGCCGCGACGGGCGGATCGCCCACGTCTACACGGCCATGGATCCGACCGGCCACGTCGATCAGACCCTGGCGGCCGTACAGAAGCTCAAGGTGGCGAAGCGCTGATCAATCAGCGCCGCAGTCGATCCGCTTGCACAGCCGCTCGCGGAGCTCATCCTGCATCTGCGGCATGAGTTCGGCGATCACCGGCTGCACCTTGCCGGTATAGGCGGGCACCTTGGCCATCATGGATCGGCCGAGCGGGCTTTCGTAATAGGCCACGCCCGCCTCCAGCTCCGCTTCGGTGAAGCTGGCAGCCACCACGGGCGCCATGCGCTCGATGAGGCTCGGCATCACGACCGCCACGGCCTCGGTGCTGGACTGGGCGAAGGCGTCCGTGAAGCCCGCCGGCGCGGGGCTGCCTGTGCGCTTCTCGAGCGAGGCCACCAGAATGGGAGCCAAGCCCTGCATGGTGGCCGTCATGGTGCGGTCCATGTTCAGGGCGGCGATGTAGCGGCGGGCCAGTTCCAGCGACTTCGGCGTGGGCGCGGCGGATTGCGCCAGGGCCGGCGTGGCGGACACAACGAGGGCGACGGCGCACAGGGCTGCGCGGACGAGTTGCGACATAGGTACGATTCTCCCCAGACTTGAGCGGGAGACTATGAGCGGGACGGCGCCGCGCAAGCGCAAAAGCCTTGCTCCATCAGGCGTTTTCCCGTATTTGCGCGCCTCTTCACGGAAGGCGGTCTCACGCGGAACGCGAATGGGTCGGGAAACCCCCGGCCGCCGCGCTGAGAGCCATCGTATCCGACGGACCTTCCGGCCGTCGTCTGCGCCGCTTTCCAGAACGGAAGAAGGAAACTATGGCTCTCTACGAACACGTGGTCATCTCGCGGCAGGATATCTCGCCGCAGCAGGCCGAAGCGCTCAACGACACCCTGAAGGCTCTGATCGAGCAAGGCGGCGGCTCCGTCGCCAAGATCGAGTACTGGGGTCTGCGCAACCTGACCTACCGGATCAAGAAGAACCGCAAGGGTCACTACTCGCTCCTCGCCATCGATGCGCCGGCCGCCGCCGTGCAGGAAATGGAACGCCAGCTGTCGATCAACGAAGACGTGCTGCGCTACATGACCGTCCGCGTCGAAGAGCTGGACCTCGAGCTCTCCCCGATCCTCGCCCGCCGCGATCGCGACCGCGATCGTCCGCGCGACGAAAACTTCCAAGCTTAAGAAAGGGGGGACTTCGACATGACCGACGAAACCTCCGCCGCCCCGGCTCCGGCCGCTGGCGCTTCCGCGGGCGGCGCGCGCCGTCCGTTCTTCCGCCGCCGCAAGGTTTGCCCGTTCTCCGGCGCCAACGCCCCGAAGATCGACTACAAGGACGTGAAGCTGCTGCAGCGCTACGTGTCCGAGCGCGGCAAGATCGTGCCATCGCGCATCACCGCGGTGTCGGCCAAGAAGCAGCGTGAACTGGCCAAGGCCATCAAGCGCGCCCGCTTCCTCGCCCTCCTCCCCTACGTCGTGAAGTAAGGGAGCCAGAAGCACATGAAAGTCATCCTGCTTGAACGTGTGGAAGGCTGGGGCGGTCTCGGCGACGTCGTGACCGTGAAGGACGGCTACGCCCGTAACTTCCTCCTGCCGCGCCAAAAGGCGCTCCGCGCCAACGCCGCGAACCTGAAGGTCTTCGAAGCGCAACGCGCCGAAATCGAAGCCCGCAACGCGCGCGCCAAGGACGCCGCCGGCAAGGCCGGCGAGAAGCTCGACGGCACCTCCTACGTGCTGATCCGTCAGGCCGGCGAAAGCGGCCAGCTGTACGGGTCGGTCGCCGGTCGTGACGTGGCCGACGCCATCCAGGCGGAAGGCGGCAAGGTCGAGCGCTCGATGGTCGTGCTGGACAAGCCGATCAAGACGCTGGGCATGCACGAAGTGAAGGTCCGCCTGCACGCGGAAGTCACCGTCACGGTGACCCTGAACATCGCCCGCAGCCAGGACGAAGCCGAGCGCCAAGCGCGCGGCGAGAACGTCATCAGCTCGCAGTTCGAAGAAGAGCGTCTGGCGGCCGAAGAAGCCGCGGCCGACCTCCTCGAAGGCGGCGCTGGCCAGATCGAAGGCGACTACGCCGAGGCGTAAGACTTCGGTCATTCAGACCAAACGGAACGGCGCGGGAGTCTCTCCCGCGCCGTTTTCGTATCCACAGCAGCAAAGCGCCGAGCTGGCGGGCCGAAAGCCATGCTCAAGGGGAGGCGTGCGCCGCCCTCAGGCCGCAAATGTCGCGGGCCACCTCGCTCATGTCGCCGTTCAACTGGTGATCTCGCCCGGGCAAGGCTCGGACCACGCCTTGGGGCAGCGCGCGAGCGTACATCCGTAGGTGTGAGACCGGGACGCTTGCGTCCGCCTCGCCATGGTACAGGAAAAGAGGTGCTCCGGCGGGGAAGCGGCCTGCCGCGTCCGCTGGCAAGGCGACGTCGTCCCAGCGCCAGAAGTGGTGGTCGTGCCAGAACGGCGCCGCCACAAGGAAGACGCCCGCGATCAGGTCCGGCCCGCTGATGTCCGTCTCCGTCATGAGCCTGGCCAACACCGAGCCACCGATGGAGTGGCCGACAGCCAAGGCGGCAGGCGCCGTTCCCCTCACTTCTTCAAGAATGACAGCTTTCCAAGCGTCGTAGTTGGGCTCGCCCTCGTCCGGCATGGCCGGGTAGCGGACATCGTATCCAGGTCCGAGGTTGCGGCGCAGGCTGTCCGCCAGGGCCATGTCCGAGACATATGCGCCCTTGCTCCCGCCTTGAACCAAGAGAACTCGCTGCAGCATCATCCGCCTCCAGCCTCGCCGCCCTGTCCTGCAGATCAAAGGACGCGAGAGCGCCCGCCAAACCGACTCCATCGGCGTCCGGGCGCATAGTTGGCGACCAAAAATTGTGCGCCTTCGGAGCAATCGAGGCGCCGGACCGGCGGATCGTCGACAGTCGAGCTCCGTCGCTCCGTTCAAGATGCGCCGAGGCGCCGTCGCCCCCTACCATCGCTTGCTTCCAGCGGGCGATCGGCGCCTGCTTAGGACGCGCCGTCGCGGCTCTGTGCTGCGGGCATTCACACCAAGCCGGCATGGTGCGCCGGACCACCTGATCGGTCAGACGAGATACGAGGGGTCATTGTGAGATTACAGTACCTGGCTTTTGCAGCGCTCCTGCTGCCCGCGATCGCGTCCGCCCAGGCGACGCCCGATCCTGCACGGCTCAAGGCCGATGTCGCCAAGCTGGTGAGCTTTGGCACGCGGCACACGTTGTCCGATCCTGACCATCCCACCCGCGGCATCGGCGCGGCGCGGCGCTGGTACGCCGAGGAGATGAAGCGGATCAGCGCGCGTTGCGGCGGCTGCATCCAGGTGTCCAACATCGAGCGGGTTTTCACCAATGAGCGCGCACCGAAAGGCGTCAATGTGGTGGACGTCCTCGGGATCCAGCCCGGCCGCGATCCGAACCGGGTGGTGATCGTGCAGGGCCACATCGACAGCCGCGTCAGCGACGTCATGAACTTCACCAGCGATGCCCCGGGCGCCAACGACGACGCGTCGGGCGTGGCTCTGGTCCTGGAGTCGGCGCGTCTGCTCGCCGGGCAGACGTTTGACGCCACCATCGTCTACGCCGCCCTTTCAGGCGAAGAGCAGGGCCTCCTCGGCGGGACGCTGCTGGCCGAGACCGCCAAGGAGCGGGGCTGGGTGGTCACCGCCGTGCTCAACAACGACATCGTGGGCAACACCGTGGGCCAGAACGGCGCGCGGGTCGCCGATCGGGTGCGGGTGTTCTCGGAAGGGATCCGCGCCAGCGAGGCTGTCCCCGAGCAGCTGACGCGCCGCGGCAACGGCGGCGAGGACGACGGCCCGAGCCGCGCGCTCGCCAAGGCCATCGACCACGTGGCGGAAGGCATCCCGGGCGGGCTAGACGTGTTCGTCGACCGTCGCCCCGACCGCTTCGGCCGCGGCGGCGACCATGAGCCGTTCCTGCGCCTGGGCTACCCCGCCGTTCGCTTCTCGGTGGGTATCGAGAACTACAACCAGCAGCACCAGGACCTGCGCACCACCGGCGGGGTCGAGTACGGCGACACCATCGACAAGATGGACTTCCCGTACCTGGCCAAGGTGACGGCGGTGAACGTGGCGACCATCGCCCGCCTCGCCGCTGCGCCCCCGGCGCCCGAGCAGGTCCAGCTGCGCGGCGCTCTGGGCAGCGACACCACCGTGGTCTGGACCGCCGTTCCCGGCGCGACGGGCTATCGCGTCCACTGGCGGCGCAACGACCAGCAGGACTGGACCAGCCACCGCGACGTCCCCGCGGGCGCCGCCGAGACCGTGCTCAAGGACGTGATCGTCGACGACTACTTCATCGGCGTCTCCGCCCTGTCGGCCTCCGGCGCAGAAAGCATCGTCACCTTCGGCGGACGGGCGCCCCGCCCGGCCCGCTGATCAGCCTCAGGCCCGCCAAAGCCTGATTGAAAAGATCGAACCCGCGCCGGTCGCCCGGCGCGGGTTCTTTCGTTTCGCAGCAAGGTCGGCTGCTAGAACACGAACCTCATGCCCGCCCGGTAGGAGCGGCCCAGCAGGTCGTAGGGCGCGCTGGTCCCGAACGAGGTGCCGCTGCTGGGGATCGGCTCGGGATCACGGTCGAACAGGTTCTCCACCGCGGCGAACAGCGTCACACGGTGGCCGCCCACGGTGATGTCGTAGTTCTGCGCCAGCTCGAAGTACCAGACGGGATCCACGCGGTTGAAAGCGGCCGGAATACCGGTCCGGCTGGTTTCCGGCTGGTTGGTGATCGTGCCCTTGCCCAGGTAGCGGGTGGTCAGGGTCGTGCGGCTCGGCCCCACGGCGTAGGTCGTGGTCAGCAGGCCGCGCCACTTCAGACTGCCGAAGGTGCCGAGGGTCGGCGGGACCGAGTCGCCCGGCAGCACCGTTTCGTCCTTAAGCCGCTGCGAGACCAGCAGGCGCAGGTTGATCGACCCCGGCAGCGATTGGTTGAACCGGTCGAGATCGGTGCGGTAGCTCGCCTCGTAGTCGATGCCTTCCACCGACACCGTCTGGGCGTTGATGCCGCTGGTGTAGATGGTGGCGTTGACCAGGTTGGTCTGCCCTGCAGCCTTGACGATGCTGTCGCAGGCCGCCGGGTTCACCGGCCGATTGAAGCCGTAGCACATGTCGATGATCTGCTGGGCGCCCACCGCGGTGATCGCGTCGGCGATGTCGATCTTGTACCAGTCGACCGAAGCGCTGAACCCGGGCAGCCAACGCGGCTGGTAGATGCCGCCCGCCGTCCAGGTGTCGGCGATTTCCGGAGTCAGATTCGGATTGCCGCCGCTGAGGGTGATGTTCGGCACCTGCGGGCTGCCCGGCTGGGTCCGGTCGAGATAGGCGTTCACGAACTGGCTGCTGGGCGCGAACAGGTCGTTCAGGTTTGGAGCCCGGATGTCGCGCGAGCGGGTGCCGCGCAGCCGGAGGTCGGCGACTTCCCAGGTGAGACCCGCCTTCCAGGTCGTGACCGGCCCGCTGGTGGAGTAGTCGGTCCGGCGGACCGCGCCGTTGAACTCCAGGCTGCGGGCGAAGCTGAGGTCGCTGAGCAGCGGCACCAGCACTTCGGCGAACACCTCCTTGACGTTGTAGCCGTTGCTGCCGCCCTTGAAGTTGCCGACATTCCAAAGCGACTGCAGCGAAAGGGCGTCCGCCGTCGAGGAGAAGGACTCCTTGCGGTACTCGAAGCCCGCCGCCACCGACACCTCGCCGGCCCAGGTCGAGAACGGGCTGTACTGGGCGTCGATCGACCAGACGTCCTGGACGAAGTCGAGATCCTGCCGCGTCTGAAGGCCTTCGCTGTAGCCGGTGACCCAGGCGATGGAAGCCGCGCCGAGCGAGCCTTCCCCGAAGAGGTTCATCGGCACGCAGCCGTTGGACGGGTTGGCCAGGGTGGAACGGCAGATCGGGGCGCCCGCCGCCACGCCTGGGACGCCGCCGGTCGCCGGGTTAGCGATGGCGTCGATCGCCTGGTTGAAGCGGCTGACGATGATGTTGTTGTCGCGGGTGTACCAGACGTCGCTGTGGCCGCGCTGGTAGTAGGCCCGCCAGCGCCCGCTGTCCGCGAACCGGCCCTCCAGGGCGGCGAGGATGCGGTCCTGGCGGCGGTAGTAGCCCGCCTCGCCGATGTGCGTCCCCGGCGTGTTGATCATGTCGTAGAAGAGCCGGTTCATCTGGAACGACGTGACGCCGGCCCGGTCCATGGCCTGCTGCGTTTCCGCCGGCAGGAAGGGATTGCTCCGGTTGATGGTGATCGCCGTCGAGCCTTGGCGATTGTAGACCGCCGACCAGTTCACGGTGTCGTTGCCGGCGTAGCTCGCCTCGAAGATGGCGGTGATGTTGTCGGTCAGCGCGTAGCTCGCGCGGCCATAGATGCTCCAGTGTTCGTCGTCCGGCAGCAGGGCGCCGCGGATCGGCATGGACTCGACCGTCCCGCCCGCCTGCACCTGGCCCTGCTGGATCGGTCCGAACACGAAGTTCTGCACCGCGCCGCCAGGACCGAAGGCCATGCCCCGCAGCGGGCCGGAGGCGATCACACCGCCCGGCGTGCTGTTGTAGCCGGCGTCGGTGCGCACGATCGTTCCCGGCTGGCCGTTGGTGGCCGTCCAATCGGGGTTGTTCAGCAGGCGAAGACCCGGCTGGAACCAGCCTCGCGGGTCGTCATAGAAGTCGATCCGCTCGCCCTTGTAGTAGTTGCCGCTGAGCAGTACGTGGCCGCGGCCGCCGGCGAACTTGGCGCCGAAGGCCAGGTCGCCCGACCCGATGTCGCCGTCGCCGTGGGCGGTCCGGCTGAAGTTCACCCCGCCCTTCAGGCCGGTGAAGCCGGTGTCGAGGATGAAG
Organism: Phenylobacterium deserti; assembly: GCF_003254705.1. Classification (GTDB taxonomy): domain Bacteria; phylum Pseudomonadota; class Alphaproteobacteria; order Caulobacterales; family Caulobacteraceae; genus Phenylobacterium; species Phenylobacterium deserti. The sequence continues at coordinate 67,862 of NZ_QFYR01000005.1, forward strand.
TTGACCACGCCGGCCACCGCGTCCGACCCGTAGGCGGCCGAGGCGCCGCCGGTCACCACGTCCACACGCTGCACCAGGTTCTGCGGCAGGAGGTTGACGTCCACCGCCGGCGACATGCCCGACCCCACCACACGGCGTCCGTCCAGCAGCACAAGAGTGCGCGTCACGCCCAGGTCACGCGCGCTCAGCTGGTTCGCACCGCCCGTGGCGTTGGCGAACAGGGTCGTGGTGCGCGGCGTGTTGCCTGTGCCCATGGAGGGCAGCTGGGTGATGTAGTCGGCGATATTGGTGGGGTTCCGTTCCTGGATGTCGGCGGTGGACAGAACCGTGGTGGGCGTCGGCGCGTCGTTGCCGTTGCGCACGATGCGCGAGCCGGTGACGACCACCTCGCCGACTTCGCTGTCCGAGCTGTCGGACGCAACCTGCCCTGCGCTCTGCGCCGCAAGAGCTGGACTGGCCGCAAGCCCCCAGGCCGGAGCCGCCACTACCGCCACGCCGGCCAGCAGCCGCGAGCGCAGAACCTTGAACCTACCGCTTCGATACATAAGAGCCCCCAATCACTTTGGCGGCCGGATGCTGCGGGGCGTTGGACGGGAGTCGCGCGGGAAATGGCCAGGGCGGCCGCAAACAGAAGCCTCCGCCCACGGATTGATCAGGCAGGAGGCGGCCGGTTGCGCATTCCGGGCAGACGGCTCTCTAGGGCGGCAGGCTTTAGCGGGATGGGTGAACGCTCAGCGATCGGCAGGCGGTCAGCGCGGCTGCTCCCAGACGGTGACCTCTGACCGTCCCGTGCTGCCGAAGCCCTCGGTGGCCATGACCTGGTAGTTCATCGTCCCCAGCCGCATGCCCAGGCGCTCCCACGCCCTGACGTGGTTGGAGAAGGTGATGGCGGCGTCGGCGCCCTGCGGCCTGCGCTCGGTGCGGACGCTCCAGAATTGGGTGAAGGTCTGCGTGCCCAGGATCGACGGCTTCTCGACGCGGGTGGTGCGGTAGATCTGGTACGTGCCGCCGTCGCTCTCCACCGTCCCGAGCACAGGCGCGCTTTCGCCAGGCGGCTTGAACGCCGAGCCCCAGCTGTCGACGACGTAGTACTCGACCAGCGGATCGACGGACCAGCCGTAGAGGGTCAGATAGGAGTTGGCGCCGGGCTCGAACGTCGCGCGATAGCCGAGCCGCCGTTCCTTGGAGCCGACCTCCCAGCCCTTGCCGACCACCAGGTTCTTGCGGGGAACGAGGTGGTAGCGGGTGCTGTAGCGCCCCTTCGGCGCGAGCGTCATGCAGGCGTCGCCGCCGTCTTTCCAGAAGGTGAAGTAGAAGCCGTCGTGGTGGCCGGTGGCGTTGCTGCAGACCTGCCGCGGGGCCTGCGCCCCGGCCGAGGACGCAAGCGCCGCGCAAGACAGTCCGAACGCAAACGACTTCAACCACATACCCTTGGACCCCTCTGACTAGGCGCAAGGGTAGACCACCGGCGGACATCCGCAACGCGTCGGATGCGACCGGGGCTACGCCACCAACTTGGCGGTCAAGGTGGCGGGGACGTTAGCGGCGTCGGCCAACGCCTTGCTGAGGGCGGCCTCGCGCGCTTCGGGGCCAAGCGCCAGGCCCTCGGCTCGCACGATCGCCACGTCTTCGATGCCGATGAAGCGCAGCAGCTGGAGAAGATGCGGCTCGTGGAAGTCGGCGGCGGCGCTGGGCGCGCCGGGCGCGTAAACCCCGCCGCGGGCCGACGCGATGATCACCTTCTTGCCCCCGGCCAGGCCCTCCGGACCGTTCGGGCCGTAGCGGAAGGTGCGGCCGGCGACGAGGATGTGGTCGAACCAGGACTTCAGCTGGCTGGCCATGCCGAAGTTGTACATGGGCGCGCCGATCACCAGCACATCGGCCTCCAGGAACTCGCGCAGCACCTCATTGTCGGCCAAGGTCGCAAGCCCCGCGCTGTCGAGGTGCCGGATCGGGTCCGCGTCGAGGTCGCGGCGCACCACCTGCAAGGTGGGATCAGCGGCGGTCAGCGCGTTCACCACGGCGGCGGAGATGTGGCGGCTGGCCGAGCCCGGCCCGGTGATCCCGGCGTCGATGTGGAGCAGCTTCATGGGTGCGTGTCCTTCCAGTGCGTTGGCACGCCGCCTATCTGTTGCTGCAACGAGCGGAGCAGTAGTCGTCAGTTGCGCGACAGTCCGTTGCAGAAACAGGACGCCGAATGCCGGACCTGAACGACCTGAGCTTCTTCGCCGCGGTGGTGTCGAACGGCGGCTTCTCGGCCGCCTCGCGAGCGTTGGGTGTGCCGAAGTCGCGGATCAGCCGGCGCGTGGCGGCGCTGGAGGACGAGTTGGGCGTGCGCTTGGTGGAACGGTCCACGCGCCGCTTCAAGGTCACCGACGTGGGCCAGGACGTCTACCGCCACGCCCGCGCAGCATTGGCCGAGGCCGAGGCCATCGACGACGTGATCTCCCGCATGCGGGCCGAGCCGCAGGGGTTGGTGCGTATCAGCTGCCCGCCCGGCGTGGACCGGCTGGTGGCCGGGTGCCTGCCCCACTTCATGGCGGCGCATCCGAAGCTGAAGCTGCAGTTTCTGATCAGCAACCGGCGCGTGGATCTCATCGAGGAAGGCGTCGACATTGCGGTGCGGGTGCGGCAGCAGCTGGACACGGACGCGGACCTGCAGGTGAAGATCATCGAGCGGACGAGGTCGGTGCTGGTGGCGAGCCCCGAGCTGCTGGCGGCGCGCGGCGCGCCGGCCTCCCCCAGCGATTTGGCGTTGTTCCCCACGGTATCCCTGGGCGAAGGCGCCGGTGTGGACCGCTGGCGTCTGATGAACCAGGCGGGCGAAACCATCGAGGCCGCGCACGCACCGCGCTTGACCGCCAGCGCCTTCCCCCTGCTGCGAGAAGCGGTGCTGGGCGGTGTTGGCGTCGGCTTGCTGCCGGAATATGCCTCACGCGAGTTCTTGGAGAGCGGCCGACTGGTGCGGGTGCTGCCTGACTGGGAAGCGCCCCAGGGGATCTTGCACCTGGTGTTCACGTCCCGGCGCGGCCTGCTGCCAGGCGTTCGAGCTGCGCTGGACTTTCTGGCGGCGACGCTTCGGTCCGACTCCCCTGCCTGGCAGGTCGAAAGCGTGAAGCTGCTGTAGCCATGAGCCACTTAAGCGAAGAGCTTGAAAACTATCTGATCTGGGCGCTGGCGCTGCTGGCGGCGGCCCCGATCGCCATGGCTGCGGTGCGACGCTACGAGCAGGACGAACCCTTCTACGCTCTGGGTCTCCTAGCGGCAGCGGGGATCGTCCTGTTCGCATGCCTGGCCGGCCTGGGGCAGGTCTTCCACGGCTGAAGCTTTCGCGAGGACAGATACCAGCGTTCGCGGCTGACGCCGTTTGGCTGTATGCTCTGCCGATGAGCGAGGGCGCTGATATCAGAGCGGCCGTTGTCACGCTTCCCGGCGGCGTCGTTTCACGCGGCGCGATGGACCGGCGCGAGATCCTGCTCTGGGCCCTGGCCGCCGCCGCCATCAGCTTTCTGGTCCGCAACTACTTCCGTATGGAGGGGGCGGAGCGGTTCGCCATCTTCGACAGCCTGGCGTTCGCCGCGGCGGCCATGCGCCTGGCCCGTTGCGCTCCCGTCGCAGCACGTCCAGCCGACATCGGCGCGGCATTCGCCGCCGCCGCGCTCGCAGCGCTGGGGCCGAACCACGCGGCGGGCGCCGCCTTGACCCTGCTGTCGCTGACAGTCCTGACCTCGCGGGACGTGAACGCCAGGGCGGCGGGCGCGGTGATGCTGGCGCTGGCCGTCCACCAACTGTGGAGCAAGATCCTGTTCGCGGCGGTCGGTCCGGAGATCGTGAAGGTGGACGCGACGCTGGTCGGGTGGGCCACGCAGCTGTTCGTGCCGGGGGCGACCTGGACGGGCAACATCATCACCACCAGCCCCACGTTCAGCATTGTCGTCGAGGAGGGCTGCTCAAGCTTCAGCAACGTCTCGCTCGCCCTGCTCTGCTACATGAGCGTCAGCCGCCTTGAGCGGCCCGAATGGCGCCAGGGCGACCTTTGGGTGATCGGCGCCACCTGCGCGGTGCAGATCCTGCTGAACGTGGCCCGGATCTTCGCGATGGCGCAGTCCTATCCACTCTTCCAGTTCTGGCATGATGGCGCGGGCGCCGGGATCTATGCCGCCGCCGCCGCCGCTTGCGCCGTGCTGATCAGCGCCGTCGGCACCCGGCTGGTCGGACGAACATGAGCTGGGTCTATCGCCTGGCCGCCGCCCTGCTGCTCATCGTCGCCGCCGCCAACGCCTGGTCGGAGCGCCCGTCGCTTCACCCCCGTTCGGAGATCGCCCAGCGGCTTGCGTCCATGTTTCCGGCTTCCGATGCGGCGCAGGTCCGGGATGCGAGCGAGCGGATCTATCAGGTGAGCCTTAGGGCCTGCCCTCGCCCGCTGATCATTGCGGTGGTGCCGCCGAGCTTTACGCCGCGCGCAGCCCTGTTGAACCTTGCGGCGCCCGGGGACCGCACCTTGTACGCATATACGGATTGGGTGGGCGCCGAGCCTGACCGCATCGCCGTGTTCGCACGGCGGGTGTGGCGTCCGCTGCTCACCTCGGTTGGGCTGAGCCGCTATGGTCGTCTACGCGAGATGCTGGTCATTGCAGAGCCGGCGGGATGCGACCTGGCCTCGACCGCACGCTGGGAACGTTACTGGCGCGGCGGCGGCAAGACCTGAGCCTGCTGCGACTGCGGACTGCCGCGGCGCCCCTAGTCGTCGGACCGCTTCTTGGGGCGGCGAAGCCGGGTGGCTCCCACGAGACCGAGCATGGAAAGCGCGGCGACGGCCGCAGGAACGCTCGCGGCCAATCCAGGCGCGGGCGCGCCATGGGCCTGAGTTGGGGCGGCCGGCGCGCTCGCCGGCGGGGGGCCGTCACGCCGCGCTCCGTTCTCGCTATGAACAAAAAGGGCGGCGACGGCGGACATCAACAGGGCGACGATGGGCATGGCCAATCCTTAAGCGTCAGCGATCCCAGGCTGCGCCGCGGACCGGATTGGGCGCGGCTCGCCGCTCGAGATCTCTTGCGACCCTCTCAGCTAGACCCATCGGGCCGCCGAAACCCGAACATCGGCTAAACTCTCGGCGCGTTCGTCCGCGAGCGGAGCGCTCCCGCTCCCCGGTCTGCTGACAGACCCTGGCAGCATGGCTGGGCTATGCCCTGTGAACACAGATGGAGGGGTTCATGGGCGACTTCGGCTTCCAGACCGGCGAATGGCGCGTGCACCACCGCAAGCTCGCGGAGCGTCTGACGGGATGTTCGGATTGGGTGGAGTTCAACGGGACCTGCCGCGCTTCGGAGCTGACGGCCGGCGAGGCCAATGTCGAGGACCAGTTGCTGGACGATCCGGCGGGCGCCTATCGCGCGGCGGCGTTCCGGCGATGCGACCCGCAGACGGGCGAATGGGCAATCTGGTGGCACGACGGACGCTCCACGCTGCTGGACCCGCCGGTGAAAGGCCGCTTCGAGGGCGGCGTCGGACGCTTCTACGCCCATGACACCCTGCGGGGGCAGCCCATCCTCGTGCGGTTCGTCTGGTCGGACATCGGGCCTGAACGAGCGCGTTGGGAGCAGGCGTTCTCACCAGACGGCGGGGCGACGTGGGAGGTCAACTGGATCATGAGCTTCGAACGGACGGCGTAACCCGCCCATCCGGTCGAGCCCTCTGTGTCGGCACGCCCGCCGAGCCTGCTCAGCGCTCTTCGTAGAGCCGGCGCAGCACGGTGGGCGCCAGGCCGGGCAGGTCCTCGGAGATCAGGCCGGGACCATGGAGTTCGGCCGCTTCGGCATGGATCCAGGCCGCGGCGCAGGCCGCCTCGAAGCTGTCCATGCCCTGGGCCAGCAGGCCGCCGATGAAACCGGCCAGGACGTCGCCAGACCCGGCGGTGGCCAGCCAGGGCGATCCGTTGCTGTTTACGGCGACGCGGCCGTCGGGTGCGGCGACCACCGTATCGGCGCCCTTCAGCAGCACCACGGCGCTTGCCCGCTCCGCCGCACGCCGCGCGGCGGTGATCCGCTCGGCGCTGTCCTTCAGCAGGCCAGGGAACAGCCGCTCGAACTCGCCCTCGTGCGGGGTGAGAACGTCGTCCCGGTCGAGCACGGAGAACAGCTCCTCCGGATCGTCACGGAAGACCGTGATGGCGTCGGCGTCGAGCACCAGGGCAGCCCCGGTGCGGGTCAGAGCCAGCACGTTGAGGAGGGTCGCTTCTGTGATGCCGGCGGCGGGACCGATAACCGCTGCATCCACTTCAGCGGCCGCCTGCTCCAACTCGAGATCGGTGTCGAACGGCCGCAGCATCACCGCTTCCAGATGAGCGGCGTTGGAGCGCAGGGATTCAGTGGGCGAGCAGATGGTCACCAGCCCCGCGCCTATCCGAAGCCCGCCGCGCGCGGCAAGACGCGCAGCGCCAGTGCTCCAGGCGTCGCCGCTCACCACCACAAGGCGTCCACGTGCATGCTTGTGCGAGGCGGCGGTCGGCCACGGAAAGCGCGGCAGCCACAGCTCGGGACCGTTCTCGAACAGGCGGCTTGCCGTCTCCCCCAGACCGATGTCAGCGACCAGCACCTCGCCGCAGCAGCTGCGGCCAGGCTCCAGCACGTGCGCAGGCTTCCTGGCGTGGAAGGTCACGGTCAGCGCGGCGCAAGCACTTGCGCCCAGGGCCTGGCCGGTGTCGCCATCGATGCCGCTCGGCAAGTCGATGGCGACGACCTGCTCCGGTTGGGCGGCCATCTGCAGGGCGACGGCCGCGGCCTCCCCCTCCAGCCCGCGTGCGAGCCCCGCTCCAAAAAGCGCGTCGACCCAGAGCCCTGGCTCAAGGGGCGCGCTCAACGGCTCGAGGGGGCCGTCCCAGCCTGCCCGCGCCTGACGGGCGTCAGCCGTGGCGGGATCGGCCAAGGCGCGAACGCTGACGGGCCAGCCCTGCGCCTTCAGCAGGCGGGCGACCACATAGCCGTCGCCGCCGTTATTGCCCGGCCCGCAGACGACAGTGACCGGCTGGCGGGGAAAACGCTCGAGGATGGCGTCGGCCACGGCCGCACCTGCGCGCTCCATCAGCACCGGCCCCGGCGTTCCGGCGGCGATGGCCGCTGCGTCGGCGGCGGCCATCTCGGCCACGGTGAGGATTTGCTGCGGGGCCAAGTCTCGTCCTCGTTCGGCTAAAGAACCTGCGTCGTGGCTTCGGCCCCTTTGGCCACCAAGGTCAAGCGTGCGCCATCCGTTTCCAGAACGGTGATGGAGGCGTGGTCGGGTCGAAAGCTCAGCACCCTCGCCTCTCCCAGCAGCAAAGACACCACCGCGTTGATCGCCACGAAGTGGCTGAACACGGCCGCCCCGCCCCGGGCGACCAGTGCGCCCGCCACCTCGCGTCGCCAGACTTCATAGTCGAGATCGCCGCGGATCTGCGCCCAATCGCCGGCGAAGGCGTTCCGAAGCCACTGGGGGCGCTCGGCGTCACTGAGGTGGGCTGGCGTCGGGATCTCGCCCACCCGCGCCTCAGTGAGGATCGGCACGCCCAAGGCGACGGCGGTCGGACGGGCCGTCTCCTGGCAGCGCTGCAGGGGCGAGCTGACCACGGCTTGCGGCCGCTCAGCCGGCGGCCGACTCAGCAGCCAGTCGCGGGCGACTTGCGACTGCTGGGCGCCGAGAGCGTCCAGGCCCGGGTCAGCGCTCGCCTCGCCCCATGCCGCCGCCGGCCGTCCATGCCGGATCAGGTAGATGCGCGCCATGCCGCCTCGTCCGCTGCAAACTTCAGCAACCCGACGTTCCTCCACATGAGCGTCAAAAACGCGCCTACTGATTTTCCCCGCGTTTTTGGGGAAACCGTAACAGAAGCGGGGCTCGGTGACCGCTCAGCAGGGGCGTCAGATGCGATCCTAGGCAGTGAAATCGCGCTCACAAGGACCAAACTGGCAATGTGCATTTTGTGGGCGCATTCAGCCTATTTTCTAGGCGCCCGCACGATTGCGGGGCAAACGGGAGCCCACCAAGCAGACTCCGGCTTGTCCGGCGCACGGCCCCCGTGCTCCGTCCCGCGCAATCACCGGGCGTCAAAAGGCGAGCACCCAGCCGGGCCATGAAAAAGATCGAAGCCGTCATCAAGCCGTTCAAACTCGACGAAGTGAAGGAGGCCCTGCAGGAGCTGGGCGTCCAGGGCATGACGGTGATCGAGGCCAAGGGCTACGGACGCCAAAAGGGCCAGACCGAGCTTTACCGCGGCGCCGAGTACGTCGTGGATTTCCTGCCGAAGATAAAGGTCGAGGTGGTCGTCGCCGACGACCAGCTGGATCGCGCCCTTGAGGCGATCGCCGGGGCCGCCCGCACGGGCCGCATCGGCGACGGCAAGATCTTCGTCTCCGACGTCATCGACGTCGTGCGCATCCGGACCGGCGAGACCGGCCCGGCCGCCGTCTAGCCTTCCACCCATCGAGAGCGAGTTTAAGGGGAAAATACATGGCCACCGCAGCCGACATCCTGACGATGATCAAGGAAAAGGACGTCAAGTACGTCGACGTCCGCTTCACCGACGTTCGCGGCAAGATGCAGCACGTCACCTTCGACATCGATCTCGTCGACGAGGAATTCCTCACCGACGGCACCATGTTCGACGGCTCCTCGATCTCCGGCTGGAAGGCGATCAACGAGTCCGACATGAAGCTGCGTCCGGACCTGACCAGCGCCATCATCGACCCGTTCTACCAGCAGACCACGCTGGCGCTGTTCTGCGACGTGCTGAACCCCGACACCAACACCCCCTACAACCGCGACCCGCGGTCGATCGCCAAGGCGGCGCTCGCCTACACCAAGTCGGCCGGCGTCGGCGACACCGTGTACTTCGGTCCGGAAGCCGAGTTCTTCATCTTCGACGACGTGCGCTGGAACACCGCCCCGCACGACACCGGCTACTCCTATGACTCGGTCGAGCTGCCGACCAACTCGAGCAAGGCCTATCCGGAAGGCAACATGGGCCACCGTCCGGGTCCGAAGGGCGGCTACTTCCCGGTGAACCCGATCGACTCCGGCCAGGACCTGCGCGGCGAGATGCTGGCGGTCATGGGCGAGCTCGGCATGAAGCCGGAAAAGCACCACCACGAAGTGGCGCCGGCCCAGCACGAACTTGGCCTCAAGTTCGACGAGCTGATCACCATGGCCGACCGGATGCAGCTCTATAAGTACGTGATCCACAACGTGGCCCACGCCTACGGCAAGACGGCCACCTTCATGGCCAAGCCGATGTTCGCCGACAACGGCTCGGGCATGCACGTGCACCAGTCGATCTGGAAGGACGGCAAGCCGCTGTTCGCCGGCGACAAGTACGCCGGCCTGTCCGACATGTGCCTGTGGTACATCGGCGGCATCATCAAGCACGCGAAGGCCATCAACGCCTTCTCGAACTCCACCACCAACTCCTACAAGCGCCTGGTGCCGGGCTACGAAGCCCCGGTGAAGCTGGCGTACTCGTCGCGCAACCGCTCGGCGTCGATCCGCATCCCGCACGTCGACAGCCCCAAGGCCAAGCGCATCGAAGCCCGCTTCCCCGACCCGATGGGCAACCCGTACCTGACGTTCGTGGCCCTGCTGATGGCCGGCCTCGACGGGATCGAGAACAAGATCGATCCGGGCCCGGCCGCCGACAAGAACCTCTATGACCTGCCCCCGCGCGAGCAGAAGAAGATCCCGGAAGTCTGCGGCAGCCTGCGCGAAGCGCTTGAGAGCCTCGACAAGGACCGGGCCTTCCTCAAGAAGGGCGGCGTCATGGACGACGACTTCATCGACTCCTACATCGAGCTGAAGATGGAAGAAGTGATGCGCCTCCAGCTCCACCCGCACCCGGTGGAGTTCGACATGTACTTCAAGTGCTAGTCCAAGGCGCTTGATGCAAAGAATGAGGGCCGCGGAGCAATCCGCGGCCCTTTTTCTTCGGCGAACGCTGGTCGGGTTTGCGGAGTTTCCGCGTCCGCCTCTACAACTTGACCAATTCTGTTCTGCGAGAGGTCATCTTGAAACGCACGCTCCTCGCCTTCGCCTCGCTTCTGGCGATCGCCGGTTCGGCCGCGGCCCAGTCCGCCAACACCGCCCAGCCCACGCCGCTGCCGCAGCCCACGCCGGCCGCGCAGGACGTCGCCTTCCCGGGCGTGATCAAGCTGGAGGTCGACGCCACCGACCTCGACCGGCGCATCTTCCGCATCAAGGAGACCATCCCGGTCGCTCAGGCGGGCGAGCTGGTGCTGCGTTATCCCGAATGGCTGCCGGGCCATCACGCCCCACGCGGGCCGATCGACAAGGTCGCCGGCCTGGTGATCCGCGCCAACGGCCAGGTCGTGCCCTGGGTGCGCGATCCGGTGGACGTCTACGCCTTCCGCGTGAACGTCCCGCAAGGCGCGAGCCAGCTGGACGTAGAGTTCCAGTTTCTGTCCGCCACCGCCCCGAACCAGGGCCGCGTGGTGATGACCCCCGAGATGCTGAACCTGCAGTGGGTCTCGGTGGCGCTCTATCCGGCCGGCTACTACACGCGCCGGATCATGGTGGACCCGTCCGTGCGCCTGCCCCAGGGCTGGAACTACGGCGTGGCGCTGGAGACCAACGCGTTCGAGGGCGGCCTGGCCACCTTCAAGCGCGTCGACTTCGAGACCCTGATGGACTCGCCGATGTTCGCGGGCCGCTACTACAAGCAGTTCCAGCTGGATCCGCCGGGCGCCGCAAATCCGGTTCGCCTGAACGTGGTGGCCGACAGCGCCGAGGAGCTCGAGGCCAAGGACGAACACATCGAGGCGCACAAGAACCTGGTGCGCCAGGCCGACCGCCTGTTCGGCGCGCGGCACTACAAGCACTACGACTTCCTGCTGGCCATCACGGAGCGGATGGGCGGCATCGGGCTCGAGCATCACCAGTCCAGCGAGAACGGCGTCGGGGAAGGCTATTTCACCGACTGGAAGAAGGCCGTGCTCGATCGCGACCTGCTGCCCCACGAGTACACCCACTCCTGGGACGGCAAGTACCGGCGCGGGGCGGACCTCTACACCCCCGACTACGACATGCCGATGCGCAACTCCCTGCTGTGGGTCTACGAGGGCCAGACGCAGTACTGGGGTTATGTGCTGGGCGCCCGCTCAGGGATGCTGAGCAAGGACGAGACGATGCAGGCACTGGCCGCGACGGCCGCGACCTACGAGAACCGCATCGGCCGCAACTGGCGCCCCATGGTGGACACCACCAACGATCCGATCATGTCCGCCCGCCGGCCGCAGCCGTGGAGCAGCTGGCAGAGGGCCGAAGACTACTACTCCGAAGGGCAGCTGATCTGGCTGGACGCCGACACCCTGATCCGCGAACGATCGAGCGGAAAGCGCAGCCTGGACGACTTCGCCCGCGCCTTCTTCGGCGGGCCGAGCGGCGATCCGGTGGTGAAGACCTACACCTACGAGGACGTGGTCCGGACGCTGAACGAGGTGCAGCCCTACGACTGGGACACCTTCCTGCGCACGCGGGTCAGCGATGTGGCGGTGAAGCCGCCTCTCGACGGCTTGGCGCGGGGCGGCTGGAAGCTGGCCTATACGGAAACGCCGACCGACTACTGGAAGTCGCTGGAGGCCTCGGCCAAGAACACCAACCTGACCTACTCGCTGGGTGCGGTGGTGAACAACGAGGGCGACGTGACCAGCGTCCAGTGGGACCGCCCTGCGTTCAACGCCGGCGTCGCCGTGGGCGTCAAGGTGCTGGCCGTGAACGGTTTCGCCTACAGCGGCGAGCGCCTGAGGAAGGCGGTCACCGAGGCCAAGGCCGGTAAGCCGATCCAGATGGTGCTGAAGAGCGGCGACCACATCCGCACGGTGTCGATCGACTACCGCGGCGGACATCGCTATCCGCGGCTGGAACGCATCGCCGGCACGCCGGACCGGCTGTCGCAGATCTACGCGGCCAAGAAGTAGAACGACGGAAAGGCGGCTCGCTTCAGGCGGGCCGCCAACCATTCAGCGCTGATGTCGCGAAGCAAGCCGCGTCGGCGCTCGCAAGATCAATTCCGCTGGGCGATCCACCAGTAGATCGCGAAGGCCATGCTGGCCGGGGCGAGATAGGCCGAGGCGACGAGCCAGGGCGAGACCGGGTCCGGCAGAGCCGCCGAAATCATCGATCCCGCGCCAACCACCGCGAAGATCGCCGCAGCGAACCCGACAATCGCCACGAGCTCTCTAGGGACGTGGCGCGCACGCGCCGGCTTTCCCTGCACAAGGGTGTTCCGCATCCTACGTTCTCCCGCTCGCGCCCGCGTCATTCTCGTCCCCCTGAAGGGGATCGCGCGCCGGCGTCGATAAGAGAAATGTGCCGCAATTCCTGAAACTTGCAAGCGGCGCCTCGGAAACGGTTAACAGTTCCTGTCGCTGGGTCGCATTGCGTTCACGCCCTGCCCGATTCATACCCGCCTAGAATCGCGACACCTTCCAAAAGACATGTCCAGCAAAGCCACCGCCCAAGCGTCCCTGTTCGACCAGGCCCTGAACCCCGCGCCCGCCGCGCCCTTGGCCGAGAGCCACGAGCCGCGCCCGGATCCGGAGGTGATCGGCCTGAAGCCGGTCGGCGGCTATTCGGCCAAGGACATCGAGGTCCTCGAGGGCCTGGAGCCGGTGCGCAAGCGCCCAGGGATGTACATCGGCGGCACGGACGAGCGGGCGCTGCACCACCTGTTTGCCGAAGTGCTCGACAACTCGATGGACGAGGCTGTGGCCGGCCACGCCAAGATGATCGAGGTCAGCCTCGGCGCGGACGGCTCGCTGACCGTGCGCGACGACGGCCGCGGCATTCCCGTGGACCCACACCCGAAGCACCCGGGCAAGTCGGCGCTGGAAGTCATCATGACCGTCCTGCACTCGGGCGGTAAGTTCTCGGGCAAGGCTTACGAGACCTCCGGCGGCCTTCACGGCGTCGGCGTGTCGGTGGTGAACGCCCTGTCCGAACACGTCGAAGTCAACGTCTGGAAGGACGGCTTCGAATGGCGCCAGTCGTTCAGCCGCGGCAAGCCGCTGGGCTCCATCGAGAAGATCGGCCCGACCCGCAAGAAGGGCACGGCGATTACCTTCAAGCCGGACGAGCTGATCTTCGGGGAAGGCGCCAACTTCAAGCCGGCGCGGCTCTACCGGATGGCGCGCTCGAAAGCCTACCTGTTCGGCGGCGTCGAGATCCGCTGGAAGTGCGATCCGTCCCGCATCCAGGATCAGACGCCGGCCGAGGCGGTGTTCCGCTTCCCCAACGGCCTGGCCGACTTCCTGGCCGAGCGCATCAAGGGGCTGGAGACCGTCACGCCCGAGCCGTTCACCGGCCGGTACGAGCGCCCGGGCGAAGCCGGCAAGGTCGAGTGGGCGATCGCTTGGACCCCGGCCGGCTTCGGTGAAGCCGACAGCTTCATGCAGTCGTACTGCAACACCGTGCCGACCCCGGAGGGCGGCACGCATGAGAGCGGACTGCGTGCGGCGCTGACCCGCGGCCTCAAGCAGTACGCCGAACTGATCGGGGAGAAGCGCGGCGGTATCCTCACGGCCGACGACGTGGTCGCCCAGGCCGGCGCCCTGATCAGCGTCTTCATTCGCGATCCGGAATTCCAGGGGCAGACCAAGGAAAAGCTCTCCACCCAAGAGGCCGCTCGTCTGGTGGAAAAGGCGCTGGCGGACCCGTTCGACCACTGGCTGACAGCCCAGCCCAAGGCGGCCAACGCCCTTCTGCAGTTCGTCATCGAGCGCGCCGAAGAGCGGCTGAAGCGGCGCAAGGACAAGGAAGTCCAGCGCGCCAGCGCCACCCGCAAGCTGCGGCTTCCGGGCAAGCTTGCCGACTGCGCGGGCAACGCCGTGGACGGCGCCGAGCTGTTCATCGTCGAAGGCGACTCGGCGGGCGGCTCGGCCAAGCAGGCGCGCAACCGCAAGACCCAGGCGATCCTGCCTCTGCGCGGCAAGATCTTGAACGTGGCGTCCGCGTCCACCGACAAGTTCGGCGGCAACAAGGAACTGGCCGACCTGATGCTGGCGCTGGGCGTCCAGGGCGGGTCGAAGTTCAAGGAAGAAGAGCTCCGCTACGAGCGGATCATCATCATGACGGACGCCGACGTCGACGGCGCCCACATCGCGAGCCTGCTGATCACCTTCTTCTACCGGACCATGCCGGACATGATCCGGGCGGGGCGCCTGTACCTGGCCCTGCCGCCGCTCTACCGGCTGAGCCACAATGGCAAGGTGGTCTACGCTCGCGACGACGCCCACCGCGACGAGCTGATGGCCAGCGAGTTCAAGGGCAAGAAGCCCGAGATCAGCCGCTTCAAGGGCTTGGGCGAGATGATGCCGGCGCAGTTGAAGGAGACCACCATGGATCCGTCCAAGCGGATCCTGGCGCGGGTCACCCTGCCCCGTTCGGAAGAAGCCGTGGCGGACCTGGTCGAGGCGCTGATGGGCCGCAAACCCGAGCTGCGCTTCCGCTTCATCCAGGAAAACGCCGAGTTCGCCGCCGCCGATCTCGACATCTAGGCTTCGCAAGGCGGCCGGAACACGGCGAAGCCGGCGCACGTTTGCTCCGCGACAGACGGAGAGCGCCGAATGGCGAAGAAGAGCAAGAAGCACGCCCTGCCCAAGCGCATCGCCGGGATCAAGATCCCCAAGGCGGTGCGCAAGGCGCCGATCGGCGAACTGCTGGCCTCCAAGGCCGGTCAGGCGCTGATCGCCGAGGCGGTGATGGCGGTCGGCGCCGTGGCGGGCGGCAAGAGCGCCAGCAACCCGAAGGTGCGCCGCGCGGCGGACAAGACCGCCCGAGGCGTCAAGGACGTGGGCGCCGGAGCCGGAGCCGCCGGCGGCGTGCTGGCCTATGCGCTGGGTGAGGCGGCCCGCTCCTTTGTGGACGCCCTTCGCGAGGGCCGTGACCATGGCGAGCCTGCCCCGCAGCGGGAGCCCGACTGGACCGCGTCTTCCCTGTCGGCGGACGAGCCGCGCGCCTCAAAAAAAAAGCCGATCTCCTACGAGGCGGGCCCGGTCTGAGCCCGCCGTCCCAGCCGACCGCGATCCAGGCCATGCCGATCCGCTGGGAAAGCGCTCCTGGCCCTCAGCCCACCTTTGCTGGTAAGCTGGCTGCGTTCGGCACACGCGGGCTCGTGAAAATGGCTCAGTGGCGAGGCCGTCGGGAAGCTCAGCGCGAGCTTCAGCGACCGGGCTCGACGCCTGTGTTCAGAGGGCTCATCCAGATCAATCTGATCCGGCCGGGCTGATCATCACGCCGCAACCTACGCGGCGTCTTGAACCCCTGTTACGCGGTGCGCGTTGACTTAACGTCTGCTGCCCGTATCTTCCGCGCGCGCGGCGATCTCCGTCCGCGCCGCCGCGGTACGCCAGCCTTTCTTCCTGAGAGGGATCCGGCGGGCCACCGCTCTTATCGTAACTGATGACCGAATTTTCTGAACTGGGCCTCTCGCCTGCGATCCTGCAGGCCGTCGCCGACACCGGCTACACTACCGCAACCCCGATCCAGGCACAGGCGATCCCTGTGGCCTTGCAGGGGCGCGACGTGCTGGGCATCGCCCAGACCGGCACCGGCAAGACCGCCGCTTTCACCCTGCCGATGATCGACCGGCTGGCCGCCGGACGCGCCAAGGCGCGCATGCCGCGGGCGCTGGTGCTGGCCCCCACGCGCGAACTGGCCGACCAGGTCTCCGCCTCCTTCGAGAAGTACGCCAAGGGCCAGAAGCTGTCCTGGGCCCTGCTGATCGGCGGCGTCTCGTTCTCCGACCAGGAACAGAAGCTCGATCGTGGCGTCGACGTGCTGATCGCCACGCCCGGCCGCCTGCTCGACCACTTCGAGCGCGGCAAGCTGCTGATGACGGGCGTCCAGCTGATGGTCGTCGACGAAGCCGACCGCATGCTCGACATGGGCTTCATCCCGGACATCGAGCGCATCTTCAAACTGACGCCGCCCAAGCGGCAGACGCTGTTCTTCTCGGCCACCATGCCGCCGGAGATCACCCGTCTCACCAAGCAGTTCCTGAACGATCCCCTGCGGATCGAGGTGAGCCGGCCGGCGACCACCGCCGACACCATCACTCAGTACCTTTGCCGCCTGCCGACCTCCGATCCGAAGGCCAAGCGCACCGCGCTGCGGGCCTTGATCGAGCGCAGCGACGTCAACAACGGCATCGTGTTCTGCAACCGCAAATCGGAAGTGGATATCGTCGCCAAGTCCTTGAAGAAGCATGGCTTCGACGCCGGCGCGATCCACGGAGACTTGGACCAGCAGACCCGCATGCGGACGCTGGAAGCGTTCCGCAGCGGCGACCTGAAGCTGCTGGTGGCGTCCGACGTGGCGGCCCGCGGCCTGGACATCCCGGCCGTCAGCCACGTCTTCAACTTCGACGTGCCGCACCATGCCGACGACTATGTGCACCGGATCGGCCGCACCGGCCGGGCTGGGCGCACCGGCGAAGCGTTCATGATTGTGACGCCGAACGACAGCAAGAACCTGGACAAGGTGCTGAAGCTGATCGGCAAGACTCCGGAAGAGGTCACGCTCGACATCGACTTCGCCAGCATCAAGGACGAGCCGCGCCGTTCGCGCGGGGATCGCCCTGAGCGCGGGCGTGGCCGTGGTGAACGCGGTGAACGTTCGGGTCGCGACCGTCGACCGCGCGAGGAAGCTCCCGCCGAGGCCGCCATCGAAGCGCCCGAGGTCGAAGAGGCGGTTGTCGCCGAGGCGAAGCCGTCTCGCAGCCGCCGACGCTCTGAAGCTCCTGCTGCCGAGGCTCCGGCTCCGGCCCCCGTCGCTGCCCAACCCGAGCGCCGCGAGCGCGAGGAACGGCGGGACGATCGCCACGATCGAGACCGCAGCCGTGACCGCCCCGAGCATCGCGGCCGTGAGGAGCACCGCGGCCGCGATCGCGACCGTGATCGCGATCGCCGGGGTCGGGACAACGATGGTGATCGAGTGGTGGTCGGGTTCGGGAACGACATCCCGGCCTTCCTCATGCGCGCTCCGCCGGTTCGGTCCACAGACAGCTAAGCCGGTAATCCTGCCCTTTAACCCGACGTTTGGGCTCCTGCTCTAGCTTTGGTCCGAACGCGTCGCCCGCCTGTGAGAACGGACGGGCGTTGTTTGGGAAGAGGACCATGCCGGCCGACGTCGAACTGCTGCTTCGCGGCCCCCGGGCCTATGCCCTGGCGCGCAAGGCGCTGGAGGCGATGGAGGCGCACAAGGTCTGGCCGACGCCGGCGAATTTCGAGCTGTGGCTGCACTTCGTGGCGGCCAAGGACAGCCCGCTCGGCATCGAGATCGCCCAGCTGATCGCATCCGGCGTCGCCTTCACCGACGAGGTGGGCGAAGCCTTGGCGGCGCAGCATCTGCCGAAGGCCAAGCTGAACGGCGAGATCCTGGACGCGGGCGAGACCTTGTCCAAGGAACTGGCGTCGGTCTCTCGCGCGATCGAGTCCGCCCGCGAGACCAACGAAGCCTATGGCGAGCAACTGGCCAGCGCCTCGAAGTCGCTGGAGGTGGAGGACGCCACGGCGATCCGGGCCATGGTGCAGCAACTGACCACCGCCACCCAGAAGGTCACCAGCCAGAACCGAACGCTGGAAACCCAGCTGGCGGATACGACGGCGGAAGTCGACCGGCTGAAGGAGCACCTGGAGCAGGTGCGCCGCGACGCCATGACCGACGGCCTGACCAATCTGGCCAACCGCAAGGCGTTCGACGAGGCGCTGGACAAGGCCTGCCGGGCCGCCGAGGCGCAGGGTGCGCCGCTGGCGCTCGCAGTCATCGATATCGACCACTTCAAGAGCTTCAACGACACCTGGGGCCACCAGACGGGCGATCAGGTGATCCGCTATGTGGCCAGCGTCATCGGCCGGGCGGGTGCAGCCCCCCGCATTGCCGCACGCTATGGCGGTGAAGAGTTCGCGCTGGTCTTCCCGGGTGAGAGCGCCCGAGCCGCCCTGTCGATATTGGAGCTGATCCGCGAGGAGGTCTCCTCGCGCGTGCTGAAGCGTCGCTCCACCAACGAGGACCTCGGCGCGGTGACCATCTCGGCAGGCCTCGCTGAACGGCGAGCCGGCGAAAGCGTCGCGAGCCTGATCGAGCGGGCTGACGGCGCCCTTTACGCTTCCAAGCGCGGCGGCCGCAACCGCACTTCTGCGGCGGATCCGATCACACCCAGCGAAGCTGCGGCCTAGCCGCCGCGGCTTAGTCCAGCTCGGCCGGCTTGATGGTGACGCTCTCACCGCAGCCGCAGGCGTCCGTCTCGTTGGGATTGCGGAAGACGAACTTCGCCGAAAGCTTGCTGACTTCGTAGTCGATCTCGGTGCCGATCAGGAACAGCACAGCCTTGGGCTCCACCAGGATGGTGACGCCCTTGTCCTCGACCACTTCGTCCAGCGGATCGGCCGTTTCGGCGTACTGCAGGACGTACTCCTGTCCCGCGCAGCCGCCGTTCTTCACCCCGACGCGCAGGCCCATGTAGGGCCTGTCGGCCTTGGCCATGATCTCGCGGACGCGCTCGGCGGCGCGCTCAGTAAGCGAGACCACCTTCGGCCGAGGCCGGCGGGCGCGTGGTTGCGGGGTGACGGACAGCTCGCTCATCAGAACATGTTCAGTTGCAGCTTGGCTTCGTCCGACATGCGGGACGGGTCCCACGGCGGATCGAACACCAGCTCGACTTTGCAGGAACGCAGGCCGGGGATCTCCATGATCGCATCCTCCACCCAGCCCGGCATCTCGCCGGCGACGGGGCAGCCTGGGGCGGTCAGGGTCATGTCGATGACCACGTCCTTATCGTCCGAGACGTCGACCTTGTAGATGAGGCCGAGCTCGTAGATGTCGACCGGGATCTCCGGGTCGAAAACGGTCTTCAGCTTCTCGACCAGTTGGTCGGTAAGCTGGTCGAGCTCGACCTGCGACAGCGGCGCGGCGGCCGTGGTCGTGGCGGGTTCGAGGGGCGCGGCGTCATCCATGGGCATTACGCGAAGAAAGCCTGTGTCTTGAGGAGGGCGTCCACGAACGCGTCCGCCTCCTCCTGGGTGTTATATAGGGCGAAGGAAGCCCGAGCGCTCGAAGTCACGCCGAAACGGCGCATCAGCGGCTCGGCGCAGTGGGTGCCGGCGCGCACCGCCACGCCGTAGCGGTCGAGGATCTGGGCGACATCATGGGCGTGAGCGCCTTCGACGGTGAACGACAGGATGGCGCCCTTGTCCGGAGCGTCGCCGATCACCTTCAGCCAGTTGGCGCCGTTCAGCCGCTCGCGGACGTGACGGTAGAGCTCCGCCTCGTGATGAGCGATCGCATAGCGGTCCTGACCAGCCAGCCAGTCGATGGCGGCGCCCAGCCCGATGACCTCAAGGATCGGCGGCGTGCCGGCTTCGAAGCGATGCGGCGGGTCGGCATAGCTGATCTCGTCGATGCTGACCGTGCCGATCATCTCGCCGCCGCCTTGATACGGCGGGAGCTTCGCCAGCTGCTCGGCCTTGCCGTAGAGGATGCCGATACCGGTGGGGCCGTAGAGCTTGTGGCCGGAGAAGACGTAGAAGTCGGCGTCGATCGCCTTCACGTCCACGGGCTTGTGGACGATGCCCTGGCAGCCGTCGATCAGCACCACCGCGCCCGCCTCATGCGCCATGCGGGTGATGTCGGTCACCGGATTGATGGTGCCCAGCACGTTGGACATGTGGCTGACCGCCACAACGCGGGTGCGATCGGTCAGCAGGCCCTGATAGGCCTCGAGATCGAGCACGCCCTCATCGGTCACCGGGGCGAACTTGAGGACCACGCCCTTGCGCTCGCGCAGGAAGTGCCACGGGACGATGTTGGCGTGGTGCTCCATTTCGGTGAGCACGATCTCATCGCCCGGCGACAGGCTCATGCCCAGCCCTTGGGCGACCAGGTTCACCGCCTCGGTGCCGCCCTTGGTGTAGACGACTTCTTTCTCGTCGGCGCCGATGAAGTCGGCGACCTTGCGGCGCACGGCCTCGTAAGCATCGGTGGTCTCGTTGGCGAGGGTGTGCAGGCCGCGGTGGACGTTGGCGTAGGAGTTCTCCATCGCCCGCGTCATGGCCTCGATCACCGCCCGCGGCTTCTGAGCCGAAGCGGCGCTGTCGAGGTAGATCAGCGGTTTGCCGTGCACTTGGCGCTGGAGGATCGGGAACTCGGCCCGGGCGGCCTGGACGTCAAACACCATGATCAGCCTCCCAGCTTCGCGGCGAGCCAGGCGCGCGCGACGTCCTGAGCGCCCTCATGGGTGATGCGGTCGACCACTTCGCCCACGAAAGCCTCGATCAGCAGGGCGCGAGCTTCGGCTTCAGGGATGCCGCGCTGGCGCATGTAGAACAGCGCCTCCTCGTCCAGCGCGCCGACCGTGTTGCCGTGGGCGCAGGACACGTCGTCGGCGAAAATCAGCAGCTCGGGCTTGGCGTCCACCTCGGCGCGATCGTCGAGGATCAGAGCGTGGTGGCCCATGCGGGCGTCGGTGCGGTCAGCGCCTTCGGCCACAACGATGCGGCCCTGGAAAACGCCGCGGGATTGGTCCCGGACGACGCCCTTGATCAACTCACTGGTGGTCCCGTCGACAGCGCCGTGCGTGACCTCCGTGGTCAGGTCGCAATGACGCTTGCCGGCCAGGAGGTAGGCGCCGTCCATCCGGACCTCGGCGTGGCCGCCCGGGTGCTTGAGGCGGGTCTCGAGACGCTGGCGGCGGGCGCCGCCAGCCAGCACGGCCTGTCCGAAGCGCGCGCCGGGGGCGAGCTCGACCTGCGCTTCGCTGACGGTGACTGCGTCCTCGGCCTCGTCCGCCAGAACGATGCGCTCGACCTCGGCGCCCGAGCTGATGGTGAAGGTCAGGGAGGTCTGGGCGAGGTAGGCGCCCTCCCCCTCATAGCTTTCCAACAGGGTCAGCTTTGCGCCGGGCGCGACCTGGATGCGGATGGCGGCGGCGTGCGCGCCCTCGCCCTGCGAAACGATGCGCAAGGCCAGCACCTGCTCGCCTTCGATCTGCAGAATAGCCGGTCCCTGGCCGTTGGCGATCAGCTCGCGCCGGCTGGCCAAGGCGTCGAATGGCCCCACGGCCAGCGCGCCGGACGCAAGCGGCGCCGACGGCGCGGGCAGTTGGCGGATCAGGCCGCGCAGGTCCGTCCAGCGCCAGTCCTCGTCCCGGCGGGAGGGCAGCTCGGCGAGGTCGCCGGTGCGGATGGCGGATGCGAGGCTCACGCAGCCCTCGCGTACTTGTCGTAGCCTTCGCGCTCCAGCTCGAGCGCCAGCTCCGGGCCGCCGGAGGCGACAATGCGGCCGCCCGCCAGAACGTGGACCCGGTCCGGTTTGATGTAGTCGAGCAGGCGCTGGTAGTGAGTGATCACCAGCATGGAGCGCTCGGGGGAGCGCAGAGCGTTGACGCCTTCGGACACGATGCGCAGGGCGTCGATGTCAAGGCCGCTGTCCGTCTCGTCGAGGATCAGGAAGCGGGGCTGCAGCATGGCCATCTGCAGGATCTCCATCCGCTTCTTCTCGCCGCCGGAGAAGCCGACGTTGAGCGCCCGCTTCAGCATGTCGAAGTCCATCTTCAGGCTCGTGGCCGCCGAGCGGGCAAGCTTGAGGAATTCCGGCGCGGTGACCTCGGGCTCGCCGCGCGCCTTGCGCTGGGCGTTGAGCGCCGTGCGGATGAAGGTCAGGGCGGGAACGCCCGGAATCTCAAGCGGGTACTGGAACGACAGGAACAGACCGCGGGCGGCGCGCTCGTTCGGATCCAGAGCCAGCAGGTCCTCGCCATCGAGCGTGGCGGACCCCTCGGTGACCTCATAGCCCTCCCGGCCGGTCAGCACGTAGGACAGCGTCGACTTGCCGGCGCCGTTGGGACCCATGATGGCGTGCACTTCGCCCGCGGGGACCTCCAGGGTCAGACCCTTGATGATCTCCTTGTCCTCGACGGCGGCGTGCAGGTTTTCGATCTTCAACATCTTCAGCGGGTCTCGTCGGCGAGGAACTGGGCCATCAGGCGGAGGGCGTCTTCGACGCTCTCGGCCGTCTCTTGTCTGCGGGGCGCGCTGGCGCCTGGGATGGCGGCGCGCTTGTCGGAAAGGGTCACGTTGACCACGCCGGCCTCGAAGTAGGCGGCGATGCGGAACTTGGCGTGATCCAGCGCCACGGTGTAGCGGCGTTGATCGGCGGTGAGCGCGTGCTCCTCGAGGAACTCGACGTCGGCCGAGATCAGCTGGTGCAACGCCGTGGCGCCGGCAAGGTCGGCCTCCTGCTGCTTGCGCTCGGCCTCCTCCTTGCTGCGGCGTTCCAGCTCGCGGCGGGCGTGTTCGATCTCGAACGCTTCCCGAAGCGACAGCGGCTTGGCGCTCTTGCGCGGCTGGGTGGTCATCCCACGCTGCCCTCCAGGCTGATCGCGACCAGCTTCTGGGCTTCCACGGCGAACTCCATGGGCAGCTCCTGAAGCACGTCCTTGACGAAGCCGTTGACCAGCAGCTGCACGGCTTCTTCCTGCGAGAGGCCGCGCTGCATGACGTAGAACAGCTGGTCCTCCGACAGGCGCGTGGTGGTCGCCTCGTGCTCGAACACCGCCTGGCCGTTACGGGCCTCGATGTAGGGCACCGTGTGGGCGGCGCACTGCTTGCCGATCAGCAAGCTGTCGCACTGGGTGAAATTGCGGGCGCCCTTGGCCTTCGGGTGGGCCGAGACGAGGCCGCGGTAGGTGTTTGAACTCTTCCCCGCGCTGATGCCCTTGGAGATGATCCGCGAGCGCGTGTTGCGCCCCAGGTGGATCATCTTGGTGCCGGTGTCGGCCTGCTGCCGACCATTGGTGATGGCGATGGAGTAGAACTCGCCCACGCTCTCGTCCCCGCGCAGGACGCACGAGGGATACTTCCAGGTCACTGACGAGCCGGTCTCGACCTGGGTCCAGGACACCTTCGAGCGGGCCCCGCGGCAGTCGGCGCGCTTGGTGACGAAGTTGTAGATGCCGCCCTTCCCGGTCTCCGGATCGCCCGGGTACCAGTTCTGGACGGTGGAGTACTTGATCTCCGCATCGTCGAGGACGACCAGCTCGACCACGGCGGCGTGGAGCTGGTTCTCATCGCGCATGGGGGCCGTGCAGCCCTCCAGATAGGAGACGTAGGCGCCTGCGTCGGCGATGATCAGCGTGCGCTCGAACTGGCCGGAGTTCTCGGCATTGATGCGGAAATAGGTCGACAGCTCCATCGGGCAGCGCACGCCCGGCGGCACATAGACGAAGCTGCCGTCCGAGAAGACGGCTGCGTTCAGGCAGGCGTAGTAGTTGTCCGAGGTGGGGACGACCGTCCCCAGGTACTTCTTCACCAGCTCGGGATGCTCGCGGATCGCCTCGCTCATGGAGCAGAAGATCACGCCCGCTTCCGCCAGTTCCTTCTTGAAGGTGGTGACCACCGAGACGCTGTCGAACACCGCATCCACGGCGTACTTGGGCGCGCCGGTGACGCCGGCCAGCACTTCCTGCTCGCGCAGCGGGATGCCCAGCTTCTTGTAGGTCTCCAGGATCTCCGGATCGACTTCGTCCAGGCTCTTGGGGCCCTCGCCGGTCTTGGGCGCGGCGTAGTAGTAGCTGTCCTGGTAGTCGATGCGCGGGAAGTTGACCTTGGCCCAGGTGGGCTCTTCCAGCTCGAGCCAGCGGCGATAGGCGTCCAGCCGCCATTCCAGCATCCACTCCGGCTCGTCCTTTTTGGCCGAGATGAAGCGGACGATGTCCTCGTTCAGGCCCTTGGGCGCGAACTCCTGGGCGACCTCGGTGACGAAGCCGTGCTTGTACTTCTCGAGGCTCTCGACGTGTTCGACGGTCTGCTTGACGGCGGGCATTCTTAAGCTCCTGCGGCCACGGGCGCGCGTCGGCGCGCCGCATGCCGCTCGTGCGCCTCGGACCAGGCTTCGACGAACCTGTTCCAGTCGCTTTCGGTGGTGTTCCAGCCGCCGCTGACGCGGATCGCGCAGCTGGCCAGGTCGCCCTGGCCCATGGCGGTGAGTACGTGGCTGGCGGCGACCTTGCCGGACGAGCAGGCCGAGCCGGCGCTGACCATCACGCCGGCCAGGTCCAGCGCCATGACCTGCAGCTCGGAGGTCCATCCAGGGGTGGCGATGCAAAGGGTCTGCGGCAGGCGCGGGGCGCCCTCGCCCATGACCACCGCGCCAGCGGCTTTCAGCGCCTGGACGGCGGCGTCGCGCCACGCGGCGTGCGGCGCGAGATTGCGCCAGGTGGTGGCGGCGCCCAAGCCCGCGATGCCGGGGATGTTCTCGGTGCCCGCGCGGCGGCCGCGCTCCTGCCCGCCACCGTGCTGGCGGCGCGAAAGAACCGCGCGCGGGCCAAAGGTCAGGGCGCCCGCGCCCTGGGGGCCGCCCAGCTTGTGGCCGCTGATGGCCAGGGTGTCGGCGCCCAGGCCGCGGCTGTCCACCGGAATCTTGCCGGCGGCTTGAATGGCGTCGACGTGCAGCCAGCCGTCATGCTCGCGCACGATATGGGAGGCCTCGAGCACGGGCTGGATCACGCCCGTCTCGTTGTTGGCCAGCATCAGGGCCACGAAGGGACGGCCGTCGGCCGTATCCCAGCGCCCCAGGCGCTCGGCCAGCCAATCGAGGTCGGCGACCCCTTGAGCGTTCACGGGCAGGACCTCGACAGCCGCGGCTGTTGCGCGAGCGGCGTCCAGAACACTGGGGTGCTCGATCGCCGAGACGATCAGGCGGCGCGAGCCGGCGGCCACGGCGCTTTCGATGGCGAGCGCATTGGCCTCGGTGCCGCCGGAAGTGAACACCACCGTCTGCGGCGGGGCGGCGATCAGGGCGCCGACCTTGGCGCGAGCCTCTTCCATGATGGCGCGCGCGGCCCGTCCGGCGGCGTGGACGGAAGAAGGGTTTCCGCCGACCTCGAGCGCGCGCACGACCGCGTCCGCCGCCTCAGGGCGAACGGGGGCGGTGGCGTTGTAGTCGAGGTAGACGGCGGCGGGCTTCATGCGGCCGGGCTCATCTCTGCAGACGAGCGACCCGATGCGCCGTCGCGGTGGCGCAGCCGCCCGCCGATCACGTCCGCCAGGCTGACGGACGCCAGGTAATCTTCAATGTGCGCGCCGAGGTCTTCCCACAGGTCGTGGGTTAGGCAACGCTCGCCCTTCAGCATGCACCCCTTGTCGTGGCCGGCGCAGCGCGTGGCGCGCATGGGCTCGTCCACGGCCTGGACAATCTCGGCGATGGAGGTGGCGTCCGCACCCCGGGCCAGGCGATAGCCGCCGCCCGGTCCGCGAGCCGACTTCACCAGGCCTTTGCGGCGCAGGCGGGCGAAAAGCTGTTCGAGGTAAGAGAGCGAGATTTCCTGCCGGGCGGCGATCTCGGCCAGCGCGACAGCCCGTTCGGCGTCCGATTCACGGCGCGCCAGATCGGCGAGCGCCATGACGGCGTATCGGCCTTTGGTGGACAGACGCATGGCTTCGAGAACCTAGTGCAGTTTTCGCGCGCATCCTGGCCGGCCTGTGCTACAAGCCGCCGCCTTGCGCGGGGGAAGAGCCTGAGCGGCTGGATGGCCGGGACTTAGGAAGACCCAGCGCAGCAGTCAAGTATTCGGACTGCATCAAACGGACTGGGGCTGAACGAGAGGGTTCGATGCCAGAGGTGGTTCTGACCGGTGCGGCCGGGCGGATCGAAGGCCGTTATTCGCAGGGCAAGAGCGAGACTGCGCCGGTGGCGCTGATCCTCCACCCGCACCCCAAGGCGGGCGGCCAGATGAACAATCCGGTCACCGTGCAGCTCTTCCACCTGTTCATGAAGCGCGGCTTCTCAGTGCTCCGGTTCAACTTCCGCGGCGTGGGCCGCAGCCAGGGCGAGTTCGACGGCGGCATCGGCGAGCTGGCGGACGCCGCCACCGCGCTGGACTGGCTGCAGTCGACCAATCCGGCCGCTTCCCAATGCTGGGTCGCGGGTTATTCGTTCGGCGCCTGGGTGGGCATGCAGCTGCTGATGCGCCGCCCCGAGACGGACGGCTTCATCTCGGTGTCTCCGCCGACCAACGCCTACGACTTCTCGTTCCTGGCGCCCTGCCCGGCGTCCGGCCTGATCCTGCACGGCGGGGCCGACTCGGTGGTGCCGCCCACGGACGTGGAGAAGGTCGTCTCCAAGCTGCGCACGCAGAAGGGCATCACCATCGACTACGACGTGGTCGACGGCGCGAGCCATTTCTGGGTCGAGAACCTGCCGGACCTGGAACAGCGCGTCGGCGCCTATCTGGACAACCGCCTGGC
This sequence comes from Phenylobacterium deserti, assembly GCF_003254705.1. Taxonomy (GTDB): domain Bacteria; phylum Pseudomonadota; class Alphaproteobacteria; order Caulobacterales; family Caulobacteraceae; genus Phenylobacterium; species Phenylobacterium deserti. The sequence goes on from NZ_QFYR01000005.1 coordinate 94,138, forward strand.
CGCCGAGCCGGCGTAAGGCCGCGTTCCCTCGCCCGACGGGGACCCGCGGATCGCTCAAGATGAGCACACCCGAAGACGCGATCCGGGCGCGGCGGCGGCTGACCAACAAATTCATCGCCGCGCACGACGCTCAGCGGCTGCGGCCGTTCTTCGCGGCCGACGCCAAGCTGATTGCGGGTGAAGGCTCGCTGATCATCGGGGCGGACGAGATCGTCGCCGCCTTCGCGGGCCAGTTCGCTGATCCGGATTTCGTCACCTATGTGCGCACGCCCGAGCGCATCGAGTCCGACGCCGCTGGGGCTCGAGCGGCGGAGCACGGCCGATGGGCAGCCAGCTGGAAAAGCGGCGAGATGAGCGGTTCCTACCTCGCGGTCTGGCGCAAGGTGACCGGCCAGTGGGTCATCGAAAGCGAGACTTTCGTCACGCTTCAGGGCTGAGCCCTCACATCCGGGTGGTCTCGCGACGGGTCAGGACCACCTTGCCCCCGCGCCAGACGCGGGTCTCCGCCGTGTACGCGCCGCTGGGCCAGCCGCCGGGCGGCGTTCGCTTGCCGACCATCTGGAACCAGTGCGCCTTCGGCCCGTCCATCGGCTTGCTCTTGCCGGCGGCAAGCTGGGATCCGCCGGGCGCGGTGAGGATCACTTCCAGCTCGTCGCCTCGCTCCAGGCCGACGGCGCGCATGTAGGCCACCATGTACGGGGCGCCCGCGGCCAGCCGGGTCATCGTCCCGCTCTCGATCTGGTCGAGGGTCAGGGCGGCGCCAGCAAAGCCTGCGTTGAGAATGGCGCCAGCCTTGTAGGTCAGCGCCTTCGCCGCCGCCGGCGTCCACATCGGCTGCTGGGCCGTGCAGCTGGCCGCGCTGGCTGGGTTCGGGGCGAAGGGATCAACGGTGCGGCCCTGATGCCGGACGGTCATGTGCAGGTGGGGGTACTCGGTCTGGCCGGAGAGGCCGACTCGCCCAAGCGGCTGGCCCGCCGTCACGACGTCGCCGGCCTTCACCCGGATGCTGCCTTGCGCCATGTGGCAGTACTGGGTCTCCCAGCCGCCGCCATGGTCGATCACGAGGCCGTTGCCACATTCGCGCCCTGCGACGCTCGCCACGCCCGCAGCGCGGACGGAAACGTCGGCGACATCGTTGCGCAGACGCGAGACCCTGCCGGGCGCAGCCGCCAGGACCTCCACGCCACGCTTCTGCGCCGGCAGGTCCAAGAGCCGGATGTCCACCCCGCTGTGCCCCTGATAGGTGCGGGTCGCGCAGCGATAGTCCCGGGCGCCGGGCCCCGGGTCACGATCCACGTAGTTCTGCACCTCGCACGTCCTGCCGATCTCGCAGGCCACGGGAAAGCCGAGCCTGGGCCCTTGCGGCGCAGCTTGGGCCAGGGCCGTTCCGCCGACGGCGAGCATGGCGAAAAGCGCGAGGTGAGTGATGCGCATGAGCGTGGCTCCTTCCAGCCGGGCTGAGCTTACCTCGGAACTGGGCGCAAGATGGGCGGCGACGCGCGCCGGAACGACGCCTTGGCTGTCAGCGTTCGCGCCCCATGGATGACCTGAACGACCTGCGCGGCCTGGTGCTCTTCGCGATCGGCCGCACGCCAGTAACCCTCGGCGGGATTCTGGCCGGCCTGGCGGTCGCCTGCGCGTTCTGGCTGGCGTCCAAGGTGGTCGGCGGCGGCATCAAGCGTCTGCGCGGTCGGGCCCGCCGCGGCGGCGAGGCGCTCTACATCGTGGAGAAGCTGGTCCGCTACGCTCTTGGAATCCTGGGCATTGTGGCCGGGCTGTCCACCGTTGGGCTGAACCTTTCGTCGCTCGCGGTCTTCGCCGGGGCCGTGGGTGTCGGCATCGGCCTGGGCCTTCAGGGCATCGTGAAGGAGTTCGTCTCCGGGCTGGTGCTGATCTTCGACCGGGTGCTCAACGTCGGCGACTACATCGAGCTGGAAGACGGCAAGCGCGGCCTTGTGCAGGAGATCGGCACTCGGGCGGTGCGCATCCGCACCAACGACAACATCGACCTGGTCGTCCCAAATTCGAAGTTCATCGATGGACCGGTGATCAACTGGACCCTGCACAACCGGACCAGTCGCATACACATCCCGTTCAGCGTCGCCTACGGGTCGGACCGCCAAAAGGTCCGGCAGGTGGTGCTGGAAGCTGCGCGGAGCGTGCCGTTCACACTGCCTGAGACCGAAACGCAGAAGAGCCAGGTCTGGATGACCGGCTTTGGTGACTCCGCGCTGGAGTTCGAGCTGCTCGTCTGGCCGACCCTCGATGCGGTTAAGCGGCCAGGCGCCATGCAGGCCGCCTACACCTGGGCGATCGCCGACGCCCTGGAATGCGCCGACATCGAGGTGCCCTATCCGCAGATGGACGTGCGGCTGCGGAGCCTTTTCGGGCAGGAAAACGAGCGCGCCCTGCGCGCCCTCAAGCTGGAGGAGCCGGAGACGGCGCAGCCTGGCCCGCCAGCCGCTCAGCCGTCCGCGCTCCCCAGAAACGACGCCGCGGAGGAACTGACCCGACCCATGCCGGAGATGGATCCCGACCCGGAGGACACCAGGCCAAACCCGGAGCCGAAGCGCTAGCGGTTCGGCTGGGCGATACGGCCGCCGGTCATCGGCTGGGCGACACCGGTCGTCTTGGGGAAGGAGATCGGCAGGCCGCGGGCGGTGCGCGCCGCCAGATAGGCGAAAGCTTCCGCCTCGATCGCGTCGCCGCGCCAGCCGTGTTCCTCGGCGGCGGCCACCGGGACCGGCAGGCGCGCGGCCAAGGCCTTCATGATCTGCGGATTGTGCCGACCGCCGCCGGCGACCACCACCTGAGTGGGCTGTCCGCCGGCCACGTCGAACCCCAGCTTCACGGCTTCGGCGGTGAAGGCCACGAGGGTGGCGGCGGCGTCCTCGAGTTGCAGCGCCTCAAGCGGCTCCAGCGAGAAGTCGTACCGATCCAGAGACTTGGGAGGGGGAGCTGTGAAATAGGGATGAGCCAGCAGCGCGCGGACAATCGACTCGTTCACCTGCCCCACGCTGGCGTAGCGGCCCTTGTCGTCGAAGCGTCCGGCGCCACGGCTCTGCACCAGCAGGTCGATCATGCCATTGCCCGGGCCCGTGTCGAAGGCGGCAAGGTTCTCGCCTCCTGACCAGAAGGTGATGTTGGCCACGCCGCCGACGTTGAGCACCGCCACCGGCGCTTCCAGCCCTGAGGCCTGCGCCCGCGCCAGGTGATAGATCGGCGCCAGCGGCGCGCCCTCGCCCCCAGCCGCCACATCAGCCGTGCGGAAATCGAAGGCGACCGGCACGCCAGCGAGGTCCGCCAGCCGTTGAGCATCGCCAAGCTGCACGGTGCGACCGACCACGCCGTCCTTAGGCCGCTCGTGCAGGACGGTCTGGCCGTGCATGCCGATGAGGTCGATGCGGGACCAGGTCAGGTCATTGGCGGCGAGAAAGCCCTCGGCGGCCGCGAAGTGCTCGTCCGCCACGGCCTGCTCGGCTTGAACGAAGATGTCGGGCCGAGGCTCGCCGCGCTTCCACTGCAGGGCCTGGCGGGTGGTCTCCAGCAGCAGGTCGCGCGTGGCGTCGGTGAGCTTGCGCTCCCCAGCCGGACCAAAGGCGGTGATTGCCTCCCCGTCCGTCTCCAGGATCGCCATGTCGACCGCGTCGAGGGAGGTTCCGGTCATAAATCCGAGTACGCGCATGGCGATTGACTGCCATGGCTGGCGGCGGCTAGCTAGCCGCATGATCGGCAAGACGGCCTCCAGCGCCCGCTATTACCGCCCGCTCCTTTAGCGGGTCGCCGATCGTTCGCGCCCGCCCCTCCGGCCGGCGCCTCCCCTGCTCTTCGACAGACGGTCCGGCCTTCCTCAGCCAGGATCCCTGCCATGTCCCTCGAAATCGCGCAGCCCGCCGTGCTAGAGCCCGGCCACCAAAAGCCGATGAGTCCCGCCATGTCCGACGCGCCCTTCAAGTCCGAGTTCCTCCAGACCCTCAAGGCGCGGGGGCATATCAACCAGATCACCCATTCCGCGGAGCTGGACGAACTGGCCGCGGGCGGGCCGATCACCGCCTACATCGGCTTCGACGCCACGGCCGCCTCGCTGCACGTGGGGCACCTGTTCTCCATCATGACCCTGCGCCGGCTGCAGCAGACCGGGCACAAGCCGATCGTGCTGATGGGCGGGGGGACGACCAAGGTTGGCGATCCCACCGACAAGGAAGGCCAGCGCCCGCTGCTTACCGAAGAGCAGATCCAGTCAAACATCGACTCCATCAAGGAGGTGTTCTCGCGCTTCCTGACGTTCGGCGACGGGCCCACGGACGCCGTGATGGTCAACAACGCCGAGTGGCTGGACCGCTTCGGCTACGTGCAGTTCCTGCGCGACTACGGCGTGCACTTCACGGTCAACCGCATGCTCGCCTTCGACAGCGTCAAGCTGCGGCTGGAGCGCGAGCAGCCGATGACCTTCCTCGAGTTCAACTACATGCTGATGCAGTCGGTGGACTTCCTGGAGCTAGAGCGCCGCTACGGCTGCATCCTGCAAATGGGCGGCTCTGACCAGTGGGGCAACATCGTCAACGGCGTGGAGTTGATCCGCCGGGTGGACCAGAAGCCGGCTTTCGGCTTGACCACGCCGCTGCTTTCCACTGCGTCGGGCCAGAAGATGGGCAAGACGGTGGGCGGAGCCGTGTGGCTGAACGCCGACATGCGCAGCCCCTACGACTACTGGCAGTTCTGGCGGAACACCGAGGATGCGGACGTTGGCCGTTTCCTGCGCCTGTTCACCGACCTGCCGGCCGAGGAGATCGCCCGGCTGGAGACGCTGCAAGGGGCCGAGATCAACGAGGCGAAGAAGGTGCTGGCCAACGAGGCGACGACCTTGCTGCACGGCGCAGACGAGGCCGCCAAAGCCGCTGCAGCCGCTCAAGCCGCATTCGAGCAAGGCGGGCTCTCGGCCGACTTGCCAACCCACGAGGTCGCGGCCGCCGACCTTCACGCCGGCGTCGCCCTGGCCGCTTTGGCGGTGGATGCAGGTCTCGCCGCCTCCAAGGGCGAGGCCCGGCGCCTGGCGCAAGGAGGCGGCCTGCGGATCAACGACAAGGCCGAGAGCGACGGCAATCGGGTGGTGACGGCGGCCGACGTGGTGGACGGCGTCGTGAAGCTTGGCGCGGGTAAAAAGAAGATCGTGCTGGTCAAGCCGGTCTGAGGAGCAGGATCATGAGCGAGATCGCCGAGGGCGCGAGGGCGCCCGACTTCGAGCTGGAGACCGCCGAAGGCCCGGTGCGCCTCGGTGATTTCGCCGGCAAGACCCTGGTGCTCTACTTCTACCCCAAGGACGACACGGCCGGCTGCACGCGGGAAGCCCAGGACTTCACGGCGCTCGCCGACGAGTTCGCCCAGGCCGGGGCGACGGTGATCGGCGTCTCCAAGGACACGGTCGCCAAGCACCAGAAGTTCACGGCCAAGTACGACCTGAACGTCCGCCTTGCCTCCGATCCCGACGGCGCGGTCATCGAGCGCTACGGCTCGTGGGTGGAGAAGACCCTCTATGGGCGCCAGTACATGGGGATCGACCGCTCGACGTTCCTGATCCAGGACGGCGTCTTCAAGAAGATCTGGCGGAAGGTGAAGGTCCCCGGCCACGCCGAGCAGGTGCTGGCGGCCGTCCGGTCCTTATAGTTCATGGCGCGTTTACCTCGATCGCGAACAATCTGACCTGCCGTCATTGCGCGCAGGCGGCTTGCCACTGCGCGAAAAGTGGTTGCATATCGCGGGGGTCCAGGGCTGGGGACTAGCGAAAGCATGCAACGCATCGCGCGACTGCGTCGATCGCTCGTAGAGCTGTTTCCCGAACGCCATCTCTATGTCCGCTCCGGCGGCGAGATGCGCGGCTTTGTCCTTTCCACCCGAAAGCAGATGCTGCTGGCCGGCGGCGTGGCGGCCAGCGCGCTGTGGGTCGGCGTCTGCACCGCCGCCATGCTGGTGAACCTGCTGTCCGCCTCGGCGACCGATCGCGAGGTGGCGCGGACCCAAGCGAAGTACGAGCGCTGGATCGCTGACCGACAGGCGCGCCTCAACACGGCGGTGGCGCAGCTAAACGCTGGCGGGGCCGCCGCCGGCCAGGTGGCCGCGGTCGAGAAGCGCCACGCCGCGCTCGCCCTGTTACTCGCCGACGCCAAGGGCGAGCCGGGCGCCGCCCAGGCGCTCACTCCCGCCATTGACAGAGCCTTGTCGGTGCAGGACCCCGACCCCAATCGCCGCCTGGACCGCGTTCGCGCCAGCCAGGAGGAGGTGGCGGGCGTCGCCGAAGACTTCGCCAAGAGCCGCGCCGAGCGTCTGCGCCTGGCCTTCCGCATGGCCGGCCTGAAGCCGTCCACCTATGTCGCTCGGAGCGCGCTCGGAGGGCCGCTGATCGAATCGAAGGACCCTCGCGCATTGGCCGCCGTGCTGGACGTGGAGCCAGGCTTCGCCGCGCGCATACAGAAGGCGGCGCACGGGCTGTCGGAAGCCAAGGCGCTATCGGACGCGGCCGCCGCCCTGCCCTTCTCCAAGCCGACGAACCTCACCCCGCAGACCAGCAGCTACGGCTTCCGACTGGACCCGTTCACCCGCAGGCCCGCCTTCCACTCCGGGCTGGATTTCGCCGGCGCGCCGATGACGCCGGTCTATGCGACGGCTCCGGGCGTGATTTCGTACACCGGCGTGCGATCGGGCTACGGCAACACCGTCGAGGTCGACCACGGACGCGGGTTCAAGACCCGCTACGCCCATCTGGCGCGCATCGCGGTGCGGCCTGGCCAGAAGGTCGGCCTCGGCCAGCGGATCGGCGGACTGGGCTCCACCGGCCGCTCAACGGGACCGCACCTGCATTACGAGGTCTGGGTCAACGGCCGAGCCTACAATCCCGAGCGTTTCCTGAAAGCGGGGTCCTATGTTCTCCAAGACGGATAAATCCACGGGCGCCGCCCGCACCGAGTTCGCCGCCGCTGAACCGGCCGGCCGAAGGCCCATCGCCGCCTCCCTGATCGCGGAAAACGTCACCATAAACGGCGATCTCGCCAGCGACGGCGACGTTCAGCTGGATGGCACGCTCGTTGGCGACCTGCGCGTCGGGCGGCTCACCATCGGGGAGACGGGCCGCGTGGAAGGCGCGGTCGAGGCCGAGACAGTCGACATCCGCGGCCGGGTGACGGGATCGATCACCGCCAAGGCGGTTCGGCTCTACGCCACCGCCGACGTCGAAGGCGACATCACCCATGCGCAGCTGGCGATCGACGCCGGCGCCAGCTTCCAAGGCCGCAGCCTGAAGTTCCAGGCTCCGGTGGAGGTCACGGCGCTGATCGAAGCGGCCGAGTAGGCTCAGGCCTCGACCGCGTCGCGCGTGGCGCCCACCCGCTGGGCCAGAGCCGCGCCCATGAAGCTGTCCAGATCGCCATCCAGCACGCCTTGGGTGTCGGAGGTTTCCACCTCCGTCCGCAGGTCCTTCACCATCTGATACGGCTGAAGGACGTAAGAGCGGATCTGGTGACCCCAGCCGATGTCGGTCTTCTGGTCCTCAAGCGCCTGCTGAGCCGCTTCCCGCTTCTCGAGTTCGAGCTCGTACAGACGCGCCTTCAGCATCTTCCAGGCCTGTTCCCGGTTCTGGTGCTGTGAACGCTGCGTCTGGCAGGCGACGGCGATGCCGGTCGGAATGTGGGTCAGGCGCACGGCCGAGTCGGTCTTGTTGACGTGCTGACCGCCGGCGCCGGACGCGCGATAGGTGTCGGTGCGCACGTCCGCCGGGTTGATCTCGATCTCGATGTTGTCGTCGACCACCGGGTAGACCCACACGGACGCAAAGCTGGTGTGGCGACGGGCCGAGGAGTCGTAGGGGCTGATCCGCACCAGACGGTGCACCCCGGCCTCGGTCTTCAGCCAACCGTAGGCGTTGGTCCCCTTCACCTGCAGGGTCACCGACTTGATGCCGGCCTGTTCGCCGACGGTCTCTTCGATGAACTCGACCTGCATGCCGTGGGCCTGAGCCCAGCGGGTGTACATGCGCAGCAGCATGCCGGCCCAGTCGTTGGACTCGGTGCCGCCGGCGCCGGAGTTGATTTCCACGTAGGCGTCGTTTCCGTCGGCCTCGCCGGACAGCAAAGCCTCGAGTTCGGCGCGGCCGGCCCGGTCCTTGATGGCGCGCAGCTGGGCGCGGGCTTCTTCGAGGGAAGCCTCGTCGCCTTCCTCATCCGCCAGTTCGGCATAGCCCAAGGCGTCGCCGAGATCGCGCTCGATGGAGCGGACGGCGTCCACCTGGGTGGACAGGCGCGTGCGCTCGCGCATCGTCGCCTGGGCGGCGTCCGCGTCGTCCCACAGGGTCGGGTCCTCGACCCGGGCGTTCAGCTCGTCGAGCTTGCGGAGCGCCGGCTCCCAGTCGAGCCTGCGCTTCAGCAGTTCGATGGACTGCTCGATGTCGGCCTTCATGGCCTCGACATCCGCTCTCATGGATAGCTCCGAAGGAGATCAGGGCGGCGCAGATAGCCCGCGCCCTTGATCGTTACAAGATCAGCGACAGCTCAGTAGAGACCCGACGCGTCGTCCGGCGGGCGCGAGGGCGGAGGCGGCGCGATCGCGGCCCCGGCGTTGGGAGCCCCCGTTACGCCGTTCTGCCAGACGCTGCTGTAGGGCTGCGGTCCGGACGGAACGCGACCGCCGCCGCCGCCGCCGCCGACGGGCGCCGCGGCCACACGCGGCTCGGTGCCCGGGCGGAACGCCTCGCGGATGCCGCGGACCATGGCGAACTTGGCGTTCTTGGGCGGAACGAAGTCGCTGGGCGGGTAGCCTTTCAGCGCTTCCTTCATGAAATCCACGAAGATCGGCACCGCCGACTGACCGCCAGTTTCGCCGGAGCCGAGGCTGCGGTTGTCGTCGAAGCCGACGAAGACGCCGACCACCAGGTCGGGCGAGAAGCCCATGAACCAGGCGGAACGGTAGTCGTTGGTGGTGCCCGTCTTACCGCCCAGCGGGCGACCCAGCGAGGAGGCCTGCACGGCCGTGCCGCGCTGGACCACGCCCTGGAGCATGGACGTGATCTGATAGGCGGTGATCGGGTCCATGACCTGTGCGCCCGCCTGAGGCACGCGCGGGCTCTCGTCGCCGCTGAACCCGGCGTCGCAGCGGTCGCAGTCGCGGCCGTCGGCGCGGAAGATCGTCTTGCCCTCGCGGTCCTGCACCATCTCGATCATGTGCGGCTCGACCTTGCGGCCGCCGTTCACGAATGAGGCGTAGGCGCCCGCCATCTTGAAGACGGTTGTCTCGCCCGAGCCCAGCGCCATGGCGAGCACCCGGTCCATGCGCTTTGTCACGCCCAGACGCTCGGCCAGACTGCTGATCTTGGGCATGCCGACGCCCTGCGCGAGGCGCACGGTCATCGCGTTGCGCGACAGCTCAAGGCCACGGCGCAACTGCAGAGCGCCATAGTAGCGGTGCTCGTAGTTCTCGGGGCTCCAGGCCTGGCCGTTGGCCCCCGCCAGGGTGATCGGGGCGTCCATCACCACCGAGGCGGGCGTGTAGCCGTTCTCCAGCGCCGCCGCGTAGACGATCGGCTTGAAGGCCGAGCCCGGCTGGCGAAGCGCCTGAGTGGCGCGGTTGAAGCTCGACAGCGAGAAGGAATACCCGCCGACCATCGCCAGCACACGGCCGGTGTTCGGCTCCAGGGCCACCAGCGCGCCGTTCACGGCCGGGATTTGCTTCAGGCGGAAAGCCGCGCCGCCTTCCTCGTTGGGCGCGACCCAGACGAGATCGCCGACGCCGATGCCCTTGCCGCGTCGGGCCCAGGCGATGTCTTCCCCAGCAATCTGGCCGGTGTCGCCTTCGATCGTGCGGACGGTCACTCGGCCGCCGCCGACGTCCGTCACCACGGCCGCCGTCCAGCTGCGGCGCTCGGCGGGCTTGGCGGTTTTGCGAGCGACGTCTTCCCAGTCGGCCAGGGTGGTGACCCGGCCCCAAGCGCCCCGCCAGCCGTGGCGGCGATCGTACGCTTCCAGGCCGTTCATCAGCGCCGTCCGCGCCGCGCTCTGCAGGCGCGGGTCGAGGGTCGTACGCATGTAGTAGCCGCCCTCGTTCAGGCGCGGCCCAAGGGTGGTGAGGCCGCGGCGGCGCACTTCCTCGACGAAGTAGTCGGCGTCTCGGTACTTGGCGCGGCTGGGCTCAGGCTGGACCACCAGGTCCTCGCGCTTGGCCGCCTCGGCCTGTTCATGGGTGATCGAGCCCGCGGACGCCATCTGGTCCAGCACCCAGTTGCGTCGCGCGATGGCCTGCGCCTTGCGGCGGATGGGGTGGTAGTTGTCGGGTCCCTTGGGCACCGCGGCCAGGTAGGCGCTTTCGGACAGGGTCAGGTCGTTGATCGACTTGCCGAAGTAGTTGAACGCCGCGGCGCCGACGCCGTAGGACCGATAGCCCAGCCAGATCTCGTTCAGATAGAGCTCGAGGATCCGCTCCTTGGAGAGGGTCTGCTCCAGGCGGCCTGCAAGAATGGCTTCCTTGAGCTTGCGGCCCAAAGTTTGGTCGTTGGTCAGCAGGATGTTCTTGGCCACCTGCTGTGTGATGGTCGAGCCGCCTTCCATTCGCCGGCCGCGAGTCACGTTCACGACGTTGCGGACCATGGCGCGCGACAGGCCGCTGACGTCCACGCCGCTGTGGTGGAAGAAGTTGCGGTCCTCGGCGGCGAGGAACGCCTGCGCCAGCTGCGGCGGGATGTTGTCGTACGGTACGAAGATGCGCCGTTCGCGAGAGAACTCGCCGATCAGCGTGCCATCCCAGGCATAAGCACGCGTCGCGGTGGGCGGATGGTAGTCCGCCAGGTCGCCGGCGTCGGGCATGTCGTGGAACAGCCAGGCCGCCCAGATGGCCATGGCGAATCCGGCCACGGCGATCGCGCTGAGCACGACCACGCCGGCAATCGCCACCCATCTCTCAGCGGGTTTCAACTTAACTGAGCCTCCGCGGGGACGCCCGCCCCTAACCGGCTCCGTCTAGCGTGCGTTGGGCCGGGCGCCAACGGGCGGCAAACGTCGCCGCGTCAGCGCGCCGCAAGCTTGGTGGCTTCGCCGAAGTATTCGTCGATGGCGCTGGCCACCGCGTCCATGAGCCGGCCGCGGCGTTCCGGATCGCGCAGGAAGCGTTCGTCATCGAGGTTCGAGACGAACCCCATCTCCAGCAGCACGGCCGGAACGTTGGGGGCGAGCAGCACCATGAAGCCTGCGTCACGGTGGCTGCGCCGAAGCATCGGAGCCTTGCCCTCGATGTGGCTGACCAGGGTCTGGGCGAACATGCCCGAACGGTTGCGCGTCGCGCGCTGGGTCAGGTCGAACAGAATGTCGCTCACGCCGCGATCGCCAGTGAGGCTCGCCTTCATGAACCAGTCGTCCTTGCTGACGAACTGGGCCGCGCGCTGCGAGGCCTTGTCCGACAAGGTGTAGACGCTGGCGCCCGACAGGCTCGGGTCCGGCCCCGAATCGGAGTGCAGCGAGATGAATAGGTCGGCGTCCGCCCGCTGGGCGATGCGCACCCGGCTTTCCAGCGGCACGTAGACGTCCGAATTGCGGGTCATCACGACCTTGTAGCGGCCCGACCGCTCCAGCCGCGCCTTCAGGGCCTGAGCAGCCAGGAGGTTGACGTCCTTCTCGTGGCCCTGGGCGCCCCTGGCGCCCGGATCGTTACCGCCATGGCCGGCGTCGATCACCACCACTTTCTTGAGCGGCAGCGGCGCCTTGCGCACCGTCGTTTCCCGCACCTTCAGCGGCGCGGGCCGGGCGCTGGTCAGCTTCACCTGTCCGGGTGCGGCCGGCGCCACGTCCAGAACATAACGATAGTGATCCACCCCATCGGCGGGCGGCAGCAGGAAACGCCGGGACACCTTGGCGTCCCCTTTGAGATCCATCTGCAGGCGCGCGCCGCCGGAGGCCTGATCGACCACCCAGGTCTTCACCAGCCCCTGCCCAGCGCCCTGAAGCGCACCGCCCTGAGGCGTCACGCCCGGCAACATCAGCACGACGCGCCGGTCGGACGCGCCGTCAGACACGAGTTTGGCGCTGACCGCACGGTCGAGGTCCAGAACGATGCGGGTTTGCGAACTATCGCCGCCCAGGCGGACCTTCTGCAGGGCCGCGCCAGCGGTTGCGGCATGGGAGACAGCGACGGCGGCCAAGCCGGCGAGCGCCGCCGTGGCGGCCGCCAGGAGGCGTCCACGACTGCTGCTCACACCTTGGCGCACGCGCAAAAACATAGCTCGCCAACCTTAAGGACTCTGACGCGGTCGAGAAGCGCCCATATAGACGCAGCACCGTGCAGAAAGGGTTAAGCGAACCTTTCCGCCAACCCCCGATCGGGTTCAGCTTTCCTTTTCGGGTGGGGTGTTGCAAAGTCCGCGCGCGCTGCGAACCGCATTGGGCTCCTTTTTGAGTCCTGCGACGCTCGCGCGCATCACATGCGTCGGCAACGGCCACTTCCGGCCACGACGCCTCATTCGATCCGCGCCGATCTCGGCGCTTGGGAACACACCTGATGAGCTGCGCAGCTCATGCCAACGTCCGGCTTCAGGCCGCCCGGGACGCCGCTTTCGGCCTCTCCGCGGTTGGCGCGCGCGCTCGTCTCATGCACCGGCAGCGCTGGGCCCTAGAGGCCATCGCGCGCCGCGGAGACCTTATTGATGTCCAAGACTATGTTGATCGACGCAGCCCACGCGGAAGAGACGCGTGTGGTGGTGGTCGACGGGAACCGCGTCGAAGAGTTTGATTTCGAGAGCCAGAACAGGAAGCAGCTTCGAGGGAACATCTATCTCGCCAAGGTGACGCGCGTAGAGCCGTCCCTGCAGGCGGCCTTCGTCGAGTACGGCGGCAACCGCCACGGCTTCCTGGCCTTCAACGAAATCCACCCCGACTACTACCAGATCCCGGTCGCTGACCGCGAAGCGTTGCTGCGCGACATCGCCGAGGAAGACGACGACCATCACGAGCCGCGAAGCGCCCGTGGCTCGGACGACGAGGAAGACGACGAGGAAGGCGCGGTCGCGGCCGCCTCGGACGACGATGACGTCATGGAAGAAGAAGTCGCCCGGCGTCGCCGGCGGCTGATGCGCAAATACAAGATCCAGGAAGTGATCCGCCGCCGGCAGATCATGCTGGTGCAGGTCGTCAAGGAAGAGCGCGGCAACAAGGGCGCGGCGCTCACCACCTATCTGTCCCTGGCCGGCCGCTACGGCGTTCTGATGCCGAACACGGCCCGTGGCGGCGGCATTAGCCGCAAGATCACCACGGCCACCGACCGCAAGCGCCTGAAGACCATCGTCCAGAGCTTGGACGTGCCGCAGGGCATGGGCCTGATTGTCCGCACCGCGGGCGCCAAGCGCACCAAGGCCGAGATCAAGCGCGACTACGAGTACCTCCTGCGCCTGTGGGAGAACATCCGCGAGACCACGCTGGGATCGATCGCGCCGGCGCTGATCTACGAGGAAGAAGACCTCGTGAAGCGCGCCATCCGCGACCTCTATGACAAGGACATCGACGACGTCTTTGTCGAAGGCGACGCCGGCTACCGTGAAGCACGCGATTTCATGCGCATGCTGATGCCGAGCCAGGCCAAGAAGGTTCAGCCGTACCGCGAGCCGACCCCGCTGTTCGTCAAGCACAGGGTCGAAGACCACCTCAGCCAGATCTATTCGCCGGTCGTTCCCCTGCGCTCAGGCGGCTACCTGGTGATCAACCAGACCGAAGCCCTCGTGGCCATCGACGTGAACTCCGGCCGCTCCACCCGCGAGCGGAACATCGAAGCCACGGCGCTGAAGACCAACATGGAGGCGGCGGAAGAAGCTGCTCGCCAGCTGCGTCTGCGCGATCTGGCCGGCCTAATCGTCATCGACTTCATCGACATGGATGAGGCGAAGAACAATCGGGCCGTCGAGAAGAAGCTGAAGGACTGCCTGAAGGACGACCGCGCGCGGGTCCAGATGGGCAAGATCAGCCCGTTCGGCCTGATGGAGATCAGCCGCCAGCGCCGCCGCACCGGCGTGCTGGAAGGCACCACCCACGTGTGCGAGCACTGCGGCGGCACCGGCCGGGTGCGCTCGGTCGAATCGAGCGCCCTGGCGGCTCTGCGCAGCGTCGAGACCGAAGCGCTGAAGGGCGGCGGCGAGGTGACGCTCACCGTGCCGCGCGCCGTGGGTCTCTACATCCTCAATGAAAAGCGCGGCCACCTGGCGCGTCTGCACCAGATGTTCGGCCTGTTCGTCACCGTGGTGATCGACGACGAAATGGCGCACGCTGACGTGCAGATCGAACGCACGGCCAGCGAGACCCGCGCCGAGCACGCCGCCATCGTCCCTGCCCTGCTGCCCGCCTACCAACCCACCGCCGAAGACGACTTCGACGACGAAGCCGTCGAGGACGAGGAGGAAGAGGACGAGGAAGACGAGGAGCTCGAAGAGGATGAGAGCGAGGACGGGGAGGACGAAGCGCCGCGGGAGCGCGAGCGCAGCGCCCGCCGCGACGACGAAGAAGGCGAAGGCGGCCGTCGGGGCCGCCGGCGTCGCCGCCGGGGTCGCCGCGGAGACGATCGCGAACCACGCGAAGCTCGTGATGAGGCCCCCCGGCCCCAGGAAGCGCGTGGCGACGACGAGGACGAAGGTGAAGGCGGCCAGGGCCGTCGCCGTCGCCGTGGCCGCCGTGGCGGCCGCCGGATGCGCGATGAAGGTCGCGCGGCCGAGCCGTTCGCCTGGACGCGCCCGTGGGTGCCGTACGGCGACGATCCGTTTGTCTGGTACGATCCCGCCGAGGACCTGAAGAAGGCCGCGGCGCCGCAGCCGCAGCCGCAATCGCGTCCGCAGCCGGCCAACGAAGATGCCGTCACGCCCGTGGCGGCCGAAGCCGCAGCGCCGGCCCCCAGCGTCTCCGCCCCGCGCGCGAGCGAAGGAGATGAGGACATCTGGGTCGAACTGCCCGCGGTCGAGGAGAAGCCGAAGCGCGCCCGCCGCAGCCGCAGCCGCGGTCGCGCCGCCGAAGCCGAGGCCGCCCCGGAGGCGGCTGCCGAAGCTGTCGCCGCCGAGCCGGCCTCCGAGGCTGCGCCCGCGCCGGTGGAGCCGGAGCCTGTCGCTGCTGAAGCTGAAGCGCCGCCCGCCAAGAAGCCGCGCTCCCGCAGCCGCAAAAAGGCCGCCGAGCCTGCGCCGGAAGCGGCGGTTGAACCGGTCGCCGAGGCGCCTGCGCCTCAGGCCGCGCCTGAACCCGAGCCCACGCCGGCGCCCGAACCGGCTCCCGCTCCGGAGCCAGTGATGGCTGACGCGGAGCCCGCACCGGCGCCTGCGCCGCGCGAGCCCGATCCGGCTGAGATCACCACACCGCCGCAGACCCCGCGGAGAGGCTGGTGGCGGCGCGGCTGACACGCTAGATTCCGACCGGGTGTTGGGGGGCGCTGAAGAGAGTTGAGCATGGTCTCTCCTGCCCGGTCGGTTTCCCGCATTGCGCTCGCCGCCACGCTTGCGGCGAGCCTCGTCCTGCAGGCCGCCCCCGCGGCCGCGCAGGATGGCGAGTCGCTGATCCGGGACACCGAGATCGAAGAGATCCTGCACAAGGACGCCGAGCCGATCCTGCAGGCGGCGGGCATCAACCCGAACAACGTCGAAATCCTGATCGTCGGCAGCAAGGAGCTGAACGCCTTCGCAGCCCCGCGCATCATGGGCATCTACACGGGCCTGATCCTTCAGAGCAAAAACCCGAACGAGCTGCAGGGCGTCATCGCGCACGAAGTAGGCCACCTGGCCGCTGGCCACAGCGCCCGCTCAGGCGAGCTCAACCGGGCCGGCATGAGACCCTTCCTGCTGACCATGGGGCTGGGCGTGCTCGCGGCGCTGGCCGGCTCGGGGGACGGTGCGGCGGCGCTGATGGGCAGCGCCAGCTACTTCGGCACGCTAGGCGCCCTGGGCTATAGCCGCGAGCAGGAAGGCCGCGCCGACCAGGCTGGCGCCATGCTCCTGGACAAGGCCGGGATTTCCGGTCGGGGCTTGGCCGACTTCTTCGACAACTTTCGCTACCAGGAAGTCTTCAGCGAGAGCCGTCGCTTCGCCTATTTCCGCAGTCACCCGCTGTCTTCGGACCGGATTGAATCCCTGCGCAGCAAGGTCGCCACCCAGCCGAACTACAGCAAGGCGGATAGCCCGGAGGCCATGGCCGAGCACGCCGTCATGAAGGCCAAGCTGGACGGCTTCCTCAATCCGCAGGTCGCGATCGTCAAATATCTCGAGACCGACAAGAGCTATCCGGCCCGCTACGCCCGCGCGATCGCGTACTACCAGATGCGGGAGCCTGAGAAGGCGCTGCGCCTGATCGACGCCCTGCTGCAGGAGCAGCCTGAGAACCCGTACCTGCACGAGCTGAAGGGACAGATCCTGTTCGAGTTTGGCCGGGCCAAGGAAGCCGAAGCGCCCCAACGCCGCTCCGTGGAACTGAAGCCTGACGCCCCGCTGCTGCGGGTGAATCTCGGCCAGACGCTGATCGCTCTCGACGACAAGGCCAAGATCGAGGAAGGCGTGGCCGAGCTGAAGAAGGCGCTGGTGCAGGAAGAGGACAACGCGGTGGCCTGGCGGCTGCTGGCGGCGGCCTATGACAAGCAGGGCCAGGAGGGGCTCGCTCGGCTGGCGACGGCCGAGTACAACTTCAACGTCGGCGACAAGCGCCAGGCGCGGGTCTTCGCCATGCGCGCCCGTGAGAAGCTCACCCGGAACACGCCCGAATGGCGCCGCGCGACCGATATTGTTCTGGTGTCGGAGCCCAGCCGCGACGACCTCAAGGATCTCGCGCGCGAGGGCTCGATCGGCCTCAGCGAAGTTCGCTGAGGCCTAGAACCTCAGAGTTGGTTGATCTCGCCGCAGCCGCACTTCACGACCACGTCGCGCAGCTCGGACTTGTCCATGGCGTTGTGAATGGGGCTGTCACAGGCGCCGCAGTGAAAAGCGGTGGAGCCGGGCTTCTCTTCGCTGACATTCGCCAAGATCAGGGTGCGCCGGCCGACAAACAGGCCCGGGACGGTTCTCATCTGGACGAACGACATCGGGAACTCCACGCTTCAGCCCAACCGGCTTCCGCACCGCACAACGCACGACGCGACATATTGCTGCAGCGCATAAGTACAAAGCCGCCCTCGGGCAAGCAGAGCGTGGTCAGGCGCCTGTTCAGGCGGCGCCTCTCTGGCCTTGTGCGCAGCCGCATCCTATTTGGCGAGCATGAAGACCGCCGCGCGAGTCGCTCTCGCCCTTTCCGCCCTCACCCTCCTTTCGGGCTGCCAGAAGCAGGACGACGCCGCCTTCGGGGCGCGTGTCCGCGCTTATCTGCTGGAGCATCCCGAAGTCATGCGCGAAGTCGCGCAGAAGCTGTCCGAGAAGGAACAGGCGGAAGCGGCCAAGGCCTCCAGCGAGGCTATCGGCAAGTTCCGCGCTCAGCTCGAACGTGATCCGCGCGACCTGGTCGCCAATCCGGATGGCAAGGTCACGGTGGTGGAGTTCTACGACTACCGTTGCGGCTACTGTAAGCTCGCCGCGCCGGAGGTTCTGGAGCTGATCCGCTCGCAGCCGGACGTCCGCTTTGTGTTCAAGGAATACCCGATCTTCGGCGACGTCTCCGATGAGGCGGCCAAGATCGCCCTGACCCCTGTGGCCAAGGCCAAGGGTCTGCAACTTCATCAAGCGTGGATGGCGGACAAGTCGCTGACGCAGGCCGGCATCGACCGTCACCTGACCGAGGCAGGCATCGACCCCAAGGTCGCGCGCGAACAGGCCAAGGACCCCGCGATCGAGCGGCATCTGATCGAGACGCGCCAACTCGCCCAGAACATGCATATCGAAGGCACGCCGGCCTTTATCGTGGGTGACACCATGATCCCGGGCGCTGACATGTCGGCGCTTCGCGCCGCGATCCTCGTCGCCAAGGCCGGCGATCTGAAGAAGGGCTAAGCGCTCTTCCCCCCAAGCTTGACCGACGAAGAACGGCCGGCGCTTTCAGCGGCGCCAAGCACACGCGCTTGTAGTGGCGCTAGTTAACTACAGCAGAGCCGACAACGCAGGATCGTTGGCTGTTCCATAGCCTGAATATTTATCGCCGATAGTTTTGACCTATTCAGCCTGAAATCCTGTAGTTCAGCTTTTTACAATCCCACATTTTGGGTCTTTTACTGGAACAGGCCCGGCGCTGAACGGTTCGGAAAACCGTCTCCCCAGACGACTTCCCAATCCGAACAGCAGAGGCCGATACCATGTACTTACATGACAAGCGACTCCAATTCCCCGTGCGAGTCGAGAAGCCGGACCCCGTGTTCGCCAGAGCCTTGCAGCAAGCCATCGGCGGCGTGGAAGGCGAAATCCGGGTTTGTCTGCAGTACTTCTTCCAGGCTTGGGGCCAGCGCGGCCCGTCCAAGTATCGTGACCTGCTGCTTCAGACCGCGACCGAGGAGATCGGTCACATCGAGATGCTGGCCACCGCCGTCGCTCTGAACCTCGAGGGGGCGCCGCTCTCCGAGCAGGAGGACGTGGCCGCTGATCCGGTGAACGGCTCGGTGCTCAACGGCATGGACATGCGCCACGTGCTGTCGGCCGGCCTCGCAGCCTTGCCGACGGACGCCAACGGCGTGCCCTTCGACACCAGCCACGTCTACGCCAGCGGCAACAGCGCGGCCGACATGTTCTCGAACATCACGGCGGAAGCTACTGGTCGCGTGCTCGCCGTGCGGCTCTACAACATGACCAACGACCCCGGCATGAAGGAGATGCTCTCGTTCCTGATCGCTCGGGACTCCATGCACCAGAACCAGTGGATGGCGGCTCTTGAGGACATGGGCGGGGTCGCCGCGGCGATGCCGATCCCGAACAGCTTCCCGCAAGGCAAGGAGCAGGAAGAGTTCAGCTACAAGTTCGTCACCACCAACGCCGACGGCTCGCCACCGGAACCGGGCCGTTGGAACGAGGGCCCGTCAATCGACGGCAAGGGTCAGTTCACCCCCGAACAGATTCGCCCGGACGGTCAGGAGCCGAAGCTCGCCCCGCCGCCGCCGAATTCCGGCGCCCAGAAAGAACAGATGGACTTCCTCGGCCGCGGCGTCGCGGCTGTGAAGGACATGCTGAGCTGACGGGAGCCGCCACGTGAACCGAGTGCTCCTGAAGACCAGCACCTACTGCGTCATGCACCTGGTGGTGGCCGTGGCTGTCGCCTTCGCCCTGACGCGGAACTGGCATGCGGCCCTGGCCATCGGGCTCGTCGAGCCCTTCGTCCAGACCTTCGCCTTCGCCCTGCACGAGAAGTTCTGGGCCAAGCGGGGCGTGCCGCAGACGGAGAAGACCAGCGGCGGATGCTCGCACATCCGGCTCTGGCCGAAGTCGCAGCCCAAGGCCGCCGAGGCCGAAGCTGCGGCGGTCCAGGCGACCGCCTGACGGAGCTCGGAAGCCTCCCTCCTTAAGCGGAGGGAGGCGCCGGCTCAGATCAGCCCGGTCAGCGGCGAAGACGGGTCGGCGTACATGCGCTTGGGCATGCGCCCCGCCAGGAACGCTTCGCGTCCGGCGATCACCGCGTGCTTCATGGCTCGCGCCATGCGGATCGGGTCGCGCGCTTCGGCGATCGCCGTGTTCATCAGCACCGCGTCGCAGCCGATCTCCATGGCCACCGCCGCGTCGGAAGCGGTGCCCACGCCGGCGTCCACCAGCACCGGCACCGTGGACTGCTCGACAATAAGCCCCAGGTTCAGCAGGTTTTGGATGCCTCGGCCCGATCCGATCGGCGCGCCCAGCGGCATGATCGCCACCGCGCCCGCATCCTCGAGCTTCTTGGCGTAGACCGGGTCATCCGAGCAGTAGACCATCACCTGGAAGCCGTCGGCCACCAGCAGCTTCAGAGCCCGCAGGGTCTCTTCCATGTCGGGCAGCAGGTGCTTGGTGTTGGACAGCACCTCCAGTTTCACGAGGTCCCAGCCGCCAGCCTCGCGCGCCAGGCGCAGCAGGCGCACGGCGTCCTCGCCGGTGTAGCAGCCAGCGGTGTTCGGCAGGAACGTGAACCGATCGGGCTTCACATAGTCGACCAGCATCGGCTGGTTCGGATCGGACAGGTTTACCCGGCGCAGGGCCACCGTGACGATCTCGGCCCCCGCCGCTTCTGCGGCCGCTGCGTTCTCGGCGTAGTCCTTGTACTTGCCGGTGCCGACGATCAGGCGCGAGCGGAAGGTGCGCCCCGCGACGGTCCAGGTATCTTCAGTGTGGACGGACCCATCCATGGTCAGCCGCCTCCGATGAAATGCACGATCTCGATACGGTCGCCGTCCGAGAGGTTGGTGGCGGCATAGGCCGATCTGGGGACGATCTCTAGATTGCGCTCCACAGCGACCTTGCGCACGTCCAGCCCGAGCGCCTCCACCAGCGCCGCCACGTTGGGCGCGCCGTCGAAACCGCGGCTCTCTCCGTTCACAGTCAGGTTCATGGGACGCTCAACTCCGGTCGGCAAGCTTGTGACCCGCAGCCCCGCCCGTTACAAGACGCCGGAATCGACGGCGGAGCCGAATGCCGAAACCGATCTATGTGCTTAGCGGGCCCAACCTCAACCTCCTGGGCGTCCGCGAGCCCGAGATTTACGGACATCAGACCCTGGACGACGTGCGCGCCCTCTGTGAGGCGCGGGCGAAGTCCCTGGGCCGCGAAATCGTGTTCCGTCAATCGAACCACGAAGGCGAACTGGTCGACTGGATCCAGGAGGCCCGCGAGAAGGGCTGCGCCATCGTGATCAACCCGGCGGCCTACGGGCATACCTCCATCGCCATCCTTGATGCGCTGAAGGCGTCGGACCTGCCGGTGGTCGAATGCCACCTGTCCAACCCGGCGGCCCGCGAGGACTTCCGCCGTCACACCTACGTTTCGCTGGTCGCCGCAGGAGCCGTCACCGGGTTCGGCGCGGCGAGCTATGAACTGGCTATCGAGGCCGCAGCGGGCCTGGCCCGCTGAGCCTCCAGGAACACAAGGGTATTTTTCATGGCTAGCACTCCCAAGGCCCCCGCCGATCCGATCGACGCGCGCCTGGTGCGCCAACTGGCCGACATCCTGACCGAGACCGGCCTGTCCGAAATCGAAGTCGAGGTCGAACAGGCGGGCCTGAAGATCCGGGTTGCGAAGACCCTCACCGCAGCGGTGCAAGTGGCTGCGCCAGTCGCTGCACCGGCTCCGATGGCTGCGCCGGCCGCCGCCGCGCCAGCCGCGGAAGCTGCGCCTGCCGCCCCGCAGACCCGTGGCGACGCGGTCAAGTCGCCGATGGTCGGCACGGTCTATCTGCAGCCCAACCCGGGCTCGGACCCGTTCGTGAAGGTCGGTGACACGGTCACCGCGGGCCAGACCCTGTTCATCGTCGAAGCGATGAAGACCATGAACCCGATCCCCGCTCCCAAGGGCGGCCGGATCGTCGAGATCATCGTGGCCGACGGCCAGCCGGTCGAGTTCGGCGAGCCGCTCGCCGTCATCGAGTAGCGCGTACCATGTTCGAGAAGATCCTCATCGCGAACCGCGGCGAGATCGCCCTTCGCGTCCACCGCGCCTGCAAGGAGATGGGGATCTCCACGGTGGCGGTGCACTCCGAGGCTGACAGCGGGGCCATGTGGGTGCGGCTGGCCGACGAGAGCGTCTGCATCGGGCCGGCGCCCGCCGCCAAGAGCTACCTCAACATCCCGTCGATCATCGCAGCGGCCGAGATCACCGGCGCGCAGGCGATCCACCCGGGCTACGGCTTCCTGTCGGAGAACGCCCGTTTCGCCGAGATCGTCGGCGCGCACGGCTTCACCTTCATCGGGCCCAAGCCCGAGCACATCAAGATGATGGGCGACAAGATTACCGCCAAGCAGGCGGTGAAGGACGCCGGGATCCCGGTGGTCCCCGGCTCCGATGGCGCCGTCCGCACCGAAGAAGAGGCTTTCGCCGCGGCGAAGGAGATCGGCTTCCCCGTGCTCATCAAGGCCGCCGCTGGCGGCGGCGGGCGTGGCATGAAGGTCGCCAAGACCGAAGAAGACCTGGCCGAGGCCGTGGCCACCGCCCGTTCCGAAGCCAAGGCCGCCTTCGGCGACGACGCGGTCTACATGGAGCGCTACCTCCAGACGCCGCGCCACATCGAGTTGCAGGTCATCGCCGACAGCTTCGGCAACGTGGTGCACCTGGGCGAGCGCGACTGCTCCTTGCAGCGCCGTCACCAGAAGGTGCTCGAAGAAGCGCCCTCCCCGGTGATCGACGCCGAGGCTCGCGCCAAGATCGGTAAGGTGGTGGTCGATGCGGTTCGCGCCATCGGCTACCTCGGGGTCGGCACCATCGAGTTCCTGTACGAGAACGGCGAGTTCTTCTTCATCGAGATGAACACCCGCCTTCAGGTGGAGCACCCGGTCACCGAAGCCATCACCGGCATCGATCTGGTTCGCGAGCAGATCCGCATCGCCGCCGGCGAGCCGCTGTCTTTCCGTCAGGAAGACGTGGTCTTCGAAGGCCACGCCATCGAGTGCCGGATCAATGCCGAGAACCCGAAGACCTTCGCGCCCTCTCCGGGCCTGGTCACGGACTTCCACGCGCCCGGCGGCTTGGGCGTGCGCCTCGATAGCGCGCTCTACGCCGGCTACTCGATCCCGCCCTACTACGACAGCCTGGTCGGCAAGCTCATCGTGCACGGCCGCGACCGCGAGGAAGCCCTCGCCCGCGCCGCGCGGTGCCTGAGCGAGATGGTGGTGTCCGGCATCGACACCAACATCCCGCTCTTCCAGGAACTGCTGAGCAACCCCGACATCGCGCGGGGCGACTACAACATCCATTGGCTCGAGAACTGGATGAAGCAGCAGGCGGCCACCGCGGCCGCCTGACGGTGACGCGGGCATGAACGACAGCTTCACGGCCCGCGATCTCCTCGCCTGCTACGCCCGCGGCGTCTTCCCCATGGCGGACGCGCGGAAGGACAACCGGGTCTTCCTGATAGATCCGGAGCGCCGCGGCGTGATCCCGCTGCGAACCTTCCATATCTCGCGTCGCATGGCGCGCACCGTCCGCAAGGATCCATTCGAAGTGCGCGTCGACACGGCCTTTGCTCAGGTCGTGGAGCTCTGCGCAGAGGCTGCGCCCGGCCGAACGGAAACCTGGATCAATCACCCGATCGAGCGGCTCTACGGGCAGCTCCATGAGCTGGGCTTCGCTCACTCCGTCGAATGCTGGCGGGGCGACGAGCTGCTGGGCGGTCTTTATGGCGTGTCTTTGAAGGGCGCCTTCTTCGGCGAAAGCATGTTTTCACGCGCGACGGACGCCTCGAAGGTCGCGCTCATCCATCTCGTCGCACGGCTGATCGCGGGCGGCTACGTGCTGCTGGACGCCCAGTTTATGACCGAGCACCTGTCGCAGTTCGGAGCCGAGGAGATCAGCCGCCCCGAGTACCAGCGCCGCCTGAAACGTGCGCTGGCGGTGGACGGCAAGTTTCAGCGGCTGACAGGCGCCGCGGGAGCCGCGGCCGCCGTCACCGGGGCCGAAGCCCTGCAGTTGATCACCCACGCGTCGTAGACCGGGTGCTCCAGCGGGTGAAGGCTGGGAGACGACGCGTACATCCAGCCTTTGAACACCTGCCGCGCCGGCGGAGCCGGCTTGCCGGGGGCGGGCCGCGGCTGTGAGTCGACGGTCAGATAGGCGATGGAGTCCTGCATCCCCTCGTCGCTCGCGGAGCGTTCGCAGGCACGCACGGTGAAGACCAGGGTCTTGTAGCGCACCGGCTTGCCCACCGCGGCTTCGAACCGGAGCGTCTGCGCGGTGACCTTGTCCAAGGCTTGCAGCACGGCGACGTCGTATCGCGGCCGGCGCGGGGCCTCGGGCGCAGGTTTCACTTCGGCCGCCTTAGGCGGCGGCGCCGGGGCCACTTCCTTTTCGGTGATCGGCGGAACGGCGATCGGCTCCGGCGTGGGTACGCTGACCGGCGGCGCCTCTTCGGCGTCCGGCGGGATGGTGGCGGGCGCGGCGGTGGTGTTGGCCGGCGGCGCTTCTGGAGCGGGGGTCGCCCTTGGCGGGGCGGCCTTGGGCGCTGCTTGCGCCCAGACCAACCCGGCAGCGGCGGCGCCCGCGATCGGGGCGAGCCACGCCGCCCGACGGATCAGCTGAGCGGAGCAAGACCGAAGCTGCACGGCGGTCGCCCTTACTCCGGGGTCCAGGCTTCGTAGTCGCCGGTGGCGCGTTGGCGCTCGCCGCCGCGGGCTAGCGACCCCTTCGGCCGGTAGGCATGGATCGTACCGGACAGGTTCGGCACGTAGTCCTTCTCGAACTTCTTGCGCGGCAGCGGCGCGATGGTCGGCGGCTCGTCGAAGGTGTGGTGCAGCCAGCCATGCCAGTCTGGCCCGACCTTGGAGGCGTCGGCGTAGCCGTTGAAGATCACCCAGCGACGCTTGCGGCCGTCGTAGCTGTCCTTGGTGTCCTTGGCCTCGTAGTACTTGTTGCCGAACTCATCCGTACCCACGAACACGCCGCGCTTGGCGATGGTGAAGTGGATGCCGATGGTGGCGCCGTTCCACCAGGTGAAGATTTTCTTGAGGACCGACACGGGACTGGCTGTTCTCTTGGAAAGAGGGCTGCGAACGCGGGCGGACTATAGGCGGGCGTCGGAGGAGCGTCCAGCCGCGCAGGCGCAAGCTTGAAGAGCCAAGATGTTGGGGACGATCCGCCGCAGCATCACAACATCTATTGCTCCACGTGCAATCCGACGCCTACCCTCCCCTCTCAGGAGTCGGCGCACGGGAAAGGACGCGGCGGAGGTGGGATTCGAAGGCCGGTTGCTGGAGCTGCCCGACCGGCTCGTGGAGGCCCTTGTCCCTGCTCACTGGACCAACGCGCGCGCCGAAGCCTGGATAGATTGGGCAAGGGGAGAGCCGGACTTGCCGCAAGCCGTCGCCGACTACGTCGAGGCCCTAACCCAGGCCGCGCAGGCCAAGGGGCTGGTGAAGGACCTGAGGTCCCGCAGTCGATTCCGTGACCAGCTCACGGAGGCCTTGCTCGCCGGTCGCATCGCGGTCGCCGCGCCGCGCCCAGCCGTGCCGCCGCTCGTGATCGACGCCGCCGATCCAGCCGCGCCGCAGACTCTGCAGGAACTGACTGCGGTGCTGCGCGGACAGCGAGCCGCCGCTGCGGCCGCTGGCGAGGTCGCGCTGCGGCTGCAGGCCGTTATGGATGCCGTGCTTCGCTGCGAAGGCGACGCGGACGCCTGCGCGGACCCAACTCGGAACCTAAGTCTGGCCCGGGCGGCGGAGGCGGCTCGGCTTGCAGGCGCACCTCCCAGCGCCGTGCTGGACGCCGTGGCGCTGGCCCGCGCCGGCGAGAGCCTCTGGCGCGCCGAGCCGCCCACCGTCGCCGATCGCTTGCGTCTGATCGTGGGCGCCGCAAAGGGTCTGACCGGTCCGGTCGCGCAGGAGGCGGCGCTCGCCGCCTGGGCGACAGGCGCCGTGGCCGTTGCGCCGAGCCCTGTCGAAGCGCAGCAACTTGCGGCGGCCGAAGGCGCCTTGCACGGCGGCGTCGACCTGATGGCCTTCTGGTCCGACGAAGCGTTCGACATCGCCGCTTTCGAAACCGCCGTTCAGCTCCTGGCTCGCGCCTTAGCGGCGGCTGCAGACGGCCCCGTGCGGCTAGGCCTCGCCGGGCTGGGCGACTGGCTGGCCGCCCATGGCCTCGACTACGACAGCGAGGCGGGCCGGGAAACGGCGCGGGAGCTCTACAAGGCAGCGGTCGACGCTGTGACCGCCTCGGGAGCTCCGTTGGCAGGCGGTCTTGCGGTGTTCGAGGATCCCGAACTGGCGTTGCGGCTGGGCGCCGGCAGCCTGGCCGCGGCGCCGTTCTCCGGCGCCCTGACCCTGGCCGAGACGGCGGACGGCGAAAGCGTGCGAGTGCTTTCCGAGGCGGCGCTGCGAGGCTTTGCGATCCTCGGGCTCGACGCCGCGGAGATGAGCGGCCGTCTGCTAGGACAGCGCGAGCTGTCGGAGGCGCCGGGCATCGACCACCGAGCGCTGCTGGCCCGAGGCTTCACGGACCACGAGATCGCCGCGGTGGAGGCGGCCCTGCCCTTTGTCAGCCGGCTGCGTGACGCCTTTGCGCCGGCGGTCGTTGGCGAAGGGTTCGTCGGCGACGTGCTCGGGGCATCGCCGGCTCAGATGGCTGATCCGGCGCTGGACGTGCTGGCGTTGGCCGGCTTCTCAGCGGCTGAGATTGCGGCGGCCGAGGCTTATGCCCTCGGTGGCGAAAGCGGTCTGGACGAGGTGCTGACCTCAGAGCAGCGGCGGGTGTTCCGCACGGCCGACGCCGTTGGCGAGCCGGCGCGGCTGGCTATGCTGGCGGCCCTGGCGCCGGTTCTGGCGGTCCCGCCGATGGCCAACGTCATTCTCCCGTGGGACGCGGCGCCGGTCGAGGTCGCCGCCCGGCTGGCCGCGCCCGTTGCTGTGCGCGTGCGTCGGGCCGAAGCGCCTGCCGACCTGAAGCTCGACCTACCCGCCGCCGCCGAAGCGCCGCGGATGCAGCGGGAAAGCGCCTCGCCGCCGCCGGAGCCCCAGGAACGTATCGTCGAGCGGATCGTCGAGCGCGAGCGCACCCGTCGCAAGCTGCCCGACCGCCGGAAGGGGTACATCCAGAAGGCCGCGGTGGGCGGCCACAAGGTCTACATCCACACCGGCGAGTACGACGACGGCGAGCTGGGCGAGATCTTCATCGACATGCACAAGGAAGGCGCCGCCTTCCGCAGCCTGATGAACAACTTCGCGATCGCGATCTCCATCGGCCTGCAATACGGCGTGCCGTTGGACGAGTTCGTGGACGCGTTCGTGTTCACCCGGTTCGATCCGGCCGGGCCGGTCACGGGCAACGACCAGGTGAAGTCGGCCACCTCCATCCTCGACTACATCTTCCGGGAGCTGGGGATCAGCTACCTGGGGCGCAACGACCTGGCGAGCGCTGACCCGGGCGAGCTGAACGCCGACGGGCTCGGGCGCGGCAAAGCGGACGACGGCGCGGCTGTGATGGACGAGCCGCAGCCGGCCTCCAGGTTCATCTCCAAGGGCTTCTCGCGCGGCGCGGCGCCCGACAACCTGGTGTTCCTGCCGGTCAACCGAGCGGCCAACTTCGACGCGGCGGACGTCTGCGCGGCATGCGGCGACATCGCGGTGGTGCGCAAGGGCCAGGCGCTGATCTGCGAGACCTGCGGCACGCGGGCCGGACGGACCGGCGAAGAGCCCGGAAGCTAAGAGTTACCGCGATTTAAGTGGCGAAGCCGACGTGCCGGGCGCACATGGAGAACGACTGTTCGTCTGAAAGCGCCGTGTTCATGTCCCCTCTGTTCCGCGTCCTGCCTGCCGCTCTTGTCGCTCTGGCGATCGCCTCGCCGGCCCTGGCCATGTCTGGCCCGGGCGACAAGGAAGTCGTCCGGCGCAACACCTTTGGCGGCGCCTGCGCCAAGTGCGAGCTGTCCGGCCGCAACCTGCGCGGCGCCGAGTTCATGGGCGCGAACTTCGCCGGTTCGGCCCTGGTCGGGGCCGACATGCGCGAGGCGCGGGTGCTGGCCTCGAACTTCGCGGGCGCGGACCTGTCCCGGGTGAACCTGTCGGACGCCGAGATGGTCGGAGCCAACTTCGCTGGCGCCAACTTGGCCGGAGCCCGCCTGCGGGGCGGCGAGGCCAAGGGCGTGGTGTTCGCCGGCGCGAACCTGGCCAACGCCGACCTCAGCGACGTCGAGGCCATGGGCGCCAACTTCGCCGGCGCCAACCTGACGAACGCCCGACTGAAGAACGCCGCCTTGAACGGCGTCGTGCTGACCGGAGCCGAAGCGCGAGGCTCCGACTTCAGCGACACGGCCCTGAACGGGGCCAACCTGACCGGCGGCCGGTTCAACCGCGCCTCGTTCCGCGACGCCAGCCTGAACGCAGCGGTGCTGTCGCACGGCGACTTCGACGGCGCTGATTTCCGCGACGCCGACCTCAACCATGCCTCGCTGTTCGGCGCGGACCTGTCGCAAGCCCGAGGCTTGCAGCAGGACCAGCTGGACGAGGCCTGCGGCGACAAGTCGACCCGCCTGCCGCCCGGACTGACCGTCCGGTCGTGCCGCGGCCCGGTGCGGGTGATGATCCGCGCCCCGCGGATCCCGGCGCCGCCCGCCATCCCGGCTCCGCCGGCGCCGCCCGTGCCCGTCGCCCGCCGCTAAGGACGGGCGAAGGCGGTCGCCCCCGAGGCCCTTAGGCCTTGATCGGGGGCGCCAGGCGGATGTGCAGCTCCTTGAGCTGCTTCTCGGAGACTTCCGAAGGGGCCTTCATCAGAAGGTCCTCGCCCTGCTGGTTCAGCGGGAAGGCGATCACCTCGCGGATGGCCGTCTCGCCAGCCAGCAGCATGACGATGCGGTCGATGCCGGGCGCCAGGCCGCCGTGCGGCGGGGCGCCATGGCGGAAGGCGTTGAGCATGCCGCCGAACTGCTCCTCCACCACTTCCGGACCGTAGCCGGCGATCTCGAAGGCGCGGACCATGATCTCGGGCAGGTGGTTCCGGATGGCGCCCGAGCACAGCTCATAGCCGTTGCAGACGATGTCGTACTGGTAGGCCAGGATGTCGAGCGGGTCCTTGGTGTTCAGGGCCTCGAGCTCGCCTTGCGGCATGGAGAACGGGTTGTGGGAGAAGTCGACCTTCTTCTCGTCCTCGTTCCACTCGAACATCGGGAAGTCGACGATCCAGACGAACTCGAAGCGGTTCTCGTCCACGAGCTTCAGGTCCGTGCCGACCTTGGTGCGGGCCGAACCGGCGAACTTGTAGAAGACCTTCGGATCGCCGGCGACGAAGAAGGCGGCGTCGCCCTGCTTCATACCGATGGAGGCCATCAGGGCGTCGGTCTTCTCGGCGCCGAGGTTCTTGGCGATCGGGCCGCCCCAGCCGCCCTGGTCCTCGCTCCAGAAGATGTAGCCGAGGCCGGGTTGGCCCTCGCCCTGCGCCCAGGAGTTCATGCGGTCGCAGAAGGCGCGCGAGCCGCCGGTCGGGGCCGGGATGGCCCACACGGCGTTGGCGGCGTTCTCCAGGATCCGGGCGAACAGGCCGAAGCCGCCGCCGCGGAAGTGGTCGGAGACGTCCTGCATCTGGATCGGATTGCGCAGGTCCGGCTTGTCCGAGCCGTACTTGGAGATGGCTTCCCGATAGGGGATGCGCGGGAACGGATAGGGCGTGACCGGCTTGCCGCCGCCGAACTCCTCGAAGACGCCGTGCATGACAGGCTCGATGGCCGCAAACACGTCTTCCTGGGTGACGAAGCTCATCTCCACGTCGAGCTGGTAGAACTCGAGCGAGCGGTCAGCGCGCAGATCCTCGTCGCGGAAGCAGGGCGCGATCTGGAAGTAGCGGTCGAAGCCCGCGACCATCAGCAGCTGCTTGAACTGCTGGGGCGCCTGCGGAAGGGCGTAGAACTTGGACGGGTGCAGACGCGAGGGCACCAGGAAGTCGCGGGCGCCTTCGGGGGAGGACGCCGTCAGGATCGGCGTCTGGTACTCCAGGAAGCCCTGGCCGATCATGCGGTTGCGGATCGACTGGATGACCTTGGAGCGCAGGACGATGTTCCGGTGCAGCGTCTCGCGGCGCAGGTCCAAGAAGCGGTTCTTGAGCCGGATCTCTTCCGGATACTCGGGCTCGCCGAAGACCGGCAGAGCCAGCTCGCCGGCTTCCGACAGCACGTCCACCGTGGCGACCTTCACTTCGATCTCGCCGGTGGGCAGGTTCGGGTTCACGGTCTCGGCCGTGCGGGCCACGACCTCGCCATCCACGCGGATGACGCTTTCAGCGCGCAGGTGCTCGACGATCGCGAAGCCCGGGGTGCCGGGGCTGAGCACCAGCTGGGTGAGGCCATAGTGGTCGCGCAGGTCGATGAAGATCAGCCCGCCGTGGTCGCGCTTGCGATGGATCCAGCCCGACAGGCGAACGGTCTGGCCAGTGTCGGCGGCGCGAAGTTGGCCGCAGGTGTGCGAGCGGTAAGCGTGCATTCTCTTCAGGAAATCGGCTGATTTGGAGGGGCGGAAGGGCGCATGCGGGGCCGTGGATGTCAAGGCGCGGGGCCGATGCGCCAAAGGGCGCGTTGAAGAGCCCATGACCCGCCTCGAAGATCCCGTCGCCGCACGTCTGGCCACCCTGCCCCGCGGCTATTGCGAGGGGATGTTCGAAGGCCGCCGCTGGGGGGTGACGGTGAAAGGCTCGGACGACGGGCGGCGCTGGTGGATCTGGGGCGAGGAGCTGGGCGGTCCGGACCGGATCAGCGGCAATCTTTATGTGCTGGACGGCGGGCGAGCCTTGCTCAAGCCCTGCGAGATGCCGGAGGCCAAGGTGCGCGCGTTCGTCCTCGGGTACGAACCCGAGGGCGCCTGAGGGCGAGCACGGTTTGAAGCTGAAGACATTGCGGGCGGGGCCGAAGCGAAGGCGAGCTTAGCTGCTGTCGCGCCACGACGGCCGGCGCAGGTTCGAGCCCCAGAGGCCGAAGCTGCGTACGAAGTCCTCGTCGGAGAGGCCCGACTGCTTCTGCCGCTCGTGATCAGCCGCGATGCGGTCGGCGCGGTCGGCCAGATGCGCTGGCAGGGCGCCCTCACCGTCCCAGACGCCGAGTTCGTGGCAAAGATCCGCAATCTGCTGCTTGGCGTCCCGGCTGAGAAAGTCATCGCACAGCGACAGCTGCTCGATAGCGTCGCCCAGCACGTCGAGACGGCGTTCGGCGTCCAGGCCGTCGGTTTCGCGCCAGATGGCCCGCTCCACCGCCAGGTTCAGCAAGTCCTTGCGGCGCTCGACGCCAGCCTCCCGCTCAACCTCCGCCGTCTCGCGAGCGGCGGCCTCGGCCGCGCGAGCCTCGCGCGCGGCGTCCCGGACCAGCTTGGCTTCCAAGGCCACGCTTTGCCGCACCGAACGTGTCAGCTTGTGCAGGGCCGAGGCCAGGTCCGCGAAGGCGTCCGGCTCCGGCGTCTCCAGCAGGCGGGCATGGGCCTCGCGCGCGGCGGTAAGACAAAGGTCCGCGACCTCCGCCAGCACACGCCCGTGCCGTTCCGCCATTTCCGCCGCACCATCCACGAACAAAACGAGAACACACCGCGCCGACGGAGTCAAGAATTCGCGACGCCGTTTGGGCTTCCGGCTCAGCTTACGATTTGTCTTTCATTGGGAATAAAGCACCAGCACCCTGGGTGACGCTGGCCGCCTGATGTCCTACAGACGGCTCCCTTCGAACGATCGAAAGGTCAGGCTTTGGCTCGCGATCAGGCGCAAGAGTTTGAGCGTCACCCGCTGGCTGGCGGCGGTGAAGTCGGTGCGTTGATCCGCGCGCATGACTGGGCCTCCACGCCTCTTGGACCGATCAGCACCTGGCCGCAGCCCTTGAAGACGCTCGCAGCGCTGATGCTGACGTCCACGCAGCCGATGTTCATCGCGTGGGGCGAAGACCGGACGCTTCTCTACAATGAAGGCTATGCGGAGATCCTGGCCGCCAAGCACCCCGCTGCGCTGGGGCGCGACCTCCTGGAGGTTTGGGAAGAAATCCGCTCCGACCTGCTCCCGATTGTCGATCAGGCCTACGGCGGCGAGCCGGTCCACATGGCGGACATCGAGCTGTGGATGCTGAGGAAGGGCTTTCTCGAAGAGACCCACTTCGCCTTCTCCTATACGCCGGTGCGCGATGACGCGGGCGTGGTGCGGGGGATCTTCTGCGCCTGCCTGGAGATCACCGAACAGGTGGTGGGAGAACGCCGCCGCCGCGAGGCCGAAGCGGCGTTGCGGGAGCGAGAAGAGCGACTGCGTCACGTCCTGGACGGCATGGCGGAGGGGTTCACCCTGATCGCCCCGGACTTCACGATCCTGGAGCAGAATCCGGAAGCCGCGCGCCGAGGACGGCCGAACGATGAGGTTATCGGGCGCTCGCACTGGGACGTCTACCCGGGCAGCGAAGACTCCGAGTTGGGCCGTTTGCTGAAATCGGCCATGGCGGAGCAGAAGCCGGCGTCTCTGGAACACCGCTACGTCTGGGAAGACGGGCGCCCGCAGTGGCTCGACATGCGGGCCTATCCGACACAGGACGGCTGGCTGGCGGTGTTCTGGCGCGACATCACCGAGCAGAAGCAAGCCGAGGAGCGCCTGCGGGAGAGCGAGGCACGTTTCCGGCTGATGGCCGACGCTGTCCCGCAGATCGTGTGGATCACCGACGGTGAAGGACGAGTCGAGTTCTTCAACAAGCAGTGGTCCGCCTACACGGGCGCGATCTATCACCCGGACACGGCCGCGGAGACGTCGGAGAAGTACGTCCACCCGGACGACGGCGCCGCCACCATGGCCGCCTTCGAAGAGGCGCGGCGGACCGGCGGCGCCTTCCTGGTGGAGCACCGGATCCGCAGCAAGTCGGGCGATTACCGCTGGTTTCTCGTCCGAGCAGAACCCTATCGCGATCCCGCAACGGGCGAGATCACGCGCTGGTTCGGCGCATCGGTGGACATCCACGACCGCAGGGAGGCGGAGGCCCGCCTGCGCGATCTCAACGAGACGCTGGCGACGCAGGTCGCGGAGCGCTCGGCGGAGCGGGACCGGCTGTGGAACCTGTCGCAGGACATGCTCGCCCGGGCCGACTACACCGGCATGATGTCGGCGGTCAGCCCGGCCTGGGCCGATGTGCTGGGCTGGAGCGAGACGGAGCTGCTGTCGCGCGGCTATGCGACGTTCATGCACCCCGAGGACATGCCGCCGACCCTGGAAGCCATCCAGCGGATGTCGGTCACCGGGAAACCGACCCGCTTCGAAAACCGGATCGCCACTCGCGACGGCGGGTACAAGCCGATCGAGTGGACCGTCGCCCCGGAGCCGGATGGGGCGAACTTCATCGCCGTCGGGCGCGACATCAGCGCCGCCCGGGCGCGTGAGGCCGAACTGGTGGCTGCGCAGGACGCCCTGCGCCAGAGCCAGAAGATGGAGGCCATGGGCCAGCTGACCGGCGGCGTGGCGCATGACTTCAACAACCTGCTGATGCCGATCATCGGCGGACTGGACATGCTGCAGCGGCGCGATTTCGGCACCGAGCGCGACCGGCGGCTGATCGATGGGGCCCTGCAGTCCGCCGAGCGGGCCAAAACGCTGGTGCAGCGCCTGCTGGCTTTCGCCCGGCGCCAGCCCTTGCAGGCCACATCCGTGGACCTCAAGCAACTGGTGGCCAACATGGCCGAGCTGGTGGACGCCACCACGGGCCCGAACGTGGATGTGCGCCTGGAGGTGCAGGACGATCTGCCTCCGGCGGAAGCGGACCCGAACCAGCTGGAAATGGCGATCCTCAATCTGGCGGTGAATGCGCGCGACGCCATGCCGGACGGCGGGACGCTGACCATCTCCGCCGAGCGCGGAGCGCCGCCCTCCTCCGCCCGCGCGGCCGGCGGACCACACGGCTATGTGCGGTTGTCTATCGCCGACACCGGAGCGGGCATGGACGAGGAGACTCGGGCCCGCGCGGTGGAGCCGTTCTTTTCCACCAAGGGCGTGGGCAAGGGCACGGGCCTGGGACTTTCCATGGTGCATGGCCTGGCCGCCCAACTGGGCGGGGAACTGACCATCGACAGCGCCCCTGGAGAGGGCGCCACCGTGAGCCTCTGGCTGCCGGTCAGCCAGTCACAGCCGGAAGACGGCGGGCGGGCGGAAATGCCGGCGCCGAGCGAAGGGCCTGTCGGCGCGGCCTTGCTGGTGGACGATGAAGACCTGGTCCGCACCACGACGGCCGACATGCTGGTCCAACTGGGCTTTCAGGTGGTGGAGGCGAACTCTGGGGAGCACGCCTTGTCGCTGATCGCCGGCGGGTTGGTCCCGGACCTGCTGGTGACCGATCACCTGATGCCGGGGATCAACGGAGCGGAGCTGGCGCGGCGCCTTCGCGCGGACCGGCCGGATCTGCCGATCCTGATCGTCTCCGGATACGCCGACGCCGAGGGCCTGCCGACGGACCTTGCCCGGCTGACCAAGCCGTTCCGGAGCGCAGAACTGACGGCGAGCCTGGTGACCCTGGGCGCTCTGGCGAAATAGGTGGAGCGGTCGGGGCGATGGACTTGGCTGACGGCCCGCCCGCCCATTCTAGGCCCCCACGGCGTCATAAATACCAGCGACGTGCGAACCCGGATGCGGCCGGCAGTGTTCTGGGCGGATGCCGCGCTATTTCTTCCACATCGACGACGGCGAAGATGGTCGTGATGTCGATGGCACCGATCTGCCCGACATCCGCGCCGCGAAGGCCGAAGCGGCATCGACCTTAGGGGCGATGTTGATGGATGAAGGCGCCGCCTTCTTCGACCGCGGGGAGTTGAAGGTGACTGTCGAGGATGAGCGCGGGCTGACGCTGTTTGCGCTGGAGATCACCTCCAGCGGCGGGCGGACGGTGCTGGCGCTGACGCGGGACGCCTGTCAGCGGGCCAACGGAACCGGCTGGCGCTGACGCACCTCGCTGCGTGTGGCCTGCATGAGATTGCGGGCGGCCAGCCTGGTGTTCCCGAACCATAGCTCGGCACGAGACGCAGCCCGGAACGGCAGGGCGCCAAACTTCTGCTGAGCGGTTTGCAGGTCGGCGGCGCGGATGGTGCATCCGCAGGTGAAATCGCCCTGCTCGTCGAACGCCTTCACCTTGTAGATCGGCATTTCTCTATCTCCCGTGGAAGAGTTAACACTTTTGATGCCCCAAAAGTTCACCGGCCCGCGGCCTTGACCGTTCCACGACGCGTTTCCAACGTGGCGGAAATCATGGGGGAGACGAGCCGATGACGTGGAAGCTGGCGCGGGTGTTCGGGGGCGCGGCGATGGCCGCGGCGCTGGCGGGTTGGGCCACGGCTCCGATGGCGCAGCCGGTTCCGTCCGCGGTGGCGGCACCGGCCGGCATGAAGGTCGACCCGCAGCGGATCGCCAAGGTCGGCGCCATGCTGCAGTCCTATGTGGACGAGGGGCGGATCGCCGGCGCGGTGGTGGAAATCCGCCAGGACGGCCGGCCGGTCTACTTGCAGGCGGTGGGCTGGCGCGACCGCGAGGCGCGCGATCCGATGCGCCAGGACACTATTTTCCGCATCGCCTCCCAGACCAAGGCGCTGACCAGCGTGGCGATCATGATGCTGATGGAGGACGGCAGGCTGCTGCTGGACGATCCGCTCGGCAAGCACCTGCCGGAATGGTCGAAGACCACGGTCGCGGTGGCGCGGCCGGCGGGCGGCTACGACGTCGTGCCGGCCAAGCGGCCGATCACCATTCGCGACCTGCTGACCCACACCGCCGGGATCTCCTATGGCAGCGGGCCGGCCGAAGGGGCGTGGCGCGAGGCGGGGATCACCGGCTGGTACTTCGCCGACCAGACGACGCCGGTGGCCGCGCAGGTGGCCAAGATGGCGTCCCTGCCCATGGCCGCCCAGCCCGGCGAACAGTTCGTCTATGGCTACAACACCGACATCCTGGGCGTAGTGGTCGAGAAGATCAGCGGCCAGACGCTGGAAGCCTTCCTGAACGAGCGGCTGATCCGGCCGCTCGGGATGAAGGACACCTCGTTCTACCTGCCGCCGGAAAAGGCGAGCCGGCTGGCGGTGGTCTATTCGGCCGGGCCGCAGGGCCTGCAGCGCGCCGCCGATCCGGGCCAGCGGATGGGCGGCGGTCACGTGGGTCAGGGGCATTACCTGAACGGGCCGCGGGTGGCGTTCTCGGGCGGTGCGGGCCTGCTGTCGACGGCGGCCGACTACAGCCGGTTCCTCGAGATGATGCGGCGGGGCGGCGAGCTGGACGGGCGGCGCTACCTCAGCCGCAAGAGCGTCGAGCTGATGACGGTGAACCACCTGGTGAGCGCGCCCTACCCCGATGGCACGGGCTTTGGGCTGGGCTTCCGCATCCTGACGGACCTGGGCAAGAACGGGCGGCCGGGGTCGGTGGGCGAGTTCAGCTGGGGCGGCGCCTACCACAGCAACTACTGGGTCGATCCCAAGGAGCGGCTGACGGTGGCCTACATGATCCAGCTGATCCCGGCGGGGGACCTGGACGACGTCGGCAAGCTGCGGGCGCTGCTCTATCAGTCGCTAAACTAGGGGCGGTCAGCGGGCCAGGGGCGCGGCGCGGCGCAAGCCGGCGCGCAGGGTGCGGGCGGCGATCAGCGCGCCGCCGGCCACCGCGAGGCCCGCCAGGCCCGCGGCCTTGCCCAGGCGCCGAGCGTCGTGGCGCCGCCACTGGCCGGAGACTTCCAGGCCGTCGTCCTTTGTCTGGGTCGGGCGCCAGAGATTTCCGGGGCTGGTGTCGGCGGCCCGGCCGGGGAACTCCATCAGCCGGCTGGCCAGGCCCGTGAACGCTTCCGACAGGCCAGGGGCCAGGCGTGCGCCCGCCAGGGTGGCCAGGCCGAAGGCGCGGCCGGCGACGGTTTCGCGCCGCGGATTGCGGGCCATGCGCAGG
This sequence comes from Phenylobacterium deserti, assembly GCF_003254705.1. Classification (GTDB taxonomy): domain Bacteria; phylum Pseudomonadota; class Alphaproteobacteria; order Caulobacterales; family Caulobacteraceae; genus Phenylobacterium; species Phenylobacterium deserti. The sequence continues at coordinate 130,580 of NZ_QFYR01000005.1, forward strand.
CAGGCGCGGGCCACGGCCCGCGGAGGGTAGAGCAGCCAGATCGGCCGCACCGCCTGGCCCGTCTCATTGGCGGCGCGCTGGTAGATGGGGGTGTCGATGGCGGCCGGCAGCACGGTGCAGACCTTCACGCCAGGCGCATCGTGCAGCTCCTGGCGCAGGGCTTCGGACAGGCCCCGGACGGCGAACTTGCTGGCCACGTAAGACGAGGCGTAGGGCTGACCCACCACGCCCAGCACCGAGCTGATGTTGATCAGCACGCCCTTGCCCTGCTGGCGGAAGTGGGTGATGGCGGCGCGCGAGCCGAACATCGCGCCGCCGACGTTGACGTTGATCACCCGCGACAGGGCCTCGGGCGTGGTCTGGTCGATACGGCCGAACTGCATGACGCCGGCGTTGTTGATCCAGACCTCGAAGCCGCCGAACTCGGCCAGAGCCCGGGCGGCGAGCGCCTCCACCTGAGCCGGATCGGAAACGTCGGTGGGCTGGGCTATGGCGCGGGCGCCGGCGCTCTCGCACTCGGTGGCGGCGGCCTGGAGGGCGTCAGCGCCGCGGGCCGCCAGCACCAGGTCGTAGCCTTCCTTGGCGAACAGGCGGGCGGTGGCGCGGCCGGCGCCGCTGGATGCGCCGGTGATCACGGCCACGGGACGACGGGCTTGCGAACGGTCCATTTTGCCTCCGGGTCGGAATAGACAACCGAAGCTCCCACTGCCTATGGCGGTTCCAACAGTGCAGGTCGCAAGCGGCTCCCGCTCAGGGGGCTGTCGAGCATTGAGACGCCGTCAGGAAGTGGCGCGGTCGGAGTGGTTGGCCGACCGCGCCGATCCTCAGGTTACCGCGCCACGTGCGAGTGGGTGTGGCCCGCCTCTGCATGGTCCTCGCCCATGCGAAGCGCCTTAGACCAAGGGAGGATCTGCCAGAGCGCCGAGAGACCGACGAGGGCGTAGATCACCCGCGCGCCGGCGCTTTCGTCGCCTCCGAAAATGTTGGCGACCAGATCCATCTCGTGACCGCCCATGGCCACCAGACCCCAGTTGACGCCGCCGACGATCAAAAGCGCCAGCGTGATGAGATTGAGAGCTTTCATAGACAAGTCCTTGAAGCTGTTGGTACCCGATCATTGGAGCTCATCGACCGTTGTTCCGAGCGCAGAGCTTGCCGCAACGAAGCGCGATTACAGCATTTGATTGATATCGACCACTTGCCGTTCAGACCACAACTTTGAGCCGCAGCTCCACTTGAGCTGAAACCAATATCGGAACGTCGATAGACGGGCGGAGTTGTTGTGCGGGATTCACCCGCAGGCGCTCAGATGACCCTTCTATCGATCATTCGTTTCTTCACGACCTTACTGTCGCTCGCGATCCTGGGCACAGCCGCCTACCTCCTCTGGAGCTGGCAAGACGGCGCGCTTGTGCGGGACGCGACCGGCGACCTGGTCCGAGTTCGGGACGATTGGCGCCTATGGACAGGCCTTGGACTGCTCGCCTGGTCGTTCCTAGGACGTTGGCTGATGGCGCCGTTGCTCGCTCGCAAGGACGAGCGCCGCACCAAGCCTGAGCGTTCAGGCGGGCACGAGATCGCGGGAGCCAGCGGCGCCAAGCTCTACGTGGAGCGGCATGGACGGGCGGACGGCCCGCCGATCATCTTCACCCACGGCTGGGGCATGGACAGCACCTTCTGGTCCTATGCGAAACAGGATCTGGGCGACCGGTTCAGCCTGACGCTTTGGGACCTGCCCGGCCTGGGCAAGAGCCGGGCGGCAGAGGTCAGCCTGCCGGCTTTCGCCGCGGACCTTGCGACGCTGATCGAGCTTTCTGGCCGCCGCCCCGTCGTTCTGGTGGGCCACAGCATCGGCGGCATGACCATCCAAACGCTGCTGCGCGACCGCCCGGAACTGGCCAGCCGTATCGCGGGCGTGGTGTTGCTGAACACGACGCACACAAACCCGATCCGCACCATGGTCCTCAGCGGCTTGCTGAGCGCGCTCCAGAAGCCGCTGATCGAGCCGGCCATGCGGCTCACGAAACTCCTGCACCCGGTGGTCTGGCTGTCGAAGTGGCAGAGCTACCTCAGCGGCTCGTCGCACTTGGCCCACCGCTTTGGCTTCGGGAAGTTCGTGACCCGCAGCCAGCTGGAGCACGTAACGCTTCTGTCGACGCGGAACCCGCCGAAGGTCGAGGCGGCGGGCGACCTGGCGATGCTGCATTGGGACGCCACCGGCGCTGTTCGCAACTTCAATCGTCCCCTGCTGGTGATCGGCGGGGACAAGGACATCGTGACCAAGCTCGAGGCCAACCGGACGATCGCCGAGAGCGCACCCCAGGGCGAACTGAAGGTCATCCAGGGCGTGAACCACCTCGGACCGATGGAGCGTGCGGACCTGTACAACCAGATGATCGCCGACTTCGCGTTGGCCGCTCAGCCTGCGGTTTCGGCCGACATGCCGACCAGCCCCGCCGCATCGCGGCCGGAACCCCTGCCGCGCGAAGCCGACGAACGCCCCTCGCAGAGCCCGACGAGCCGCCGCCCGTTCTGAGCTCAAGTCCGAGCGGAAGCTGCCGCCTACTTCGGACGGAAACGCTTGGAAGTCGGGAAGCCCTTGGGGGCGAGCTTGCCCGCGCCGGCCCGGCGGCCGACCCACTCGCGCCATTCCGGCCAGGCGCGGGTGCGCCCGTCGGAGGTGGTCCAGGCGGCGCCCTCTTCGGCCTTGAAGACCAGGGCGTCGCGCAGACCGCCTTCGCGGTAGGCCTGCAGCTTGACCCCCTTGCCGCGCGGCATCTCGGGCAGCTCGTCGGTCGGGAAGACCAGGATCTTGCCGTTGTCGCCGACCACCGCGAGATGGTCGCCGTTCAGCGGCAGGGCGACGGCGGCCGCGCCGTTCAGCACCTGCTTGCCCGCCCGGCGGAAAGCGATGGCCTCGTCCTCCGGCAGGATGAAGCCGTAGCCCTCCTTGGACGCCAGGATGCGCTTGGAGCCCGGCTTGTGGACGAAGACGTCCACCAGGCCGACCTTGTCGTCGAGGTCGATCATCAGGCGCAGCGGCTCGCCATGGCCGCGGCCGCCCGGGAGCTTGTCGCAGCCCAGGGTGAAGAAGCGGCCGTCGGAGGCGAAGATCAGCAGCTTGTCGGTGGTCTCGGCGGGCACCAGGAACTGGAGCTTGTCGCCTTCCTTGAACTTCAGCTCGGACGGGTCTTCCACGCGGCCCTTGGCGGCGCGGATCCAGCCGCGCTCCGACAGGATCACGGTGATCGGCTCGCGCACGATCATGGCCTCGATGGCGGCGTCGGCGTCGATGGCGGGCGCTTCGGCGAAGATCGAGCGGCGACGGCCGAGGTCGGTGTCGGGACCCAGCTGCTCGCGCACGTGGCGCAGGCCGGCGCCGACAAGCTTCCACTGCTTGGCCTCGGAGTTCAGCATCGAGACGATGCCGTCGCGCTCTTCAGACAGCTCGGCGTGCTCGCGGCGGAGTTCCATTTCCTCGAGCCGGGCCAGCTGGCGCAGGCGGGTGTTGAGGATGGCGTCGGCCTGGATCTCCGTCAGCGCGAAGGTCTCGATCAGCTTTTCCTTCGGCTTGTCCTCGTAGCGGACGATGCGGATCACCTCGTCCAGATTGAGGAAGGCGATCATCAGGCCGTCGAGGATGTGCAGGCGCGCCTCGATCTTGGCCAGACGGTGCCGGGCCCGGCGGATCAGCACCTCTCTACGGTGATCGAGGAAAGCCTTGAGGACGCCCTTCAGGCCCATGACGCCGGGCGTGCCCTTGGCGTCCAGGACGTTGATGTTCACCGAGAAGCGGGTCTCGAGGGCGGAGAGCTTGAACAGGCTCTCCATCAGGACTTCCGGCTCGACGTTGCGGCTCTTGGGCTCCAGCACGAGGCGGATGTCCTCGGCGGACTCGTCGCGCACGTCGCCGAGCAGCGGGGCCTTCTTGGTCTCGATCAGCTCGGCCAGCTGCTCCACCAGGTCCGACTTCTTCACGTAGTACGGGATCTGGGTGACGACGATTTGGTAGGTGCCCCGCCCCGTCTCTTCCTTTTCCCAGAAGGCGCGGGTGCGAACGCCGCCCTTGCCCGTCTCGTACATGTCGAGCAGCGAGGCCTGGCTCTCGATAATCACGCCGCCGGTCGGGAAGTCGGGGCCCTTCACGTGGGTCATCAGGGCTTCGGTGGAGGCGTCGGGCTCCTCCAGCAGCATGAGGCAGGCGTCGACCAGCTCGGCGGCGTTGTGCGGCGGGATGGAGGTCGCCATGCCCACGGCGATGCCGGTGGTGCCGTTGGCCAGGAGGTTCGGGAAACCCGTGGGCAAGACGACCGGCTCGTCGTCGGCGCCGTCATAGGTCGGCTTGAAGTCGACCGCGTCCTCTTCGATGCCGTCCAGCAGCAGCATGGCGGCGGCGGTCAGGCGCGCTTCGGTGTAGCGCATGGCCGCCGGGTTATCGCCGTCGATGTTGCCGAAGTTGCCCTGGCCGTCGACCAGCGGATAGCGCTGGGCGAAGTCCTGCGCCATGCGCACCAGGGTGTCGTAGATCGACTGGTCGCCGTGCGGGTGATAGCCGCCCATCACCTCGCCCACGACCTTGGCGCACTTGCGGGCCGCGTTCTCGGGGTTCAGCCGCATCTCGCGCATGGCGTAGAGCACGCGCCGCTGCACGGGCTTGAGGCCATCGCGCACGTCCGGCAGGGCCCGGTCGGTGATGACGCTGAGCGCATAGGCCAGGTAGCGGCGCGACAGCGCCTCGGCCAGCGGCTCATCGATGATGCGGTCGCCGTCAGGCGGAAGTGCGATGTCGTTCATGAGGGAATCACAGAGCTAGGACCGCCCTTCATAGCCGTTCGGAGGGGCTCGCGTCGCTGTGACGACTAGCCTCTCGGCAGGCGGCGGCAAAGCCCTTCTCGCTTGAGCGACACGGCGCCGGATCGACGCCGATCGATGGATTGAACATGACGTTCAGCGCTCTTACCGCCCGCGCCATTGTGGAGCTTGAGGGTCAGCTTAGGCGTTCAGTGAGGAGCGGGGGGATCATTGCCGTGAGCGACAAAGAAACACGAAGGGTGCTCGTCGGCGGCATCGCCCTCCTCGGGCTGTCGATGCTGTCATTGGCGATCTTGATATTCGGCCGCGGAATGGCGCGCGAACTCGCGTTGGCTGGCCTGTTCCTTACGACGCCGCTGCTGGCGCTAGCTGGACCGAACTTGCGTTATCGGCGGCTCGCCGACGAACTTGAACCAGGGCAGCCGGAGGTTGCCATCCCGTCCCTGCCTGCGAGCAGCTATGCCCTTTGGGCGCAATTTGGCTTTAGCCTGATCGCCGCCGCCCTTGTGCTAGTTCACATTGAACAGCGATACACGCCGGATGGATCGAGCGGCCTAGTCGCTCTTGTGATCATGCTTCCTGCAGGCGCATGGCTGTTCGTCTCGAACGCACTGCGCTGGCGTCGCCCTCCCCCGCCCGTTCAGGTTCGGGGCGAAGGTCTGAAGGTTGGGAATAGCGTGAGCATACCCTGGGACGCGGTCGCCAACCTCAAGATGGACCCCTTCACTCAGGATCTGTTGATCCGTCTGAAGCACGACCCACGGATCTACGGGGTGGGCCGGGTCCGCAGGGACGGTGTTCTGGTGCTGCAATTGCCGAGCTTCATGCCGCTCCGGCTGCACTGGACCATCATCCATGCGATCGACAAGCAGCTGGCGGATGTCGGCCTCAGCCAGCGCCCCAACCCTTAGAGCCGGCCGGCGTCCTGGAGGCGTTCGACGAGCCAGACTCTGGCGGGCGGCAGGGGGCGGTTCAGGGGATTGAAGATGAAGGTCTCGAGGAAGTGGCCGGTGATCTCGAGACCCTGGGCCACGTCGCCGGGCGCAAGGCCGGTCTGGGACGAGAGCAGGAAGGGCGGCAGGGTCAACAGGCGGTCCTTGTAGGGCTCGCCCGCCGCGCGGGAGACGGCCCGGCCGGTGCGCGGGCTGACGTAGGCGAGATCGTCCACCTCTCCGGTGGCGGCGCACTTGGACAGGTCGAGGCCGAAGCCCAACTCCTGCAGAAGGCCCGCTTCGAAGCGGACGAATACGGCCGGCCAGATCTCCGGGATCATCAGCGCCTGAGCCAGGGCCTGGAAGGCGTAGTAGGCGCCGGGGTGCGGCTCGCGCTCGGGCAACGCGCCGGCGGCCACGGCGGCGGCGGCGGACAGGCCCGCCAGCGCCAGGGGATCGTCGAACAGGGCTGAGGGGCCCTCCCCCACCGGCTCCAGCTGGGCGGAGCCGAGCTGGCCTTCCGTGCGGGCCCGGTAGCGGGCGATCACCGCCGCGCCCGGCTGGAGGAACGGCTTCATCTTGCGCGAGGCGCCGCCGGCGATGTGGGCCGCCTGCTTGCCGTGGGTCTCGGTCAGAAGCTCGACGATAGCCCCGGACTCGCCATGGGCGCGGGCGGCGAGCACGAAGGCGTCGTCCTCGAACTCCATCAGCGCCTCAGGGCGTCAGGCATCGTAGTCGAGGCCGATGTCGCCGTAGAACTCGCGCTTGTCGGCCCACTTTTCGTCCACCTGGACGTGGAGGAAGAGGTGGACGGGGCGGTCGAACAGCTCGGTGAGCTCCTCGCGGGACTTCTGGCCGATCCACTTCAGGGTCTGGCCGTTCTTGCCCAGCACGATCGGCCTCTGGCTTTCGCGCTCGACGTAGATGGTCTGCTCGATGCGGGCCGAGCCGTCCTTGCGCTCCTCGAACTTGGTGGTCTCCACGGCGGCCGCGTAGGGCAGCTCCTCGTGGACGCGCAGGTAGATCTTCTCCCGGGTGATTTCGGCGGCCAGGAGGCGGGCCGGCAGGTCGGCGGTCTGGTCCTCCGGATAGAACCAGGGGTTCTCCGGCATCAGTTCGGCCATGCGCTTCTTGAGGTCGGCGACGCCCGAGCCGGTCTGGGCCGAGATCATGAAGACCTCGGTGTAGACGCCGGTCTCGAAGAGGCGCTGGGACAGCTGCAGCAGGGTCTCGCGCTTCACCAGGTCGACCTTGTTGAGCGCCAGGATCGCCTTGTTGCCGGAGGCCTTGAGGCCTTCGATGATGCTTTCCACGTCCTCGGCCGAGCGGCGATCGGCGGCCTTGCCGCCGCCCTCGCCCGTGGCGGCCAGCTCGGCGGCGGCGTCCACCAGGTGGACCACGGCGTCGGCGTCCTCGGCCCCGCCCCAGGCGGCGCGGACCATGGCGCGGTCAAGCCGGCGGCGGGGCTTGAAGATCCCTGGGGTGTCGACCAGCACGACCTGGGCGTCACCCTCCATGGCGACGCCGCGCACGGGAAAGCGCGTGGTCTGGACCTTCTGGGTCACGATGGAGACCTTGGCGCCCACCAGGCGGTTGGTCAGGGTCGACTTGCCCGCATTGGGCGCGCCGATGATGGCGCAAAAGCCAGCGCGGCTCATTTCTTCTCGTCCTTCTCAAGCCGTTCCAAGAGGCGGGCGGCGGCGAGCTTCTCGGCATCGCGCTTGGCGCCCGCTTCCGCGGCCTGGGGCTCCTGCCCCTGGACCCGGACCTCGATGGTGAAACGGGGATTATGTGCGGCGCCTTCCTGATGGACGACGACGTATTCGGGGATCGGCAGGCTGCGGGCCATGGCCCACTCCTGCAGCGCGGTTTTGGGATCCTTCTGCGGCACGTCGAGGTGCTCGAAGGCGTCAGCCCAGAACTGGTGCACAAAGGCGCGGGCCAGCTCCAGACCGCCCTCGCGATATAGGGCGGCGATCAGCGCTTCGCACGCATCGCCCAGCACGCGGTCGTTGGTGCGGGCGCCCACCCGCGTGGCGCTGGCGTCCACCCGCATGGCGGCGGGCAGCCCGGCGTCGCGGGCCGCACGGGCGCAGGCGTGATAGTTGACCAGGTGGTTCATGAGCTTGGCCAGCTCGCCTTCCGGCACGTCGGGCTTCAGCTCCATGATGCGCTCGGCGACGCAGAGATTCAGCACCCGATCGCCCAGGAACTCCAGGCGCTCGTTGTGGCGCACGACCTTGGCGCCCTTGCCGACGCTGGAATGGGTCAGGGCCCGCTCAAGGAGGTCGCGGTCTTGGAAGGTGTGGCCGATACGCCGTTCGAGCTCGGCGACCGCAGCGACGCGTGCGTTCATTTCAGGACGTGGAAGAACCGGCTGGGACGAGCCTGCATGACCCAGGTCCAGGGCTTAAGGATGGAAGCGCCCTGGTTCCAGGACAGCAGGATGATCTGGGCGCGGCCGACGAGGTTGGCCTCCGGCACGAAGCCGACGCCGCCGGCTTCGGGCGGGACGCGGCTGTCCATGGAGTTGTCGCGGTTGTCGCCCATCATGAAGTAGTGGCCCTGCGGCACCACGAAGGCGTCGGTGTTGTCGAGTTCGCCGTCGGTGCCGAAGTCGGAGGTGTCGAAGGTCCGGCCGTCCGGCAGGGTTTCGCGATAGTGCTGGACGTCGCGCACGAAGCCGTAGCCGCTGTCCTCCCGCTCCGTACCGGTAAAGTCGCGCTTCACCTGCTGGTCGTTGATGTAGAGCAGGCCGCCCCGCATCTGGATCTTGTCGCCCGGCAGGCCGATGACGCGCTTCACGTAGTCGGTGCGGCCGTCACGGGGCAGCTTGAACACCACCATGTCGCCGCGGCGCGCCGGCCGGTCCATCACTCGACCCTCGAAGATCGGCGGGCTGAACGGGATGGAGTGGCGCGAATAGCCGTAGGAGAACTTGGAGACGATGATGTAGTCGCCCTCGTAGAGGTTCGGCTCCATCGACGCCGACGGGATCGTGAAGGGCTGGAAGAACAGCACCCGCAGCACGAGCGCGATCAGCAGGGCGTAGACCACCGTCTTGATGATCTCGATGAATTCGCTGACGGCGCCGGACTTCTCCGGGGTGTGTGCGGCCTGCACGTTCTCGCTCATGAGGCTATCCCAACTCGCCCGGCCGCGCCGGACCGCTGTCGTTACGCGCTGGGCCCGCGCGGAGCAAGGCCAGGAGGCCCAGCGGCAAGCTGGGCGTCGGGCAGGCGTGACGCAGAGAGGCGCGTTCCCACTTCGGAAGAGGCCTCGGCGCGCACCCTTAAGAGAGCTTAAGCGTAATTTCTGCGGGTAGACGCTCGATCGCCATTCGGACGCGAGCAACATCAGCGCTGATTTTCCACGACTTTTTGCCGGCTATGTCGGCGACGTGACACGAGCATAGGTAGTTTTACGACGTAGCCGAGCGCGACCTTTCGGAGCACCACTCCCTCGCGAACCTTAGCAAGGAGCGGAACATGGAACGCAACAAGACGCCTGAGGAGATGGACGTGGCGCTGGGCGCCGCCGTGCGCATCCGTCGTCGGATGATGGGCATGAGCCAAGAAGTGCTGGCCGAGCACTGCGACGTCTCCTTCCAGCAGATCCAGAAGTACGAGAACGGCAGCAACCGCATCTCCTTCTCGCGGCTGGTGCAGATCGCCCAGGCGCTGAAGTGCCGGGTGAGCGACCTGGTGGCGGCGGTGGAGCCGAGCGGCGAAGCGGCGTCGGTGGGCGCGAGCCTGGTGCAGCGGCTGAGCACGCCGGGCGCGATGGAACTGCTGGAAGCCTATGAGCGCCTGCCCTCGCACGTGCGCGCCGCGGTGGTGCAGTTCACCGGCCAACTGACGCGTGAGCGGGAAGCCGAGCGCGAAGCCGCCTGATCCGGCGTGGGCGCCGCGCCTTGCCTCAGCAGGCGCGGCCCACGCCCAGTCGCTCGTTGTTCTCCTGCAAGGACGACAGTCCGACCTGCCGGCGCAGTTCGTTGACACGGCCAGGGTCCTCGAGCCGGTAGACAGCCCAGACGCCGTTTTCGCAGCCCACCTGGCTGCCGTAACGCTGCGGCCTGCCCTCGTACATTTCCAGCCGATCGTAGAGCAGCGCGTAGTCCGCGCCGTTCACTTCGCCCTGCGCCACCAGCGGCTCCATGGCCGCGAGCACCTGCTTCTGGAAGGCGCGGTCCGAGGCGTGCTGAACGATCAGCCAGGCCTGCTTCGTGGCAGCCTTCCCCTCGCGGCTGTTGCGAAACCAGCCGTCGGCCGGCAGCACCGTTTTGAGCCAACGAAGATTGTCTTCATCGACGGCGTTGAGCTCGCTCCAGATGCCCGCATTCACCCGCGAGCGTTCGTCCCGCGGCAGGTCGGCCTTCGTCGTGATCATGAAAGCACGGCGACCCGCCTGCTCCAACTCGACCCGGCGAGCCAGTTCCTCCACGACCGTGCCGTGAGGCGCCGAGGCGTGAGCCTCGCGCGCCTTGGCGAAAGCCGCCCGCCAGTCCGCCAGCAGGGCCTTGCCGGCGGCGCTTTGCGGCTCAGGCAGCATGGACGGAACGGCCTGGGCCAGCAGGCCCGCTGACGGGACGGCGACGAGGGCGAACAAGGCGGCGGCCAGCGCCGCTCTCCACGATCCGGTGCGCATGGCGGAATGCTAACCCCAAAACGGCTGCAAGCTCCACCGGAAGTTGGCGGAAGATCCGCGCGCCCCTTTGCGTTGCAGCGGGCTGCAAGAGGCCATACGCTCTGCCTGCCAGCCACGCGGAGCTTCAGATGAAGCCGAAGCTCTCAGACCACCCGATCATGCCGCGCCTGCAGCAGGCGCTGTTCGTGCTGCGATTGGCATTCCTATTCTGGGGCGCCTGGTTCTTCCGGATCTGGGAGCCTGCAAGCTGGCCAGGGATCGTTGCGGGCCTGCTGATCGTCGCCTTCCCGCTTGGCGTGGCGCTGGCGTGGACACGTTATCGCGGCCGGCGCATCGGACAGGTCTGAGATGCTGGCGCCCCTGCTCGCCCTTGTGCTGGCGTTCGCCCAGCCGGCGCTGTCCGAAAAGGATCTGGGCCAGGAGGCGGCGCCTGCTCCCCTGTTCAGCGCCGAGCAGGTGGAACGGCTGATCGCCCGGTCGGCCCGAGCCATCACCCACCGCACCGGCAAGATCCGTGGGCAGGCGCTGGGCCGGTTCGACACGCCGCTGGGCGAGGCCGAGGCGTTCCGCACCGACTTCCTGCAGAACCAGTTCCGGCGCCGCTATGTCCTGCTGATCCACCCACGCGAGATCAGCAATGGACCCGTCACCATCACGCTGACCAGCAACCTGCAGGTGGACAAACTGGCTCGGCAAAATGGCGACGCGCCGCCGCTGTTCCTCGACCTCTACACCTGCAAGCGGCACGTGACTCTGACCATGCTCGCCCAGGAGCCGAGCTTCGAAGAGCTGCGCAGCCTGGTCGTGGCGCGGCTGCAGGACGGCTCGGCGCCCTCGTCCACCCAGGCGCCTGCCGGTCCGTCGTGCAATTTCGCGCCCTATGTGCTGCCTGGACTGGAGTTCGGGGGCTGAGAGCGAGTTGGCGATTTTCCGGATGATCTGAACTTGGTCATCCGGCGTTCAGGCGGCGGGGAGCATTGACGCCCGGTCGGGTCATCCATGGAGGCCGCATGAGACCTCGAGACGCTCGAGCGATCCTGTTCGTCGTGACCACCTCGCTGCTGGTCCTGATCCTGAGCCTTGTGCTGCTGAGGAATTATCTGGCGAGCCTGGCGATCCTGGGCGCGTGGCTGGCGATCGTCATGACGCGGCCGCGGATGCTGCGGGTGATGCGCCGCCTGCGCGGCGAGCCGGATTGGAGCGGCTACTACAAGGATCGCTAGGCGGCCTCGGCCCTGGCCTGGAGGATGGCCATGCGGTTGTCCTCAAGGCGCACGGCGGTGAGCACGCCGGTGGCGTAGGCGCCGGTGTCGAGCCCCAGGCGATGACCGTGCATCTGGGGCTTCTCGTCGATCCAGGTGTGGCCGTGGACGATGACCTTCTCGTGCGGGCCTTCGGACTCCAGAAAGCTGCGGCGGATCCACAGGAGATCGCGCTCGTCCTGGGCGGCCAGGGCGGCGCCGGGCCGCACGCCGGCATGGACAAAGGCGTAGTCGCCCACCGCCACCATCAGCTCCAGGGTCTGCAGCCGCCGCAGGTGGGCGGCGGGCATGCGATCGAGAAGGGCGTCTCGGGCCTGACGCAGGTCCTGCGGCCCTGACTCCTCGCCCGGCGGCTCGACCCCGTAGGCGGTGAGCGTCTGAGCGCCGCCGAAGCCAAGCCAGGGGGCGGCGCGCACCGGATCGTCGATGAAGTCGAGCATGGCCTGTTCGTGGTTGCCCTTGAGCAGGCGCACCTCCAGGTCCGGCCGGCGGGCGAGCCAGATCAGGGCGTCCAGCACCTCCGGCGACTGAGGGCCGCGATCCACATAGTCGCCCAGGAAGACCAGCACCGGTCGACGCCCAGCGGTGCGCTGGGCGTAGTCGCGGGCCAGCTGGGCCAGCATGACCTTCAGCAGATCATAGCGGCCGTGGATGTCGCCCACGGCGTAGACCAGTTCGCCATCCACCTGGCGGCCGGTGGGCTGTTCGCCCTGGCCGAAGGGGTTTGCGGTGTAGTCCAGCGGCTTGACGTCGAGGCTGCTGAGCATGGGGTCAGCTCCGGGCGCGCTCGCGGGCGGCGATGCGGTCCAGCTCCGAGGCCATGGCGCGGTAGCCGTTGATGACCCGGCGTGGATCGCGGTTGGCGACGCGGCGAAGGCCGGCCCACTCGCGGCGGTACTCCACCAGCACGCCGCGGGGCGCGCCGGCCCGGACGGCGGAGGCGTAGGCGGTGCGCAGGCGGCGGTCGGCGGAGATCACCGCGGGGTAAAGGCAGCGGGCCCTCGCCTCGCCATGCAGGCCGGCGCAGCGGCCGCCGCCTTCGCGGGAGGCCTTGGCGCGGGTGACCTTGGGACGGGCGGCCGCGGGCTTCTTGGGCGTGGCGGCGGACTGCACCGCGGGCGCCTCGACCGAAGCGGCGGGCGCGGCGGGCGGCAGAGTGTTGAGCGGCGCGGAGGCAGTGGTGGACGGCGCGGGCGGCGGGGCCGCCTGGGCGACCTGCACCGGAAGGGTGGCGGCGGGCGGCGCGGCGGCGGCCTTGGGCGGCGCGCGATTGGCGACCGCCCAGACCGCAACGGCGGCCAGGGCCACCGCGCCGAGCGCGCCGGCCGCGCCCGCGCTCAGCCGGCGGCGCGGCTGGCCGAGGGGGACGCCCTTGACCGCGCTGGGGCGGCCGGCGGCTTCTGGAGGTACGGCGGGATCGACCTGACCGAAGATCTGTTCAAGATCGTCCGAGACCGCACGCGAGCGCTCGTCGCGACCGTGAAACGCCATGCGCTGACCTTCAAGCAAACGGGCCGACGGCAGCACGCGCCGCCGGCTTCAGCCGCAAGAACGGTCAAGGCCTCGCTTTGATCCCCTGCCCTTTGCTTTCGCCTATTCGGCGGCCAGGGCGAGGCCTTCCGGCTGCAATTTGCGGCAGCGGCTGGTGTAGCCGAGGTGGTCGGCGCCGTTTTGCAGGTCACGCAGCCAGGCGCGGTCGCCACGGATGGCGATCACTTCGTAACGCGGGAACTGGTTGGCGCCCGTGCACACGATGTCGCCGGCGAGGATCTCTTCCTCATAGCCGCGCTCGTGGTCGAGGCCGAAGACGTTGGAGTAGCTGGAAAGCGACATGGGGGCGCCTCGTTGGTGACCCCCTGAAGATGGCGTCCGGGCCGGCGGATTTGAATGTCCCAACCTGCCGCGCGGCATTCTGCCCAGGGGGCGCCCCTTGCGGTCCGCGCCCCTAGTTGAGGCGCGGCTTGCGCAGGAGGGCGGCGCGATCCATCGAGCGGATCTCCACGTCGAAGATGTCGTCCTCGCGCTGGATGCGCAGGGGCACGACGACGCCTGCGCCGCCGCGGCCCCACAGGCGGCTGTAGAACTCGTCGAGATCGGACACCGCCTGCCCCTCCACCGCCAGGATGATGTCGCCCATGCGCAGCTCGGCCCGGCTGGCGGGCCCGCCGGGATGGAGGCCGACGACCACCACGTGGTCGCCCATCTCCTGGGTGAAGACGCCGAGCCAGGGGCGCGGCGGATGGGGCTGGCGGCCGTGGGCCAGGTCGTCGAGGATCGGCGGCAACAGGTCGATCGGCACAAACATGTTGATCGGCTTGGGCCCCGAGCGGGACTGCCGCTCCAAGCTGAGGGAGCCCACGCCCACCAGTTCGCCCCGGCTGTTGATCAGGGCAGCGCCGCTCCAGTGCGGGTGGGCGGGCTCGGTCATCAGCGCCTCGTCCAGGAAGTACTCCCAGTAGCCGGCGAAGGGCATTGCGGTGAGCAGGTGGCCCGCCGCCGCATGGGCGCGACCGCCGGCGCCGGCGATCACCACCGGCGAGCCGGCCTCCAGGTCGCGGGAGCGGCCAAGCGGCAGGGCCGGCAGCCCGAGCGGCTCGAGCGCCTGAACCAGGCCGAAGCCGGTGACCGCGTCGATGCCGAGGACGTGAGCCGGCACGCGCGTGCCGTCGTTGCGGGTGAGGGTCACCTCCTCCGCCTCGGTGACCAAGTAGCCGATGGTCAGCACCAGGCCGTTGGGACTGATCACCACGCCGTTGCCGAGCCGCTGGGTCCCCAGGATGGTGGCCGTGTGGGCCTCCTCCGGCACCCGGGCTTCCAGAGCCACGACGGATGAGAGCGCCCGGTCCAGCTCGAACCGGTAGCCCTGCTCCTTGGGCCGATGGGCCGCTTCAACCTCATAGCCGTCGAACGGTGACGCCACGCTGATCTCCTGAAACTCAGCCCCGGAATCTGGGGCGGGCGCCGCGTCGCAGCAAGGGGGCGCGCTCAGGCAGGCGTGCGAGGCTGGCGCGGCGCCCAGGCGGCGTTATCGCGGGCGGAGCCAAGGGCGGCCGTGATGGCGTGGCGATCGGGGGAGCGCTCGCAGACCGGGTCGGCCCGCCGGGCGTCGCCGGTCAACGCCAGGGCCTGGCAGCGGCAGCCGCCCCAGTCGACCTCCCGCAGGTCGCAGGTGCGGCACGGATCGGGCATCCAGGATGTGCCGCGGAAGGTCTCGAAGGCCTCCGAGCTGTTCCAGATCTGGCGCAGGGACTGCTCGCGCACTGAGGGGAAAGTCAGGTTCGGCAGGGTCTCGGCCGCATGGCAGGGCAAGGCCTTGCCGGCGGGCGAGATGTTCATGAACCGTCGACCCCAACCGGACATGCAGGCCTTGGGCCGGGCGGCGTAGTAGTCGGGCACCACATAGTCGATGACCATGGAGGCCCCGAGCCGGACGCGGGCGGCCTCCACCACCGCGGTGGAGCGCTCCAGCTGTTCGCGGGTGGGCAGCAGCGCGTCGCGGTTCAGCAGACCCCAGCCGTAATACTGGGTGTGGGCCACCTCCATCCGCGCAGAGCCGAGCTGTTCGGCCAGGGCGATCATCTGCTCCAGCCGGTCGACGTTCTGGCGGTGGATCACGAAGTTGGTGGTCAGCGGCAGGCCGGCGGCGCGGATGAAGCGGGCGGCGTCGAGCTTCTTCTGCTGGGCGCCGCGCAAGCCGCCAAGCCGCTCGGCGCTTTCGACCTCGGCGTCCTGGAAGCTGAGCTGGATGTGGTCGACGCCGGCTTCCACCAGCTCGGCCAGGGCCGCCTCGGTGAGCATGACACCCGAGGTGATCAGGTTGGAATAGAGGTCGACGCTGGCGGCGTGGCGGACCAGCTGGACGAGGTCGCGCCGGGCCATGGGCTCGCCGCCGGAGAAGTGCACCTGCAGGACGCCCAGTTCGGCGGCCTCGGACAGCACCCGCTTCCAGTCGTCTGTGGAGAGCTCGGCGCTGGCGCGCTCCAGCTCGAGGGGATTGGAGCAGTAGGGGCACTTGAGCGGGCAGCGGTGGGTCAGCTCCGCCAGCAGGGCCAGGGGTGGCGCGGGCGTCACGAGCGGACGGCTCCCTTCTGCCGCAGGTCTTCAAGGAAGGTCACGACGTCGGCCAGGATCACGTCCCGTGGCGCGTTGAAGCGAGCGGCCAGGTCGTCGCTGATGGCTTCCACCGTGCGCTCGCCGTCCACGAGCTTCAGGATTTCCGTGGAGGGTTGGTCGAGGGCGAACATCCGCTCAGGGGCCAGCAGCACCCAGGCCTCGCGCGCCTGGTCGAAGCGCAGCTTCACGCCGCGCGACAGGGCCGGCTGGGACTGGGCGGTGATCATGCGAGGGTCCCGGCCGCCTGGCGCTCCGGGGCCGGCGTGAAGGCGCCGGGGGGCACGAAACCGGGCTCCACATAGGCGAAGTAGAGGGCGTCGAGCTGGGACCAGAGGACGTCGCACTTGAAGCGCAGCGCCGCGAGGACCGCCTGCTGCTTTTCGGGCGTGTCGGCGTGCTGCTGCACATAGGCCAGGGCGAAGTCGACGTCGCGCGGCGCCTGGGTCAGCCGCGGGGTGAAGTAGGCCAGGGTGTCCTGGGTGATCCAGTCGTAGTTGGCCAGCATGCCCGAGACCCGCTCGGCGATGATGTTGGGCGAGAACATCTCGGTCAGCGACGATGCGATGGCTTCAAGGATGGAGCGCTCGCGCACGAAGTTGACGTAGGCATCCACGGCGAAACGGGTGGCGGGCAGGATCAGGCGGGTGGACTCCACCGCCTCAGGGTCCAGGCCGACCCCCACGGCGAGCGCCTTCCAGCGAGCGACCCCGCCGGGCGAGGTCTCGTGACCGTCGTGGTCTTCCAGCCGGCGGCGCCACTCGCGGCGCAGCTCGGCGGTGGGCAGGCGCGCAAGAAGGGCGGCGTCCTTGGCCGGGATCCGGCTCTGGTAATAGAAGCGATTCAGCGCCCAGGCCTGGACCTGGCCGCGATCGAGCTTCCCGCCATGCAGCAGCCGGTGGAACGGGTGGAGGTTGTGGTAGCGGGTGCGCCCGATCTCGCGCAGGGCCTCTTCGAGGCCGCCCGGCGTCAGAAACTCACTCACAGGCTGAACTCCATGCCGTCGTAGGCGACGAGCCAACCGGCCTGTTCGATCTGGGCCCGCTCCGCGCTGTCGGCAAGCAGAGCCGGGTTCGAATTGTTGAGATGGATGAACACCTTGCGCGCCACCGGGATGGATTCGAAGGCGGCGATGGCGCCGTTGGGGCCAGAAATGCTCATGTGGCCCATGCGCTGGCCGGTCTTCGCGCCGAGGCCCGCGATCACCATCTCGTCGTCGCGCCAGAGCGTGCCATCGAAGAAGACGAGGTCGGCGCCCGAGAGCCGGGCCGCGAGCTCCGGCGTCATGGCCGCGCAGCCGGGGATGAAGAACAGGGTGTTGCGGCCGTCCGAGATGGCGGCGCCGACGGTGACATCGCTGGTCTCGATAGCCGGCGCATCGCTTTCCTCAAGGTAGAGCGGCGTCTTGCCCGGCACAGGGAAGAACTCGACGGTCAGGCCGCTGTCCAGCGTCACAGGCTCGCCCACCGCCAGCGGGCGCCGGGCGACGACATCGCGCGCCAGAACCTCGAAGATGCTGTTGGCGTCCAGCACGCCCAAGATCCGCGGCGTGGCCCAGAGGCTGAAAGGCTGGCGCTCGCGCAAGGTGAGCAGGCCCGCCACCACGTCCACGTCCCCGCCGGTCAGCACCACGTCGGTGATGGGCGTGGAGCGCAAGCCGTCGCGAGGATGGAGGAAGCTCGAACGGTTGATCTGCTCACGCAGATCGGGCGAGGCGTTGATGAGGGTCCAGCGATCGCCGTCGAGGCTGACGGCCAGGCTCGCCTGGGTGCGGGCGGGGGCGGCGGGATCGCCGGAGCGCGCCCTGCGGCAGCCTTCGGCGTTGGAGTTCCACTGCGGAAAGCCGCCGCCCGCGGCCGCGCCAAGCACGACCGCGCGCAGTGTCACGCTCTTAAGCCTTGATCTCGGCGCAAGCGTAGCAGTTGATTTCGCAGCCGAGGGAAATCTCGACCACCTTCGGTGACGTCCAGGCCATAAGCTTCTCCCAGTACAAGGGCCGGTCTAAAGCCGGCCGTGACGAGATAGTTGCAGCATCACGTGGGCAGTTCAACCGACTAACGGCAGGCGCAGGAGAGACGGAATGCGGAGCTGGATGGGCGCCGGGATGGCAGCCTTGGCCGTAGGCTGCGGCGGAGCCGCCCATGCGGAGACCCTGCGGCTGACCTCGCCCAATGGACAGGTGGCGGTGAGCTTCTCCGACGACGCGGGCGCGGCCAGCTACGCCGTAAGCCTGCGTGGCCGCACGCTGATCTCCCCGTCGGCCATGGGCCTGCAGCTCGACAAGGGCGGGCGCATCGGCGGGGCGGTGCGGATCGGCGGATCGCAGCGAACAAGCGTCGACCGCACCTATCGGCTGGTGGCCGGCAAGGTTTCGGAAGCGCGGGACCACTTCAACGAGATGACCGTAGACTTGGCGGAGACGGGCGCCGGCGGGCGGCGCATGCAGATCGTGTTGCGGGCCTATGACGACGGGATCGCCTTCCGCTATCGGCTGCCGGTGCAGGCCGGGCTGGAGGCGGTCAACGTCCAGTGGGAGTCGACGCAGTTCGCCTTTGGAGGCGACTTCGACTGCTGGGGCCTGAACCTTGGTCACGCGCGCACCAGCCACGAAGGCGAGTTCGACAAGGTCAGCGCCACGCGCCTGCGCGCGACAGCGCTCTATGACGCGCCGCTCGTCTGCGAGACGAAGGGCGCCGCGTTCGCCCTGGCGGAAGCGGACCTGAAGGACTGGTCGGCCATGTACCTGTCCGGTCGGGGCGATGGCGGTCCTGGCGTGGAAGCCAAGCTGTCGCCGCGGCTGGACGATCCCGGCGTGGCGGTGCGCACGCGCATCGGCTCGGACGTGGTCTCGCCCTGGCGCGTGGTGATGGTGGGCGAGAACGCCGGACAGCTGGTGGAGTCCACCCTGATCACCAACCTGAACCCCGATCCGGCGTTCGACGCGAGCTGGGTCAAGCCGGGCAAGGCCGCCTGGGACTGGTGGAACGGCCCGCAGGTGTCCGGCGTCCCCAAGCCCGGCATGAACAACGAGACCATCCGCAAGTTCATCGACTTCGCCGCGGAAGCCAAGCTCGAGTACATGCTGGTGGACGAAGGCTGGTACGCGGGCGCCGGCGGCGGTGGGACGGTGCGACCGGGCGTCGACATGACCCGCACCATCCCAGAGATCGACATGCCGGCCCTGGTCGCCTACGGGCGCGACAAGGGCGTGGGCCTGTGGGTGTGGGCCAACTGGCAGGCGCTGGACGCCCAGATGGACGAGGCGCTGGCGCTATACGAGCGCTGGGGCGTCAAGGGCATCAAGGTCGACTTCATGGACCGGGACGACCAGGAGATGGTGGCCTTCTTCCACCGACTTCTGCGCAAGGCCGCCGAGCACCACCTGCTGGTGAACCTGCATGGGATGAGCCACCCCACGGGCATGACGCGCACCTATCCCCACTTCCTGACCCAGGAAGGCGTGCTGGGCGCCGAGTACAACAAGTGGAGCCGGCGGGTGACGGCGAGCCACAACGTCACCCTGCCCTTCACGCGCATGCTGCTGGGGCCGATGGACTACACGCCGGGCGGCTTTCGCAACGTGACGCCGGCGGCGTTCGAGCCGCGCAACACCCTGCCCTTCGTGCAGACCAGCCGGGGCCAGGCCCTGGCCATGTACGTGGTCTACGAGAGCCCGTTCGCCTGCGTGTCGGACAGCCCGGACGCCTATGTCGGCCAGCCGGAGCTGGAGGTGATCAGCGCCGTGCCGACGACGTGGGACGAGACGCGGGTTCTGGCGGGCGAGATCGGCCAATACGTGGTGGTGGCCCGGCGCAAGGGCGACAGCTGGTGGATCGGCGCCATGACCAACGAGACGGGCCGGACGGTTCGCGTGCCGCTGGAGCGGCTGAAGCTCGGGGGCGCCTATGCCGCCGAGCTCTGGACCGACGGCGCAACGCCCAGCCAGACGCAGCGCACCCGGCGGACGGTGCGCGGCGGGTCGTTGTCCCTGAAGCTCGCGCCGTCAGGCGGCGCGCTGGTGCGCCTCGAGCCGCAGGCCTAGTCGAGGCGGTGGAAGAACCTGTCGCCGCGCAGGTTCAGCCACGTCCAAGGCTTGAACAGCGAGGAGCCGGGCTTCCAGGACAGCAGGACGAACTCGGCCTTGCCTTCCAGGTTCTCGGCCGGGACGAAGCCTGCGCCGCCAGCCTCGGGCGGAACGCGGCTGTCGACCGAGTTGTCCCGATTGTCACCCATCATGAAGTAGTGCCCTTCCGGCACCACGAAGGTGTCGGTGTCGTCGAGGGGGCCGTCGGGGCCGAAGTCCTGGGTCTGCACCTGCTTGCCGTTGGGCAGGGTCTCGGTGAAGCGCAGGTCGTTTCCGTAGCCGATGCGGCCGGCGGGCGGGACGGCCTGACGCGGCAGGGCCACGCCGTTGATGTAGAGCAGGCCATCGCGCATCTGCAGCCGGTCGCCAGGCATGCCGATGACGCGCTTGATCAGGTCCGTGCGGTTGTCCCGGGGCGTCTTGAACACCACCACGTCCCCGCGCTGGGGCGCCTTGCCCATGATCCGGCCGTCGAACAGCGGCGGGCTGAAGGGGATGGAATGGCGCGACCAGCCGTAGGTGTACTTGGACACATAGATGTAGTCGCCCTCGTAGAGCGCCGGCTCCATGGAGGCCGACGGGATGGTGAAGGGCTGGAACAGGAAGACCCGCAGGACCAGCACGATAAGCAGCACGCTGCCCACGCTCTTGATGGTCTCCCACGCTTCGTTTGCGGGACCGCTCGCCTGCTTCGCCGTCTTCGCCATGTCGACTCCGTCTTTCCGCCCCCCGAATAGCAGGCTTCAGCTTCAAATAGGACAGGCGCAGGCGCCGCGCCCGTGAACTTGTGTTCAGGCGGCGCCGTGGGCTGGCGCGAGCTGGGCCGCGAGCGCATATGGCCGGCATGAGCCGCCCTTCCCTGCCGCCGCTGCATTTTCTGCTGGCCCTGGCCGTGGTGGCGGTGTGGGGCACCAACTTCGTGGTCATCAAGGTGGGGCTGGACCACCTGCCGCCGCTGACCTTCGCGGCGCTGCGCTTCACCTTCGCGCTGCTGCCGGCGGCGTTCTTCCTGAAGCGGCCGGATGTCGCCTGGGGCAAGCTTGCGGCCTACGGCCTGCTGATCGGCGTCGGGCAGTTCGGCCTGCTCTACATCGCCATGACGCACCTGATCTCGCCGGGCCTCGCCTCGTTGGTGGTGCAGATGCAGGCGTTCTTCACCATCGCCCTGGCCATGTGGCTGACCGGCGAGCGGCTGCAGGGCTTCCAGGTGGCGGCGTTGATCGTGGCGGCCTTGGGCTTGGCCTGGCTAATGGCCCACACCAGTGCGGAGGTGACGCCGCTGGGGCTCGTCCTGGTGCTGGGCGCCGCGCTGAGCTGGGCCGGCGGCAATGTGGTGGCGCGCAGCTCCGGCCCGGTGAACATGCTGAGCTATGTGGTGTGGGCGAGCCTGTTCTCGGCCCCGCCCCTGTTCGCCCTGGCGCTGGTGATGGAAGGGCCCGCGCTGATGGCCCACAGCCTGGCCACGGCAGGTTGGGAAACCTGGGCGGCGGTGCTCTGGCAGTCGGTGGGCAACACCCTGTTCGGCTATGCGGCCTGGGGCTGGCTGCTGGCGCGGCATCCGGCGGCGACCATCTCGCCGCTGTCCCTGCTGGTGCCGGTGTTCGGCATGGGGGCCTCGGCCCTGTTCCTGGGCGAGCCGCTGCAGAGCTGGAAGCTGACCGCCGCGGTTCTGGTGCTGGCGGGCCTGGCGATCAACACCCTGTGGCCGCTGGTCGGGCGGCGCAGGATCGCGCCCGCGCCGCCCGCCGCGGAATAGGTCGCGTCCTTAGTCGTCCGAGCTCATCGGCCCGCCGGACGAGCCCATGCCGCTGCCGGCCGCACCGTTGGAGCCGACCGGAGCGTCCGCCGCGCCAGCGCCGCCCACGTCAGCGGCCGCGTCGGGACCGCCCTTCCGCTCCTGGCCGGGCGCGCCCGTTCCGGCGTCGGGACCGGTTTCGCCGCCCGTACCGGGGCCGAGGGCGTCGGGATCTTGCTGTTGGCTCATGATGGTCCTCCTGAGCGGGAGGAACGCCGGCCGTTGCGCGATGTTGCGCCCGCGCTCAAGTCCAGACGCGTGAGGTGCGCTCCGCAGCGCGTCCCTGCACCATGGCGGCGATGGCGGCGGTGATCTTCGCGCCGCCCTGCACGGAGGGCTCGATGGGGTTCGCGTAGTCCCCGGGCTCGTCGCAGATCAGGCGCAGATCGATCAGATCGAAGCCCAATCTGCCCGCGGTGCGGGTGATGACGTCGTTGAACAAGGCAAGGCCGGTGACCACCAGCCGACTGTACGGCGGCGGGTAGTTGGCGTCGTAAATGGTGCAAAGGGCGGTGGGCAGCCGGCGGGCGGCGACGGCTTCCGCCATCTGACTGTACTCGGACGCGAAGCGGTCCTTGGCGTCGGCAAGGCGGCTCATGGCGTCGGCCATGGAGCGGGCGGGCTCGTGCAGCAGGCCGGACGAGCGCAGCGCATCGTTGCCGCCGACGGAGATGATCAGGTGGGTGGCGTCGGAGGGCGCCTGCGCGAGCTGGCGGCGCACGCCTTCGGTGACATCGCCGTCCACGGCCAGCAGGGTCGCTTTCCACCCTGGTCCGAGCTTTAGCCGAAGCTGAGCGATGACATCCGGGCCCGGCTGGACGTAGGCGCCGTTGTCGAAGATGGAGTCACCGAGGAGGACGACGTGGCTCATCACGCCGCCCGCAGGTCGTCTGCCCCGACCCGCGCGCGAGCCTGACTGACGATTTCGTTGGGGGCGAAGCGGGCGCTGGCGGCCAGGGCGCGCATCAGGCGCTGGGCGGCGCGCAGGCGGATGGCTGGCCGCGTGATCTGCAGGTGGAGCGGCGCCCAGGCGGGCAGCAGGTCGACGGCGGCGTCCACCAGCAGCGGCTGGACGGCGCGGCCCGCCAGGCCCACGGGCGAGGTGCGTTCCACCAGCCCCAGGAACTCGCCGATGATCGGGTGAGGCTTCAGTTTGGGCCGCATGGCGGCGAACAGCTGCTCGACCTCAGCGACGGTGCGGGGCAGCGCGCCCGTGCCGAAGCGTTCGCCGACGGCGGCGGCTTCGGCGAAGTAGCGGTCCTGGTCGGCGGGCGAGAGGCCCGGTTCGACGTAGCGGAGGTAGGCGTTCAGGAAGCCGTAGCCGGCGGTCACCTGCACCCAGGTGAGAAGCTCCGGATCCATGGCCTGGTAGGCCTGACCCTCGGGCGTGGAGCCGCGCACCCGCTCGTGCATGCGGTTGACCATGGCGATGCGCCGCTCGACCGCAGCGGTTGGGCCGTAGGTGGTGATCATGGCTGCGTCGGCCGTGCGCTGCATGCGGCCGAGGGGATCGGTGCGGAAGGTGGAGTGCTCCCACACGCCCGAGCGGACGCGGGGCTCGGCCAGCTCCAGGATCACCGCGGCCACCCCGCCGATGGCGAGGATGACCGGGTTGGCGTGAACGCGCCAGGTGACGCTGTCTGGCCCGAAGAGGCCCGGGTCGCCGGCGGGCTGGGCGTAGTCCAGCGCGCCGTCGCCGAACAGCTGGCGCCGGATCATGCGACCGATCCGGCGCTGCGGGAAAGCCAGGAGCGAGGCGCTCTGCAACCTGGCCACCGCGACCTACTCCGTGGTCTTGCCGTCGAAGTGCTCTTCCTGCTCGTCCGCTTCCTTCTTGGTGTGGCGGACGACGCCGTCCTTGTGCTCGGGCGGGCCGTACAGGGTGTAGAGCTTCAGGGGCTGATCGCCGGTGTTGACGACGTTGTGGCGCGCGCCGGCCGGCACGATCACTGCGAAGTCGTCCTCGATGGGGGTGGCCACGCCGTCGATCCGGACCTCGCCCTTGCCCTCTTCGATGCGGAAGAACTGGTCGTGGTCCTCGTGGACCTCTTCGCCGATCTCCTCGCCCGGCTGCAGGGTCATGAGCACCAGTTGGAGGAACTTGCCGGTGTAGAGAACGCGGCGGAAGTCGTCGTTCTCGACCGTGGCCTTCTCGATGTCCTCGACGTAGCCCTTCATGGGACTCTCCTTCTTCTGAACAGGGCTGCGGCAGCCCGAAACGCTTCACACGGCCCAATGAGCCGGGTTGGGCGACGGTTCCGCTCAAGCCGGCGCGTCGGCCGGCAGGGCTTCGATGATCACGAACGCCTGGGCGTAGGGATGATCATCGGTGAGCGACAGGTGGATGACGGGCTTCATGCCTGGGGGCGTGATCTCGTGCAGGCGCACCAGCGCGCCGCCGGTCAGGGCCATGGTCGGCTGGCCGGAGCGCATGTTGACCACCCCCATGTCGCGCCAGAAGACGCCGTCGCGCATGCCGGTGCCCAGGGCCTTGGCGCAGGCCTCCTTGGCGGCGAACCGCTTGGCGTAGGAGGCGGCCGGGCCGGGCTTGCGCTCCGAGCGCGCGCGCTCGATGTCGGTGAAGACCCGATGGGTGAAGCGATCGCCGAACCGCTGGAGGCTGGCCTCGATGCGGCGGATGTCGGAAAGGTCCGAGCCGATGCCGATGATCACGCGGCCTTCTCCTGCCGGCTTTCGTCCATCAGGGCTCGCATCCGCTGGATGGCGGGGCCCAGGCCGATAAAGATCGCCTCGCCGATCAGGAAGTGGCCGATGTTGAGCTCCATCACCTGAGGAATGGCGGCGATCGGCTTCACGGTGTCGAAGTCGATGCCGTGGCCGGCGTGGACCTCCAGCCCCAGGCGATCGGCCTCGGCGGCGGCTGCGCGCAGCTGCTCCAGCAGGCGATCGGCGTCTGGCGAACGATGGCGCACCGCTTCGCAGTAGGCGCCGGTGTGGAACTCCACCACCTGGGCGCCGGAGGCATGGGCGGCGGCGACCTGGGCCGGATCGGCGTCGATGAAGCAGGACACGCGAATTCCGGCGGCGGCCAGGCGGCGGATCACCGGCTCGATGCGGGCGCGGCCGCCGGCCACGTCCAGGCCGCCCTCAGTGGTCACCTCCTCCCGCCGCTCCGGCACCAGGCAGGCGGCGTGCGGCAGGTGGCGCAGGGCGATGGCCTCCATCTCCGCGGTGACGGCCATCTCGAGATTCAGGGGGCGGCCGCGAGCCTTGAGGACCTCGCTGAGCGCGTCGATGTCGGCGTCGGAGATGTGGCGGCGGTCTTCGCGCAAGTGAGCGGTGATGCCGTCGGCGCCGGCCGCCAGGGCCGTCTCGGCCGCCCGGACCGGGTCGGGATAGGTCTCACCGCGGGCGTTCCGTACGGTCGCCACGTGGTCGATGTTCACGCCTAGCCGAAGCTTGCTCATTCCGCGGGTCCTCGAAGTGCGCGCCTGAAGCGCCGCTTCAGGCTGCGAGACACATAGGAGCGCGGAAGGCCGTCGGCTACTTGGAAAGGCGGCGGCTGCCCGGATCTTCCGTGGGGATGGCCGCCAGCTCGGGCGGAAGCTGGTCGGCGGGATAGGCAGGGACGTCCAGGCGGGCCAGGGCGACAAAGGGCGCGCCGGGGTCGGCACGGCCATTGGAGCGATCGACGATGCAGGCGGCGACCACGACATCGCCGCCGGCCTTGCGGATCGCCTCGACGCATTCGCGGGAGGACAGGCCGGTGGTGACGATGTCCTCGACCATGGCGACGCGGGCGCCCGGCGGGATTTCGAACGCGCGCCGCAGCTTGAACTCGCCCCCTTCCCGCTCGACGTAGACCGAGGGCACGCCCAGGTGCCGGGCGGTCTCGTAGCCAGGAATGATGCCGCCGACGGCGGGGGAGACGCAGATGTCGACCTCGCCGACTTCGGCGCGGATCTTCTCGGCCAGCGCCTTGCACAGGCGCTCGCAGCGTTCCGGGTACTGGAAGACCAGGTTCTTCTGCAGGAACACCGGCGAATGGAGGCCGGAGGACAGGACGAAGTGGCCTTCGCGCAGGGCGCCGGCGCCGCGAAACTCGTTGAGGACGTCTTCGGTGTTCATGGCCTGAGCGAATAGCGCCGTTCGAGCCGGCGCGGAAGGCGCCGGCTCAAGCCGCGTCAGGCGCGCCGGCCGAGCGGATCCACGCGGCCCCAGAGCTTGCGCTCAGCGCCGAAACGGTCGGGGACCACCTGGCACTGGGCGTCAATGACCATGGTGGCGCGGGTCTTCAGATCGTAGGCCGGCCAGGCCGGCTGCCCCTTGGCGGACGGCTGCCCGGTGCGCGCGAAGGTGGCGAACATCTCGCTCATGTTGTCGGCGACGGCGCCGACGTCCGGACGGTTGCCGGCCAGGGTGTCGCCGCTGGCCACGTTATCGAAGACGATCGGGATGTCGATGGCGTGCATGGCGCCCACGTCGCGCGCCGCGCCCTCCAGCCGGCGGTTGGAGCGGTAGGCCAGGTTGTAGAAGAACACCGGCGCTGCGCCCTGCGAGGCTTTCAGCTCGGCGATCCGGATGGAGCCCAGGCCGAAGCTGCGGGCGGTCTGGATGGCGAAGAAGAGGTCGGTGGGCGTGGCGCCCGGCCGGTCGGCGCGATAGGTGCGCAGCACCTCGTCGAGATCGGGCCCGAGGTCGGCGAGCCGCTGGCGCAGGCCCGCTTCGGTCAGGCTGTAGGCGGCCACATCCTTGCCGGCCCAAGCGAAGAACGAGGCTTCTTCGTCGAGGAAGCCGACCATCAGCGGCTTGTCGCGGGCGGTGGCCGGCGCGTCGGGCTGGAACGGCTGGCGCGGCAGGAGCTTGCCGTCCACCACCGGGCCCCAGACGCCGGGCCGCACGTCGGTGATGCCGGACCAGCCGGGCGCGGGGTCCGGGCCGTTGCGCTGCTGGAGCAGCTGCTGGGCCTTCAGGAAGTCGGCGGCGGGGATCTCGTGGAGGCGACGCCAGTCGGCCGGGGCGATGTTCAGCACCTCCAGCAGCTTGCGGGTGGTGGCGGCGGCCTGCTGGCGGGTCTGAACGCGCAGGGTGGGCCCGCTCTGGATCGCCGCCTTGTGGAACAAGGGCGCGACCGTGGGCATGGCGTAGAGGCAGGAGGTCTTGGCCCCGCCGCCGCTCTCGCCGAACAGCAGGACGTTGTTCGGGTCGCCCCCGAAGGCGGCGATGTTGCGCTTCACCCACTGCAGGCCAAGGGCGATGTCCGACAGGCCCTGGTTGCCCTGGTAGGCGGGGCCGCCCAGTTCCGACAGGTCGATGTAGCCCAGAAGGCCCAGGCGGTGATTGGTGGAGACCACCACCACGTCGTACTGACGGGCGATGTTGGCGCCGTCCTGGCTGGTGCTGCCGCCCGAGCCGGTCGTGTAGCCGCCGCCGTGGCAGTAGAACATCACCGGCTTGCCGCGCCCGCCGCCAGCGGGCGCCCAGACGTTGAGGTAGAGGCAGTCTTCGCCCGGCGCGGGCTCGTTCAAGCCGTAGACGGTGCTGGCGTCCTGCATGGCCGGCGTGCCCAGCCGCAGGGCGTCGCGCACGCCCGTCCACGGCTCGGCGGGCCGGGCCGGCTTGAAGCGGCCCTCGCCCGAGACGGGCGCGCCGTAGGGCACGCCCTTGAAGACATCGACGCCGTTCTGCCGCTGCCCGCGCAGCCGCCCCAGGTCGGTGGTCACGACCACGTCTTCCGCCGCCCCTTGCGCGCGCAGCACGGCGGGCGCGGCCAAGGTCGCGCCGGCGGCCAGCATGAGGACGCGGCGGTTCACGCCGAAACGGAGCGGCTGGGTCATGGCGGAAGTCCTCCCGATCTTCTTGTTAGCGCTAACTGACCACGGTTCTTTGCGGCTCGCCAGAGAGCGCCTGCGGGCCGCATCACCCGGCGGCCGGAATCGGAAACGCCAGCCGATGGGCTGGCGCTGGGACTTGCGATGGGCGCGGAAGCGGGGCGCGGCTTCTGATGGCCGCGCTCCCGCTGGCGGCAGTGGTTAGTTGGAAGCCATGCGCATGGGCGCACGCTCACGATAGACGGCGTTCACGGTCGGCGAGTTCAGGCTGGCCACGGCCTGATCCATGCTCTGCTGGTAGCACTCGGAGCCGCGGGTGGCGGCCTGCACTTCACGGACGCTGAAGGTCGAGGCGCCGCAGGCGCTGAGGGCCGCGCGGTCGAGCCGGACCAGCAGACGGGCGGCGTCGCGCTCGCTGGACAGGTCCAGGCCGGCCTTGCTGACGGCGATGCTGGTGGTGACGACCGGCTCGTCTGCGAACGCCGCGGCGGGGGCGGCGATGACGGCGGCGGCGGCGATGAGACCGAGGATCTTCATGGCGTGCTTCCCTAAGTTTGGGCGCCTTGCTGCGGCGCCGAATGCTTGACCCGGTCCCGTCAAATCAAATGTACGCGCGATCGACGGGAAACCGATGCTTGAGGAAAGTATAGGCGCACGCTGCTGGTTCCGCCAGCTTTTCGATGCAGAATTCGGCACTTCGTTCTTTTCCGCACTTAAGCAGATGAAGGCGCTGGATTGCATGAATTCAATGCAGATGATTTCAGGCCCACTGCACACGGCTCAGTCAATTTGACGTGGACGCACAGAAGCCGACGTGGGCAACTGCATGCGGAATACGCATCTGCTTAAAAGCTGATCAGGCGCCGATTCTCGCTCGATGAACGTTGTTCTGCGGCTAGTGCGGCTAGGATCATGCTGTAGCCGGGGCTTGATGGGATCAGACGCTGACGGAGCCGGTCATGCTCAGCCTTTTGTTGCTGCAACTGCTTCTGGATCCACAGACCCCAGATGGGCGCTCGTGCTTCCAGCCTACGCCAGATGGCGGCGTCGAGTTTATCGGCGACCGGCGATGCCGGCGGCTTGCACCGCCGCGCCGGATGGAAGGCGTTTGGCTGAACACCTTTGAAGGATCGGCCTTCTATGAGGGCGCAACCTCTCTCGCCGACGCACGGGGCGAGGCTCGCGTCTGGTTCCGCCACGAGGAGCCACTGATCGCCTGGAAAGGCGCGCCGCCCAAAGAGGAGCACGCCTATCGCGTGGTGCTGATTGGCCGGAGCGCGGAGGACATGAACCGCCCGCCGCTTCAGGGCTACGGCCACATGGGCCTGTGGCCCGGGCTGGTTGTGGTCGACGAGTTGCTCGAGTTGCAGGATTTGGGGCCGCTGCGGCCCGGCTGACCACCGCTCAGGCCTTGGCCCGGTCAACCGTCTCGACGCTGGGGTTGGCTCGCAAAGCCGCCGCGATGTGGGTCAGGTGGCGGGCGTCGTTGACGTCCACGTCGAAGTCGACGTCGAAGAAGTCGCTTTGCCGGTGGTGCATGCGAAGGCCGACGATGTTGCCGCCCGCCTCGCCGATGATGGTGCAGACCTGTCCCAGGACGCCCACCGCATTGCGAATGGTGGCGCGAAGCCTGGCGCGGGCGATGGAGTTGCGTTCAGCGTCCGGCGTCCACTGCAGGTCGCGCCAGAGCTCCTCGTTCTCCTCGAAGGCCTCGAGCCGCTCGCAGTCGATGGTGTGGACCGTCAGGCCGCGGCCGTCGCTTTCCAGGATGCCGACGATGCGGTCGCCCGGCACCGGCGAGCAGCACTGGCCGAAGTGGATGGACACGCCCGGCGTCAGGCCGCTGCCGCGCACATAGAGGCGGGCGCCCTCCCCGCCTTCGATCCGATGGCGAGCGGCGACATCACGCTCCACCGCCTTGAGGCCCGGGAAGATGGCGTCCAGCACCTGGGCGGGCGAGACGCGACCACGGCCGACGGCTTCGTAGAGGTCGTCCTCGCCGGGCGTGGCGAACCGATCCAGGGCCGGCCGAAGGGAGACGTCCTTGCGGGACTTCTCGGCCGCCGCAAAGATCTGGTCGATGGCGGCGCGGCCCAGGCGAGTGAACTCTTCCTTCTCCGTCTGGCGGATGTGCCGGCGAATGGCCGACCGGGCGCGGCCGGTGACGGTGAGCGAGCGCCAGTCGGGCGGCACCACCGGCTTGCCGCCACGGATGACCTCCACCACGTCGCCGTTCTGCAGGGGCGTGCGCAGCGGCTTCAGCTCGCCGTTGATCTTCACCCCGATGCAGGTGTCGCCGATGTCGGTGTGCAGGGCGTAGGCGAAGTCGAGCGGCATGCCGCCCCGGGGCAAGCTGACCAGCTGGCCCTTGGGCGTGAAGACGAACACCTGGTCCAGGTACATCTCGAGCTTGGCGTGCTCGACCAGCTCTTCGACATCGCCGCCGTGCTCCAGCACCTGGACGAGGTGGCGCAGATTGACCAGCGGATCGCGGCCGCCGGCTTCCTTCTGGTGTTCGGCGTCGAAGCCGTAGGACTCGTTCTTGTAGCGCCAGTGGGCGGCGACGCCCTCCTCGGCCACCCGGTCCATGTATTCGGTGCGGATCTGCATCTCGATCCGCATGCCTTTCGGCCCCACCACCGTGGTGTGCAGCGAGCGGTAGTTGTTCCGCTTGGGCGTGGAGATGAAGTCCTTGAACCGTTCAGGCACGCTGGGCCAGGCGCGGTGGACCACGCCCAGGGCGCGGTAGCAGTCGTCGTCGCTGTCGACGATCACCCGGAAGGCGTAGATGTCGGACAGTTGGGAAAAGCCGATCGACTTGCGCTGGAGCTTGCGCCAGATCGAGAAGGGATGCTTCTCACGCCCGAAGACGCGGGCCGGAATGCCGGAGGCGTCCAGCCGGTTGGCGACTTCACTGGAGACGAGGCTGACCGCCGGACCTTGCTTCTCGCGCAGCACTTCCAGCCTGCGAATGATGGCGTCGCGGGCGACCGGATTGAGATGCTCGAAAGCGATCTCCTCCAGCTCGGCGCAGATGCGCTGCATGCCGATGTTGCGGGCCAGCGGCGCGTAGATGTCGAGAGTTTCGCGGGCGATGCGCTCGCGCTTGGCGGGGCTCTTGATGAAGTGGAGCGTCCGCATGTTGTGCAGGCGGTCGGCCAGCTTGACCATCAGCACCCGCACATCCTTGGAGATCGCCAGGATGAACTTACGCAGGTTTTCGGCCTGGCGGAGGTGCTCGGAGGAAAGCTCGAGTTTGGAGAGCTTGGTGACGCCCTCGACGAGTTCGCCGATCTCGGGGCCGAACAGCTCGTCGATGTCGGCGCGGCTGACCGGCGTGTCCTCGATGACGTCATGCAGCAGCGCGGTGACGATGGTGGCCGTGTCGAGGCGGTAGTCGGTGAGGATGCCCGCCACCTCGATGGGGTGGGCGAAGTATGGGTCGCCGGAGGCCCGCTTCTGGGCCCCGTGCATGCGCATGGCGTAGACGTAGGCGCGGTTCAGCAACGCCTCGTCCGCGGTCGGATCGTACGACCGGACTTTGTCGATGAGTTCGAACTGGCGCAGGAAGCGCGGCCGCTTCACCGCCGCTGCGCTTTGGGCGGAAACGGGCGGCGAAGGGGCTGGAGGCGGCTGCGCCCCCGAGGTCTCGGGGGCCGCCGGATTCGAGGCGTCCTGCGGGGCGGCGACGGGTTCGGACGGCGCCGGGATCGTGAGGGGTTCTGCGCCTTCCGGGCTCAGTACCGCTCCTCCTGACCGCCATCGCGGTCGCTTTGCAGCGCGCGAACCAGCTCGAGCTCGCTCATCTGCATGTGAGTCGGGTCGGCCAGCAGGGCCAGGGTCTCGGCCTCTTCCTCGGCTTCCGAGCGCTCGTCGACGCGCTGCAGGGTGCCGATCAGGTTCTCGCGCAGTTCTTCCGGATCCACCACGTCGTCGGCGATTTCGCGCAGGGAGACGACGGGGTTCTTGTCGTTGTCACGGTCGACGAGGAGCGCGGAGCCCGCCGAAATCGCGCGAGCGCGATGCGCCGCCAGCAGCACGAGGCCGAAGCGGTTGGGGACTTTTTCGATGCAATCTTCGACGGTGACGCGAGCCATGGAGTCCTCGGACGGGAGATAGAACCGGGGAAAATAGAGGTTCGGCCCTCTTTGTGCAACGCCGCAAACGCTTGAGGCGCCTTCCGTTTGCGGCGTTGTGTCGTCGAGCGGGCGCTCAAAAAGCCTGTCATGGACCGGGCTGCCTCCCCTGCCCCGAGTTGATGTGATGCCTGCCGCCCTCGCCCTGATGCTGATGCTTGCCGCGTCGTCGCAGCCCAAGCCGGCGCCCTTTCCGACCGTGCAGGGCCCCGGTGGAGCGCTGGTGACCGCGCCCACCTTCAGCTTGCCGGAAGGCGGCAAGGCGGTGGTCGCCGGCAAGGGGTCCAGCGAGACCCAGATCCTGGAAGAGCCGGACGCCGTCTTCCACCCGCGAAGCGGCGTCCGCCTGCCTCGCGTCCACAAGGGCTGCCGCCTCAGCTTCGTTGCACCGCTCACGGACAAGTCGGGCCGGCCGGACAGCTTCGCCCGGGGGCTGATGGCGGAATACGACTGCACGCCATCAGCCGACCTGACGCAGGTGGAGATCTCGCTGGAGGTGAACGCGCCGCAGCTCCGCAAGAAGGATCCCCAGGCGCTCACCCGCATCGCCAGCCAGATCAACCAGAGCCTGGCGCAGGTGGACCGAAGCCAGTGCGTGCCGGCCTTCACAAGTCCGAACCCGATGCAGGCCGGCCTGACCGCGACGCAATGCGGCATCCGCTGGGATGATCCGCGCGATCCGGCGCACCGCAGCTACGGCGCGGCCACGGTCGCCTATGGCCGCGGCGCAAGCTTCGTCAGGTTCAGTCGGCGCTGCGTGGACGCCCAGTGCGGGCCGAGCGCCGTGGCGTTGGCGGCGTTCGTCGACAGCTTCGACCTGCGCGGGCTGCAGTCGCCCGAAAGCTGATCAACAGGACGGTGCTCAGGCTCGCCCGGCGGCGGGTTTCTGTCGAGGCTGACGGCTGTCGTCGTGGCCCCAGCCGCGGCCGCCGCCGAGGCGCACGGCGAGCCAGATGACGTTGCGGCGCAGGACGTCGACGCCACGGTTCTCCAGCGCGTCGCGCAAGATCCAGTCGGCTTCCGCGCGGGTGTAGGGCGCCTCGCGTGTGTTGCCGGCCGGCTGGCGCTTCCAGGCTCCGGTCCCGCGGGTGGCGTAGAGGAAGTCGTGGATCACGGCGCCTTTCACCCAGGGCCCGTCCGGCGGCACCAGCGTCCAGGCCCAGCGTGGGATCGAAGCCAGGTCGGTGACGAAACCTTTGGGCACGGTGATGGTGTGCTCGGCGTCGCTCGGCCGATAGGTCAGCGGGTCGTGCAGTCCCCAGAGGCTGCGGCCCTTCTTGATGGAGGGGGTGTATTTGTTATCGAGCAGGACGAGCACGAGCTTGCCGCCGAAGCGGTTCACCCATCCGGGCGGAGCGCCGGCCAGCCGCCCGTCAAGCGCGCGGGCCGTCGTCTTTGCTGGTCTCACCGCCATCGCCGCGGCCTCCTGAAATGGAAGCGCGCGGCGACGTCCTCTGGTTGCGCTTGGGGCGCGGACTACCTGCCGACGACCTGAAGCAGCCGGGCGGGATCGCCGGCGAGCGCCTTGTCGCCGGACACGCTGAGCCGGCCGGCGGCGTCGTCCCAGGACAGGACGGCGGTGCGGCCACGGCCCTTCTCGTAGTCGTTGGTCACGCCGTCATCGTCGTAGAGCGCGAACCGGGCGTTCCGGCCCGGGTAGACGCGGATCGCCGCGATCTTCTGCGGGGTCATGGTGTTGGGCACGGGCGCGCCGATCGGCAGGATCGAGCCGGCGCGTACGAAGACCGGAATCCGGTCGATGGGCGCGGCGGCGTCGATCCACTGGCCGCCGGCCGCCTTGGTCCCGGTCCAGAAGTCGTACCAGTCGGTTCCGGCGGGCAGATAGACCTTGCGGCTGGTGACCCCCTGCTCCGTCACCGGCGCCACCAGAAAGGCCGGGCCCAGCATGTAGGCGTCGCCGATGTTCGCCACCGTCGGATCGTTGGGGAAGTCCATCCAAAGCGCGCGCATGAAGGGCGCGCCGGTGTCGTAGGTCTGCTTGCCGAGGGAATAGAGGTAGGGGATCAGCTCGTAGCGGAGCTTCAGGAAGCGCGCGAGATGGGCCTCGGCGTCCTTGCCGTAGGACCAAACCTCCGAGTGCTTGCGCAGGCCGTGGATGCGCAGGGTGGGCGTGAAAGTCCCGTACTGGAACCAGCGGACGAACAGCTCGGGATAGTCCTCGTAGCCGCCGACCGACTCGCGGGCGTCGGACGGGTCGACCAGCAGCGGACGCTCGGCCTTGTGTTCGGCGGGCAGGCTTTGCCAGCCGCCGATGTCGTTGCCCCAGTAGGCGAAGCCCGAGGCGGTGAAGTTGAGGCCGGTGGGCACCTGCCGGCGAAGGGCTTCCCAAGTGGACTGAATGTCCGAGGACCAGAACAGCGAGCCGTGGCGCTGGGCGCCGGTGTAGGCGGCGCGGGCCAGGATCAGGTTGCGGAAGTTCGGCCGGTCGCGGCGCGAGCCTTCAGCCACGCTTTGCGGATGGACCAGGGGATAGAGGTTGTAGAACCGGTCGCCCGAGCCGACGCTGTAGAAGTAGCCGGAGGGCACCAGGTCCGGTTCGGTCTCGTCCAGCCAGAACCAGTCGAAGCCCTGGGACGCAATGTTGTCGCGGATCTTTTCCCAGAACCAGGCGCGGGCCTCAGGGTTGGTAGTGTCGAGCAGCGCGCCGGCGCGATCGTTGCGCACCGGCAGGCCATCCACCGGCTTGCCGTCGGCGTCCTTCAGGAACCAGCCCTTGGAAGCGAGATAGTTGAAGTAGCGGCCTTCCGGCTCATACCGCGGCCAGACGCTGATGATGCTGTGCAGGCCGTTGGCGTGCAGCTGGCGGTTCATGCCGGCCGGGTCGGGCCAGTCCACCGGGTTGATGTCCATCTGGCCCATGCGGGTCCAGTGGAACCAGTCCACCACCATCACATCGAGGGGGTAGCCGCGGCTGCGGTAGCCTTCGGCCACGTCGAGCACCTGTTGCTGGTTCTCGTAGCGGGCCCGGCTCTGGATCAGGCCGAAGGCGGCCTTGGGCGGCAGGGGCGTGACGCCCGTCAGCTTGCGGTAGCCGGCGTAGATCTCGTCCGAGGTGGCGCCGGCGATCACGAAGAAGGAGACCCGCTCGCCCACGTTCGAGGTCCAACGAGTGGAGCCGTTCACCGCCGCCGAGATGGTGGTCTGGGACGGGTTGTCCCAAAGCACGCCATAGCCGCGATTGGTCACCAGGAAGGGCACGCAGACGGTCTCGCCCGCAGGGGCGTCGTAGTTGTGCCGGCAGTCGATGGTCCGGCCGCGGTGGTCGAGGATGCCTTCCTGGTTCTGACCCAGGCCGTAGAAGTGCTCGTTCGGGGCAACGCTGAAGCTGGCGCCGGCCTTGAAGGTCTTTTCGCCGTTGACGGTGTGGGGCGCGAGATCCCAGCCGTTCATGCGGGTCAGCACTTCACCGTCGCCTCGCCGGAAGGTGACCGACACCGGCGGCAGGGCGGAGGCGAAGTAGCGCTCCATCTGGCTCGGCGGGCCGCGGCGGGGCTGGGGCGAGACTTCCACTGAAAGGGCGCCTGAGCGGAACACGTCGCCAGAGGCGCCGGCCTGGTGCGTCCAGCCCGCGGCTGCGCTGGCGCCCAGGAAACCGGGGCCGGGGCTCGCCAGGGCCAGGTCCTTCTGGTCGCTGATGGTGACCCGGACGATGTTCGGTCCGTAGGGCTCGACGGAGACGAACGCGCCGTTGCGATCGAGCAGCGCCAGTGGATCGGCCTGGGCGGAGCCGGCCAGCAAGCCCGCCAAGGCGCCCGCAGCCCACAGTCGCGTCATGGCGCTCATCCTTCGCCCTCCCTTGCCCTGTTCTTGAGGCGCAGCTTCCCAGCCTTTGGCGCCGGGCTCAATGGCCTTGCCGTCAGCGGCGACGGGGGCCCGGGCCCCGGCTGCGGCGGGGCTGCGGCTCTGGCGAGCGTATCGGCGGGCTATGGCGGCGGGCGCGCCTGCGGCGCACCACCAGCCGGGCGAGCGCGCCGGCCACCACACCGCAGGACGCGACCACAAGCCAGAGCCCGCTGAGGACGACCACTGCGGCGAGGCTGCGTCCCAGGGCCGGGCCGAGCGCGTCAGGGGCGGAGCCGGACAGGCGGGTGCTGAAGAACACGGCCGTCGTCCAGGCGAGCAGGCAGACGACCAGGCCGACCAGATAGCCGACCAGCGCGCCGCGCCGGCCCCAGCGCGTCACCGCCAGGCCCATCAGCGAGGCCGCGCCAAGGGCGACAAGGAAGACGATCCGGCTGGACGCCTCCTCCATCAGACAGGCTCAGCGTCGCGGCCGACGGACGCCGCGGCGGCGAGCTCTTCGGCGGTGCGGTTCAGCACGGGATGGCGCCACCCCGGCGCGACCTGCGCCAGCGGGCCCATGACGAACCGGCGCTGGTGCGCACGGGGATGCGGCAGGGTGAGGCCGGGCGCATCCAGCACAGTGCGGCCGTGGGCGATCAGGTCGAGATCTAGCGTGCGGGCGGCGTTGCGGACGCTCCGTTCACGGCCAAGTTCCGCCTCGATCGCCAGGAGGCTCCGCAGCACGGCCTGCGGCCCCTGGTCCGCCTCGACAAGGGCGATTCCGTTGCGATACTCAGGCCCGGCCGGGTCAGGCCAGGCGGCCGACCGCCACCAGGACGACCGGGCCCTTAATTTCAAACCGGCCGGCGGAAAGCGCTCGAGGGCCGCCTCAAGGAGGGCCTCAGAAGAGGCGAACCCGCCGGCGATATTGCTGCCGAGGGCGATGACCACAGCCTGGTCCAGCTCTTCGGCGTCCAGGATTTTCAAGCGGATGACCTTTTACCCCACGGACCGGCTGGCGCTCTTTATCGACGGCGCCAACCTCTACTCGGCCGCCAAGGGCCTGGGCTTCGACATCGACTACCGGAAGCTGCTGGACGAGTTCAAGAAGCGCGGCGTGCTCGTGCGGGCGTACTACTACACGGCCCTGGTGGAGAACGAGGAGTATTCGCCCATCCGGCCGCTCGTCGACTGGCTGGACTACAACGGCTACCGACTGGTGACGAAGTCGGCGCGCGAATACGTCGACAGCCAAGGCCGCAAGCGCTGGCGCGGCGACATGGACGTCGAGATCGCCGTCGACATGATGGAGATGGCGGAAGCCTGCGACCACCTGGTGCTGTTCAGCGGCGACGGCGACTTCCGGCGGGCCGTGGAGGCGGTGCAGCGCAAGGGCGCGCGGGTGACGGTGGTGTCCACCGTCAAGACCCAGCCGGCCATGGCGTCAGACGAGCTGCGCCGGCAGGCGGACAACTTCGTGGACCTGAACGACCTGGCCGACATCATCGGCCGGCCCGCGCGCCTGCCGCGCTACATCCAGGAAACCCGCGCCACCCTGCCCAACGACGAAGCCGACGAGGCCGCCGATGCTTGATGTCGCCGCCCCGCCGGCCGTCAGCCCGGACCCGCCGCGCGACTGCCCGATCTGCCCGCGGCTGGTGGCCTATCGCGCCGCCAATGCGGCCGCCAATCCGACTTGGTTCAACGGCCCGGCCCCTTCATTCGGAGATGACGAGGCAAGGCTCCTGGTGGCCGGCCTTGCGCCGGGACGCACGGGCGCGAACCGCACCGGCCGGCCGTTCACCGGCGACCATGCGGGCATCCTGCTCTACGAGACGCTGATCGCCACTGGTTTCGCCACCGGCTTCTACGATCCGAACGGCGAGGATGACCTGCGGCTGGTCGACTGCATGATCACCAATGCGGTGCGCTGCGCCCCGCCCGGCAACAAGCCGGAGACGGTGGAAGAGGCCAACTGTCGGCCGTTCCTGCAGGCCAGGCTGGCCGCCCTGCCCCGGCTGAAGGTGATCGTGACGCTGGGCGACGTGTCCCGGCGCAACATCCTGCGGGCGTTGGGCCTCAAGGCATCGGCCGGGATCGCCGGCCACGGGTCGGAGTTTCAGGCCGGACCCTATGTGGTGCTGAACAGCTATCACTGCTCGCGGCTCAACACGAACACCGGCCGCCTGACGCCGGAGATGTTCCGGGCGGTGTTCGAGCGGGCGCGCGAGCTGGTCGGCTAGACGCGCCAAGAAAGGAGAGCCGCCGTGTTCTTCGAACCTCCGCCGCCCCCGGTCCCGCCTGTTCCCTTGTACCATGAGGGTCCGGCGAGTTCCGTCACGCACCGCTCCACCTTCATGTGCAACGGGCACAAGCTGGAGGTCACGCTGCTTGAGTTCCGAACCAAGCTCTCCGTGAACGCGCTTTCGGAGGACGGCTCGCCAGCGACCACGGAAGACCTGGCGCGCATAAACGCGGCGCTTACTCGGGTGGGTGGCTACCTGGATGATTGGCAGGTGCGGTGCTACCGAGACAGCCTCGGCCTGAACATCAGGATGCGCTTAGATCCAGGGAGAAACGATGACGGGACGGACCGTTACCGCACCCTGATCGTCGGCATGGAAGACGGCAAAGTCCGGAACGTCACGGAAGCCGACGCGTCCCCACGCCCCTAAATCAGGTCCGGACCCAGTACTCGTAGAGCCAGGCGAACTCGAAGCCGGCGCGGCGGTAGAGGTTTCGGGCCGGATTGGCGGCTTCGACCTGCAGGAAGATGCTTTGGGCCGCGCGGTCTCGCGCGGCGCTGGCGAGGGCGGACATGACCGCTGCGGCGTGTCCGCGACCACGATGCGCCACGGCCGTGCGAAGGCCGTGCAGGCCGGTCCAGGCGTCTTCCAGGCTGGCGACACCCACAGCGACAGTGCGGCTGCCCTCTCGAACGCAGCCATAGAGTGCGCCGGGCGAGCGGCTGAGACTGGACACGCGGCTGGCGCCGTCGGCGGGATCGAAGCCTTCGCCGGTGAACACGGACGCCCAGCCCGCGTCAGGTCGATCCAGCACCTCGGCGGCGCCGCGCGACAAGGCGGCTAGCCGATCGAGGTTTCCGATCTTCACGACCGTGGGCTTGGTGGGCGCGTAGCCGCGGCGGGCGAGCGCCGCGCGCAGGTCGGCCAGACCAGGAAGGTCGGCGATGCGGAAGGCGGGCTCCAGGCCACGCGAGCGATAGGCGGCCTCGATCTCGTCGAGTGCGGCGGCGCCTAGGTCGTGACGGAGCGGCACGGCGCTCTTGGCGCGGCCGATGGCGCCGGCGTCGAGCGGAACCAGCCAGCCGTCGATCTCGACGACTTCGGAAGGGGCCACGCCCGAGACGGTGGCCCGCTCCACACCTTCGACGTCCACGTCGAGGCGCATCACCCCTTGTCGCGCAACAGCCGAGCCTTGTCCCGCTGCCAGTCCCGCTCGGCGGCGGTTTCGCGCTTGTCGTGGATCTTCTTGCCCTTGGCCAAGGCGATCTCGAGCTTGGCGAGGCCCTTCTCGTTCCAGAAGAGCTTCACCGGGATGATCGTGCGCCCTTCCCGCTGAACCGCGCCGATCAGCTTGTCGATCTGCTTGCGGTGCAGGAGGAGCTTCCGCGGGCGGCGAGGCTCGTGGTTGAAGAACTTGCCGGCCTGCGGATAGGGCGGGATGTCGGCGTTGATCAGCACGATCTCGTCGCCTTCCACGGCCGCATAGCTTTCGGCGATGTTGGCCCGGCCGTTCCGCAACGACTTCACCTCCGAGCCGGTCAGGGCGAGACCGGCCTCGATGAAGTCCTCAAGGAAATAGTCGAACCGCGCCCGCCGGTTCTCGGCGATCAGCTTGTTCGACATCAGATCACACCGGCGTCCCGCATGGCCGCCAGAACTTCGACGCGCGAGGCCTCGGAGGCGGGGACGATGGGCAGGCGCACGTCCTCGGCGCACAGGCCAAGATGGGCCAGGGCGTACTTGGTCGGGGACGGCGAGGCGTCGGTGAACAGCGCCCGGTGCAGCCGAACCAGGGTGTCCTGCAGCTGAAGGGCGGCGGGGAAGTCGCCGGCCAGCAGGGCGTTGTAGAAGGCGGCGCACTGGTCCGGCGCCACATTGGCGGTGACCGAGATGCAGCCATGGCCGCCGTGGGCGATGTAGCCCAGGCCGCTGGGATCATCGCCCGAAAGCATCACCCACTCCGGACCGCACATCAGGCGCTGGAAGCTGGCGCGGACCAGGTCGCCCGTCGCGTCCTTGATCCCGATGATGTTCGGCAGCTTCGAAAGACGCGCCAGGACTTCGTTGGAGATGTCGATGCCCGTGCGGCCCGGCACGTTGTAGACCAGCACCGGCAGCTGCACCGCCTCGTTGATGGCGGCGTAGTGGGCGTAGAGGCCTTCCTGGCTGGGGCGGTTGTAGTAGGGCGTGACCACCAAGGCGGCGTCGGCGCCGATTTCCTTGGCGTGGCGGACGAGCTCGATCGCCTCGTCGGTGGAGTTGGAGCCGGCCCCGGCGATCACCGGCACGCGGCCAGCCGCGGTCTGGACGCAAAGCTCGACGACCCGGCGGTGTTCCTCGTGGCTGAGGGTGGCGGTCTCGCCGGTGGTGCCGACGGGCACCAGGCCGTGAACGCCGCCCGCGATCTGGCGCTCGACAAGGGCCACGAAAGCCTCCTCGTCGACCTGTCCGTTGCGGAACGGGGTCACGAGCGCCGGAAAGACGCCCTTAAACATAATCTCGGACATATGTGCACAAGGCCGTGAACCGGCCGCTTCTCTGTTGTTCGGCGTTCAGATTGGCCGCGACAATATGGGGCGTGGGTAACACCCGCAATCTCCCTATGTACGTGGCGAGACTCCCGGGGGCGTTCGTAACAGTCATGGCCCGCAAAGCTTTCCTGATTTCCGCAGCTGTCGTGCTGGCCAGCGTGGCCGCGCATGCCCAGCCCGCCGACCCGATCGGCGAACTGCTCGCGCCTGCCGCGAGCACGCCGCCGCCGGCGGCCGACCACCAGACGGTGCGCCGGCCCCTGTCGGAGAGCGACCTGACGACCTTCCGCACCGCGCTGGAAGCCGCGCGTCGTGGGGACGTCACCGGCGCCCGTAACGCCATCGCCCTGCTGAATGATCCGGTGGCGCGCAAGACGGCCAACTGGGCCCTGGTGGATGCGGCCGGCGAATCGCTGGGCTTCTTCGAGGTGGATCGCGCCCGTCGCGAGCTGACCGACTGGCCGCGCGCCTCGCGCCGAACGGCGGTGGCCGAGAAGCTGGTGCTGACCTCGGGCAAGACCCCGCGGCAGATCCTCGACTGGTTCGGCGATCGCGATCCGGCGACGGCGCAGGGCGCGATGGCCAAGGCCGACGCCTATCGGGCGCTCGGCGAGATCGACAACGCCAAGAAGCTGATCCGTACCTGGTGGCGCGACAAGAGCTTCGAAGCCGATGTCCAGCGCACCATGCTGACCCGCTTCGGCGACCTGCTGACGGCCGAGGATCACATCCGTCGGGCCGACACCCTGCTGTACGGCGCGCAGGGCCCAGCGGCGCGCGACGTGATCACCTTGCTGCCGGCCGACCAGCAGCAGGCCGCTTTTGCGCGGATCGCCCTGCGCAGCGGCGCGGCCAACGCCAACGACCTGGTGGCGGCCCTGCCCGCCTCGGTGTCCAACAGCCCGGGCGTCGCGTTCGAGCGCGCGGCCTATCTGCGCAAGAAGGGCCTGACCACCATGGCGGCGGGCCTGGCGGTCAACTTCCCGAAGGACGTGACGAGCTCCGACGGCGCCGAGAAGGTGTGGGACGAGCGCTACCAGCTGGTGCTCGCATCTCTGCGGGCCGGCGATGCGCGCGCGGCCTATGCGGCGGCGGATGCGGGCCTGACCAGCGGCTCCGACGCCGCCGATTCCGAGTTCTACGCTGGCTGGATAGCGCTTTCGAAGCTGAAGGATCCCGAGCGGGCGGCGCGCCACTTCCAGGCGCTGGAGCGCATCGGCCAGTCGCCGATCACCAAGGCCCGGGCCTACTACTGGCTGGGCCGCACGGCCGCGGCGCGGGGCGACCAGGCCACCGCAGAGGCGCACTACAAGAGCGCCGCCAAGCACCACACCACCTTCTATGGCCAGCTGGCCGGTGAGAAGCTGGGCCAGCGCCTGGTGCTGGGGTCCGACCCTGTGCTGACCCAGGCGGATCGCACCCGGTTCGAGGGCCGCGACACGGTTCAGGCCGCGCGCCTGCTGTACGATGTGGGGCAGAAGAACCTGTTCAACGTCTTCGTGCTGGCGCTGGACGACATCGTGCCCACGGCGGCCGACCAGGCGCTGTTGGTGGACATGGCGCGGGGCTACGGCAATCAGGATCTTTCCATGAAGGTCGCCCGCGCGGCGGCCCAGCGCGGCTTCATCCTGCCCCAGCGCGCTTATCCGCTGCGCACGCCGCCGCAGGTGGCGAACGGGCCGGAGCCGGCCCTGGTGCTGGGTATCACCCGCCAGGAAAGCGGCTTTGATCCGCTGGTCCGCTCAGGCGTCGGCGCGCGCGGGATGATGCAGCTGATGCCGGCCACGGCGCAGATCGTCGCCCGCAAGATCGGTGTGGACTACTCGCCCAGCATGCTGGACCAGCCGGAATACAACATGCGGCTCGGCTCAAGCTTCCTGGGGCAGCTGGTGAGCCAGTTCTCCGGCTCGTACGTGATGGCGATCGCCGGCTACAACGCCGGTCCCGGCCGCCCTGTGCAGTGGTCCAGCTTCTGCGGCGACCCCCGCGGGGGGAACAGCGACCCGATCGACTTCATCGAGTGCATCCCGTTCTCGGAGACCCGGAACTACGTGATGCGCGTGATGGAGGGGATGCAGGTCTACCGGGCCAAGCTGAACGGCGGCTCGGCCCCGATCACGCTGTCCAGCGACCTGCAGCGCGGCGCCTATGGCTATCCGCCCCCCGCCTCGACCGTGGCGGCGGCCAGCGAAACGGCGAGCTGACGAGTCCGGGCGCAGCTACCGGCTGCGGCGCGTGGCGACCAGGACCGGGCCCGCAGCCGTGTGCTGCAGTTCGCCGTCGAGGTTGAAGGCGGCCGCGAGAGCCTTGCGGCTGAGCGCGTCCCGCGGTGGGGCGTCCGCGAGAACGCGGCCCTGGTGCAGGACGAGGATGCGGTCGCAGGCGCGGGCGGCGAGGCCGAGGTCATGCAGGGTGAGGACAACCGCTGCGCCACGGGTCGCCTCCTCGCGCAGAAGGTCCAGCGCCAGAAGCTGAGCGTCCGGGTCGAGACCGGCGGCCGGCTCGTCGGCGATCAGAAGCGGCGCCTGGGCGACCAGCAGGCGCGCCAGCAGCACCCTCGCCCGTTCGCCGCCGCTCATCTCCAGAACTCCGCGCGGTTCGAGACCTTCGAGCCCGACGCGGGCCAGGGCTTCGAACGCGCGGGCGCGAGCCTCGGCCGGCGGGCGGTGATGGGCGCCAAGGCTGGCGATGCGCCATGCCGGCAGGTTCCAACCGAGGTGACGCTCCTGCGGCAGATAAGCCGCGCGGGCGGCGCGCTGGAGTTCCGACAGGCTGTGGACATCGGCGCCCGCAAGGCGCGCGTGGCCGCCGTCCAGCCGGACGAGTCCGAGGGCTGCGCGCAACAGGGTGGTCTTGCCGGCGCCGTTCGCACCGACCACGCCGACCACCTCGCCGGCTTGGGCCTGGAGCGAGACATCCTGCAGAACGGGGCGGCCGTCGCGGCCGACCTGCACCTGTGCAAGTTCGAGGGCCGGGGTCATCCGCGCCAGCTCCGCGCCGCGCGCCAGGCGATCAGGGCGAACAAGGGCGCGCCGAACAGGGCGGTGACCACGCCGAGCTTCAGCTCCTGGTCCGTGGGGATCAGGCGGGCGGCAAGGTCCGACAGGACTAGGAGACCCGCGCCGGCTAGGGCGGAAGGCGCCAGCACGCGGCCTGGATCCGCGCCGGCGCCGGCGCGCACTAGGTGGGGCGCCGCCAGACCGACAAAGCCGACGATGCCAGCCACCGCCACCGCCGCGCCGGTCAACAGGGAGGCGCCGGCCACCGCCGCAGCGCGCAGGCGCGCCATGGGCAGGCCGGAAAGCGCCGCCGCTTCGTCACCGAGGGTCAGCATCAACAAGCCTCGCGCCGCATAGACGCAGAGCCCTGCGCCGATGGTCATCGGGATGAGCCCCCGGCCGATGTCGCCCCAGTCGCGGTTGGCCACCGAGCCGAGCAGCCAGGAGAAGACCTCCGCCAGGGTGACCGGCGAGGGCGAGAAGTTGAACACCAGCGAGGTCAGGGCGCCGGCGAAGGCGGACAGAGCCACGCCAAAGAGGATCAGGGTCTCCGGTTCGCGGAAGCGGGCGGCGAGCGCCGTGAGCATCAGGCCGACCAGCAGCGCGGCGGCCAAGGCGGCGGCTTCCACCGCGCCGGCGAGGCCCGCAAGACCGGCGGAGATGGCGAGCGCTGCGCCGAGGCCTGCGCCCCCGGAGACGCCAAGGACCCCCGGGTCGGCCAGGGGATTGCGCAGCAGGCCTTGCATGACCGCGCCGGCCAAACCCAGCGCTGCACCCACCACCACGGCGGCGGCGCTGCGCGGGGCCCGCACTTCCCAGAGCACGACGCCCGGTCCGGAGGCGGGATCGGCCAGGGCCTGGGCGAACTGGGCGCCGGTCAGCTGGACTTCGCCCAGCAGGAGACCGGCCGCGCACAGGATCAGCAGCACCACCGCCAGCAGCAGATTGAGGCGCAGGTCCTTCACCGCGGGGCGCTCCGGGCCAGGAGCTCGACAGCTTCGGCCGCGCCCCAGTCCGGACAGCCGAGGAGCGCGCCCGGCAGGCTGGCGGCGGCGCGCTTTCGGACGATGTTCTGGACGATGCGGTGGCGCCCCTCCCCCCACGAACTGCCGGAGAGCTGGAAGGTATCGAAGAAGCCCAGCACCACGCGCTCGGGCGGATCCATCGCAAGGCCTTCCAGCGAGAGCACCTGAAAGCCCGGCCGCGTCTCGGCGTTGGTCATACCGGCGGCGCGCAGGATGGCGTCGACCAGTGTGCCGGAGCCGGCGGTCAGATTGCCGGGGGTGAGGTAGAGGGCGCGAACGCCGCGCCAGGCCCCGGCGGACCGGGCTAGGCGCGCATCCATCTGCCGGACCAGCGCTTCGCCCTTGGCATCCTGCCCGAGGCCATGGGCCGCCTTGTGAATGTTGCGCCGGACGCCTTCGAAGTCGCTGGCGTCATCGATCGTGACCACGCGCACGCCCCGCTGTTCCAAGGCTCGCACCAGCCGCGGATCGCCGCCCCAGTAGCGGATGACGACCTGCGGGCGAGCGGCCAGGGCGCTCT
The DNA here is from genome assembly GCF_003254705.1 of Phenylobacterium deserti. Classification (GTDB taxonomy): domain Bacteria; phylum Pseudomonadota; class Alphaproteobacteria; order Caulobacterales; family Caulobacteraceae; genus Phenylobacterium; species Phenylobacterium deserti. The sequence continues at coordinate 175,275 of NZ_QFYR01000005.1, forward strand.
CCAGATCCAGCCGTCGCATGGGCAAGCCGCGAGCGAGGTGGCGCAGGCGCGAGTCGGCGTCGTCGGCTCGGCTGGACAGTCCAACGATGGCCTCGCGGGGGCTGAGGCCCAGGACGAACTGATCGGCGCAGGAGTCGAGGGACATCACCCGCGGCGCGGCGTGAGCAGCGGAGGAGACGGCCAGCGCGAGGAGCGCCACAAGGACGCTCAGTCGGCGAGCAGGCCGTGCATGAGGGCGTCGAGGGTGACGCACATCAGCGCCTCCCGGTCGGCCCAAGGGAAGCCCTGGCGCGTGATCAGCAGGGCCACGACGCCGTGGCAGGACATCCAGAAGGTCTGGGCCGCCGAATCGGCCGTGCCGGTGCGCAGGCGCCCGGCGGCGGCGATCTCGCGGACCACCCCTGCGAAGCTCTCGTAGCATTGGGTGCTCAGGTCGACCGTGTCCTCGGGCCAGGCGCCAGCCGATAGCGGACGAGGGGCGCTATAGACAAGCTGGTAGGCGTTCGGATGAGCGAAGCCCCAGCGCATGTAGGCTTCCAGCATCAGGCGCAGCCGGGCCACCGCCTCGACCGGCTTGGCCGCCAGTTCCCGGTTCTGCTCCAGCATCTCGCGAAGAGCTTGGTTGCAGATCTCCAGCAGGATCGCGTGCTTGTCCGGGAAGTGCATGTAGAGGGCGGTGGAGGACACCCCCACCTCGTCGGCGATCCGCCGGATGGTGGCGCCTTCGTAGCCCTCGGCGATGAAGATGCGCTCTGCGGCATGAAGGATCTCGGCCCGGCGCAGGTGGCCGTCGCCCTTCGCCTTGCGCGCCGAGCGGCGCACCCCGGCTTTCGTTCCCGTGCCTGCGGAAGTCACTACGACCTCTCGTTGTTATTCTAGCGGCACCAGAGCCGGAATTCGCAGCTGCTTGCAAGTTGTTGATCGCAAAAGGGTTCGCCGGCGGGGCTGGACGTGGCCCGTCTGTTACGCGTAAGCCCCGCGCCATGAGCGCCAAGAAGCCCGCCGTGGCCGACGCGCCCGGCGTGATGCGCACCCGGGCCTGGAAGGATTACGCCCTGCTGGACAGCGGCGGCGGCCGCAAGCTGGAACGCTACGGCCCCTTCACGGTCGTGCGACCGGAGCCGCAGTGCCTGTGGGCGCCGCGCCTGCCGCAAAAGGTGTGGGACGAGGCCGACGCGGTTTTCGACCCGGCGGCCGGCGACGATGAGGACAGCGGCCGCTGGCGCTTCCGCGGCAAGCCGCGCGAGACCTGGCCGCTCTCCTGGGGCGAGGTGACGTTCCAGGGGCGGTTTACGGCTTTCCGGCACCTGGCCTTCTTCCCCGAGCAGGCGGCCAACTGGAGCTGGCTTACCGAGCGCATCCGGGCGCATGGCGGCCAGCCCAAGGTGCTGAACCTGTTCGGCTACACCGGCGTCGCGAGCCTGGCCATGGCGGCGGCTGGAGCCGCGGTCACCCACGTGGACGCTTCCAAGAAGGCCGTGGCCTGGGCGCGGGAAAACGCCGAGCTGTCCGGCCTGGCCGACCGGCCGATCCGCTGGATCACCGAGGACGCTCGCAAGTACGTCCAGCGCGAGGTGCGGCGCGGATCGAAGTACGACGGGATCATCCTGGACCCGCCAAAGTACGGCCGCGGACCAGGCGGCGAGGTGTGGCGCCTGTTCGAAGACCTGCCTGAACTCGCCGGACTATGTGGCGAACTTCTTTCGGAAAACGCCTCCTTCCTGATCCTCAACGCCTATGCCGAGCGGATCAGCGGCGCGGCGCTGGCCGGCCTGCTGTCGGAGACCCTCAAGGGACGCGGCGGGACCATCGAATGGGGCGAGCTGGCGCTGGCCGAAGACAGCGGCGAACGCGAGATCGGCATGAGCTTCTATGGCCGGTGGGCGTCGTGAACGCGCGCACCGTCACCTCGCTGAGCAACCCGACGGTCAAGGCTGTCCGCGCCCTGCATCTGCGCAAGGAGCGCGAGGAGACCGGCCTGTTCGTCGCCGAAGGGCTGAAGAACGTCACCGAGGGCATCGAGACCGGACACGCCCCGCGCATCCTGATGTACGGCCGGGACGGCGCCGACCACCCGGTGCTGCAAAAGGCGATCAAGGCCACGCAAGGCGCGCGCGGCGAGGTGATCGAGGTCACCCACGACATCCTGGCCAAGGTCTCGCGACGGGATAATCCACAGGCGGTGGTCGGCGTCTTCCAGCAGCGGTTCACCGCCCTGGCCGAGATCCAGCCGGACATTGCGCCCTGTTGGGTGGCGCTGCATCGGGTGCGCGACCCGGGCAACCTCGGGACCATCGTGCGCACCGCCGACGCGGCCGGCTGCGGCGGGGTGATCCTGGTGGGCGAGTGCTGCGATCCCTATTCCGTGGAAGCGGTGCGGGCGACCATGGGGTCGATCTTCGCCGTGCCGCTGGTACAGGCCAGCGAGGCGGAGTTCGCGGCCTGGCGTGCGGGCTGGCCGGGATCGGTGGTGGGCACCCTGCTCTCGGCCGACAAGGACCACCGCACGGCCGAGTATCGGAAGCCGGCGCTGGTGCTGATGGGCAACGAGCAGTCCGGGCTGACGCCGGACATGGCGGCCCTGTGCGACGTCAACGTGAAGATCCCCATGCGCGGACGGGCCGACAGCCTGAACCTGTCCGTGGCCACGGGGATCATGATCTACGCCGCGGCGCTCTAGGTCCCTCGCGGCTTGGCTCTCGCCGTCGGCGCGGCGGTCGCGGGATCTTCCGGCCAGACGTGCTTGGGATAACGGCCGCGCATATCCGAGCGGACATCCTTCCACGACCCCTTCCAGAAGCCCGGCAGGTCCTTGGTCGTCTGAATCGGCCGGTGCGCGGGGGACAGCAACGACAGGGTGAGCGGGGCGCGGCCGTTCGCGACGGCCGGATGCTCTGACAGACCGAACACCTCCTGGACGCGGACATCGACCCGCGGGCCGCCCTCCGCGGCGTAGTCGATGGCGAAGCTGTTGCCGGTAGGCGCGGTCCAGCGGGCAGGCGCCTGCGCCTCGATCTGGCGCTGCAGCTCCCAGGGGATCAGGGTGCGCAGCGCGCCGTCGAGAACATCGGCCTTCAGGGCTGACAGCGAGCGAACGCCCGCCAGCAGAGGCGTCAGCCAGTCGTCCAGGGACTGCAGCAAGGCGGCGTCCCCAAGGTCGGGCCAGGTGTCGTCGAAGCGGCGCAGGAAGGCGACCCGCTCACGCAGGGAGGTCGCCGCCTCGCCCCAAGGAAGAACGCGGACCCCTTCGCGCCGGACGCGCTCAGCCAGGGCGGCGGCGATAAGGGCGGGATCTGGATTGTCGTCCACCTGCTCGCGCACCACGAGGCGGCCAAGGCGGGTCAGGCGCTTGGCGCGAAGGCGGCCCCCGCCGCTTTCCTCCAGGCGGTCCTCGGTCTCGAACTGGGCGGAGAAGGCGGCGAGCAGATCGGCCTCGTCCAGCGGAGCGGCGAGAAGGATACGGTCGCGGCGCTCGCCGCCGCCGAGTTCGGCGACGGCCAGCCAGGTCTCGCGGGCCAGGGCGTCGGTGGGTTCGAGGTAGGCGCCCCGCCCGCCCGCCAGCTGAAACTCGCCTTGCGGGCCGCGGGCCCGGGCGATGCGTTCGGGATAGGCGAAGGCCAGCAAGAGACCGTCAGAGAGCGGCTCGCCCGTCCCTTCCCGGCCAGCCAGCTTGGCCCAGCGGGAGGCCAGGGCGCGGGCGTCGCGGCCTCTGGGCGAGCGATCACGCTCAAGACCCTCCAGCCGGTGGCGCAGATCGGCGTCGCGGCCGCCCAGACCTCGCTCGCTCAGCAGGGCGGCGATGCGCGCCGCGCGCTCCGCCTGCCCCGTCTGCGCCGCTTTCAGCAACATGTGGCCGAGCCGCGGCGGCAGCGGCGCCTCGGACAGCGCCTTGCCGTGCGGCGTGAGCACGCCCTCCTCCGTGGTCGCTTCCAGGCGGGTCAGCAGGCTACGCGCCTCGCTGAACGCGGCGGCGGGCGGCGGATCTAGAAACGCCAAGCCCGCCGCGTCCGGCGCGCCCCACCGAGCGAGGTCCAAAGCCAGGCCTGAGAGGTCGGCGTCGAGGATCTCCGGGTCGCCGTAAGCCGGCAAGGCGCGGGTCTCGGCCTCGTCCCAGAGCCGGTAGCAGACGCCGGGCTCGACCCGGCCGGCGCGGCCGCGGCGCTGGTCGGCGGCGGCGCGCGAGACGCGCACGGTCGTCAGCCGGGTCAGGCCGCTGGCGGGATCGAAGCGGGGCACGCGCGCCAAGCCGCAGTCGATCACCACCCGGACGCCCTGGATGGTCAGGCTGGTCTCGGCGATGGAGGTAGCCAGAACCACCTTGCGCCGGCCGGCGGGCGCGGGGCTGATGGCGCGGTCCTGGTCCCTCGGATCCAGCGCACCGTAGAGAGGGGCGATGTCCACGTCCGCTCGCCGCAACCGCTCGGCCAGGCGCTCGGCCGTGCGAGCGATTTCGCCTTGGCCCGGCAGGAACACGAGGACGGAGCCCGTCTCCTCCGCCAGAGCCTTTTCGACGGCGCGGACGACCTGGTCTTCCAAGCGCACGCGATCGTCGCGGCCGAGATAGCGGGTTTCCACCGGAAAGGTGCGTCCCTGGCTCTCCACCACCGGCGCATCGCCCAGCAGGCGCGCGACGGCGGCGCCGTCCAGGGTCGCGGACATGACCAGGAGGCGCAGGTCCTCGCGCAGAACGCCTTGGGCGTCCCTGGCGAGCGCCAGGCCGAGGTCGGCGTCCAGGCTGCGCTCGTGGAACTCGTCGAAGATCACGCAAGCAACGCCGGGCAGCTCCGGATCGTCCAGGATCATGCGGGTAAAGACGCCCTCGGTGACCACCTCGATTCGCGTGGCGGCCGAGACGCGGGACTGCATGCGCACCCGAAAGCCCACGGTCTGGCCCACCGGCTCGCCCAAGGTGGCGGCCATGCGTTCGGCGGCGGCGCGAGCCGCCAGACGGCGGGGCTCCAGCACCACGATCTTCCCGTCGCCGCGCCAGGATTCGGCCAGCAGCTCAAGAGGTACAACCGTGGTCTTGCCGGCTCCGGGCGGAGCCACCAGCACACAGGCCGGCTTGGAGGCGAGCTGCGCCTTAAGTTCGGGCAGGGCTTCGTGGACGGGCAGCATGGGGGCGCTCTAGCGGGCACAACGAGCCCCGCCAAGCCTTGCCGCTTGACCGAACACGCCCAATGAAGCCACGGTCCGTGAAACTTTTTTACGGCGGCCTGGGGGGCCGCTCTCGGAGGGAATATGTGGCGTGTTAAGCCGCTCGACGCGATCCTGGCGACCGCGGAAAAGAAATCGCTTCATCGTTCCTTGGGTGCCTTCCAGCTCACCATGCTGGGCATCGGCGCCGTTATCGGCACCGGCATCTTCGTTCTGACGGCCGAGGCGGCCCAGAAGGCCGGCCCAGGCATGATGCTGTCGTTCGTGATCGCCGGCGTGGTCTGCGCCGTGGCCGCGCTCTGCTACGCCGAAATGGCCTCCATGGTGCCGGTCTCCGGCTCGGCCTACACCTACTCCTACGCCGTCATGGGCGAGTTGATCGCCTGGATGGTCGGCTGGGCGCTGATCCTCGAGTACGCCGTGGCGGCAGGCGCCGTTTCGGTGGGCTGGTCCGGCTATGTGGTCGGCCTGATCGAGCACACCTTCCACATCGACATACCCTCGGCGCTGGTGCTGGGGCCCTTCGACGGCGGGATGATCAACCTGCCGGCCATGGCGATCGCGGCCCTGGTCACCTGGCTGCTGGTGATCGGCACCAAGGAGAGCGCCACGGTCAACGCGATCCTGGTGGCCATCAAGGTGGCGGCCCTGACGCTCTTCATCGTCCTGGCTCTGCCGGTGATGCGCAGCGAGCAGTTCTCGCCGTTCGCGCCGCTTGGCTTCGGCGGCATCTCGGCGGCCGCGGCGTCGATCTTCTTCGCGTACGTGGGCTTTGACGCCGTCTCCACGGCGGCCGAGGAGACCAAGAATCCGCAGCGGAACATGCCCATCGGCCTGATCGGCTCGCTTGGCATCTGCACGATCTTCTACCTGCTGGTCGCGGCAGGCGTGATCGGCACCGTGGGCGCCCAGCCGGTGTTCGGCGCCGGCGGACAGCCGCTGGACCCGGGCAGCCGCGAGCTGGCCGCCCAGTGCGCCGCCCTCGGCGACAACGCGGTGGTCTGCTCCAAGGAAGCCCTCGCCTGGACCCTGCGCCAGATCGGCTGGCCTCAGATCGGCAACCTGCTCGGCCTTGCGGCCGGCCTGGCCCTGCCCTCGGTCATCCTGATGATGATGTTCGGCCAGACCCGCATCTTCTTCGTGATGAGCCGCGACGGCCTGCTGCCGGCCGCGTTCTCCAAGATCCACCCGAAGTTCAACACGCCCCACGTGATCACCATCATCACGGGCGTGGCTGTGGCGCTCTTCGCCGCCTTCTTCCCGGTGGGCCAGCTGGCCAACATCTCCAACTCCGGCACCCTGTTCGCCTTCGCGGCGGTGTCGATCGCGGTGATGGTGATCCGTCGCAAGGACCCGACCCGGCATCGCCCGTTCCGCACGCCGCTGATCTACGTCACGGCGCCGATCGCGATCGCAGGCTGCCTCTATCTGTTCTTCAGCCTCGACCATAAGAGCATCATTCTCTTCGTGATCTGGGCGGCGATCGGCCTGGCGGTCTACTTCGGCTACAGCCGTTCGCGCAGCCACGTCGGCCGCGGCATCGTCGAGGTGCACGAGGACGATCCCGAGGTCCCGCCGGTCCCGGTGCCGCCGATGCCCGGCGCGCCGACCCCCGGCAACAAGCAGGCCTAAGCGCCCGCTTACGACACAGCGAAGGCCCGGGGTTCCGCCCCGGGCCTTTTCTTATGCGCCGCAAAGGTCGATCTTAGCGCCATGAACGCCGCGTCTTCTCAGCCGCCGATCCGGGCGGTGGTCGTGCCCGTCACGCCCCTTCAGCAAAATTGCACCATCGTCTGGTGCGCCGAGACCAAGAAGGCCGCCGTGATCGATCCGGGCGGCGAGGTCCCTCGCCTGCTGGATGCGGTTCGGCAGCAAGGCCTGACGGTGGAGAAGATCTGGGTCACCCATGGCCACCTGGATCACGCCGGCGGGACCGCCGAACTGCAGGAAGCCACCGGCGCGGTGGTGGAAGGTCCCCATCCGGAAGACCAGTTCTGGATCGCGCAGATGGCCGAGATGGGGGCGCGCTGGGGCCTGCCCGAAGCGCGGATCTTCACCCCCGACCGCTGGCTGGACGACGGCGACAAGGTCACGCTCGGGAACACCGAGTTCGAGGTCTTCCACTGCCCGGGTCACACGCCGGGCCACGTGATCTTCTTCAATCGCCTGGCCCGCTTCGCCCAGGTCGGGGACGTGCTGTTCCGCGGCTCCATCGGACGCACCGACTTTCCGCGCGGCAACCATGCCGACCTGATCGCTTCCATCACCCGCAAGCTCTGGCCGCTGGGCGACGACGTGCGCTTCGTGCCCGGCCACGGGCCGATGTCCAGTTTCGGAGAGGAGCGCCGGTCCAACCCGTTCGTGGCCGACCAGGTGCTGGCGCACTCGTGATTTCAGACAAGAAATTCGCTGGTTACGCCCGAAAGCGAAAATTACGGGCATGGAGACCGCTCTCGACATGACCGCCGGCGCACGCATCCTCATGGTGGATGACGACCCGGGCATCCGCGACGTCGTCTCCGACTTCCTGGGCAAGCACGGCTACCGGGTCGAAACGGCCGCGGACGCGCAGGAAATGCAGGCCGCGCTGCAACGCGGATCGGCCGACCTCGTGATCCTGGACGTCATGCTGCCGGGCGAGGACGGGCTGGCGATCTGCCGCCGGCTGTCCACCGCCGAAGGCGGCCCGCCGATCATCATGCTGTCGGCCATGGGCGAGGACACTGACCGGATCGTCGGCCTGGAACTGGGGGCTGACGACTATCTCGCCAAGCCCTGCAACCCGCGCGAACTGCTGGCCCGGGTTCGGGCGGTGCTGCGCCGGGCCGAGCAGCGCCCGGCGAGCGACGCCATCGCGGCGGGGTGCGAGTTCGCCGGCTGGCGTCTGGATCTCGTGCGCCGCGAGCTGCGGTCGCCGCAAGGGGTGGTGGTGAACCTGTCATCCGGCGAGTTCTCGCTGCTGCGCGCCTTCGTGGAGCGGCCGCAGCGGGTGCTGACCCGCGACCAGCTGCTGGAATACGCCCGCGGTCCCGACAGCGACGCCTTCGACCGGGCGATCGACGTGCAGATCAGCCGCCTGCGCCGCAAGCTCGACGACGGCGGCGGCGGCGACCTGATCCGTACGATCCGCAACGAGGGCTACATGTTTTCGGCCAAGGTGAAGCGACTGTGAGCAGCCTGCGCAGCCGACTGCCGACGGCGCCGCTTTTCGTCCAGCTGTTGACCTTCATGGTGATCAGCCTGGTGGCGGCCCAGGCGATCAGCCTGGTGCTGCTGTTCAACCTGCCCCCGCCGACCCCCGACTTCTATCGCCTGACCGAGGTGGCGCAGGCGTTCCGAGGCTCGCCGCCGACCTTCACGGACCGTCGGCCCCTGGAAGTGCGGGTGTCGGACGAGCCGCCGGAGCCGGCGACCGACGCGCGCTTCGCGCCCAAAACCCGGGCCAAGCTGTCCGAGTTGCTGGGCGTGCCCAAGGATCGGCTGGTGATCGCCGCCCGCGGCGGCCCCTTCGCCGACCGGCGGGTGTTCCGCATCCTGCGGGACCGCGCCGCCCAGGAGGGCGTGCGCGAGGAGCACTTTCTGCTAGATCCCTTCGAGATCGGGCTGCAAAGGGCCGACGGCAAATGGGTCTCCGTCAGGCCGACTCCCGCCTTCGGCTTGACTCCGTGGCAGAGCCGGATCGCCATCTGGTTCGTCTTGTCCGGCGTGGCGCTGGCGCCGATCGCCTACCTGTTCGCCCGGCGCCTCTCGGAGCCCATCCGCGGAATGGCGCGCGCGGCGGAGCGGCTGGGCCGCGATCCCAACGCACCGCCGGTGGACCTGAAGGGCTCGGCGGAGGTGGCGGTCGCCGCGGCGGCGTTCAACGACATGCAGGCGCGGCTGGCCCGCTATGTGGACGACCGGACCGCCATGATGGCCTCCATCGCCCATGATCTGCGTACCCCGCTGACCCGACTGCGCTTCCGGATCGAGAGCGCCCCGGAAGAGCAGCGAGCGAAGATGGCCGCCGATCTCGACCAGATGGAGGAGATGGTCTCCGCCACCCTCGCCTTCGTCCGTGACGCGACCCGCCCCGGGGAGCGCACTCCGCTCGAGCTGTCGTCCCTGGTGGAGAGCATCTGCGACGAGATGGCTGAGACCGGCGCGCAGTGCGAGGTGCAGAGCGCCGATAAGGTGGTGCTGGAGGGCGATCCCATGGCCCTGCGGCGGCTGCTCTCCAACCTGCTGGAGAACGCTCTCAAGTTCGGCGGGAAAGCGCGCGCACGCGTTCACCAGGACGGCGTCCACGCCGTGGTGGAGGTCGACGACGATGGCCCGGGCATTCCCGACACGGACCTGGAGCGGGTGTTCGAGCCCTTTTACCGGCGGGAGCCCTCGCGGAGCCGCAAGACGGGCGGCATAGGCCTGGGGCTTGCCGTCGTGCGCACCATCGCCCGGGGGCATGGGGGCGACGTGACCCTCATCAACCGGCCGTCGGGCGGCCTGACGGCGCGGGTGCAACTCCCCCTGTAGGGGAACTTTCCTGCGTGTGTCCGCGCGTGTCGGTTGTACGACATAGCCGGAGCCCCAAGCGCAGCCGTGACAAAACAACGCGCTAAAAGCGTCTGCACCGAACGCAACCTTGGCAGCGTCTCAATGGTTAGCCTGACCGCAACCTCTAGTGAGACGTCATGTCCGAGCCGGAAAACAACCCCCCGAAAAGCTTCTCCGACCCGGGTTCCACGCGCCTGCAGGACGCGGTGCGAAACGTCTCGCTCGATCTGCCCCATACCGCCTGATTGAGGAGAGAGCGTACCGATGCCCAGCGTTGAATCTGGAAAGCCGCGCGCCCGCCGAGGGTTCGCCGCCATGAACCCCGAACGTCGCCGCGAAATCGCCCGCAAGGGTGGCGCGAGCGTCCCGAGCGAGAAGCGCAGCTTCGCCAAAGACCGCGACCTGGCCGCTCAAGCCGGCCGCAAGGGCGGTGAAGCCAGCCGCGGCGGCGGTCGCACCCGCACCCGCGAAGACTAAGCGGTCAGGTCCGTAGCAGGACCACGGCGAAGGCGGGGTGGGCGCAGGTCCACTCCCGCTCGAGCCGCCAGCCCGCTTTCGCGGCCAGAGCGGAAAAGCCCGCCACCGTGAACTTGTATGAGTTCTCTGTGTGCAGGGTCTCGCCGGCCTTGAAGTGGAAAGTGCGGCCGGCAAGCGAGACAGTCTGATCGCTCAGACTTTCAAGATGCATCTCGATGCGGCTCTCAGCTGCATTCCAGATGGCCCGGTGGCGATAGCCGTCGAGCACGAAATCTGCGTCCAGCTCCCGATTCATCCGGACGAGCAGGTTCTTGTTGAAGGCCGCCGTGACGCCCAACGGGTCGTCGTAGGCCTCCACCAGTTGCGCCTCGGGTTTCACGAGGTCGATTCCCACCAGAAAGGCAGCGCCCTCACCCAGCAGATGGCGCGCACCGGCAAGGAACGCCTGAGCCTCCGTCGGCGTGAAGTTGCCGATGGTAGAGCCTGGGAAAAAACCCACCACCGGCCGCTGCCTAGCCTCGCGCGGCAGATCCAGCGCTCGGGTGAAGTCCTCCAGAAGCGGTGCGACAATCACGTTCGGATAGTCGGCGCGAATGGACTTGGCCGCGCCTGAAAGAGCCGCGGCGCTGATGTCGATGGGCGCATAGACCGCAACCTGCGGCGCCGCATCCAGGACGATGCGCGTCTTGAGGCTCGCACCGCTGCCGAATTCCACCAGGGCCGCTCCATCAGGGATGACGGCGGCGATGTCCTGCGCCGCGCTACGCAGCAGAGCGAGTTCCGTTCGGGTGGGATAATAGGCCTCCAGCTCACAGATCGCCTCGAACAGGCGCGAGCCTTCGGCATCGTAGAAGTACTTCGGCGGCAGCGCCTTCTGCGGCAGCGACAGTCCTTCCAGCACGTCGTCGCGGAAGGTGCGCCCCTGCGGGACTCCGTCCCTGGCGAGGCGCAGACCGGAGAACATCCAGCGCTGGTGCGGCTGGAAGAAGTTGCGGTAGGTCGCGCGGACATGGCCGGGCGGCGTCACGCAGCAGCCGCCACGCAGCACGAACTGACCAGCCATGAACTTGCCGTTGTACTCGCCCACGGCGCCAGGCGCCGGGCGAAATCCGGGATAAGGACCATAGGCGCTGCGGGTCCACTGCCAGCGAACGTCGAAGATCTGATGCAGGCGCGGATCGGCGGCCGCGTGCTCCCACTCGGCCTCGGTGGGCAGGCGTGCTCCCGACCAGGTGGCGAAGGCGTCGGCTTCAAAGAAGCTGAGATGAGCGACGGGTTGGGCAGGATCCAGCGGACGCAGGCCGTTCAGCGTCATGGCATGCCACCCGCCCTCGCCTTCCTGCCAATAGAGCGGCGCTGTCCAGCCCTCCGCCTGCACGCGGGCCCAGCCTTCCGACAGCCAGAGCTCCGGCCGGCGATAGCCGCCGTCCGCCATGAAGGCGAACCAGTCGGCATTGGTCACAAGCCGGTCCGAGAGGCTGAAGGGCTCCAGCCAGACCTTATGCCGCGGCCCCTCGTTGTCGAACGCAAAGCCCTCGCCGGAATGGCCGATCTCCACGAGGCCGCCCTCGAAGCCGACAAAGGCGGCGACGCCAGCCTCGTCGACTGACGGCGCGGACCTGGGCGGCGCATAGGCCGGTCGCAGCGGCGACTGGGCGAAGAGGTGCAGGATGTCCATCAGGATCAGCTCCTGATGCTGCTCCTCGTGGGCCAGACCGAGATCAAGCAGATCGCCCAGACCCTCGTCGCCGGACGATAGCAGGCGCTGCATGCCGGCGTCGACATGCGCACGATAGGCCATCACGTCGGCCACCGACGGACGGGTCAACAATCCCCGCTGGGGACGCGGCTGCCGCGGCCCGAGGGCCTCGTAGTAAGAATTGAACAGATAGCCGAACCGCGGGTCGAACGGCTTGTAGCCCGGCAGGTGCGGCGTCAGCAGGAAGGTCTCGAAAAACCAGGTGACGTGCGCCAGGTGCCACTTGGCCGGACTGGCGTCCGGCATGGACTGGGCGGTCTGGTCCTCCGGCGTGAGGTTGCGCGTCAGCCATTCCGTGCGGCGTCGAACCGAATTGTAGCGCTCGAACGGGCTGCTCGCGATCTCGTGATCACGATCCGTGTGCGCTTCTTCGGCCGGGTCGAAACGTACCATGAGACGTCCTCCGCTGCCCCCGCCCGAAGGGGGACATAGCTAAGGCTAATTCCCGCGCGCGCCAACGCCGGTCTTCTGGTCAAGTTTCGGATTCGGTTTGCAGCCAAGCTAGCAACCGCGGCCGGAACGGATGGTGTAGGGCTGCGTTAGTCCGGCGCCGGAGAGGTAAGGGTTAAGGGCTCTGTAACCGGAGCCGAACGAGGGCAGCATGACGGCGACGGCCAGCTGGCGGGACGAAGTCGTCGGACTCATTCCAGCGCTCCGGGCATTTGCCTGGTCGCTTAGTCACAATGGGTCCGACGCAGACGACCTGGTTCAGGACACGCTGATCAAGGCGTGGACCAACAAGGACAAATTCGAGCCTGGCACCAACCTGCGGGCCTGGCTTTTCACCATTCTGCGGAACACCTACTACACCAACGTGCTGCGACGCCGACGCGAAGTCCGCGACGAGCAGGGCGAGTACGCCGGCACGTTGAAGGCCCCGCCGACACAGGACTGGAGCGTCGCCATGCGGTCGCTGCAAGTGGCCCTGCAGCAGCTGCCGGACGAGCACCGCGAGGCGCTGATTCTGGTGGGCGCCGCAGGTCTGTCCTACGAGGAAGCCGCCGAGATCTGCGGCTGCGCCCTGGGCACCATAAAGAGCCGGGTGAACCGCGCCCGCGCGCGTCTGTTGAAGATCATGGATGCGGAAGACGCCAACGACGTGATGGCGCTCGAGAACATGACGGTGGCCGGTCGGGCCTGAGCGGTCAGCCGCTCTTTTTGAGGCGCTGCTCGTCCGGACCGTCGTCCAGCTGCTCGACCACCGAGCGCAGGGTGCTGGGCACGGGGCGGTTCTGCAGGGACCGGAACATGTCCTTCAGCGCCTTGTCGAGCGCAGGCAGCTTGTCGTCGCGTGTGTGGTTGCGCGTCATGCGTCCGACCCCAAGGCAGAGCTCACTATAACTCGAAACCCCCTGTGGGTGAATTGGGCCGCGCCCGCAACCGGCTCAAGGGGTCCTGCGACACCACGGAACGCGATAGGAGGTTAAGGAATTGACCGGTCCGACACTCCCCAAAACAAGGAGCGGAGGATCATGGCCAATCGCGACGACTATCGAGGTTACCGCGGCGAGCGCCCCGAAACCGGGCGTCAGGATCGCGGACGTGACGACTGGGGCTGGAGCGGCGGACGCGACCAGCGCGGCGGACAGAGCAGCGGACAAGGCGGCGAGCGTCGCTCGTTCGGCGACGAAGGTCGCTTCAACTCCGACCAGGCTCGCTATGGCGAAGGCTCCCGCGGGGGCCGCGGCGAAGGCGAGATGGAGCCCTGGCGCCGGGAGCGCTACGGCTCGCGGTTCGATCAGGACCGGGTGAACTACGGCTCCGGCTACGACCGCGAGCGGCAGGAATACGGACGTGGGACGCAGGACGAGCGCGGCCGCACTGGCGGCAACCGCGCATCGGAGTCCTACGGCGGCGGCTACGGCGGCCAGGAGTACGGCATGGAAGGCCAGGGCTTCCGCGACCGCAACTCGGGTGAAGGCCGCACCTATGGCGGCGGTCGCACCGAGCAGCGGGACTGGGGAAACCAGGGCCGCGAACGCTGGCGCGAAGGTCAGGGCGGTCCCTATGGCGACCTGGAGCTGAACGCCCGCAACAGCGGCATCCAGGAGTTCGGCGCCCCGCACGACTACGCCTATCACCCCAAGGGCAACGAGTTCGATCCGGACTACAACCGCTGGCGCGATGAGCAGCTGGCCAGCCACGACCGCGACTATCAGGAGTGGCGCCGGCACCAGCACGAGCAGTACGACAACGAGTACCGCCAGTACCGCGCCCAGCGCCGGGACAACTTCGGCACCAGCTTCCAGACCTGGCGCACGCAGCGCACCATGACCCAGGGCGTGGAAAACAACTCCGTCGCGCCCGGCATGGCGCACGACTCGACCACCGACGTGACCGGCGGCGGCATCGGCGCCGATGCGGGCAAGCCCACGGGCGCACTGGAAGGCCTGGGCGGGCTGACCCCGAGCTCGACACTGACCCAAACCGGCGGCGGCCATAAGCCGACGGCGCAGGGCTCGTCCACAGGCGACAAGACGCCGGAGTTCGGCCGCGAACCGACCCAGGTGCAGTCGGCTTCCGACGGCGCCAGCGGCCGCGCGCGGGACCTGACGAACCGCGACGACGACAAGAACGACAAGACCAAGTCGTAAGCCTCGTCGATCCGACCAACGAAAAGGGCTCCGGCGGGACACCGCCGGAGCCCTTCTTCTTGGCGGAGAGCCCTGCCCTATTCGGCAGCGTGGCGCAGGCCAGCCTCCTCCGAAGGCTCCAGGGCGCACGCGCTGCGGCCTGCGGACACCAGCCGCCAGCCTGCCACGGCGCGACGGGCGGCGTTCTCCAGACCCGGCAGGGTCAGAGCAAGACCGCCTGCGGCCTGCGGCTCGGCGCTTGGCTGAGCGCGCCCGATATGCGGCACGACCACCGGCTCGACCTTGTAGATGTCCAGGCCGGCCTCGCCCGCGATGTAGGTTGCAAGCTCGGCCCAGGTGGAGCTCTGCGGCGGCGCCAGACGGAAGCGGCCCGACTTGCCGTCCACCAGCAGGTCGAGAACGGCGTGCACCGCATCGGGCAGATAGCCGGCCGGGGCGGTGCGGTTGGCCGCAGCGCGGAACACCCCGCCGCCCTCCACGGTCTCCACAACGTGCCGCGCGAACTCGTGCAGGTCGTGGCGGCCGATGAGCTCGGGCGTTTGCAGGACGATCTCGTTGGCGGCAGGCTCCCGATCGGCGCCGCCGCCCCAGGTGACCAACGGCAGACCACGGTCCTGGGCGAGACGCGCCACCTGCGCTCCAGCCGGTCGCGAGCCGGCCAGATTGATGACAGCCCAGGGCTGCGCTTCTGAGATCAGGCGCGCCATCTCCTCGCCCACGTCCTCAGCGCAGGCGCTTACGCGCAGATCGACGTGCGGCAGATTCCGAAGCGCCAGAGCGTCCCGGATCGCCTCGGCGGTGGGGCAGCCGGCGCCTGCAATCAGAATCGGCCGGGCGGCGGCGCCATTCACATCGACCAGCGGGGTTCGCGGGCACGGCTCTTCCAGCGAGAGCGCCTGCTCGAAGAAGCGATCCTCACGCCGCCACCAGCCCGCGCCGCCGAGCACGGGCGCTTGCGGCGCACCGCCGTGGGCCAAGGTCTTCAGCAGATCGACCATGGTGGTGGGCTGCGGCTCGCCGGAGCGCAGGTCGAAGATGCCCACCTCGTAATGTCCGGCCTCCTCGGTCAGCAGACGGTTCCAGTCGTAGGAGCCGAGCAGCCCCCAGGCTGTGACGGCCAGGACCGGGACACCTTCCGCACGGACCGCTTCGACGCTGCGCCAGACTTCCTCGAACCATCGCATCTGCTCTTCGCGGGTGCAGCCGTTGTGGCATTCGGTGACGGCGATCTGACGGCCATAACGCTCATAGGTCTGCTTGAGCAGGGTCCCGATCCCGAGGGGACCTTCGCGGACCGTTCGCAGGGCCTCGATGTTGACGTAGGGACCGGGGCCGTCGCCGCCACGCAGGCTGTCCGGATAAAGCTCGACCCGATGGTCCAGCAGTCGCTCGCTGGACAGGTAGTGGTTCACGCCAAGGACGTCGGGCGGGCAAGGATCGTCCGCGATAGCGCGCAGGCGCTCCTCCAGTCCCCAGGCCGCGATCCGCGCGAACAATGGGTGATCCGGCGTGACCATCCCGCACAGCAGGTCCCAGGTGATCCAGCGGCGGGCGTTCTCGTAGTCCGCCTGCGCGCGCATGGGCGCTGTCGCGTGGCAGTAGCCGAGGTCCTCCGTCTGGATCAGTCGCGCCTTCGGATTGAGGGCCCGGATCTCGCGCATGGACAGGCGCGTGGCGTCGACCTGGTTCAGGAGGGCGCGCCAGAACGCCCCTTCATTTCGGGTGTGCGGGTACCAGAGGCCATAGAGCGCGCTGAAGCGGGCCGTGGTCAGCGGCTCGTTCACCGGCGTCCAGTCCTCGACCCACGGAAAACGCTCGGCGGTTGCACGGGCGTGCATAGCCAACCCGGGTGCGAAGCCCTCGTCGTCTATGAGGCTGGTGTAACGGGGGCCGCTGCCGTGGTGGGTCAGGCCGACGATCGGCCGCATTCCGAGCCCCAGGATGTGCGGCAGGCGTTCCTCGGCCCAGGTGAAATCCTGGGCGTCAGGCCGCTCGGGCGCGACCTTTTCCCAAAGAACAGGATAGCGGAGGGATTTCAGGCCCAGATCAGCAAACAGGTCCAGATCGGACAGGCGATCCTGGTGTCCGGAAATCACCGATTGATCCAAGTAACGGCTGCGCACGCGATTGACCGTGCACTCGTGGCCGCCCCACAGCTCCAAACGCCTCACCTACTCACCTCAGCCAAGCGCCGCTGCTTCCGGAGCGGCCGGAAAGATTTGCTGGAGAAGCCCCGGCTTCCTTGCCCTGTTCCTGGCCCTTTCAGTTGTTGGTTTGGATCACTTCTGCGCCAAGAAGAGGAACCTGCAGTGTCAGGTCGCTGACAGAACCGCCATGGCCGGGTCGAGGCGAACCACCCCAGCTTCGAAGCTGAGCGGCGCGGCCAGCAGCGCGCGGAAGGCCTTGTAGCCGGCCTCGCCCGGGCGGAAGGCGTGCAGGAAGATGTGGTGGCGCCCGTCCGGACCCATCGCCACGGAAGGGTGGCCCGGTCCCCACCAAGCCTGCGTTGAACTGAGGAACACCTCCGACGCCTTGCGATAAGGGCCGGTCGGCCGATCCGCCACCGCCGTCCCGATGCCGTAGTGCGAGGTGGAGAAGTCGTTGCCAGCGTAGAGCAGGTGATATCGGCCGTTCTGCCGGGTGATCCAGACGCCTTCGATCAGGTGCGCCTCCCAGGGCTGATCGTTCTGCAGGATCACCACCGGCTCGCCGAGCAGGCGCCGACCGTCCGGAGACAGGGCCTGAGCATAGATGCGCGTCTTCAGGGCCCGCAGGATCACCGACAAGTCCATCGCCTCGGCGCCCGTCGCCCGGGCTTGAAGCTGCTCGAGCCGCGCCTCGAAGCCTTGGAAGTCGGCAGTCGCCGCCTCGATCAGAGGCTGAAGCAGGAAGAACTGCTCCATCGGCTCGCGATGCGCCGTCCACGGCCAAAGGGTGAGGGCGAGGGACGCGGTCCGAAGGTCCTGCGGCTCTGTGAACAGGGCCGCTGTCCACTCGGGCCGGCGAGCCAGAAGATCGGCCAGGGCCCGCGGCCAGACGCCGTTGTCATCCTTCTTCCAAACCAGCCAAGGCGCGCCTGCCTCGTCGACGAGGATGTGGGAATCGATGACATCGCCGGTCACGAGAGGCGCGTCGTCAGGCGTGAAAGGGCCATCGGGACTGGAGGCGCGCGCCAAGCCGACCGCCAGCGAGCGGTCATGGCTTCGGGCGGTGAAGCAGACCCACCACTCCGAGCCGACGCGGTGAAGTTCCGGAGCCCAGAAGTCCGCGCGGTTGGGTCCGGTTAGCGTCCAGGCGGGCGTCCGCCCTTCCGGGAAGACGAAACCCGTCAGGCTCCAGGTCCGCAGGTCCCGCGAAGCCAGGATGGGGAACGCGTCCGGCGCGTCGTTCGAGGTGACCAGCAGGCGCCAATCCCCCTCCCCGACCTGCACGACGCAAGGATCGCCGTAGCCGTAAAGGATGCGGGGCGACACAGGTGCAGTGAGCAGCGGCGTCAGGGCCGGCGCGGTCCCCTCCGCCGGCGGCGGCTGGCGCGCGTGGGGCAGCCGAGTCCCGACATCGCGCGCCAATTGCTCGAACAGGTCCAGATAGTCCGGCTGCTCGGCCCGGGCGAGCACATAGCGACGTACGGGCGCCCCTGCGGCGGCGATCTGGAACACCCGCGAAGGTCCAGCCTCGATGGTTACGGCAAAGGCGGTGGGGGCGCCGGCCGGCGAGGCGAGATGGATGGGCGAGACCGCCTGGCTCATGGGGAACGGCTCCTTGCTGATGCCTAACGCTCGGAACAGGCCTGCGCTCTCGCAGTTGCTTGTGCGAACAAGGAGACCGTCATGTCGGGTCAGGCCAACCCTCCGATCGGCGGCGGCACGAACAGCCGCTCCCTCAACGACACCGTCGCCGAGACCGGCCCGGGCGTTCCCACGGACGCTGTCGGACCCGGCCAGCTCAGCGTGCCCGAACAGCTGGAGCTGTCCGAGGGTCCGGAAGCCGAGGCGATGGCGGCCAAGCTGCAGCGCGAAGCGAGCCGATTCCAGGGCGAGCCCTAGACGCCCCGCGCCAGAACGGCGTCACGGGCGAGCGGGCAGGCCGCCGCCGTGTCGACGTGGAAATATTCCCGCCGCAATGCTGGGCCCTGATAGGGTCATAGGAGTGACATCCATGATCCGCGCCCGCGCCGCCCTTTTCGCCCTTGCCGGCGCTCTGACCGCCCTGCCGGCGCTCGCCCAAACCGGCGCCCCGGCGGATGGGCCGATCGCCACGGCGAGCGGCGGTTCCCCCCTGGCCAGCGGGCGCAGCACCGAAGCTCAGATCCAGCAGTATCTGGACTCCTCCCCCGCCGCGGAGGCCGAGCGCGCGCCCTTACCGTTGGAAGGCGAGCGGCGCCCGCACGGCGAGGTGTCGGTGGCGGTGGGCACGGGCGGCTATCGCAGCGGCTATGTTCGCGGCGACTTCCCGGTGGGCAAATCCGGCCAGGTGAGCGTGGCCGTGGGCCAGAGCCGCGGGCGGGGCTTCTACGCTCCGTACGGCGGCGTTGGCTACGGTGGGCACCCCTATGGCGGCTTCTATGACGGCGGCCCGCGCACCACGACGAACTTCGGGGTGGCCGCCGAGTTCAGCGGGCGACGCACGGTGGCCGCGGACGATCGGAGCCTGTCCTGCCGCTGGCGTGGCGATTCGGCCCCTCCGCTCGACGGCAGCGAACAAGCGCGTCAGTCCTGCCCGAGCGGCGACGCACGCGAGGACGCCGGCGGCTAGTCCGCGGCGCAGTCCCGATTGTCAGAAGGAAGTGGCGGTGACGGAGGGATTCGAACCCTCGATACCCTTTCGAGTATGACGATTTAGCAAACCGTTGCCTTCAGCCACTCGGCCACGTCACCAGCTTGTTTTTGAACGGGTTTTCTCCCGTCGCCGGAGCGGGTCGGAGGCTTTCGCCGACGAACCGTTCGAAGCGGACGCTCTCCATACCCAAACAGGCGCCGCTCGGCAACGACGATCACGGCATCCGGCGAATGCCCCACAGCCGCATCAGGGTGTCGAAGAACTGCGCCTTCTCCCAACGGATGCGCGAGCGGAAGTCGGCCTGCATGGCCCAGAAGCGCGCGGGGTCGGCGACCACCGCCTGAAGCCTGCGGTGCAGCTCGCCCGAAGTGACGTCCGCGGCGTCGAACTTGAAGACGTCAGGAAGCGGGAAATCCTCGTAGACCGCGCCGGCGCCGGCCCGGTTGGTGAAGACTATGCTGCCGGAGATCGCCGCTTCTCGCGGGAGGCGGTCCTTTCCCGGGAAATGGCCGAAGTCAATGTAGATCAGACGCTCGGCGAAGATGTCCCGCAGCTGGGGCTTGGTGAACTTGCGCAGCGGCAGGGCCTGGTATTCGGGATGCTCGCCGAAGAAGCTCTCGGCCAGGTCAGCGCCCTTGGCCGCGTTATAAGAGGCCCAAGGCTGGGGCGACGGCCCGTAGGCCTCCCGGTCGGTGAAGGTCTCGTTGCTGTAGTCTTCCAGCTGAAGAAGGTTCTGGAAGCCGCTGTCCCGCAGCCAGTTCCGCGCGTAGGCGCTTTGATGGAGATGGATGATGGCCTCGTCACCCACCAGCTGGAAGCGGGCGGCGCGGTCGGCGAGACGGGGGTCTGCCTTGAAGGCGTTGTCCACCGAAAGCCACCAGAGGGCGACGCCGTGGTTCTTCCGACGCGCCACGTACTGCGCGTAAGCCTCGGGGAAGACGACCAGGGTTTCTGGCCCGAGCGGAAGCTCGGAGAAGATGCGCGGATTGTAGCGGGCATAGGCGTTCTGAAGCGCTGGGGACTCAGGCTTGCTGCAGACGATCCGCTGCGGCTCGATGGCCACCGGGTGATCTGCGCCTGCGTAGACCATGTAGCAGGTCACGCCGATCGAATTGAGAGCGAAGGCCGCCTGGTGCATCGCTTCCGGACCGCCGGTGACGGCGTGCGGGCAGAGCATGACGACGGTCTTGAATCGTGAGAGCGGCAAGCAGGGCCTCGCAGGTCCGGTCGAGCCCCGGGTTTAGCGGGCGGCCGGTCGGGTCGAAAGAGGCGATGGGAGGTTCGATGGACCGTTGGCTGGTGGTGGGCGCGGGTTTCGCGGGCGCGGTGCTGGCCGAACGGCTGGCCAGCCAACTCGGCGCCCTGGTGACGGTGATCGACAGACGCCCGCACATCGCCGGCAACGCCTATGACCGCCGCGACGCCGCCGGCGTGCTGATGCACCAGTACGGACCGCACATCTTCCACACCAATTCCGAGGCGGTGTTCGAGTACCTGTCGCAGTTCACGGCGTGGCGCTTCTACGAGCACCGGGTGCTGGCGGTTGTGGACGGGCAGCTGACGCCGATCCCGATCAACCTGACCACGGTGAACCAGCTCTACGGCCTATCGCTGGAGCCGGACGAGCTGGAAGCCTGGTTCGCCGCGCGCGCCGAACCAGTGGCGGAGATTTGCACCTCGGAAGACGTGGTGGTCTCACGCGTAGGCCGGGAGCTCTATGAGAAGTTCTTCCGGGGTTACACCCGCAAGCAGTGGGGGCTGGATCCTTCGGAGCTCGACAAGTCGGTCACGGCGCGCGTGCCGGTGCGGACCGATCGTGACGACCGCTACTTCCAGGACAGGTTCCAGTTCATGCCGCGCGACGGCTACACGGCCATGTTCGAGCAAATGCTGAACCACCCGAGTATCGAGGTGCGGCTGGGCGTGGATTACAAGGAGGTCGCCGGCGAGTTCGAGGACGCCCAGGTGATCTTCACCGGGCCGATCGACGAGTTCTTCGACTTTCGCTTTGGGGCCCTGCCCTATCGCTCGCTCAGGTTCGAGCATGTGACGCTGGACCAGGAACAGTTCCAGCCGGTCGGAACCGTCAACTACCCTCAGACGGAGGCCTATACGCGCATCACCGAGTACAAGCACCTGACGGGCCAGGAGCACCCGAAGACCACCCTCACCTATGAGTATCCGACAGCCGAGGGCGACCCGTACTACCCCATTCCGCGGGCGGAGAACCGGGCGCTGTACAAGCGCTATGAAGCGCTCGCCCTGGAGACGCCCAGGGTGCATTTCGTGGGCCGTCTGGCCAGCTACCAGTATTACAACATGGACCAGGTGGTGGCGCAGGCGCTGGCCACCTTCCGCCGTATCGCCGAGGCGCGCTGAGCGCGCCTCGCTTGCGTCAGCCTTGCGCGAGCCAGGCGCGGGCCTGGCGCTGGGCCTCGGCCACGTCGTCGGAGGCCATCTCGTGGGCCAGTTCCTTGCGGTAGATCTTGGCTTCGACCGAGCCACGCATGGCGGCCAGGTTGAACAGCATATGGGCCGAGACATAGTCGAGCGGCGCGCCGCCCTGACCGGTCGAGTAGAGCAGACCCAGGCGGAACAGTTCGTCGCCGCTAGCGTCCATCTTCGGCAGCGGCAGGCCTTCGTTGGCGACTTCCATGCCGGACAGCATGATCCTCAACTTCCCTTCTGACCGGCGACGAACCGTTCTGGCTCATCTGCTCCGGCTTACGGAAACAGAGGAAACGCCGCTTAACCTGAACACATGGTTAAGCGGCGTGTTGTGGGTTCTTCAGATTCAGAACACGCGCAGAGAATTCGCGGCTTCTACGCCGCGCTAAACTGTCGCGTGGCTTGCAACCGGTTCAGCGAGCGCGTTGACCGAAGAGGATCCGGCGCTGAGCTTCAGCGTCTGCCCCGGAATCGCCCAGATTGGCGCCTCGCTTCACCTCCTCGCCTTTGGCCAAGGCGCGCTTCACCGCCTCGCGAGCTTCGATGCGGGCGTACCAGGCCGCGATGTTCGGGAATTCGTCGATGTCGATCCCCATGCCCTTCCAGGGACTGACCCAGGGCCAGTTGGCGATGTCGGCGATGGAATAGTCGCCGGCCAGATACTCGCGCCCTTCGAGGCGCTTGTTGAGCACGCCGTACAGTCGGTGGACCTCGTTGGAGTAGCGGATGGCGCCGTAGGCGATGTGGCGCTGGTCGCTGGTCACGGCGGGGGCATAGTTGCGGAAGTGGTTGGCCTGGCCGCTCATGGGGCCGAGGCCCGCCATCTGCCAGAACAGCCACTGATCGACTTCGATGCGGGTGCGCTCGTCCGAGCCATAGAGCTGGCCGCTCTTGCGGGCGAGGTACTGAAGGATCGCGCCGGACTCGAAGATGGAGATCGGCTGTCCGTCCGGCCCCTCGGGGTCGACGATAGCCGGCATGCGGTTGTTCGGGCTGAGCTGCAGGAAGTCAGGCTTGAACTGGTCGCCCTTGCCGATGTTGACCGGGTGAACTTCGTATGGAAGCCCCAGCTCTTCCAGCGCGATGGTGATCTTGTGGCCGTTGGGGGTGGGCCAGAAATGCAGCTGGATCGGCTGAGCCATAGGGCGCTCCTGCGTTGAACTGCCGCATAGATGGCGACGCCGCCGCTTGCAGCAAGGCGAGGCGGAGCCATGATCGCCTCCCGAACGTTGGGCGACTCAGAGTTGCGACAGGCGGCGCCTTGGCGTTCTGGCGCAAAAACAGCACGTTCAGGCCCAGTTCAGGGGCCAGGGGCCATGTTCGCTTCGACTGTGGATTGTTCTCGAGGACCCTTGGGGGAATGAAGCGCCTGATCCTGACCCTCGCCGCTCTGACGGCTCTGGCCGGCCCGCTGGCCGCCGCCGGCGACGCGGCGGCGCAAGGCCGGAACGGACGCGGACACCAGGAGCGCGGCTGGGACCGCGGCCGCGGCGGCGGCGAGCGTGACTGGAGTCCCGGACGCGGCAACGGCCGCGGCCAAGGCCCGCGCGGTTGGGAGCGGCGCGACCGCGAGGGCCCGCGGTATGCGCCGTCGCGCGGTTATGCGCCGCCGCGGGAGTACGCGCCCTACGATGCGCCTCGCTACCGGGCGCCGGGTCCTCGCTATGGCGTGCGCCGGGGCGGCTACCTGCCCCCGGATTATCGGGGAGCCATGCTGGGGGACTATCGGCGCTTCCGCCTGCGCCCTCCCCCGCCGGGCTACGACTGGTACCGCGTGGGCGATGACTACCTGCTGGTCTCGCGCTCCAACGGCCTGATCTTCGACGTCATCCGCCCGTAGACGATCGTTCTTACGGACCCGAAAAAGGGCTCTCAGCCTCCTGAGAGCCCTCTTGTCCGTTCGCTCCCAGTGGGAGGCAGAAGGATCAGATCCCCAGCTTGCTCTTCAGCAGCTGGTTCACCGCGCCCGGGTTCGCCTTGCCGCCGGTCGCCTTCATGACCTGACCGACGAACCAGCCGATGGCTTGCGGCTTCTCTTTCACCGCCGAGGCCTGGCCCGGGTTGGCCGCAATCAGCTCGTCGATGATCTTCTCGAGCGCGCCGGTGTCGCTGACCTGTTTGAGGCCCTGCTTCTCGACGATCTCGCCAGGGGCGCCCTCGCCGGCCCACATCCGGTCGAACACGTCCTTGGCGATCTTGGAGGAGATCACGCCCTCCTCGATGAGTTGGACGAGCTCAGCGATCGCGTTGGGACCGAGCGGGCTTTCGGAAATCTCCAGGCCGGCGGCGGTGAGCTTGGCGGCCAAGTCGTTGGTCACCCAGTTGGCCACCAGCTTGGCGTCCCGACCCTTTGCGGCGGCTTCGTAGAAGTCGGCGCGGGCCTGTTCGGTGATCAGCACCTGGGCGTCGTAGGCCGAGAGGCCGTACTGCGACTGCAGGCGCGCCTTCTTGGCGTCCGGCAGCTCAGGAAGGCTGGCCTCGATCTCCTTGATCCAGGCCGGATCCAGCTGCAGCGGAAGCAGGTCCGGGTCAGGGAAGTAGCGGTAGTCGTGCGCTTCTTCCTTGGAGCGCATGGACCGTGTCTCGCCCTTGTTCGGATCGAACAGACGGGTCTCCTGATCGACGGCGCCGCCGTCCTCGAGGATTTCGATCTGGCGACGCGCTTCGTACTCGATGGCTTGCTGGATGTAGCGGTACGAGTTGACGTTCTTGATCTCGCAGCGCGTGCCGAGATGGCTGAAGTCGCCGGTCTCGCGGAACTTCTCGTAGGCGCCCGGGCGGCAGACGGAGACGTTCACGTCGGCGCGCAGATTGCCCTTGTCCATGTCGCCATCGCAGGTGCCGAGGTAGACGAGGATCGTCCGCAGCTTCTTGACGTAGGCGGCGGCCTCTTCGCTCGTCCGCATGTCGGGCCTTGAGACGATCTCCATCAGCGCCGTGCCGGCGCGGTTGAGGTCGACGTAGGTCGCGTTGGGATCTTGGTCGTGCAGGCTCTTGCCCGCGTCCTGTTCCAGGTGCAGGCGCTCGATGCGCACGGTGAAGGTGGAGCCATCGTCGCGCTCGACGATCACCTCGCCCTCGCCGACGATCGGGTCCTTGAATTGGCTGATCTGATAGCCCTGCGGCAGGTCCGGATAGAAGTAGTTCTTCCGGTCGAAGCGGCTCCAGTTGTTGATCTGCGCCTTCAGGCCCAGACCCGTCTTCACCGCCTGCTCGACGCAGTGCTTGTTGATGACCGGCAGCATGCCCGGCATGGCGGCATCGACCAGGCTGACCTGCTCGTTGGGGCCGGCGCCGAAGCCCACGGCCGCGCCGCTGAACAGCTTGGCGTTGGAGGCCACCTGGGCGTGGACTTCCAAGCCCAGCACGATTTCCCAGGGGCCGGTGCGGCCTTGGATCTGCTTGGTGTTCTCAGTCATGCGCCCTCTCTAGTGCGCTGCGGGCGCGAGCGGAAGCGGGCCCGCGCGGCCTCACGTGCAAATGCCACAAATTCGAGGCAAGCTGCGGCTTCAACTGTCGGGGTAGGAAACCAATGAAGTTCGTCACGCTCGCGGCCCTCGCCGCTCTCGCCGCCGCGCCGGCGATCGCCCAAACGGCCCCAGCTGGTCAGTCCGCCCCGGCTCAGGCGCCCGCCGCCGCCAGCGACAAGGTTTCGGTGAAGACCACGCCGGTAAGCGAGCTCGTCAAGAACCCGAAGGCGAAGGCGGTTCTCGAGAAGGCGCTTCCGGAAATCCCGCAGTACTACGACCAGATCGGCAGCATGACCCTGACCCAGGTGATGCCCCTTAGCCAGGGCGCGATCACCCAGGCGACGCTCGACGCCCTTCAAGCCGAATTCGACAAGCTCTGAGCGGGAACGTGATCCCGGACGGCCGCTTGGCGGTCGTCCGGAATGACGGATCAGATCACCACCACTTCGCCGGTTTGGCGCGGAAGTCGGCGGCCTTCTCGATAGCGCCGCCGAGGCTGAACAGCGTGCCCTCGTCCAGAGCGCGGCCGATCAGTTGCAAGCCAAGCGGCAGGCCGTTCGCATCGACGCCGGCCGGAACGCTCATGCCGGGCAGACCAGCCAGGTTCACCGTCACGGTGAAGATGTCGTTCAGGTACATGGCGATGGGATCGTCCGAGTTTTCGCCCAGGGCGAAGGCTGCGGATGGCGCGGTCGGCGTCAGCAGCGCGTCGACCTTCTCGAACGCCTGATCGAAGTCATCGGCGATGCGCCGGCGAACCTTCAGCGCCTTGAGGTAGTAGGCGTCGTAGTAGCCGGCCGACAGCACATAGGTGCCGATCAGGATCCGCCGCTTCACCTCGTCGCCGAAGCCCTGCGCGCGAGTCTGCTCGTAGGTCTCCGTGAGGTTGGAGCCGTCGACGCGCAGGCCGTAGCGCATGCCGTCATAGCGGGCGAGGTTGGAAGACGCCTCGGCCGGGGCGATGATGTAGTAGGCCGGCAGGGCGTACTTGGTGTGCGGCAGGGAGACCTCGACGATCTCGCAGCCGGCTTCCTTCAGCCAATCGATGCCCTGCTGCCAGAGCTTCTCGATCTCGGGCGGCATGCCCTCGACGCGGTATTCCTTCGGAACGCCGACGCGCAGGCCCTTCACCGACTTGCCGACGAAGGACGGGAAATCCGGCACCTCGACGGGAAGGCTGGTGGAGTCCTTGGGGTCGTGGCCCGACATGGACTTCAGCAGGATGGCCGTGTCTTCGACCGTGCGAGCCATCGGGCCCGCCTGGTCAAGGGAAGAGGCGAACGCAACGACGCCCCAACGCGAGCAGCGGCCGTAGGTCGGCTTGATGCCGACGGTGCCAGTGAAGGCCGCCGGCTGGCGGATGGAGCCGCCCGTGTCGGTGGCCGTCGCCCCAAGGCAAAGATCCGCCGCAACCGCTGCCGCCGAGCCCCCGGAGGAGCCGCCGGGCGTCAGCTGGGCGTTGCCGCCCTCAGCGCGCCACGGGTTGACCACCGGCCCCCAGGCGCTGGTCTCATTGGACGAGCCCATGGCGAACTCGTCCATGTTGAGCTTGCCCAGCATGACAGCGCCGTCGCGGAACAGGTTCGCGGTGACGGTGGACTCGTAGGTGGGCTTGAAGCCCTTCAGGATCTTCGAGGCGGCCGTGGACTCCACGCCCTCGGTGCAGAAGAGGTCCTTGATGCCCAAGGGCGCGCCGTCCAGCGGACCGGCTTCGCCGCGGGCGCGGCGCTCGTCAGACGCCTTGGCCATCTCGAGCGCCTTCTCCGGCGTCTCGACGACGAAAGCGTTCAGCGCGCGGGCGGCTTCCACCGCCTGCACGTGCGCCTGGGTGATCTCTTCGGAAGAGAACGACTTGGAGGCCAGCCCGTCGAGAGCGGCCTTCAGGGTCAGCGAGGTGAGCTCGGACATCCTATTCGACCACCTTGGGGACGACGAAGAAGTTGCTGGCGGTCTTGGGCGAGTTGCTCAGAACCTTGGCCGGATCGCCGCCGTCGGTGACCACGTCTTCGCGCATGGGCAGGGTGACGTGCACGGCGGAGGTCATCGGCTCGACGCCGTTGGTGTCGACCTCGTTGAGCTGCTCGATCCAGTTGAGGATGCCGGACAACTCGCGGGCGAGCGGCTCCAGTCTCTCTTCCGGCTCGGCGATGCGGGCGAGCCTCGCAACCTTGCGAACGGTCGCGGCGTCGATGGCCATGGGGCCCCTCCTGATTTGTCCGGGGTGGGTTAGCCGCGACCGCCACACTTTTCAACGTCGCACCGGAGGCCGCGAGGCTTCGCTGCGGCCGGGATGACGCGTATGAGGACGCCATGCCCGTTCTCGACCTGACCGAACTGCCCCAGGCAACGCCCGCCTATTCGCCTCTGATCGGCCTCGACCTGGGGGAGAAGACCATCGGGGTCGCGGTGTCGGACGCCACCCGCACGGTCGCGAGCCCGCTGGAGCTGATCCGCAAGACCAAGTTCACCGACGAGGCCAACCGGCTGTTCAAGCTGATGGAAGAGCGCAACGTCGGCGGCATCGTCATCGGCCTGCCAACCAACATGGACGGCACCGAAGGTCCCCGTTGTCAGTCGAACCGAGCCTTCGCGCGCAACCTGATCCGCCTGCGGGACATGCCCATCGCCTTTTGGGACGAGCGCATGTCCACCATGGCGGTGAACCGCTTCCTGATCGACGAGATCGACATGACCCGCGCCAAGCGAGCCGACGTGGTCGACAAGATGGCAGCCGCCTGGATCCTGCAGGGCGCCCTCGAGCGTCTGCGCGGCCTCTAGAGTCTCAGGCCGAGCGAATTTCGACCGGGGCGAGCTGCAGGGTGATCCTGTGCTTGTCGGTGGTCATGGAGAGCACGCGCACCGATGCCGAAAGGCCCTTAGCCGTGGCTTGATGCACATCGGCCGTGCGCAGGGCATCGGTCAGCCGTCGCAGCAGCACACGGTCGTTGGCGGCTTTGATGGTGAGCTTCGCCGGCTTGCTGGTGATGTCCCAGTCGGTTTCGACAACCGGGATCTGCACGCCAGCGATGATAAGGTCGCGCATGGCAGAACACGGTAGCTCTGAAGTGTGTCCGGAACGTTGATCCGTCGGCGCCGCCACAGGGTGGCGGCGCCATGGGCCCGGTGGGCTCAGGCCAGGAAGATCCAGCTGCCGGTCAAGCTGGCCTGGGAGACGCCCGCGAGAACCATCTGGTCACCGCCGCCCAGGTCGATGACCGTATCCGCGCCGACCTGCGAGACGCTGTAGACCTGCCCGAGGTCCAGTTGGATGCGATCGCCCTCGGCCAAATTGAAATCCGTGATGCGGTCCAGCCCGGCGCCGGCCGACTGGTGGAAGATGTCGGCCCCGGCCCCGCCGGTGATCGTGTCCGAGCCACGGTCGCCGGAGAGCCAGTCGGCGCCCCCGCCACCCAACAGGACGTCGTCGTCCTGGCCGCCGCGGATGGTCTCCGCCCCCGAGCCGCCGTTCAGCGTATCCGCGCCGATGTTGCCGTAGAGCACGCCTGATCCCGCGTGAGCGGTGATGCGGTCGGCACCCTTGCCGCCCACCAGCCAGTCGCCGCCGCCGGAGCCGCCGTCGATGACGTCGTCACCCTGGTTGCCGTTGAAGAACTCGAAGCCAGCGCCGCCTTGCATGGTGTCGTTGCCGTCGTAGCCGCTGACCAGAACGCCGACCTGGGTTTGCACGGTGATGGTGTCCGGGCCCGACAGCAGGCTTGTGAGCAGGACGGTGGGCTCAACCGTATCGAGGTAGTCGGCAAACGTCGCGACCGGCAGGGCGATGTTCGAAAGCGAGAAGGCCAAGGCGCCGCCGTGGGTGATCTGCAGGCCCGTGACGGTGCCGCCCACCGGCTCTCCAAAGCTGTCGTAGGTGAATCCAGTCCCCGTGATCGTCAGACGGCTTCCATCGCTCAAGTCACCGACGATCTGCGTCGAACTCGCACTGGCCGCGACCGCTTCAGGGGGATTGTTCGGATCGATGGTCGCGAGGTAGGCGAATTCGCTGCCGAGGGTCAGGGCGGCCATGGGTGCGGGCTCCGTTGCGTCTCAGGTGGGTTGCATGCGCTCCCGGACGTCACGCCGAGAACGACGTTCTTTCCGGAAACGAGGCCCGAGCGCGCCACCAGAAGTTTTGTTCCTCAACCCCTGCAGGTTCGGAGGTTCTTCCCTCCCCGGTCGAACCCGCATAAGAGCCAGCTTCCATGAGCACGCCGGCGCCTGGCCTGAACGAAGTCCTCCAGCGGACCTTCGCGTTTCCCAAGCCGCACTTCCTGTCCGTCACCGACCTTAACGAGGTCGAGGTGGCGAACCTGCTGGACCTTGCCGAAAGCTTCGTGGCGCTGAACCGCCAGACGTCCAAGAAGCTGGACCTGCTGGCTGGTCGCACGCTGATGAACCTGTTCTTCGAGAACTCGACCCGGACCCAGAGCTCGTTCGAGTTGGCCGGCAAGCGTCTGGGCGCGGACGTGGTCAATATGAGCCCGCGCTCCTCCTCCATCGCCAAGGGCGAGACCCTGATCGACACGGCGGTGACGCTGAACGCGATGCAGCCGGATTTGCTGGTGGTGCGGCACGCCTCGTCGGGCGCCGCCTCCTTGCTCTCCCAGAAGGTCACCTGCTCAGTCGTCAACGCCGGCGACGGCCAGCACGAGCACCCGACGCAGGCGCTGCTGGACGCCCTGTCCATGCGCCGGGCCTGCGGGCGGATCGCCGGCCTGAAGGTCGCCATCTGCGGCGACATCGCCCACAGCCGGGTGGCCCGCTCCAACATCGCCATGCTGCAGATGCTGGGTGCGGAGGTCCGCCTTGTCGGGCCGCCCACCCTGATGCCGAGCCAGGTGGATCGGTGGAACGTCGCCGTGCACCACGACATGCGCAAGGGCATCGCCGGTTGCGACGTGGTCATGATGCTGCGCCTGCAGCTCGAGCGGATGGACGGGGTCATGGCGCCGTCGCAGCGCGAGTACTTCCGCTTCTGGGGCCTGGATCGCGAGAAGCTGGCCCATGCCGCGCCGAACGTGAAGGTCATGCATCCCGGCCCGATGAACCGCGGTGTGGAGATCGACTCCGACGTGGCCGATGACCTGACGGTCAGCCTGATCCAGGACCAGGTGGAGATGGGTGTGGCGGCGCGCATGGCGGTGCTCGCCACACTCGCCGCCCGACTGGACAACGAGCGCTGAGGCCGGACCGATGACGCGACCCACCGCTTTCGCCAACGTCCGCCTGCTCGATCCCGCCAGCAACTACGACGGTCCGGGCGCCGTGCTGGTCACGGAAGGCGTCATCGCCGACGTGATCAAGGGCCAAGACCTCGGCTCGCTGTCGTCCGACTTCGAAGTGATCGACGGCGCCGGCAAGGCGCTGATGCCGGGCCTCGTCGACCTGCGGGTCAAGACCGGCGAGCCGGGCGCAGAGCCCAAGGAGACGCTGAAGTCGGCCGCCCGCGCCGCCGCAGCCGGCGGCGTCACCTCCATGGTGGTCCAGCCGGACACCGATCCGGTGGTGGACGACCCCGCCATGGTCGACTTCATCCTGCGCCGCGCGCGGGACATCGAACTGGTCAACGTCTATCCCGCCGGCGCGGCCACCAAAGGCGCCGAGGGCCAGCGGATGGCCGAGATCGGCCTGATGCACGACGCCGGCTGCGTCTATGTCACCGACGCAGACCGGCCCATCATCGACTCCAAGGTCTTCCAGCGGGTGCTGTCCTACGCCAAGTCATTCGGCGTGATCGTCGCCCACCGGCCCGCGGATCCGTGGTTGAGCAAGGGCGCGGCCGCGACCTCCGGCGAGTTCGCCTCGCGCATGGGCCTGCCGAGCGCGCCCGCCGTCGCCGAGCGGATCATGCTGGAGCGCGACCTCGCGTTGGCGGAGGTGACCGGCGCGCGGCTGCTGGTGGACCAACTCACCACTGCGGGCGCCATCGACACATTGCGACGGGCGCGGGATCGCGGCGTGGCGGCCGTGGCGACCACCTCGATCAACCACCTTTCGTTCAACGAGGTGGACATCGGCGACTACCGCACCTTCTGCAAAGTCGACCCGCCCTTGCGCGGCGAGGATGATCGGCAGGCGGTGATCGAAGCAGTCGCCTCAGGCCTGATCCCGATCATCGTCTCGGCCCACTCCCCCGCCCCGGCGGAGGATAAGCGCCTGCCCTACGACGAGGCGGCGCCCGGGGCCGTCGGCCTGCAGACGCTGCTGCCGGCCCTGCTCACCTTCCATCACGAAGGCCGTATTCCGCTGCTGGACCTGATCCGCACCGTGACCTGCGCCCCGGCCGACCTGCTGGGCCTACCCGCCGGGCGCCTGGCCAAGGGCGCGCCCGCCGACCTGGTGCTCTGCGACCTCCACGCGCCGCTGATCATCGACGCCGACAAGCTGCTGTCGAAGTCCAAGAACTCGCCTTTCGACGGCCGGCGGCTGCAGGGTCGGGTGCTCCGCACGGTGGTTGACGGCCGGACGGTATTCCAGGCCTAATGTTCCCTTTCCGTTCGCTGTCTGCGGCTAACTAGACTATGATGCTCTTCGATTTGGAGAGCTGAATGACTGATCAGAGGCGCGCGCCGCACTCTGTACCGGACGTTGATGGACCGAGCTGGCGGGTGATGGCGCGCAAGCAAAGAGCATACAACGAAGCTCAGCACGCAAGCTACGAACGTCGCCGCGCTGACACTGCGGAGTTGGCAGATCGCGTCAACACCGCTGCTGGCGCCGCACCAGCGATCGTTGCAGGCGTCACAAAAGACGTGGAGGACCTTCACGCAGCGAGAGCCGCTGGGCGTGTGACTGGCGCAATCGGCAAAGGGCTGGGTCCTGTGCAAGCCGCGACGGGTTACCGCGCAGACCGAGCGGAGGGACGGCCCCAAGACGAAGCGATGATCAAGAACGTCGGTGGCTTAGCACTGGGAGCTGCTCTCACCGCCCTAGTCCAAGAGGCTACCCTCCCCATTTGGACGGTGCGCGGCTTGCAAGCTTTGGCCAGTGTCGGCGGGAGCGCCGGAGCGGCGAAGACGGCAGACGTTTGGGGTAGCGCGAAACGTCGGATCATCGAGGATCCTTATTGGCGAGATAAAGTGCTGAAACTCTCGAGCCCGACCTACTTCCTGCAGAGCCTCCAGCGTGGGCGGTGATCAATCGGGCCACGAGGTTGTCGGGGAGCTTGAGGGGTCGAGAGCTTGGCTAAGCACCGCCTTGTTTGGAGCATTGCTGATTCTGCTCTTGAGTACGGCGGCTGAACGCTTTGACCTCGAGATCGGATTGGCGCTGCTGGGCGCTCTTGTCGCCTTATGGCTCTGTTTCAAGGTGCTCTGGGTGGTCGTGCGGGCATCTGGGATCGCCCTGTACATCGCTGACGATCGATTGTTCGACAGGCTTTCAGGCAAGTCTGCGTCGCTGAAGGATATTCGGCTGGTCCGGCGAGAGGACCAGGATGGCAACTTCTTCCGAACACACATCGCGATCGAGGTTGGATCGCCTCTCCCACGAAGCTCAGGGTACATCGTCACCGCCCCTCGAGAGACGATCGTCATCCACACTGTGCTCTATCGAACCCCCGCGGCGGAAATGCTCGAGCGACTCGAGCGACGCGGACTGAAGGTCGTGGGATCGAAGACCAAACTCATAGGTATGTGAGGGGTGCTGGCGGTGGCGCGCCAGCAAGGCTATCGACGCTCAAGGCTGTCGGGGGAAAGCGCATGTTCGATCTAAGTCCCGTTCTCATCACGGTCGCCCTGGTCGGCGGCTACCTGCTGGGGTCAATCCCGTTCGGGGTGATCGCCACCAAGCTCGGCGGCGCGGGCGATCTGCGGTCGGTGGGCTCGGGCAACATCGGGGCGACCAACGTCCTGCGCACCGGGCGAAAGGACCTAGCGCTGATCACCCTGCTGGGCGACGGCGGCAAGGGTGCGGTCGCGGTGCTGATCGGCTGGCTGCTGACCCGCGATGCTCCGGTGACGCAGCAGGCCGCCATGACCTCGCTGGCCGGCGGCTCGGCCTTCCTTGGCCACCTCTTCCCAGTGTGGCTGGGCTTCAAAGGCGGCAAGGGCGTCGCGACCTTCTTCGGCACCCTGCTCGCCGCCTGCTGGCCGGTGGGGCTGCTGGCGGGCGCCACCTGGATCGCGATGGCCTTCCTGTTCCGGATCTCGTCGCTGGCGGCGCTGACCGCCTCGGTGCTGGCGCCGGTCTATGTGCACCTGACGGGACGCCCAGTGGCCTACGCTTGGCTGGCCATCTTCATGGCCGCGCTGATCTACATCCGGCACATTCCAAACATTCAGCGCCTCATCCGCGGCGAGGAGCCGAAGATCGGCAAGAAGAAGGACGCGGCGTGATCCGCCAGCTGGCGGACGCCGAGCGGCGCGACTGGCTGCGGCTCGCCCGCACGGACAACGTCGGGCCGGTCACCTTCGACCACCTGATCGGGCGGTACGGCTCCGCAGCCGAGGCGCTGGCCGCCCTGCCCGGCCTGGCCCAGCGCGGCGGTCGCGCCGGCGCCACCCTTGCTCCGGAGGCGGAGGCGGAACGGGAGCTAGCCGCCGGCGCCGCCATCGGCGCACGTCTGATCGCCTCGTGCGAGCCGGACTTCCCGCAGGCGCTAGCGGCGCTGGACCCGGCGCCGCCGCTGATCTGGGTGCGCGGTAACGCAAACCTGCTGAACAAGCCTAGCGTGGCGATCGTCGGTGCACGTGTCGCCTCCGCGGCCGGGCAGAGGTTCGCCCGGGGTTTGGCGGCCGAGCTTGGCCAAGCGGGCTTGGTCGTCGTGTCCGGCATGGCGCGCGGGATCGACGGCGCGGCGCACGAGGCGGCCCTGCCCTTCGGAACCGTCGCCGTCCTTGGCGGGGGCGTAGACGACGTCTATCCGCCCGAGCACTCCGGGCTCTACGAGCGGCTTGTCGCTGAAGGCTGCGTCGTGTCCGAGAGCCCGCCCGGCCGCAAGGCGACGGCCCGCGACTTCCCCCGCCGTAACCGCATCATCTCCGGCCTGTCGCGCGCCGTGGTGGTGGTGGAGGCGGAATTGCGATCCGGCTCGCTGATCACCGCCCGACTGGCCGCCGAGCAGGGCCGCGATGTCCTGGCGGTGCCAGGCTCGCCGCTGGATCCGCGCGCCCGCGGCTGCAACGACCTGCTGCGCCAGGGCGCAGCCATTTGCGAAAGCGCGGAGGACGTCCTGCGCGCGCTGGACAGCCCCGGCGGCTGGCGCGAGCCGCCAGCCGAGCGCTACCGCCCGCCGCCAGGTGAAGCGGACGAGGCTCTGCGCCGGCGCGTGGCGGACCTGCTGTCCCCCACGCCGGTCAGCCGCGACGAGCTCGTCCGGGCGACCGGCGCGCCCGCCCCGGCGGTGTTCGCGGCGTTGGTTGAGCTATCCCTGGCCGGCCGCGCCGAGCTGCAGCCCGGCGGCATGGTGGTCGCCGGCTGAGGCCTACTGGCTGGGCGCAGGTCCGCCCCCGAAGTCGAAACCCGGGTCGCGGACCTTTCCGCCTCCGAACGTCCAGATGACGCCGGCGCGCACCTGACGCGTGTCGAATTTGTTCTCGGTCCGCGCCTTCAGCGTCGGCGTGTCGATCACCTGCTTCAGGCGGAAGCTGTGCGCCAGGTCCTGCACCTGGAAGATCAGGCTCACCCGGTCATTCAGCTTGCGGCGATAGCCCAGGTCGATCGCGGCCGACGGCTCCAGATAGCCCTGAGGCGTGAGCTGCTTGGCGTTCACGAAGGCGTTCACCTGCAGCAAGTCGTCGGGCGTGATCTGCCAGGACAGGCTGGCCCGGCCCGACGGCGTGAAAGCCGAGCGCGTTTCAGGCGAGCCCAGCGGCTGCGGCTCGATTTCCGTCCAGCCGAAATTGGTGCTGACGTTGTAGCTGAGCTTCGGATTGAGCTTGCCGTTGAGCACCAGCTCCAGGCCCGCCGCGCGGCTTTCGGTGATGTTGGCGGAGGTGGTCAGGAAACGTCCGCCGCCGATGTCGCGCACCACGTCGGCGAAGCCGTTCTCCGTTCGGCGATAGTAGAGAGTGGCGAGAAAGGTGGCGGGGCCGCGGCGCTCGTAGCCGAACTCAAAGGCGCGAGTCTGCTGGGGCTTCAGGTCGGGGTTGCCGGCGCGGAGGTTTAGGGGATCAAGCAGTACCGGGAAGCTGTTGAACTGCAACGGGTTCGGCCGCTGCACCCGCTCGCTGTAGCTGGCCGTCAGCTTGCGGTCGTCGTCGAGTTTCCAGCCCAGGTGCAGGCTGGGATAGAGCCGCCGGTAATCGTTCTCAAACTGCTGACTCTGAGTGGCCTGATCGAGGTCGATCTGCACGTCCTCTCCCCGGACCCCGGCCAGCACCGAAAGGTCGCCGAAGCGCTGCTCGTAGGTGACGTAGGCCTGGGCCATGGATTGTTCGAAGAGGAACAGATTGGAGAGGCTGGCGTCCTCCGCCAACGCCGCGCGTGAGCCGCCGCGCAGGCCAAGGTTGCGGTAGCTGTTGTCGTCGAACTGGAGGTCGAAACCGGTTTTCAGGGTGGCCGCCCCGATCGGACGCACATAGTCGCCTTTCAGCTGGGTGCGCCGGTAGTCGAAGGTCAGCTCCTGACGATCGTAGGCGTCCGGCCCGATCGGGATGAAGCTCAGGGTGCGGCCGGCACGGACACGGTCGTCATTGGTCGCCTCGTAGGCGGCGCTCAGGGTCAGCTCCTCGCCCGCCTGGTCGAAGGTGCGCTTGAAGGTGAATGTGCCCGATCCGTTGGCCCGGATCTGGTGCAGATCAAGGTCGCGTTGAAACGCGCTGGTCAGCCCCCCGGCGGCGTTGGTCTGCGTGACCTGGCTAGGTCCGCCGACCGTCAGGTCGACGTACATGGCGCGAAGCTCGGCGCTGAGCCGGGTCTTCCTGTCCAGGTCGTAGTCCACAGCGACCCGAGCGGTGTCGAAGTCCAGGTTGGAATTCAGGTCCTGGACCTGCGCCACGCTGGAGGCCTCGCCGCTTGTCAGATGAAGGCGCTGGCGCTCGTCCGTGGTCAGCTGCTTCTGCGAATCCTGCCGGATGTTCAGGTCGGCGGTGACGCTTAGACGAGGACTGTTGTAGCCGCCGTTCAGACTGGCGTTCACTCGCCCTTCGTTGGCCACCGTAACCCGCGCGGAGCCGGTCCGCCCTGCGCCGCGGGACTTCTTGGTGATCAGGTTGATCACGCCCGAGCCGTCGTTACGGAACTCCGCCGAGGGGTTGGTCATCACCTCCACCCGCTCGATCTGGTTGGCCGGCATGGACTGCAGCGACGAGGCGCGGCTCTCGCCTTCGAACATCGTCGAGGGCTTTCCGTCGACCAGGATGGTGACGTTGCTGTCTCCGCGCAGGCTGACGTTGCCCTGCACATCCACCTCCACCGACGGGACGTTGCGCAGGGCGTCGCCGATCGAACCTGTCTGCGCCTGCAGGTCGGCGCCGAGGCTGTAGCTGCGGCGGTCGATGGAGGTCTGGACCTGAGGCGTTTCGGCGGTAACCACCACTTCTCCGACGGCCGTCTCGCCGCTCTTCTGGGCTGGCGTCTCGGTTGGCGCGGGTGACGGGGCCTGCTGAGCCAGAGCCAGGCTTGGGACGGCCGCGACCGCGGCGAACAGAATGCGCTTACGCACGACGAACTCCTCGCTCGGCCGCTCTCCAAGCGCGGCCATTTCGAGCGGGATACAAGTGTACTCCGAGTTGGATTACACGTGTATTATCCGTAATGCACAGCGAACGGTGTTTGGACTAGGATGTGGCCATGAAGATCTCCGCGGCCGAGAGCCAGATCATGGACGCGCTGTGGCGCGCCGGTCCGCTGACCGCGGAAGGCGTGTTCGCGGAAGTCGGGCAGGCGCAAGGCTGGGCCAGCGGCACCGTGAAGACCCTGATCACCCGGCTGCTGAAGAAGAAGGCGATCGAGGGCCGCCGCGAAGCCGGCGGTTACCTTTACCACCCGCTGATCTCCCGCTCGGATTATGTGCTGGAGGAGAGCCAGGGCCTGGTGGACCGACTGTTCGGCGGACAGGTGGCGCCGCTGGTGGCGCATTTTGCCGAGCAGCGGGCGCTGAGCCCGCAGGACATCGCGCACCTCAAGAAGCTGATCGCGGACCTCGATGATGAGTGAAGCGGCCGAGACCCTCTTGCGGGTCAACCTGGCGGCAACCGGCGCGGTCGCCCTGGTGCTGATCCTGCGTCCACTGGTCCGGCGCAACTTCGGCGCCCGCACAGCCTATGGCCTGTGGCTGCTGCCGCTCCTCGCCGCGGTTGTGATGCTGGCGCCGCCGCGGGTGGTGACCACCCACCAGGCTGTGGCTGCAGGGCCGAACGCGGCGGCCTTTCAGCGGGACATCACGCCAGCAGCGGAGGTCGTCGAGGCCGCGCCCGCGCGAACACCTGTGCCCTGGCTGCCCATGGTCTGGGGCGCCGGGCTGGTGATCAGCGCGGCGTGGCTGAGCATCGGCCAGCTGCGCTTCACCCGCGCCTTGAAGGCGGGCCGCGCCGGGCCAGCGGTGGTCGGCGTGGTGCGGCCGCGGATCGTCACACCAAGCGACTTCGAGGCCCGGTACACGCTACGGGAACGCGAGCTGATCCTGGCGCACGAGCAGCGGCACATCTGGGCGAAGGACCCGCTGATCAATGCCTTGGTCGCAGCGGCGCGCTGCCTCGCCTGGTTCAACCCGTCGGTGCATGTCATGAGCCACTTCCTGCGCATGGATCAGGAACTGGCGTGCGACGCCGCCGTGATCGCCGCCCATCCCGGCAGCCGCCGCACCTATGCCGAGGCCATGCTCAAGACCCAGCTGGCGGCGCGCCCCTTGCCGCTCGGCTGCTATTGGCCGGCCGCCGCGGTGCGCCCGCTGCAGATGCGGATCGGCCTGTTGGCGCGCCCGCAACCCGGCCGCCGGCGCCTGCTGGCGGGAAGCGTCCTGCTGGCCGGTCTGGCCGTCGCGTTCACCGCCGGCGCTTGGAGCGCCCGGCCGCCAGAGCTCAGGATCGTGGCTGTTGCGGCGCCCGTGCAGCCGTCGGTGACGCCCCTCCCCGCGCCGGCATCTCCGGCCACTGTCGCGCCTGCCGCAGCCCAGCCAAGCAAGGCCACCGCCGACGTGGTGGTGATGACGCAGCAAGAGGCCGGCCCGACTGAGCCGCTCGCCAGCCCGCCGCCCGCGGCCGACGATCTGGTCGCGCC
Source organism: Phenylobacterium deserti (assembly GCF_003254705.1). Taxonomy (GTDB): domain Bacteria; phylum Pseudomonadota; class Alphaproteobacteria; order Caulobacterales; family Caulobacteraceae; genus Phenylobacterium; species Phenylobacterium deserti. Next base: position 213,653 of record NZ_QFYR01000005.1, read on the forward strand.
GCCGCCGTACGTCACCAAGATCTGGACGGTGGCGCGCCGGTCGTCCGTGCAGCCGGGGGAAGCCGTGCGGGTGATCGCCCGCATGACCGATCGCGACGGTCATGACCTGATCACCGACCTCACCGCCTTCGGATCGCAAGACGAGTTCCGCACGGGCTTCTACGAACGAGACGGCAGCCGCTATTCCCTGTTCACGGCCGTGGAGCAGCGGGGCGAGCAGTTGCTGGTGACAGCGAGCCTGAACCGCAGGTTCGCGCCGCAGACCACCGGATTCACCATCCTGAGGTCCGGCCAGACCGGCGAGATCCGCATGCCCAACGGTGAGACGGTGACGGTCACCGCCCTGGTTCGCCCCGAAACTGCGGAAGAAGCGGACGGCGTGTTTCGGGAGCGGGAGCGTGACGAGCGGCAAAGGATCGCCCACGAACAGCGGCGGGCCGCGGACGAGCGCCAGCGCCTCGCGCACGAGCGGCGGCGCGGGGCCGACGAACGCCACCGCCTCGCTATGCTGAGCCGCCCTCTGGATCCCTTCCGCTGCGGCCGGGTGGGCGCCATCTGCTGAGCCTGTCTGGGCAGCACGCAACCTGTCGAAAGTTGAGCCCCCTTAGGGGGCTCGCGCGCCCTGCGGTTCCAAGGGGCGTTGACACGCCTCGGGCGCCGCCCCCACCTTCCGGCCACTTTGCTTCGGGCGCCGTCGCCCGAGGGGGCAGATTTCAGGCTTAAATGAACGTCGTCGTCGTCGAGAGCCCGGCCAAGGCCAAGACCATCAACAAGTACCTGGGCTCGGACTACAAGGTCCTCGCCTCCTACGGCCACGTCCGTGACCTTCCGGCGAAGGACGGCTCGGTGCGTCCGGACGAGGACTTCGCCATGTCCTGGGACGTGGACGGCAAGGCCGCCAAGCGGCTGGCCGAGATCGCCGACGCCGCCAAGGGCGCCGACCGCCTGATCCTCGCCACTGACCCCGATCGCGAGGGCGAGGCCATCTCCTGGCACGTGCTGGAGGTGCTTCAGAAGAAGAAGGCGCTGAAGTCGGCCCAGGTGCAGCGGGTGGTGTTCAACGCCATCACCAAGAGCGCCGTCACCGAGGCGATGAAGAACCCGCGCGAGCTCGACATGGAGCTGGTGGAGGCCTACCTCGCCCGCCGCGCGCTGGACTACCTCGTGGGCTTCACCCTTTCGCCGGTTCTCTGGCGCAAGCTCCCGGGCTCCCGCTCGGCCGGCCGCGTGCAGTCGGTGGCCCTGCGCCTGATCGTCGACCGCGAGCTCGAGATCGAGCGCTTCCGCACCCAGGAGTACTGGACGGTGGAGGCGCAGGTCTCCGCCGGCGCTGATCCCTTCACCGCCCGTCTGGTGAAGCATGAGGGCAAGCGGCTCACCAAGTTCGACCTCGCGAACGAGACCTCCGCCTTCGCCGCACGCGATGCGGTCAAGGCCGCGACCTTCAAGGTCTCGGCCGTGGAGAAGAAGCCCGGCAAGCGCTCGCCACCGCCGCCCTTCACCACCTCGACCCTGCAGCAGGAAGCCTCCCGCAAGCTCGGCTTCAACGCCCAGCGCACCATGCAGGCGGCGCAGAAGCTCTACGAGGGCGTCGACATCGGCGGCGAAACCGTCGGCCTGATCACCTATATGCGGACCGACGGCGTGCAGGTCGCGCCGGAAGCGCTGGACGAAGCGCGCGTGGTGATCGGCGGCGTGTACGGCAAGGAATATGTGCCGGAGAAGCCCCGCTTCTATTCTACCAAGGCCAAGAACGCCCAGGAGGCCCACGAAGCGATCCGCCCGACCAGCCTGGCCCGCAATCCGGGCAAGCTGCGTCTCGATGGCGACCTCGGCCGGCTCTACGAGCTGATCTGGAAGCGGATGATCGCCTCGCAAATGGAAAGCGCCCGGATCGAGCGCACGACCATCGACCTGGACAGCGCGGACGGGAAGACCGGCCTGCGCGCCACGGGCCAGGTGGTGCTGTTTGACGGCTATCTCGCGGTCTACGAAGAAGGCCGCGACGATCCGGACGACGAGGAAGGCGGCCGCCTGCCTCAGGTGAACGAAGGCGCTGACGCCCGCGTCGCCGCCGCTAAGGCCGACCAGCACTTCACCGAGCCGCCGCCGCGCTACTCCGAAGCGAGCCTCGTGAAGAAGATGGAAGAGCTCGGCATCGGCCGACCCTCGACCTACGCCTCGATCCTGACCGTGCTGCGCGACCGCGCCTACGTGAGGATGGAGAAGAACCGCTTCGTGCCGGAAGACAAAGGCCGCCTGGTCACCGTCTTCTTGGAGGAGTTCTTCCGCAAGTACGTGGAGTACGACTTCACGGCCGCACTGGAGGAGCGACTGGACCTGGTCTCGGCCGGCGAGCTCGACTGGAAGGTGCTGCTGCGCGACTTCTGGACGGACTTCCACGCCAAGACTGAAGAGATCGGCACCTTGCGCACCCGCGAGGTGCTGGACAGCTTGGACACGGCCCTGGCGCCGTTCCTCTACCCGCCCAAGCAGGACGGGTCGGACGAGCGCGCCTGCCCCACCTGCGGCGCAGGTCGCCTGAGTCTCAAGACCAGCCGGTTCGGTCCGTTCGTCGGCTGCTCGAACTATCCGGAATGCCGCTACACTCGCCCGATCGGCCAGGCTGAAGGGGGCGAAGGCGGCGAAAGCGGCGACCGCGAGCTCGGGACCGATCCCGAAACCGGGGAGACGGTGTTCCTGAAGTCCGGCCGCTTCGGCCCGTACGTCCAGCTGGGCGAAGGGGACAAGCCGAAGCGCTCCAGCCTGCCGAAGGGTTGGTCGGCCGCCGACATGGACCTGGAGAAGGGTCTGCGTCTGCTGCGGCTTCCCCGTGAGGTGGGTCCGCACCCGGAAGACGGCCAGATGATCCTGGCCGGCATCGGCCGCTACGGACCGTTTGTGCAGCACGCCGGCACCTACGCCAATCTGTCGGGCGTCGACGAGGTGTTCGAGGTCGGCCTGAACCGCGCGGTCTCGGTCCTGGCGGAGAAGCGCGCGGGCGCTTCGGCCCGCCGAGGCGGCGAGGCCACCGCGTTGAAGGAACTGGGCGCGCACCCGACGGACGGCCAACCGGTTCGCGTTCTGGCGGGTCGCTACGGGCCCTACATCAAGCACGGCTCCACCAACGCCAACATTCCGCGGGGCGCCGACCCGCAGGAGATCACCCTGGAACAGGCGGTCGCCCTGATCGCCGAGCGGGAAGCCAAAGGCGGCGGGGCCAAGAAGAAGCCGGCCAAGGCCGCAAAGGCGACCAAGGCCAAGGCTGAGCCGAAGGCGGCGGCGAAAAAGACCACCGCGGCCAAGAAGGCGCCCGCCAAGAAGACCGCGTCCAAGAAGAAGGTGGCGGAGGAGGCCTGACCGCCTCCGTTTCCGCCCCGCCTTCGCCGCCGCGGCTGCGCGGCGTTCGAGCTGAACAAGAACTCGGGAGCCGAGGAGGCGTTTGGTGCTAACACAGCACCATGGCCCGTCCTCCTCGCACGCCCAAGCCGCCCCGTTCGACCTCGCGTCAGCCGCAGGGGCTCCCTGATCGGGACACGCTGGTCAATTACCTGCGCGAAACGGGTGAAGCCGATCGGGCGGCGATCGCCCGCGCGTTCGGGCTGAAAGGCGCGGACCGCCGCGCGTTGCGTGAGATGCTGAAGGAGTTGGAGGGCGAAGGCACGGTGGCTCGCCGGGGCCGGAGCGGCTTTGCGCAAGTCGGCGCCCTGCCCGAAGTCGGCGTCGTGGACGTTTCCGAACGCGATGCGGACGGCGAACTGCTGGTGAAGCTGGTTAAGGGCGAGGACGCGCCGCTGGTGATCCTGGCGCCTGACCGCGAGGCCGAGGCCGGCCAGGCGCCCGGCTTGGGCGACCGCCTGCTGGTCCGCTTCGTGCGCCTGGAGAGCGGCGAGTACGAAGCCCGCCTGATCAAGCGCCTGGGCCAGAGCGCTCACCGGATACTCGGTGTGATCCGCAAGGGCCGGCGGGAGGTGCGCGTCGAGCCGGTGGACCGCCGGGTCAAGGACAGCCTGCTGCTGAGCGCTGAGGACGGCGAGAAGCTGCGAGACGGCGATCTGGTCTTGGCCGCCGTGGGCGCCCAGGAGAAGCGCTACGGTCCGCATCGCGGCAAGGTGCTGGAGGTCGTCGGCCGGGAGGACGAGCCCCGGGCCGCCTCGCTGATCGCCATTCACTCGCACGGCATCCCGACCGGCTTCAGCGAGGCGGCGGAGGCGGAAGCCGAGCAGGCCGAGCAGCCGACGCTGTCCGGCCGAGAGGACCTGCGGGACGTGCCGCTGATCACGATCGACCCGGCTGACGCGCGAGACCACGACGACGCCGTCTACGCGGAGCCGGACACCGACGAAGGCAACCCCGGCGGCTGGATCGTCTGGGTCGCCATCGCCGACGTCGCCGCCTACGTCCGTTCCGGTTCGGCGCTCGACCGTGAAGCCCGTAACAAGGGCAACAGCGTCTACTTCCCCGACCGGGTGGAGCCGATGCTGCCCGAGCGGCTGTCGAATGGCCTATGCTCGCTTCGTGAGGGCGAGAACCGCGCCACCATGGCGGTACGAATGGTGTTCGGGGCCGACGGACGCAAGCGCTCGCACCGCTTCGTCCGCGGGCTGATGCGCTCGGCGGCCAAGCTGTCCTACGAGCAGGCGCAGGCGGCGATCGACGGCAAGCCGGACGACAAGACCGGGCCGATCCTGGAGACCATCCTGAAGCCGCTCTGGGCCGCCTACGAAACCATGAAGAAGGGACGAGACGCCCGCTCGCCGGTGGCCATCGAGAGCACCGAGCGCAAGATCGTCATCGACAAGGAAGGCAAGGTCGTCTCGATCACGCCCCGCACCTCGCTGGAAGCCCACCGGCTGATCGAGGAAATGATGATCCAGGCGAACGTCTGCGCGGCCGAAACCCTGGAGTCCAAGCGCACGCCGCTGGTCTATCGGGTGCACGACGAGCCAAGCCCCGAGAAGCTGATGAACCTGGTCGACTTCCTGTCGACGCTGAACATCGCCTGGACCAAGGGCGAGGCGCCGCGCACTGAGCGGTTCAACCGCCTGCTCGACCAGGTCCGTGACACGCCGCACTTCGACATCGTGAACGAGGTCGTCCTGCGCACCCAGATGCAGGCGCACTACTCGAGCGACAACATCGGCCACTATGGCCTGAACCTCGCCCGCTACGCCCACTACACCTCGCCCATCCGCCGCTACGCCGACTTGATCGTGCACCGCGCCCTGATCCGCGCGCTGAAGCTCGGTGACGACGGCCTGACCGACCAGGACGTGGCGATGATCAAGGATACGGCCGAGCGGATCACCGCCGCCGAGCGGCGCGCCATGGCCGCCGAGCGCGACGCCACCGACCGCTATGTGGCGTCGTTCCTGTCCGACAAGGTCGGCGCGACCTTCCAGGGCAAGATCACCGGGGTGACGCGGTTCGGCCTGTTCGTTCGACTGGCGGACACCGGCGCGGACGGACTGGTGCCGGTCTCAAGCCTGGGCGGCGAGTTCTTCATCCACGACGATCGCGCCCACGCTCTGGTGGGCGAGCGCAGCGGCGCGCGCTGGCCGCTCGGCATGAACGTGGAGGTCAAACTCACGGAGGCGACGCCGATCACTGGCGGGCTGCTGTTCGAGATGCTCAGCGAGCCGGCTCCACCGGACCGGACCGCGCCACGGCCGAGACTAGGGTTGCGCGCGCGCAACGATCGTCGGCCGGGGGGCGGCGCAGGACGATCATTGGACCGCGGCCCAAAGCGCGGGCAGACCGAGAAGAAGCAGTCGAAGAAGAAGGGCTCTCGCCGTCGGTGACCCGAGGTCGCTCTTCGAAGCTCCGGGCTCGGTGCTAAGGCTGCGATCGTGTCTGAGTTCGAGAAGATCGAGAAGCCCGAGGGGCCGCCCCGCATCGCCGGGGCCCGCGCGGTTCGCCCAAAGGACGCTGCGACCCTGATCCTGGTGCGGCGCGACGGGGCCGCGCCGCGCATCCTGATGGGTCGCCGCAGCGGCGGCCACAGCTTCATGCCCAACCTTTGGGTCTTTCCCGGCGGACGTGTCGACCGGGCCGACTACCGCGCACCGCACGGGACGGACCTTCGTGCGGAGGTCGCCGCCACTTTCGAGGCGCATGCCTCAGCCGCGAGGGGCCGCGCCCTGGCGCTGGCGGCGATCCGGGAGACCTTTGAGGAGGCAGGCCTGCTGCTTGCACGCCCTGCGCCCGCGCGACCAGCGGCTGGACCCTGGCGCGAGTTTCTGGCGCATGGCGCCCTGCCCGATCTCGCGGCCGTGGAGATCCTGGCCCGGGCGGTGACGCCGCCGGCCATCGGGAAGCGGTTCGACACCTGGTTCCTGATGGCCGACGCTGAACGTCTGATGAGCCTCGATCGGCGGCCGGACAGCGGCGAACTGGAGGAGATCGGCTGGTTCACCCACGATGAGGCGCTAAGCCTGCCGCTGCCGCAGATCACCCGCGGCATGGTGCGGGAAACCCTGGCCCGGCTTGAGCACCCTGAGCGTCCGCGACCGTACATGCGGTTCCGTCACGGCGCTGTGCGCATCGACGCGCTGTGAGGGACTTGGCCGGACGTCTTATCGGGCCCATCTAGCGCCTCCCGCCACTGGAGAGATCCCATGTCCCAAGCATCCTCCCTGCCCGCGCTGTCGCCGGGCAAGGTCGCTGTCATCACAGGCGCGGCGAGCGGCATCGGCCTGGCCGCCGCGAAGCGGTTCGCGCAGATGGGCTTGAAGGTGGTCCTGGCCGACTTGGGCGGCGAAAAGCTGGACGCCGCTGCGGCCGAGGCGGCGGGACTGGCCCACGCACCGGACGACGTGCTCGCCGTTCCCACCGACGTGTCACGCTTCGAGGACCTGCAGGTCCTTGCGGAGCGGACCGCATCGCAGTTCGGCGCGCCCAACGTGCTGATGAACAACGCGGGCATCGGGGACAATCCAGGCGGTGTTGGGGAGAACCTCGCCGGGTGGCGGCGAATGCTGGACGTGAACCTCTGGGGCGTGATCCACGGGGTGCAGGCCTTTCTGCCGCAAATGGTCGCCGACACGGAGCCGCGTGTGGTGATCAACACAGGCTCCAAGCAGGGCATCACCACCCCGCCAGGCAACGCGGCCTACAATGTCTCGAAGGCCGCCTTGAAGGCCTATACGGAGGCCCTGGCGCATGAGCTGCGCAACACGCCTGGGACCGCGATCAGCGCCCACCTGCTGATCCCCGGTTTCACCTTCACCGGCATCACGGGCGTCGCTGAGAAGCCTGCGGGCGCCTGGACCGGCGAGCAGGTGGTCGACTTCATGCTGGCCAGCCTGGCGCGCGGCGACTTCTACATTCTTTGCCCAGACAACAACGTCACCCGCGAGATGGACGAGAAGCGCATGGCCTGGGCGATGGGGGACGTTATCGAGAACCGCCCGGCGCTGTCGCGGTGGCATCCAGACTTCACGGACGCCTTCGCGGCGCATATGCAGAGCGACCGCTAGCTCAGCGGTTGACTTCCGCGCGCGGATTCGTATTTTCCGCCGCTCTTTCGAACACCCGCCGGCGGGGCGCATCCGCTTGGCCCCGCCCGAGGACCCATCATGGCGAAACCCGCTTCCATCAAGATCCGCCTGAACTCGACGGCGGACACCGGCTTCTTCTACGTCACCAAGAAGAACGCCCGCACGAAGACCGACAAGCTCGTGATGAAGAAGTACGATCCCATCGCGCGCAAGCACGTCGAATTCCGCGAAGGCAAGATCAAGTAAGATCGCCTTCAGGCAGATTTCTCGAAACGCCCGGCCCACCGCCGGGCGTTTTGCTTTGTGGAGTTCAGGCTGCGCCGGCGATGACGCGGTTGCGGCCCGAGGCTTTGGCCTCGTACATGGCCGCATCAGCGCGCTTCAGCAGCGGCTCGGGACGGGACTCGCCGCCCAGGCTGGCTGCCACTCCGATCGAGATGGTGACGCTGAGCAGTTCCTGACCGTCCATGATCCGGAACGGCGAGCCGGCCACGTGCAGGCGGATTCGTTCGGCGATGCGCTCGGCGTCTTCCAGGTGGGTGTCGGGCATCACCACGACGAACTCCTCGCCACCGTAACGAACCGGCAGGTCGACAGCGCGCACGTTGGAGGCCAGACGCACGGCGAACTCGCGCAGCACCTCGTCGCCGACATCGTGGCCGAAGCTGTCGTTGATCTTCTTGAAGTGGTCGATGTCGATCGCGAGCACGGCCACAGGCTCCCCGCCCATCGCCGCCCGCTGAAGCAGCGCCTCGAGTTGGCCCGCCATGTAGCGGCGATTGTGAAGGCCGGTGAGTTGGTCGGTGACCGCCAGCTCCAGAGAATGGTCGAGGTTGTTGCGCAGATAGTCCGTGTAACGCTTGCGCCGGATCTGCGTCTTGGCGCGCGCCGACAGCTCGCCCGGATCGACCGGTCGCGACAGCAGGTCGTTCACCCCGATCTCCAGCGCCTTGATCAGACGCGGGCGCTCGTCGAAGTCCACCAGCGCCAGAATGGGCAGGTTGCGGGTGACCTGGTCCGAGCGCAGCTGCGCGGCGAATCGCAAACCGTCGAAGGCCTTCGCCGCGGCGTTCACGATCACCAGGTCCACCGGGCCGCGGGCGCTGAGCAGCGCCTTGTGCGGATCGCTTTCCAGCACGGGCCGGTGCTCGATCGATAGCTCGGCGCAGAGACGCTGCCCCTGCCTCTCGTAGTCGTCCACGATCAGGATACGGCCGCCCGCGCCGCCGAGGCGCGAGGCAGCGCCGGCGATGACGCCCATGCGCCGGCCGGACGCCTCGCGCTGCCGCAGCTCATCGATCACAGCCTTCAGTCGGGTCAGGCTGCGCACCCGGGCGAAGAGCATGACGTCGTCGATGGGCTTGGTCAGGAAGTCGTCGGCGCCGGCCTCGAGGCCTGCAACGCGATCTGCGCGCCCGTCCAGGGCGGTGACCAGCACCACCGGCACGTGCCGCGTCGCGGGGTCGTCCTTCAGCCGTCGGCAGACGGAGAAGCCGTCCATCCCCGGCATCATGACGTCCAGCAGCACGATGTCCGGCTTCTCGGCGGCCGCAACCGCCAGGGCGGTCGGTCCGTCCGGCGCCGTCAGCACCTCATAGTATTCGGCGGTGAGCTTGGCTTCGAGCAGCCGGACGTTCGCCTCGACGTCGTCGACAACCAGGATCCGTGCGGACACGTCCTCAGTCCAGCAGGCGGCGAATGGTGTCCAGGAAGTGGACCACCGAGATCGGCTTGGAGATGTAGGCCTCGCAGCCGCCTTCGCGAATGCGTTCCTCGTCACCCTTCATCGCGAATGCGGTCACAGCGACCACCGGGATCGAGGCAAGTTCCTCGTCTTCCTTCAGCCACTTGGTGACTTCCAGGCCGGAGATTTCCGGAAGCTGGATGTCCATCAGAATCAGATCGGGACGATGCTCGCGGGCGATGGAAAGCGCCTGAAGCCCCTCGCGGGTCTCCAGGGTCTCGTACCCTTGGGCTTCGAGCAGATCATGAAAGAGCTTCATGTTCAGCTCGTTATCCTCGACGATGAGGACCTTCTTGGCCATTCGCTTCCCGGCGCAATTCCTAGGGATGACCGCCGAGGCCCGCCGTCCCTACTCGTCGTGCGTTGATCACACGGATATCCTTAAACTTCGTTAGCCGCGAAGGGAGCGCCGCTTGGGGCCGCCGCCTGCCCGTCCTGTCCCCGCCTTGCACGAACTCGGCCTTTCGAGCGAGAGACCGCTTGTTGTGGTCGATGTGGACGAGGTGCTCGGCCTGTTCATGCAAGGCTTTGGCGCGTTCCTCGAATCGCGAGGGCTGGAGTTCCGCGTCGACCGTTTCGCCCTGTTCCAGAACATCTACCGCCCCGGCGAGACCCAGCATCTGCCGGTGGAGGACGGCCAGCGCTTGTTCGACGAGTTCTTCCGCACCGGCTGCGGCGAGATCGAGCCGACGCCCGGCGCGGTCGAGGCGCTGCAGCGCCTGAGCCGTCGCGCGGAGATCCTGATCCTGTCGAACGCGCCGGCGGACGCCGAACAGCTGCGGGCAGACTGGCTGAAACGCCACGGCTTGCCGCACCCGTTGATCCTCAACACCGGGCCGAAGGGGCCGATCACCGCGGCGCTGGTCCGCCAGACGCGGGGCGCCTCCGCCTTTGTGGACGACCTGCTCTCGAACCTCGACTCGGTGGCGGAACACGCGCCTGACACCGCCACCTTCCAGCACGTCGCCGACGAGCGGCTGCGCGGCCTTGCGCCCACTTCGCCGCGTCACGTGCGGATCGACGACTGGGCCGAACTGGCCGAGGCCATCGAGGGCGCGATCGCTGCCGTCAGGCCATCTCGGGGGTAAGCGCCCGCTCAGGAACAGAGAGGCTCTCGCCGCCTCGCTGCAGGGCGTGCTCGCAAGCCCGCGCGGTCAGGGCCATCACCGTCAGGGTCGGGTTCTGGCTGCCTTGCGACGGGAACGATGAGCTGTCGGTGACATACAGACCTCGGGCGGCCCAGCACTGGTTGTCCGGATCGAGCACCGACGTCTCAGGATCGCGCCCCATGCGCGCCGTGCCGGTTTCGTGCACGGCCGAGCCCGGCACGGAAGGCGTCTCGCTGAGATGGTGGACCTGGATGCCCGCCACGTCCGCGAGCTCACGCAGGGCTTGCGCCTGGCTGAGGGCCATGCGCCGTTCGAAACGGCTGTGGGCGCAGTCGATGTGCAGCACCGGCAGGCCCCACCGGTCCTTGCGGATCGGGTCGAGGCGCACGTGATTGCGCGCGCGCGGCAGCATTTCCGAGAAGGCCACGGCGGTGAAGAACGAGCGGCCGCCGCCGATCGAGGTGCGATAGACCTGCACCCCGAAGCCACGCGAGCTGTCGCGCTCGCCCATGCGCGCATCGAAGCGAGGCAGGTAGACGTTGCGTCCGTCCTCCATCCGTACCGCTTCGGGGCCTGGCAGCCGTCCCCCGACGCCGTCCACCTTGATGGTGACGTGATCCATGAGGTAGCGGCCGAGGGCGCCGGAGGGGCCGCCCAGGCCTGACATCATCAGGATGCGCGTGCTCTCCAGGCACGAGGCGCAGAGGAAAACCACCGGGGCTGAAGCCTCGAGGCGCTCGCCCGTCAGGGCGTCGATCCATTGGACGGCGCGAACGCGGCCGGCCGGGTCGGTCTTGATGCCGTGCACCACCGCCCCCTGGCGCAAGGCGAGCCGGCCAGTTTCGGCGGCTGTGGCCAAGGTGTCGGGCGGCGGCGCGAACCGGCCCAGCACCGGCCAGGCGTCGGGCCATCGGGCGCTGATGCGATCCATGAGGTCCTGCTCGGCCGGCAGCGGCTCCAGCTCGCGACTGATCTCGCTGTCGGGCAGCCAAGGCGCGCCCTCGCGCCGGCCGGAAAGGTGCAGGCGGCGCTCCGCCACGGCGTACCAGCGATCCAGCTCGCCGGGCTGCAGGGGCCAAGGCGGGCTCTCCCCATCTGCGGACGCGAAATCCGCCGGCCCGAAGCGGAAGTACTGCCGGCCATGTCCCGGAACAACGACGCGGCCGCCAAGCGTGCGGGCCCGGATCCACACGAAGGGTCGGCCCGGCGGCGTGCTGTAGGGACAGTCGATGTCGTCGACAAAGGCGGTCGGCGCCCGCTCCCAGGCGTAGCAGTCGGTCTGCACCGGCTGCCGCAGGCCGCCGAGCAGGCGCAGCGCGCGGCGCCCTTTGTAGAGCAGGCCTGGCGGCAAAAACGGCAAAGCGTCCGGGTTCGCGACCGTGGAGACCGCCTTCCCCGCCGCCCAGCGCAGGGCGCCTGGCCAATGGCCGGCGTCCAGCACGAGGACCTCCAAGCCACGCCGGGTCAACAGCTCCGCGGCCAGCCCCCCCGCGGCTCCCGCGCCGATCACAATCGCGTCAAACGTGTGAGGTCGGCTCAGCGCGTCACCGCTTGCACGCCTCGCCGCGCTCCGCAGCGCGGAGGTGAGTTGCATCGAGAGCCTCCCTGCGCCGGAGCGTTATGGTTAATCGAACGTTACCGGCCAAGGTTCAACCTTCAGCACAAGGGGCAGTTCCGTGGGGCAAGCACAATTTGTGGTGGCGTCGGACGCCGCCGCACGGCCGGCAGTGCGGCCCATTCCAGAGGCGCCCCGGCTGGGCTTCGGATGCGGCGGACTGTTGGGGGACCGGCAGCGGGAGAACAGCCTGCATGTGCTGGCCGTAGCTCTCGAGGCGGGCGTCACTTACTTCGACACCGCCCGGCTGTATGGCGAGGGTCAAGCCGAGGGGCTGCTGGGTGAGACGCTGGGTGCGAAACGCCACAAGGTGATCATCACCAGCAAGGCGGGCATCCTGCCGGCCAAGGCCTCGGCCGCCAACAAATGGGCGCGGCGCATCGGGCTGCGAGCAAACCGCTTCTCGCCCCTCAAGCTGCCGGTGCCGCCCCCGCCCGAGCCGGTGTTCGGCTGCTTCGAGCCCGCGCAGTTGCGCGCCAGCGTGGAGACCAGCCTGCGCGAGCTGCGGACTGACTACCTCGACGCGCTGCTGCTGCACGAGTGCAGCCTGGAGGACCTGGAGCGTCCGGCCGTCCAGGAGGTCATCCTCTCGCTGCTGCGATCCGGCAAGATCCTGGCCTGGGGCGCGGCGCCCTCCCTCGACCAGGCGATCCGCATCTCCGCCGCCGCTTCCCCGCCGCCCATCTTGCAGCTGGCCGACAGCGTCTGGAGTCCTGGCGTGGAGCGTCTGGCTTATTCCGACGCCTACCTGATCACCCACTCGGTGCTCGCTAGGGGCCTGCGCCCGCTGCTCGCCCGACTGGAAGACGACGATCCCTTCCGGGCGAGGTGGGCCCAAGCCACCGGCCTCGACCCCGAAGACGCCAGCGCCACCGCCCAGATCCTCCTGGCCCACGCCCTGACCCAGAACCCGCAGGGCACCGTGCTGTTCTCGAGCTCACGCCCCGCGAATGTGGAGGACTGCGCCAGCCTGCTCCACAAGGCACTGTTCACGCCTGCGCAGGTCGCGGCCGCGGCCGCCCTGGCGGCAGAGGCCGCCTAGCGCAGGCGCCGGCACGGGTGCTAGAGGCGCCGCCATGTCCGCCTTCCGCATCTGGCTTGAAGCCGCATATCTGCCCGCCTTCCGCGCCGTCGGCTGGACGTTCGTGCTGCACGGCGGAGGCGAGACCCGCGCCTGGGCCGGCGGCGAGCGCCGGGTCAGCGAACAGCGCGCCCTGCTCCTGGCGCTGCAGGCCGCGCTGAAAGCCGCGCCGGCCGGCAAGGACGAGATCGTCCTGACGACCACCAACGGATTCCTAGCGACCGTTCCCAAGACGATCGCAGAAGCCTCCAGCGGCGGCGAGGCGACCGAAGAAGATCTGGATCTGTGGGCGGCGCTCAGCACCGCCCTCGCCGCCCGACCGGTGAAGATCCAGCGGACGGGTTCCGCCGCCGGCACGCCGGCCGCCTTCGCGAGCGCATGGGCCGAGCTGTCACGCGACCGGGCGAAAGGCGGGCCTTTCCAGCTGGCGATCCCAAAGACCAACGTCGCCAAGATCCAGGGCCTGCCCTGACGCTGATCGGCCGCAGCGCGCCAGGAACAAATCAGGTATATCTGCGCCCCATGGTTCAGCGGGCGCGCCGATGACGGCTTTCTGCCGCGACTGCTTCTGGCAGGGCGCTCAGGCCGTGCGCCGCTGCCCCTCCTGCGCGTCGCCGCGCATCGTGGCGCACGAGGAGCTGGAGCAGCTGTCCATCGCCCACATGGACTGTGACGCCTTCTACGCCTCGGTCGAGAAACGCGACCGGCCGGAACTGCGCGACGTGCCGGTGATCGTGGGAGGCGGCAAGCGTGGCGTCGTCACGACCTGCTGCTACATCGCTCGCATCAGCGGCGTGCGTTCGGCCATGCCGATGTTCAAGGCGCTGAAGGCCTGCCCGCAGGCGGTGGTGATCAAGCCGGACTTCAGCAAGTACAAGTTCGAGAGCCGGCGGATCCTGGGCATGGCGGGCGAGCTGACGCCCCTAATCCAGAACCTGTCGCTGGACGAGGCCTGGATGGACCTGTCGGGGACCGAGCGGCTGCACGGCGCCTCGCCGGCCCTGACCCTGGCCAGGCTGCAGGCGCGGATCGAAGCCGAAACGGGCCTCACCGTCTCCATCGGACTTTCCGCCAACAAGTTCCTGGCCAAGATCGCGTCCGATCTCGACAAGCCACGCGGTTTCTCGGTGATCGGCGCAAAGGAGGCGCAGAGCTTCCTGGCGCCGAGGCCGGTCGCCATCCTGCCGGGCGTCGGACCGGCGATGGCGGCGTCGCTGCAGAAGGCCGGCTTCCGCACTGTCGGCGACCTGGCGCGCGCCGACGTGAAGGATCTGGCGGGCCGATGGGGCGCACACGGCCTGCGGCTCCATGAGCTGGCGCACGGCCGCGACAGCCGGCACGTCAACCCGGACGAAGATCGCAAGGGGATCAGCGCCGAGACCACCTTCAACGCGGACCTGACCGATGTCGGGGCCTTGGAAGATCGCCTTGCGCCGCTGTGCGAGAAAGTCGCCCGTCAGGCCCGGCAAGCCGGGGTGGCCGGCCGCGTCGTGACCCTGAAGCTGCGCGCCACCGACTTCAAGATCGTCACGCGGCGGCGGACCCTGCCGGTGGCCACCCAGACGGCCAAGACCCTGTTCGCGGTCGGGCGCGAACTGCTGGCGCGCGAGGCAGGGCACAAACCCTGGCGGCTGATCGGGATCGGCATCGCCGACCTGGTTGACGCCGAGGGGTCGGCTTCCGACTTCTTCGCGGGAGAAGAGCGGCGCGCCAGGGCTGGCGAATCCACCCTCGACGCCCTGCGTGCGAGATTCGGCGCCGAGGCGGTCACCTCAGGCCGGATTTTGCGTGCAAAGGCCGCGCTCAAGGAGGATTGATATCCTTCAACATAGCGCCTCTTCTGGAGGCGTTCTGTGCTCATCGCGAGCACACCCGCTGTTCCTTTGGATCCGACCCCTTCCAAACCCGAATGTTTGACATATCTAATTCAGCAAGGACGGCAGGCTCTCGCCGTCAGGAGATCCGTGCCATGGCCGAGCGCAGCCCAGGTGACAACAACACCGGCGTTCGCTCGTCTGTGATCACTCAGACCAAGCCCAAGACGCAGAAGCCTTCGATGTATCGAGTGCTTCTGTTGAACGACGATTATACGCCTATGGAATTCGTCGTTTATGTACTTGAGCAGTTCTTCAATAAGTCGCGCGAAGATGCGACTCGGATCATGCTGCATGTCCACCAGCACGGGGTGGGTGTTTGCGGGGTGTTCACGTACGAAGTGGCGGAAACAAAAGTGGCCCAGGTCGTTGATACGGCACGGCGGCATCAACACCCGCTCCAGTGCACCATGGAAAAGGATTAAGGCCTCTTGCCTTCATTTTCGCGCCAGCTCGAAGAGTCCCTTCATCGCGCCGTCGCCTACGCCAATCAGCGCAAGCACGAGTACGCTACACTCGAGCATCTTCTGCTTTCGCTGGTAGACGACGAAGACGCCGCTAGCGTCATGCGCGCTTGCGACGTCGACCTCGGCGCACTCCGCACAACCCTAACCAATTACGTGGACAACGAGCTTCGCTCGCTCGTGGTCGACGACGGCGAGGACGCCAAGCCGACTGCCGGCTTCCAGCGCGTCATCCAGCGCGCCGTCATTCACGTGCAATCCTCCGGCCGCGAGGAAGTCACCGGCGCGAACGTGCTGGTGGCGATCTTCTCCGAACGCGAAAGCCATGCCGCCTACTTCCTGCAGGAGCAGGACATGACGCGGTACGACGCGGTGAACTACATCGCGCACGGCATCGCCAAGAAGGCCGGCGCTTCCGAAGCCAAGCCCGTCAAGGGCGCGACGGACGACGAGGACAAGCCTTCGGTGAAGACTGGCGGCGAAGCGCTCGAAGCCTACTGCGTGAACCTCAATGAGAAGTCGCGCCAGGGCAAGGTCGACCCCCTGATCGGGCGGGCCGGCGAGGTCGAGCGCTGCATCCAGATCCTCTGCCGCCGGACCAAGAACAACCCCCTGCTGGTGGGCGACCCCGGCGTCGGCAAGACCGCGATCGCGGAAGGCCTGGCGCGCAAGATTGTCAACAAGCAGGTCCCGGACGTCCTGGCGGGCGCCACCATCTTCTCGCTCGACATGGGCGCGCTGCTGGCTGGCACCCGTTATCGCGGCGACTTCGAGGAGCGGATCAAGCAGGTCGTCAAGGAGCTGGAAAACCACCCCGACGCGATCCTGTTCATCGACGAGATCCACACGGTCATCGGCGCCGGCGCGACCAGCGGCGGGGCCATGGACGCCTCGAACCTGCTGAAGCCGGCTCTGGCCTCGGGCGCCCTGCGCTGCATGGGCTCGACGACCTACAAGGAGTTCCGTCAGCACTTCGAAAAGGATCGCGCCCTCGTCCGTCGCTTCCAGAAGATCGACGTCAACGAGCCGACCGTCGAAGACACGATCAAGATCCTGAAGGGCCTGAAGACCTACTACGAGGACTTCCACAAGCTCCGCTACACGAACGACGCCATCCGCGCCGCCGTGGAGCTGTCGGCCAAGTACATCACGGACCGCAAGCTGCCCGACAAGGCGATCGACATCATCGACGAGGCGGGCGCGAGCCAGATGCTGCTGCCGGAAGGCAAGCGGAAGAAGACCA
This sequence comes from Phenylobacterium deserti, assembly GCF_003254705.1. Lineage (GTDB taxonomy): Bacteria > Pseudomonadota > Alphaproteobacteria > Caulobacterales > Caulobacteraceae > Phenylobacterium > Phenylobacterium deserti. Next base: position 230,282 of record NZ_QFYR01000005.1, read on the forward strand.
TCGGGCTGAAGGAGGTCGAAGGCGTTGTCGCCAAGATCGCCCGCATCCCGCCGAAGTCGGTCTCCAAGACGGACACGGAAGCGCTGAAGCAGCTGGAAAGCGACCTGAAGCGCGCGGTCTACGGCCAGGACGATGCGATCGAGCAGCTCTCCGCCGCCATGAAGATGGCGCGGGCCGGCCTGCGGGACGCCAACAAGCCCATCGGCTCGTACCTGTTCTCGGGTCCGACCGGCACCGGCAAGACCGAGACCGCCCGCCAGCTGGCGGCGACCCTCGGGATCGAGCTGCTGCGGTTCGACATGTCCGAGTACATGGAGCGCCACACGGTGAGCCGTCTGATCGGCGCGCCTCCGGGCTATGTCGGCTTCGACCAAGGCGGTCTGCTGACCGACGCGGTCGACCAGCATCCGCACGCCGTGGTCCTGCTGGACGAGATCGAGAAGGCCCACCCGGACGTCTACAACATCCTCCTGCAGGTGATGGACAACGGGCAGCTGACCGACTCGAACGGCAAGAAGATCGACTTCCGCAACGTGGTCCTGATCATGACCACCAACGCGGGGGCCTCCGACGCCCAGCGCAACTCCATCGGTTTCGGCCGCGGCAAGGCCGAGGACGAGGTGGAAGAAGCGCTGAAGCGGGTCTTCACGCCGGAGTTCCGCAACCGCCTGGACGCCATCGTTCAGTTCCGCGGCCTCACGGCGGAGATCATCCGCCAGGTGGTGCAGAAGTTCGTCATGCAGCTGGAAGCCCAGCTGGCGGACCGTCACGTCACCATCGAGACTTCGGACGACGCGGCCGATTGGCTGGCGAAGAACGGCTTCGACGAACTCTATGGCGCCCGGCCGCTGGCCCGGGTCATCCAGGAGAACATCAAGAAGCCGCTGGCGGACGAGATCCTGTTCGGCCGGCTGGTCAAGGGCGGCCACGTCCGCGTGGTGCTCAAGGACGGCAAGCTGGCCTTCGAGATCGAAGGCGAGAACCGCGAGCCCGGCGCCCCGATCATCGAGACGCCGACCGAGGATCCCACGCCGGAGCTGGCCGAATAGGCCTGGCGAAAGCTGGATAGGAATGCTGCCCCGGAGAGCGATCTCCGGGGCCGTTTTCTTTGGTCCTTATCGCGTCAGCTGATCTTGGCCGCGATCTGCGCGGCCAGCGCCTTCAGCTCTTCCATGTCGGCCATGCCGCCGGAGGCATGCCGCCCGACCTCCACACCGTCCCAGCGCGGGATGATGTGGAAGTGGAGGTGGAAGATCGTCTGGCCAGCCGGGGCGCCGTTGAACTGGGTGATCACGATGCCGTCGGGCTGCAGGGCCGACCGGACGGCGCGCGCCACCCGCTGTACGCCCAGGATCAACTCCGAAAGCACCTGCGGCTCCTCCTCCAGGAGGTTGCGGGCCTGAGAGCGCTTGGGAATGACTAGGGTGTGGCCCTTGGCCTGAGGGAACACGTCCATGAAGGCGAACACGTGCTCGTCTTCGAACACGCGGGCCGCCGGGATCTCTCCCCGGAGCACCTTGGCGAAGATGTTGTCGTGATCGTAGGTGCCGTCCAGGCTCATGGCGCGCTCTCCTTCGCTAAGGGTGCGTCGTAGCAAAACGGCAGACGAGGTGGAACGATGGCCGAAGGTCTGACGGAGCGGCAGCAGAGGTGGTTCGCCTCGGTGCGCGCCCGCCTGGAAAGTGACACCGGCAAGAGCCTCGAGGAATGGGTGGCGATCGCCCGCACCTGTCCGGAGACCAAGCCGCGCGCGAGGCTCGCCTGGATGAAGGCGCACCACGGCCTGGGCCAGAACCGGGCAAGCTATGTGCTGACCGAGGCCTTCCCCTCGGAGGCCGGCTGGGAGACGCCCGACGTCCTGCGCCAGGCGCTGTGGTCGGATGTTACGTCAGGCAAAATCCTCGCCGTCGTGGAAGCGCTGGCGACCCCGTTGCCCGAGGTCGTGACAGGTCAACGCAAGGGCTACACGGCCTTCTCCCGCAAGGTGCAGTTCGCAGCCATCCGCCCCCTGAAAGACGGCAAGGCGATGCTCGGCCTTGCGCTGGAGCCGCACGAGCACCCGCTTCTGGAAGCGCCGAAGAACGAGCCCTGGTCGGAGCGGCTGCATGCCCGACGGCCACTGAACAGCCCGGCCGATGCGGACGCCGAATTGAAGGCTCTGATCGAGAAGGCGTGGGAGCGGTCCTAGCCAGCCTTGAAGGGCGAGTACTCCTCCGCCAGCCATTCCATGTCGGCTTCGTTGCCGGCGCGCTCCTGCTCCAGAAAGCGCTCCACGGGCGCGCGCAGGCCGGGATCTGCGATGTAGTGGGCCGAGTAGACCGGCTTCGGCAGATAGCCGCGGGCGATCTTGTGCTGGCCCTGAGCGCCGGCTTCCACGCGTGGCAGGCCCCGTTCGATCGCCCATTCGATGGCCTGGTAGTAGCAGAGCTCGAAGTGGAGGAACGGCACGTCCTCCACGCAGCCCCAGTTGCGGCCGAACAGGCAGTCGCCGCCGATCAGGTTGAGCGCGCCGGCGATCCATCGCCCCTCGCGCCGGGCCATGACCAGCAGCACCCGGTCCGCCATGCGTTCCTGCAGCAGGCTGAAGAAGCGGCGGTTGAGGTAGGGCCGGCCCCATTTGCGCGAGCCAGTGTCCATGTAGAACTGGAAGAAGGCGTCCCAGTGCTCTTCCGTCAGGTCCGAACCGGTCAGGCGCTGGATCTCGACCTCGGCCTGAGCATCCCTGCGCTCGCGACGGATGGTCTTGCGGCGCCCCGACGACAGCGCGGCGAGGAAGTCCTCGAACGAGCCGTAGCCGCGATTCTCCCAGTGGTATTGCTGCCCTGCGCGCAGAGCGAGCCCCTGCTGCCCCATCCAGGCCCACTCGTCTTCGAGAGGGAAGTTCACGTGGAGGGACGAGGCGTCATACCGCTCGCACAAGGCCAGGCCGCCGCCCAGCAGCAGCGCCCTCGCCTCGCCGGCCGCCACGTCAGGTCGGAGCAACATCCGCGGCCCGGTCGCGGGGGTGAACGGCACGGCGGACAGAAGCTTGGGATAGTAGCGGCCGCCGGCGCGCTCGTAGGCGTCGGCCCAGGCGTGGTCGAAGATGTATTCGCCCTGGCTGTGGGATTTCAGATAGAGCGGCATGACGGCCGCCACCTGGCCCGCGTCGTCCTCGACGATCAGGTGCTGCGGTCCCCAGCCGGCCCGCTCGACCGCGCAGCCCGCCTCTTCCAGGCTGGTCAGGAAGTCGTGCCGCAGAAAGGGGTTGTCGCCGTAGGCCGGGTTTGCGGCGCAGGCGTCCCAGGCGTCCCGATCCACCTCGGCGATGCGGCGGACGACCTTGACCGCCGGGTTCAGCTTCACGCTCGGAAACCCTCGAAAATGAGATTGTCGCAATCGTTCTTGATCGCCGACCACTGCGCGGCGTCGCGGATGGTCCAGGCGATCAAGGGCAGGCCCTGCTGGCGGTGGCGGGTGGCGATCTCGGAGGGCAGCATGTCCAGACCCAGAGCCAGGAAATGGGGCCGTGCGATGGCCACATGCTCCAGCGCGGCATAGGCGCGGCGGGTTTCCTCCGGCAGCGGGGAGCCGGCGTAGGAGTAGCTGTCGAGGCCCCGCAGGACGTGCGGATGGCGCTCCGCGAACCAGGCGTGGGAGGCGGGGTTGAAGCCGATCACCGCCACTGGGCCGGCATGGTCGCTGATGAGATCGAAGACGCGCTGCTCCAGCGGTCCCTCGGCGCCTGGCAGGGTCTTCAGCTCGATGTGGATCATGGCCCGGCGGCCCACCTGCTCCAGCACTTGCCGCAAGGTGGGGATGGGTTCCGCGGTAGGCCCAAGGCGCAGCTGCGCAAGTTCGGTCGAGGTTCGCGCGGCGAGGAGGCCGGCCTCGCCGGTCAGGCGCGCCAGGTCGTAGTCGTGGAACACCACCGCCTCGCCGTCGGCCGCGAGCTGCACGTCGAGTTCGATGCCGTAGCCGGCCTCGCAAGCGGCCTCGAAGGCGGCGAGCGAGTTCTCCGGCGGACCGTCGGGGCTCCAGAGCCCGCGATGGGCGATCGGCGGGGCGAAGAGAAGATCCCAGGCCTCGCCGAAGCGGTCCCTCACGAGCGGAGCGCCACCACGGCGTCGACTTCCACGGCGAAGTTCATCGGCAGGCGGTAGACGCCCACGGCCGAACGGGCGTGCCGGCCGGCGTCGCCGAAGACCTCGACCATCAGGTCCGAGCAGCCGTTCACGACCTGGGGGATCTCGAAGAAGTTCGGGCCCGCCTGCACGAAGCCGCCGAGCTTCACGACGCGAACGACGCGGTCAAGATCGCCGTCGCAGGCCGCCTTGATCTGGGCGATCAGGTTGATCCCGCAGATCCGGGCCGCACGCTTGGCGGTTTCGGCGTCGACCTCTTCACCGACCACTCCCTTGATCCCGCCAGAGGCGTCCACCGACACCTGCCCCGAGATGTGCAGCAGATCGCCGATGCGCACGAAGGGCACGTAGTTGGCGACGGGGGCGTTCGGCTGCGGAAGGGTGACGCCGAGTTCGGCGAGGCGCTGTTCGATCTGGCTCATGGCCTTCCTGTAGCCCTGCCCCCGAAAACAGAAAAGGCCCGGACCTTGCGGTCCGGGCCTCTCGAACGCGGCGCCCGTACTTGGCGCCTCGAGACGATCTGTTTAGCGAGCGGCCTGCAGGCGCTCGACGACCGCGGTGACGCGCTCGTTGATCGGCGCCATCGAGTCCTTCACCGAGGCCGACACGGTCTCTGAAACCTGACCGACCTGAGCCATGTAGGTTTCGAGCGCCGACTTGGCGAAGGCGGTCTGCAGTTCGAGAACTTCCTGCACGCTCTTGGCGGCCGCGAGGGCGCGGGCGGCGGCGATCTGGTTCTCGAAGGAAGTCTTGGAGAAGCTCATCGCCTGAGCGCCCAGGGCTTCAGCGCCCTTGGTGGCGGCGGTCACGGAGGCGACCACGGCTTCGAGGTTCTTCTTCGAGGTGGAATTGGCTTCGTTCAGCGCGGCCAGGGTCTTTTCGACGCCATCCTTGAAGGCGACGTTGCTGGCGGCGGTGAACTGGTCGACGGTGGTCTTCACGGCTTCGGCGGCGGCCATGGGAAACTCCTGATGGTCAGTTGCGCAGCGCAGATCGGCGCCGCATCGCAAGACAGAGTGGGTGAACCCTGTTCCTCGCCCACGGTTCTCTCATGTTGCACTGCAGCAGTCAACGCCTTTTGTGCAGTGCACAACGGGAAATGCTGCATTGCGATCACGTTGACGTGATCGGCAAACGATCAGGCGCGACAATTGAGACCATTCAGGACCTGTTTACCCTCAGGCAACAGTGACCGTCTCATTATAGGTGAGATTCACCGGCGGCAGGGGCCGCCACAACCCTTTGTATCGACGGGATAAGCATGTTCCAGCACGCCCGCCGCCTGTTTGTTACCCTCGGTATCGCCGCTGCGACTGCTGTCGCGAGCGTCCCGCCGCCGGCCCAGGCTGAAGTTCCCTATTTCAAGAACCTGCTCGCCGCTTCCCAGACCAAGTACGCCGCCATCGTGGTGGATGCGAAGTCCGGCGAAGTGCTCTACGCCAAGCACGCCGACAGTCCGCGGTACCCTGCGTCGATCACCAAGGTGATGACCATGTACCTGACGTTCGAAGCGCTGGCCTCGGGCAAGCTGCGTCTGGACGATCGGGTGGTGTTCTCGCCCCATGCGGCGGCGCAGTCGCCGACCAAGCTGGGCGTCCGGGCTGGCGATTCGATCTCGGTGTCGGAAGCCATTCAGGCGATGGCCACCCTGTCGGCCAACGACGCGTCCGTCGCCATCGCCGAGAAGATCGGCGGCACGGAGCGCAAGTTCACGGCCCTGATGACGCTGCGGGCCCAGGAGCTGGGCATGCGCAACACCAACTTCGCCAACGCCAACGGCCTGCCCAACAGCCGCCAGCTGTCGACGGCGCGGGATATCGCGATCCTGTCGCGGGCGGTGATGCGCGATTATCCGCAGTACTATCGCTACTTCAGCCAGCAGACCTTCAACTTCCGTGGGCGCGAGATCCGCAACCACAACCACCTGCTGCGCAACGTTGCGGGCGTGGACGGCATCAAGACCGGCTTCACCAACGCGTCCGGCTTCAACATCGCCATCTCGGGCGTGCGCGACAACCGCCGCCTGATCGTGGTGGTGATGGGCGGCCCGACCCGCGTGTCGCGCGACCAGAACGCCGAGGACCTGCTGCTCACCGGCTTCGACGTGGTCAAGCGCCGCGACCGCGGCGAGCGCATCACCGTCGCCCAGAACCTGTTCGAACCCGAGCTTTCCGGCCCGGTGCAGCGCGGCGGCGTCGAGCAAGGCGATGCGGACCAGGAAGGCCTGACGATCGAGCTGGCGTCCGCCACGCCCGCATCGCGGACCTCCCGCATCCAAGTCGTCCAGCCCAAGCGCAAGGCCGAAGCCAAGAAGCCTGAGGCCAAGGCGAGCTCGAAGAAGGACCGCTGGGCCGTGCAGGTCGGCGAGTTCAAGAGCCAATCCGACGCCAAGAAGCAGATCGGCTTCGTGAAGGATCGCTTCGGCAAGCACCTGGGCGGCGCGTCCGGCGCGGCCGAGAAGGCGGGCAAGCGCTATCAGACCAAGTTCGCTGGCCTCAGCGAGTCCGAGGCCAAGGGCACCTGCAAGGCCATGAAGGCCAAGGGCCTGGACTGCCGGGTTCTGCCCGGCTGATCCGATCTGGTTTGTGGAGAGAGAAGGCCCCGGTTCGCGCCGGGGCTTTTTTCTTTAGCGGCCCAGCAGCCGGTCCCGCGCCGCGTTGAGCTGAGCGGCGAGCCCGGAGGTGCCGCCCTTGTCCGGGTGGGCGAGCCGCATCAGGCGAGTGTAGGCGGCCTGGATCTCCTCCCGGCTCGCGTCAGCTCCGACGCCCAGGATAGACCGCGCTTCGTCAGCGCTCATCCGGCCGGTGCGGGGAGCTGGACGAGCCGCCGCCGGCGCGCTCGTCCGCCGGGCCGAAACCGCCAGCCACAGGCCAAGGATCAGCAGAACCAGGGCGGGCGCCCACAGGCTGCGCAACGCGCAGGCGGCAGCGCCGGCGAACGCCGCCAGTGCGAAGCTGGCGCTCATCAGCCGCCATTCGCGGCGCTTCAGGATCGGTTTGCCGCTGGCCCACAGGACCAGCCACAAGGCCGCCGCGCCAAGCGCGAGGTAGAGCATGGCTCTACTCGGCCGCCAGAACCTCGTCGCCGTCCAGCCCGGTGATGCCAAGGGCGGTCATCAGGGCGCGCAGCTCCTGGCGCGCGGCCACGTGCTGCAGGGACATGGTCACCGGACGGATAGACGGCGAAAGGTCGGCGATCGTCAGGCCGAACGGGAAGAGCTCGCGGTAGATGACGCGGTCGCGCAGGCCAGGGCCGATGCGGAAGCCCACCTTGCGCGACAAGGCGGTGATCCGCTCGTCGAGGCGCTTGCGGTTGCGCGCCTCGGTGGGCGCCAGACGGTTCCGCAGCACCACCCAGTCGATCATCTTGCGGTCCTTGGCGGCGCGCGCCTTGCGGCTGGCCCAGACCGTTTCGGAGTAGAGGCTGTGGCGGGTGAGCTCGAGCGTCACCGGATCCACGACGCCGAGCATGTCGAAGTCGACGAAGCTGTCGTTCATCGGGGTGACGATGACGTCGGCCAGCATGTGCGCCGCGCGGCTGATGGCGGTGTCGGCGCCGGGGGTGTCGATGATCACGAACTCGGCCTGCTGGCTGACCTCGTCGAACGCCTCCTGGAACCGCGCCAGCGCTTCCTCGTCAGAGGCCTTGGCCAGCGCCAGCCCGTCCGCGCTGATCGGGTGGACCAGCGGCATGGGGGCTTCGGCCTTGTTCGCAGCGAGCCAGGCGGCCCGGTTGGCGAAGAAATGGCCCATGGTCTGCTGACGCAGATCCAGGTCGAGCACCGCAACCTTCGCGCCCGCATGCAGCAGGGCGACGGCGGTGTGGATGGCGATGGTGGACTTGCCCGCCCCGCCCTTTTCGTTGCCGATCACGATGACGCTGGCTTGCGGCATTCGCTTATCTCCCACCAGGACGGGATTGATCACCCGACTCAGAGGGTTAACAGGAGCCTGACGCAGGGAGTCGCGTCAACGTGGACTTTCGCCCGCGGCTGCGGATGGACGCCGCAGGAGCGCCCCGATAAGCACCGCCGCCGAAGGAGCCGCCATCATGCCCGACGCCCCCCTGCCCGTTGCTCGCTCTGTCGCCGACCTGCGCGCGCAGGTGGCCGCCTGGAAAGCGGCCGGGGAAACGGCGGCCATGGTCCCAACCATGGGCGCGCTGCACGACGGCCATTTGTCCCTGGTGCGCCTGGCGCGGCAGCACGCGGACCGGGTGGTCGCCAGCGTCTTCGTCAACCCAACGCAGTTCGGCCCGAACGAGGACTTCGATCGCTATCCCCGGAACGAGGCCGGCGACGCCGCCCTCCTGGCCTCCGCAGGGTGCGACCTGCTGTATGCGCCCACCGTGAGCGAGATGTACCCGCAAGGCTTCTCCACGACGGTGACCGTCACGGGCGTGTCGGAGCCGCTCGATGGGGCCGCCCGTCCAGGCCACTTCGCGGGCGTGGCGACGGTGGTCTCCAAGCTGCTCCTCCAGTGCGGAGCGGACGTGGCCGTCTTCGGCGAGAAGGACTACCAGCAGTTGCAGGTGATCCGGCGGCTGGTTCGCGACCTGGACATCCCGGTTCGGATCGTCGGCGGTCCTACGGGGCGGGCGGAGGATGGCCTGGCCCTGTCCTCGCGCAACGCCTACCTGACCGACGCTGAGCGGGCTGCGGCCCCTGCCCTGCCCCAGGCGCTGCGCGCCGCCGCCGAGCGGCTTCGGGCCGGCGCGCGCGTGGCCGATGTGGAAGCCGAAGCGATCGCCTCGCTGCAGGCCGCAGGGTTCGGCAAGGTCGATTATGTGGAGGTGCGCGGCGCCGAAGACCTGGCGCGCCTGGGCCCGGACTCAGCCACGACGCCGGCCCGAATCCTTGCCGCAGCCTTCCTGGGCAAGACCCGTCTGATCGACAACATGCCCGTCTGAGGCCTTCGCCTACAGCTTAGCCCGTGACGCGTTGCCGCACGGCCAAGCCGTTACAACCACGGTGCGAACGCTGGCCGCCACACGCGTGAGGCGTAAATGTGGCGAAGGTTCAAGTCTCTGTTTTCTAGTGACTTAATAGGCCTACAGTGAAGCTTGTTGAGCGCAAATCACCTGAAGGCGCCCAACTAGCTAGACCATAAGGCGTTACTTCAAATGTACTCGCAAGGTGAAGCTCTGCGACACCTTGCCCTCACCGGTTATTAAGGGCCGAGAGGTTAGGTTTTGCGCCTGCGCTGAGGAGAAGCGCGGCGAGCGGCGACGGGGCGCCGCACCTAACACGGACAGTCTGATGCCTTACACGAAGTACGACGGCACGATCGCCGCTGAGACCGTCGCGCCGGCGAACAGCTTCTATGGCACCAGCGGAGCCGACACCTACGCGGGCACGGCCGCGCCGGAGAGCTTGTGGGGCGGCGGCGGCGACCGGATGGTCGGCGGTGGCGGCGACGACACCTACTTCATCAAGTCGATGAACGACGTGGTGGTCGAGGTCGCCGGGGGCGGCGTCGACACCATCGTGGCCTGGAGCAACATCTACCTGTCCGACTATTCGGCGATCGAGAACGTCCGGGTCGAGTCCGACAAGGGCTTTGCGGCCGGCAACGGTCTCGACAACATCGTGCAGGGCGCCGCCGGCTCCCAGCAGCTTTACGGCGGCGGCGGCCAGGACGTCCTGATCGGCGGCGCCGGGGCCGACGTCTTCATCGTCTACAAGGGCGAAGGCAACGACGTCATTCAGGACTTCAGCGCCGCCCAGGGTGACGTGGTCCGCCTGAAAGCCGGGTTCACCAGCTTCGAACAGGTGAAGGCCGCCATGACCCAGGTCGGGTCCGACGTGAAGCTCGACATGGGCGGCGGCGACGCCCTGATGTTCCGCAACATGGCGGTCAACCAGTTCACCGCCAGCAACTTCCAGCTGCCGATCGATGCGTCGAAGCTCGGCGCGATGACCTTCCACGACGAGTTTTCGGGCCCGCTGTCGCTCTGGGACAAGGAAAGCAATCCGACGGGCATCTGGCGGCCCGACTACGGTTACGGCGGCGTTGACGCCTACAGCCTGACCGGCAACGGCGAGAAGCAGATCTACACCTCGCCCTACTTCAAGAACCATCCGGGCGACTTCAACGAGAGCCCGTTCGTCTCAAACGGCGACGGCACGGTGTCGATCTGGGCCAAGCCCTCGTCTAACCCCGAGATCTTCGGCTACGGCTACACCTCGGGCCTGATCACCACCAAAGAGAGCTTCAACCAGCTCTACGGCTACTTCGAGATGCGCGCCGACCTGCCCCAGGCCGAAGGCGCCTGGCCGGCGTTCTGGATGCTGCCCAAGGACGGGTCCTGGCCGCCCGAACTCGACATCATGGAAGTGCTGAGCCGGGACGACAACGCCACCTGGACGACCGCCCACTGGGGCACGCCGTCCAACCACGGCTCCAACAGCGTCAACAACCTGACGCCGGACACCGCCGACGGCTTCCACACCTATGGCGCGCTTTGGACCGCCAAGGACATCACCTGGTACGTGGACGGCGTCGAGGTGTTCAAGGCGGCGACGCCCGCCGACATGAACAAGCCCATGTACCTTCTGGCCAACATGGCCATGGGCGGTTGGGGCGGCTCGATCGATCCCAGCAAGTTCCCGGCCGAGATGAAGATCGACTACATTCGCGCCTACGCCCTGGGCGACGGCACGAGCGGCGGCTCGGGCGGCGGCATTGGCGGACCGATCGGCGGCTCGGTGGGCGGCTCCACAGGCGGTTCGACCGGCGGCTCTACGGGCAGCGGCTCTGTGGGCGGCGGGTCCACGGGAGGCGGCGCTACCGGAGGCGGCTCGGCGGCCGTGGATGCGGGTCAGAACCTGGTGGCTTCGGCCAACGGCGACACCCTGCAAGGCGGCGCCGGCGCCGATACCCTGAACGGCGGCGCAGGTCGTGACCTGCTCTTGGGGGGCAAGGGCGCCGACCGGATCATGGGCGCCGGCGAGTTCGACAACATCAACGGCAACGAAGGGGCTGACAGCCTCTCAGGCGGGGCCGGCGATGACTGGGTCTCCGGCGGCAAGGAGAACGACTTCTGCGACGGCGACGAGGGCGCAGACCTTGTGCTCGGCAACATGGGCGACGACTGGTGCGATGGCGGAACCGGCGCCGACACCGTCCGCGGCGGCCAGGGCAACGACACCTTGCTGGGTGGAGACGGCAACGACTGGCTGTCGGGCGACCGGGGCGATGACGTCATCGCCGGCGGGGCCGGTGCGGACTCGTTCCACGCCTTCTCCGGATCCGGCATCGACCGTGTCACCGACTTCAGCCTCGCACAGGGCGACCGGGTGCATCTCTTCGCCGGCCAGTCCTACAGCGTCGTACAATCCGGCGCGGACACGGTCATCGACCTCGGCGGCGGCGATCAGCTGATCCTGGCCAATGTGCAGGCTTCGATTCTCAGCGGCTCTGGCTGGCTCATCACCACCTGATCCGCCTCCACTTCGTCGCTTTTCCAACGCCGTCGCGGGCAACTGCGGCGGCGTTTTTGCTGCGACACGGCGCCACGGTGCGGATCCGCACACCGATCGGCTGCGTACTCCATCGCATCGGTTGCAGCCAAATAGCTCGCCACCTCAGGTTTTTTATCCCGTAAATCCAACGCCTTCCTGAGAAGCGGAACCGGTCCTCACCAAAACGGGCCCTTTTCAGCCTGCGCCGCAGCGCCGCGCGGCAGACCTGCGCTGCGACATCCTGCGGAGGACGGTCGCCTCATTTCGCCATTTTAGGGTCTCGGCCGTCACGCAAGACCGTGACGTGTGCAACCGGGCCTCGCGGGGGCGAGACGGGGGATTTAGTAAGATGCCTTACACCAAGTATGACGGCACCGCCGCGGCCGAGACGGCGGCCAGCACCGCCGGCCTCTATGGCACGGACGGTCGTGACACCATCACCGGCTCGAACGCCAACGAAGCCCTTTGGGGCGGGCAAGGCGACCGCCTCGTGGGCGGCGGCGGCGACGACTTCTACTACATGAAGTCGTCCAGCGACGTGATCGTGGAGGCCGCCGGGGGCGGCGTGGACACGATCATCGCGTGGAGCGGGACCTACCTGACCGACTTCGCCAACGTGGAGAACGTCCGCGTCGAGTCCGACAAGGGCTTCGCGGCCGGCAACGGTCTCGACAACATCGTGCAAGGCGCTGCGGGCGCCCAGCAGCTCTACGGCGGCGGCGGGCAGGACGTGCTCGTCGGCGGCGCCGGCGCAGACGTGTTCGTCGTCTACAAGGGCGAAGGCAACGACGTCATCCAGGACTTCAACGTGGGCGAAGGCGACGTCGTGCGCCTGAAGTCCAACTTCATCACCTTCTCCCAGGTGAAGTCGGCCATGACCCAGGTGGGCGCCGATGTGAAGCTGGACCTCGGCGGAGGCGACGGCCTGATGTTCCGCAACATCACGGTCGACAAGTTCACGGCCAGCAACTTCCAGCTGCCGCTCGACGGCTCCAAGCTGGGCGCCATGACCTTCCGGGACGAGTTCTCCGGCCAGTTGTCGCTGTGGGACAAGGAAAGCAACCCGACCGGCACCTGGCGTCCGGATTTCGGCTATGGCGGCATCGACGCCTACAGCCTGACCGGCAACGGCGAGAAGCAGATCTACACCTCGCCCTACTTCCGCGACCATCCGGGTGACTTCAAGGAGAGCCCGTTCGTTTCGAACGGCGACGGCACCCTGTCGATCTGGACCAAGCCGTCCAGCAACCCGGAGATCTTCGGCTACGGCTACACGTCCGGCCTCATCACCACCAAGGAGAGCTTCAGCCAGCTCTACGGCTACTTCGAGATGCGGGCCGACCTGCCGCAAGCGGCGGGCGCCTGGCCGGCTTTCTGGCTGCTGCCGAAGGACGGCTCCTGGCCGCCGGAACTCGATGTGATGGAAACCCTGAGCTACGACTCGCGGGCGACCTGGACCAGCGAACATTCCAGCTTGGGCCCGGGCGGCCACACCTCGCAGTCGGTGAGCTCCATCGTGCCGGACACGGCCGACGGCTATCACACCTACGGCGCGCTTTGGACGGCCAAGGACATCACCTGGTACGTGGACGGCGTCGAGGTGTTCAAGGCGGCCACTCCGGCCGACATGAACAAGCCGATGTACATGCTGGCCAACATGGCCATGGGTGGTTGGGGCGGCTCGATCGATCCCAGCAAGTTCCCGGCTGAAATGAAGATCGACTACATCCGCGCCTACGCGCTGGGCGACGGCGGCAGCTCCGGCTACACCCCGCCGCCGACCACCGGCGCTCCGGCCCCTGCCCCGGCGCCGGCGCCGGCTCCGGCGCCCGCTCCGGCGCCTCAGCCGATCGATCCGAACGCGGGCCAGGTTCTGACGGCCAATGGCCCCAAGAGCGTCCTGACGGGCGGCGCTGGCGCCGACACGATCCGCGCCAGCGAAGGCTACGACACCATCACCACCGGCGGCGGGTCGGACACCATCGTGTTCGGCAAGGAGCCGTGGGCCCCGATCACCATCAAGGACTTCCAGCTGGGCGTGGACAAGCTCGACATGTCGGCCCTGTTCGCCAAGTCCGGCTACGCCGGCTCGAACCCGGTGGCCGACAAGTTCGTGTCCTTCTGGGACGACGGCCAGGGCAACACCCGCGTGCTGTTCGATCGTGACGCAGCTGGTACGGCGCAGAAGTGGCCCAACCACGTCGTGGTGCTCGAAAACACCGCCATCAAGGACGTCACGTGGGCGAAGCTGACCGGCGCCGCCGAGACCAGCGCGCCGACGCCTGCACCGTCCAGCCCTGCGCCGGCTCCGGCTCCGGCTCCGGCTCCGTCCACCGGTACGGGCGGAATGGTTCTGACCGCTACGGGCCCGAAAAGCGTCCTGACGGGCGGCGCTGGCGCCGACACGATCCACGCCAGCGAAGGCTACGACACCATCACCACCGGCGGCGGGTCGGACACCATCGTGTTCGGCAAGGAGCCGTGGGCCCCGATCACCATCAAGGACTTCCAGCTGGGCGTGGACAAGCTCGACATGTCGGCCCTGTTCGCCAAGTCCGGCTACACCGGCTCGAACCCGGTGGCCGACAAGTTCGTGTCCTTCTGGGACGACGGCCAGGGCAACACCCGCGTGCTGTTCGATCGTGACGCCACCGGCACGGCCCAGAAGTGGCCGAACCACATCGTGGTGCTCGAGAAAACCGCCATAAAGGACGTCACCTGGGAGAAGATCAGCGGAGCCACGGTCGACGCCTCCAAGGGCTCGACCCCGGTGAGCGCGCCGGCCGCGCCGGGTCAGCAAGCACCGGAGACGGGAGCCCAGGCCGGGGTGGTCCTCACCGCGACCAAGCCGAACAGCGTGCTGACCGGAACGGCGGGCGATGACACCATCCGCGCCAGCGAAGGCTACGACACCATCACCGGCGGCGCCGGGGCGGACACGATCGTGCTGGGCAAGGAGCCTTGGGCGCCCATCACCATCAAGGACTTCCACCTGGGCGAGGACACCCTCGACATGTCGGCGCTGTTCGCCAAGTCCGGCTACACCGGCTCGAACCCAGTGGCCGACAAGTTCGTGTCCTTCTGGGATGACGGCCAGGGCAACACCCGCGTCCTGTTCGATCGCGACGCAGCCGCGCCCGGCCAGCAATGGCCGAACCACATCGTGGTGCTGGAAAACGTCGCCATCCAGGACGTGACCTGGTCGAAGCTGTCCGGCTGGGTGGTCGAGTAGATCGACCGCCTTCCGGCAAAAAGGAGAACCCCGCCGCTGTCGCCGCGGCGGGGTTTTCTGCTTTCAGGGATCTGCGAAGCGGGGAGCGCTACCAGGCGCCGAGTTCACGCAGCTTCTGCGCCAGCTCCGGCGGCGCTTCGTTGAACGCACCCATGTCGATGTCGTCGGGCGCATCCTTGACCTCGAGGTAGCGCCAGCCCTGGAACGCGCGCCGGGGCGACGGCGAGACGCGGACGATTTCGCTGTCCAGCGTCACCTCGCACCGGGCGTTGACGCCCTCGCCCACCGTGTCGATGGCCAGGATCTTCTGTCGGCAGAGGATCACGCCCTTGAACACCCGGTAGAGGGAGCCGCCGTCCAGCATCTCCTCGGCGCGCTTCGGCGTCTGGCGGGTGCGCAGGACCCAGGGCTCTCCCGGGGCGGCGCTGGCGGAGCGCCAGTCGAGCAGCTCCTCGACGGTGTCGCAGCCGACGCACAGCTTGATCATGTGAAGGGGCATGGCCCAGCGATTAGGCCTCCGGCAGGCCCTTGGCCAGTGCGACGGGCCGCCTCACTCCTCGTCGTTGGGGCTCGCCCAGCGCGGCTTGCGACGCTCCAGGAATGCACGCACGCCCTCCTGCCCCTCGTCGCTCACCCGAGCGGCGGCGATCCGGCGCGCGGTGTGGTCCATCAGCCGGTTGTCGATGGCATGGCCGTAGACTTCAGCCACCAGCCGCTTGGACTCTGCGACGGCGCCTGGCGCGCAGGCCAGGATGTCGGCGGCGATGCGGTCGTGGGCGAGATCCAGGGCCTCGGCGCTCGGCGCCACCTCGGAGAGCAAGCCGATCTTCTCCGCATAGGCGGCGTCGAACATCCGCCCGGTGGCGAACAGGGCGCGAGCCTGCCGCGGGCCGATGGCCTGGACGACGTACGGGCTGATCGTGGCGGCGATCAGGCCCAACCGCACTTCGGAGAAGCTGAAGCGGGCGTCGGGGGTCGCGATCGCCATGTCGCAGGCGCAGGCCACGCCGGCGCCGCCGCCGAACGCGCCGCCTTCGATCAGGGCGACCGTCAGGAACGGCAGGTCCGCCAGCTGCTTGAGCATGACCGCCATGGCGTGGGCGTCGTCCCGGTTGTCGGCTTCGGTCCGGTCGATGGCCGAGCGCATCCACTCGAGGTCGGCTCCGGCGCTGAACATACCGCCAGCGCCGCGGATGAACATGACGCGCACGCCCTCAGCGCCGGCCAACGTCCGGAACGCTTCCTCCATGGCGGAGATCAGGTCGGCGTCGAAGGCGTTCTTCCGCTCGGGCCGGTTCAGCACGACCGTCACGGCGCCTTCGGCCGTCGCCTCGATGCGGACCAGATCGGTGGTGGCGCTGACGTCCACGGCTTCCACAAAGGGATCGACGATCGGGTTGGTCATGAGCGCTCCTCGACGGTTGGGCTGAAAACGCCATACGGGGCGGAAAGTCGCGGCGTCGGCCGCATGTGCACCTGCGCAAGCCATAGCTCTGCAGATTTGGCGGCGCTAGGCTGAACCCCGTGGGCAAGCTGCCGGAAATACCCGACGATTCGGCGCTCGCGCGCCTGTTTCGGCGTGCGCGCGTACAGGAGCAGGCGTGCTGGTTCTCCCTGCCGGGAGGACAGCTGCTCTTCCGCGCTGGCGAAGCTGCCGATCAGCTCTTCGTGCTGCGGACCGGGCGGCTGGGCGCCTTCCGACGTGAGGCAGGACACGAGCCGCAGTTCCTTGGCGTGATCCGCCCCGGCGAGCCGGCGGGCGAGATGGCCCTGGTGGCCGATGCGCCCCACTCCGCCGACGTCGTCGCTCTCCGGGACTCGGAGGTGTTCGCCCTGCCGCGCGAGGCGTTCCTGGACGCCTGTGATTCCGATCCGACGGTGATGACGGAGCTGGCGCGGCTCATGATCCTGCGCACGCGGCAGGAGACGCGGCCCGGCGCGGTGGGCGAGCCGTCGGTCTTCGGCTTCACCCCGCTTGGCCAGCCCGGGCCGCTCCGGCCGTTGGTCGAGCAGTTGGCGCGGGAAATCGGGCGGCTCGACTACTCCGTCACCGTCGTCGGAGCGGAGGCGTCCGGCGCGCCGACCGAGTGGTTCTCCGACGTGGAGCGCTCCCACGATTTCGTCCTCTATGTCGCGGAAGAACGTGATGGTGGATGGCGCCAGGTGGTCCCGCGCCAGGTGGACCGCCTGTTCCGCATCGGCCGCGGCGACCAGCCGCCGCCGAAGATGCCACCGCCGCCCTCGACAGCCGGGTCCTTGCAGGCGCACCAGCTGGTGGATTTGATCCTGCTGCAGCCCGACGGCCTGCGCAGACCGGCGGGTTCCGAGGCCTGGATGGAGGCCGCCCAGCCGGCGCGGATCTTCCACCTGCGCAAGAGCGAGGCCGGCGACCTGGCGCGTATCGCGCGGGTGCTGACCGGTCAGTCGGTGGGGCTGGTGCTGTCGGGCGGCGGCGCCCGGGCCTACGCCCACATCGGCGCGGTGCGCGCCCTGCGCGAGCGCGGCGTTCCCATCGACTTCGTCTGCGGCGTGTCGATGGGCGCGATCATCGGGGCCGGCGTCGCGATGGGCTGGGACGACGCTGAGATGGAGCGGCGCATTCGGAAGGCCTTCGTCGAGAGCAGCCCGCTGGACGACATCGCCCTGCCGATCCTGGCCATGACCCGCGGCGAGAAGGTTGTGGAGCGGCTGAGCGAGCACTTCGACGACACCCACATCGGCGATCTATGGCTGCCGTTCTTCTGCCTGTCCTCGAACCTCACAACCGGAACCTATCACCTCCACCGGCGAGGCCTGCTGCGCAAGGCGCTGCGGGCGACGATCGCCCTGCCCGGCGTGATGCCGCCGGCCACCGAAGGCGAACAGGTGCTGGTGGACGGCGCGGTGCTGAAGAACTTCCCCGCGGACGTGATGCGGGCCGCCCAGATCGGGCCGATCGTCGGGGTCGACGTCACGGGCGGGCGCAACATCACGGCCGACGATGTCGCACGGCCGGAAAGCGCCTGGCGCTGGCTGCGTTCCGGCCAGTGGCGCAAGGGTCCGCCCATCGTGTCTCTGCTGATGCGGGCGGCCACCGTTTCAACCGGGCGCGATCTCGCGGCAGCGCGGGAGGCGACGGACGTGCTGGTGATGCCGGACACGGCGCGTGTCGAGATCCGCGACTGGAGCGCCTATGCCCCGGCCGTGGCGGAGGGCTACCGCGCCACCTGCGAGGCGTTGGACAAGCTCGACCAGCCGGTGCAGGCCCTGCGCCGCCGGCGCAGCCTGGCGGAACAGGCGGCCCACAAGCGGCGCACAGTGCTCGCCGAATAGCTGGGGGGTGAGACAGGTCGCCTCACCCCGCGCAGCGCATTGCGAACGCCCCCTGCGGGACCCATATTCGTCATCCCTGTTCAACAGTTGAAAGGAGGTGATCCAGTGTCTCATAGTTTCATCCGTAGCTCGGAAACCGTGACCTGGACCTCCGCTTACGAGGTCCGCGCCTAAGCCACTGGTTTGGCAAAGGTTCGGTTCCGCGCTTGCGGTCCGACTATGGAAAGGCCGCCCCCGACAACGGGGCGGCCTTTCGCATTTCAGGACTGTTTCCTAGGCGCCCGGAGCAATGAAGCCCGCAGCCTGCGTTCCAGCCTTCACCAGCAGCGCGGATTGGTCTGTAAGTGAGCTTCAGGCGGGGGCTTTGACGATGCGGATGACCTGGGCGGCCGGCATGGCCATGGCGGCGGTTCTGACCAGCCCGGCGGTGGCGGACGACCTCGCACGCTGGAAAGCGCAGGCGGCGCAGGTGTCCATCGTTCGTGACGACTGGGGCATCGCCCACGTGCGCGGCAAGTCCGACGCCGACGCGGTGTTCGGCGCCGTCTACGCCCAGGCGGAAGACGACTTCAACCGCGTCGAGACCAACTACATCAACGCCATGGGCCGCCTTGCCGAGGCCGAGGGCGAGAAGGCGATCTGGCAGGACCTGCGGATGAAGCTATTCGTGGATCCGACGGACCTGCAGGCCAAGTACCGCGCGAGCCCCGCCTGGTTGCGCAAGCTGATGGACGCCTGGGCCGACGGGCTGAACTTCTACCTGGCCACTCATCCGGACGTGAGGCCGCGGGTCATCACCCGGTTCGAGCCGTGGATGGCGCTGAGCTTCACCGAAGGCAGCATCGGCGGCGATATCGAACGCATCAACCTGGCCGAGCTCGAGGCCTTCTACGGCAAGACGCGGACGGCGGCGCTTACCGACGAGCAGCTGGGCCGGTTTGTCGAGCCGACCGGCTCCAACGGGTTCGCCATCGCGCCGTCGAACACGGAGGGCGGGCACGCCCTGCTGCTGATCAACCCGCACACTTCGTTCTTCTTCCGCTCCGAGCTGCAGATGACCAGCGACGAGGGACTGAACGCCTATGGCGCGTCGACCTGGGGCCAGTTCTTCATCTACCAGGGCTTCAACGCCACGGCGGGCTGGATGCACACCTCCAGCGGCGTGGACGCGGTGGACGAGTTCGCCGAGGAGATCGTCGAGCAGAACGGCAAACTCTTCTACCGCTACGGCGGGGCGCTGCGTCCGGTGCGCACCGAAACAATCGAGGTCCCTTACCGCGCCGCGGACGGCGTCATGGCCCGGAGGAGCTTCACCGTCTATCGCACGCACCACGGGCCGGTCGTGCGCAGCCAGCACGGCAAGTGGATCGCCGTGGCGCTGATGAGCAAGCCCGTGGAAGCCCTGCAGCAGTCGTTCCTGCGCACCAAGGCGACAGACCTGAAGAGCTTCATGAAGGTTGCGGAGCTGAAGGCGAACTCGTCGAACAACACCCTGTTTGCGGACTCCAAGGGCGCCATCGCCTATCTGCACCCTCAGTTCATCCCGCGGCGGGACGACCGGTTCGACTACACCCGGCCAGTGGACGGCTCTGACCCCGCCACTGAGTGGAAGGGCCTGCATGCGCTGGACGAGGCGCCGAGGGTGATCAACCCGCCGAACGGTTGGGTGATGAACACCAACAACTGGCCCTACACCGCGGCGGCCCAGTTCAGCCCCAAGCGCGCCAGCTTCCCCGGCTACATGGACGTTTTCGGCGAGAACCCGCGCGGAGTGCACGCGGATCTGGTGCTGAAGGCGCGCAAGGATTTCACCCTCCAGCGCCTGATCGATGCTGCCTACGATCCCTACCTTCCCGCCTTCGCGCGCCTGCTGCCGGGCCTCTTCGAGGCCTACGACGCCCTGCCCGCCACCGACCCGCTGAAGGGCAAGCTGGCCGAGCCGATTGCTGCCCTGCGCGCCTGGGATTTCCGTTGGTCGGGCGAGTCCGTGCCGACGTCGGTGGCGGTGTTCTGGGGCGAGGCCCTATGGAGCACCGCGCAGCCGGAAGCGCGACGCCTGCGGATCAACACCTACGACTACATGGCCGACCGCTCGACGCCGGCGCGCAAACTTGCCGCGCTGGCCACGGCGGTCGACCGCCTGCAGGCGGACTTCGGGGACTGGCGTACCCCCTGGAGCCAGATCAATCGCTTCCAGCGAAACGACGGCGCCATCGTGCAGACCTTCGACGACGCCAAGCCCAGCATCCCCGTGCCGTTCACCAGCGCGCAGTGGGGCTCCCTCGCCTCCTTTGGGGCGCGCCGGTACGAGGGCACGAAGCGCTACTACGGCACGAGCGGCAACAGCTTCGTGGCCGTGGTGGAGTTCGGAACCAAGGTGCGCGCCAGGGCTATCTCGGCGGGCGGGGAAAGCGGCGGTTCGACCTCGCCGCACTTCATCGACCAGGCGCCGCGGTACGCCGCCGGAGACCTGCGCGACGTCTACTTCCATCCGGAAGACCTGGCCGGCCACGTCGAGCGACGCTACCGGCCAGGAGAGTAGTCGTCAGGCGGCCGGAGCCTTGGCCGCCTCGACCTGCTTCATCACGCGCAGGACGTTGCCGCTCCAGATCTTCTGGAGGTCGGCCGGGGTGTAGCCTTCCTTCAGCAGGCGCTCGCTGATCTTCCAGTTGGAAGCCACGTCCTCCAGCCCGACCACGCCGCCGCCGCCGTCCATGTCGAGGCCGATGCCCACGTGGTCGACGCCCACCAGGCGGATGGCGTGCAGCAGGTGCGCCATGAAGTCCTCGAAGGTCGCTCGCGGGACGGGCCACCTGGCTTCGATCTCCCGGCGACGCGCCATCATGGCCTTGCGCTTGTCGGCGGTGAGATCGTCACCGTCGCCGAACTCCTTCCGCAGCGCGGCCAGCGCCGCCGTCCGTTCCGGGATGTTCACCTGCGGGACCATGTAGCCGGAGTAGGCGTTCATCTGGATCACCCCACCCTTGGCCGCGAGCAGCTTCAGGTGGGCGTCGTCCACGTTGCGCGGGTGATCGAACACCGCCTTCACGCCGGAGTGCGACAGCACGATGGGCGTGGTCGACTGGGCGATCATCTGCTCCAGAACCTGGTCGGACGCGTGGGACGCATCCAGGATGATCCCCAGCCGGTTGGCTTCGGCGACGAACTGCCGGCCCTTGGGGCTGAGGCCGTTCCACTCGGGCTTGTCGGTGGCGGAGTCGCCCAGGTCGTTGTTGCGGAAGTGGGCGGGACTCATCATTCGGACGCCCAGGTCGTAGAAGGTCTTCATCAGCGACAGGTCGCCCTCGACGGGCTGGCTGTTCTCCATGCTCATGAAGACGATCTTCTTGCCCGCCTTGTTGATCGCGGCGGCGTCGTCGGCCTTGAGCGCCAGTTGGAACTTGTCGCCGTGCTTCGCCACCATCTCGCGGATCTCGGTGGCGCGGACGATGGCGTAGTCGCGGGCCTTGATGTCGCCCGCCGCGGTGCGCTCGCCCGAGGGCGTGTAGACAGCGAAGAAGCCGCCATCGAGCCCGCCCTCCACCATGCGCGGATAATCCACCTGGCTGCCGTCGTCGGCGTAGGCGTGGCGATCCATGATGTCCCAGCCGGAGACGGCGAAGTTGGCCGGCGTGTCCAGGTGAGTGTCGAGGGCGATCAGCTTCTCATGGATCTGGCGGGCCGTCTGGGCCGAGGCGATCCCCGGCCCAAGCAGCGCCGCGACGCCAGCCAGCAAAGCGAGACGTCGCATCATCCTTAGAACTCCGCCGAGATCGAGAACTGCACCGTGCGCGGCGGACCCGGCCGGAAGGTGGCGGGCGTGTTCACCGTGGTGCTGATCGTTCCCAGGTAGTCTTCGTCGAAGATGTTGTCGATGTTCACCCGGGCCTTCACCTGCTTCAGCGGGCCGACGAAGAAGCCTTCGCCCAGGTCCACATAGGCGTTCCAGATGGTGTACCCATCGGTGCTCTCGGTGTTCACGAAGTTGGTGAACCGGTCCGAGATGTGGCGCATCGACAGGTTCACCACGGCGCCGGGCGCCGGCTCGAAGGTGACGCCGCCCTGCACCACCCATTCGGGGAAGTCCGGCACGCGTTTGTCCGCGATCAGGAAGGTCGCGTAATTGTCCTGGAATTCCGAGACGTTGTAGCTGGCGTTGGTGTTGAAATAGATCCTGCCGCCCAGGAAGGCGGGCTTCCACACGCCGCTGAATTCGGCGCCATGCGCCTCCACCGCACCGACGTTCTGGAAGAAGGTCTCCAGCTGGGTGCTGCCCGGCACCGGCGAGGAGAACGACTGCAGCCGGTTTTCGAAGGCGGTCTGGTAGACCACGAACGAGGCGTTGAAGGTGCGCCGGTTGGTGCGGATCCCCAGCTCGTAGTTCTTGGCGGTTTCCGCATCGGGCGCGGGAACGATGGGACTTGCGGCCGAGAAGATGTCGTCCGCCCCGCGCGGCAAGGCCATGTTCTCCGTATAGGACGCGAAGATCTGCTCGCGGCTGGTGACGGAGAACACTGCCCCGATCTGCGGCAGGAAGCTGTCGCTCCAGTCGGCTGTCAGGGTCGGACGCCGCTGGGCGATGAAGTCGCCTGGGTTACGCGCGCCGGAGATCTCATAGTCGATGTTCAGCGTCTTGAACCCGGCCTCGATCTTCAGGCGGTCATCGAGGAGACTGAGGGTGTCCTTGACAAAGAACTGCACGGTCTCGCGCGTGGAGACGTAGTTGCGCTGAAGGTGCACCGGCTCGTTGAACAACGGGGCGCCGTCGGGGTGGCCGTTCTCGACGTTATAGCGCTGCTGCGTGCGGTGGTAGTCGTCCTTCTCAACCCAGACGCCGGCCTGCAGGCTGTGCATGCCCAGCTCCCAGGTGGCGCGGCCGGTGACACCCTTTCGAGTGCCGTCGATACCGGACAGGCCGTACTGGATCCCACGTGGCGCGAAGAGGCCGGGCACCACCAGGCGTTCGGCGTTGTGGCTGGTCAGCGAGGTCGCATAGGCTTCCGGCGAGACGCCATAGCCGTCTTTCTCTTCGTAGTAGGCCGTCGCGGAAAGATCGATGGGCCCTGCCCGGCCGGCCAGGGTCAGACCGTAGAGATGGTCCTGCCGGCTGTTCACCGCGAACTTATAGTACTGGTTGTAGTTGGCGTTGGAATACGGGACGCCGGCTGCCGCCGTGGGCAGGGACACGGCGGTGGCGGGCGAGCCGACGGCGCCTGACTGGGGCACGTATCCGAGGTAGGCGAAGTAGCGGCCTGAACGGCCGAAGATGTCGCCTGCCGTCCCCTGGTACTGCGCCTTGGTGATCGAGGGGCTGTCGTAGTCGAAGTAGTCGTTGTGCACCGTCTGGAAGGTCGCAACGAAATCCCCGCGGCGGTACTGGATCTTGCCCTCGTAGTGCTTGCGGTCAATGGAGCCGGGACCGCGCCACAGGTCCCCCTTGATCAGCGATGCGCTGGCGAAGGCGGAGAAGCCTGCATGCTCGCCGGTGTCGAGGCGCAGGAAACCGCGGCGAAGATTGTCGCTGCCCAGGGTGAAGACCGTCATGCCGCCGGCCTCTTCCTCCGGCGGGCGGGTGTAGTAGTCGACGATCGGACCCAGCGACGAATAGCTCGGCAGGCCAAGCCCGCCGGCGCCCGAGGAGGCGGTCACCCGCGCCAGGTTCTCGTTGTCCACGTAGCGGTAGATCGGGCTGCCGCCGAACTGGTCGGAGCGGCCCATCGGGATGTCATCCAGCAGGAAGCCGATCTGCTGGAAGTTGAAGGCGCGCACGCTGACCGAGTTGCCGAACTCGTACATGCCGAGCGCGTCGTTGGCCTGGACGTTGAAGCCGGGCAGGCTCTCCAACATCTTCAGGCCGGTGACGCCCGCAGGCGCCGAAAGAAGCGCCTCGCGGGTGATCGACACCGTGGCGGTGGGTTCATCCGTGCCGATGGCCACGGTGGCGTCGGACACCCGCGCGCCGGTGACGACCAGTTCCTCCAGATTGGACGGCGGATCGGCGCTCTGCGCCAGGGCCGGAGCCGCGATGACCAGCGCCGAAGCGCCCAGAAGGAAGGTGCGCAGCCGCATCCGCGCGCGGCCGGTGGTGGAAGACGCCATGTTGTGAACCCCTCGACACATCACTTGTCGAAGAAGCTTCACCAGCGTGGCGCGCCGCCGGAAGCATCCGGGTCCGGATCAACGCTGTTCGGTTCGCAACTGACCGTCAAACGCGCAGGGCGCCTGCTTCTGGTTCAGGCGCCCTCGCGGGCTTCGCCTTATCCGTGCGGCTCCGGCAAAGCGGCGCCTGACGTTGTCTAGGCGGTGGGATCGATGCGGTATTCGCGTTCCTGGTAGTCGAACCAGCCGAAATCCGCCGGCCGCTGGGTTCCTGAGGTGTCCTGGCAAGCCATGCCGACAAAGGCGCCGGTGAAGTTCGGAAGGCCGGGCGCCGTGGCCTCGTCCGACAGGATCGAGGCGTCGAACTGTTCCGGCAGCCAGGTCCAGTCATCCTCGCCTTCGAGCCGGAAGGCGAAGCGCAGCCGCTCGAGATCGACCTCCACCCGCAGCTCGATGGCATGACCCGGCGGGATGGCGATGGGCTTGGTGAAAGCGTCGGCCTGCGGGCTGTCCGGCAGGGCGCTCATGACCTGGATGCACTTGCCGACACCCGCCTCGTGGGTGACGTGCAGATAGTGGAACTTGGAGCTGTTGTAGTAGCAGACCAGGCCGGCGGCCTGCTGGAAGTGTTCGGGCTCGAACTCCATCCGGGTGGCGGCGGAGTAGCAGTGCGCCTGCTGTCGACGGGCGACGAGCGCCTGCCGGAAAAGGCTGCCGATAGTCTCGCGTCCGAACAGACGCAGATGGCCGGGCCGCGCCGTCAGGCTGAACAGCTCCTCCGGATAGGGCGAGCGCAACCACTGGAAGTCGATCGGCAGCTGCGGTCCCTGGAAGTGGGTGCGCGGCGGCGCCGACTGGAACGGCTGTTCCGGCACGTCCGGCCCCGCGCTCTCCAGAACGGGCGCGCCGTCTCCCGCCTCGGTGTTCAGCCAGCCGTCCTCGTTCCAGACCATCTTCTGGAGCGCCGTCTCCCGGCCAAGGGTGCAGCGGCCGCGGTTCGGCAGCGGCCGCCCGCAAAGATAGGCCATGTAGGTCTCGCCCTGGGGCGTCTCCACGAGCGAGGCGTGACCGGCCCGCTGGAGCGGGGCGTCGGGCCGATCGCGCGCGGTCAGGATCTGGGCGCGCGGGTGAAGCTCGTAGGGACCATGGAGGCTGGGCGCCCGAGCCAGGGTCACGGCGTGGTTCCAGGCGGTGCCGCCCTCGGCGGTGATCAGGTAGTACCAGCCGTCCCGCTTGTAGAGGTGCGGCGCCTCGGTCAGGCCGAGGGCGGTGCCGGGGAAGATCACCTCCCGCTCGCCGACCAGCTTGCGCTCGGAGGGCGAGTACTCCTGCAGGACGATGCCGGCGAAGCGGTTGCGGCCAGGCCGGTGATCCCAGAGCATGTTGACCAGCCACTTGCGGCCGTCGTCATCGTGGAACAGCGACGGATCGAAGCCGCTGGAGTTCAGGTAGACCGGATCGGACCACTCGCCGTCGATCTTCTCGGCCGTGACCATGTAGTTGTGGAAGTCGCGCAGGCTGGCGCCGGAAGCGCCGCCCACCGTCGTGCGGCCATAGCGCTTCACGTCGGTGTAGATGAGGTAGAACAGACCGTCCGAATAGGACAGCGCTGGGGCCCAGACGCCGCAGCTGTCCGGATCGCCCAGCATGTCCAGCTGGCTGGCGCGCGTCAGCGGGCGGGTCAGAAGCCGCCAGTTCACCAGGTCGCGGGAATGGTGGATCTGCACGCCGGGGAACCACTCGAAGGTGGAGGTGGCGATGTAATAGTCCTCCCCCACCCGCAGGATCGACGGGTCTGGATTGAAGCCGCGCAGGATCGGGTTGCGGATCGTCCGTTCGGTCATGTCACGCGCACTCAAGGATTGGGGATTTCTTCAACTGGCCTGCCAGCCACGGGGCGGTTGCGGACAAAAGTCCAGAGCACCACGGCGCCCGCAAGGTCGAGCACGCCGAGGGCCACGAAGAACGGATCGTATCCCACGGTCGCCACGAGGCCGCCGATCATCAGCGAGAAGATCAGCACACCCAGGTTGCCGCAGGTCCCGGCCATGCCGGCGACCGTCGCAACCTCGCTGCGCTTGAACAGGTCGGAGGCCATGGTGATCACCGTCACCGACAGCGTCTGGTGGGCGAAGCCGCCCAAGCACAGCAGCGCGATCGCCGCATAGGGGCTCTGGACCGTCGGCACGAAGATCATGCCGGTCATCATCAAGGCGCCCAGGGTGAAGGCCCCTCGCCGCGCGTTGATCAGGCTCACGCCGCGCTTCTGGAGGAACAGCACCACCGCGGGGCCGAAGAGGCAGCCAAGGTCGGCGGCCACGAAGGGCAGCCAGGCGAACAAGGCGATCTGCTTGAGGTCGAAGCCGCGGGTCGTGGACAGGTACAGCGGCACCCAGAAAGCCAGCGTTCCCCAGGTGGGATCGGCGAGCAGACGCGGAATGGCGATGCCCCAGAAGTCGCGGCGCTTCATGAGCTGCCAAACGGACGGCTTGGCGCCCGTCTCGGCCAGGTGCTCTTCCTGGCCTGTCGCGATCAGGTCGCGCTCGTCCGCAGACAGTCGCTTGTGCTTGTCCGGCGTCTGGAAGAACCAGAGCCAGAGCACCACCCACACCAAGCCGATGACGCCGGTGATCACAAACGCAGCGCGCCAGTTGAACGCCAGGATCGACCAGGCCACCAGCGGCGGCGCCAGCATGGAGCCGAAAGACGCGCCGATGTTGTAGGTGCCGCCGGCGAAGCCGCGCTCCCGCGCCGGAAACCAGGTAGCCACCGTCTTCATGCCTGCGGGGTGCCCCGAGCCCTCAGCGAAGCCCAGGAAGCCCCGCAGAACGGCGAAGGTCGGCCAGGTGTTGGCGAAGGCGTGCGCGATCGAGATCAGCGACCAGCCCGTGGCGAACAGGGCGAACCCGATCTTCAGCCCGATCGAGTCGAGCACGTAGCCCACCACTGGCTGCAGCATGATGCCGAACTGGAAGGCGCTGGTGATGAAACCATACTCCTTCTCGTGGATGCCGAGTTCCTGGAGCATGGTAGGCGCGGCGACGCCCATCACCGCGCGCGTCAGGTAGTTGATCACCGCACCCAGGGTGACCAGGCCGATGATCCACCAGCGAAGCGCCTTCATCGTCCGCATTGTGGTCAGACCTTCCGCCCGAAGGCGGTGGATGGGAACGTGAACATGTCCTGGGCCTCCGAGGCGCCAGCGTCGGGTTGGCCCCGATCGTCACGCCGTCATCGCTATCTCACATGCGTATGTCGAGGCGTCCAGACCTTGAGCGTCGGGCGCCCTCGACCGCGTCGGGAGATCAGACCATCACCTCAGAAGGAAACGCAGGCCGGCTGGGTGATCAGCAGCACCGACTCCTGCTGGAAGCGGGTCTTGTAGGCCGCACGCACAGCCTGCAGCCGCTGAGTGTTCTCGCCCTGCTTCGGCAGGACGATCAGCACGATTTTGGAAGCCTCGCGCACCAGCTGGTTCTCGGGCCCGCGCCACTGTCCGCCGCCGTTGAAGACGGTGAGGCCGTCAGGGAAGCGGGGCGTCAGCTCCTCGTCCACGAACCGCACGAACTCGGCCTCGCTGACGCGGGGCGCGTCGCCGATGTTGCGGCCGAAGAACAGCTGAGCCGTGCTGAGCCGCTCCTGACCTGCGGGGCACATGTCCTCCGCCTCGGCATGTTCGACGTGTTCCACGCTAACGCATCCCGCCAGCGCAAGTCCCACCAGAAGCGCGGCCCCCGCCAGCCTCATGTCCCGATCAACTCCCGTCCGATCAGGAAGCGCCGGATCTCATTGGTGCCAGCGCCAATGTCGTAGAGCTTGGCGTCGCGCAGCAAGCGTTCCACGGGGTACTCCCGCGTGTAGCCTGCCCCGCCGAGGGCCTGAATCGCTTCGAGAGCCACCTTCACCGCGTTCTCACTCGCCATCAGGATCGCGCCGGCGGCATCGTATCGTGTTGTCAGGCCCGCGTCGCAAGCCTTGGCCACGGAATAGACGTACGCGCGGGCGGAATTCAGAGCCACGTACATGTCCGCAATCTTACCCTGCATCAGCTGGAAGCTGCCGATCGGCTTGCCGAACTGCTTGCGCTCGCGGACGTACGGCAGGACCACGTCCAGGCAGGCCTGCATGATGCCCAGCGGCCCGGCGGCAAGCACCGTCCGCTCGTAGTCGAGCCCGCTCATCAGGACGCCGACGCCGCCGCCCACCGAACCCATGACGTTCTCTTCCGGCACCTCGCAGTCCTCGAACACCAGCTCGCCGGTGTCCGATCCGCGCATGCCCATCTTGTCGAGCTTCTGGCTGACCGAGAAGCCCTTGAAGTCCTTCTCGATGAGGAAGGCAGTGATCCCGCGGCTGCCGCCTTCGGAGTCGCTCTTGGCGTAGACCACAAGGGTGTCGGCATGCGGCGCGTTCGTGATCCAGAACTTGGCGCCATTCAGCACGTACCGATCGCCGACCTTGCGCGCCGTGAGCGTCATGGAAACCACGTCCGAGCCGGCGCCCGCCTCGCTCATCGCCAGGGAGCCGACATGCTCGCCGCTGATGAGCTTGGGCAGGTAGCGGCGCTTCTGCTCCTCCGAGCCCCAGCGCCGGATCTGGTTGATGCAGAGGTTGGAGTGCGCGCCATACGACAGCCCGATGGACGCGGAGGCGCGGGAGACCTCCTCCATGGCCACCACATGGTCGAGGTAGCCCAGGCCTAGGCCGCCGTAGGCCTCCTCCACGGTGATGCCGTGCAGCCCCAACTCGCCCATCTGCGGCCACAGCTCGCGCGGGAAGTTGTTGGTTTCGTCGATCTTGGCGGCCAGCGGCGCGATCTTGTCGGCGGCGAAGCGCGCAGTGGTCTCACGGATGGCGTCGGCGGTCTCGCCGAGGCCGAATTCCAGCGTGGGTCCGGTGTTCGGGATCATGCCCGAGCGTTAGCATGCGCCGCCCGCGCCCGCGAGGTTGCCCCGACGTCAGAAGCGCGGGAGATCCTTGCGGCGCCGGCGCTCGGCCGCCTGTCCCAGCCGCTGGAGCAGAAGAAACACCGCCACCACGAAGAAGGCGACGCCCGCCACGCCCGCCAGCCAACCGACGGTCAGCGGGGTCAGCAAGCCTGTCGCGGGGCCAGGGCGCGCGTTCAGCGCCCAGAAGATGCCGCCGCCGAAGAAGGCCAGCCCGATCACCGCCAGTAGGAACAAGGCCGCAAAGCCGGTGGGCGCGGGTTCAGGCGCCGTGTCGCGGCGCGGCGCGAACTCGTATCGCTCGGTGTCGTCGATGACGACGCGCGGCGCCTCGGCGGCCGCTTCGGGCTCAGGGGCGAGTGCTTCGTCCCCCTCAAGCTGATCGTTGGCAGGCGGCGGCGGCGCGAACAGCTCCGAAGGCGGCTCTTCGGCCACCACCACCGGCGCGGGCGCGTCTTCTGGCGCAAGCTCCGGCTCGATCACGGGCTCAGCGGCGAGTTCCTCGGGCGCTTCGTCGGTCGCCGGCGCGGATTCTGCCGGTTCCGTCTCGCCGTCGGAGGTGGATGCCTGCGGGGACGGCCCCTCTACGGAGACGTCCGGCTCGAGTTTGATGGGCGGTGCGAAGTCGACTTGCGGCCGGGGCTCCTCCGGTAGGAGCTCAAGCGGCTGGACAGAGGCGTCGCCCTCACCGTCCTCAGTGGCGTCCGGCTCACCGAGGCCGATCTCGGCGAACCCCGGCTCAGGGAAGATGGTCTGCAGGCGCGCGGTGATCTCTTCCGCTGCGGCCCGGATGGGGCTTGTCTCTTCCGGCTCCACGGGACGCGGCGCCGAGACCGGCTCGCCCACCCGCTCCGCCACCGCCTTCTCACCCTCAAGCGGAGCGGCGAGCGTGGTGGCCGGCTGGCGTGGCGCCAGGTCGAAGCTGTCGAGATCAAGCAGCGGCTTGAGCAGCGGCGACGGGGCCGGCGTCCAGTCTCCGCCGGGCGGCGTGAGGAACAGGAGCTTCTCGGCGGCGCGCCGGCGGATCAGCGCATCGACCACGATGCGTTCGCCCTCGAACTCGGCCTTGCGCCATAGCTCCATGGCGAAGGCGGCCTGGATCAGCGCCCCTTCATTGACCCGTTTCAGCACGGACGAGCGTCGGAAGTTGTCCAGGCCGATGTTGAAGGCGAACGCGCAGAGCGCGTCGAACTGGTTCTGGGTGAGGGTCGCGAAGGTGGTCTCGTTGACCACATGGGCGACGGTGATCAGATCGTAGAGCAGCAGGGCCTCGGCGTCCTCGTCCGAGACCACCGCACCTTCGCGCGCCGTCAGCGTGTGGCCATAGCCGATCGTCCAGCGCCCGTCGGGCAACTGGGCGGCCTTTCGGCGATAGCCCTCGAACCGCTTGATCAAGTCGATCGCGGCGCGGGAGACCTGATGGCGCGGCTTCATGGCGCTGTTCGGTGACCCAAATTGACACGGACGCGCGAGCGTCAGGGCTCGCGACGCAAGTCCCAGGCCGAAGGATAGCGGCGCAAGTGTTTACAACAGGATGAGGGCCGCCAGGCCGAGGAAGCCGAAAAAGCCGGTGAAATCGGTGACGAAGGTCACGAAGATCGAAGAGGACACGGCGGGATCGCGCCCTGCCTTCTCGAGCGCCAGCGGAACCAGGGCGCCCGCCAGCGACGCGACGAACAGGTTCAGCACCAGGGCCAGGCCGAATGCTATGGACAGACGGATGTCGTGGAACAGCACGAAGAGCGCTGTCCCGGTCGCAAGCGCCAGGCAAAGCCCGTTGAGCAAGCCGACCATCATCTCGCGGCTGACCGTGCGCACGGCGTTGACCGCAGACAGTTCGCGGCTGGCGAGCGCACGCACCGCGACAGCCAGCGTCTGCGTGCCGGCGTTGCCGCCCAGCGAGGCCACGATCGGCATCAGCACGGCCAGCAGGGCCAATTTGACGATCTCGCCTTCGAAGGCGCGGATCACGCTGACGGACAGAGCGGCGGTCAGCGTGTTGATCAGCAGCCACGGCAGGCGCGAGCGCACAATCCCCCAGACGCCGGCGTCGCGGCCCACGTCGGTGACCCCGGCGAGCGCCAGGATGTCTTCTTCGCGTTCTTCCTGGATGACGCCGACGATGTCGTCGACGGTGATCTGGCCCACCAGCCGGCCGCCCGGCTCCACCACGGGGGCGGAGATCAGGTGGTACTTGTCGAAGATGTAGGCGACCTCTTCCTGGTCCATGTCGACCGGGATTTCGGTGACCTGCTCCATGATCTGCGCCAGCGGGGTGCTGCGATTGCTCCGCAGCAGGTGGCTCACCGGCGCGGCGCCCACCGGCTTGTAGCTGGGGTCGACCACATAGACGTCGAAGAACAGCTCGGGCAGCTCGTCACTTTCGCGGCGCAGGTGATCGATGGTCTGTCCCACCGTCCAGAACTGCGGCGCGGCCACCACCTCGCGCTGCATCAGGCGGCCGGCGGTCTCATCCCCATAAGCCAAGGAGGTTTCGATGGCCGCCCGCTCCATTTCGGGCATGGCGGCCAGGACCTGGGCCTTCTTGTCCTCCTCGAGGTCGTCGACCACGTCGGCGGCGTCGTCCGACTCCATCTCGCCCAGCGCCTTGGCAAGGATGGCGGACGGGACGTGCTCGAGGACCTCCTCGCGGATTTCGGTGTCCAGCTCGGAAAGGATCTCGGCCAGGGCTTCGGGGTCGAGGTGCGGCAGCAGCTCTTCCCGGCCGTCAGCCGAAAGGAAGCCCATCAGGTCGGCGATGTCGGCCGGGTGCAGGGCGCCCAGCAGGTCACGCAGCCGTTCGGCGTCGCCCCGGTCCAGGGCGTCCACCACCATCGGCACGAATTCGGGATTGAGGGCGTAGTCCTCGCCGAGGGCGAGATCTTCCAGGTCTTCCGGCGTTTCGGGCGCCGGCTGGTTGAGGGTCCGTAGGTCCAGGGGTTCGTCCGAGTCGCTTTTCATGCGGACCTCCCTGGTTCTGGACGGACGGTTTTCCTCAGCCTCGTTGAAGACCCTGATTCACTGGTGCGGTCGAGAAGACTCGAACTTCCACGGGTTGCCCCACAGCGACCTCAACGCTGCGCGTCTACCAATTCCGCCACGACCGCTCGTGGTGAGGCGCGGCAGGTAGCAAAGGAAGATCGGTTTGTGAAGGGCGTGCTTCGTAAAGGACGAAAAAGCCTGGGGATCAGGCGTTGCCGGCCATGAAATCGTAGACGTTCGCCTCGCGCGTCACCGCGATGGAGATACGATCGTCGTTGATCTGGATCTCGCCGCGCGCGATCGGGTGGTTGTTCGCCAGGATCCAGACTTCCTCGTTCACGCTGGCGTCCAGGGGAATCACCGCCCCCCGGCCCATGCGAAGCAGCTGGGCCATAGGCAGGGTCGAGCGCCCGAGCACCACCTGGATCTCGACGTTGACGGCATTGACCTGGCTCACGAAAGAACGCCCCCGACCCGAATCTCCCGCGCGTCCCTTTGCCGACGGCGAGTACGGGCCCACATTGGCCGTGACATGCTTGACCGTGCGTTAAACTCTGAGGCGATCCCACCGCTCTTTGGGCGGGAAGACGGCGTGCCTGCAGGGTGGGCGGTCTCCAGCAAGTTGGTCGACTACCCCGCCGCCGTGGCCGCCATGGAAGCGCGCGCCGCAGCCATCGCCGAAGGCGCAGCCGGCGAGCTCGTTTGGCTGGTGGAGCACCCTCCCCTCTACACGGCGGGCGTTTCGGCGAAACCGCAGGACCTGCTGGAGCCGAACCGATTCCCAGTGTTCGAGACAGGACGCGGGGGGCAGTTCACCTACCACGGGCCAGGGCAGCGCGTGGCCTATGTGATGCTCGACCTGACCAAGCGCCGCCGCGACGTGCGCGCCTTCGTTGCGGCGCTGGAAGCCTGGGTGATCGGCGCCCTGGATCGCTTCAACGTTTCCGGCGAGATCCGCGACGGTCGCGTCGGCGTGTGGGTGGAGCGCAAGGGTCCCGGCTGGTCCCGCGAAGACAAGATCGCAGCCATCGGCGTGAAGCTGCGCAAGTGGGTGTCGTTCCACGGCATTGCGCTGAACGTGGAGCCTGATCTGTCCCACTTCGGCGGCATCGTGCCCTGCGGAGTGACGGAGCATGGCGTCACCAGCCTGGTGGACCTTGGTCTGCCGGTGACCATGGACGAAGCCGACGAAGCCCTGCGCGCGAGCTTCCGTCAGATCTTCGGAGCCGTTGAACCTGTCGAGCCGCCGCTCTAGAGGCTGCGCTCGCGTCAGGCGAACTCCACCAGCACCTCGTCGGCCGCCACGCTGTCGCCTGCGTTGGCGCCGACGCTCTTCACCACCCCGTCCCGTTCAGCGCGAATGATGTTCTGCATCTTCATCGCTTCGAGCACGGCGACCACCTCCCCGGTCTTCACCTCCTGGCCGGGCGCCACGTCGAGGCTGACTACCAGCCCGGGCATCGGCGAGAGCACCATCTTCGAGGTGTCGGCGGCCTGCCTGGGCGGCAGCTTGGAATGCAGCTCCGCCGAGCGGGGCGTCAGCACCAGCACGTGCGCCCTGGCGGCGCGGTGACGGATCGAGAAGCCCTCGGCAGCCGGCTTCACCTCGGCCGTGAACGGCTGGCCGTTCAGCAGCGCGCGGAACGTGGGCAGCCCCGGCCGCCAGGCGATCTGCGTCAGCTGCAGCGAGCGGCCTTCGCCAAGGAATTCGACGCTGTAGGCCTCACCGCCGTTGGCGATGCGCACGGTCCGCTGCTCACCGTTCTCGATCACCACCCAGTCGGTGCGTTGCTGGTCGGAGGCGGCGCGCTGCATCTGGATGCGGTGCATGGCGCAGGCCGTGGCCGCCATCAGGTCGCGCTGGAACTCCGTCGGCGCAGTCCCGTGGAAGCCATCGGGAAACTCGTCCTTGATGTAGTTGGTGGACAGTTGGCCCGAGCGGAACCGCTCCTGATCCATCACCGCGGCAAGGAACGGCACGTTCTGGCCCAGTCCCTCGATGTGGAAGTCCTCCAGCGCCCGGCCCATGGCGTCGATCGCCGCCTCGCGCGTGGCGGCCCAAGTGGACAGCTTCGAGATCATCGGGTCGTAGAACATCGAGATCTCGTCGCCTTCGCGGACGCCCGCGTCGTTGCGGACCCGCGCTTCACCCGCCTCGCCTTCGGACGGCGGGCTGTAGCGGACCAGGCGCCCGATGGACGGCAGGAAGCCACGATAGGGGTCTTCGGCGTAGATCCGGCTCTCGATCGCCCAGCCGTCGATCTTCAAATCCTGCTGAGCGAACGGCAGGGGCTGGCCGGCGGCCACGCGGATCATCTGCTCGACCAGATCCACGCCGGTGATCAGTTCGGTGACCGGGTGCTCGACCTGCAGCCGGGTGTTCATCTCCAGGAAGAAGAAGCTCTTGTCCTGGCCCGCCACGAACTCGACCGTGCCGGCGCTGTCGTAGCCGACGGCCTTTGCGAGAGCGACCGCCTGGGCCCCCATGGCCGCGCGGGTCGCCTCGTCGAGCAGAGGGCTCGGGGCCTCTTCGATGACTTTCTGGTTGCGCCGCTGGATGGAGCACTCGCGCTCGAACAGGTGGACGACATGGCCGTGCTTGTCGCCCAACACCTGGATCTCGATGTGGCGCGGACTCTCGATGAACTTCTCGATGAAGATGCGGTCGTCGCCGAAGCTGGCCTTCGCCTCCGCGCGCACGGCAGGGAAGCCTTCCTCGACGTCCTGGCGGTTCCAGGCGACCCGGATGCCCTTTCCACCGCCGCCGGCCGAGGCCTTGATCATCACCGGATAGCCGATCTCCTCGGCGATGCGGATCGCGTGGGTGGTGTCGTCGATCTCGCCCACGTGCCCCGGCACGGTGGAGACGCCCGCCTTGGCGGCGAACTTCTTGCTCTCGATCTTGTCGCCCATCGCCTCGATAGCGGCGGGGTTGGGCCCGATGAAGACGATCCCCTCGTCCGCGAGACGCTTGGCGAAGCCGGCGTTCTCGGACAGGAAGCCGAAGCCAGGGTGGACAGCCTCGGCCCCCGTCTGGCGGCAGGCGTCCACGATCTTGTCGGCGACGAGATAGCTCTGGGCCGCCGGCGCGGGGCCGATGAACACCGCCTCGTCCGCCATCTCCACCGCCATCGAGTCGGCGTCGGCTTCCGAGTAGACGACCACCGTGGCGATGCCCAGGCGGCGGCAGGTCTTGATGATGCGGACGGCGATCTCGCCGCGGTTGGCGATCAGGATCTTCGAGAACATCAGGTGAGCATTACCCGGTCCAGGGGCCACGTCACTAGCGGCCGAGATTGTTACATCCGGCGACCTTCGGACTTGGGCCGCGTTCTGGCCCGGAGCCCGTCTACCGAACGTGCGGCCGAGACCTTAGATTGGAGGCCATGACCATGCCAGAAATCTCCCCTTCGGGTTTCGACCTGACCCCGCCCACGCCCGATCAGCGCAAGCGGCTCGAAGCCGGCCTCACCCGCGAAGAGTCCGACGTCCTGCTGCATCACGGCACGGAAGCGCCATTCTGCGGCGGCCTGCTCGATCAGAAGGATGACGGCGTCTACTGCTGCCGCCTCTGCGGGCTGCCGCTGTTCCAGCACAAGACCAAGTTCGAGAGCGGCACCGGCTGGCCCTCGTTCTGGGCTCCGATCGATGAAGCGCATGTGAAGGGGGTGCGTGACACCTCTTACGGCATGGTCCGCATCGAGACCCGCTGCGCGCGCTGCGACAGTCACCAGGGTCACGTTTTCCCCGACGGTCCGCCGCCCAGCCGCCTGCGTTACTGCATCAATTCGGTCTCGCTGGAGTTCGTGCCGTCCGGCGCGCCCTTGCCGGATCGTTTGGGGCGCGGTGAGTCCTTGCCGGCGACGCCCGTCTCTTCCTGAGCGATTGCGCCTTCCGGAATCGGGTGCTGATCTTCCGTGGTCAGCACCCGATGAAGAGTCTGGAACAGGAAAGCGGTGGACCAGCCCAGGAGCAGCATGCCGTTCAGGGACTCCAGCACCGCGACGATCCGCCAACCGTCGGAGACCTCCGCGTTCATCCAGCCGGCGGTGGAATAGGCGCCGGCGGACACGAACAAGGCCTGCTCCAGGCCGTCGGTCGCCTCTCCGGCCAGGAACAGCAGGGCGTAGGCCCAGACCTCAAGCCCGTGCAGCAGAAACAGCGCCGTCGCCACGGCGAGCGGCACCAGCAGCCGATCCAGGGGCAGCCAAGGCGTTCGCCAATGCTCGATGTGGTAGGCGGTGGCCCGCAGGATCCCCATCAGGCCAACCAAGTGCGTGGTGACAGTCAGGGCGACCATGCCGAACGAGATGAGCAGTTCGCCCCAGAGGCCTGGCACAACATTCCCTTGGATTTGCAACCGCACAGCGTGCTGAACCGCTGAGAGTTCCGGCGATGGAACGGCCTGACGTCGTGCGACGATCCGCCGTCCAAGCGTGGCTGGAGGTGCGGCGTTACCTTTCCTCCGCTCAAGGGAGGAGCCTTCATGAAGCTTACGCCTGAACAGGCCCGCGCCCATGCGGACGAGGTGCGTGAAACCAGTCTGACGGTCCTGCGCGGCCTGATCCCGGTCGAGACGATCGACCGCTGGAACGCCGCCTTCCAGCCGCTCCTGTCGGCCGCCATCCAGCGCG
Source organism: Phenylobacterium deserti (assembly GCF_003254705.1). Classification (GTDB taxonomy): domain Bacteria; phylum Pseudomonadota; class Alphaproteobacteria; order Caulobacterales; family Caulobacteraceae; genus Phenylobacterium; species Phenylobacterium deserti. Next base: position 267,073 of record NZ_QFYR01000005.1, read on the forward strand.
AACGCGACAATCCGAACCGCGGGCCCGAGCGGTACTACGTCACCCTGCCCTTTCAGGATCTTTGGGCCGACCCGCGCATCTTCGACAACGACGCGATCATGGCTGTGGTGGAGGAGCTGGTGGGCGCCGATGGCGTCATGTGCCAGCTGGCGAGCGACACGCCCTGCCTCGGCTCCGACTACCAGGATCTGCATCGCGACACCCAGCTGTTGTTCCCCGAGAGCGGCGTCGAGACCCCGCCTTACCAGCTCGCGGTCAACTTCCCGCTGGTGGACGTGACGGACGAGAATGGACCCCTGGAGTACGCGCCGGGCACCCACATGATGTCCAAGGCAGAAGGCATGGCCAAGGTCGAGAGCGGAGAAATCCCGCTGATCCGGGGCTACATGAACCGCGGCGACGTGATCATCCGGGACGTGCGCCACATCCATCGCGGGACCCCCAACAAGACCGGCGTGCCGCGTCCGATGGTGGTGATCGGCTACTCGCGCCGGTGGCTGTTCCGTCCGGAGGTCAACATCCGCATTCCCGCTGAGGTGCTGGTCGGCCTGCCGGAGCGGGCCCGCCGCTGGCTGCGCTTCAACCCAGTGTTCGAGAGCAAGGCGGAAGCTGGGCAGCAGGAAGAAAGCTACCGCGCCTTCGCCTACTAGGAAGCAGGCGCCCTCCGTCGCTGGAGGGCGCCTGGTCCATTCTTACTTCGGCTTTTCGCCGCTCTTCGGGTCGATCGAGTTGTCCGTGGCGTTGCCATAGGAACGCTCCGCCAGGGCGCCGGTCGAAGTGCGGCCGGAAAGGCCGCTTGCGCCGTTGTTGCCTGGGTCGGTGGCCGCTTCGTTCCGCTGCATCTCGGCTTCCAGGGCGCTGGAGCCGAAGCCTCGGCCAGAGCCGGTGAGCCCCGAGGCCTGCGTCACGCGCAGATTGTTCTGCACGTGGCTCACACCCGAAATGTTTTCCACCAGCTGCTCGGCGCGGTGTTTGTCGGCGCGGTTTTCCACGCTGCCGGACAACGTCACCTCGCCGTTCTCGACCTTGATCTCGATGTGCGAGGCGTCGAGCCAATGGTCGTCCGTCAGCCGATCATGGGCCTCTTCGTTGATCCGCTCGTCTGACCGGCGATAGTTCTTCGGGCCTCTGCCACGATGGCTTTGGGTCTCCGGCTCGAAGCGGCGTTCGCGTCCGAAATCCTCCTGGAAGTCGCGGCGCTCGTTGCTGGGACCATCGTCCATGTAGCGGTCGCCGCGGAACCACGAGCTGATCTTCTGGCCGACGTTTCGCAGGGACTGCCCCGCCTCGCGGGCGCGCTCCTCGAACTGATCGCTGCCGCCACGTTCGTCGCGTGACTGCGACCAGCGCTCCTGGCCTCCGTGCGAGTCGCGACGGCCAGCGTCGCCGTAGCCCCGCTCGTAGTCGTAGCCGCCAACACCGCCGCCGAAGGTGGGCGGCCGGCGCTGCTGGTCGAAACGGCCGGCGTCGTAGCCGCGCGGCACGTCACCATACTCGCGGCTGCCCTGGCCGTACTCTTCCCGATAGACCGACTGCCGCTGGTCGTCGCCGTAGAAGCGACCGCCCTGCGTGTAGTCCTGCTGGTTGAAACTCGGGGAGCGCTTCGGCTGGGCGCGATATCCGCTCGGGCGACCGCCGCCGGCGCCGCGTCCATAGCTTTCACCACCGCCATAGCCGCCGCCCGCGCCGTATGCGCCGCCGCCGGAGGCCACCCGCGAACGGCTGCTGAAGTCGTCGTGGCGTTCGCGGTCATAGCCGCCCTGATAGTCGCGCTGGTCGCCGCCGTAGCCGCCCTGCTCGCCACCATCCTCGTAGGACTGGAAGCTGCGGTCTTCGCGGTCGCTGTAGTCTTCGCCGCCGCGTCCGTAGTTCTCCGAACGCCGCCAGTCGCGATCACGCCATTGGCGGTCGCGCTCGTCCATCCACCTGTCGGCCATGATCGGCCCTCCGTTGTGAGCTGGGTTGGGGGCGCATTGCGCCTCGACCGCAGAACACGGTGACGCCAGGGCGGTTCCGAGCTTGCGCCGGCGGCGCGCCGCGCCGCCTGCCCGAAACTCTTACAGCGGGATGTTGTCGTGCTTCTTCCAGGGATTCTCCAGGTGCTTGCCCCGGAGGTTCTTGAGGGCGGCGACGATCCGCCGGCGCGTTCCGTGCGGCATGATCACGTCGTCGATGTAGCCCCGCTGGGCGGCCACGAAAGGATTGGCGAAGCGCGCCTTGTACTCGGCCTCGCGGGCGGCGATCGCCTCCGGATCGTTGGCCTCGGCCCGGAAGATGATCTCCACCGCGCCCTTGGATCCCATGACCGCGATCTCCGCCGTCGGCCAGGCGTAGTTGATGTCGCCGCGCAGGTGCTTGGAGCTCATCACGTCATAGGCGCCGCCATAGGCCTTGCGCGTGATCAGGGTGATCTTCGGCACGGTGGCCTCGGCGTAGGCGAACAACAGCTTGGCGCCATGGCGGATCAGGCCGCCCTGCTCCTGGCGCGTGCCGGGCATGAAGCCGGGTACATCCACGAAGGTGATGATCGGGATCTCGAAAGCGTCGCAGAAACGCACGAACCGCGCCGCCTTGCGCGAGGCGTCGATGTCCAGAACGCCGGCGAGCACCTGCGGCTGGTTGGCGACGATGCCCACCGGCTGGCCGTCCATGCGAGCGAAGCCGCAGACGATGTTCTTGGCGAAGTCCGGGCTGATCTCGAAAAAGTCGGCCTCGTCCACGACCTTCAGGATCAGCTCCTTGATGTCATAGGGCTTGTTCGGATTAGCCGGCACCAGGGTGTCGAGCGAGGGCTCCTCGCGGCCAGGATCGTCGAAGCTGTCGCGGACCGGCGGCTTCTCGCGATTGGACGACGGCAGGAACTCGATCAGTCGACGGACCTGGGTCAGCGCTTCCAGGTCGTTGTCGAACGCGCCGTCCACCACGCCCGACTTCATGGCGTGAACGCGGTAGCCGCCCAGCTCCTCGTGGGTGACCTCCTCGTGGGTCACCGTCTTCACCACGTCCGGGCCGGTGACGTACATGTAGCTCGTGTCCTTCACCATGAAGATGAAGTCGGTGATGGCCGGCGAATAGACGTCGCCGCCGGCGCACGGGCCCATGATCACGCTGATCTGCGGGATGACGCCGCTGGCCAAAGTGTTCTCGAGGAAGATGTCGGCGTAGCCCGCCAGCGCCTCGACACCTTCCTGGATGCGGGCGCCGCCGGCGTCGAACAGGCCGATGATGGGCGCGCCCATCTTCAAGGCCTGGCGCTGGACCTTCAGGATTTTGCTGGCGTGAGCGCTGGAGAGCGATCCGCCGAAGACGGTGAAGTCCTTGGAGAAGACGAAAACGGTGCGGCCGTTGATCGTACCCCAGCCGGTGACCACGCCGTCGCCGGGGATCTTCTGGTCGGCCATGCCGAAGTCGGTCGCGCGATGCTCGACGAACATGTCGAACTCCTCGAACGAGCCCTCGTCCAGCAGCAGGTCGATCCGCTCACGGGCGGTGAGCTTGCCCTTGGCGTGCTGGGCGGCGATCCGCCGCTCGCCGCCGCCCAGGCGGGCGTTGTCGCGGCGACGTTCGAGCTCTTCGAGGATGTCCTTCAACGCAAGCGTCCTTCCCTTGTGGCGCAAGGCGTAAGGGCAGCGGCGGAAGGTGGCAAGCTCGCGCCGGCGAGCCTTAAGCCATGCGGTTGACGGCGAACGGATTGGGCGGACCGTAGAGCCCGGCCATCTGGAACTGGAACAGGCTCATCTGGGTCGCCTGCAGCAGCGCCAGCGCCGCCTGCCCTTGGGCCACCGTCTTCACCACCTGCAGTTCCACAGGCGGCGTATAGGCCCGTCGCGGCGCCTCGCCTCGCTTCGAGAACGGGAGAGGCTGCGTGCGCCGGATCGGGCTTTCGTGCAGCTGGTCACGAACGCGCTCCAGGAAGCGGATGGAGGGGCTTGCGCCGCTCGTCGTCGGCTTCGGCTTCGGGACCGTCACCACCGGCGGGGGTTGAACCACCACGGGTGGAGGCTGGGTCACGACGGGCGGCGGTTGGGTCACCACCGGCGGAGGCTGCGTCACCACGGGCGGCGGGTTGCTCACCACCGGCGGAGGGTTCGTAACGGGCGGATGCTGCGGGCCGCCCTTCGGCGGGTGGAGCTTATCTTTCCAGCGGTCCAGCAGATCCTCGAACAGATCCTCCAGCCGATCACCCACTGGCCCGGGCACGCGATCCAGAACATGCTCGGCCACGTCCTGCAGCTTCAGCAGGGCGGACAGGGTGTCCTGCGACAGAGCCGGGGTAGCGCGTGCCGGTTGTGCGGACTGGGCCGGTGTCGCGGGCGGGTGAGGGCCACGCTGGGCAACCTGGCTCGTCTTCGATGCAGCCGCAGCGCGCGCGACCGCAAGGTCCCGCATCAGCCCAGCCACCCCGACGTTGACCGCCACCTTGGTCACCCCTGCAGTCCTCCCGCTCCGTTTCGGCACACGCGCCGTTCGACGGAGAGACAGGACGCAATCGCCGGACCAGCCGGCGGGGTGATTGGTTAAGTGCGCAGGGCCTTGAACCAGCGCTCGAGGGCGGCCGCCTCGCTGCGGAGCCGATCGGTGCGTTCGGCAGCTTCGGCGTCAACGCCCCACTGCTCCTGCTGGAACGCCTCATCGAGACGGGACAGCTCGAAGGCCTGTTCCGCGGTGATCCAGCTGCGTTGGACCGCGATGGCCAGGATCGAAGAGCCGAACAGCGCCGCGCCGAACGCCAGGCCAGCCAGGCCGAAGTCGTCCAGGCCGAGCGCGATCTGGCGCACTCGCTCCAGGCTCTCCTCCGGTTGGCGCTGGTGGATGATGCCGGCGGCGCGCACGAAGCTCAGGCGCGCTTCCTCTTCGGCCCGCAGCAGGACCGCGCCCCACTGCTCCGTCTGCCGCTCCACCAAGGCCTGAGGCTCCTCGGCGAAGTAGAGCAGCAGGTCGGAGGCGGCATAGTCCATCACCTGCCCCGCGGTGGCTTCACGCGAGTTCGGCACGGCGCCCGTGGCCGTGTTGGCCAGGCGCGTGGCATGCATGTCGGCCATCTCGATTGTCTCGCCCTGCGCTCGCCACTCGCCCGCGATCTCTTCGGCGAGAGCGGCGGTGGGGAGCACAAGGCGCACGCCGCCCGGGGTGCGCAGGTTGCGGCCGTCCAGCAGCACGCCAAAGCCGCCGTCGACCGGCGTCGTCTCGACCGTCTTGTAGAACCGCTTCGGCTTCTCGACCGGTTCGTGGAATCCCTTTTGCAACGTCGTCCTCGCATCCGCGCCCGTGTGGCGCATGATCACGGAATGGGGAGCCGCCTGCTCTGGTGCAAGCGGTGCTGCGGCTTAGCGCCGGCGCTTCTCGAAGGGCTCCGGCTCGGCCTCGTCTTCCGCGAAGCCGAAGCGCTCGAACCCGGACTTCATCTCCGGGCTGAGCGGCGCTTCCAGGATCAAGGTCCCGCGCGACGGGTGCGGCAGCTCCAGCCGCCGTGCGTGCAGCTGCAGCTTCAGCCCGCCCGAAAGCTCCAGGCTGGGCTCGTTGTGGTACTTGGGATCGCCAAGGATCGGATGCCCCATGGCGAGCATGTGGGCTCGCAGCTGGTGGGTCCGGCCTGTGTGGGGCCACAGCGCCATCCAGGCCACCTTGCGGCCGGCGTGGCTGAGCGTCACGAACTCGGTCTCGGCGGTTTCGGCGTCCGGGTCCTTGGGATCCGCCGGGACCACCATCTCGCGATCCCCGACGCCGCGCTTGGCCAGGGGCAGTTCAAGCACCCCCTCGCCCGGCTTTGGCATGCCCGCCACCAGCGCCCAATAGATCTTCAGCGTGCGCCGACGAGCAAAGGCTCCTGCGAGCTTGGCGGCCGCGCCCGGCGTCTTGCCGAGCACCAGGACGCCCGAGGTGTCGCGGTCCAGCCGGTGCACCAAGCGCGGTCGCTCCAGCCCTTCGCCCCAGGCGCTGAGCAGACGGTCGACGTGCTTGGTGGTCTTGGTGCCGCCTTGGACCGCCAGTCCCGACGGCTTGTTGAGCGCGAGGACTTCCTCGTCCTCGTAGATCACCAGGGACTTGGCGTAGGCGACGTCGCGCGGGTCCAGCCCCTGCTTGCGCTCGCCGGGCGCCGGCGCGTCCGGCAAGGGCGGCACGCGGACCTGCGACCCGGCCGTCAAACGCGTGTCCGGCTTCACCCGAGCGCCGTCGACGCGGATCTGGCCGGAGCGGGTCAGCTTCTGGATCTGGATGTGGTTGAGCTGCGGCCAACGGCGCTTGAACCAGCGGTCGAGGCGGACCCCGTCTTCGCCCTTGTCGACATAGAGGGTGCGGACTTCGCGCGTGCTCATGCCAGCACCTTTCGCATCAGGATCAGTCCCGCGAACAGCGCGACCACAGAAAGAACCACCGAGCTCACGCTGTAGAGAGCCGCCTGGCCATAGGCGCGCGTCTCGAGCATGCGTACGAGCTCCAGCGAGTAGGAGGAGAAGGTGGTGAAGCCGCCGAGCACGCCGACCGCGAGGAGCAGCCGCCAGCGCTCCTGGTCCGCCCCGCCGCGCTGGGCCAGAACGCCGACCAGCAGGCCCATGGCCAGGGCCCCGAGCACATTGGCCAGGAAAGTGCCGTACGGCCATCCAGAGCCGAGCGCACGGCTGGCCTGGACGCCGAGCAGGTAGCGGCAGATCGCACCGAACGCGCCGCCTGCTCCGACAAGGAGGAGATTCAACATTGGCCCCTTATGCGACGGGCGGGCTCCCGCCGCAAAGGAACTCAGACAGGCGCGCCCAGGGAGCCGCGGATGGCCCGCGCGTCATAGACGTCCAAGCCTGGCGGCTTGGCGCCCCGGCCCATGAACACCTCGACGGTGGCCGCGAACGAAGGGCCCGGCCCGAGGTTGAAGCCTGTGCCGACGCCTAGGCCGACGGCGCTGCGGCGGCCGTAGTCCCCGCCGCCGACGCCGACACCGATGCGTGGGCCGCTGCCGGCCGACACCTGCCGCACCATCCGGTCGGACACACGGAACCAGTCATAACCTTCCGCCAGAGCCAGATCGGCGGCGCGGCGCAGTGCGAAGTCGGTGACCTGTTCGGGAGGCGCGCCGCCGCCGCCACGGAAGGTGATGCGATAACGGCCCGGCTCGATCCTATAGTCGGTGAAGCCCACGGCGTTCGGCCCGGCGGCAGGCTGGTAGAGCGTCGGCGCCGTTGCGCAGGCGGAAAGCGCCATTGCGGCGGCGAACGCGGGGATGAGCAGGCGTTTCATGGTCTCACGTCCGAACGAAAACCGTTTGGGTTCCGTCACTTCGAACGAGCTACGGACCTAGCTGTTCCGGTTGGAGCAGGCCGAGCTTGGCGGCTAGCTGCGTCATGTCTGCAGGAACGGGGGCTTCCAGGCGCTTCAGCCCTCCCCGTGGATGCGGGAAGACGAGTGCGAAAGCGTGCAGCATCAGACGCGGCGCCGGATGGCCGCCCACGACCAGGGCACCGCCGTACCGCACATCGCCGGCGATCGGGCGGCCGATGCTCGCCAGGTGAACGCGAAGCTGGTGCATGCGGCCGGTCTCCGGCTCCAGCTCCAGCAACGCCGCCTGCTCGCCTGCCGCCAGGGTGGCGTAGCGGCTGCGGGCCGTCTCAGCGTCCGGATGGTCCGGCGCGCAAACCCGCATGTAGGCCTCGCGCCCTATCTCCTCGCGGCGCAGGGCGACGTCGATGACGCCTTGGCGCAGGTCGGGCGCGCCGGGCGTGACGATCGCCCGATAGGTCTTGGCGAACTTCCGGGCCATCAGCGCCCTCCCCAGGAAGCTCGCCGCCGGCTTGGTCTTGGCGGTGAGGATCACCCCCGAAGTGTCGCGGTCCAGCCTGTGGATCAGGCGCGGGCGCGCCTTCCCAGGCTTGGCGAAAGCCCACAGCAGTTCATCAAGGGTGTTCACCTGGCCCCGACCGCCTTGGCTGGACAGGCCAGACGGCTTGTTCAGCGCCAGGATGTCCTCGTCCTCGTACATGACGAGGCTCCGGACGAGCTTGACCTCCTCCGGCGACAGCTTCACGGGCTTAAGTTCAGGCGCACGCGCGCCCTTGGCGGGGCGCGCCATCAGGAGCGGCCGCTCCGCTCGCTCCGCAGCGCCGCCCAGCGCTCCAGGCGCTCCTTGATCCGGGCTTCCGTGCCTTCGCCGCGCGGGCGGTAAAACTGACGACGCTCCATCCCGTCCGGGAAGTAGTTCTGCCCGGAAAAGCCCTGCTCGGCGTCGTGGTCATAGTTGTAGCCCTTGCCGTAGCCGAGGTCCTTCATGAGCCGGGTGGGCGCATTGAGGATATGGCTGGGCGGCATCAGCGACCCGGTTTCCTTGGCCGCCCGCATGGCTTCCTTGTAGGCGACGTACACGGCGTTGGACTTGGGCGCAGCGGCCAGATGCACCGTCAACTGCGCCAGGGCGAGCTCGCCTTCGGGACTGCCCAGAAAGTCGTAGGTGTCCTTGGCCGCGTTCGCCAGAACCAGGCTCATCGGATCGGCTTCGCCGATATCCTCCGCAGCCGCCCGGATCAGTCGACGGGCGATGAACAGCGGGTCTTCCCCACCCTGCAACATGCGCGCGAGCCAATAGAGCGCCGCGTCCGGATCCGACCCCCGGATGGATTTGTGAAGGGCGGAGATGAGGTTGTAGTGCTCTTCCCGGTCCTTGTCGTAGGCCGGGCTGCGCTTCTGCAGGATTTGGCCCAGCTCCTTGGTCGTGAGCGGCTTGGCCGTTCCGATGTTGAACAGGGTCTCAGCCAGCGTCAGCAGATAGCGACCGTCACCGTCGGCGAGCGCCACCAGGGCTGAACGAGCCTCCGGCTCCAGGGGCAAGGCGCGGCCTTCATGCGCCTCGGCCTTGGCCAGCAGACCTTCGAGCGCCACGTCGTCCAGCCGCTTCAGCACGAACACCTGGCTTCGCGACAGCAAGGCGCCGTTCAGCTCGAACGACGGGTTTTCCGTCGTCGCTCCCACCAGGGTGACGATCCCCTCCTCCACGAACGGCAGGAAGCCATCCTGCTGGGCGCGGTTGAAGCGATGGATTTCGTCGACGAACAGCAGGGTCGCCTGCCCCGCCTTGCGGCGCATCCGGGCGGCTTCGAACGCCTTCTTCAGGTCTGCGACGCCTGAGAAGACCGCCGACAACTGCTGGAATTCGTAGCCGGCTTCCTTGGCCAGCAGGCGGGCGATGGTGGTTTTGCCCGTGCCAGGCGGCCCCCAAAGGATCATCGAGGCCAGGCGATGGGCCTCCGCCATCCGGCGGATCGGCCCATCGGGTCCCAGCAGGTGATCCTGCCCAACCACCTCGTCCAGCTTCTGCGGGCGCAGGCGCTCGGCGAGCGGGGTCGGGGCCTGAGGCGTCAGGCCCGCGGCTTCGAACAGGTCGGACATGGCCGACCTCCTAGCACCTTATGCCCGGAAGGTCGCGGTCACCTGCTGGCCGCCCCGCTCGATGGTCACCTGCCAGACGCCGACACGCCGGCCGGTGGCGTTGATCAGGTCGCGGACGGTGCGGATCGGCTGGCCATTGACGGCGCGAACGATGTCGCCCGGACGCAGGCCCACACGGGCAGCCGGCCCGCCGCCGATGTCGGCGATCAGCACGCCCTGTCCGGCGAAAGGATCGACACCGAGTTCGGTGGCGACCGCCGGCGACAGGTTGACCACGCGCGCGCCGGTGAAGGGGCTCGTACCGCCGATCACCTGCTCGTCGCGGGCCGGCGTGGCCGGCGGCAGTTCGGCGCGCACCGTGACCTGCTGTTCGCCGTTCGCGCGGCGGACGCCCACCCGGACATTGTCCCCCGGCCGGTGGACGCCGAAGGCGTAGTTGACACCGCCTGCGTCGGCCACAGGGTTGCCGTCCACCGAAGTGATGACGTCGCCCTGGCGAATGCCGGCCCGGGCGAACGGGCCGCCCGGCCAAACATCGGCGACCAGTGCGCCGGCGGGAGTGGCTAGGCCAAGGCTGGAGGCGATCTCGGGCGTGACGCTCTGCAGGCGCGCGCCGGGCCAAGGCTGCACGAAGCTCCGCCCGCCCCCGACCGCCGTCTCCACGACCCGGCGAACGAGCTGAGCTGGGATCGCGAAGCCCACGCCGGACGAGGTGCCCGAGCGCGACAGGATGAAGCTGTTGATGCCGATCAGGTCGCCGTCCATGTCGACCAGCGCCCCGCCCGAGTTGCCGGGGTTAATCGCGGCGTCGGTCTGGATGTACGACGAGGCCGCATCGCCCGACGGATCCGCCGTTCGGTTCAGGGCCGAGACGATGCCGTTGGTCACCGTCTGCCCCACGCCGAAGGGGTCGCCGATGGCCAGCACGAGGTCGCCGACCTGGGCGTCGCCCGTGTCGTCGATGGCCAGGGTGGGCAGGCGCTCGCCCGGAGGCAGGTCGATCTTGAGAACCGCAAGATCCGTGCGCGGGTCGGCCAGCAGGATGCGCGCGGTGAAGGCGCGGCGGTCGGCCAGCGAGACAGTGATCTCCTGACCGCCCTCCACCACGTGGGTGTTGGTGACGACCACGCCGTCAGCGCGGACAATGACGCCCGAACCCAGCGAGCCTTCGATCCGGTTGCGCGGCGCGCCCAGGCCGAACATCTGCCAGAACGGATCCACCTGCTGCCGCACGAGCCTCTTGGAAGAGATGTTGACCACGGCTGGCGCGGCCTTCTGCACGACGGGTGCGAAGGACTGCTTCATGCCGGCCGCGCTGGTCGGAACGGACCGCGTCGGCTGGGGCATGGGGGTCTGCGCGGCGCTGTTTCCACCCGGCGAACAGGCGGCGAGGACGGCAAGAGCGGGAATCAGGACGCGGTAGGCGCGCATGGGGTCTCCGGCAGTGAAGGTCGAGCCACTGTCTCAACGTTTCAGGCGCAAATTTGGCGAGCGGCTCGGCCGTTTATAAGGGGCCCGAGGCCGCCGGCCGGGTGGCGGGCGCCGGTGCAATACGCACGCCGATCAGGAAAGCTCCCGCCAGCAGGGCGGCGGCTATGAAGATCGGAAGCCCCGGTGAGTGCAAGGTCGCGTCGTGACGGACCGCCCAGGCGAAGACCAGCCCGAACAGCACAGGGCCGACCACCGAAGCGATGCCCTGCAGCCCCTGCAGCGCGCCCTGCAGCCTGCCTTGCTCATGGCCCTCGACCCGGCGCGTCATCATCCCCTGCAGGCCCGGCTGCAGCAGGTTGATGAACGCGAACACAGGCGCAGCCGCAAGGTAGGCTGCCCCGGTTGGTGCGAAGCCGTAGAGGGTGAAGCCCAAGGCGCCCATGAAGGCGCCGATCAGGAGCGCCCCGCGCTCGCCGACCCGCGCCACCACCGGGCCGACGGCCATGGTCTGGACCGCCACGCCCAGAAGCCCGGTGCCCATCATGGTCAGGCCCATGACGCCCGGACCCCAGCCATAGCGATAGCCGGCGTAGAGCACGAAGATCGCCGGCAGCACCGTGTGCGCCAGCTGGAACAGGAAGGAGATGGAGGCCAGGCCGAGCAGCTCGCCATGCCGGCGCAGGAAGTCGAGGGCGCCGAGCGGATTGGCGCGCCTCCAGTCGAAGCGCGCCACCCGCCGCTCCGGCGGCAGGGACTCTGGCAGGATCAGCAGACCGTACAGCCAGTTGGCGCCGGTGAGCGCGGCGGCGGCGAAGAACGGCAAGCGCAGGTCGATCTCGCCCAGCCACCCGCCGAACGCCGGCCCCAGAATGAAGCCGAACGAGAAGGCCGAGCCCATCCAGCCGAAGGCCTTGGCGCGCTGATCCGGCGGCGTAACGTCGGCGAGGTAAGCGTTGGCGGTGGAGAAGCTGGCGGCGGTCAGGCCGTTGATGACCCGCCCGACGAAGAGCCAGGCCAGGCTCGGCGCCAGGGCCATGAACAGGAAGTCCACGCACAGACCGAACAGCGAGATCAGCAGCACGGGACGGCGGCCGATGCGGTCGGACAGCATGCCCAGGGCCGGCGCGCAGAACAGCTGCATCAAGCCCCAGGTGGCGCCGAACACCACGTTCCACTGGGCCGCCTCGGCGGTGTCGCCGCTGGTAAACTGCTTGAGGAGGTTTGGAAGGATCGGGATCATGATCCCGAATGAGACGGCGTTCATCAGCGCGCTGGCGAAGATGAAGCCGAAGGCCGGCGCGCGCGAGGCTCGCCCTGGTCTTTGATCGGTCATCGCGACTCCCCTCGCCCGACCATGGAAGAGCCGGCGAGCTGGCGCAACGGCGTTAGGCGGCGATCGGCCGATGCTGGCTGCCGGCCCCGTAGGTGATCGCCAGCAGCCGGCTGTGCTCAGGCACCAGGGCGCGGTGCCAGACGCCCTTGGGCATCACCAGGGTCGAGCCGGCCGAGAGCTCCACCCGCCGCTCCTCACCGCCATCGTCGAGGATCATGGTCATGCGCTTCAAGGAGCACCAGGATCTCGTCGCCCTCAGGGTGCATCTCCCAGTGCGGCCAGTCCGCGCCGCCGGCGTAGACGCCGACGAGGTTGGTCAGGATGGCCGGGTTGCCGTCCATGGTTTCCCAGAACCCCGGGTCGACGGGATGGACCGCCACGCGGCCCTGCCCGTCCAGGCTGAGGTAGGTGGTCTCGAGGTCGAAGGTCGGCATGCCTCAATGACGGCGCAACGCGGCTGTCCGTCAAGGCGCGAGGGTGGGGCCGAGTTCGCGCAGGTCGCCGTCGTTGGGTTCGGGCCGGACGCCGGCGAGGCGGGCCAGCACCGGGTAGACGTCGACGTTGTCGAAGACTGGCGGGCGGGCGCCGCGGCGGAAGCCGGGGCCTTTGGCCAGGAACAGGGCTCGCATCTCGGGGGCGAAGGGGTCGTAGCCGTGGTTGCCGTGGTCGGTCCGGTGGGTGGCGGCGTAGGCGCGGGTGGTGATCTCCCATCCTGTATCCGGAAGACAGAAGTAGGGAGGGACCCTGCTGTGTTTTCCATACAGGTAGCGGGCGGGGATTTCGGCCTTGCGCCAGCACTGCATGTGGGCGTGGGGCTGGATCAGCGCCTTGTCGACCTGGGTCTCGAAGCCGGGCTGGGGAAAGGCGCTGAGGAAGGCGCCGGCGGTCATCTGGCGCAGGGCGCCGGCCGGCAGGAGATCGTCCAGCCAGATGCGACGGTCGGGCGAGGTGGACGCCATGCCGTGGTCGGAGACGATGACGAGGTTGGCGCCTAACCCCCGCGCGCGGAGGCCTTCGACGAGGCGGGCGATGGCGGCGTCGGTGTTGGCGATGGCGCGGTTCACCTCGGGCGAGGTCGGGCCGAAGTGATGGCCGGCGGTGTCGACCTCCTCGAAGTAGAGGGTGAGGAAGCGCGGGCGCTCGGCGGGCGGCAGGTCGAGCCAGGCGAGGACTTGGTCGACGCGGGCGGTGGGCGTGACGTCCTCGTCGTAGAGCCGCCACTGGCTGGGGCGGACCCCCTGGATGACGGTGTCGGAGCCCGGCCAGAACATGGTGGCGGTGCGCACGCCCTGACGCTCGGCCGAGACCCACAGGGGCGCGGCGTTCCCCCACCAGCGCGGGTCGGCCACGGCGGCCTTGTTGGACAGGGAGAACTTCACGCCCGGAATGGCGGCGTCCTCCATGTTGTTGTCGACCATGCCGTGCCGGTCGGGCCGCAGGCCGGTGACCAGGGTCCAGTGGTTGGGAAAGGTCTTGGACGGGAACGACGGGCGCATGGCGGCCAGCACCCCGCCCTGGGCCAGGCGGCTCATGGCCGGGGTGAGCCCCCGATCCAGGTAGTCGGGCCGGAAGCCGTCGATGGAAACCAGGATGGTGGGCGCGACCTGCCTGACGTGGCTGACGTGGGCGGGCGCCGAAGGCGGACGGCTGGCGCAGCCGGCGAAGGCGAGAACGGCGCACAGCGCCAGCAACATACGCAACGGGTTACTCATGGCCGCTTCCTAGCCGCCCAGCGTGACGAGCGCGCAACGAAAAAGCCCCGGACATCGCTGTCCGGGGCCTGTTCTGAACCGAGAGGTTCGAAAGTCTTATTCGTCGGCGAAGGCGGCCTGGGCCACCGGACCGGAGTCCTTGCCCTTTTCCGACGGGTCGCGATCGACGAACTCGATCACGGCCATCGGGGCGTTGTCGCCGTGACGGTAGCCGGCCTTCAGGACGCGGATGTAGCCGCCGTTGCGCTCGGCGTAACGCGGGCCGAGCACGCCGAACAGCTTGCCGACTTGTTCGACGTCGCGGACCTGGCTGATCGCCTGACGGCGAGCGTGCAGGTCGCCGCGCTTGGCGAGGGTCACCAGCTTTTCGACGAAGGGACGCAGTTCCTTCGCCTTGGGCAGGGTGGTGACGATCTGCTCGTGCTTGATCAGGCTCGCCGACATGTTGGCGAACATCGCAGTACGGTGGGCGGTCGTACGACCCAGTTTGCGGTGGGCTTTGCCGTGACGCATCTTCTTATCTCCTGGGCCTTAGAGCCCCTGCCGGACGCTCCCGATCTCACGGGCTTTCGTCCTACCTCGCCAATCCCGGCCTGCTCCCGCCCGGGTTCAACACGAAGCGCCGGAGCCCTCCACCGCTGTTGCGGCTTCATCGGGCCCAAGCCGCGAAAGCGGCCCGGAGTCGGCGCGAAAGCGATTACATCTGGTCTTCGAACTTCTTCGCGAGCTCTTCGATGTTCTCCGGCGGCCAGTTCGGCACGTCCATGCCGAGGTGCAGACCCATGCCGGCGAGCACTTCCTTGATCTCGTTGAGCGACTTGCGCCCGAAGTTCGGGGTGCGCAGCATCTCGGCTTCCGTCTTTTGGATCAGGTCGCCGATGTAGACGATGTTGTCGTTCTTCAGGCAGTTGGCCGAACGGACCGACAGTTCCAGCTCGTCCACCTTCTTGAGGAGGGCGGGGTTGAACGGCAGTTCCGGCTTGGCTTCGCCTTCGACCTTCTTCTTCGGTTCTTCGAAGGTGATGAAGATCTGCAGCTGGTCCTGGAGGATGCGGGCGGCGTAGGCCACCGCGTCAACGGGGCTGACCGCGCCGTTGGTTTCCACTTCCATGATCAGCTTGTCGTAGTCGAGGCTCTGGCCCTGGCGGGTGGGCTCGACGCGGTAGGCGACGCGCTTGACCGGGGAATAGAGCGCGTCGACGGCGATCAGGCCGATCGGGGCGTCTTCCGGACGGTTCTGCTCGGCCGGGACATAGCCCTTGCCGGTCTGGACCGTGAATTCCATGCGAACGGTCGCGCCCTCATCGAGGGTGCAGAGCACATGGTCGCCGTTCAGGATCTCGATGTCGGCCGGAGCGTCGATCTGGCTGGCGGTCACCGGGCCGGGGCCCGTGGCGCGCAGGGTCATGCGCTTCGGGCCTTCCGAGTGCATGCGGACGGCCAGTTGCTTGATGTTCAGGACGATGTCGACGACGTCTTCGCGCACGCCCTCAAGAGAGGAGAACTCGTGCACCACGCCGTCGATCTGGACGGCGGTCACCGCCGCGCCTTGCAGCGACGACAGCAGGACGCGGCGCAGGCTGTTGCCCAGCGTCACGCCGAACCCGCGCTCGAGCGGTTCGGCCACCAGACGCGCCTTGCGGCTGGCGTCGGCGCCGGTCTCGATCAGCGGCTTCTCGGGACGGATGAGCTCGTTCCAGTTTCTTTCGATCACGGGGTGTCCCTCGAAACGCAGGATCGCCGGCCGCAAACGCGGTCCGGCGCCTCGAATTGCAGTGCGATGTTACTCAGACCCGACGGCGCTTCGGCGGACGGCAGCCGTTGTGCGGGATCGGGGTCACATCGCGGATGGTGGTGATCGTCATGCCGACGGCCTGCAGAGCGCGCAGCGCCGACTCACGGCCCGAACCCGGACCCGAGACGTTCACTTCCAGCGTCTTGACGCCATGTTCGGCGGCCTTGCGGCCCGCGTCTTCGGCGGCCATCTGGGCGGCGTACGGAGTCGACTTCCGCGAGCCCTTGAAGCCCATCATGCCGGCGCTCGACCAGGAGATCGTGTTCCCCTGCGCGTCGGTGATGGTCACCATGGTGTTGTTGAAGGAGGCGTTCACGTGCGCGACGCCGGAGGTGATGTTCTTGCGCTCGCGGCGTTTGACGCGCGCCGGTTCCTTGGCCATCGGAGCTAGACTCTCTTACTTCTTCTTGCCGGCGATCGGCTTGGCCGGGCCCTTGCGGGTCCGGGCGTTGGTGTGGGTGCGCTGGCCGCGGACCGGCAGGCCCTTCCGGTGACGCAGGCCGCGGTAGCAGGCCAGGTCCATCAGACGCTTGATGTTGACGGCCGTCTCGCGACGCAGGTCGCCTTCGACGGTGTAGTCGCGATCGATGGTTTCGCGGATTTGCAGCACTTCCGCATCGGTCAGCTGATTGACGCGGCGAGCATCCTCGATGCCAACCTTGCTGACGATCTCGCGGGCCTTCGCCTCGCCGATGCCATGGATGTACTGCAGCGCGATCACGACGCGCTTGTTCGTGGGAATATTGACGCCAGCGATACGGGCCACGTGGGAATCTCTCTCCTGGTCACGCAAGAGAAGCGCGAAGGCGCCCCGGCTCCAAGACCCACAGGTCCAGCCGGCGCGTCCGTCGCGCTCTTTCGCGGAAGCGCCTCGTTATATGGATCGCGGCCCTTCCGTCAATCGGAAACGGGACAAATGTGAACAGATCTACCTTCACGCAAGGCCACACCCCGCGCGCCGTCCGTTCTCACGAGACGCAAAGTTCGCCCCGAGATGGTTAAGGAAAGCATGACGGGCCGTTTAGATGCAAATCCAACGCGGTAGCGCCCCGTTCGGGCGAAAAGGTCGCAGTTTGCTTGACGCGCAGGCGCCCGCGGCGGGAGTCTGCGGCCATGACCGACATGTCCGATTTCATCCGCGGCCTGCCCAAGGCCGAGCTTCACCTGCACATCGAGGGCAGCCTGGAGCCGGAGCAGATGTTCGAGTTCGCCCGGCGCAACCGAGTCGCCCTGCCCTTTGATTCCGTGGAAGCCGTCCGCGCCGCCTACGCCTTCTCGAACCTGCAGGACTTCCTGGACATCTACTATCAGGGGGCCAACGTCCTGCTGACGGAAGAGGACTTCCGCGACCTGGCGCTCGCCTACTTCCGGCGGGTCGCCGCCGACGGCGCGCGGCACGTGGAGCTGTTCTTCGATCCGCAGACCCACACCGACCGGGGCGTGCCGTTCGCCGTGGTCGCCGACGGGCTGCTGGCCGGCATGGCGCAGGCCAAGCGGGAACTGGGCGTCACCTCCAAGCTGATCCTGTGCTTCCTGCGTCACCTGGATGAAGGGGCCGCGTTCGCCACGCTCAAGGATGCGGAGCCCTACCTGGACCGGATCGCCGGCGTCGGACTCGACTCCTCGGAAGTCGGCCATCCGCCCCGCAAGTTCGAGCGAGTGTTCGCCGCCGCCCGCGAGCGCGGGCTGAAGCTGGTGGCGCACGCCGGCGAGGAAGGCCCGCCCGAGTACGTCTGGGAAGCGCTGGACCTGCTGCAGGTCGACCGGCTGGACCACGGCAACCGCTCTCTGGAGGACGAGGCGCTGTCGCGCAGGCTGGCGGAGGAAGGCATGACCCTGACGGTCTGCCCGTTGTCGAACCTGAAGCTGTGCGTGGTGGACGACCTGAAGACCCACCCCCTGAAGCGCATGTTGCAGCTGGGCCTGAAGGCGACGGTGAACTCCGACGATCCGGCCTACTTCGGCGGCTATCTGGGCCAGAACTGGACGGCCATCGCCGAAGCGGTGGACCTGTCGCGGGACGAGCTGGTCACCCTGGCCAAGAACAGCTTCACCGGATCGTTCCTGTCGCCCGCCGAGGTGCAGCAGCGACTGGCGGAAATCGACGCCTATGTGGCGGGCGCGACCGCGGCGGGCTGAGCCTGCAGGTCCTTGACCACCCGGACGCTGAACTCGTCTGACGGATGACGCTGAAAGCCCAAGTGGTCGGCGAGATCGAGCATGCGGGCGTTCTCGCGGTGGACCTCGCCCCAGACCTGGCGCAGGCCGCGAGCACGGGCGTAGTCGAGCACCGACTGCAGCAGCATGCCGCCAAGCCCCCTCGCCTGCCGGTCGCTGCGGACCATGGCAGCGTACTCGGCGGTCTCGCCTTCCGGATCGATGATGATGCGCGCGACGCCGAGGATCTCGCCGGAGGGGTCTTCGGCCACCAGGGCCATCTGCCGATCGTAGTCGATCTGGGTCAGCCGCGCGGCGAGCTCGGGCGAAAGGGTGCGCATGCCGCCCAGGAACCGCAGGCGGACATCTTCGGGCGTGCTGCGCGAGACCATGTCCACCAAGGCGGGCGCGTCCTGAGGTCGGATCGGACGCACGCGCAGGGGATCGCCGGCCACGTCGACGGTGCGCACCAAGCTGTCGGGATAGGGCAGGATCGCCGGACGGATCACCCCCTCCCCTGGCTGGTGGATGCGGATGCGGGCGTCCAGCGCCAGGACGCCGGTCTCGTCGGCCAGCAGCGGGTTGATGTCGAGTTCGGCCACCTCCGGCAGGTCGGCGGCGAGCTGGCCTAAGCCGATCAGCACGCGCACGATGGCCTGGAGGTCGGCCGGCGGGCGGTCGCGGAACCCGGCCAGCAGGTGGGCGACGCGGGTCTGCTCGATCATCTCCATGGCGATCAGGTCGTCGAGCGGCGGCAGGCTGACGGCGCGGTCCTTGAGCGCTTCGGTGGCGACGCCGCCCTGGCCAAACAGCACCACGGGCCCGAAGGTGGCGTCCTGGGTGATGCCGCAGATCAGCTCCTGGGCGCGCGGGCGCACAATCATCGGCTCCAGAACGAAGCCTTCGAGCCGCGCGTCGGGACGCACCTGCGCCACCCGCTCCAGCATGTCGGCGGCGGCCTGGGCGACGGCGTCCGGCCCTGAAATATCGAGGGCCACCCCACCCACATCGCTCTTGTGGCTGATGTCGCGCGACAGGATCTTGAGCGCGAGCGGGCCCGGCATGTCCCGCGCCGCTTCGGCGGCGGCCTGCGGGCTTTCCACCGAGCGGCTGACGACGACCGGAACGCCATAGGCTTCCAGCACGGCGCGGGCCTCCGGATCGGTGAGGCTGGCCCGGCCGTCGAGCAGGGCTTCGCGGACGATGGCGCGGGCCGCGGCCTTGTCCGGGATCTCGGCGGCGGGCGACGGGGTGCGCAGCATCAGGGTCTGGTTGCGGCGATAGCGGACCAGATGGGTGAAGGCGCGAACCGCCTCGTCCGGCGTCTCGTGCGTGGGCAGCCCGGCGCCTGCGAACAGGCGGCGGC
Organism: Phenylobacterium deserti; assembly: GCF_003254705.1. Classification (GTDB taxonomy): domain Bacteria; phylum Pseudomonadota; class Alphaproteobacteria; order Caulobacterales; family Caulobacteraceae; genus Phenylobacterium; species Phenylobacterium deserti. The sequence goes on from NZ_QFYR01000005.1 coordinate 286,236, forward strand.
CTTCGCTGACCTGGGCGTCGCCTAGCCAGCAGGTGAGCACGGGCTTGCGCCGCCCCGGCATGGCGGCGGCCGAGATCACCGCCTTGGCGGCGCTGGTGCTGTCGGTCACGGCGGTCGGACAGTTCATCACCAGGACGGCGTCGGCGTTCGGATCGGCCAGCAGCGTCTGGAGGGCGGCCTGGTAGGCGGCGGCGGGCGCATCGCCCAGGATGTCGGCGGGATTGCGGTGCGACCAGTTGGGGGAGACGGCGCGGCTGACCGCCTCGATCGTCGCCGGCTCCAGCTCCGCCAGCTGGCCGCCCCGATCATCCAGGGCGTCCACGGCCAGCACGCCGGCCCCGCCGCCGTTGGTCAGGATCGCCAGGCGGTCGCCGGAAACGGTGAGCCCGGTGGACAGGGTGGCGGCGGCGTCGAACAGCTCGCGCAGGCCGCCGACGCGCAGCATGCCGGCGCGGCGGAAGGCGGCGTCATAGACGGCGTCGGCGCCGGCCAGGGCGCCGGTGTGGGAGAAGGCGGCCTTGGCGCCCGCGTTGCTGCGGCCGGCCTTGATCACCACCACGGGCTTGCTGCGGGCGGCGATCCGGCCGGCGCTCATGAACTTGCGCGCGTCGGTGATGCTCTCGACGTAGAGCAGGATGGCGCGGGTCTCAGGATCCAGGGCCAGGTAGTCCAGCAGGTCGCCCACATCGACGTCGGCGGCGTCGCCGATGCTGATCATCTGGGAGAAGCCGACGTTGCGCGGCTGGGCCCAGTCCAGGGCGGCGGCGGCGATGGCGCCCGATTGAGTGACCAGGGCCAGGCCGCCGGGTTTCGGCGTCAGGTGCGCGAAGCTGGCGTTGATGCCCAGCCGCGGCGAGATGAAACCCAGGCAGTTGGGTCCGACGATCCGCAGCAGGTGGGGCTTGGCCGCATCCAGCAGGGCCTGCCGCAGGGAGGGATCGGACGCGCCGGGGGAAAAGCCGGTGCTGATCACCACGGCGGCGCGACAGCCGCGGGCGCCCAGTTCAGCGATGACGCCCGGCACGGTCGCGGCCGGGGTCGCCACCACGGCGAGGTCCGGGGTCTGCGGCAGGTCGGCGATGCGGCGGTAGGCGAGCGCCGAGCGCACCGCCTTGGCATGGGGGTTCACCGGCATGACCGGCCCCTCGAACCCGCTTTCCAGCAGGTTGCGGGCGACCACCTGGCCGACGGATCCGGGCTGGTTGCTGGCGCCGATCAGGGCGATGGCGCGGGGCCGGAACAGGGCTTCGAGGTTGCGCGTGGTCATGGCGGCCTCCTACCCCGAAGGCCTGAAGCCGCCCTTGACCGGCGTCAAGGGCGGCTGGGGCTTTGCGGCTCGGCCGCCTACTCGGCGGCGCGGGCGGGGATGTGGCCCCCGCCGTGAGCGGCCTCGGCCGGATGGTGACGGTGTCCCATCCAGCGATGGAGGCGCTTCATGCCGAAGTTCTTCAGCTGATCCATGAAGGTGAAGATCACCGGGACATAGAGCAGCGACAGCAGGGTGGAGGTGATCAGGCCGCCGATCACCGCGATGGCCATGGGCGCGCGGAACTCGGTGTCGGCCCCGAAGCCCACGGCCACCGGCGCCATGCCGGCCGCCATGGCCACGGTGGTCATGACGATCGGCCGGGCCCGCTTGCGCGCCGCGTCCATCAGGGCGTCCCGGCGGGGCATGCCCTGGCTCATCGCCATGATCGCGTATTCCACCAGCAGGATGGAGTTCTTGGCCGCGATGCCCATCAGCATGAGGATGCCGATCAGCGTCGAGATCGAGAAGCTGCTGCCGGCCAGCACCAGCAGGGCGAAGGCCCCGACGATGGCCAGCGGCAGGGCCGCCATGATGGTCACCGGCTGGGCGAAGCCGCGGAATAGCAGCACCAGCACCATGTACATCAGCAGCAAGCCGGTGATGAACGCCAAGGCGAAGCCCGACAGCATCTCCTGGATGAACTCGGCATCGCCGGCGGGCACTTCGCGAACGCCGGCCGGCAGGTTGCGGACCGACGGCAGAGCGTGGACGCGCTTGGCCGCCTCGCCCACCGCGATGCCGTTCAGTTCGGCCGTGATGGTGGCGACGCGCGAGCGGTCCTGACGCTCGATGTGCGAGGGACCGGCGGCGAAGCGGATGTCGGCCACCGAGCTGAGCGGCACCGAGCCCCCGTTGGCGGTGGGCAGCTTCAGGTCCTGGAGCACGGCCAGTTCGCCCCGGCCCTGCTCCGTCAGGCGCAGGCGGATGGGGATCTGGCGGTCGCCGAGGTTGTACTTGGGCAGGTTCTGGTCGACGTCGCCGATGGTGGCCACGCGCACCGCCTGGGAGATGGCGGCCACGGACACGCCGGCCAGGGCCGCCTGTTCCGGACGCGGGGTGACCACGATCTCGGGGCGGGCGATGGAGGCGGTGTTCACCACGTGGGCGAGGCCCGGGACGTTGCGCATCTCCGCTTCCACCCGACGGGCGGCGGCTTCGAGCTGGGGTCCGTTGTCGCTGAGCAGGCGCAGGGTGTAGCTGCCGCCGTCGCTGGGGCCGCCGCCGTTGCCGGAGCCGGCGCCGATCCGTGCGCCGGGGATCTCGGCGAACTTGTCGACCATCATCCGGCTGAATTCCTGCTGGCCCATGCGCTCGCCCTTGGGGACGAGGTCGGCGTTGACCGTGCCGCGGTTCACGCCGTTGGAGCCGATGGAAACATAGACGCCGGTGACTTCCGGACGGGCCAGCAGCTCGCGGGTGACGCGCTGGGCGATGGCGTCGGTCTCGTCCAGGGTCGCGCCGGGCTGCAGCTCGATGGAGAACGGCGCGCGGCCGCGGTCGGCGGGCGGCTGGAACTCGAACGGCAGCTTGGGCACCAGCAGGAACGAGCTGCCCAGCAGCACGATGCCCGCGACGAACACCACCCAGCGATGGTTCAGCGACCAGTCGAGGGCGCGCAGGTAGGCGGGCATCCAGCCGGGCTCACGATCCTCGTGGCCATGGGCCTTGAGCATGTAGGCGCCCATCAGGGGCGTGAGCAGGCGGGCGACGACCAGCGAGAACAGCACCGACACGCAGGCCGCCAGGGCGAAGGCCTTGAAGAACTGGCCGACCACGCCGGGCATGAAGCCCGTGGGCGCGAACACCGCCACGATGGTCAGGGTGGTGGCGACGACCGCCAGGCCGATTTCGTCGGCCGCTTCCATGGCCGCGGCATAGGGCGCCTTGCCCGAGCGCATGTGCCGGACGATGTTCTCGATCTCGACGATGGCGTCGTCCACCAGGATGCCGACGGTGAGCGACAGGGCCAGCAGGGTGACGCCGTTCAGCGACTGGCCCATCGGGCCTAGCACCGCAAAGGTCGGGATCAGCGACAGCGGCATGGCGACGGCGGCGATGAACGTCGCGCGCCAGTCCCGCAGGAAGACGAACACCACCAGCACGGCCAGGCCCGCGCCGATCAGCAGGGCCTCCATCGAGGCGATGTAGCTTTCCTCGATGTACTTCACGTTGGAGGTGAGCTCTTCGATGGTGAGCTCGGGGTGCTCGGCGTCGAGCTTCTCGACGGCCTTGCGGACCTTTTCGGCGGTCTGCACCTCGCTGGCGCCGCGCGACCGGACCATGTTGAAGGTGACCACTTCCTGGCCGTCATAGCGGGCGCGGGTGCGCGGCTCAGCCCAGCTGTCCTTGACCTGGCCGAGCTCGGCCAGGCGGACAGAGCGGCCGCCGCCCAGGGGAACCCGGGTCTCGCGCAGCTGCTCCACCGAGCTTGCGGCGCCCAGGGTGCGGATGGTGCGCTCGGAGCCTGCCACGGTGACGCGGCCCCCGGGCAGGTCGGCGTTGGTGCCGGTCAGCGCCTGGCTGACCTGGGCGGCGGTGACGCCGAGGGCCGACAGACGATCGGGGTCGAGCTCCACGGCGATCTCGCGGTCGACGCCGCCGATGCGGTTGACCTCGCCCACCCCGCGGATGCCCAGCAGGGTCTTGGAAACGTCGTTGTCCACGAACCAGGAGCGCTGCTCCGGCGTCATAGACGGCGCCTTGACCATGTAGGTGATCAGGGGGTCGCCCGAGATGTCGATCCGCGTGACGCTGGGCTCCTGCATGTCCTGCGGGAGGGCGGCCCGCAGCTGGGCCATCGCGTTGCGGACGTCGTTGGTGACCTTTTCGTGGTCCACGCCCAGCTCGAACTCGATCAGGGTCGAGGAGTAGCCGTCGCCCACGTCCGAGTTGATGTGGCGGATCTGACCAAGGCCGGCCACCGCGTCCTCGATCAGGCGGGTGACCTGGGTCTCGAGCTCGCTGGGCGCGGCGCCCGGGCGGGCGGCCGAGACCACCACCAGCGGCAGGTCGACATCCGGGTTGTTGTTGATCCGCATGCTCTTGAACGCGACCAGGCCGGCCAGCGTCAGGAGCAGGAAAAGCAGGATGATGGGGATCGGGTTGCGGATCGCCCAGGAGGAGATGTTCCTCATTGCGAGGCCCCGTTGGAGGTGCGCACCAGGCCCGCCGGCGCGGCGGCCTGGCCGACCCGCACGAGATCGCCGTCGCCCAGGAAGCCTGCGCCGTCCACGGCCACACGCTCGCCGGCGGTAAGTCCGGTCAGGGCGGTCTGCGAGCCGGTGCGGGTCAACACCGCCACCTGGCGGAAGCGGACGCGGTTGGCGGGGTCGACGACGTACACGCCCGGGCGGTTCTCGCGGTAGAGCACCGCGGCGGTGGGCACCACGATCGAGGGCTGGGCGCCGGCCTGGATCTGGGCGCGGGCGAACATGCCGGGCTTCAGGTCGCCGGGCTGGGTCAAGGCGATGCGGGCGGTGCCGAGGCGGCTCTGGGCGTCGACCTGGGGCGTGACGATGCGCACGCGGCCCGTCGCCTGCCCCACCTGCTCGGAGCTGACGGCGGCGGGCATGCCGGCGCGCACCAGGGCAAGCTCGGTCTCAGGGATCTGGGCGTCCAGCTCCAGCCGGCCGTCGCGGACCATGCGGAAGAGCTCGGAACCTGCGCCGACGATCTGGCCCTTGGTGACGCTGCGCGATGAAATCGTGCCGTTCACCGGCGCGCGGACGTTGGTCTGGGCCAGGCGCGCGGCGGTCTCGCCGCGGGAGGCTTCAGCCGACGCGAGCTGGGCGACAGCGGTCTGCTGGCGGGCCACGGCGGTTTCCAGCGAAGCGGCCGACAGATAGCCGGAGCGGTTCAGTTCGCGCGCGCGGTTAAGCGCGGCGGAGGCTTCCGAAAGGGTGGCCCGGGCGCTGGCGACGGCGGCGTCCTGCTGGCGCAGCTGGGCGCTCAGCACGGAGTCGTTCAGCTTCACGAGGACTTGCCCCTGACGGACGTAGTCGCCTTCGTCCACCAGCACGGCGGTGGCCGTCAGGCCGCCGGTTTCGGCGCCCACCGGCACCTCTTCCCAAGCCGAGACGGTGCCCGAAGCGTTGATGACGCGGGGCAGCGCTTCGACCTTGGCCGGCACGACGCTGACGGTTTGGGTGGCGCGCTCCTTCGGGGCCTCGGCCTTGGCATCAGGCTTCTTGCCGCAAGCGGTCAACGCGATCGCGCTCGCCCCGATCAGAGCGTAGGCCGACGCGCGGGACCAGACCCCAGCATGCCCCTGAAAACGATAGTCCAAGTCCAGTTCCCCCGACGGTGTTACCCGAGGCAGGTTCTACAGCGACTTGAGAGGAAGCCGAATTAATTCGGGTCCAGATTTCACGCAAAGCGCGCACTGTGGCGCCGGTAACAACCGGCGCAGGCGCAGGTCAGGCGGTGACGCCGTCCAGGGCCCCGTCGATGGCGGCGGCCACGGTGTCGATGGAGCCCATGCCGTCCACCTCGACCAGCTTGCCCTGCCCTTCGTAGTACGGAAGCAGCGGCTTGGTCTGGGCGTTGTAGGCGCCCAGGCGGACCTTGAAGCTATCGGGGTTGTCGTCCGGGCGTCCGCTTTCGGCGAAACGGCCGGCGATGCGCTGCATCAGCGCCTCGTCGTCCACCTTGAGGCGAACCACGAGATCGATCTTCTTGCCGCGCTGGGCGAGCATTTCGTCGAGCGCCTGGGCCTGGGCGAGCGTGCGGGGGAAGCCGTCGAAGATCGCCCCGCCCGCCGCTTCGGTTTCCGGCAGGCGCTGCTCGATCAGCTCGATCACGATCTCGTCGGAGACCAGCTCGCCACGCTTGATGATGCCGTCGACCTTCTGGCCGAGCTCGGAGCCCGACGCGATGGCGGCACGCAGCATGTCGCCCGTGGAGAGCTGGACCATGCGGCGGCTTTCCACCAGCCGCTTGGCCTGCGTGCCCTTGCCGGCCGCCGGCGGCCCGAACAGGATCAGATTCATTTCCGATAGCCTCCCTGCCGGCCCTTCTGCGGAGCCGGAATCACGGCCGCAGTTTAGCGGCCGCGCATCCCGCGCAACTTAGACTTCTTGATGAGGCCTTCGTACTGGTGGGCCAACAGGTGCGACTGGATCTGGGTCACCGTGTCCATGGTGACGCTGACCACGATGAGCACCGAGGTGCCGCCCAGGTAGAACTGCTGGACGCCGGACAGGCTGATGATGGCCTCAGGCAGCAGGCAGACCACGGTGATGTAGGCGGCGCCGATCACCGTCAGGCGGGTCAGCACGTAGTCCAGGTACTCGGCCGTGCGCTTGCCCGGCCGGATGCCCGGCAGGAAGCCGCCGTACTTGCGCAGGTTCTCCGCCGTCTCGTCCGGATTGAAGACGATGGACGTGTAGAAGAAGCAGAAGAAGACGATCAGCAGGCCGTAGAAGACCATGAACAGCGGCTGGCCGTGCTGCAGCTGACCCACCATGCCGGGCAGCCACTGCGCCCAGGAGGGCAGATTGGCGGTGGCCAGGAAGCCCATGACCGTGGCCGGCAGCAGCAGCAGCGACGAGGCGAAGATCGGCGGGATGACGCCCGCGGTGTTGATCTTCAGCGGCAGGAACGAGGTGTCGCCGCCGAACATGCGGTTGCCGACCTGGCGCTTGGGGTACTGGACCAGCAGACGCCGCTGCGAGCGTTCGAAGAACACGATGGCGACCGTCACCGCCACCAGCAGCACCGCGATCATCAGCAGCACACCGCCGCTGATGGTGCCGGTGCGAGCCAGCGAGAAGGCCTGGAACAGCGCCGTCGGGAACACCGCCACGATGCCGGCGAAGATGATCAGGGACACGCCGTTGCCGATGCCGCGGCTGGTGATCTGCTCGCCCAGCCACATCAGGAACATCGTGCCGCCGGTCAGGATGACGACGGTGGAGATGACGAAGAACGGACCCGGATTGTCGACGATCCCCTGCCCGGCCTGCAGGCCGATGGCGATGGAGGCCGACTGGAAGATCGCCAGGATGACGGTCAGGTAGCGGGTGTACTGGTTGAGCGTCTTGCGCCCCGCCTCGCCGCCTTCCTTCCGCAGCTTCTCCCACGGCGGATAAACCGTGCCGAGCAGCTGAACGATGATCGAGGCCGAGATGTACGGCATCACGTTCAGCGAGAAGATCGCCATCCGCTGCACGGCGCCGCCCGAGAACATGTTGAACATGCCCAGGATGCCGCCAGCCTGGCCTTGGAAGGCCTGGGCGAAGGCGTTGATGTCGATGCCGGGGATGGGGATGTAGCACCCGAGGCGATAGACGATCATCGCCATGAGGGTGAACCAGATGCGCTTATGAAGCTCGGTCGCCTTCTGGAAGGACCCGAAGTTCATGTTAGCGGCGAGTTGCTCGGCGGCCGAAGCCATTCACCAAATCCCCTGACTCGAAGTCCTGCTCACATAGGACGGTCCGGCCCCGCGAGCAAACGCGAGGCCGGTATAAAACGCTGTCCCGAAAGGGCTTAGGCTTCCGCCGAAGCTTCCTTCTTGGTGGTGGTGAGCGAGCCGCCGGCCGCTTCCACGGCGGCGCGGGCCGAAGCCGTGGCCGAGTAGACGGTCAGGTTGATCTTGGACTGCAGCTTGCCCTTACCGAGCAGCTTCACGCCGTCCAGCGAGCGGCGGATCACGCCGGCCTTGATCAGGGCTTCCGCGTCGATGGCCGAACCCGCGTCCAGCTTGCCGGCGGCGATCGCCTGCTCGATGCGCCACAGGTTTACTTCCGCGAACTCGAGACGGAACGGGTTGTTGAAGCCGCGCTTCGGCATACGCATGTGCAGCGGCATCTGGCCGCCTTCGAAGCCGCCGACGGCGACGCCCGAACGCGCCTTCTGGCCCTTCACACCGCGACCGGCGGTCTTGCCCTTGCCCGAGCCCGGGCCGCGGCCGACGCGCATGCGGTTCTTGGTGGAGCCCTCGCGCGGGGCGAGATCGTTGAGCTTGGTCATATGACGCCTCTCCTTGGAGATCTGTCGCCGGAGCGGGTGCTCCGACTCGGCTGATGAAAACTTGGCGCTAGAAACGCCGAGGGGCGACGCTTGCGCGCCGCCCTTCTACGTCGTGCCTATGGCACAAACGAAGTGGTTATTCCACCACCTCGACCATGTGGGCGACCTTGGCGATCATCCCACGGACGGAGGGGGTGTCTTCCAGAGTGGACGTGCGGCCCAGCCGGTTCAGCCCAAGGCCGATCAGGGTGGCGCGCTGGTCCTTCTTCCGGCGGATCGGGCTGCCGGTCTGACGAACGGTGATCGTAGCCATCGAACTTAACCTTCGGAGTCGGCGGCGGCCGAGCTGGTCGCCGAGGCGCCGTCGGCGCGGCGGCCGATGACTTCAGAGACCTTCTTGCCACGCTTGGCGGCGACCTGACGCGGCGAAGACTGGGCCTTCAGCGCTTCAAAGGTGGCGCGCACCATGTTGTAGGGGTTCGAGGAGCCGACGGACTTGCCGACGACGTCCTGGACACCCAGGGTTTCGAGAACCGCGCGCATCGGACCGCCGGCGATGACGCCGGTGCCGGGAGGCGCCGCGCGGACCATCACCTTGCCAGCGCCCCAACGGCCATCGCCGTCGTGGTGCAGGGTGCGGCTCTCGCGGAGCGGCACGCGGATCATCGACTTCTTGGCTTCTTCGGTCGCCTTGCGGATGGCTTCCGGCACTTCACGCGCCTTGCCATGACCGAAGCCCACGCGGCCCTTTTGGTCGCCAACGACCATCAGAGCGGCGAAGGAGAACCGGCGGCCGCCCTTCACGGTGGCGGCGACGCGGTTGATGTGGACCAGCTTTTCGACGATTTCGCTGTCGCGTTCTTCTTCGCGATTGCGACGGTCGCCGCGCTCTTCGTTCCTGCGAGCCATCGGAGTTCCTTAGAAGTTCAGGCCGGCTTCGCGCGCGGCGTCAGCCAGCGCCTTCACCCGACCGTGATAGAGATAGCCGCCGCGATCGAAGACCACGTCCGTCACGCCCTTTTCGAGCGCGCGCTGAGCGACCAGAGCGCCAACGCGAGCAGCGGCGTCCTTGTCGGAGCCCTTCTGCTTGCTTTCGCCGCCTTCCAGCGACGAGGCGGCGGCCAGGGTCACGCCGCGCTCATCATCGATGATCTGGGCGTAGATGTTCTTCGACGAACGGAAGACCGACAGACGCGGCCGACCGTTGGCGAACTTGCGAAGGCGCGTGCGGTTACGCTGCGCGCGGCGCTGAGACGAATCGCGAGGAGAGAGCGCCATGGCTTACTTCTTCTTGCCTTCCTTGCGGCGGACGGACTCGCCAGCGTAGCGCACACCCTTGCCCTTGTAGGGCTCCGGCGGACGGATCCGACGGATGCGGGCGGCGGTTTCGCCAACCAGTTGCTTGTCGATGCCGGAGATGCGGATTTCCGTCTGCTTGGGCGTGGCGAAGGTGATGCCAGCCGGCGGCGGAATGTCGACGTCGTGCGAGAAACCGAGCTGCATGGAGAGCGCCTGGCCCTTCATCGCCGCCCGGTAACCCACGCCCACCAGCTCGAGCGCCTGCTCGTAGCCAGCGGTGACGCCGGTCACCATGTTGTTCACCAGGGTGCGCGAAAGACCCCACATCGCCTGGGCGCGGGTGGTCTCGACGCGCTTGGAAAGGACCAGTTCCTGGCCTTCCTGGCGCACTTCGATCTCGTCGGCCACAGTCCAGGCGAGTTGGCCCTTGGGCCCCTTCACCGTGACGCTCTGACCTTCGATCGTGATCGTGACCCCGTTGGGGATCGCGACCGCCTTCTTACCGATACGGGACATCTTAGTAGACCCGGCAGAGGACTTCGCCGCCCACGTTCGCGTCACGCGCGGCCGTGTCGGACATGACGCCCTTGGGCGTCGACAGGATCGAGATCCCGAGACCGTTCTTCACGGGCTTCAGGTCCTTGATCGACGAATAGACGCGACGGCCCGGCTTGGAGACCCGGCTGATCTCGACGATCACGGGCTGGCCATCGAAGTACTTGAGCTCGATTTCGAACTCGGGGAAGGCGCCCGGCTTTTCCACCAGGTGGTAGCCGCGGATGTAGCCTTCCTCGAGAAGGACGTCGAGCACCCGCGCGCGCATCTTCGACGCAGGCGTGGTGACCTTCTGACGGCTGCGCTGGGCAGCGTTCTTGATACGGGCGATCAGATCGCCGATGGGGTCATTGACCATTGGACCCTCCTACCAGCTCGACTTGACGAGGCCGGGGATCTGCCCGAGCGACCCAAGGTCACGCAGGGAGACGCGGCTCATCTTCAGCTTGCGGTAATAAGCGCGCGGACGCCCAGTGACCTCGCAGCGGTTGCGGATGCGGACCTTGGACGAATTACGCGGCAGCTCCGCGAGCTTCAGCCGGGCTTCGAAACGGTCTTCGAGCGGCAGGCTCTCGTCGTTGGCGATCGCCTTCAGCGCATCGCGCTTGGTGGCGTATTGCTTGACGAGCTGCTTGACGCGCTCATTGCGGTTGACGGCGCTCTTCTTGGCCATGTGCTTCTTCCTTCCCGCCGCTTACGCTTGAACGAACGGGAACTGGAATTCCTTGAGAAGCGCGCGCGCTTCGTCGTCGGTCTTCGCAGTCGTGGCGACGATGATGTCCATGCCCCACATCTGATCGATCTGGTCGTAATTGATCTCCGGGAACACGATGTGTTCCTTCAGACCCATGGCGTAGTTGCCACGACCGTCGAAAGAGGTGGGCTTCAGGCCCCGGAAATCCTTCACACGCGGCAGCGCGATCGTGATCAGCCGGTCCAGGAATTCGTACATGCGGTCATGGCGCAGGGTGACCTTGGCGCCGATCGTCATGCCTTCGCGCAGCTTGAAGCCGGCGATGGAGGTGCGGGCCTTGGTGGCCACCGGCTTCTGACCGGCGATCTTGGCCAGGTCCGCGATGGCCGCCTGGACCTTCTTGGAGTCGCCGACCGCTTCGCCGATCCCCATGTTCAGGACGATCTTGTCCAGCTTGGGGATCTGCATCTCGTTGGTGTAGCCGAACTGTTCCCGCATGGCCGCGCGGATGCGCGAGCGGTATTCGGTCTTCAGCCGCGGTTCGTAAGCTTGATCAGCCATTGATCACCTCGCCGGTCGTCTTGGCGAAACGGACCTTCTTGTCGCCTTCCATGCGGAAGCCAACGCGGGTCGGCTTGCCCTGGGAGTCGACGACGGCCACGTTCGACACGTGAAGCGGCGCTTCCTTGTTCTTGATCCCGCCTTGCGGGTCGGTCTGCGTCGGACGGGTGTGGCGCTGAACCATGTTCAGGCCTTCCACCAGCACGCGCTGTTCCTTCGGAAACACCTGGAGGACGGAGCCCTGACGGCCCTTGTCCTTGCCAGTGAGGACCACGACGCGGTCCCCCTTCTTGATCTTCGCCGCCATTACAGCACCTCAGGGGCGAGGGAGATGATCTTCATGTGGTTCTTGGCGCGCAGTTCGCGGGGAACCGGGCCAAAGATCCGCGTGCCGATCGGCTCGCTCTGCTTGTTCACGATCACGGCGGCGTTCTTGTCGAAACGGATCACCGAACCGTCCTTGCGCTTGATCGCCTGGCTGGTGCGAACGACGATGGCTTGCAGCACATCACCCTTCTTCACGCGGCCGCGCGGGATGGCCTCCTTGACGGAGACGACGATCTTGTCGCCGACGCTGGCGTAACGACGCTTCGCGCCGCCCAGCACCTTGATGCACATGACCCGGCGCGCGCCCGAGTTGTCGGCCACATCCAGGTTAGTCTGCATCTGGATCATTGCTTTGATCCCTTACGCTTGCTGGTCCGCACCGCCCTTAGGCAGCACTTCCCAGGTTTTGGTTTTCGACTTCGGCGCGCATTCGATGATGCGAGCCACTTCGCCGGCCTTGTAGGCATTCGCCTCGTCGTGAGCGTGGTACTTCTTCGACCGACGGACGGTCTTCTTCAGCACCGGGTGCAGGAAGGTCCGCTCGACCTTCACCACGACCGTCTTGTCGCCCTTGTCGGAGACGACGACGCCTTCGAGAATTCGCTTCGGCATTGTCTGGCTCTCCTCAGGCCTGAGCCTGCTTGGCGCGCAGGACGGTCTGGATGCGCGCGATATCCTTGCGCACCTCGCCCACGCGGTGGGTCTTCTCCACCTGGCCGGTCGCCTTCGCGAAGCGAAGGTTGAACTGCTCCTTCTTGAGAGACAGGAGCTGTTCGGCCAGCTGATCAGGGGTCATCCCCCGGATTTCTTCAATCTTCATCACGCGGACTCCGCGACAGCGGCGTCGATCCGGGTGACGATGCGGGTCTTCACCGGAAGCTTGGCCGCGCCGAGGCGCAGGGCTTCACGGGCCACATCGTCGGGAACGCCGTCGATTTCGAACATGATGCGGCCAGGGGCGACGCGGGCGGCCCAGTACTCGACCGAGCCCTTGCCGCTGCCCATCCGCACTTCGGCCGGCTTGCCGGTGACCGGCACGTCCGGGAAGATGCGGATCCACACCCGGCCTTGACGCTTCATCTGGCGGGTGATCGCCCGACGAGCGGCTTCGATTTGGCGCGCCGTGATGCGTTCCGGCTCGACCGACTTCAGGCCGTAGGAGCCGAAGTTCAGGGTCGTGCCGCCCTTCGAGGTGCCGGAGATCCGACCCTTGAACTGCTTACGGTACTTGGTTCTCTTCGGAGACAGCATGCTCGAATTCCTTAGGCGTTCGCCTGCTCGCCGCGGCGATCACGACGCGGGCCGCGATCCGGACGATCGCCGCGCTCGCGACGGTCACCCTCGCCGGCCGGGCCGCTTTCGGTGGACAGACGCTTGTCGAGAGCCATCGGGTCGTGCTCGAGCACTTCGCCCTTGAAGACCCACACCTTCACGCCGATGACGCCGTAGGTCGTCTTGGCTTCGGTGAAGCCATAGTCGATGTCGGCGCGCAGGGTGTGCAGCGGCACGCGGCCTTCGCGGTACCATTCCATCCGGGCGATTTCAGCGCCGCCCAGACGGCCGGACACGTTGATCCGAACGCCCTTGGCGCCCAGACGCATGGCCGACTGCATGGAGCGCTTCATGGCGCGGCGGAAGGCGACCCGGCGCTCGAGCTGCTGGGCGATGTTCTCGGCCACCAGCTGGGCGTCGGTTTCCGGCTTGCGGATTTCGACGATGTTCAGGTGAACTTCGCCGCCGGTCATGGCCGCGATGTCCTTGCGCAGCTTGTCGATGTCCGCGCCCTTCTTGCCGATGATCACGCCGGGGCGCGCGGCATAGATGGTGATGCGGCACTTCTTGTGCGGGCGCTCGATCACGATGCGCGACACCGAAGCCTGGTACAGGCGCTTCTTCAGCGCGCGACGGATCTTCAGGTCCTGGTGAAGGAGCTTGCCGTATTCCTGGCCGTCGGCGAACCAGCGGCTGTCCCAGGTACGGTTGATGCCGAGGCGCAGCCCGACCGGATTGACTTTCTGACCCATCAGACGGCCTCACCTTGCTCGCGGACCACGATGGTGATCTCGGAGAACGGCTTCTCGATGCGCGAAGCGCGGCCCCGCGCACGGGCGGCGAAGCGCTTCATCACCAGGTTCTTGCCCACGTAGGCCTCGGCGACGACCAGGGAGTCGATGTCGAGGTTGTGGTTGTTCTCGGCGTTGGAGATCGCCGAGTAGAGCGCCTTGCGCACGTCGATGGCGATGCGCTTGGGGCTGAACTCCAGCTCGTTCAGGGCCCGCTGGACCTTGAGGCCGCGGATCGACTGAGCGACCAGGTTCAGCTTGCGCGGGCTGGTGCGCAGGGTGCGGACCTTGGCCATCGCTTCGGCCGTCGTCAGACGACGCTCTTTGGCTTGCTTGGCCATGGTTACTTCCTCTTGGCCTTCTTGTCGGCCGCGTGACCGGGGAAGAAGCGGGTCGGAGCGAACTCGCCCAGCTTCATGCCGACCATGTCCTCGGAGACGAGAACGGGCACGTGCTTCTGGCCGTTGTGCACGCCGAACGTGAGACCCACGAACTGCGGCATGATGGTGGAGCGGCGCGACCAGGTCTTGATCACATCCTTGCGGCCGGAGGCCTGCAGGGCCTCGGCCTTCTTGAGCAGGTATCCGTCGACGAACGGACCTTTCCAGACAGAGCGGGTCATGCCTTAGCGAGCCTTCCTGGCGTGACGCGAGCGGATGATGAACTTGTCCGTCGCCTTGTTGGTGCGGGTCTTGCTGCCCTTGGTGGGCTTGCCCCACGGGGTGACCGGGTGACGGCCGCCCGAGGTCTTGCCTTCACCGCCGCCGTGCGGGTGATCGACCGGGTTCATGGCGACGCCGCGGACGTGGGGCCGGCGGCCCTTGTGCCGGACGCGGCCGGCCTTGCCCATGACTTCGTTCATGTGGTCCGGGTTGGACACGGCGCCAACCGTGGCCATGCAGGAGTCCGGCACCATCCGCAGTTCGCCCGAGTTCAGGCGGATCTGGGCGTAGCCGGCGTCACGACCCACCAGCTGGGCGTAGGTGCCAGCCGAACGCGCGACCTGGCCGCCCTTGAGGGGCTTCAGCTCGACGTTGTGGATGATCGTGCCGATCGGCATGCCGCGCAGCGGCATGGCGTTGCCCGGCTTCACGTCGGCCTTTTCGGAGGCGACGACCTGGTCGCCGGCCTTCAGGCGTTGCGGAGCCAGGATATAGGCCAGCTCGCCGTCCTCATAGCGCACCAGCGCGATGAAGGCCGAACGGTTCGGATCGTATTCCAGGCGCTCGACGGTCGCGGGGACGTCGAACTTGCGGCGCTTGAAATCGATGGTCCGGTACAGGCGCTTGGCGCCGCCGCCACGGAAGCGAACGGCGATGCGCCCGCCGCCGCCACGACCGCCGGACTTGTTCAGACCCTCGACGAGGGACTTTTCCGGCCGGCCCTTGTGGAGGTCGGACTTGTCGACCAGGACCAGCTGACGCCGGCCCGGCGAAGTCGGATTGTATTGCTTCAAGGCCATCGGATCAGAGCCCCGTGGTGATGTCGATCGACTGGCCGTCGGCCAGGGTCACGATCGCTTTCTTGACGTCGGAACGGCGCCCGATGATGCCGCGGAAGCGCTTGGTCTTGCCCTTGGTCACGACAGTGTTGACCTTGGTCACATTGACCTTGAACAGCGCTTCGACAGCGGCGGCGATTTCGTCCTTGGACGCATCGGCCGCAACGCGGAAGACGACCTTGTTCTGCTCGCTGAGCAGGGTGGCCTTTTCCGTGATCACCGGAGCCAGGATGGTGTCGTAATGACGGGCGGTGGGCTGCTCAGCCATCACGCGGCCTCCTTGGCTTGGAACCGCGCCTGGATGGCGTCGACCGCGTCCCGGGTGAGGACGAGGGTCTGACGGCGCAGCACGTCATAGACGTTGAGGCCCGCGTTCGGCAGCACGTCCACGTTCGGGATGTTGCGAGCGGCGAGCTTCAGGTTGTTGTCGACCTCGGCGCCGGCGATCACCAGGGCGTTGGTCACGCCGATGTTGGCCAGGCTGGCGCGCAGGGCGGCCGTCTTGGCGTCGCCCACGGCGGCGCTGTCGAGAACGATCAGCGCACCGGTGCGGGCCTTGGACGACAGGGCGTGGCGCAGGGCCAGGGCGCGGATCTTCTTCGGCAGATCGAACGCATGACTGCGAACGACCGGACCGTGCGCCTTGGCGCCGCCGACGAACTGAGCCGCACGGCGCGAACCGTGACGGGCGCCGCCGGTGCCCTTCTGCTTGTACATCTTCTTGCCCGTACGAGAGACCTCGTTGCGGACTTGGATCTTGTGCGTCCCGGCGCGGCGCTTGGCCAGCTGCCAGGTGACGACGCGCTGGAGGATGTCGCCGCGGATCTCTTCGATGCCGAAGATCTCATCGGCCAGCTCGATCGAGCCGCCCTTCCCGCCGTCGAGCTTGATGACGTCGAGTTTCATTAGGCTTGGTCCCCAGATTCCGGCGCTTGCGTCTCGGCTTCCACGGCGGCCGGCTCTTCAGCCGGAGCAGCCTGGGCCTCGGCGGCCGAACCGGCGGTGCGGAAGGCGCCCGGCTTCGGGGCTTCGGCCGGCAGAGCCACCTTCACGGCGTCGCGGATCTTCACGAACGTGCCTTCGGTGCCCGGGACAGCGCCCTTGACCAGGATGAGGCCGCGCTCGACGTCGACGCGCCAAACGGTGAGGTTGAGGGTGGTGACGGTTTCCTGGCCGAGGTGGCCAGCCATCTTCTTGCCCGGGAACGTACGGCCCGGATCCTGACGGTTGCCCGTCGAACCGTGCGAACGGTGCGACACGGACACGCCGTGGGTGGCCCGCAGACCGCCGAAGTTCCAGCGCTTCATGGCGCCGGCGAAGCCCTTACCGACGGTCACGCCGGTGATGTCGATCTTCTGGCCGGGCAGGAAGTGATCGGCGGTCAGCTCGGCGCCGACGTCGATCAGGTTGTCTTCGGAGACGCGGAACTCGGCGAGAGTCCGCTTCGGCTCGACCTGACCCTTCGCGAAATGGCCGCGCAGAGCCTTGGTCGTGTTCTTGGCCTTCTTGGCGCCGGCGCCAAGTTGAAGGGCGACGTAGCCGTCCTTGTCCTTGGTGCGTTGGGCCACGACCTGGCAGCCTTCGAGGCTGAGCACGGTCACGGGCACGTGGGCGCCGGCTTCGTCGAAGAAGCGAGCCATACCCAGCTTTTTGGCGATCACGCCGGTACGCATCGGCTTGGTCCCCTTAGAGCTTGATCTCGACGTCCACGCCGGCGGACAGGTCGAGCTTCATCAGCGCGTCCACGGTCTGCGGGGTGGGGTCGACGATATCGAGCACGCGCTTGTGCGTGCGGATTTCGAACTGCTCGCGCGACTTCTTGTCGATGTGCGGCGAACGGTTGACGGTGAATTTCTCGATGCGCGTCGGCAGCGGGATGGGGCCGCGCACAGCAGCGCCCGTCCGCTTCGCCGTATTCACGATCTCGCGGGTGGAATGGTCCAGCACGCGGTGATCGAAGGCTTTCAGCCTGATGCGAATGTTCTGAGCCATATCGCTCTTTTGTTTCCCTACAGACGGCGGGCCGCCCGCGTGATCTCGACCATTTCAAAGACCAACCCGAACCCTCAGATGAGAGCCCGTACGCGTAAGTCCGCACAAACGACACAGGCCCGCGCGACACCGCGAGGGCCCCTCCCGAAACGCTAGCTTTTCAGCACTGCCTCAGGTCGTTCTGCGGACCGCGTCTGCGTTCCGAATTGCTTCGGTCCGCACAGCCGGTCCAACAGGAGGCGGGTAGATACTTCTTCGGGGCGCTTCGGTCAAGCGGTGTAAACGACCCCGGAAAAGGTTCCTGGCGGGATCAAACACCGCCCCTCCCCGCCCGTCCGGCAAAGCCAAGTCCCTGATCCGGCTGGGAAAGATCCAGACCCGGCCTAGGTGCAGGTCGGACCACCGCGGGAGCCTGAAGGCGCCGGGAGCGCTGCGGCAAGCGACCGCTCCCGGCGATTCCGTGGAATCGGCCTTAGCCGATCGTAACGCCGCCCGAGCCGATCACCTGCTTGGACACCGGGCCGCGCACTTCGCGGGCGCGGACGTCGCCCGAGCCGGCCACGCGCGCCTTCAGACTGTCGGCCACGCCGCGGAAATCCACGTCGCCGGAGCCTGCGATGGACACCTTCATCTCGTTGGCCCTGCCCCCGCCGATCCGCACATCACCGCTGCCGGCGATGCGCACGTCGAGCTCGCCATTGACGGAGCCCACGGCCACGTCGCCCGAACCGGCCACGTCCACCTGCAGGGGACCGCGGACGACGGCCGCGGCCACATCGCCGCTGCCGGCCACGCGGACGTGCGCCCGGCCCGAGGAGCCGGCGCGGGTGTCGCCCGAACCGGCTTGGCTGAGCTTCAGCTCGCCCTGAACGTCGGCCACCAGCCAGTCGCCACAGCCGGCGTTGGCGAGATCCACGCTCGCTGCGCGCCCGACAGAGCCGAACACCGCGCCGCCGGCCGACACCTTCACGTTACGCGGCGTGCGGATCACCACTTCGGGCATGTCGCGCCAGGCCACCGGCCCGATTCCGGCCACTTCGACCCGGCTGTTGGCGCCCTCGCCGCCACAGTTGCGAATCCGATTCATGCGCAGGTCGCCGTCGACGATGGTGCGGCCGCCCATGCTGCGGACCTGCAACGGCAGGCGCGGGTTGCCCCGGATCACTTCGACCTTCACGTCGCCGCGGTCCTCCGGAACCACAGTGACCCGCGCCACCGCATCCTTGATTTCCACGGACTGCGCGTGCGCGGCGCCCGCGCACAGGACCGCCGCGGCAGCCAGACCAACCACTGGAAGACGCATCGGTCTTCTCCCTCATGACCCAAACCCAGGCTGAAGGTTAGCCGGACGGCCGCACCGCGCCGACTTAATTCGAGGTCATGACTTGGCCGTCATGAGGCCGCCGATCGCCCAAAGAAAAAGGCCGCCGGGGTGATCCCCGGCGGCCTTCCTTGGGCTCGTCTCGAGTGTGTGACTACTCGATGATCTTGGCCACGACGCCGGCGCCGACGGTCCGGCCGCCTTCGCGAATGGCGAAGCGCAGGCCTTGGTCCATGGCGATCGGGGTGATCAGCTCGACGTCCAGCTCGGCGTTGTCGCCCGGCATGATCATTTCCACGCCTT
>NZ_QFYR01000006.1 GCF_003254705.1 Phenylobacterium deserti
TCCCATCCCGAACTCGGTCGTTAAGCCTCTCCGGGCCAATGGTACTTCGTCTTAAGGCGCGGGAGAGTAGGTCGCCGCCAGGTCTACAAAACGGATCATCTCAACCCTTCCAATCACGACACCAAAACACCGGCATCACCGCGGGGTGGAGCAGCCCGGTAGCTCGTCAGGCTCATAACCTGAAGGTCACAGGTTCAAATCCTGTCCCCGCACCCAAATACACAAACGCCCCCAGCTCAACGCCGGGGGCGTTCTGCTGTTTGGGCGGCCGCTCGCCACATGACCGCCGCATCGTTCGGGCACGTCGCCCTGATGAAGATCGCGCACCTGGCTCTCGCTTCTGTTCTGGCCTTGCCGTTCGCGGCTCGAGCGGAGCCTCCCCAGGAGGCTGGATCGGCCATGGGTGCATGTCTGGCGGCGGTCATCGATAAAGCCCCCGTCAGCGACGTGAAGGGACAGGACGTGGAGATCCGCCGCGAGCCGGAGACCGGCGCCTGCACAGTTCGAGTGAACGGCGGAGAGACCGTCGCGGTTCGCAAGGCGGTGCTGGGGGCGATGTCGGCGCGGCGGGAGCGCTTTACGCCGGCGAAGACGGCATGGGCGCCCGGGGCGTTCGCGTCCCGAGAGACGTTCTGCAACGCGGCCTTGGTGAGGCGTAACCTGAACGTCCTGGTGAGCACCGCCTTGCCGACGGCGCGCGGTCCGAGACTGATCGCCAGCGTCGTCGAGACCAAGGCGCGCGACGGGCGGTGTGACACGGACCAAGGGCTGCAGCGGGACGAAACCCGCTGACGGTACGCTGGGCGGCGGAGGCCCGTCGGGTCCGCCGCCCAGGTCGACCGGGTGTCGGACGGCTAGTTCATGGCCAGACGGGTGGTTGAGATCTCGCTCAGGGCCGGCAGTTTCGCCTGGGCGACGGAGTCGCGCACGGAAGCCTGGACGCAGGCGCGAACGGAGGCGTCTTCGAAGGTGGCGCCGGCGTTCGCGCGGCGGCAGACCTTCTTGGCGGCTTGGACGATGTCGACAGCCAGCTGTTCGGGCGACTTGCCAACTGTGGATACGCGGACAGTGGCCATCGAGCCGGCGCTGGCCGGAAGGGCGGCGAAAGCGGCCAAGGCGGCCGCGACACAAAGAATACGGGTCATTTTTCGGTTCCGGATTGAGGTTGCTTCCAACCCCTTTCGCGGCGTTCCTCGCAGGTCGCTGCGCCGACACGAACGCGGCCCTTAGGCGCCTGCCGGACCGGTATGGCTGGCCGGGCCGGTGTGACGCAAGGCGTTCAGCGGCGGAGCAGACGAGAATTGCTGCAGTGCAAAATTAAGCGGCGCCACGACGCGCAGTTGGGCGCCGCCTACCTCGATCTCAGGTAGCGCACTGCGCGTACGCTGCGTATGGAGGCGCCGCCCGGGCCTGTTGTCTCCCGGCCTGACAACGGAACGTACCATGCCGCCAGTCCTGCCGCCGCCGACCGTGGATGCGATCGTTGTTTATGCGCCGCGCCTTGCGCCCCTGGCCGGCGAAGCGGCCTTCGACTCCGTGCAGATCGGGGAGGATGTGCTGCGCATCACGCCACGGCTGGACGATGCGCTGAAGCGCTCGCCCGGGGTTTCCCTGTTCCGCCGCACGAGCAGCGAGGGGGCCAATCCGACAACTCAGGGCCTTTCTCTCCGCTCGATCGCGCCCTCAGGCGCCGGGCGCGCCTTGGTCACCCTGGACGGCGCGCCCCAGAACGATCCGTTCGGTGGGTGGGTGATCTGGAGCGCTCTGCCGTCGGAAGGTCTGTCGGGCGCCAACATCATCCGGGGCGCGGGCGCAGGGCCGTATGGCGCTGGCGCGCTCACCGGGGTCGTAGCCTTGCAGGAGCGCCCGGCGACCGGCGGGCTGGCGGCGCTCGACATCTCGGCCGCCCAGCGCGAAGGCTACCGCGCAGCGATCGTCGGCGGCGGGCCGGGGGTGCTGATCACAGCCGCGGGCGAAAGCAGCGCGGGCTACACGCCAGTCCGCGGCGCAGCCAGGGGCGCGGCGGATCAGCCGCTCCAACTGCAGACCTACAGCTTCGCCTTCCGCGCTCAGCGGGCGTTTGGCGGTGTGCAGGCGGCGGCCCGGCTCGGCACGTTCGAAGAGCGGCGTGGGGCCGGCTTGGTCGGAGCCCGCTCCATCGCGTCCGGCGCATCGGCCGCCGTCACGCTCGCCAAACCGGCGGCGGAAGGCGCCGGCGGCTGGCGGGCGCAGGCCTGGGTGCGCGGCAGCGACCTCGCCAACAGCTCTGTGGCGGTGGCTGCGGGGCGGGCGACCACGACGCCAGCCAACGACCAGTACGCTACGCCGGCGGTCGGCTATGGCTTCAACGCCGCGCTGCAGGGTGTTCACGGTGTCCTGTCCTGGGAAGCCGGCGCAGATGCGCGGTGGACCGAGGGCGAGGCGCGCGAACGCTTCCGCCTAATGAACGGCGGCTTCACCCGCGGCCGCGAAGCCGGCGGCCGCACCCAGGTGGCCGGCGTCTACTTCGAAGGCTCGGCCGAGCAGGGGCCTTGGCTGCTCACCGGCGGCGCGCGCGTCGACGCCTGGGAGTCCAGTCATGCCGTCAGGCGCGAGTGGGACCTGGCCACCAACCTCTTCATCCTCGACCAGACCTCTCCGGACGCATCCGGCACGACGCCGACCGCCCGCGCGGGTCTGCGCTACGACCTGGGCGGCGACATGTGGCTGCGCACGGCGGCTTACGCGGGGTTCCGGCCGCCGACGCTGAACGAGCTGCACCGGCCGTTCCGGGTCGGCAACGACATCACCGAGGCGAACCCGGGTCTGAAGCCCGAAAAGCTGCAGGGGATCGAGGCCGGCATCGGCGGAGGAACAGGCGGCGCGCTGCGTTGGAGCAGCACGCTGTTCTACAACCGCATCCAAGATCCGATCGCCAATGTAACGGTGGGCGTTGGCCCGGGCACCTTCCCCACGGCCGGCTTCGTCCCAGCAGGCGGCGTACTGCGTCAGCGCCAGAACGCAGGCGAGATCAAAGCCTGGGGCCTGGAAGGCGAAGCCAGCGGTGAACTCGCCGCCACCCTGGCCTGGCAAGCCGCCTTCGCGGCGACGCGGGCGGAAGTGGACGGCGGCGCCTCGGCCCCGCAACTCACCGGCAAGCGGCCGGCCCAGACGCCGGAACTGACCGTCACCGCCGGGCTCGACTGGCGACCGGCCAGCCGCCTCACGCTCGCCGCGGACCTGCGCTTCGAGAGCGAGCGTTATGAGGACGATCTCAACAGCCGCAAGCTCGCGGCCGGCGTCCAACTCGACCTGCGGGCCGGCTGGCGGCTGAATGCGCGCCAGGAGATCTACATCGCGGCCGAGAACCTGACGGACGAGCGGCTGGAAGTCGGTGAAACGGCAGATGGAGTGGAGAGCTACGCGGCGCCACGCACTGTGCGGATCGGTTTCGCGATCCGGGGCTAGGCCGCTTCGTCCGCGATCTGTTCGGCGGCTTTCTCCGCGGCCGCTTCATTGTGGTCGCGGGCCGCTTCCAGGAACCGCAAAACTGCGAGCTCGAAAGCCCGGTCGGTCTTTCCGGGCTTCAGGTTGAGGCCGCCCTCCGAGTAGGACTGCAGCACGACCGGATGGATGTAGGCGCTGCGGCACACGGCGGCGGTGTTGCCCAACAGGCCGGCCACCGCTTTGACGCAGGTGTTCACGTAGCGCTTGGTCTCCGCTGCGCTTGTTCCCGGCGGCTGCAACGCCAGCGCCTGTGCCGCCGCCAGGGTGCCGGCCCAGGTCCGGAAGTCTTTGGCCGAGAAGTCCTCGCCCAGGGTCTCGCGGATGTAGGCGTTCACGTCAGCCGACTCCACGACGTGCCGCTCGCCATCTTCGCCGATGTACTGGAACAGCCGCTGGCCGGGCAGGTCCTGGCAGGCCTTGACGATGCGCGCCAGCCGCCGGTCGTTGAAGCCTGTCTGGTGAACCTTGCCGCTCTTGCCGCGGAACTGGAACATCGCGCCCTTGGCGTCGATCTTGGCATGCCGGTCGCGCAGGGTCGTCAGGCCGAAGCTCTTGTTCTGCTTGACGTATTCTTCGTTGCCGACGCGGATCAGGGTCATTTCCATGACTTTGATCACGGCTGCGAGCACCTTCTCCCGCGGCAGGCCGCGGCGGGACAGGTCCGCATCGATCCGCTTACGCAAACGGGGTAGGGCGCGACCGAAGGCGATCACCCGGTCGTACTTGTGGCTGTCCCGGACCTGCCGCCAGCCGTCGTGATAGCGGTACTGCTTGCGTCCCTTCTGGTCGCGTCCGGTGGCCTGGATGTGGCCGCTCGGCTCAGGACTGATCCACACCTCGGTCCAGGCCGGCGGAATGGCCAGCTTGCGGATGCGGTCCAGGGTCGGCTCGTCGCGGATCGTCTCGCCGTTCGGACCGCGGTAATTGAAGCCGTGCCCCGCCTTGCGGCGGGTGATGCCGGGGTCTTGGTCGCTGACATAGCTCAGGCCGGCGGCCTCGACGTCGGCAAGCACCGGCGCCGAGTCGTTGGCCGCGATTTCGGGGGTGTCCCCAGCCATGTTCGACCGCTCTCCCGTTGCGCGGATGGAGCGGGTCGTGTTCTGACGAACCCCCGCCGGCTCGATGGCAACGTGGTTCGCGCCGGGCCGGTTCCTCCCGCCGCAGCAGGATCAAGTCCTTGAACTATCGTCACGCTTTTCACGCCGGCAACTTCGCGGACCTGGTCAAGCACGCCGCCGTGCTGCAGCTGCTGGCCCGGCGTGATCCGGCCGCGGGACCACTGACGGTGATCGACACCCATGCCGGCCGCGGGCTGTACGATCTCGGCGGCTCCGAAGCCCTGCGCTCCGGCGAAGCGCGCGCGGGCGTCGCTCGGCTGATGGCCGCTGACGGACCGCCGGCGGAGTTCGCCGCGCTGGTGGAGGCGGTCCGGCGCCTGAACGGGGGCGGCGAAGTGCGGCGCTATCCGGGAAGCCCCTGGCTGATCGCCGAGAACCTCCGCCCGAAAGACCACTACATCGCATGCGAGTTGCGGGCGGAGGAGCACCAGGCCCTGAAGACCGCCATGGGCGCCCGCCGCCACGTCGAGACTGTTTGCGCCGATGGCTATGGCGTCGCGGCGGCGCGCACGCCAGCCAAGGGCGATGTTCTGGTGCTTATCGATCCTCCGTTCGAGCGGCCGGACGACTACCGCCGCATCGTTGAGACGGTTTCGGCCGTGCGGGCGCGCAACGCCGGCGCCAAGCTGCTGATCTGGCTGCCCCTGAAGGACCTCGAGACGTTTGACGGCTTTCTGCGCGATCTGGAGGATGAGAGCGGCGCTGCGTGCCTCGTGGCGGAAACCCGCCTGCGCCCGCTGACCGATCCCATGAAGATGAACGGCTGCGCACTGGTGCTCGTGGATGACGCGGTCGAGATGCTTCCGGTCCTTGAGGCCATCTGCGGGTGGACAGCCGCGGCCTTGGGCGAAAATGGCGCGGCTCGCACTTATCGGCTGCCTTCACGGTGATTTTGCAACCGCGAAGCTCCGGCCGATGTTACGCTGCGGCGCAGCAATTGGCGCATGGAGATCGCCCATGTCCGAGTTCGCCTACTTTCCCCGTCCCCAAACGGCGCTGACCGCGCCTCGTCCTGAGGCCTTCCTTGGGGCCGTATCCCCGCTGTGGGGCTACTACATGGCCGCCGCGGCTGGCGGCGTCGCCTACTGGTGGATGACCCGTTGGACGCGTCCAGAGAACCTGGAAGCGTTCTTCCAGCCTGCCGCACGGGCGACTGGCGCAGCGCTCACCGTCGTCGCCGACAACACAGCCAGCCTGGCCGCCGCACGTGCGCCGCTTGAAGCGGGCGAGAGCATGCAGCAGGCGGCGCAAACGGTGTCCGAGACGGCCAGTGCGGCCGAGGCGCTGCTCGAGCCTGTCCTGCCGGAGATTCCGGTAGGCGGCGAAGCTGCGCCAATCTCTCCCTTGCTGGAGGTCGCGCCGACGCCCGCCGCCGGCAAGGAGGGGCGCAGCCGTCTACGCCCACCGGCCAGCGATCCCGACACCGTCTGAGTTGTCGGGCCCGCCGACGGCGCCTAGAACCGCCCTGCAGCGGAACTGGCGACGGACGGGGCCTTGAAGCGAGCGGTGGACATTGCAGGTGCGCTGACAGGACTGGTCCTTCTCGGGCCCGTCTTGCTGGTGATCGGCTTGGCAGTGCGCCTGGAAAGCCCCGGTCCGGCCTTGCATTGGTCGAAACGGGTGGGGCGCGGCAACAGGATCTTCCTGATGCCGAAGTTCCGGACCATGCGGGTCGGAACGCCGGACGTTGCGACCCATCTGCTCACGGACGCCGCTCGCTGGGTGACGCCGCTCGGCGCGGTGCTCCGACGGACCAGTCTCGATGAGCTTCCCCAGCTGTGGAGCGTGCTGATCGGCGACATGAGCCTGGTCGGGCCTCGTCCGGCGCTGTTCAATCAGGACGACCTCGTAGCGCTTCGAACAGAGGCCGGCGTTCATCGCCTGCGCCCGGGCGTGACCGGTTGGGCGCAGATCAACGGGCGTGACGAGCTGCCGATTCCGCAGAAGGTCGCCCTCGACGCCGAATACCTCCAGCGGCGCTCGCTCGCCTTCGACATCCGTATCCTGTTCGCCACGGTGCGGGCGGCGATGACCGCCCGTGGGATAAGCCATTAAACTTTGAGGGGAACTCGATCCGTCAGCTTGTGCGTTGATGCAGCTGGGCGCTGCGGAGCCATAGCTAGTGAGCATCGAGACCTACAAGCCTTCCGGTCCGAACGGCCGGCCTGATCCCGGCAAGCGGCCGCCCGAAGGCGGCGCTCGCCGGCCGCTCCAGCGCGCCCGTGACTGGACGCGACAACATCTGCAAGGCGCCCGCGCGAGCCTCAATCAGCCCGCGACCCGGAAGAAGGCCACGCGGGTCGGCGCGGTGTTCCTGGTCCTTGCGATCGCCATCGCGGTTTTGATCGCCATCTGGGACTGGAACTGGTTCCGTGGCCCTCTGGCGCGGTTTGCGTCCGCCAAGCTGCACCGCGAGGTCACCATCACCGGCGACCTGGATGTCCGCCTCTGGTCCTGGACGCCTGGCGCGACTGTCGAAGGCGTCCGCGTCGCCGATCCGAAGTGGGCCGGCGGCGGGCGTATGGCCGAGTTCGAAAGGATCGCCGTGCAGATCCGCCTGCTGCCGCTGCTGCGCGGCCGCGTGGACCTGCCTCTGCTGCAGCTCGACCGGCCTGTCGTGAAGCTCTACTCGGATGCTCAGGGCCGTAAGACCTGGGACTTCTCGGATGGGCGCAAGGACACCGGCGAGGGAACCCGGATCCCGCCGATCCGCAATTTCATCATCAATGACGGCAAGCTCGATTTCCGTGACGCGAAGAAGGGCCTGACCTTCGGGGGCACCATCAACGCGCGCGAGCGGCTGGGCGGCGGAAGCCGCGGTTTCGAACTCTCGGGCACGGGCGCCCTGAACCGGGCTCCGTTCACCCTGCGCGTCAGCGGCGGGCCGCTGCTGAACATCGAACGCGACAAGCCTTATCCGTTCGACGCGAATATCCGGGCGGGGGACACCGTCGTGACCGCCACGGGCGCGGTCGACAAGCCGTTCGACCTTGGCGAATTCCACATGAACACCACGGCGCGTGGTCCCGACATGGCTGACATCTACAGCCTGACCGGCGTCGCGCTGCCGAACACCCCGCCCTACAGCCTGCGCGGCCGGGTCACCCGCGACGACAAGCTGTGGCGCATCACTGGCATCAACGGCAAGGTCGGCGACAGCGACCTTGCTGGGACCATGTCTGTCGAGCTCGGCCGCGAGCGCCCGCTGATCAAGGCGAACCTCACGACCCGCAGCCTGGATTTCGACGACCTGGGCGCCTTCTTTGGCGGCGCGCCGTCCACCAAGCCGGGTGAAACCGCGTCGGCGACCCAGAAAGCGGTGGCCCAGAACCTCGCGGCTCAGCAACGGATCTTCCCGGACTCGACCCTGGCTGTGGAGCGGATCCGTGCGGTGGACGCCGACGTCACCTACAAGGCCGTGTCCATCCGCGACACCCCCGTGAACCTGACCTCGGGCTCGGCGCGCATCAAGCTGGACAACGGTCTGCTGCGCGCCGATCCGCTGACCTTTACGCTCCCGCAGGGCTCGGTTTCCGGCAACGTCCAACTCAACGCCCGCAACCGCACGCCGGTGACCGATCTCGACCTGCGGCTGGCGAACGCGCGCCTCGAGAGCCTGATGCCGATCAAGCTGATGGGCGGCCAGCCGTTCACCGGCTCTCTGGTCGGCCGGGTCAAGCTGCGCGGCGAGGGGAATTCGGTGCACAAGGCGTTCGCCAGCGCCGACGGCGAGGCCATGCTGGTGATCCCAGGCGGCGAGATCCGCGAGGCTTTCGCCGAGTTGGCCGGCGTCAACGTCACCAAAGGCCTGGGTCTTCTGCTGAAGAAGGACCAGTCGATGACGCCCATCCGCTGCGGCGTCGCCCACTTCAACGCTCGCGACGGGGTGCTCACGGCTGATCGCCTGGTGGTCGATACGGGCCCAGTGATCATCACGGGCAGCGGCACGGTCAACCTCGACACCGAGCGCATGGCGTTCCGTGCCCAAGGCCACGCCAAGGAGTTCCGACTGGTCCGGCTGCTGCTGCCGGTGACAGCGCAAGGTCCGCTGCTGAGCCCGAAGATGGGCGTCGAACCCGGCAAGGCGATCGCGCAAGGCGGGGTGGCCGTCGCCCTGGGCGCACTGGTCAGCCCATTGGCCGCGGTTCTGCCCTTCATCGATCCCGGTCTGGCCAAGGACGCTAACTGCTCGGCCTTGCTGGGCGAAGCCTCCCGCGAGGGCGCTCCCGTCCGCCAAGCTCAGGTCTCGCGCTCCGCCCGTTGACGGCGGGCGCGCCGCCGCTCCACAGTCCAGCCGTCAGGTGGGACTCAAGGAGCGGCGGAATGGGCTGGACTTCCGGCAGGCGGGTTGCGGTCGCAGCAGCGCTTTTCATCGGCGCGGCGGTGGCTGGCGGCGGCGCGCTAGCCCAGGCCGGCGGCGCGGGCGCAAAGGCCGTGGTCGCGCGGCAAAACAACTTCAAGCAGCTCGGTCAGGCCAACAAGGCGCTTAGCGACGAGCTGAAGAAGGGCTCTCCGGACAAGGGGGTCATCACCGCCAACGCGCAAAAGGTGGCGAGCCTCAGCGCGCAGGTTCCGACCTGGTTTCCCAAAGGCAGCGGCCCTGAGGCGGGCGTGAAGACCAACGCCAAGCCTGAGGTCTGGAGCGACGCCGCTGGGTTCTCCGCTGCGGCCAACCGCGCCGGCGCCGAGGCGGCCAAGCTCCGCCAAGTGTCTCTGGGCGGCGACTTCGACGCCATCCGCGCGCAGGCGCGGGCCACTGGCGCAGCCTGCAAGGGGTGTCACGACAAATACCGCGTCCCCGAGAAGCGCTAGGGATGACGCAGCCGCAGGGTACGGCCGCCGCCGTGCGAGCCCGGCTTTGGGATGGCCCCACGCGGATCGTGCACTGGGGGCTGGTCGCCTTGCTGGGCTTTTCCTGGTGGTCCGCCGAGAACGGCCAGCTGACCTGGCATCGCTGGAGCGGCTACGCCGTGCTCGGCCTGCTGCTGTTCCGCATTGTGTGGGGCTTCGTCGGATCCGGCAGCGCACGGTTCGCGAGCTTCGTGCGCGGGCCGCGGGCCATTGCCGCCTACCTCCGAACCCTGCCGAGCCGATCGCCCACCGACGTGCCCGGGCACAATCCGTTGGGCGCGCTCAGCGTTCTGGCGATCCTCGCCTTGCTTGCCGTGCAGGTGGTCACGGGCCTGTTTGCCGTCGACCTGGACGGCTTCGAGGGCGGTCCCCTGTCGGATCGCGTGGACTTCGACACCGGGCGAGTGATCGCCGGTTGGCATGACCTCAGCTTCACGGCCTTGCAGGTCCTTGTCGCCCTGCACATCGCCGCCGTGGTTCTCTATGCGGTCTACAAGCGCAACAACCTGATCTGGCCGATGATCACCGGCCGGCGCGCCTTCGGCGCCGATCCGGGGTTGAGGTTCGCTCCAGTCTGGATCGCGCTTCTGGCGGCCGCAGCGGCGGCCGCGGTCGCCTGGTGGGTTTCCAAGGGCCTGCGCTTCTAACAATAGGTCCGCGGAGCAAGCGCGGCAGGGGGAAACAATGCGGGCGGCGTCCGTCGGGGATTATCGCGAACTTGCGCGGCGGCGCCTGCCGAAAGTGCTGTTCGAATATATCGACGGCGGCTCCTATGCCGAGGTGACGCTTGGGCGGAACGTGGCCGACCTGGAGGCCATTGCCCTGCGCCAGCGAGTCATGAAGGACATGACCGAGCTCGACATGAGCACGGAGGTGTTCGGCCAGCCGTTCTCCATGCCGGTCGGCTTGGCGCCGGTCGGCATGGCCGGCATGTACGCCCGCCGCGGCGAGGTGCAGGCCGCTCGCGCCGCCGCCGCCGCCGGCGTGCCGTTCTGCCTTTCGACGGTCGGCGTCTGCACGGTGGAGGAGGTGACCCGCGCTGCGCCGGCGCCCTGGTTCCAGCTGTATATGCTCAAGGACCGGGGCTACATGAAGAGCCTGCTGGAGCGGGCCAAGGCGGCCGGCAGCCCGGTGCTGGTGTTCACCGTCGACCTTCCCACGCCCGGCGCGCGCTATCGCGACGTCCGTTCCGGCTTCAGCGGCCTTTCGGGCCTGCCGCAGTTCCTCAACCAGACCAAGGACGGGCTCGCCCATCCGGGTTGGCTCTGGGACGTCTATCTGAACGGGCGCCCGCATACCCTGGGCTCGGTGGCCGACGCGGTGCAGGGCAGCAAGCGGGTCACCGATTTCCTGTCCTGGATGGCCAAGAACTTCGACCGCTCCGTCACCTGGGCCGACCTCGATTGGGTGCGCCAGATCTGGGACGGACCCATCGTCGTGAAGGGCGTGCTGGACGTGGAGGACGCGCGCGCCGCACGCGCCGCAGGCGCCGACGGGCTGGTGGTGTCCAACCACGGCGGGCGGCAGCTGGACGGCGTCCGGTCCTCGATCAGCGCGCTGCCGCGCATCGCCGACGCGGTCGGCGGCGAGATGGAGCTGTTCCTTGATGGCGGCATCCGCTCCGGCCTGGACGTCCTGAAGGCGCTTTCGCTTGGCGCGCGCGCCTGCTTCGTCGGGCGCGCCTGGGCGTGGGCGCTGGGCGCCGGGGGAGAGGCGGCCGTGGCCCGCATGCTGCAGACCCTGCGGGCCGAGCTCGCGGTGGCCATGATCCTCACCGGCTGTACGTCCATCCGGCAGGCAGGTCCCGAGCTTCTCGACCGCGACTAGGCTTCCGATGCGTCCAAATGGGCTCACGTGCGTTTCGCTCGCGACCGCACGCTGAAGCTCTGGAGGGGCGTCCATGAAGCTCGCCTATTTCGTCCACGATCTCGCCGACCCCGCGGTGACGCGGCGCGTACGCATGCTGCAGGCGGGCGGCGCCGAACCTATCGTGCTGGGCTTTCGCCGTACGGAAACGGCGCCGGAGCAGGTCGCGGGCGCGCCGGCCGTCGATCTCGGCCGCACCTTCGATGCTCGTCTGGGGCACCGCGCCAAGGCCACTGCTCTGGGGGCCCTGACCTCCGGCCGCTGGCGCAAGCTGCTGGCGGGAACGGAAGCGGTCATGGCGCGGACGCTGGAGATGCTCGCCGTCGCTCAGGCGGCCCGTCGCACCTGCGGCCTCTCCGGCCCCCTGACCTATGAGTGCCTCGACATTCACCGGCTGATGCTGCGAGAGGGCGCCAAGAGCCGCGCCATGCGGACGGTGGAGCGCGCGCTGATGCGCCAGGCCGACCTGCTGATCGTCTCTTCGCCCGCTTTTCTGGATGCCTACTTCCGTCCCCGGCAGGGCGTCGGCGACAGCTTGCAGATCCCGACCCTGCTCATGGAGAACAAGCTCCTGGAGCTGGGCGCCGCGCCTGCAGAGCCGCCCCTTCCGCCCGCGCCCGGCCGCCCCTGGCGGATCAGCTGGATGGGTGCGATCCGCTGCCGCAAGAGCCTGGACATCCTCTCGGCTCTGGCCGCCCGCCGCCCCGACCTGTTGGAGATCGAAATCCACGGCCGCCCGGCCTACACCGAGTTCAAGGACTTCGACGGGCAGGTCGCCGCCACGCCGAACGTGAGCTTCGGCGGCGCCTACCGCGCCGAGGACCTGCCGCGGCTCTATGGCCGGACGCACTTCAGCTGGGCCATCGACTACATGGAAGAGGGCCTGAACTCGTCGTGGCTGCTCCCGAACCGGCTCTACGAGAGCCCCAGGTTCGGGGTGGTGCCGATCGCGATCGCCGATCTCCAGACGGGCCGTTTCCTCGCCGAGCACGGGTTCGGCGTTCGGCTGAGCGATCCGTCCGAGCTGGAAGCATTCCTGGAGGGGCTCAGCCCGCAGGACTACCTTGCCCTGCGGCGGCAGGTCGAAGCCGTGCCGCTGTCGACCTTTGTGGCCGAGGAGGCCGACTGCCGACTCCTCGTTCAAGCGGTGAGCAAGGGACAGGCCCTCTCATCAGACGTCGCGCCGCCGCTCAAAGCAAAGCTCGTCGCCTAGTCTGTTGGCCTACGGCGCAGCTTGCTCCCGCGCCTGCAAACCGAGCGCCCTGAGCTGGCGGAGCAACGTTCGCAATAAGCTTTACAGAAGGTGAAGGCAGGTCGGAACACAATGACGGTCTCACGGTTTTAGGTCCGTCGCGCGGAAAGCTTCGCCACGCGGCGCTGGTCGCTAGAATACGGACTTCCGAAACATGCTTAGCCCGAGACCCGGTGGCGAGCGGGGCCCCCGCAAGCCCGCCCGTGGTGACGCTGAGGCTCTTTCGCCCAAAGGCGAGGAGCGTTCCTTCGCGCCGGCCGATGAGGCCGCCCTCGAAACGCCCGGCCCTGGCGCCGGCGGCTGGGAGCCGCTGTCGATCGAATCCTTCATCCGGCTTCCGGACACTGAACTGAAGGTCGACGCGCCGGCGCGCGAGGCCTCGCTGGAGCCTGCGGCCGCCAAGCGGGCGCTGGTGGTGATCCCCGCGCTGAACGAAGCGCCGATCATCGAGAAGGTGATCGCCCGAATCCTGGACGACGACCACCTCGTGGACCCGCTGGTCCTGGTGGCTGATGGCGGCTCCACCGACGGTACGCGCGAGATCGTCCGCGACATCGCCATCCACGACCGGCGCGTTCGCCTGGTCGATAATCCCGGCCGCCTGCAGAGCGCCGGCATGAACCAGGCCGTGCGCGCCCTCGCTGGCGACCGTCCCTGGGTCGTGCGGGTGGACGCCCACGCCGACTATCCTCGCAACTACGTCTCCACCTTGGTCAGCGAAGCCTTGCGCACGGGCGCGGCCTCGGTCGTGGTCTCGATGGACACGGTGGGCGAGGACTGGTTCCAGCGTGCTGTGGCCGCCGCCCAGAACTCCGTCCTGGGCACCGGCGGCTCCGCGCACCGACTGGCCAGCGAAGGCCAATGGGTGGACCATGGCCACCACGCCCTGTTCCGCCGCGAGTCCTATGAAGCGATCGGCGGCTACGACGAGAGCTTCAGCCATAACGAAGATGCCGAACTCGACCTGCGTCTCGCCAAGCAGGGCGGCCGGATCTGGCTCACCGACAAGCTGCGCATCGGCTACCATCCGCGCAACACCCCCGGCGCCCTGGCGCGCCAGTACTTCAACTACGGCAAGGGCCGCGCCCGCACCGTGCTGAAGCACCACACGGCGCTCAAGATCCGCCAGGCGGTGCCTCTGGCGATCGCGCCGGCTGTGGCCTCGCTCCTGCTCGCGCCCTTCTTCTGGGCGTTCGCCATCCCCGCCTTGCTCTGGGCCTGTGCGGCCATTGGCTTCGGTCTCGTGCTCGGCGTGCGTCAGCGTGACAGCGCCGCCGCCTTTGCAGGCCCCGCCGCCATGATCATGCACTTGGCCTGGTCGGCCGGTTTCTGGGTCCAGCTGGTTCGCGGCGAACCGCTGCCCAAGATCGTTCCGCCAGCGCGAGGAGCGTGATGAACGACAATCAACCTGTCGTCTCGGTCATCACCGCCAACTTCAACGGCGCGGCTCATCTCGCCGCCGCCGTGCGCTCCGTTCTGGATCAGACGCTTGCGTCTCTGGAGCTGATCATCGTTGACGACGGCTCCAGCGACGACAGCCTGGCGGTGATCGGCCAGGCCGCCGCAGGCGATCCGCGCGTGCGCGTGTTCGTCCAGCCGCGCAATGGCGGGCCAGCTGTGGCGCGCAACCGCGCCTTGGACGAAGCGCGTGGCCGCTGGATCGCAGTTTTCGACAGTGACGACCTGATGGAGCCCGACCGGCTGGAGCGCCTCGTTGCACGCGCCGAAGCCGACGGCGCCGACATGGTGGTCGACAACCTGATGGTCTTCCAGGACGGCTCCTTACAGCCGGGCAAGCCGTTTCTGGCCGGCCGCGGTTTCGTCCAGCCGCGGTGGATCGATCTGGCGGAGTACATCGCCGGCGCGCGGCTTTATTCGCGTGGGCCCGTGCTGGGCTACCTGAAGCCGCTGTTCCGCGCCGCCTCTCTGCAAACGCCAAAGCTGCGTTACCGCGAGGATCTGCGCATCGGCGAAGACTACGACCTCGTCCTGCGCCTGCTGCTGCGCGGCCGCAAGCTGCGGTTGGAGCCCGCCGCGCTCTACCGCTACCGCAAGCACGGCGCCTCCATCTCCCATGTCATGCGGCGCGAGCACATCGAGCAGATGATCGCCGCCGACGGCGCGCTGGACGCTGAGTTCATGCGCCAGCCAAAGGACGTGCGGCAGGCCCAGGCGGCTCGCCGCCGCTCGCTGCGCAACGCCCTGGTCTACGATCGGGTGATCGAGCGTCTGAAGGCGCGCGACCTGCCACGCGCCATGGCCGCCAGCCTCACCAGCCCCAGCGTCTGGCCGCTGCTGACCATGCCGATAACCGCCCGGCTCAAGCGGCTCGCTGCTCGGCTGAAGCGCCCCGGCGCTCCGCCCGTACGGCCCGTAACGGCCTAGCAGCTCCCAGCCGGATCAAACGAAAAGGCCGCCGCTTCAGCCCGAAGCGGCGGCCTTTCTGCATTTGAGATCTCAGATCAGACCAGGCCGGGCGAGGTCTCGGCGATCTCGGCGGCACCGGCGGCGGCTTCCTGGGTCGGCTTGTCGGCCTGAGCCCGGGCGAACGCCCGCACGTCCCCGATCAGGCGCCGACCCGCCACCAGCCACAGCGCGCCGGCGTAGGCGAGGGCGCCCAGCACGATCATGGCCAGGAGCTCGAGCAGAGGCGGCGCCTGGGCGAGCTCGCGCCTCGCCAGCAGCACGGCGCCCGCCATGGCGGCGCAGCCGACCGCGGCCGGCACGAAGCCGCTGGCCAGACGGGCGAACGGCATCTTCAGGTCGCGGGCCAGGCAGAAGGCGTAGATCGTCATCACCGAAAGCAGGCCAAGGCTCAGGGTCGCCGAGACGATGCCCAGGCCGAAGCGCGCCGAGCCGGCGACGGTCAGCACGGTAGTCGTGGCCAGCAGCAGGGATAGCCGGAACTGCAGGCCAGCGCGCCCGCGACCCATGAGGTTGGTCGCCATCATCGCGCACATGCCGATGGCGAAACCGGCCCCGCCCAGCAGCTGCAGCGAGGGGATGGCGCCCAGCCACTTGGACCCCAGCACGACGCTCACCGCCAGGTCAGCGACCAGCGCGAGTCCGACGAACAGCGGCATGAGGCCGGCGGCGCTCAGGCGCACGCTCGCCAGGGCCAGCTCGTGGATGGCCTCGGGCCGTCCGCCGCTGCCGGTCCGCGATACGGCGGTGAAGATGTAGAGGTAGAGCGGTCCGACGATCAGCATGTCCGGCACCCGGATGATCTGGTAGGCCATCGAATAGAAGCCGAGGCTCGTCGCGCCCAGCACCCCGCCGATGATCAGCGTGTCGAGGTTGCGCGCCGCGAAGTCGGAAAGCATCGCACCGATGGTGCTGAAGCCGAAGATCAGCAGCGGCTTGGCTTCCGCGAAGTGGAAGTCACGGCGGATGGTGGCGCCGCCCTTCCAGGTGACCCAAACGAACTTGGTGATCCACAGCGCCAGCTGCTGGGCGACCAGGCTCCATGCGCCCGCGCCGTTCATGGCGGCGGTCAGCGCGGTGGCGGCAGCGACCACGGCGGACAGGCAGTCGCCGGCCGCAAAGACCGCAAAGCGGCCCTCCCGGATGATGCGGCCGTTCGAGACGGGCGTGAGGCTGTTCAGCAGCAGCACCGGGCTGAGCGCGATCAGCAGACCGGGCAGCCGGGGCTGGTCGAGCAGGGCGCTCAACGGATAGGCGATCGCGCAGCAGATCAGGGCCAGGGTCAGGCCGATCGCCCCGCCCAGCCAGAAGACGGTCGACTCCAGCGTCGGGCTGGCTTCTCGCCGCCGGCCGAGCGCATAGCTCATGCCCCCGTCCGCCACGACGTTGGCCAGCAGGATGAACGGCATGGCCAGCGCCACCAGACCGTATTCGGTCGGGCCGACCAGGCGGGCCAGCACCGGCAGCATGGCGAACTGAAGCGTCAGTCGCAGGGCGCTGGACGCGCTGAGCGCCAAGGCGCCGAGCGAGGTCCGTTGCGCGCGAGTGCGTGCGGGCTTGGCCGCGGCGCCCGGGGCGCTATGTCCGGCGGCGGTCATCGCGGATCTCCGCTGCCTTGCTGGCGGATCCGCAGCGATCCCCGGACGGCCGACAGTGTGGGGTTAGCCCAGGTCGTCGTGGCGTAGAGGATCGGCCGCACTTCGACGACCTGCGGCTGGTGGCGATAAGCGCCGCGCGGGACCCGCGCCGGCTTCACTCCGTTGAAGCCGGAGCCGAGGGCCGCGAAGATCAAGGCGGTGGAGAAGTAGAACGGCAGGATCGCGATGCTCTCGATGGGCATCCGCGTCATCTCGTACAGCAGCAGGCTGATCCAGAAGACCAGCGGCAGCGTCGGCCGCGTGACAAACTTGCGGATCAGGAAGAAGGCGCCGATCACCAGACAGGCGATGCAGATCACCGCCCCCGCCCAGCCCATGGTCACCAGGATCTCGACCAGAGTGTTGTGGAACGTGAAGCCGCTGCGATTGGTGATGCCGCCGAACTGCCAGAGGCCCTCGGCGTCGACATTGCCCTGCAGCCAGAAGGCGTTGTAGCCCATGCCTAGCGCGGGCTTCTCCTTGATGAGCTCGCTTGCGCGGTACCAGATGTAGGTCCGGCCGGTGAAGGTGGCGTCCTTGCCGAAGGCCGAAGCGCCGACTTCGATCACCGTCTGGATCAGCCACTTGTGGGTGACTGCCGCGGCCAGCAAGACGACGGTGACGGTGGCCGTCAGCCATCCCCGCACCGCCTTGCCCGCCCACACCAGCGGGGCCAGCGTCAGCATCGGCAGGGCGCCCATCATCAGGCCGAGCAGGGCGCCGGCCGAACGCGCCGCGAGCACGACGTAGAAGTCGAGCACGACGGCCAGGCCGGCCACGCCCATCCAGAACCAGCTGCGGCTCCGGAACGCGATGATGCCGACCGCCAGCGAGACAATGAGGCCCGTGGCCGTGATGTCGGCCAGGAGGTTCTTGCTGTAGGTCAGGCCCGAGAAGGCGGTGCCGCCGTTCGCGCCCACGGCCACTCGTCCACCGAGCGCCACCGAGGCGACCACGTAGATCAGGAACGCCAAAGCCAGCGACTTGAGGACCGCTTCCTGGTTCCGCGCTGTGGCGATCAACAGGCCGATGGCGACCGTGATGCCAAACTCGATGGCGTACTTCAGCGTCTCGCCCGGCGCTTCGGACCACACGGTCGTCACCAGGGCGTAGATCGGCACCGACAGCAGGAACAGGCGCGGGATCAGCACCTGGATCAGTTGCCGCCGACGGGCGAAGACATAGAGCGGCGTCAGGCCGGCGAGGGCCGCGGCGCTGAGGCTGCCGGCGTTGGCCGCGAACAGCATCGGTATGATCAGCGCGAAGGTGAACACCGCGTCGATGTCCAGCCGCAGGCGACCAATCCGGATCTCGTTGTAGGACGGCGCGGCCGCTTCGGTCTGCTCGGTCTCGGCGCGCTCCCGCGCCGCCTTCTGTGCTTCGAGGATCATGCGCCGCTGCTGACGCCAGCTCAGGGCGCCGGGGGCGG
This sequence comes from Phenylobacterium deserti, assembly GCF_003254705.1. Classification (GTDB taxonomy): domain Bacteria; phylum Pseudomonadota; class Alphaproteobacteria; order Caulobacterales; family Caulobacteraceae; genus Phenylobacterium; species Phenylobacterium deserti. Next base: position 18,064 of record NZ_QFYR01000006.1, read on the forward strand.
GGATCTCCCCACCGCGGATCCGCCGCGGACGCGCCGAGCCGCGGAAGCTGTCCCAGGACGCGGTCATCGGGCGAACCTGTAGGCGCGGATGTAGTCGATGGTCATGCCGGCCGGGAAGCGCGTGCTGGCGTCCGGCTGACCGGCCCAGTCGCCGCCGACCGCCACGTTGGCCAGCATGTACATAGGCTTGTGCATGTCGCCCGGGGTGGGGCGGCGATCGACCTGCCGACCATCAATGAAGAACGTCAGGTTCTGACGGTCCCACGCGACGGCATAGGTGTGGAAGTCGTCCGGCGAGACCTTCACTTCCTTGGTCTGGGCCTTGATCACCTTGCTGTGGGCGTTGACGAACACCGTGGACGGATCGCCGATGCTCTCCATCACGTCGATCTCGGGCGGCCAGCTCAGGTCGAGGGGAAGCAGCCAGAACGCCGGCCATATCCCTTTGCCGCGGGGCAGCTTGGCCCGCATCTCGAAGTAGCCGTACTGCTGGTGGAAGGACGGCTGGGTGGTGATCAGGCCAGAGATGTAGCGAAAGCCGCCGAGCTGGCTTTCCAGCGCCGCCGGCGTGCGGTCGACGCTGATGGTCAGCGTACCGCCGCCCACCTTGAACGGATCCAGGCCCAGCGGCCGGTGCATCATGGGCGCCATGGTTTCATGGTCGCCATGCGGTCCAGCGTGACCCGGCATGTCCGGATCCACGTAGAGCTGCAGCTCCTTGTTCCACTTGAGAGTGCGCAGCTCGAAGTCGTCCTTGCCGGACTTGCTGAACACGTCGTTCCCGTCACGGAAGGTCGTGCGCCACACGCCCTGGCCGTTGCGGAACCGGCGGAAGCTGTCGAACTCATCCGCAAAGGTGAGCTGCAGCGGCCGCCCGTCCGGGGCCTTGGTCAGCGGCGGGGTGGCTGCGGCGGCGGGCTCGCCTGCCCGGAGGCATGCGGCCAGAGCGAGGGCGAGAACCGCTGCGCCGGCTCCCGCGGTGCGGGAGCGGCCAGTTACTGTACGCTTGGTCTGCATCGCGCGTCCGCCGAGCCTCACGCTGCGGCGATGTAGTAGTTCTTGAAGTAGCCGTAGTAGTCGCTGCTGTCGCCGTAGCCGTAGCGAGCCTGACCCTTGACGTTGACCTTGGTCAGCAGGGCGCCGGCGACGTTGGCTCCGCACTCCTGCAGGATGTCCACGGCCGACTGGGCGGCGCGCAGCGGGGTCTTGTTCCACTGCACCAGGTAGAGGACCCGGTCGGCCTTGCCCGCCAGGATGCGGGCGTCGGCCACGCCCAGGATCGGCGGCGCGTCCAGGATGACGTAGTCGAACTGGTTGGACAGCTCGCGGAAGACCTCGTCCGTGTCCGGGTTCGAGAACAGGTCGTAGGGAACCGAGTTGCCGGCCGGCAGGATGAAGCAGTTGCTTTTGGCGTCGTGCACCAGGGCTTCGGTGAGCGGGACCTTGTCCTGCACCACTTCCACCAGACCCACTTCCTTCTTGCCGATCAGCTTGGTGACCCCCTGCTGACGCAGGTCGCAGTCCACCAGCACCACGCGCGAGCCGGACAGCGCCAGGGTGCGGGCCAGGCAGAAGGAGGTGAGGCTCTTGCCTTCGCGCGGCACCGCCGAGGTGATGGCGAGCAGCTTGGAGTCGCCCGTCGGATCGCTGACCATCAGGAAGGCGCGCAGGTTGCGGAACGCCTCCGCGAACCCCGAGAACGGATGGCTGACCAGGTACTCGGACGGTTCGGCCTGCGGGCCGCGCAGGCCCTTGGGCTTGATCGAGCGGAAGTCGGGCAGGACGCCGGCGAACGGCACGCCGAGCTCACGCTCAACGTCCACCCGGCTGCGCAGGTGCTTGTCCCAGAACTCGGCGATCAGGACCGACAGGCCGCCCGCCACCAGAGCCGCCAGGAAGGCGAGGGCGCCGGCGATCTTCATGTTCGGCGAGTAGGGCGAGGTCGGGACCGAGGCGCGCGAGTTGATGCTGCCGTCGGCCTGCTGAAGGCTGCCTTCGGCGGCCACCGTCTTGGCGCGGTTCAGATAGGCTTCGTAGATCTGCTTGGCGGCGTCGGCGCGCTGTTGCAGGGCCACCAGGCCGACCTGCGCCTGACCATTCGCAGCCAGACCGCCTTGCGCCTGACCGCGGCTCGACAGCAGGGAGGCCTCGCGGCCGGCGGCGGCCGTGGCTTCCGCCCGCAGGTTGGACATGATGCGGTTGATCTCGGATTGGATCTGGCCGCGGATGTCGCGCAGCTGGGCTTGGGTGCGCTTCACTTCCGGATAGTCGTTGGTGAAGTCCGTCTGCAACTGGGCCAGGCGCACCGAAAGCTCGGCCTCGCGCTTGCGCAGCTCCATGATCGTCTCGGAGCCCAGGGCCGCGCCGACATCGGCGCCGCCGTTGCCGTTGCGCAGCTGCTGCTGGGCGGCCGCCAGGCGGGCGCGCTTCTCGGCGGTCTCGGCCTTGGCGATGGCCAGCTGCTGGTTGATCGTCGAGACTTCCTGCTCGGCCATGGTCGCGCCTTCGGCGCTGAACAGGCCGTTGGCGTTCTTGTATTGCTGCACCCGGGCTTCAGCGACCTCGGCGTCGCGGCGCATGCGCTCCAGGCTTTGGCCCAGTTCGCTGTTGGCCCGCGTCACCGCGTTCAGCTTCTCGTCCAGCTGGAGCTGAAGGTAGCTGTCCATCACCGTGTTGGCTGCCAGAGCGGCCTTTTCCGGCGAGGTGGAGTTGAAGCCGACCTGGACCACGTAGGTCAGGCCCGCGCGGCGGACCCACATCCGCGACAGCACCGCTTCAGTGGTGCGTTCCACCAGTTCCTTGCTGGGGTTGGCGATCGGCGGCTTGGCCGGCGTCAGGCCGAACATGCCGGGCGCCATGGCCGAGTTGAATTCTGGATCGTTCCAGAGCTGCAGCTTGCGCACCACGCGCTCAGCAACGGCTCGAGAGCGCAGGATCTCCACCTGAGTGTCCACCGCGCTGGTGTCGGCGGGCGCGCCGTTCGGCTGCTGCACGCTGGCGAGGTTCTGCTGCTTGGGGTCGATCACCACCGAGCCCCAGGCGCTGTAGACCGGCGTCTTCGTGGCGAAGGCGATCAGCACCAGCACGAACACCAGGCCGGCGACGCCCAGCCCGAGCTTGGCCCGCTGCAGGAGGATGCCGAACAGCTGACGCAGGTGCATGCGTTCCGGTTCGATCGGCCGGAACGCTTGCCCGGGGTGCGCCACGGGCAGCTCGTGCGAGATCGGGATAAGGTTGTTCATCTTGGACCTGCGATCAGACGTGCGGCAGGGTGGAGGTCCGGAGGCCGATATGGCCCCGGTCCGGCGTCGGCGCGCAGGGGCTTGGAAACCCTCTCATTGCGCGCTCTCCAACACGGGCCCCCAGGCCCCACCCACAAACGGAAACTAGCTTCGCCAATAATCCCTTCGCAGGGGCCGGGTTCCGCCATGGAACCGGGCCGCCGACGAAGGGACCGCAAAACGCGACGGGCGCCCTTAGAACGGGCGGATCAGCATCCCCACCAGGCCGGAGACGCCCTGGAAGTTCTGGATGAAGGACTTCCCGCCGGAGGTGTCGACGACGATGATGTCGTTGCCATAGACCTGCGGGTCCTGAGCCTTGCCCGAGCGGATCTGGCTGAGGTCGTAGAAGGCGCTGCGGCGCTCGCCTCCGACCTGCCGGAAGACCGCCACGCGCTTGACGTTGGCGAGCTTGGGATCGGGGCCCTTCGCCAGCGACACCGCCTGGATCAGGGTGGTCGGGCCGGTCAGGGGGTACACGCCCGGTGCGTTGACCGCGCCGTCGATGGTCACCCGCTGGCTTTGGGCCTCCTTGACGGTGACCACCACCTGCGGGTCCTTCATGTACTTGGCCTTGAGCGCCGTTGCGATGTCGTCGGACAGCTCGGCGGGCGTGCGGCCAGCAGCGGGCATCTGGCCCACCATGGGCAGCAGCACGCGGCCGCTGGTGTCGACCTGAACCGTGCGGGTCAGGTCGGGCACCTGCGAGACGTTGATGTCCAGGGTGTCCTGGGGCCCGATCCGGTAGTCGACGGCGGCGAGCGAGGCTCGCGTCACCGTGTCCGGCGGTGGCAAGGGCGGACCGCCGGCGAACGCCGGCGAAGCCGCAGACGCGATAAGCGCCGCGGCGACGAGCGAGGGCAGACGCCTACGCATGTGGTTGACTCCAAAATCGCGACCAGACGATTGCGGCTGGCTTGAAACCTTCTGCCGCGGCCAACCAACTCCCTCATGGTGGAAGCTGTTCCCGCGCTGCAGCGGAATTCAGTCAAGCTGCACGGCAGATCATCGGTTTGTGACTGGCCGACGCCCTGACGGCCGCTGTAGCGATGCAACGGCGCCTGACAATTGACCTACCCGCCTGCGGCTGGCGGGACTGGCGCTCGCCTCGGCATCTCGCACTTGCGAAAAACATTTGGCGCCGCGAAACTCCGACTACGCGTCGCTTGTTGGTGTGCTCGTAAGTACCCGGAGTTGTCGTCATGCAGGAGCCGTTGTTCGCCTATTCGCTCAGCCAGGCTGAGAACGGTTGGCGCTGGAGCGTCTACGATGAGGACGGCGTCACGGTTGGCCGAGGCGCCGACCAGAGCCGTGACCTGGCAAAGGCCGCTATCGATCGGCTGCTGCGCGAGAGCCGTTCCTTCGCCTCTCCCGACGCAAAGATTTTCTAGCTTCTCTGTAGAAGGCAGGCCTTGCGAAATGACGCACTCACGGCGTGCGTCGTTTCATGATTTCCACTGAAAAATCAGCAGAATACCTCCACCCGTGGCTGCAAGCGTAGCCTCGGCGCAGGCGCTTGCGCCCACTTCTGAGGCGCCATCTGCGCCAAGCGAGATTTTGTTGTTTTCGGGGCGGAACCGTAGGCTTGGCCACTGGTTGATGGCCCGTCTCGGCAAGGACAGGCCTTGCCAAGCGTGCTTCCGATTGAGCCCCGATGTCAGAACTCACCTACGCACCGCGGGCAGTCGCGCGTCCTTCAGGGCCGCCGACGAGCCTGTCCCTCGACCAGGCGCTGACCTCGTCGATGAACATACTGGTCGCTCTGGCCGCCCTCATCTTCCTTGCGCCCCTGATGATCGCCGTTGCGATCGCAGTCTATGCGCAGGACGGCGGCCCCGTGCTGTTCGCCCACCGACGCATCGGGCGGAATGGTCGCTACTTCTATTGCTTCAAGTTCCGCAGCATGGCGGCGGACGCCGAAGAGCGGCTCGCCAAGCTGCTTTCCACCGACCCCGTCGCTCGCGCGGAGTGGGAGAAGGACCACAAGCTGCGCAACGATCCTCGCGTGACGCGTCTCGGCGCCTTCCTGCGCAAGTCCAGCCTCGATGAGCTGCCGCAGCTGTTCAACGTGCTGCGCGGTGAAATGAGCCTGGTCGGCCCCCGTCCCATCGTGGAGGCGGAGATCGCCAAGTACGGCCGCCGCTTCCGCCAGTACTGCACCGTCAAGCCGGGCATCACCGGCCTTTGGCAGGTGAGCGGGCGCAACGACACCACCTACACCCAGCGCGTCGCTATGGACTGCGTCTACGCCAAGCGTCGCAACTTCCTGCTCGACGCCTACGTTCTGGCGGCGACTGTTCCTGCGGTTCTCTCCCGTCGAGGTTCCTACTGAAGATCCCAGCGCCCGGCCTCATCGGCCTGCTCCGCCGCATCGAGAGCCGGGCCCTCCTTCTGCTGCTGGTCTTCGCGACGGCGGTTTGGGCCTTCCTGAACGTCGCATCTGAAGTGAGCGAGGGCGATACGGACGCCCTCGATCGGCAGATCCTGCTGTCCTTGCGCAATCCGGCCGATCCCAACGACCCGATCGGCTCGCGCACCTTCGAAGAGTCCATGCGCGACGTGACCGCCATTGGCGGCTTCACCGTTCTGACGCTGGTCACGGTGCTGGCCGTGTTGATCTTCCTGTTTCACCGCAGGCCCCGGCATGCCGCAGTGATGGCCGGCACGGTGCTGCTGGCTCAGTTCTGCAGCGAGGCGTTGAAGCTCGTCTACGCCCGTCCCCGGCCCGACCTTGTGTCCCACGGCAGCTACGTCTACTCGGGCAGCTTTCCCAGCGGCCACTCGATGCTCGCTGCGGCGACCTACCTGACGCTGGCCGTGCTGATCGCCAGCCTCGAAGCGCGGCGCGCCACCAAGATCATGATCTTCATCACCGCGGGTTTGGTGGTGGTCGGCGTGGGCTTCAGCCGCGTCTATCTCGGCGTCCACTGGCCCACGGACGTCCTCGGCGGCTGGTGTGTCGGCGCCGCCTGGGCGATCGCCGCCTGGTTCGTCCTGGCCCGCTCGGGCGCCCGGCTGAGAGGCCCGCCGAGCTGAGCCTGCCCTACGGGCGCGCCGCCAGAGCTTTCGCAACGACGGGCGCAAGCCCGCGCGCGATGATCTTCACCCCCTCGGCGTTGGGATGGATCCCGTCCGGCTGGTTCAGCGCCCGCCTGCGGCCCACGCCCGCCAGAAGATCCGGATAGAGCGCCGCGCCGTACTGCCGAGCCAGGGCGGGGAAGATGGCGTTGAAGTCCCGCGCATAGTTTCGGCCGATCTCCGGCGGCGCCGCGATGCCGGCCAGCACGATGCCCATGCGCCGCGCCCGGAGGCGGGTCAGGATGCGCTCGAGGTTGGCGCGGCTGGTCCGCGGATCGATGCCGCGCAGCAGGTCATTGCCGCCCAGAGCCACCACGCACACGCTGGTGTCCGGCTGGACGCTGAAGTTGACCCGCGAGGCGCCGCCGGCCGTGGTGTCGCCGCTTACGCCCGCGCCCCGCACGACGTTCGCAACGCCCATTCGCTCGAGCGCCAGGTGCAGCTGGTTCGGCAGAGCCGCCGCCGCCGGCAGGCCCAGGCCCGCGGTGATGGAGTCACCCAGCATGGTCACCACCTTGCCGCGGGCGGCGAGGGCGGTCACCGGCCAGACGGCCAGGCCCGCCGCCAGCAAGGTCCGTCGTGTGGTGGAGAAGTCGGATGTTTCAGCCATTCGGCTTCCTATCTAGGGTGACCTGAACTTCCCACAACGCAGAGGTCCGCTTGCCAGACGCGCCCGTCGATCCGCTCGTCCTGGAACAGGTCGGCCTCACCTTGCCTTCGCCAGCAGGCCCGGTGGAAATCCTCCGCGGCCTGGACCTGAACGTGGCGACCGGCGAGCAACTGGCCCTGCTGGGCCCCTCCGGTTCCGGCAAGTCGTCGCTGATCTCCCTGGCTGCCGGCCTGGAGCGGCCGACCCAAGGCCGCGTGCGGCTCTTCGGACAAGATCTCGCCAGCCTCGACGAGGACGGCCGCGCGCGCCTGCGGCGTGGACGCGTGTCCCTTGTCTTCCAGAGCTTCCACCTCCTGCCGAACATGACGGCGGTGGAGAACGTCGCGGCGCCGCTGGAGATCGCCGGCGTGCGGCAGGCGGATCGAACCGCGCGCGACTGGCTGGACCGCGTCGGCCTTTCGGCCCGGATGCACCACTATCCCCACCAGCTCTCCGGCGGCGAGCAGCAGCGCGTGGCCCTGGCGCGGGCGCTGGCCGGTCGACCGGCGCTGCTGTTCGCGGACGAGCCGACAGGCAACCTCGACGCGGCCAACGCCGCGCGGGTGGCGGATCTGATGTTCGAGCTCGTCAGCCAGACGGGCGCCGCCCTTGTGCTGGTCACCCACGACGAAGCCCTGGCCCGCCGGGCTGGACGGACGGTGCGACTGGCCGCGGGAGCCGTGGCTGCATGACCCCTCTTTCGCTGCGGTTCGCCGTGCGCGAGCTGCGGGCCGGCGTTCGCGGGTTCCGGATCTTCCTGGCCTGCCTCGCGCTCGGCGTCGCCGCGATCGCATCCGCCGGCTCGACGGCCGAGGCGTTCCGGCAGGGCCTGGCGGTTCACGCCCGGGAGATCCTCGGCGGCGATCTCGCCGTCAGCCTGCGCGAGCGGGGCTTCACGGCCGCCGAGCGCGCCGGCCTCCAACGCCAGGGCGAGGTCTCCTACGCCGTCGTCACCCGGGCGATGGCCGAAGCGCCGTCCGGAGAGCGACGCCTGGTCGAGCTGCGCGGCGTTGGCTCCAATTACCCCCTGGCCGGCCAGGTTGAGATCTCTGGCGCCGCCTCTCTGGCCGAGGCGCTGGCCTTCCGCGACGGAGCCGCAGGTGTGGCCGTGGAACAGGCTGTCCTGGACCGCCTCGGCCTCAAGCTGGGCGACCGGTTCATAGTGGGCAACCTTCCGGTGAGCGCCCGCGCCATCCTTCTTGAGGAGCCCGACCGCCTGTCCCGCGGGTTCGCGCTGGGCCTGCGGGTCCTCGCCAGCCGGCAGGCGGTGGAGCAGGGCGGCTTCCTTGCGCCGGGCCTCCCGTTCGGGGAGACCGCCCGGATCTCCCTGGCTGCCGGAACGGACGTCCCGCAGGCGCGCAGCGCGATCACTCGGGTCATGAGCGGCTCCTACCGGGTGCGGGATCGCCAGGACGCGACGCCCGGCCTGGGCCGGATGATCGATCGCCTGGAGTACTTCCTGGGTTTCATCGGTCTGGCGTCGCTTGTCGCCGGCGGGCTTGGCGTGTTCGGGGCCGTCAGCGCCTATCTGGAGCAGCGAAAGCCTTCCATCGCCGCCTTGAAGGCGCTGGGCGCCGACGGAGCTCTCGTCCGCAACCTGTACCTGATCCAGATCGGCGTGCTGGCGGGTTTGGGCGTGGCCATCGGCCTGGCGGTCGGCGCCCTGGCGCCCCTGCTTGTGGGGCGGCTTGTCCAGGATCAACTGCCCGTGCCGGCCCTGTTCCGCGTTTATCCCGCACCCTTGCTCAAGGCGGCCGCCTTCGGCCTGCTCGCAGCGTCGGCCTTCTCCCTGGCTCCGCTGGGGAGAGCCCGTGCGACGCCGCCCGCCAGCCTCTTCCGTCGCGAACTCGCCGGCGGCTTGCGTTTTGGGCCGGAGCTGGTGGGCGCGATCCTGGCGGGCGCAGGCTTGGCCGCCCTGGCCGTGATCGGCGCGCCCACGCCCCTCGCGGCGGCCGGGATGATCGGCGGCGTCGCCATCGCCTTCGCCTTGCTGTGGCTCATGGGCTGGGGTGCGGCAGCTGTCGCCGGCCGTGCGCGGGGCTTCGCGCGCGGCGCCCTGCGGATCGGTCTCGCCAACCTGGCGGGCCCCAGGTCCGCCGCCCGAACCGCCGCGCCGGCGATCGGTCTGGGTGTCGCTTTGCTGGCCGCGGTGGTGCTGATCCAGTCCAGCCTCCTGCATCAGGTCGGAGACGTCGCCCCGCGCACCGCGCCCGCGCTGGTCTTCACCGATATCCCTGGCGAGCGGGCCGAGGCCTTCGACGCCGCCGTGCGGCAGGCGGTGGGAGCGCCTCTGCGTGAGGACACGTACCTCCGCGCGCCCATGGTCACCGGCCGGATCGCGGCCATCCGTGGGGCGCCTGTGAATCCAGCGCGCATCGCGCCGGGCGAGCGCTGGGCCTACGACGCGGACGTCACGCTCTCAGCGATCGGTCCCGAACCCGCCGCAGCGGCGGTCACCGAGGGGCGCTGGTGGCCGGCTGACTACCGGGGTCCGCCGCTCGTTGCTCTGGAAGAGGACATGGCCCGCGGCGGCGGCGTGCGGGTCGGCGACACCATCACCTTGTCGGTGCTCGGGCGCGACATCGAAGCTCGGGTTGCGGCTCTGAGGAAGGTGGAGTTCGGATCCTTCGGCCCAAGCTTTCCTGTGATCCTCACCCCGTCCGCGTTCGAGGGGGCGGAGCTTCGGCACGTCGCCATCGCCAAGGCGTCTCGGGCCCAGGAAAGCGCCATCATCCGCGCGCTCGGGCGCGACTTCCCGGAGGTGGACGTCATCTCGGTGCGCGAACAGCTCGAGGCTGCGGTGGAGCTGTTCGACCGGCTGGCGCTCGCGATCCGGTCCGCCGCTGCGGTGGCCGCTCTGGCGGGCCTGTTGGTGCTGGCCGGGGCCATCGCGGCCCGTGCGCGCGAGCGAACGCGAGAGGCGGCCATCCTCAAGGTGCTGGGCGCTTCCCGAGGACAGATCCTCACAGCCTATGTCTTCGAGTACGGCGCGGTGGGGCTACTGGCAGGCGCTGCCGGCGTGGGGCTTGGGTATGCGGCGGCCTGGCCGGTGGTGGTCAAGGTGTTCGAGGCGGAGTGGAGCGTGGACTGGTCGGGTGTCGCCGCGCTTCTGGGCGCGGCGGCGCTGGCGGCGAGCCTCGGGGGGCTGCTGGCCGCATTTCAGGCGCTATCGCGGCGGCCTGCGCCGGCCCTGCGCACCGACTAGGCTTCGAACCCTGACAGATCGGGCGAGCGTCCGTCCCAGCCGGACACGGCTTCGAACGCGGCCGCCAGGGTCACCACGCCGGCCTCGTCTCGCGGCCGCCCCAGGATCTGCAGTCCCACCGGCAGCCCTTGGCTGGTCAGTCCGCAGGGCACGCTGACCCCGGGCAGATCCAGATAGTTGGCGGCGCGGGTCAGGCGGCTCAGCGGCGAGATGGTCTCGTCCACCTCGTCGAGCGGGGGCGCCGGGATCGGGCAGGTGGGGCTGAGCAATCCATCGAACTGCCCCATCCAGGCGTGGAACTCGTCCTGGTCTTCCGCCCGCCGAGCGTGCGCGGCCTCGATCTGCCGGTCGCTGAAGCTGCGTCCCGCGCGGAACCTGCGTACGATCCAGGGGTCCATGACGTCCGAATGGCGCTCGATACGATCACGCCAGATGCGCCAACCCTCGCCGGCCATCAGCATGCCGTTGGGTCCGAAAGACTGCTCCAGCGACCGCGCCGGAGTGACCATGTCGATCTCCACGCCTGTGCTGCGAAAGCGGTCGATGGCCGCTTCGTAGAGACGGGCCACCTCCGGATCGACGTCGCCCAGATCCGCCAGCGGAATGGCGGCCAGTCTGCGGCCGCGCGCGTCCGCCGAAAGGGCGGCTTCCGCGTCGAACGGGCCGCGCTCGGCCGCCGCGTCATCCGGCCCGGAAATGATCGCCAGCATGCGCGCCGCTGTCGCCACCGAACGGGCAAGTGCGCCCACCGTATCCAGCGCGGGGCTCAAGGGGTGGACGCCGCGCAGGCTGACCAGCCCGCGTCCTGGCTTCAGTCCCACCACGCCGCACAAGGCGGCGGGGATGCGCACCGAACCGCCGGTGTCGGACCCGAGCGCGGCATCGCAAAGCCCGGCCGCCACTGCGACGGCCGAACCGGAGGACGATCCCCCGGGCGCCCGGTGCGTCGCCGCGTCCCACGGATTCCACGGCGCGCCGACTGCTCGGTTGGTGCCCCATCCGCCGTAGGCGAGCTCAACGGTGTGGGTCTTGCCGATGGCGCTCCAGCCCGCCTGCAGCAGGCGTGTGACCACCGCCGCATGGCAGGGCGGGTTGGGCTCCACCGGCACCTGGGCGCCGCCTCCGGTGGGGACGCCCTCCACATCCATCAGGTCCTTGACGGCGAAGGTCGGGCCGTCGCCGTCCTCGCCCGCCAGCGGCGGGTCGAAGACTCGCACGAAGGCCTTCAGCCGTCCGTCATAGCGTCGGATCCGGGCCAGGGCCTCGTCGGGCGTCATGCGTGACCTCCAAGCTGCGCCGGCGAACTATCGCCGACCGAGGTTCTCGAAACCAGATGACGCAGCTTTCGCTTCGTGGCTTGTGCGTGCGCCATGACTCAGTCGCTCCCCGATCAGCTCCGCTCCACCGTCCGCTTCCTGGGCCGCGTGCTCGGCGACGTCATTCGCGTGCAGGACGGCGAGGCGGTGTTCAACCAGATCGAGGACATCCGCCAGGCCTCCGTCGCCTTCCACCGCGAGGGTACGGAAGAAGCGGCCCGACTGATGGCGGAACGGCTCGGCTCGCTGAGCCTGGAGGAAACTGTCCGGTTCGCCCACTCCTTCGCCTGCTTCCTGCAGATCACCAATGTCGCCGAGGACCAGATCCAGCGTCGGCGGGGGAGGGCAGGGGACGCAAGGTTCGACACCCTGGCCGGTGCCCTGCGCAGCCTGAAGGCGGACGGGGTCGAGCCCGCTGAGGTTCGGGCGCTCCTGGAAAACGCGTTGATCGCGCCGGTGATCACCGCCCACCCCAGCGAGGTGCGCCGCAAGAGCGTGCTGGACCGTCAAAGCGCCATCGCCCGTCACCTGGACTCGTTCGATCACGCGCGCACCGACTCCGACCGCGCGGCGATCGAGAAGGAGCTGGTGCGTGAGGTGTCGATCTTCTGGCGCACCCGCCTGCTGCGCAGCGTCAAGATCGCCGTGGCTGACGAGATCGAGAACGCCGTCTCTTACTTCGAGCGCAGCTTCCTGGCCGAACTGCCGAAGCTGTACGGCCACTGGGGCGAGGTGCTCGAAGGCACGGACGACCTGCCGAGCTTCCTGCGCATCGGCTCCTGGGTCGGCGGCGACCGCGACGGCAACCCGTTCGTCACCGCCGAGGTGATGCGCCGGGCTCTCTCACGGCAGTCAAGGGCGGCGCTGCGCATGTACCTGAATCAGGTGCATGCCCTCGGCGCAGAACTGTCGATCTCGCAGGGGCTGGCCGAGGTCACGCCGGAGCTGAAGGCGCTGGCCGAGAAGGCCAACGACGACTCGCCTCATCGTACCGACGAGCCCTACCGCCGCGCTCTGACCGGCATCTACGCCCGCCTCGCGGCGACCTATCCGCGCCTGACCGGCGAGGCGCCGCCGCGCCCGACCAGCACCTCCGCGGAGCCCTACGCCGGGCCCGAGGAGCTGAAGGCCGAACTGCAGGTGGTGCTGGACTCGCTCCTGCGGGAGCATGGGCCGGCCTTCGCCCAAGGCCCGCTGCCCGACCTGATCCGCGCCATCGACATCTTCGGCTTCCATCTGGCCACCCTCGACATGCGCCAGAACTCGGCCGTCCACGCCCGCGTCGTCGCCGAGCTGCTGAAGACGGCCGGCGTCGCCGGGGACTACGAGTCCCTGGATGAGGGCCAGCGCTGCGAGCTGCTGACGCGCGAGCTCAGCCACGGCCGCCTGCTGTCGACGCCCTTCGCTGCCTACACGGAAGAGACGGCGCGCGAGCTCGAGACCCTGAAAACGGCAGCCGAGGTCAAGCGTAACTACGGGCCCGACGCCATCCGCGCCTACATCGTCTCCAACACCACTTCGGTGTCGGACCTGCTGGAAGTCTACATCCTGCTCAAGGAAGTGGGCCTGTTCACGCCGGGCGATCCGCCGCGCGCCGAGATCTTCGCCGAGCCGTTGTTCGAGACCATCGGCGACCTGCGCGATGCGCCCAAGACCATGGCGCGCTACCTGTCCATGCCGCTGATCCGCAAGCTGCTCGCCGCCCCTGGGCTGCAGGAAGTGATGATCGGCTACTCCGACTCCAACAAGGACGGCAGCTATCTCACCTCCACGTGGGAACTGCACAAGGCGTCCCGCGCCCTGGCGTCGGTGGTGCGCGGCGAGAACCTGCGCCTGCAGCTGTTCCATGGCCGTGGCGGCGCGGTGGGCCGCGGCGGCGGTTCCAGCTTCGAGGCCTTGCTCGCCCAGCCGCAAGGGACAATCGGCGGCCGCATCCGCGTGACCGAGCAGGGCGAGGTGGTCGCCAACAAGTACGCCGATCCGGAACTGGCGCGCCAAAGTCTCGAGACGCTGACCGCCGGCGTGGTGCTGGCTTCCTTCCGCAAGGACGCTGGCGATCTGGCCGCGCCGCACAGCAAGGCCATGGACGCCCTGGCCCGCGAGGCGATGGGCGCCTATCGCGCGCTGGTCTACGACACCCCGGGCTTCGTGGATTACTTCTTCGCGGCCACTCCGATCAGCGAAATCGCCGACCTGAACATCGGCAGCCGCCCGACCTCCCGCCAGGCGAGCCGCAGCATCCAGGGACTGCGGGCGATCCCGTGGGTTTTCTCCTGGTCCCAGTCGCGCGCCATGCTGCCGGGCTGGTTCGGCTTTGGCTCGGCGGTGAACGCCTCCGGCGCGCCCATGTCTCAGCTGAAGGAGCTCTACGAGAGCTGGCCCTTCTTCCGGACCACCCTGGCCAACATGGAGATGGTTCTCGCCAAGGGCGACCTCGCTATCGCGGGCCGCTACGCGGGGCTGGTGGAGGACCGCGCCCTGGCCGAGCACGTGTTCGGGCAAATCCGCGCGGAATGGGGCCGCACGCTCGACGCCCTGCTGGAAATCACCGGCCAGTCCAGTCTGCTGGAGAAGAACCCCGATCTGGCCGAGATCATCCGCTCGCGGCTGCCCTACATCGATCCGCTGAACCACCTGCAGATCGAGCTGATCCGCCGGCGCCGTCGCGGCGATGACGCCGCTGCGGTGCGCGAAGGCATCCACCTGACCATCAACGGCGTCGCCGCCGGCCTGCGCAACACGGGCTAGGCAGGCGAGGGGCCCCGATCAGGCCGGCCGGCGCAGGGCGTTGGTCGGCGTGGTGGGGCGGAAATCGGAGATGCTGGCCAGCAGATCGGGCTGCAGCAGGATGGCCACGCCCGACCGAAGCTCGATCAGCCGTTCGCGCCGCAGCTGCTGCAGGGTGCGATTGACGTGCACGATGCTGAGGCCCAGCGCGTCGGCCAGGATCTCCTGGGTCAGCGGCAGCGGGAAGCGCTGGCTGTCGCCCAGGCCGGCGATCTCCAGGCGGCGCTGCAGCTCGAGCAGGAAGTGAGCGACCCGCTCGTAAGCCGTCTGCCGGCCCAGGCGGACCATGTGATCGAGCAGAAGGGCCTGTTCGACCTGCCGCGCAACCGCGAGGGCGCGGGCCAGGCTCGGCGCTTCACCGCGATTGGCCGCCTCGAGCAGAGGTTCGGCGTCCACCGTCTCCAGGGCCGTCAGCGCCACCGTGCTGCACAGGGCGGGCGGGGCGGGGCGTTCGCAGACGTTGAAGCAGTCGCCGGGCAAGAGGAAGCCGAAGATCTGGCGGCGGCCGTCGGGCAGGACCCGCTGGTTGCACGCCCATCCGGAAACCACGAAGCGCGCCCGCCGACCGGTCTGGCCTTCGCCGACCAGCTCTTCGCCGGCCATGTGGCGCTCGCGTCGGTCGCTGAGGTTGCGGACGAGGTCCTGTTCCTGTTCCGACAGCAGTGCGAGAGTTCGCATACGGCGCACCACCGCATCCAGCGGCCTTGGCGCGATGCGAGGTTTGAACCGGCCCGTCATCCGGTGTCCCCCCAAACTGGTTGTGCGGTTGTTCCCGGCAACCGCGCCCTTATGGACCCAGCCTAGCCCCGTCAGCGACAGACGCAACTCGGAGTTTAGCAGAATCGCGGCGCCTGGACTGGCGCGCGAATGACAAACACCAATGATCGGCGAAGGTTCCAACATTCGCGAAAGAATTGGGCTTGTCGCTGCGTACGAGGGCAATCTCCGCAACGCCCGGAGAGAATTCGAAATGAACCGATCGGTTAATCCGTAGACTGAAGCGCAGCTCTGGGCAGGTGTTCGCAATGTCGGCCGGGCGACATCGCAAGTGTGAGTTCTTGAAGCGCCGGATGCGCCGCTGTCTCTGCGCCTGGAAGGCGAGTTCCTGGCCAGGATTCCGCCGGGTTCCGCCCGCCGGAACGAATTCACGGCCATGCCGTTGAAGAGGCTCGTGTTTGCCTGGAGTTTGGACATGAGCGCCCAGAACGACGCCGCTTTTGGCTACCGCATCCGGTGGACGGAGGAAGGCTGGAACTGGACGACGTTCGACCTCGCGGGCCAGGTCCAGGACACCGGCCGCGCGCCGACCAAGGCGGTGGCCGCCGCCTACGTGATCCGGGCGCTGGCCCGGGCCGCAGCGCCCGACGTTCCCCTGCGGAGCGCCGCCTAGCCTTTCACGGCCCGGGCAAGGGCCGACACCTTGGCCTCCGTCTCCACGCGCTCCGCTGAGGGCTGACTGTCGGCCACAATGCCGGCGCCGGCGCGCACCTCCACGTGCCAGCCGCCTTGCCTGCGAAGAAGGCCGGCTGTCCGGATCAGGACGCTTGAGTCCAAGGCGCCGTCGACGCCCAGGTGGAACAGCGATCCAAAGAACGGACCGCGCGGGGCTTCCAGATCGCGGATGACCTTCATCGCCTGAACCTTGGGCGCCCCGGTGATGGAGCCTGGCGGAAACGCCGCCTGCAGAAGGTCGATGGCGTCGCGATTGGGCGAAAGGCGGCCTTCCACCCTCGACACCAGATGATGGACGTTGGCGAAGCTGGCGAGCCGGAACAGCTCCGGCGTCGTCACCGTGCCCGGCTCGCAGACCCGCGCCAGATCGTTGCGCATCAGGTCCACGATCATCAGGTTTTCGGCCCGATCCTTGATCGACGCCAACAGCGCATCAGCCAGCTGACGGTCCTGCTCGGCGTCAGCGCCCCGCGGCGCGGTGCCCTTGATCGGCTCGGTGCCCGCGAGCAGCCGTCCCTCCACCGGCCGCACCTGCACGAACCGCTCGGGAGAGTTGGACACCAAAGCCGCCTCGGGCAGGCGAAGGAAAGCGGCGAACGGGGAGGGGCTCGCCGCCGCAAGTCTCATCAGAAGCTCGGCTGGCGCGTCGGCGCTCTCCATGCCGCCCAGCCACCGCCGGGCGATGTTGGCCTGGAAGATCTCCCCCGCCCGGATGCGCTCCACCACCTCGGCCACCGCGCGCTCGTAGGCGGGCCCGTTGTCGGAGCTCAGGTTTGCGCTGAAACTGGCAAGAACCGGCGGCTCCAGATCGAGCCACGCCCGGGCGGCCGCCGCGTTGCTCGACGCCTCGGCCGCCGTCTCGCCTCGGCCGATCGCCTGCACCCGCCCCGTTTCGTGGTCGAAGGCGAGCAGGCGGGCGTACCTGGCGCAGGCAAGATCCGGCCAGCCGGGCAGCCGCGGCAGGTCCAGCACCTCGATCCGGTCCGCCAGGTCGTAGCTGAGAAGGCCCGCGACGCCTCCCTGGAAGGGCGGCCCGCCCTCCGCCAGTTCACCCTCCCGCGCCAAGCCCCGCAGCGCGGCGAAGGCGTCCGTCGCATCCTGCGGCTCGACCACGAGCACCGCTTCCGGCTCACTGGCCACATAGGACCATCGCGCGCCCGGCCCGCCGGACAGGAAGCCGATCGTCCACGGCCGGTCCGCCAGGGCCGACAGCACCGCCGCAGGCTCCCGCCACGGCGCCTCCAGGAGGATGGTCCGGTTCATGGCGCCGCCATAGCCTGCGCAGGCGGAGGGATGAAGCGCTCTTACCGCCCGACGGGGTCCTGCATGACCGGCACGTGGTAGGCCTGCAGCAGTCGGGAGATCTCGCCGGCCCGCCGCTCCAGCACCCGGTCGAGGGCCTCACGCAGCTCGGCGTCTTCCCGCCGTACGCCCATGGAGACGTCGAACATCATCGGCCACTGCGGCCCGTCCAGCCACGGCGTCACCGGCTCCAGCCGCATCGGATGGGCCGCCTTGCTCGCGAAGTACCCAGCCAGCGGGCCCCAGACCACGGCCACGTCGATGTCGCCACGGTCCACCGCCTGCACGATGGCGGCCGGCGGGTTCGGCTGGCTGTAGTCGCCATAGAGCATGTAGCCGCGGACATTGCCGATGATCCCGCGCCGCGCCAGCGCATGGGCCGGCGGCGTGTTGGCGGCGTCGTCGCCGATCATCTGCACGCCGACCGTCAGGGTCTTCAGCCGCGGATCATCGAACGAGCGGATGTCCAGGCTCCGGTCCGCTCGGCTGAGAAACACATAGCTGGAGCGGTAGTACGGCCGCGTGGTGGCGAGCATCTCCACCTGAGTGGCCACGCCCGGCCACACGTCGCAGCGGTCGTCCTTCAGCGTGTTGCGGACATAGCCGCGGCGCTGCGCCCACCAGGTGTACTCGACCTTGCGGCCAAGCTCCTTGGCGGCGAGCTCCACCAGCTTGTTCTCGAACCCTTCGCCGGCCCGGTTGGAAAAGGGCAGGTTGTTGGGATCGGCGCAGACCCGCAGCGCCTTCGGCTCGCGCGCACAGCCGGCGAGCGTGGTCAGGCATAGCAGGACGGTCAGCAAGCGCATCACGGCGCCACCGCGACGCCCCACGGCCGGCCGTCGAGCTTGACCCGCTTGATGGTCTTGCCGCTCGTCAGGTCCACAACCGTCAGGTCGCCCGACAGGCCGCTCGCCGCATAAAGCCGCCGGTCATCCGGCGACAGGCCAAGGCCCCAGTTGCGGAAGCCCGTCTTGAAGCGGCGAAGGATTTCGAAGGTGCGGGTGTCGATCTCGATGGCATGATTGCCGCGGCCCAAGGCGGCGTAGACCTTGCCGCCGTCCCGGGCCATGGCCAGGCCGACAGCCTGGACGTTCGGCGGCGGGTCGGCCTTCTTCAGGTCGATGGTGTGCAGGATGCGCCGGCTCGCCACATCGAACACCGCCACGCTGGCCCGCGATTCCGATGTCACCCAGAGCCGCGTCCCATCGGGGCTGAACACCGCATCCCGGGGGCGCGCGCCCACGAGGACGCTGTCCAGCAGCTTGCCCGTCGCCGCGTCGATGAAGTGGACGAGGCTCGCGGCCTCGGACGTGCAGATCACCAGCCGGCCATCGGGGCTTACCGCCATGCCCTCGGGCTCGGGGCCCACCTGGGTCTTGTTGACGATCCGGTTGGCCGCGACCTGCAGGAAGCTGACCTCCCCGTCGTCTTCGTTGGCGACATAGAGCATGCCGCCGTCGGGGCTGATGGCGAACCGCTCGGGGTCGGGGCCGGAGTCGAGGGTCCCGCGCACCTGCCGCGTCGCCACGTCGATCATGGCGATGCGGTTGTCGTCGCTGACCGCCACGAACAGCGTCTTGCCATCGGGCGAAAGGCCCAGGCCCCTTGGCCGGTCTCCAACCGGGATGCGTCCGACGGGCGCCAGCGTCTTGCCGTCGACCACGTGGATCACGTCGGCCTGCTCATCCGAGACGTAGATGGTGTGCGGCGTCGTCGGCGCGGGACGGCTGCAGGCGCATGCGGCCAGGGCTAGTGCGCAGATCAGGATGCGGCGCATGGCGTCAGTGCGGCAGCGAGAAGACGTAGAGCGACCCGCCCGCCGTGGTCTTCTGCTTCAGGTCGGCCATGGCGCCGACAAAGCCCAGGCCCGCCGTCGGATCTCGCGGATCCAGGTCGTTGGACACGATCGCCCCGGCCCATCCGCCGACCCCTGAGAGGATCGCCACGTACTGGTGTCCGTCCGGCCCGCGATAGACGACCGGCTGGCCGATGATCCCGGACTCCGTCTTGAACTGCCACAGGGGCTTGCCGCTGCGGGCGTCCACGGCTTTGAACCAGCCGTCCATGGTCCCGTAGAACACCACGTCGCCGGCGGTCGCGACCGCGCCGGACCACAGCGGCAGGTCTTCCTTGATCTGCCAGGCCACCGCCTTCTTGACCGGGTCCCAGGCCGTGAACAGGCCGCGGTTGCCGCCCGGGCGAGGCTTGAAGCGCACCTCCGCGCCCACATAGGGCGTCCCGGCGATGTAGTTCGCCTCGACGTTCTCCCAGTCCATGCAGAGGTTGGCGTGCGGGATGTAGATGAGGCCCGTCCGCGGGGAGAAGGCCGACGGGTTCCAGTCCTTGGCGCCGGAGGCCACAGGGCAGATGTCGCGGATCACCTTGCCCTGCTGCGGGACCTTCTCGTGGTTGACCTTCAGCCGGCCGGTCTTCAGGTCGACGCCATAGCTGGAGTTGATGTGCGAAAACGGCTCCGCCGACAGCACTTCGCCTGTCGCACGGTCCAGGATGTAGAGATAGCCGTTGCGCTCGGGCCGGGCGATCACCTTGCGCGTCTGGCCGCCGATCGGCAGCTCCAGCAGCAGGTTCTCGTTGATCCCGTCGTAGTCGTGCGCGTCGTGCGGGGAGGTCTGGTAGAACCACTTCGCCTGGCCGGTGTCGGGATCGCGGGCGAAGACGCCGCTGGTCCACTTGTTGTCGCCTGGCCGCTGTTCGGCGTTCCACGGACCAGGGTTGCCCGTGCCGTAGAAGATCAGGTCGAGCTCGGGGTCGTAGGAGATCCAGCCCCAGACCGTCCCGCCGCCCGTCCGCCAGGCGTCCGCGGGCCAGCTGGTCAGCCCCAGGTCCTTGCCCCGATCCATGTCGTAGAACGGCTTGAAGTCCGGCCCGATCAGCACGTCCCGATCCGGACCGGTGTGATAGGCGCGCCAGGCGATGCGGCCCGTGTCGGCGTTCAGGGCCGTGATCCATCCGCGAACCCCGAACTCGCCGCCGGAGTTGCCGACCAGGACTTTGCCCTTCACCACGAGCGGGGCCATCGTGATGGTCTCGCCGCGGTTGATGTCCCCCAGCTTGGTCCGCCACAGCTCCTGGCCCGAGGCGGCGTCCACCCCGATGGTGTAGCCGTCCAGGGTGTTCATGATCACCTTGCCGTTCCAGAACACGGCGCCGCGGTTGACCACGTCGCAGCAGGCGACGCCCTGGCTGGCCGGTGACGGCTTGGGCGAGAACTTCCACTTCACTGGCGCGCCAGGCTTGGTGAGATCCAGCGCATAGAGGTCGTTGGGGTAGGGGGTGACGATGTACATCGTGCCGCCGACCACGATGGGCGCGGCTTCCTGCCCTTTGTTGACGCCCGTGGAGAAGGTGAAGGCCACCTTCAGGTTCTGCACATTTCCGGCGTTGATCTCGGAAAGGCCGGAAAACCGGGTGGAGGCGTAGTCCTTGGCCGGCATGGTCCACTGGCCGTCCTCGGCCGGGATGGACGCCGTCGCGCCCGTCGCGCTGGCCGGCTGGGCCGCTGTCTGCTTGGCCGCCAGAGGCGCCGGGGACTTGCGGTCGCAAGCGGCGATCGAAAGCGCCAGAACGGATGCGAGCGCCACCTGACCCGCGGCCGTCCAGCCCCGCCATCCACGCGACGTCATGCATGTCCTCATGGAACGCCCCAGCACTCGAGCTTAACGCCCGGTTTCGCCGGATGGATCATTCCGGCGGCGGAGCTTCATCAAAGGTTAGACGGCGACGCCTTCGAACAGCCCGGCCTGGTAGTCGCGGATCGCCTGGACGATCTCCTCGCGGGTGTTCATCACGAACGGGCCGTGGGCCACGACCGGCTCATCGATGGGCTCGGCATGGCCGAACAGCACCACGGCGTCGGTCTGGGCGACGATCTCCACCATGTCGCCTTCGAGGTCGAGCCGGACGAGGTTCCACTCCGGCGCCACCGTGCCGTTCACCGTCACCTGTCCGGAAACGACGTAGAGCAGCACGCTCCGACCGCCCAGGGAGCCGAAGCCGGCGCGTCCGCGCGCCTGCAGTTCGATCCAGCTCATGAACACGCCGGTGAGCGAAGGCACGGGCCCGGTCTGGCCACTCCAGCTGCCGGAGATCAGGTGCACCATCGCCTTGCCGCCGTCAGCGCTCAGCGTCGGGATCTCGGGCGCCTGGACGCCGATGTAGCGCGGCGTCGTCATCTTCAGGCGGGAGGGCAGGTTCACCCACAGCTGCAGGATTTCCATCGGCCCGCCTTGGCGCTTGAAGTCGTCAGGCGAGATCTCCGCGTGCACCAGGCCGGAACCGGCCGTCATCCACTGCACGCCGCCCTTGCGGATGATGCTCTCGTGACCTGCGCTGTCGCGGTGCGCCAGCTCTCCGTGCAGGATGAAGGTCACCGTCTCGAAGCCGCGGTGCGGGTGCGGCCCGAATGGCAGGCCGCGGTTGTTCGGCGGATAGGTCTGCGGCCCGTGGTGGTTCAGGAACAGGAACGGATCCACCTGCTCCAGGCCGGGGCCAGGCACCGGACGCCGTGTGACCAGGTCACCGATGTCGTCGCGGTAGGCGGCGTGCTGGGCGATCACGGTCTTGGCGGGCATCGGTCTCTCCTGGTGCTGGCCATGCCTATAGGCCAGCCCGGCGTTCCGATCATCTCACGCGCGGCGTGAGGTCTGGTTCCGCACGTCAATGCCGGCGGGGGATCACCACCGGCAGACTCTCGTAGCCCTTCACGAAGGTGGAATAGACCCGCTTCGGCGGGCCGGTGACCTCGATCACCGGGAAGCGCTTCAGGATCTCCTCCCAGACGATCTGCAGCTGCAGTTCGGCCAGCCGATTGCCGATGCAGCGGTGAATGCCGAAGCCGAAGGAGATGTGGGTGCGCGGCCGGGTGCGATCGATGATGTAGGCGCCGGGGTTCTCGATCACCTCGTCGTCTCGGTTGCCCGAGACGTACCACATCACGACCTTGTCGCCCTTGCGGATGGTCTTGCCGCCGAATTCGATGTCCTGCTTGGCCGTGCGACGCATGTGGGCCAGCGGCGTCTGCCAGCGGATGGTCTCCGACACCATCGAGGGGATCAGGCCCGGATTGTCGCGTAGCTTGGCATATTGGTCGGGGTTCTGGTTCAGCGCCAAGACGCTGCCCGTGATAGTGTTGCGGGTGGTGTCGTTTCCCCCGACCGTCAGCAGGACCACGTTCCCGAAGTACTCCCACGGGCTCATGTTCCGGGTCGCTTCGCCGTGCGCCAGCATGGAGATCAGGTCCCCTGCTGGCGGCGCGTTCACCCGCTGGTTCCAGAGCTCGGTGAAGTAGGCGTGGTACTCGCCGAAGATCTGCATCTTGTGCTCGTGGCTCTCCACGAGCCCCTGGCCGGGCACGGCCGTGGCGACGTCAGACCAGTAGGTCAGCTGACGGCGGTGCTCCTGGGGCATGTCGAACAGCGTCGCCAGGGTCATGGCGGTGAGCTCCATCGACACCTTGTCGACCCAGTCGAACTCCTGGCCGATCGGCAGGTCGTCCAGGATCTTGGCTGCGCGCTCACGGATCAGGGGACCCAGCACCTGCAGGTTCGACGGCGAGACCGCGGGGCTGACCGTCTTTCGTTGCACGTCGTGCTTAGGCGGGTCCATGGCGATGAACATCGGCAGGGGACCCTGCTCGAATTCCGGATCGACGATGGTGATGGCTGGCTCGGACGAGAACACCTGGTGGTTCGTGTCCACCGCCATGATGTCGTTGTACTTCGTGATCGACCAGTACGGCCCGTAGGCGCTGTCCGCCGTGAAGTGGACGGGCGACTCCTTCCGCAGCCGTTCGAAGTACGGCCACATGGTGTCCGATTGGAAAAGTCGCTGCTGCGCCGGGTTGATGGCTTCTAGCGGCAGGGCGTAGGCCTCCGCGCGCGCGTCCCTCAGATGCACGATCTCGCCGTCCGCCATGGCGTGTCCTCCGGCTTTTCTTTGGACGGTAGGCCGAAGGTGACGGGAGCGTCAATTTTCTGGAGGCGTCCTGCGCGGCTTTGTGATGACCGCCCCGACCACCGCGATCCGCTCCACGTCCTGATAAGGCGGCTTGTCCAGCTCTTCGCCAAACACGTCGGGGTCCAGTTCGCGGTAGCTCAGCCGTGCGCCGATCTCTTCGGTGAAGACGTTCAGCGCCTGCCGCAGCTCGTCCTGGCCGCCGTCAACGATGGCGCTGCCCGTATAGAGAAGGAACCGGCCGCCTGGAGCGAGCTTCGCATAGGCGGTCTTGGCCCACTCCAGCGACAGCGCCGCGCCGTGCATGTCTCCGCCGTCGCGATAGGCGCGGGCCTTGCCGTCCACCATGTAC
This sequence comes from Phenylobacterium deserti, assembly GCF_003254705.1. Taxonomy (GTDB): domain Bacteria; phylum Pseudomonadota; class Alphaproteobacteria; order Caulobacterales; family Caulobacteraceae; genus Phenylobacterium; species Phenylobacterium deserti. Next base: position 41,459 of record NZ_QFYR01000006.1, read on the forward strand.
GGCGGGTTGGCCAGGATCAGGTCGGCGCCTTCCGGCACGTCCTCCAGCCCGGCAGTCTCCCGCGTCTCAACGCGCAGTCGGGCGTGATAGGCGTTGATGCGGGCGAGCCTCAGCGCCTTGGCGTTCACGTCGGTGATCAGCACCTGCACCCCGCCACGGCCTGCAGCCGCGGTGAGCGCGCCGACGCCGGCGCCGCCGCCCACGTCCACCAGCCGTCCGACCCAGCTGCGACCGGCAAGTTCGGCCGCGATGAAGCTCGCGAACCGGTAGCTGTCAGGCCCCAGGAAGACCGCGTCCTCCTCGTCGGTCGGGTAGGCCGAATGGAGGAACAGCAGGCCGCGCACGCGCGAGACGCGCACCTCGCTCTTCAGCAACTCGCCCTCTTGCGCCAGCACGCCGGCCGCATCGAGCAGTTCGATCAGCTGGGCCGGGATGTGCTCGCGGCGGAACGGCAGGCTCCAGCCCAGAACATCCCGCACGTCGCGCGCCAAGGCCTTGCCGGGGCGGCGCAGCACGCGCGCATGGGTGGCTGGTGTCGCGGTGACGAAGTCGTAGCCCTGTGCGTCGAGCTGCTCCAGCAGGCGAAGAAGGGGCTCGTCAGCTGACGAAAGGGGGGCTTCAAGCGGCATCAGCTGTGAAAAGCCCCGCAAGCCTGCTGGTTGCCGCATCCCATCGGCTCGCCTGGCGTTCAGAGCCCGCGGCCAGCGTCGCCGTGTGTTCTGGGAGGTGCGCCTTGGCCTCACGTTGGCCCGAACGGCTCTGGATCGTCCGGCATGGCGAAAGCGCCGGCAATGTCGCGCGCGACCGCGCGGACGCGGCGGGTCTCGGCCGCATCGATATCGCCGAGCGCGACGTGGATGTCCCGCTCTCGCCGTTGGGCGAAGAGCAGTCCTGCGCGCTGGGCCGGTGGTTCGCCGACCTGCCGGAACATGAGCGGCCGGAGGTCATCCTCACCTCACCCTACCTGCGCGCCCGCCGCACGGCCGACATCGTCCGCGAGTGCGGCGGCTTCTCGCCGGAAGCCCATCGGCCGACGCCGGACGAGCGGCTGCGCGAGAAGGAGTTCGGCGTCCTCGACCGGCTGACCCGGCACGGCATCGCCGAACTACATCCGGATCAGGCCGAGTTCCGGCGCCTGCTCGGCAAGTTCTATCATCGGCCGCCTGGCGGCGAGAGCTGGTGCGACGTGATCCTGCGCCTGCGCAGCGCCCTGGATACCCTGTCCCTGCACTATGCGGAGCGGCGGGTGATGATCGTCAGCCACCAGGTCGTGGTGCTGTGCCTGCGCTACCTGCTCGAACAGATGACCGAGGAGGAGATCCTCGCCATCGACGCGCAGGCGGACGTGGCCAACTGCGCGGTGACCGAATACCGGCTCGACCGCACCTGCGGCCCTAACGGCGAGATGAAGCTGTTCCGCTACAACTTCACCGCTCCGCTGGAGCGGGCCGGCGCGCCGGTCACGGCCGAGCCGGACGTGCCGGTCGCCGCTCGATGACCGCGCCGGTTGAGGTTACGCCGGACCTGCTGCAGGGCTGGCCGCTGCCGACCATCCCGGACGACGGCGACAAGGAGGACCGCGGCCGCGTGCTTGTGCTGGCCGCCGGCGCGGAAGTGGCGGGCGCCACCTTGCTTACCGCCGTGGCAGCCCTGCGCGCCGGCGCCGGCAAGCTTCAGGTGGGCGCGCCGCGCAGCCTGGCCCAGCCGCTGGCCTTCGCCATTCCCGAAGCCCGCATCCTGCCGGCCGCCGAGACCGACAAGGGCGAGCTGTCTCCGGACGCCGCCGACGAACTGAAGTCCGCGCTGGCGCGCTCCGACGCGGCGGTGATCGGGCCAGGCATGCTGGACGAGGACGCGGCCGGGGAACTCACCCTTCGGCTGCTGGACGGGGAGGGGCCGCCGCTGGTCCTCGACGCCGCCGCCATGCAGGGCCTTCCGGCCGACCCGGGCCGCGCCCGCGCCCTGGCCGGCCGCATGGTGCTGACGCCCCACGCCGGCGAGATGGCCGCGCTCACCGGGCGCAGCAAGGAAGACATCGCCGCCGATCCCTTGAGCGCCGCCCGCCGTCTGGCCGCCGACCTCAAGGCGGTGGTGATCGCTAAGGGCGCCTGCAGCTACATCGTCAGCCCGGACGGCTCGGCTTGGCGCCACGAAAGCCCGACGGTGGGCTTGGCCACCTCCGGCTCGGGCGACGTGCTGGCGGGGATCATCGCGGGCCTGCTGGCGCGCGGTGCCTCCCCCGCCCAGGCGGCGGTGTTCGGCGTCTACGCCCACGCCCAGGCCGGCTTGCGCCTCAGCAAGCGGGTCGGCCGCATGGGCTTCTTGGCCCGCGAACTGCTCGACGAGATCGCCCCGGTGCTCTGCGGGCTGGAGGCTGGGACCTGACAAAGCTGTAATGTTCGCCTGTGCCGGCAGGGTGTAAGACACCCTCAAACCGCGTGGCGCTGGAAACCGGCGCCCTGCTCAGGGAGCATTCGAAGCATGATCGTTCGATCCGCATGGCTGGCCGCGGCCTCCACCGCCGTCCTGCTCAGCGCCTGCGCCACTCCGGCCTCCGCCCCGACCGAGGGCGCCGCCGCCCCGACGCCGGTGGCCGAAGCGCCGGCTCGGCCCAAGCCGCAGTACGGGACGTTCGGGATCGACACGGCCGGCATGGACACTTCCGTCGCGCCCGGCAGCGACTTCTACCGCTATGTGAACGGGCGCTGGACGGACACCACCGAGATCCCGGCCGACCGTTCGAACCTCACCAGTTTCGCGATCATCGCCGAGAACGCCGCCGCCCGGACCCGCGCGATCATCGAGGACGCCGCCCGCTCGGACGCCCCCGCCGGTTCCGAAGCCCGCAAGATCGGCGACTTCTACCAGAGCTTCATGGACGAGGCGGCCATCGAGGCGAAGGGCGCCGCGCCCCTGAAGCCCGAACTCGACCGGGTCAACGCCATCCGCACCCGCCGCGATCTGTCGCGTGAGATCGGCGCCACCGTGCGCGCCGACGTGGACGCGCTGAACGCCACCAACTTCTACACGCCCAACCTGTTCGGCCTGTGGGTGGCGGAAGACCTCGACGACACCAGCAAGTACCGCCCCTACCTGATGCAGGGCGGCCTCGGCCTTCCGGACCGGGAATACTATCTGGGCTCCAGCGCCCGCTTCACCGAACTTCGGGGCAAGTACAAGACCCACGTGGCCAACATGCTGCGCCTGGCCGGCTACGACCAGCCGGAAGCGCGCGCCCAGCGGGTGCTCGACCTCGAGACCAAGATCGCCCGCGCCCACTGGACCGTGGACGACACCGCCAACGTCGCCAAGGCCAACACCGTCTGGACCCGCCAGGACCTCGCCCGCCGCGCGCCCGGCCTCGACTGGAACGCCTTCCTGGACAGCGCCGGCCTTGCCGACCAGCAGCGCTTCGGCGCCTGGCAGGACACCGCCATCGCCGGCATCGCCAGGCTCGTCGGCTCCGAGCCGATCCAGGCCTGGCGCGACTACATGGCCTTCCACGCGGTGGAGCGCGGCGCGCCCTACCTGTCCAAGGCCTTCGTCGACGAGCACTTCGCCTTTAACGGCCAGGCCCTGTCCGGCACGCCTCAGCAGCGCGAGCGCTGGAAGCGCGCCGTCGACAACACCAACGGCGCCCTGGGCGAAGCGGTCGGCAAGATCTACGTCCAGCGCCACTTCTCGCCCGAAGCCAAGGCCAAGGTGCAGGAGATGGTCCGCAACATCCTCGCCGCCTTCGGCCAGCGGATCGACCGCGTCGACTGGATGACCCCGGCGACCAAGGCCGAAGCCCGCAAGAAGCTGGCGAACTTCCGCGTCGCCGTCGGCTATCCGGACAAGTGGCGGGACTACTCCGCGCTGGAGGTCGTGCGTGGCGACGCCTACGGCAACTGGTACCGCGGCAGCCTGTTCGAGTACCGCCGCAACCTTGCCAAGCTGGGTGCGCCGGTGGACCGCGACGAGTGGTTCATGACGCCTCAGACGGTGAACGCCCTGTTCGCCCCCAGCCAGAACTCGATCATCTTCCCGGCGGCCATCCTCGAGCCGACCTTCTTCGATCCCAACGCCGATCCGGCGGTGAACTACGGCGCGATCGGCGGCGTCATCGGCCACGAGATCAGCCACGGCTTCGACGACACCGGCGCCCAGTTCGACGCCCAGGGCAATCTGCGCAACTGGTGGACCGCCCAGGACATGGCGCAGTTCAAGGCCCGGACCGCCAAGCTCGCCGCCCAGTACAGCACCTACAAGCCGTTCCCCGACCTGTCGCTGAACGGGGAGCAGGTGCTAGGCGAGAACATCGCCGACCTGGCCGGTCTCGCCTCGGCCTATGACGCCTATCACCTGTCCCTGAACGGGCAGCCCGCGCCGGTGATCGACGGCTTCAACGCCGACCAGCGGATCTTCATGGGTTGGGCGCAGAACTATCGCACCAAGTACCGTGAGGCGGCCTTCCGCCGGGCGGTGATCACCGGCGTGCACGCGCCGGGCATGTACCGCGCCCTCACCGTCCGCAACCTGGATCCCTGGTACTCGGCCTTCCAGGTCCAGCCTGGCCAGGACCTCTACCTCGCGCCCGAAGGCCGGGTGCGCATCTGGTAGAGCCGCACGTCTCGCGGATCTCCGACCCGGACGATCCGCGCATCGAGCCCTACAGGGCGGTCCGCGAGCGCGATCTCGTGGGCCGCCAGGGGCTGTTCATCGCCGAAGGCCGGGTGGTGCTGGAGAAGCTGGCGGCGGCCGGTCGCCATCCGGTCCGCTCCGTCTTGCTTGCCGAAGCGCGCGTCGAGGGGCTCGCCGATGTGCTCGCCCATCTGCCTGCGGGCGTGCCGGTCTATGCGGCCAGCCAGGCGGTGATGGACGCCATTGTCGGCTTCCCGATCCACCGCGGCATCCTGGCGGTGGGCGAGCGCACGCCGCAGAACCCGCAGGCCCTGCTCGCCGCGCTGCCGGCCGCCTCGACGGTGGTGGCGCTCTCAGCCATCGCCAACCACGACAACATGGGCGGCATCTTCCGCAACGCGGCCGCGTTCGGCGCGGATGCCGTGCTGCTGGACGCCGACTGCTGCGATCCACTCTATCGCAAGGCCATCCGCGTCTCGGTCGGCGCGGCGCTCACCATCCCATTCGCCGTGCTGCCGCGCGGGCATGACCTGGTGCAAACCCTGGCCGGGGCTGGGTTCGAGACCATCGCCCTGTCCCCGCGCGGGGAGGTGGAACTGCACGACCTCGTTCCTGCGCCCCGCACCGCGGCTCTGTTCGGAGCGGAAGGCCCGGGCCTTGCGGGCGAGCTTCTGGCGCGCACCCGCTCAGTGCGGATCGCCATGGCCGGCGGCTTCGACAGCCTGAACGTCGCCACCACCAGCGGCATCGTTCTCCACCACCTCGCCGCCGCCCGCCGTCAGCCCTTATGACCGCCGAACTCGAAGGCGGAGATCGCCACGTCCATGGCGATGTCGCGGAAGGCTTCGCGGCCCGGCTCGCCCGGCGCGGCGCCGGCCGCCACGAACAGCGGCGCGAAGTGCTCCTCGCGAGGATGGGCTTCGCGGGCGAAGGGCGCGTCGGCCCAGCGAGCGAGGGCCGCCTCGCGCTTCCTGGGCTCCCGCACCGCCTCGTCCAGCCAGTCCGCGAACGCTTCCGACTTGTCCGTGAAGGCCGGGCTGAACCCGCGCATGTTGTGCCAGCTCATGCCGGAGCCGACGATCAGCACGCCTTCGTCGCGCAGGGGCGCCAGGGCTCGCCCCGCCGCCAGGTGCAGCGCCGGATCCAGGCTCGCCTGCAGCGACAGCTGCACCACCGGGCTCTCGGCGTCCGGCGTGACCAGCTTCAGCGGGATGAACACCCCGTGGTCCCAGCCTCGCCGGCTGTCCTGCGCGGCGGGCAGTCCCGCCCCTTCCAGCAGAGCCCGAACCCGCGCGGCCAGCGCCGGCGCGCCCGGCGCCGGGAAGGTCAGCTGATAGGTGTGCTCAGGAAAGCCGTAGTAGTCGAAGATCAGCTCCGGCCGCTCGGCGCTCCCGACCGTGAACGCCTGCTCTTCCCAGTGGCCGGAGACCACCAGAATGGCCTTGGGCCGCTCCGGCAGGCCGGCGATCAGCCCTTTCAGGAACCCGGCGGTGCTGTCCCAGGTGTGCGCGCCGCCCCGGCTCCAATCCATGAAGAAGCAGGGGCCCGCGCCGTGAGGGATGAAGTAGGTGGGCAGGGTCACGCGAGGGGCTCCTTTGGGGCTCAGGCGGCTTGCCGCTGGTCGCGGGCGGGCGCGTGCTGCGCGATCCAGGCGGCGAACGTCGTCGCAAAGGCGCGCAGGAACTCGGCCGTGCTCTCGTTCACCAGTTCGCCGTGCTCGTCGAACAGCGCGAGGGAGTTGCCGACGTAGGCTTCCGGCTGGTTCAGCGTCGGCATGTTCAGGAACGCCAGCGATTGGCGCAGGTGGTGGTTGGCTCCGAACCCGCCCAGCGCGCCCGCGGAGGTGCTGATCACCGCCGCCGGCTTGCCGTTGAAGACGCTCTGGCCATAGGGCCGCGAGCCCACGTCGATGGCGTTCTTCAGCACGCCGGGGACCGAGCGGTTGTATTCGGGGGTGACGAACAGGACGGCGTCGGTCGCCTTCACCTGCTCACGGAAGTCGGTCCACGCCTGCGGCGGCGCAGCTTCGAGATCCTGGTCAAAGTGCGGCAGGGCGCCGATCTCAATGAAGCGGAAGGCCACGCCCGGCGGGCTCAAGGCTTCGACCGCCTTGGCGATCTTGCGACTGGCGGAGTCCTTGCGAAGGCTCCCGACGATGACGGCGACGGTCTGGGTTTGCGACATCTGAATTCTCCATTCGGGGACGGCTCGTCCTCGGGTTGGAGAGGTCCGCGTCGGCGGCCCTCATCCGATGCCTTCAAGGTGGCGCTAAGCGTGTCTGTTGATAATCCCGCGCATCTGGACGACAGTGTTGCTCAAACGGAAAAGGTGCCGGCATGGACCGCCTGGACGAGATCAACGCTTTCACCGCGGTGGCCGAGGCTCGCAGCTTCACGCAGGGCGCCCGCAAGCTGGGCGTCTCCAGCGCTCAGGCCTCCAAGCTCGTGGCGCGCCTGGAGAACCGACTGGGCGCGCGCCTTCTGAACCGGACCACCCGCGACGTGTCCTTGACCGACACCGGCCGCGCCTACCTTGAACGCGCCCGCCAGCTGCTGGAAGACTTCGAGGTCCTGGAGACCTCCGTCCGGGATCAGAGCGGTCCGCGCGGCCTTCTGAAGATCTCGGCGCCCGTGTCCTTCGGCGCAAGGCAGCTGGTGCCGGCCCTCCTCGAGTTCGCCTGCGCCTATCCGGACGTCTCGCTCGACGTCTCGTCCACCGACCGCATGGTGAACCTGGTGGAAGAGGGGTTCGACGTGGCCGTGCGCATTGGCAAGCTGGGGGACTCATCCCTGGTCGCCCGCAAGCTGGCGGCCGTTCGCCTGGTGACCTGCGCCTCGCCGGAGTACCTTGCGCGCGCCGGGACGCCCCGCAGCCTCGATGAACTGCCGAACCACCTGGCCATCATCGACACCAACGCGGTCGACCCCCAGATCTGGCGCTTCGGCGGCCCCAGCGACCCGCGCGACGTGCGCGTGCACGGACGCCTTCGGTTCAATGGGGCCGAGGCCTGCGTGGCCGCGGCCAAGGCCGGCCTTGGGATCGTTCGAACGCCGGCCTTCGCCGCGGCCGACGACTTGCGTGCGGGCCGCCTGGTGCCCGTGCTCTGCAACTACGAGCCTGAGCTGATCCACGTGCACGCGGTCTACCCGCATGCACGTCACCTGGCCTCGAAGGTGCGGGCGTTCGTCGACTTCCTGGCCAAGCGCTATGCGGGCGAGCCGGAATGGCACCAGGGCTGGGGCTCGCGCCACGAGGCGCGGGTGGAAGCCGTGGCCTAGGCGGCCGCCTTCCGCGATTGGGCCAGTTGGTCCCGCAGCAGCATCAGGGCCGTCTCAAGCGCGCAGACCCGCAGTTGGGCGCGGCCGATGTCGCCGAACCGCTTCTCCACGTGATGGGTCGCGCCGTCCTTGCTTGCGCAGGCGAAGTGAACCAGGCCCGCGGGCTGTCCAGGGCCGCCTTCGGCGAAACCGGTGATCGACACAGCCAAGTCCGCGCGCGAATGGGCGAGGGCGCCTTCCGCCATCGCGACCGCCGCTCGCTCAGAGACGGCGCCGTCGTTGTCCAGGATCTCCATGGACACGCCCAGCATCTCGTTCTTGGCTTCGTTGGTGTAGGTGACGAAGCCGCGTTCGAAGGCGTGCGACTGGCCGGGGATGTCCGTCAGCAGCGACGCCAGCAGGCCGCCCGTGCAGCTTTCGGCGGCGCTGATCATCAGCTCGCGCTCGCACGCCTCGCGCAGGACTTCCTGCGCGAGGTCGTCGATCTGGCGGGGGATCGCCGGGTCGAGGGCTTCGGCCATGCGCGCCGGCCCTAGTGGGTCGCGCGGCCCTGATCGCCGCCCATCTCGTCCATCAACTGGTTCTTGCGAACTTTGAGCTGCTCGCCGATGGCCTTGAGGTCGAGGTCGGTCTTCTGCACCTCGGGGAAGTATTCCTTCTCTTCCTCTTCGACGTGGTGGTCGATCTGCTCGCACAGCACGGTGACCTTGGCGTCGTAGAGGTCGTCGCCGGGCTCCATCGACTCGATCTGCTCGATCAGGTCCTTGGCGGCCTGGTGCTCCACCACCGCCTCGTCGACCATGTCCTCGTCCTTCAGCACCTCGCGGGACGCCGGATAGAAGATCTCTTCTTCGATCTGGGTGTGGACGCGCAGCTCGAGGCAGATCTGCAGGGCGAGCTGCTTCTTGCGCTCGTCGTCCTTGGCCTTCTGGAACTGGCTGAACAGCTTCTCGACCGACCGGTGGTCGGCCTTCAGCAGGGCGATCGCATCAGGGCCCTTGCTGCTGGTCGTCGACTTGGCGGTGGTCGTCTTCTTGGCGCTCGTCTTGGAGGACGCGCTCTTCTTGGCGCCGCCCGACGTGCTGGTGCCCGTGGCCATGCTGGTCTCCATTTTCGGTGGGCTTCTGGCCCGTCGTGAGTTGAACCCGTCCGACGGAGCGCGGTTCCTCTTGCTTTTCCCCGGCTGGGCCGTTCGTTAGGCGCATGAACCGAGGTGCGAAGGTGAAGGTGGCCGGGGCGGGCGCGATGGGCCTGTCCTGCGCTTTGGCGCTGGCGGACGCCGGCTGCCGGGTGGAAGTTTTCGATCCCGCCGACCCCTTTTTCGCCAACGCCTCGGGGGTGGCCGCGGGCATGCTGGCGCCCGGCTTCGAAGCCGTGCTCGATGCCGCTGCGAGGCCACACTTCGATCTGCTGATGGCCAGCCGCAACGCCTGGCCTAGCCTGGCGCAGCGCGCCGGCCTGACGCTGGAGCGCAGCGGCGCGCTTGCGGCGGGGCGGACCGAGTGGATCGCGCAGCTTGCCGGCCGGTTCACCACCCTGGGGCTTCACGCCACCGACCTGCCTCGCAACACCGCCGAAGCCCTGGCTCCGGGCCTTTCGCCCGACATCGAGGCCATTCTCATGACGCGGGAGGACTGGCGCCTCGACGCCCGTCAGGCCTTGGCCGATCTGCGGCGTGCGGCGGATGCTGCGGGCGTGCAGTTCCGTCAGGAGGTCGCCGACGGGCGGGGCGACGCTGACGTGCTCGTCGTCGCCACGGGCGCGGCCGGCGGATTGGCGCACGAGGCGCCCGAGCTGACGGGACTGGAGCCCATCAAGGGTCACATCCTGCAGGCCGCCTGCACGGACCTGACGGCGGTCACCGTGCGGGGCGAGGGGATCTACGTGACGCCCACCGCCGCGGGCCTCGCCATCGGCGCCACCATGGAGACCGGCGTGGACGATCCCGCCGTCGACCCGGCCCGGACTGGACCGCTTTTGGCTGCGGGCGCCCGGGTGTTTCCCGCGCTCGCCCAGGCGCCGCACCAGGCGTTTGCCGGCGTCCGCGCCGCCACGCCCGACGGCCTGCCGCTTGTCGGTCCCAGTCAGGCGGAGGGTGTCTTCCTGGCCGTGGGCGCCCGCCGGAACGGTTGGCTGCTCGCGCCTCTCGCCGCCCAGGTGATCGCGGCCCAGGTCACGGGCCGCGATCCTGGCGCTTATTCAGGTCGGCTGGACCCTCGCCGGTTCACTCGCCCAGGCTGAAGCGGATCGGAATGCTCACCGTGGCGCCGTCCACCGGCCGGCCGTCCAGGGTTTGCGGGCTCATCCGGAAGAAGCGCGACAGCTTCAGGGCCGCTGCGCCGAAGCCTTCGCCCGTAGGCGTTTCGCTCACCACCCGGCAGCCGTTGACCGCGCCTTCAGCCGTGACGTTGCAGCCGATCACCGCCAGGCCGGACGTGCCGCGCCTAAGAGCGCCTTCCGGATAGAAGCGGGCCATTTCCGCCCCGCTCGGCTTCCGCACCCAGTTCGGCCGGATCACCACCGGCTCAGGCGCCAGCGCGGGCTCCGCCTGGACAGGCGTCACCGATCCGACAGGCGGAATGGTCGCCACCGGGCCGATCACGGTGGTGGCGCGTTCCTCCGGCGGCTGGGCGGGGAGGGGTTCGACCGTGGGCGTCTCTATCGCCCGCGGCGTATGAAGCGGCGGCGTAAGCTTGGGTGTGGGCGCCGGCTCGTCCAGCTTGGGCGGCGTCCAGTCGATGATCGGCACCTCGATGATCCGCTCGGCGGGCTCTGGCGCGGCGGCCGGCGGATTGAAGCGCATGTAGAGCAACGACGCTCCCACAGCCGCGTGGACGGCGACGGACAAGCCGATCGCCAGCCGTAGCCGCGGCGGCAGGACGCGCCGGGGCAGGTCGAAACGGAAGGGGAAGGTCTGACGGATAACCACGAGCGCACTCCCTATTGTTTCACAGGCGCAAACTTGTTGCGCATCTGCGATGGAGCGCTTGGCGCCGAGCCCCGGCAATTCAACTTTCGGTGGTTTCTATGGTTAGCACGCCGTTAACCATGTCGAGCGAGTTTGGGGCATGGCGGTCGAGGGAATCCGAGGCGTAGTTGAGGCGGCGATCCAGCGCGCCAGCCAGGCGACGGGCGTCGACTTCGCGTTCCTGATCAAGACCGCCCGGCGCGAAAGCGGTTTCGATCCTCGCGCCCGGGCCAGCTCGTCTTCGGCGGCCGGCCTCTTCCAGTTCGTCGAGCAGACCTGGCTCTCCACCCTGAAGCAGCATGGGTCCAAGTACGGCTACGCCCGCTACGCCGACCTGATCAGCCGCGGCTCGGACGGCCGCTATCGGGTCCAGGGCGATGAGGCGCGTCGCGCGGTAATGGACCTGCGACTCGATCCGCACGCCTCGTCCCTGATGGCCGGCGAGCTCGCCTCCGACCACGCCGCCTATCTGAAGGGTCGGGTAGGGCGCCCGCCCACCGCCGGCGAGCTCTACGCCGCCCATTTCCTGGGCCCGCAAGGCTCCGCGCGCCTGATCGAGGCGGTGCAGAACAACCCCGACGCCGCCGCCGCCCGCTACTTCCCGGACGCCGCCCGCGCCAACAAGTCGATCTTCTACCGCGACGGCCGCGCCGCCTCCGTGGCCGAGGTCTACGCCAACCTCACTCGCCAGGGCGGCGGCTCGGGCGCAGGCCAGATCAAGCCCGACGCCCAGCCGGTCAGCGAGGATGGCGGCTTCATCCAGTACGCCTCGGCCCGCCGCGCTGACCGTCAGCGGCAGCAGGACGCCGTGGTGGCCCTGATCCTGCGTGGCTCCCAGCCTTCCGACCAGGCGGGCGTCGGCTCGCGCCTAGCGGGCTCGATCTTCACCACCGAGATGCTCAAGGTTCTGTCCGACGCCCGCAGCGACAGCTAGCCGCACGCCCGCCGGTCATCCACAAGCTTTGCCTTAAAGGTCTCGTTAAGCTTAACGCGACAAGGTCGACTCGTGGGATTCCAAATCCCGCTGGGGTGGGGACCTTAGGGCTATGGTGACGACGCGAACCGCGTTGACGGAAGAAGACATCCGCACGCTGGTGAAGGGTGCGACGCCCGATGAGCGCGCTGCGGCCGCCCAGAAGCTTTGCAAGAACATCCAGGGCGAGCCTCTGACCGCCGAGGACCGCGCAACCGCGGCCGAGATCCTGCGCATCATGGCCGCCGACGCCGCCGAGATGGTGCGCCGCGCCCTGGCGGTGAGCCTGAACAGCTCGCCCCTTTTGCCGCGCGATGTGGCCGTGAAGCTGGCCCGGGACGTCGAGGGCGTCGCCCTGCCGATCCTCAGCGCCTCGCCGGCTTTCCAGGACGAAGACCTCATCGAGATCGTGCGACTGGGCGGGCCCGTCAGGCAGCTCGCCGTCGCCAAGCGGCCGGTGCTGTCGCGCAAGGTCACCAACGCCCTGGCCGAGACCGGGGCGGAGCGCGCCGTCGCCGCCGCCTGCGCCAACCCGGGCGCCGAGTTCTCCGAAGGCGGCCTGCAGCTGATCGTCGACCGCTTCGAGGCGTCCGAGCGCGTGCTGGCCGCCGTCGCCTATCGCTCCGTCCTGCCCTTGTCGGTCACCGAGCGGCTGATCGGCCTTGTGGGCGAACACCTGCAGGAACACCTGGTCAGCCACCACGCCCTGTCGCCCGAGACGGCGCTGAAGATCGTCACCGGCTCCACCGAGCGGGCGACCATCGATCTGGTGGACCAGGCGGGCCGCACCGCCGACGTGAAGGGCTTTGTCGCCCACCTCAGCCGGGAAGGGCGTCTGACGCCGTCCCTGCTGCTGCGCGCCGCGGCCCAGGGCCACATGACGTTTCTGGAGTGGAGCATCGCCGAACTCGCCGGCGTGCCGCACCACCGCACCTGGCTGATGATCCATGACGCCGGGCCCCTGGGCCTGCGGGCGATCTACGAGCGCGCCGGCCTGCCTGCGCGCCTGTTCCCGGCCTTCCGCGCGGCGGCGGACACCTTCCATTCCATGGAGTTCGACGGCGGTCCGCGGGACCGTGAGCGCTTCCAGCAGCGCATGATCGAGCGCTTCCTCACCCAGGCGCCGTCGGCCGCCCGGGAGGACGTGGACTATCTGCTCGACAAGATGGACCGCCTCTCGGAAGAGACCGTCGAAAGCGGCGCCCTCGTCGAGAGCGCCTGAGGCCGCTTAGGCCAGCGCCTCGCCGACGCGGGCTTCCAGCTCCTGGACCAGCACGCGGCCGACCGGGTGGTCTTCTTCCTTGATGTCGTCGCGCACCGCCGCCTTGATGGCGTCGATGTGGGCGTCCACCAGGTGGATCGGCGCTTCCAGGCGCTTGTCGCCGTCGTCGATCAGCCGGCAAAGCGAGGCGGCCAGGCGGGTGATCAGCGGAAAGCCGTAGGTGGTCCCCAGGCCCTTCAGGTCGTGCGAGCGCAGGTACAGGGCTTCCATGGTGGCGGCCGTCATGCCTTCGGCGCGCACCGTCTGGCGCGCGGCCTCGAGCTTGCCGATCTCGTCGTTCAGCCACTGCGCGAAATTGCCGGACAGGCTCTTCAGCGCCGCTTCCGCCTTGGCGATCGCCGCCGGGTCGATGGCGCCCATGCGTCCGCCGCCCCCTACCTTCAACCGCAGGGTGTTCGGCACCTGGATCATCTGACCGGTATTCTGCTGGCTCACGAGCGGGACTCCTGCCTCACAGAAGGCAACTTAGGTCCGCTGCGTTAACAAGCCGTATGGGCGAAAAATCAGTGCGTTCCGTAGGCGCCTCAGACGGAGAACTGCTCAGCCAGCACGCGTTCCTCCAGGCTGCGGCCGGCGTCGAACAGCATGCGCAGGCTGATGTGGCGATCCTCCGCCACCTGCACGCTCAAGACGTTTCGCACCTCGTGGTTGTCCGCCACCGCTGAGACCGGGCGCTTGTCGGCCTCCAGAACGTCGAACGTCACCTTGGCTGTGTGGGCCAGCAGGGCGCCGCGCCAGCGACGCGGCCGGAACGCGCTGATCGGCGTCAGCGCCAGCACCCGCGCGTCCAGCGGGATGATGGGCCCGTGCGCCGACAGATTGTACGCGGTCGAGCCGGCCGGCGTAGCCACCAGCGCTCCGTCGCACGACAGCTCGCTCAGCCGCACCCGCCCGTCGATGGAGATGCGCAGCTTGGCCGTCTGCCGCGTCTGGCGCAGCATCGACACCTCGTTGATCGCCAGCGCCACGTGCTCGCCGCCATGGATGTCGCGCGCCCGCATCCGCAGGGGATGGATGGTGGCCTTCTCCGCGGCGTTGATCCGCTCCAGCAGCGCATCCTCGCTGTACTCGTTCATCAGGAAGCCGACGGAGCCGAAGTTCATGCCGTAGATCGGCCGCCCGCCTTCCAGGTGGCGGTGCAGCACTTCCAGCATGAAGCCGTCGCCGCCCAGCGCCACGACCACTTCCGCCTCGTCCTCGGGCGCGTCGCCATAGCGCCTCGCGAGCCGGTCGCGCGCCTCCTGCGCCTCGGGCCGTTCGCTGGCGGTGAAGGCCAGCCGGGTCACATAGGGTTCGGGCTTGAACATGGGCCGGCCAGAAGTCGGCGCCCGCGCCGGAATGTCAAACCGCTCTGACGCGCGTCAGCCGGCGACGGCCGCCTGGCGGAACGCTGCGCCCGCCACCTGCGGGGTCACGGGACCGAACGCGCCCGCCGCCTTGCGCGCCGCTTCGTCCCCGCCGCCGGGGCGGTTGTTGTTCAGCTCGCGCACCATCTGCAGGATGGACGGATAGACGCTGCGGTCGATGCCCACGGCCGCGCAGGCCAGGGCCAGAAGCTCGGGCCGGTCGGAGTCCAGCGCCATGCGGATCTGCCGGCTCTCGAAGCCGCCCAGGTGCGCCAGGGCGGCGATGAACAGGGTCAGGCGGCCTTCGCGCAGCGCCCGGATCAGGTAGCTCGGCCGCAGCTGGCCGGCCGCATACAGCTTGTTGACCAGGCTGCGCTCCATCTCCTCGCGCTGCCCGTCGCGCGCGATGACCACCAGGCCCTCGCCCTGCGGGCGTGCGCCGGCGTGGGCCTCGCTGATCGAGTCGGCCAGGGCGCGGTCCAGAGCCGCCTGGTCCAGCCGGAAGCGTTCCGCCAGGGCGTGGCGCACCGCCTGTCCGACCCAGACGTAGAGCTGGCGGGCCAGCGCTTCGCTGAGCTGCGGATGGCGCGCCAGCGGCGAGCGCAGGGCGGCCACGCGCCCCGCCGCGTCCACCAGCGCCTGCAAGGCGTCGTGCGTGACGTGCGCCGTGGGATTGCCCGCCAGGGCCGTCAGCACCGCCGGCTCGCCCTGCTCGATGATGGCCGAGACCACCTCGTCGCCGATGTTGGGACGCCGGGCGACCTCGATCTGGTGCTCGATGGTGGCTTCCACCAGCAGGCGCACCAGGTCGCCGTCCTTCAGCACCGGGCTGTTGGCGATGATCGGCCGGGCGATCTCAATCTCGTCCAGCGCCAGGACATTGACCAGGGCGGGCGGCGCCCATTCGGCGGACGCAAGCTTCTGGGCCAGCCGGCGGCGCACGTCGCGCTCCACCTCGACCACCAGGCCCATGAAGATGTCGGACAGGATCTGCTGGACCTCGGGCCGGCCGAGCTGGGAGCCCCCATGGCCGCAAAGGTCCGTCACCGCCATGAGCAGCCGCTCCCGGTCGGCGGGCGTACGGCCGCCGGCGAGATGCGTCAGGTCTTCACGGCCGAACGCCGAGCTCACGCCCGATCCCCCATCTTCCACTCTGAACTACCCCAGCGCCATTCTCGTCGCCGCCAATGAAAACAAGCTTAAGGTTCCGCGTTGCCCTTCGACCGGGACTTGGGAGGAAGAACACGCCATGGCCGAACCTCTGATCCTCGCGCTCGATCAGGGTACAACCAGCACAAGGGCCATTCTGTTCGCGGGCGGCCAGGCCCTCGCCGAAGCCGCCCGGCCGCTGCAGCAGTTCTATCCCGCCGACGGCTGGGTCGAGCACGACGCCGACGAGATCTTCGAGGCCAGCGTCGCGGTGCTGCGCGAGGCGCTGGAGACCGCGGGCCGCCGGGCCGAGGACATCGCCGCCGTCGGCATCACCAACCAGCGCGAAACGGTGGTGGTCTGGGACAAGGCGAGCGGCCGCCCCATTCACCGCGCCATCGTCTGGCAGGACCGCCGCACCGCCGACGTTTGCGAGCGCCTGCGCGAGGACGGGCACGAGCCGCGCCTCACCGAGATCACCGGCCTGCTAGTCGACCCCTACTTCTCGGGCACCAAGATCGCCTGGCTGCTGGATCATGTGAGCGGCGCACGCGACGCGGCGGCCCGGGGCGAGCTGCTGGCCGGCACCATCGACACCTGGCTGATCTGGAAGCTGACCGGCGGCCGCGCCCACGTCACCGACGCCACCAACGCTTCCCGCACCCTGCTGTTCGACATCCGCGCCCAGGCCTGGTCGGAGGAGATGGGCCAGATGCTCCGCGTGCCTCTTTCGCTGATGCCCGAGGTGCGCGATTGCGCGGGCCTGTTCGGCGAGACGGAGCCGCGGATCCTGGGAACGCCGGTGCCGATCGCCGGCGTGGCGGGCGACCAGCAGGCGGCGCTGATGGGGCAGGGGTGCATCCACCGCGGCCAGATGAAGGCCACCTACGGCACCGGCTGCTTCATGCTGATCAACACGGGGGAGCATGCGCCGGCTTCGCGCTCGCGCCTGCTCACCACCGTAGCGGCCCGGGTCGGCGGCCGGACCACCTATGCGGTGGAAGGCGCCATCTTCATCGCCGGCGCCGCCATCCAGTGGCTGAACGAGCAGCTGGCGGTCCCAAACGGCCCGCGCGGGGTGCTCGACCTGGCCGCTACGGCCCGGGACGACCATGGGGTGGTGCTGGTTCCGGCCTTCACCGGCCTTGGCGCCCCCTGGTGGGACCCGGACGCCCGGGGCGCCGTGATCGGCCTGACGCGGGACTCCGGCCTGGCCGAAATCTGCCAGGCGGCCCTGGACGCTTCCGCCCTCCAGACCCGCGACCTTCTGGAGGCCATGCGAGCCGACGCGCCGCATGTTTTCGAAGCGGGCGTGGAGCTGCGCATCGACGGCGGCATGTCGCGCAGCCCCTGGTTCAGCCAGCGCCTGGCCGACCTGACCGGCGTCCGCGTCTGCCGCGCCACCTATCAGGAGACCACCGCCCTGGGCGCCGCCCTGTTCGCCGGCCTCGGCGTCGGCGTCTATCGGGATCTGGAGGCCGCCGCCGCCGCCCGACCGGCCACCGAGGGGCTGGAGCCCGCCATGCCCCTCCACCGGCGCGAAGCGGCCTACGCCCGCTGGCTGGACGCCGTGGGCCGCGTGCGCACGTCTTGACGGCGAACCTGGACGGGTGGACGCTTCCTCCAAACAAGCGTTCGACACGCGATACGTTCAGGAGGAAGCACCATGGCGGATGGATCCACCGGTCCCGTCTCGCTCAAGGGCCAGGTCAGCGCCGAGGAGTGGCAGGCGCGCGTGGACCTCGCCGCCCTTTACCGGCTGGTCGCCCTGCATGGCTGGGACGATCTGATCTACACCCACATCTCGGCGCGCGTGCCGGGGCCCGAGCACCACTTCCTGATCAACCCCTACGGCATGCTGTTCGAGGAGATCACCGCCTCGTCGCTGGTGAAGGTCGATCTGAACGGCGCCGTGGTGCAGGAAACGCCTTACTTCATCAATCCGGCGGGCTTCACCATCCACTCGGCCGTCCACGCGGCGCGCGAAGATGCCCGATTTGTGATGCACCTCCACAGCGACCAAGGCGTCGCCGTCGCTTCGCAGCGCGAAGGCCTGCTGCCGCTGTCGCAGCACGCCCTGGTCGTGCAGCCGTTCCTGGCCTATCACGATTACGAGGGCATCGCCCTGAACCTGGATGAGCGCGAGCGCATCGTCGCCGACCTGGGCGACAAGCATCTGATGCTGCTCCGCAACCATGGCACCTTGTCCGTCGGCGCCAGCCCCGGCGACTGCTGGATCGGCATGTACTTCCTGGAAAAAGCCTGCGGCCAGCAGGTGATGGCGCTGTCGGCGGGGCGTGAGAACGTCCTGTTCGCACCGGAATCAGCTCAGCAGGAAGTGCGCGCCACCGTCTCGCGCGGCATGGGCGGCGGCCTCGTCTGGCCGGGCTGCCTTCGCAAGCTCGATCGGGTTCTTCCCGGCTACGACGCCTGATTTGACAGCCTGACGTTGGAGGAGCAGCAGGCGCCTTGCGCAAGGCGCCTGCGAGCCTTGCGCTGCCTGTTTCACGGCCGCAACGCGATGCCATCGTTCTGTTACTGGAAGCTGCGTAACGGAACAGGTACTCGGCCGCGGATTTAGTCGCAGCAGTTCGTTCTAAGGCTCCGGAGCACCTCGGTTTTGTTGAAGCGCCACTTCTTCCTGGTTTTCGCCGTGGCCGTGCTGGTCGTCATGCTGGTGGCAGGCGGCTTCAAGCTGGCGACTGCCAAGAACCAGGGCCCCGGCGGCGGCGGGCCTGGCGCTGCCCAGGGCGGCGGCGGCGGCGGTGGCCGTGGCCCCGGCGGACCCGGCGGCCCCGGCGGGCCGGGCGGTCGCGGCGGGACGATGTCCGTATCCGTGACGCCGGTGGGGGCCCGCACCTTCACCGACGCCATCGAAGTGCTGGGCGTGGCCAAGGGCCGTCAGTCCGTCACCCTCACGGCCGCGGCGACTCAGCTCGTGGAGCGGGTGCGTTTCACCGACGGCCAGAGCGTGCCGCGCGGCGCCGTGCTGGTTGAGCTGCGCGCCACCGAACAGAACGCGGACATCTCCCAGGCCGAAGCGCGCCTTGTGCAGGCCCAGCGGGCCTACGAGCGCTGGCGCCAGTTGGGCGAACGGGGCTTCGCCTCGCGCGCCTCCATCGACCAGTACGAAGCCGAGTACCGCACGGCCCAGGCCGATCTGGCCGCGGCGCGGGCTCGCCAATCCGACCGCCTGATCCGCGCGCCGTTCGCCGGCGTGGTGGGCCTCTCGGACGTGGCGCCGGGCGCCCTGGTGAACCCGGGCGCGCCCATCGTCACCCTGGACGACCTCAGCGCCATGCGGGTCGATTTCCCCGTGCCCGAACAGTACCTCGGCCAGATCCACCAGGGTCAGGCGATCCAGGCGCGCGTCGACGCCTTCCCGGATCAGGTGATCGCCGGGCGCATCGCCAAGATCGACACCCGCGTGGACGAGCGGACCCGGTCCATCATCGCCCGCGCTGAATTCCCGAACCCGGGCGGCCGGCTGAAGCCCGGCATGCTGATGCGGGTCTCCATCTCGCGCGGCGTCCGTCAGGGGATCGCGGTGCCTGAGTCCGCTGTGGCGGTTCAGGGCAGCTCCTCGTTCGTCTTTGTGATCCGCCAGCAGGGCCAACGGACCACCACCGAACAGCGGCCGGTGATCACCGGCCTGCGGCAGGACGGCTTCGTGGAGATCACCGATGGCGTCCGTCCGGGCGAGCGCATTGTCGCCGACGGCCTCAACCGTATCCAGGCGGGGCAACCCGTCCGCATCGCCGGCCAGCGTCCCGCTGGTCCCGGCGCGCAAGCCCAGCCTCAAGGGCGTTCGTCATGATGCTCTCCGACATCTCTGTCCGGCGGCCTGTCTTTGCGGCGGTCGCCGCGATCATGCTGTGCGTCATCGGCCTGGCGGCCTATTTCGCCTTGCCGGTCCGCGAGCTGCCCAGCGTCGATCCGCCGAACATCTCGGTGCAGACCACCTACCGCGGCGCCTCGGCCGAAGTGGTCGAGGAACGGATCACCCAGGTGATCGAGCGCCAGGTGTCCGGCATTCAGGGCATCGACCGGGTGAGCTCGTCGTCGCGGGACGGCAACTCGCGCATCAACATCGCCTTCACCCTCGACCGCGACCTGGACGAAGCCGCCAACGACGTGCGCGACGCCGTCAGCCGGGTCGCCAATCAGCTGCCGGAAGAAGTCGACCCGCCGCAGATCGCAAAGGCGAACGCGGACGCCAGTCCGATCATGTTCGTCACCCTGACCTCGACGGCCATGAACCGGCTGCAGCTGTCCGACTACGCCAACCGCTATCTGGTGGAGCGTATGTCCACGGTTCCGGGCGTGGCCCAGGTCTGGATCGCCGGCCAGCAGCTTTATTCCATGCGCATCTGGCTGGACCCGATCGCCATGGCCGCGCGCGGCGTGACCGTCGATGACGTCCGCAACGCCCTGACCACCCAAAACCTGGAGCTGCCGGCCGGCGCTATCGAGGCTCCGGCCAAGGATTTCACCATCCGCGTCGCGCGTGGGTACTCCACCGCCGCTGAATTCGCGCGCATGCCGATCCCGGTGAACGCCAACGCCGCTGCCGCGGCCGGGCGCACCACCGCCTCCGCCGCCCTCGGGGGCGCTGCGGCCAGCGCCGGCGCGGCGCAGGGCGTGACCACTGCCGTGGGCACGGCCGCCAACTCCGACCAGTACGTCGTTCGTCTCGGCGACATCGCCCGGATCGAGGAAGGGGCTGACGAGCGTCGGCGCCTGTTCCGCTCCAATGGCGAGGATCAGATCGGCCTGGCTATCACCCGTCAGTCGGGCGCCAACGACCTCGAGATCTCCGACGGCGTCAACGCGGCGATCAAGGAGATCAACGAGACCCTGCCGGCCGGCACCAAGATGCAGGTGGCGGTGGACTGGACCGGCTTCACCCGGGAAGCGATCCACGAGGTCTGGGTGACGATGGGCATCTCCCTGGTGCTCGTGGCCCTGGTGAACCTGATCTTCCTCGGCAGCTGGCGGGCGGCCCTGGTGCCCTCCATCGTGGCGCCGATCTGCATTCTCTCCAGCTTCATCGTCCTGGCGCCGCTCGGCTTCTCGCTGAACCTGCTGACCCTGCTGGCCCTGGTGCTCGCCATCGGTCTTGTGGTCGACGACGCCATCGTGGTGGTCGAGAACATCCAGCGCCGGGTGGACGAGGGCGAGCCGACGCTGGTCGCCGCCGAACGTGGGGCCCGGCAGGTGTTCTTCGCCGTCGTGGCGACCACCATCGTGCTGATCTCGGTCTTCGCGCCGCTGATGTTCATGCCGGGCTACAACGGTCGCCTGTTCGTGGAGCTGGCCGTGGCCATCGCCGCCGCCGTCGCCTTCTCGGCCCTGCTGGCGCTCAGCCTGTCCCCCATGCTGGCGTCCAAGCTGCTGAAGCCAGCCCACGGCGAAGGCTTCATCGCCCGCCAGGTGAACCGGGCCATGGACGGTCTCAAGAACTCCTACGAGACCTCCCTGATGGACATGCTCGGCCGGCGGGTCATCACCGCCGTGTCGGTGGTGCTCGTGGTCGTGCTGGGCGGACTGGCCGTCTTCCTCTTCACCACCATGCCCAAGGAGCTGGTGCCCAACGAGGATCGTGGTCGGGTCGACATCAACATCCAGGCCCCCGAAGGCGCCGGCTACGACTACACCCTGACCGCCGCCAAGCAGGTGGAGGCGCGTCTGCAGCAGCTGGTGCGCGACGGCGTGGCCGAACGCTACACCATCTCCCTGCCGGGCTTCGGCGGCTCGCAGTACAACACCGGCGGCGGCAACGTCGTGCTGCCGCACGAGCGGAAGGACGGGGTCACCTCCCAGTCGCTGGCGGCCCAGCTGAACCGGGAGTTCGGCTCGATCACCTCCGCGCGCGTCATCGCTTCGGTTCGCCCGCCGCTTCAGCGGGGCGGCGGCGGCGGCGGAGCTGGCGTCGAGATCATCCTGCTCGGCGACGAGTACCCGCAGATCAATGCGGCGGCCCAAAGCCTCATGGCGGCGGCGGAGCAGAACCCCGGCATGAGCCGTCCGCGTCTGGACTACGAGCCCAGCAGCCCGCGGGTGCTCGTCGACATCGACCGCGAGAAGGCCGCCTCGCTCGGCGTCTCGGCCCAGTCTGTCGGCCGCGCCCTGCAGGCCCTGTTCGGGTCCGAGCAGGTGACCACCTACATCCGCTCCGGCCAGGAGTACGACGTCATCCTGCAGACCGACCGCCCGCAGCGGCAGGCGCAGGAAGACCTCAACAACGTTTATGTGCGGACCACCTCCGGCCAGACGGTGCCGCTGTCGGCGGTGACCACGCTCGAGGTGCGGGGCGACACCCCGAACCGGGCTCGGGTCGACCGGCTGCGCGCCATCTCCCTCTCGGCTCAGCTGAACCCCGGCTACTCGGTGGGCGAGGCGATCCAGTTCTTCGAGACCGAGATCGAGCGCCAGGGCCTCAACGTGAACCACTCCTGGGGCGGCACGGCCCGCGACTTCCTGGAAGGGCAGGGGTCCGTGACGGTGGCCTTCGGCTTGGCGCTGCTGTTGGTGTTCCTGGTGCTGGCGGCCCAGTTCGAAAGCTGGATCCACCCGGCGGTGATCATGCTGACGGTGCCCGTCGCGGCGCTTGGCGGCCTGTTCGGGCTGCTGATGGCCGGCTCCACCATCAACACCTACAGCCAGATCGGATTGATCATCCTTGTCGGCATCGCCGCCAAGAACGGCATCCTGATCGTCGAGTTCGCCAACCAGCTGCGCGACGAAGGCCGCTCGGTGCGGGACGCGGTGATCGAAAGCGCGGCCCTGCGCCTGCGTCCGATCATCATGACCTCCATCGCCGCCGCTGCAGGCGCCATCCCGCTGATCCTGTGGGGCGGCGCGGGCGGTGAAAGCCGCAAGAGCATCGGCGTCACCATCTTCTATGGGGCGATCTTCTCGACCCTGGTGACCCTGTTCATCGTGCCGGTCTTCTACAACCTGCTGGCGCGCTTCACGAAGTCGCCCATGGCCACCGCCCGCCGGATCGAGCAGTTCGAGGAAGACGAGAAGGCCCGCGTGGCCAACGCCGCCGAGTGACATGAAAAAGGCCTCCTCCGTCGCCGGAGGAGGCCTAGTCATCGAGAACTGGATGGCTGTCGGCGGGGGTCACCGTCAGCTTCTCGGCGCCGCCTCAGGAAGACGGCTGGAGGGGATGTCGATCAGATGCAATGTCGACGACCCGAAGCATGCGCCCGGCAATCCATCGCGTCAAGGTTGTCCTTGCAATCTCTCGCGCAGAACGTGCATCACTGCGGCTTGGTCCCGCCCTCCACGGCCAGATAGGCGATCAGGTCCGCGCGGTCCTTGGGATCCTTGATCCCCACGAAGGTCATCTTGTTGCCCGGGACCAGGGTCCTCGGGTTCTCGATCCAGCGGTCCAGAGTGGCCGGATCCCAGGTCAGGTTCGCCGACTTCAGGGCCTCCGAGTAGTTGTACTTCGGATGCACGGCCGCCTTCTGCCCGACCACCCCATGCAGGTTGGGTCCCGTCATGTTCGGCCCGCCCTGTGCGATCGTATGGCAGGACCGGCAAAGGGCGAACCGCCGCTGGCCGTTCTGCAGGTCGGCGGCGTTGTAGGGCGCCGGTAGGCTGGCCAGGATCGTCTGCTTGTCCGCCTCGGTCAGCTCCGCGGCCGCCGTGGCTCCGGGCGTTGCGGGCTGTTCGGAAGAGGCGGCCTGTCCCCGCTGCTCGTCCGCCGCGGTCGGCGATTTCCCGCAGGCTGCAAGCGCCGCTCCCAGGAGTACGAGGCTGACGAGGGGCAGGGCGTGACGACGCATGAGGCAGGCTCTCCTTGAAGCGGCCGGCAAGCTAGCGCAGCGGGCAGGCGATGCAACGTCGCCGCGCCGCTTGTCCCGCCGACGATTCTCGTTGCATTCACGGCCGAGGAGGCGAGGCGCCCTGTGCCACCCAACAAGCCTGTAGAGGGATCGCCAGCCGCAAAGGCCGCCCGCCTGAAGGCTGTGCGACTGGAGCGGGAAGGCGACCTGGCGGGCGCCTTCGACGCCTACCAGCAGGCCGTCGCCTTGGCGCCTAGCGACCCCGAGCTGCTGATGGCGCTCGCGGATTTGGCCAGCCGGCTTGAGATGCACGAGCAGGCGGTGGGGCTCTGGGCCCATCTCAGTCTGTCCGACCCGGACGGCTCGGCCACCGCCCTGGGCCACGCTCGCGCCCTCGTCGCCGCGGGTCGCTTCGCCGAAGCCATGGATGTGCTGCAGGGCGCGCTTCAGCTTCATCCGCAGGAGCCGCGGCTCTGGACGACCCTCGGCCTTGCGCTGACCTACGCCGGCCGGGCGCGCGAAGCGCTGACCTTCTTCGACGAAGCCGTGCGGCTGGGCCCGAGCTTGCCGGGCGGGCTGTACAACCGAGGCCTCGCGCACTGCGATCTCGCCGAACTCGCCGAGGCTCAGGCCGATTTCGCTGCGGCCGCGCAGGTGGCGCGGAAGGGCCCCGAGCGGGCCACCATCGAGTTCTCCCAGGCCACCGTGGCTCTGGCCCGCGGCGACCTCGCCGCCGGCTGGACGCTTTACGAGAAGCGCCTGTCTCCCGACTGGCCCCGCTCGGTCACCTTCCAGGCGCCGGGCCGTCGGCTCGGCCCCAGCGATCCGCTCGCCGGGCGCACTCTGCTCGTTCTCGCCGAACAGGGGATCGGCGACGAGATCATGTTCGCCAACCTCCTGCCGGACCTGACCGGCGAACTCGGTCCGAGCGGACGGCTCATTCTGGCTGTCGAGCCCCGTCTCGTGGAGCTCTTCCGACGTAGCTTCCCGACGGCCGAAGTGGCGGCTCACGCCACCCAGCGCGTCGGCGGCCGCGCGCGGCGGCAGGTCGCGACCCCAATCTCCGGCCGCGTCGATCTCTGGACGCCGCTGGCCTCTCTCGCCCAACGCCTGCGCCCGACCCTGCAGGCCTTCCCGCGCAGGCCCTTCCTCCAGGCTGATCCGACGCGTGTGGAGCACTGGAAACGCTGGCTAGGCGAGGGGGCCTCGGTGGGCCTCACCTGGCGCAGCGGCAAGCTCACCGGGGAGCGCCAGCGCTTCTACCCCGCACTTGAGGACTGGGCAGGCCTGCTGCGAACGCCCGGCGCCCAATGGGTGAACCTGCAGTACGGCGACTGCGAGGACGAGCTGGACGCTCTCGGCGGCCTGGCCGGCGTGGAGATCCGTCGCCCGCCCGGCCTCAACATCAAGGACGACATCGACGACCTCGCCGCCCTCTGCACAGCGCTGGACCTCGTGGTCTCCGTGCAGAACGCCACCGGTGCGCTGGCCGGCGCTTGCGGCGCCTCCACCATCTTCGTCGCGGGCCCCGGCTCCTGGACCCAGCTCGGCCAAGCCTACATGCCCTGGTACGCAGACGCCGTGGTCTGCGCCACCGACACCTTCGCCGACTGGACTCCTGCGCTAACAGCCGCGGCCGCCGAACTGCGCAACAAGCTTGGCCCTAGGCCTGTATAAGCGCCGCCAGCTGCGCTGCCCGGTGCCTCCATAGACCCGACTGCAGCACCTTCTGCCGGGCCCGCGCGCCCATCCGCTCCGCCTCGCCCCCCAGCAGCCGGCTCACCACATGCGCCGCCGTGGCCGGCTTGGTCCGGTTGAAGAAGGCCACCCCGTCTCCGCCCCCCAGCAACTGGTCCAGCGAGCTGCTCTGGTCCGACACCACAGCCGCTCCCGCCGCCGCCCCCTGGATCGCCCGCTCGCAAGCCCCGTTCGCCCCGTTCAGGTTCAGGACGACCCTGGCGTTTCCATACAGTTCTGGCAGCTCGGAGAACTGTACACTGCCGACATAGGTGACGTTCTCGCGTCGTCCCAAGACATCCTCCCACCCATCGCCGCAGATCGTCAGCCGCGCGCCGGACTCCGCAACGGCCCGGATCGTTCGCAGGCGATCCAGGTGCCGGACGTAGGTCAGGGCCTCGCAGAAGAATTTGCGGAGCACCTCGTCCAGCTCCGCGCTCCTGCCGAGCCTCATGTCCAGCTTCAGTCGCGCCACGGCCTCCTCGAAGGCGGAGATCACCGACGGCTCACGAGCATCCATCAGGCGAGCAAGGGTCTCGCGCAGCAGCCGCTTGGTCGGCCCGTCCTCGAAGTCCTCCCACGGCAGGCGCGGCTCGCCGTTGAACGTCGCGGCGACAAAGACTGGCCACTCCCGCTCGGCATGCGGACGGGGCTCGTGCGTCGGCTGGTCCGCGCCAGGCAACATCACGACCGCCTTGCCCGTCACTCCCGCCGCGGCGGCGTAGCGCATGTGGGACGGCTGGGCATAGATCGCACAGCGCTCTTGGAGCGGCGGCGCCAGGCTCTGGCGGGCATAGATCGGGTGGTCCAGCTGCCAGCCCACGAACTTCACGCCGAGCGCGTCGAAGAGCAGGCCGCCATCGGGCAGGCTGGCCGCTGAATAGAACGAGCTGAACGACACCGCCGCGTCGAACACCGTGCGTTCCATCTCGGCCGCTAGCTTGACGGGCGCCGCCGCGGGATCACTCGCGTAGCCGGACAGGTCGCAGATCACGGCCTCGTGGCCGAGTTCGGTAAGCTCGCGCTGCAGCGCCAGACCGAACCGGCTGTAGATGTGACCGGCGGCAAGCGTCTGGAGCAGGAGGATCCTGAGCATGGACGCAAAAGCCTAGTGTGAATCGGAGGCCTGGAGGAGCCGTGGAGAAGGCTCACCAGATGGTGCCGGATGCAGGACTCGAACCCGCGACCTTCGGTTTACAAAACCGCTGCTCTACCAGCTGAGCTAATCCGGCAGCTGTGCGGCGAGCCGCACGATCTCGAACGCCGCTGGGCTTCTCATAGGCGCCGATGAGGTCCGACGCAATGCGTCGGCGCGCATCTAGAACCGGTAGGAGACGCCGGCGTTGGCGACGAGCGGGTCGATGGTGACATCCGCCCGGACGGGCGCCCCGCCCAGAGTGCCCTTGGCGACGGTGCTGACGTAGGCCTTCTTCAAATCGACGAAGAGACCCCAGCGCTCATTCAGCATGAAGTCGGCCCCGACCTGCACCATAGGGCCCACGCTGCTTTCGGCCTTCAGGTTCTGCAGCGCGCCGTCCTTGGTGTCGAAGACCACCAGCACAGCCACGCCAGCGCCGACATAGGGCCTCACAGCACCGATGCGGTCGAAGTGGTACTGGGCCATGACCCCAGCCGGTCCGCCCACCATCTCGCCGGCGGCGCCGAGCCCCGACAGCGTACCCGCGGCGTCCACCCGGAACGTCGGCGGCAAGCCAGCGGCCGCCGCGATAGCGACATTGGGAGTCACGAAGTAGCCGATCTCGCCTTCAACGGTCCAACGTGCGTCCACGGATACGTCGGCGCCTGGAACAGGCGCGCCGCCCGCAAGCATGTCGGCACTCTCATCCGGGATAACCTGCGCCGGGCCGACGTGAACAAACCAGCGGCTCTCGTCTTGGGCTTGGGCGCTCGTGGCGACGGCGGCGAGCGCCATCCCGGCCGCAACGGCGTATCGGAGGGTGGACATTTTCAGACGACCTTTTGGAGGAGGCTCCAATCTCGTCGCCGGATACACCCGTAAACCTTAAGATAAGCTGAGCACTTAAGGCCGTCGCCTTCTTGTGAGCCGGCTATCGACGCCCTGTCTCAAGTTACTGTGCCTGTCACTCATTCTGGGGTTTTGTCGGTCTTAAAAGATGGGCGTCCACCCTTGTTTAATAGGCCGCTGTTATCTCGGCTCAAGCAGAGGGGGTGCTGTAAGTTGTCCATCGGTGCAAGCATTGACGAGCCGCCGCCGAGGATCCTCATTGTCGACGACATCGCAGACAACAGGGCGATCCTAGGACGCCGGTTCCAGCGCCGGGGCTTTGACATCGTCGAAGCCGAGAGCGGCGCCGCCGCACTGGCGATGATCGAGCAACAGGCCGTGGACATCGTCTTGCTCGACGTGATGATGCCCGACATGAACGGCCTCGAGGTGCTGCGGCGCATACGCGCGCGCTTCAGCCTTGTTGAGCTCCCGGTGATCATGGTCACCGGTAAGACCGAGAGCCAAGATATCGTCGAGGCGCTGACTGCCGGCGCCAACGACTACATCACCAAGCCGGTCGACTTCGCCGTGGCCCTCCTTCGGGTCACCACGCAGGTGGACCGCCGACGCGCCGAACAGAAAGTCCAAGAGGCTCACCGCGCGCTTAGCTCCGCCAACGAAGATCTGGAGCGACGGATCGCCGAGCGGACAGCGGAGCTGGTGCATACCAACGCTCAGCTTCGCGTGGCCATGGCCGAGGCCCAGGCCGCGAACCGCGCCAAGGATGAGTTCCTGGTGATCGTTAGCCATGAACTGCGTACGCCGCTGAACGGCATGATCCCGATGGGCCAGCTGTTGGCCCGAAGCTCCCTGGATGACGCGCAGCGACGGATGATCGACATCATCAATACGTCGGCCGATCAGTTGGGCGGCGTCGTAAGCGACCTGCTGGATACGTTGGATCTTACTTCAGGCGGACTGCAGCTGCACGCCGCACCCGTCAATCTAGGGTCTATCGTGCGAGGCGCCGCTGAGCCGGCGGGCCAGCGGGCCATCGGGAAAGGGCTAGGCTTCCGGGTCGACATCGAGCCGGGGGCGGAGGGTGTCTTCGACGCAGACGCTCAGCGGCTCCAGCAGATTGTGAGCAAGCTGCTCGACAACGCGGTGAAGTTCACAGAGGCGGGCGAGGTCGTCCTGACAGTCCGGCGGGCCGCCGACGGCGGGCACATGATCGAAGTCCGCGACACAGGCGTGGGCTTTGATGAGGCCACGCGAGCACGGCTGTTCCGCACGTTCGAGCAAGCCGATGGCTCTTTGACCCGCCGCTTCGGTGGTCTGGGGCTGGGGTTGGCGATCTGCCGCGGGCTCGTCGAGCTCATGGGCGGAGCCATCAGCGCCGAAGGCCGAATCGGTCAAGGCGCGGTGTTCAGGGTCGACCTGCCTCTGCAGCGAAGCGCCGCCAAGGCCGCCTGAGAGCGGGCGCCCACAGCAGCGGGTAGGTCACAAGGAGCCTTCGGCCGCATTACGGGATGCCGGATCCAAAAAAAGGGGGCAGGCGCGCGGCGCCTGCCCCCTTGTCTTTGGCTGTTCAGCAGATCAGGCGGCGACCTGCTTGGCGGCGTCGCTGCCGAAGTCGGCCTGACGCTCTTCGAACTCGGCGCGTCCAGCGCCATAGGCGCTGCGAAGCGCGCTCACGGCGTCACGGATGTTGGCTTCGGTGTGCTCGGCCATCACTTGCATGCGGAAGCGAGCCTGCCCCTTCGGCACAGCCGGGAACTCGACCAGGTTGGCGATGAGGCCGGCGTCGGGCAGGCGGCGGCTCACCAGGCGAGCAAGGCCTTCGGAGCCCATCTTGACGCACACGATGGCGGAGGGATCGCCGTAGACCTCGAAGCCAGCTTCAACCAGTTGGCTCCGCAGGCTGAGGATGTTGGTCATCAGCTTGTCGCGCAGCTGCTGGCCTTCAGCGCTCTCGATGATCTCGAACGCCTTCATCACGGTCGCGGCCTGGGAGGGCGACAGCGCGTTGGAGAAGGTGCAGGGCGGGCTGTAGAACCGAAGGTACTCCTTGATCTCGCGGCTGCGGCACGCGACGAAGCCGCCGTTCGAGCCGAAGGTCTTGGAAAAGCTGCCCATGACCAGGTCGATCTTCCCGAGCATGCCCTGGTCGCCGATGAAGCCCTTGCCGTCCCGGCCGAGGTTGCCGAGGTCGTGGGCCACGTCGACCATCAGGGTGGCGTCGAACTCGTGGCAGAGAGCCTGCAGCGCCGGCAGGTCCGGCGTGTCGCTGTCCATCGAGAACAGGCCTTCGGTCACCACCATGATCCCGTTGGTGGTGTCGGTGCTGCGGATCTTCTCCAGCCAGCGGCGGCACTCGTCCACGCGGTTGTGGCGGAAGAGGTAGATGTTGCGGGTGGCGGCGTTGGCGCCTTCCTGCAGGCAGGTGTGGGCGAGGGCGTCCATGACAACGTGGTCGGTGGAGCGAACAAGGCCCTTTATCACGCCGTAGCCGGCGGCCCAGCCGGTGGGGAACAGGATCGCTTCTTCCGTTCCGAGGAAGTCTGCGATCTTGCGCTCAAGCTTGACAGAGTGGGAGGTGTTGCCGAGCAGGGCGGCCGAGCCGGCGCTGTGCACGCCGAACTCGTGGATGACGTCCAGCGCGACCTGCTTGATGGCCGGGTGGACCGAAAGGCTCAGGTAGTCCTGGCTGGCGAAATTGACGCCGCGGAACTTGCCGCCGGCGTCGTTACGCGCAGCCGTCACGGTCGACGGGCTTTCCTCCGTCGAACGCGAGAACGGCCACATACCGTGGCTGCGGCGCAGATCCTGCCACTTGTAGAAGCCACCCACGCGATCCTGCAGGTCGGCGCCGCGCGGATAGCGGTAGTCGCGCATGCTGCCGCCGAGAGCTTCGTCGGGCACGTATTCTGAATATGCATTCGGCATCTTTAGTCCCCACCGTGTTCTATGGTTGGGTACATCCTATCGATGATCAGTTATCGTCGAGTGTATAGATTTGCACGTCTTAGGTGTGCATCATGTTTAACCGTCAATAACCCTTCCCGTATGGGGTGGTATTCGCGCTTGAATGCTTTCCGGCGCATTCACCCTGTTCGGAGTGATCGGCGTTTTCCGGCGCGGAATTCATGGGCCGCAGACAACAACGGCCGCGACCCTTGTGACAGGTCGCGGCCGTCGTTGGTGCTGCTGAAACGTTCGGCGAGCTAGGCGACCGGCGTCAGGCAGGCGTTGATCTTGCCGAGCAGGCGCGGCAGGTCGACAGGCTTGGTGTCGAAGTCCGCACAGCCGACCTCGACGCTGCGTTGGCGGTCGCTGGCCAGCGCGTGGGCGGTAAGAGCGATGATCGGGATGTGCGCCGTCGAGGCCCGTCCCTTGATGAGAGTGGTGGCCTCCCAGCCGTCCATCTCCCCTAGAGCGACGTCCATCAGGATGAGCGCCGGGCTGTCCTCTTCGGCGAGACGCACGCCGGTCGGCCCGTCGGGCGCGCAGCGCACCTCAAACCCGTGACGGCTGAGCCGCCGGGTCAGCATGTCGCGGTTCATCTCGTTGTCTTCGACGAGGAGGATGCGGGTCATGGGGAGGGTCCGGGAAGAGCGTCTCGAGGGAATTATCAGGCGGCCTGACGTTCGGCGTCGGCTTCCGCGGTTCTCGCCAGCGGCGCCCGAACGGGAAGCGCCAGGCGGAAGCGGCTGCCCTGGCCGAGCTGGCTTTCGGCGGATATGTCGCCACCCATCAGGCGGCACAGCGCCATGGCAAGGGCGAGGCCCAGGCCAGCGTCGCCGTACTTGCTGGCGCTCGCGTCCTCGGCGACCGTGAACTTCTCGAACAGGCGCGGCAGCATTTCGGCCGGCATGCCCGCGCCCGTGTCACACACCGTAATGACGACGGTTTCCTCGTCCGGATCGCCAGTGCGGACGGCCGAGACGTCGATCTCGCCTGCATCGGTGAACTTCACGGCGTTCTCGATGATTTGCCCAAGCGCCTGGGTGACGCGATCGGCATCCCAGAACACGAAGCCGAGGCTGGGGGGTAGGTCTAGCCGTAGCGTCAGGCTCTTGGCCTCGGCAGGGGCCCGATGGCGTTCGGCCGCCAAGGCCAGGAATTCCGACGCCGACAGCTCCTGCGGCGCCAACTCCATTTTACCGGCTTCGATTTTCGACAGGTCGAGGACTTCGTTGACGAGGCGCAGGAGGTGCTGGCCGGCGCCGTGGATCTTGTGCAGGTCCGTCGCCGAAGCCTCGTCGTTGGTGTCCTCGGCCTCTTCAAGCAGCATCTGAGAATAGCCGATCACCGCGTTGAGCGGCGTGCGGAGCTCATGGCTCATGCTGGCCACGAACTCGGCCTTGGCGGCGCTCGCGCGTTCGGCCTCGGCCGTCGAGCGGCGGAGTTGTGCGGCGGTGGCCATGTGCCCACGCATCTCGGCTTCCAGCTCTACGCCGGAGTCGAGGATGCGCCGGTAGTACAGCGCCATCATCGCCACGTAGGCCAGGCACGCGAGGGTCGAGACGATGCCCAACCCCTGCAGGGCTTCCCGCGGCGTGTCGTCCAGCGGGGTCTTGAACAGGTGATAGATGCCGACGAACGCCAGCGCGTTCAGGCCGAACTGCGCAAAGGCCAGCAGGCGCAGCTTGGGCGAGGGGCCGAGATAGCAGAAGGTGAGAAGTGGGATCGTCAGCACCCAGGGCAGGGTGGGTGAGGTCACGCCCCCATAGTAGTAGCAGCTCCAAAGGATGCAGAAGATCAGGTTCTGCACCGAGATGAAGGACAGCAGGTTGTAGCGGCCGAAGGCCTTCAGCAGGAATGGGAACACCCAAAAGCCCGTGATGGACGTGGCCAGCACCGCCACCGGATAGCCTGGCGTCGGATCGAGGAAGTAGAGGGCGCCCGGCACCACGTTGCCGAGGAACGGCCCGAGCACGTGGCTGATCAGGAACATGCGGGCCAGTTGGCGCTTCTCGCGCTCCGCTTTCAGCTCGGGCGGGATGAACCAATCGATCACGCGATCGATCAGGCTCCCACGTTGCTTGGTCGCCGCCATGTTCTCTGCCCCGACTAGCCCAAGGATCCGCATAGAGTTCAAAGCGGATCGACTGATACAACCAAAAGTAATGGCCGGAGGAAGTCTGCCCGGAGGCTGCTTAAAATCGGGTTATCCTGCGCCACCTAGAGCTGTGCACCAGTTCTTAAGGCCTCGCTTGCCAGATGCACTGATGAAAGTCGGAGTGCGGAGGGCGCATGTGGGCGGCGGTCCTTAGACTGATCGACTGGTTCGTACCGGAAGCCGCCAAGCAGGAGCGCTCGGAGCGCGGCTTGGCGCGCAACTTCGTGTTTACGCACCTGGCTGGGCCGCTGATGGCGCAGTCCATCTGCCTGTTCCTTTACCTGACTGACCCGCAGCCGGGGCCTGTCGTCTGGACGATGATCCTGGCCATCTGTTCGTTCTGGCTGCTGCCGTTCGTGCTGAAGTTCACCGGCAATCTGCAGCTTGTCGCCCTGCTGTCGGTGCAGGTGCTCGCCTTTGCGTCCCTGTTCGGCTCCTTCCACTACGGCGGCGTGAGTTCGCCGCTGCTGCCGTGGCTGGTGGTGGCGCTGCTGCTTGGCTTCTTTTACCTCGGCGATCGGCCGTTGCTGGTGCTCGGGATGTTCGCGGGCGACGTGGCCGCCTTCTACGCCGCCTATGCGGTGAATGGGCGGTTCGCCGAGCGCGTGGCCATCGAGCAGCTGACCACCGTCGGCTGGATCTCCATCTTCTCGGCCACCGTCTACATGTCCTGGATGGCCATCTACTACGTGGGCACCATCTCCCTGCGCTCCGAACTGGAGCAGGAGGCGGAGCGCCACCGCCTGACAGCCGAGCGCGTGCGCCAGGCCAAGGAGCACGCCGATCAGGCCAACCTTTCACGCTCCATTTTCCTGGCCAAGATGAGCCACGAGTTCCGCACGCCGCTGAACGCGGTGATCGGCTACAGCGAGCTGCTGCTGGAGACTGGCGAGGACGAGGGCGCGGACGAGCAGAAGCTGGCGGATCTGCGCCGGATCAACGCGGCGGGCCAACACCTGCTGGCGCTCGTGACCGACGTGCTCGACCTGTCCCGGATCGAAGCCAACGCGGTGGAACTGAGCACCGAAACCTTTGGGTTGGCCGCCTTCATCGAAGGCGTGGTGGCCACCGCTCGTCCGCTCACCGACCAGAAGGGCAACGAGCTCGTCATCCGCACGAGCGGCGAACTCGGCGAAGTCATCACCGACCAGACCAAGCTGCGTCAGGTGGTGCTGAACCTGCTCAGCAATGCCGCCAAGTTCACTTCCGCCGGGCGTATCACTCTGACGGTCCGCCGGGATCGCACGCCGGCCGGTGACTGGGTGGAGATCCGAGTGGATGACACGGGGATCGGTATCGCCGAGAAGGACCTTCCGAAGCTTTTCCAGGACTTCGCCCAGATCAGCGCCAAGACCGCGGGCCAGTACGGCGGCACCGGTCTCGGCCTGGCTGTGAGCCAGAAGCTCTGCGCTCTGATGGGCGGCGCGATCTCGGTCACCAGCGAGGCCGGGCGGGGCTCCTCCTTCACGCTCCGCATCCCAGCCGTGCTGGCGCTGGAAGAAGTTCGGAACGAGGCCGCCGCGCCCGCCGAGGCTGCGTAAGGCTGTGGTTAACCGCAGCCGCCTTAGATGCTGCGATCCTGCGCCGGCTGCGTCCGGCATAAGAACTTCTGGAGTTGACGTGTCTGTCGAGATCTCCCCCCGCCGGCTTTCTCTGGCTCTGATGCTGGGCGGCGCCGCTGTTGCGCTGGCGCAGCCCGCGCTCGCCAACGGCTTTGCTGTTCCGGTGATCTCTGTCGAGGGGGCGGGCCGCGCGAACGCCGGTGAAGCCGCGCGCATGGGTGTCGGGGCGCTCTGGTCCAATCCGGCCGCCATCGCTCGCGAGAGCGGCGGCGTCAGCCTGGGCGCTCACTATCAGAGCCTGTCCACCGAGTTCACCGACCAGGGCAGCACGGTCGTGCGCCCAATCCCGCCGAGCGGCCTGACCACCCCGGTTGGCGGGCGCAGCCGCGTCTCCGACGCTGCAGGCGACTACGTCGGCTTCTTCGGTGCGGCGGCGACCCGGATCAACGATCGCTTCGCCGTCGGCCTGTCGGTCACTCGTCCGTTCCACATCGAGACCGACTTCGGCTCCGACGCCTGGACGCGTTACGACACGATCAGCAACAAGATCGACGCCATCGACGTGCAGGTCACCGGCGCGGTGCAGGTGAACCCCTGGCTGGACGTCGGTGTCGGGGTCAGCGCACAGCGTGTCGACGCCTTCCTGGACAGCGCCTATCCGAACCTCGACCCGTCGGCGCCGGACGGCCACTCGCACCTCAATGCGAAGGATTGGGCTTACGGCTGGACCGTTGGTGCGCAGTCGCACGTCAATGAAGTCACCTTCGGCGTCAGCTACCGCTCCGCAATCGAGCACGAGATGGACGGCGACCTGCGCGTCAGCGGCCTTCTTGGGCCGCTGGAAAGCGCCAACTTCCAGGCGCCCTCGGTCACCAGCTTCACCCTGCCTTGGAACCTGACGGCGGCCGCCCGCTGGCAAGCCACCCCCCAGCTGACGCTGAGCACCCAGCTGGTCCGGACGGGTTGGAGCAAGTACGACGCCATCCACGTGGCCTTCGCCGGCCAAGTGGCTGAGATCGAGCAGAATTTCCGGGACACCACCTCGATCAGCTTCGGCGCGGACTACACCCTGGACGACGTTTGGACCGTCCGCGCGGGCGTGGGTTTCGAGCCGACCCCGACGCGCAACACGCTGCGCGAGTCCGGCGTGTTCGACGCCGATCGCCGCGTCGTCGCGGTGGGCGCCAGCGGCGTTCTGACGTCCGTGCTGACAGTGCACGGGGCGCTGACCTACACCGACTTCGCGTCGGCCCCGATCGTTGATCTGAACGGCTTCTACCAAGGCACGCCCGCCAGCACCGTCTCGCCGGCGTTCGGCGAGTTCGACGGGCACGGCCTCGCGGCCTCGGTCGGAATGGACTGGCGGTTCTAAGGGAGAAGGGGGAGGGCGCCCGTTCGACGGGCGCCTCTCAGAGCGCGTGGGCCCTGAGGTCCACGCCTGAGGCTTCGGCCTCGGCGACAGCCCGCGAGATCGCATCCAGCAGGGCTTCCGGCACAACCGGCTTGGCGATGTGACGGTCGGCGCCAGCTTCCAAAGCGGCGGCCACATGTTCGCTCATTGCATTGGCGCTCACGGCGAGGACCGGCGTGCGGCCGCGCAGCGCTTCCTGTTCGAAGTTGCGAATGCCTCGAATGGCGGTCAGCCCGTCCATGACCGGCATCTGAAGATCCATCAGAACGACGTCGAAGGCGCCTCGCTTGAAGGCTTCGAGCGCTTGCGCACCGTCCTCAACGGCCATCAGGTCGGCGTCGATCAGGCTCAGTATGACCTCGATCACCGCACGGTTCGTCGGATGATCGTCGGCCATAAGCACGCGGAGCGGCCGATCTGTCGGGCGGTCGTACACCTGGGGACCTCGGTTACCTGAGCGCGCAAGCTGCCATCGATGGGTAACCAAGTCGTTCACTTCAAATGCACCGGCAATTAACGGCTGCGGGCGTATGGCTCCGGCCATGCAAACGGGTCTGGCAGGCGAGCGGCGACTGACGGCGGCGGCGATGGCCGCGCCGCGTCTGCTCGTCGTTGACGACCTGGAAGATAACCGCATTGTCCTTGCCCGCCCGCTGCGTCGGCG
Source organism: Phenylobacterium deserti (assembly GCF_003254705.1). Taxonomy (GTDB): domain Bacteria; phylum Pseudomonadota; class Alphaproteobacteria; order Caulobacterales; family Caulobacteraceae; genus Phenylobacterium; species Phenylobacterium deserti. Next base: position 77,342 of record NZ_QFYR01000006.1, read on the forward strand.
CGGTTTCGAAGTCGTCGAAGCGCCCAGCGGCGCTGCGGCCTTGGCTGCGTTGGCAGAGCAGACCTTCGACCTTGTCCTGCTGGACGTGGTGATGCCGGAAATGGACGGCTTCCAGGTTCTGAAGGCGATCCGCGAGCGGTACGACGCGCTCGAGCTGCCGGTGGTGATGGTCACGGTCCGAGACGCAGGCGAGGACGTCGTCCGCGCCCTGCGTGAAGGCGCCAACGACTACCTCACGAAGCCGATCAATCTGGACGTCACCTGCGCCCGCATCGAGGTGCAGATCGGCCGCAAGCAGGCGGTCGAGCAGATCCGCGCTGAGCAGCCCGAGCTGACCCGGCTGATCGGCGAACTGCGAGCCCAGCTCGCCCAAGCGGAAGCGGCGACGCGCGCCAAATCCGAATTCCTGGCCAACATGAGCCACGAGATCCGCACGCCGCTGAACGGGATCCTCGGTATGGCCAGCGTGCTCGCCCGCGAAGAAGCGCCGAATGATCCGCGCCCGCTCGCCCTGACCATCGTGGAATCCGCACAAGCGCTCGAACGCCTTCTGTCCGACGCGCTCGATCTTTCCCGTGCCGAGGCCGGCAAGCTCGAGGTCCGACGTGAAGCCTTCGAACTGGCGCGTGTGGTGGAGCGTTGCTTCTCGCTCTTCGCGGCGAACGCCAGCGCCAAGGGCCTGACCTACAGCTGCGACATCGACGATGCGGTGCGTGTGGCCGCCTGGGGCGATCCCCTGCGGCTGCAGCAGATCCTCACCAATCTTCTGAGCAACGCCGTCAAGTTCACCGAGCAAGGCGCTGTGCGCCTTCGAGCCACACGGGACGGCGACATGTTCCGTTTCGAGGTCCGAGACAGTGGAATCGGCTTCGATCCCGCCCGCGCGGAGCAGCTGTTTGGCCGCTTCGAGCAGGCTGATGGTTCGATCGCCCAGCGCTTCGGCGGTTCTGGGCTGGGCCTCGCAATCTCGCGTCGACTGGCGGAGTTGATGGACGGCCGGCTCACCGCCGAGGCCGCACCAGAGCAGGGCGCGGCGTTCACTCTGCTGCTGCCGATGGAGACGGCCGCCCCGGCCTCCGCGTCGCCGCAGCTCACCGGAGGCCGCGACCGGCCGCTCCGCATCCTGGCCGCCGACGACCATGCGACCAACCGTCGTGTTCTTGAGCTGACCTTGGCGCCGCTCGGCGCGGAGGTGACCCTGGTCGGCGACGGCGCTCAGGCGCTGGAGGCCTGGGGCAGCGGCGACTTCGACCTCGTCCTGATGGACGTGCAGATGCCGGTGCTGGACGGCTTGAGCGCGATCCGCGAGCTGCGCCAGCGGGAGGCGAGGAGGGGGCATGGGCGCGTGCCGGTGATCGCCCTTTCGGCCCACGCAAGCCGACGTCACGTGCAGATGTCCTTGGATGCGGGCGCCGACCAGCACCTGACAAAACCTTTGTCGCCCGAGACCCTGTTCGCGAGCCTCCAGCAAGCGCTGGACGGGAGCCAAGCCGCTGAACCTTCCGTTCAGACCCGCTCCGCCGCCACTTGTTGGTGAACCACTAGGAGACGCAGGATCGCGGCGCCCCGACAGCTGGTCTCAGTCGCCTGCGGCAGGCGCGAGGGAGATGTCGACCATGATCTCGCCGGAGATGTCTTCCAGCGCCGCCTGAACGGCGGCGGCGTCCAATGCCGACGGCAGACGCAGCCGCGCGTCCATATGGAAGAGCGGCCCGCCTGAATGCGGCTCGACGCTCAAGCGAGTCTCGAAAGCTTCGATATTCGCGCCGAGCCGGCTCAACGCGGCCGTGACCTGATGCACGATGCCAGGCTGATCCTGGCCGACGACGCTGAAGCGGACAGCGTCCCCGGTCAGTTGGGGGCCTTCCTGGGCTGGCGCGATCCGCACCTCAAGTCCCTGGGCGTCGACCTCCCGCACCGCTGCGCGCAGCGTTTCGACGCCCTCCGCGTCGAGCTCGACCAGCACCGAACCGACGTACAGACCGCCGAGTTGGCTGAGATGGCTCTCGAGCCAGTTGCCGCCGGCGGACAGGACAGCCGAAGCCAGGGCTTGGGTCAGGCCTGGCCGATCGCTGCCGATGACGCTGAGGATCAAGGTGCTCATAGCCGACACTCGCTGAAGGACGGGGCAGCGACTTTAGCGCCCTAGAGCTTTCGAACGTACTCGTAGCTGATGGCCAGGGACTCGAAAGGCGGGCGGCGGTAGGGCGCTTCCTGCTCGACGAACCAGCTGCGCACGCCGGTGGCGCGGGCGGCGGCGAACACGGCCGGCCAGTCCACGACGCCGCGGCCGACTTCGGTTGAAGCCGGCTCCGGCCCGGTGGCGTTCGGACGAGTCGCGATGTCCTTGACGTGCAGAAGGTCGACCTTGCCCGCGTGCTTGCGCAGGAAGGCCACCGGATCAGCGCCGGCCACAGCCGCCCAACCCACATCCAGCTCCGCCCGCACGCCGGCCTTGATGATCTCCTCCATGGGGATGATCCCGCCGGCTTCGGCGAATTCCATGGCGTGGTTGTGGTAGGCCAGCTGCAGACCGGCTGCGCGGACCTTTGGCGCCGCCTCGGCCAGGAAGGCGATGTTCCGCTTCCAGTCGTCGGCGCTCATAGCCCGTCCCATGGCGCGGTTCCAGCTGCCGTCCGCACCGACCTTGGGTGGCGTGGTCGGATTGGGGGACGAGCAGACCAGCCAGCTGGCCCCCATCGCCTGGGCCGCGGCGATCTTGCCCGGCAGGTCGGCCATCAGGTCGCCCGCGTTGTGGTGGACGCTGTCACAGACGAGGCCTGCGGCTTTGACCGCGGCTGCGAACTCCGCCGGGGTGCGGCCGGCGTAGCCCGCCGTCTCCACCCGTTCGTAGCCGATCTGGCGGATCCGCTTCAACGTGCCCTCGACATCCTTCTGTATCTCGGCGTTGACGGTCCACAGCTGGACCCCAGCCCGTCGCTCGAAGCTGTTCGCCTGAGCGCGGGCTGCGCTGGCCCCGAGAAGAAGCGCGCCAGCTCCCAGCAGGGCGCCGCGCCGGCTCATCGCAAGGTTGGCGTCCATGGTCAGATCTTTCCTTCTTTCAGGAACGAGGCGGCGTAATGCGCCCCGCGCGCGGACATCGCCATGTAGCTCAGCGACGGGTTCTGGCAGCCGCCGGAGGCCATGCACGCGCCGTCCGTGACGAACAGGTTCGGCACGTCGTGCGCCTGGTTGTACTTGTTCAGCACCGAGGTGTTCGGATCGCGACCCATATGGGCGGTGCCCAGCTCATGGATGCCCAACCCGACGCCGCCGTAGTGCTTGAACACCTGGACGTCCTCGCAGCCTGCGGCTTCCAGGATCGCACGTGCGTCCGTGCCGATCTGCTCGATCATCTTCTGTTCGTTGGGCCCAAGGCCGCAGTCGATGTGCACCACCGGGATGCCCCACTGATCGACCTTGTTCTTGTGCAGGGTCACCCGGTTTTCCGGGCGCGGCAGCATTTCGCCGAAGCCGCTGATGCTCAGCTCCCAGTCGCCGGGTGAACGCAGGCTCTGCTTGAACTCGGCGCCCACGCCGGGGCTGTTCATGCCCCGCCGCCAGTTCGCCCGCTGCCCGCGACCCTGGAAGCCGAAGCCCCGAGTATAGCCGTCGCCCGGTTCGGTGACGTTGCGGTAGCGCGGGATGTAGAAGCCGTTCGGACGGCGACCGCGATGGTAGCGGTCATGGTGCCCCGGCACCCGGCCCCAGCCGCCCAGCCCGCTGAGGTGGTCCATCAGGTAGCGGCCGACCGCGTCGGAGCGATTGGCGATCCCGTTGGGGAAGGCCTCCGACTTGGAGTTCAGCATGATCTGCGCCGTGCCGATGGCCGAAGCGCAGAGGAAGATCACCTTGCCCTCATAGACCCGGCCTTGCTTGGTGACCGCATCGATCACCCGCACGCCGGACGCCTTCCCGGTCTTCGGATCGTAGATCACGCTGTGGGCGATGGCGTTGGTGACCACCGTCAGGTTCCCCGTGCGCTCGGCCGCCGGGAGCGTGGCGCTGAGGCTGGAGAAGTAGGCGCCGTACGAGCACCCGCGGTCGCACAGCGAGCGGTACTGGCACTGGCCGCGGCCGAGTTCCTGGTGGTGCGGCTTGGCTTCGGTGAGGTGGGCGCAGCGGCCGGTGATCAGGCGCCGAGTCGGCCAGCGGGCCTCCAGCTTGCTCTTGAACTCCTTCTCGACGCCGGTGAGTTCCATGGGCGGCAGGTATTCGTCGCCGTCGGGCAGCTGTTCCAGGCCATCCTTGGCGCCGGAAATGCCGGCGAACCGCTCCACATGGTCGTACCAGGGGGCCATGTCCTCGTAGCGGATCGGCCAGTCCGAGCCGTAGCCGTCCTTTTTGTTGGACTCGAAGTCCATCGGGCTGAGGCGATACGACTGCCGCGCCCACATGATGGAGCGCCCGCCCAGATGATAGCCGCGGATCCACATGAACGGCTTGTCTGGCGGGGTGGTGTAAGGGTGGTCGGAATCCTTGACCCACAGGTGCTTGGTGGCCGTGGTGAAGGCATAGCACTGGCTCTGGACCGGATAGTCGGCGTGGCTCTCGGCTTCGGAGACCATGCCGTAGTTCTGCAGCTCCCAGGGCTGCACGAAGTCGGTGTAGTCCGCCTGATGCTGCAGCGGCCTGCCGCGCTCGATCACCAGGGTCTTCAGGCCCTTCTCGGCGAGCTCCTTGGCGGCCCAGCCGCCGCTCATGCCGGAGCCCACAACAATCGCGTCAAAACTCATTACGGTACCCTCAGACGGCCCAGGCGCGGGTGTCCGGCCCAGCCGGGATCCACGGCTCCCACACGCCGGGAACATGCTCGTAGCGGAGCTCTTCGGTCGCGCCGGGCTCCGACAGGTAGTAGGTCATCATCACCAGCTGCTTGAGCTGCATGTAGCCGCGGTCCTGGCGGGCGATGGCGGCGGCGTCGTAGTCGCGCAGGAAGGCCAGCCGACCGGCCGCGGGCGCGGCGGGCAGGGGCGCGCCGAGCTTGGCTCGCGATTCGGCATCGAGGGCGTCGAGCGAGGCGACCAGCCGCTGCTGGGTTTCAGCAGACGCCCAGTCGGCGAGCAGGCTGTCGATGGCGTTCGGGACGCCCGCTTCGCGCGCGCCTGGCGTATCCGTTTTTGGGATGATGAGGGCGCTGACTTCATCAAGCAGCGCGAAACGCGGGGCACTGAGGAAGCGAGGCGCAGCGCCTTGAGCGAACGCCAGATCTGGCGCGCCCACCGCAGCTGCGCCGACCAGCACCAGCACGCTCTTCAGCAGAGCGCGCCGATCTAACGGCGACATGGAACCTCCCTTAAGCCGGCTTGTGCTGCCGACTATTTCGAGCATTCTTCCGATCGATTGACAGCGTTGTCCATAGGCAACGCCCGCCTCTATAGGCGCAAGAATAACCGGAGGAGACAAGGATGAAGGGGTTGGGCGGCCTGGCGCTCGCACTGAGCGCGCTGTTCTGGTTGGGGTTCGCTGGCCCGGCGCCCGCCGCAAGCGGGCCGATCCGGGTGCTGGTCTTCTCCCACTCGACCGGCTACCGCCACGCATCGATCGGACCCGGCGTCGAAGCTATCAAGGCCATGGCGGGCAGCAGCGGCTTCACCGTCACCACAAGCGAAGATCCAGCCGTGTTCTCGGACGCGAGCCTGCGTAACGTCGATGTCCTGCTCCTGCTCAGCACCAGCACCAACCCGAAGGACCCGGCTTCCGAGTGGTTCGTGGGCGAGCGCCGCACGGCGCTGCAGAACTTCGTCCATCGCGGCGGTGGCGTCGTCGGCATCCACGCGGCTTCGGATTCGCACTACCACTGGCCGTGGTACGGCCAGCTGATCGGCGGCTATTTCGTGAGCCACCCGAAAGGTACGCCGGAGGGCGAGGTCCGGGTGATCGACGGCAAGCACCCCAGCACGACCGGCCTGCCGAGCGTCATGCGCCGGACGGACGAGTGGTACTATTTCAACGACTATGATCCCCGGAGCCACCTGCTGGCGACCCTGGACCCGGCGTCCATCGGCGAAAAGGACGTCAATCCCAACCCGGTCTCCTGGACCCGGGAATTCGAGGGGGGGCGGGTCTTCTATACGGCGATGGGGCACACGCCCGAGTCGTTCCGGGACGCCAACTTCATGAAGCATCTGGCCGGCGGGATCCGCTGGGCTGCCAAACGTTGAGCGCGCGGCGAGGGCTGGCATGACAGCGTTGCCAGCTTCGCATTCTTCGGTTCTGCTGGGATGAGACGGGGCCGCCACGAAGCCCCCAGGGAGGAAGATGTGACGTTGGAACACCGCTCGATTGCGGGAGCTTCGGCATGAGCTCGCGCAATCGTCTTTTCCTGATGATGGTGCTGCAGCTCGCCATCTGGGGCGCCTGGGCGCCCAAGCTGTTCCCGTACATGACAATGCTCGGCTTCGGGGCAGGGCAGCAGGCGCTGGTCGGCAGCTCCTGGGGCATCGCCTCCATCGTCGGCATCTTCTTCTCGAACCAGTTCGCCGACCGCAACTTCGCGTCGGAGAAGTTCCTGGCGGTGAGTCACCTGCTGAGCGGCCTGTGCCTGGTCGGTACGGCCTTCTCCACCAGCTTCTGGCCCTTCTTCGCCTGCTACCTCGCCTACAGCCTGATCTATGTGCCGACGCTTTCCGTGACCAACACGGTGGCCTTCGCCAACCTGGCCAACCCCGCGCGGGACTTTGGCGCCGTGCGGATGGGCGGCACCGTCGGCTGGGTGCTGGCGAGCTGGCCCTTCGTGTTCCTGCTCAGCGCTCAGGCGACGGTGGAACAGGTCCGTTGGATCTTCCTGGTCGCTGCGATCATCTCCTTCGCCATGGCGGCCTATTCCCTGACGCTGCCGCACACGCCCCCGCGAGCGGAGGGCGCGGTGGACAAGCTCGCCTGGCGTCGCGCCATCGGCCTGCTGCGCAAGCCCTATGTGCTGGTGCTGTTCCTCGTCACCTTCATCGATAGCGTCGTGCACAACGGCTACTTCGTCATGAGCGACGTCTTCCTCACCTCGCGAGTGGGGATCGCGGGCAACCTGTCGATGCTGGTGCTGAGCCTCGGCCAGATCGCCGAGATCCTGACCATGTTCGTGCTGGGCGCGGTGCTGGCGCGGCTGGGCTGGCGTTGGACCATGATCATCGGGATTCTCGGCCACGGCGCGCGCTTCCTGGTGTTCGCCTTCGCGGCCGACAGCGTGCCGACGATCATCTTCGTCCAGCTGCTGCACGGCGTTTGCTACGCCTTCTTCTTCGCCACCGTGTACATCTTCGTGGACGACGTCTTCCCGAAGGACGTTCGCGTCAGCGCCCAGGGTCTGTTCAACCTGCTGATCCTCGGCGTCGGCATGGTGGTGGCGAGCTTCCTGTTCCCCAGCCTGATGAAGAGCATGACGGAGACGGTGACCACCGCCACCGGCGTACAGGAGGTCGTCGACTTCCAGAGCCTGTTCATGATCCCGACGGCGCTCACCTTCATCGGCGCCCTGATGCTGGCCTTCCTCTTCAAGCCGCCGACCCGCGGTCCGGCTTCGGCTGATGAGGAGCAGGAAAGCCCCTACCTCGCCCTCGATCCGGGAGCCGCCAAGCCATGAGCCGCAGCAGCCATCCTCCTGTCCGCATGGCCATGGTCGGCGGCGGCCCGGGCGCCTTCATCGGCCCGGTTCACCGCATGGCTGCCGAGCTGGACGCCCGCATACAGCTCGTGGCTGGCGCCTTCAGCCGCGACACGGAGAAGTGCCGTGCGGCCGCCGCCCTTTGGGACGTCGCGCCGGACCGCGCCTACGCCGATTACCGCGACATGATGCGGGCCGAGGCGGCGCGGCCGGACGGCGCGCAACTGGTGGCGATCGTGACGCCCAATCACCTGCACCTTCCGGTCGCCCAGGCGGCTCTGGAAGCCGGCCTGCACGTCATCAGCGACAAGCCGGCCACGGCCACGCTCGATGAGGCCCTGGAGCTTCGGCGCGTGGTGGAGGGCTCGGGCCGCCTGTTCGGCCTGACCTACACCTACACGGGCTACCCCATGGTTCGGGAAGCGCGCGAGATCGTCCGTCGTGGTGATCTCGGCCGCATCCGCAAGGTGGTGGTGGAGTACAGCCAAGGCTGGCTTTCCGAGCCCATCGAACAAGCCGGCGACAACAAGCAGGCCGGCTGGCGCACCGATCCAACCGAGTCGGGCGCGGGCGGCTGCAGCGGCGACATCGGGGTTCACGCCTTCAACATCGCGGAGTTCGTCAGCGGCCTGCAGGTGGAGCGGGTTTGCGCAGACCTTTCCACCGTGGTGCCGGGCCGTGCGCTCGACGACGATTGCAACGTGCTGCTTCGCTTCCAGGGCGATGTGCCTGGCGTGCTGGTGGCCTCCCAGATTGCGGCCGGCGATCGCAACGGCCTGCGCCTGCGCGTTTACGGCGAGAAGGGCGGCCTCGACTGGAGTCACGAGAGCCCGAACACCCTGACGCTGAACTGGCTTTCCGCGCCCACACAGACCCTCCACGCCGGGTCCGGCTATCTGTCCGACGCCGCCGTCGCGGCCACGCGCCTGCCGACGGGCCACCCGGAAGGCTTCATCGAAGCCTTTGGCAATATCTACCGCGACTTCGCCGAAGCGATCGCGACAGGAACGCGGCCGGACACCGTGCCCGGCATCCTCGCGGGCGTGCGCGGCATGGCTTTCATCGACCGCGCCATTCTTTCGAGCCGGGAAGGCTCGACCTGGGTCAGCCTTCAGGAGTTCGCAGCGTGAAGACCATCAAAGGACCCGGCATCTTCTTGGCCCAGTTCGTCGGCGCCGAGCCGCCGTTCGACAAGCTGGAGACCCTGGCCGACTGGGCTGCGGGCATGGGCTACGTCGGCCTGCAGCTGCCGACCGGGGTCGGCGGCCTGTTCGACGTGGAGCTGGGTGCTGAAAGCCAGACCTACTGCGACGACATCAAGGGCATGCTGGCCGACAAGGGCCTGCAGGTCACCGAGCTCTCGACGCACCTGCAGGGGCAGCTGGTAGCTGTGCACCCAGCCTACAACGAATTGTTCGATGGCTTCGCACCGCCAGAGCTGCGCGGCAATCCGAGCGCTCGGCAGGAGTGGGCGGTCCGCCAGGTCAAGGCCGCTGCGATCTCCAGCCGCCGGCTCGGGTTGAACGCCCATGCGACCTTCTCCGGGGCGCTGGCCTGGCCCTACGTTTACCCGTGGCCGCAACGGCCGGCGGGGCTGGTGGAAGAGGCGTTTGCTGAACTCGCGCGTCGCTGGAAGCCGATCCTCGACGTCTTCGACGAGAACGGCGTCGACGCCTGCTACGAGATCCACCCGGGCGAGGACATCCACGACGGCGCAACCTACGAGCGCTTCCTGGAGGCGGTCGGAAACCACCCGCGCGCCTGCATCCTCTACGATCCGAGCCACTACATCCTGCAGCAGCTCGACTACCTGGCCTTCATCGACATCTACCACTCGCGGATCCGCGCCTTCCACGTGAAGGACGCCGAGTTCCGGCCAACGGGGCGCTCGGGCGTCTATGGCGGCTACCAGGGCTGGGTCGACCGGCCGGGTCGGTTCCGCTCGCTGGGCGACGGGCAGGTCGACTTCAAGGCTATCTTCTCGAAGATGGCGGCCTACGACTACCCAGGCTGGGCCGTGCTCGAGTGGGAATGCGCGCTGAAGCATCCGGAGGACGGCGCCCGTGAAGGCGCGCCCTTTATCCGCGACCACATCATCCGGGTGACGGAGCGGGCGTTCGACGACTTCGCCGCGTCGGGCATCGACGCCAGTCTCAACCGGAAAGTGCTGCTCGGCGAAGCCTGAAACCCGCAAAGACGGGGACTGGCGTACAAGGGGGGATCTGATGCGTAGCCGAAGCCTTCGGGCGATTGCGGCCGCTCTCGCTGCGGCGGGGCTGGCGAGCGGCGCTCCGGCGCCTGGAGGAAACGGCTTCGCGCCCGCCTCGCAGGATTGGCCCGCCTACGGCGGCAATCCGGCAGGGCAGCGCTATTCGGCGCTCGCCCAGATCACACCAGCGAACGTGGCCAGCCTTGCGCCGGCCTGGCGGTTCGACACGGGCGAGGGCGAGCTTCAGACCCACCCGCTGGCCATGGACGGCGTAGTGTTCGGCTTCACGCCCGGACTGAAGGTGGTGGCCATCGATGGCGCCTCCGGGCGCCAACTGTGGCGGTTCGATCCCGGACTTGAGGGCACTCAGCCCTCCCGGGGCTTCGCCTGGTGGACCGACGGCAAGACCAAGCGGCTGTTCGCCGGCGTCATGAACAGGCTCTATGCCCTCGATCCCGCCACCGGGCGGCCCGACCCCGCCTTTGGCAAGGGCGGCATGATCGACCTGCGCGAGGGCTTCGAAGGCGATCCGGCCCGCCAGGCGGTCTACAACACCACCCCGGGCGTGATCTTCGGCGACCTTATCATCCTGGGCTTCCGCACTTCCGAAAGCGCGCCCGCCACGCCGGGCGATATCCGGGCCTATGACGTGAGGACCGGCGCCCTGCGTTGGACCTTCCACACTCTGCCAAAGGCCGGCGAGCCTGGGCATGAGACCTGGTCGCGCGATCCACGGACGGTGAGCGGAGCTGCGAACAACTGGGCCGGGATGGCGCTCGATCGCGCCCGCGGCATCGTCTACGTCCCCACCGGCTCAGCGGTGAACGACTTCTACGGCGCGGATCGGCTGGGCGATAACCTCTACGCCAACAGCCTCCTCGCCCTCGATGCGCGGACTGGGAAGCGCATCTGGCACTTCCAGGCTGTCCACCACGACATCCTCGACCGAGACTTCCCTTCGCCGCCGGTGCTGCTCACCGTGCGGCAGAATGGGCGGTCCATCGATGCTGTCGCCCAGGCGACCAAGCACGGGGCGCTCTTCGTCTTCGACCGCGTCACGGGGCATCCGCTGTTCCCCATCGAGGAGCGGCCGGTTCCGGCCAGCACCGTGCCGGGCGAGCGGGCCGCGCCGACCCAGCCGATGCCGCTGAAGCCTGCCCCCTATTCGCGTCAGCAGCTCACCGAAGACATGCTCACGCGCCGCACGCCCCAGGCGCACGCCTGGGCTGTCGAGGCGTTTCGCAAGCTGATCAACGGCGGCCCCTTCCAGCCCCTGTCCGTGGGACGCGATTCCGTCGTCATGCCCGGCTATGACGGCGGCGCTGAGTGGGGCGGCCAAGCGGTCGATCCCAAGAGCGGCGTGCTCTTCATCAACGCCAACGACATGGCCTGGCTGGGCTCGCTGCGGGAGGCGGCGAGCGGCGGCGGGGCGGCTGGGGAGCGGACCTATCAGGCCCAATGCGCCGTCTGTCATGGCGCCAACCGTGAAGGCGCGCCGCCCAATTTCCCAGACTTGCGCGACGTGACCCAGCGGCTCACGGAAGCGCAGATCGACTACATCATCCGTCAGGGCCGCGGGCGTATGCCGGGCTTCCCGCAACTCAGCGACGTGCAGCGGGAGGAGGTCGTGGAGTTCCTCGCCGGCCGCACGCCGCAAGCGGGCGAGAAGCGGGAGGTGAGCAATGGGCCGGAGCGGGCGCCCTATCGCTTCACCGGCTATCGGCGGTTCAACGACCCGGATGGCTACCCGGCCGTCGCCCCTCCGTGGGGAACTCTGAACGCCATTGATCTGAACACCGGCGAGTACCTGTGGCGGATCCCGTTCGGCTCCTATCCGGACCTTGCCGCCAAGGGTCAGCCCGACACGGGGTCCGAGAGCTACGGCGGCCCGATCGTCACCGGCAGCGGCCTTCTGTTTATCGGCGCGACCGTGCATGACCGCATGTTCCGCGCGTTCGACAGTCGCACGGGCAAGCTGCTCTGGCGCCAGGAGCTGCCGTTCGCCGGAACCGCGACGCCGATCACCTACATGGCTGGCGGGCGTCAGTATGTGCTGATCGCCGCAAGTGGTGGGCGCAACAAGGCGGGGCCGCAAGGCAGCGCCTATGTGGCCTTCGCCCTGCCTGCCGGGCGCCGGGCCAACTGAACCGACCACGCTTGTATGCAGGCGATGACAGCGTCGCATCCGGGCGCCAAGGTGCGCCGCCATGACAAAGCCGCACCTTCTGCTGATCGCCGCCCTGCCGCCCTGGTTCCACCAAGAGCTGGAGCAGCGGTTCGAGGTGCACGGGCCGTTTGAGGGTGCGGCCGCCGAAGCCTTCTGGGCGGGGCAGGGGGCGCAGGTTCGGGCGGTGGTGACCACCGGCTCGCACGGCGTCGCCAATGCGGTGCTGGACGCCCTTCCGGGGCTGGAGATCGTGTCGGCTTATGGCGTCGGCGTCGATCAGATCGACCTGCCGCATGCCAAGGCGCGCGGCGTGACCGTGACCAACACCCCCGATGTTTTGACGGACGATGTTGCGGACCTGGCGATCGCCCTGACCCTGGCTGTTCAGCGCCGCATCGCCGCCAACGACCGGTTTGTGCGCGACGGCCGATGGGAGAGCGGAGAGCGGGTCCCACTCGGACGCAAGGTCAGCGGTTCGCGAGTGGGGATCCTAGGGCTTGGCCGGATCGGTCGGGCCATCGCTCGGCGCTTCGAAGGCTTCACGGACCAGATCCGCTACCACAGCCGCAACCCTGTGGAGGGCGCACCCTATCCCTACGAAGCCAGCGCCGAAAGCTTGGCGGCGTACGCCGACATCCTGGTCGTCGCCACGTCCGGCGGACCCGAAGCACGTCGGCTTGTGGATGCAGAGGTGCTGGCGGCTTTGGGCGCGCAAGGCGTGCTGATCAACATCTCACGTGGCGCTGTGGTCGATCAGGATGCGCTTGTGTCAGCGCTTGCGGAAGGCAAGCTGGCGGGGGCGGGGCTCGACGTGTTCGAGGACGAGCCGAACACGCCGCACGCGCTGTGGGCCATGGAGCAGGTGGTGCTGCAGCCGCACCAGGGCAGCGCCACGGAGGAGACCCGCCGAGCCATGGGCGAGCGGGTGCTCCAGAACCTCGATGCCTGGCTTGCCGGGCGTGAGCCGCCCGACCGAGTCGTCTAGGCGGCGGCTTCCGGAGAGGCGCGCACGCCGCCCCAATAGGCCTGTCCGCGCCGATCCAGCACCAAGTCGCCGGCTGACAGCCGCCGATCCACGGCGCCGGCGTACGGGATATCCGTCACCGCCACGTAGTCGCCGCTGGGCAGCCGGCGCACGAGGAGAACGACAGCAGGCTTGCTGGTCTGGTGAAGGCGCACCGAGCTGCGCACGGTGTTGGGGTCCAGGCCCATGCCGTCTTCCAGCTGGGCTGCGCGTTGCAGAACCGTGCGCAAGGAGATCGGCCGCCCGATCTCGGTGACGCAGGCCAGCGCACGCGAGCGCAGCGATCCGGGTTGGCAGACGATGTCGCCGCCAGTCCAGATCACATGAAGATCGATGGGGGTGCGGACCAGCGCGCTGGTCAACACGGCGTCAGGGACCAACTCGGCTGAGCGATGCCGCAAGTTACTACCTCCCTAAGCTCGGATCCCGTCGTTTAGCGGGATCATCGTCGTTGTCTTAACGTGTATACAACTCAACGAGCCGATGCTAGGCAATTCTGGTGCGGGGTTCGCCCCGAGCCTCTTTCCTCCCTTGACCAGCCGCGTTTGCGCGCGGCTGGTTTTCTTTTTCTGGCTGTCCGGCAGCCATCGCGCTCCGCATGTATGCAAACGGCGCCGCTTGTGCTGTTGACGCCGACTGGGTGGGGCGCCTAGGCAGCGGGATGAACCAGGTCGCGCCCGACCGCACGGCTTTCCGCGCTGAACTGCGAAGGTCGTTCGAGACTGCGCTCATCGCAGCGGCCGGCGCCGGTGTTTTCGTTCTGCTCAAGGTACCGGCCGGTCCGGTGCTTGGGGCTCTGCTGTTTACGGCCGCAGCGGCGCTTGCAGGCCGCAAGCTGGGATGGTCGCGCCGCGTCCGCAATCTGCTGTTCCTGCTGACCGGGTTGGGCGCTGGGGCCAGCGTCACGCCGGCGGCTGTTATGGCCGCGAAGACGTGGCCGCTTTCGCTGGCTGCGCTGGTCGTTAGCACCGCTGCGATGTGGAGCTTGGGCGCTATTGTTTTCGCGCGCCTGTCCAGGGCTGATCGAACGACCGCCATGTTCGCGTCGGCTCCGGGGGCGCTGTCCGCCGTGATGGTGCTTGCGGAGGAGCAGCAGGCGAACGTGGTGGGCGTCGCGGTCGCGCAGACGCTTCGCATCTCCACGCTTGTCGCTATGGCGCCACTGGCGCTGAGCTTTGGACATCCCACGCCCATGGAGCCGCACGCGGCCCCGCTTCTTGGGGGAGCGGTGGGCTGGCTGGTGCTTGCCGTGTCGGTGCTCGCGGGGGTCGCCTTGGCCCACCGCCTTCGCTGGCCGGTGCCGATCTTCCTCGGCGCAATGACGGGTAGCGCGCTGGTTCATGGGACGGGCTTTGTCGCTGCGGCCTTACCGCCCCAAAGCTTTCAGGTCGCCGCGGCCGGCATCGGCGCGGTGATCGGTTCGCGTTTCAGCGGCATCCGCCTCTCCGATCTCCTGCGGCTGCTGCCGCCCAGTCTGGCGAGCTTGGTGGTCATGGCCGTGGTGGGCGCTCCCTTAGGAGCGGCTGTCGGCTGGATGGTGGGGGTCGGGCCGGCCGCTGGCCTGATGGCGTTCGCGCCGGGTAGCATGGAGATGATGGTAGCGGTATCTATCACTCTGAACGCTCATCCGGCGTATGTGGCCGCGCACCATCTCTCCCGGACGATCCTGCTGCTCGCCGCGCTGCCGTGGCTGGCGCGCAGAAGACAGCCGGAAAGCTGACCGCTCCGGCGAAAACGCTTGTATGCAATGTTGACTCGGAGGTCGCCGGCCTTCAGGTTAAAAGCAGATATCCTATCGGATTTTAGATGTCGGTTGTTCCTGTCTCCGAGGCGGAGCGCGTTGCGCTGCAGGCTCTCCGGCGCGCTGGCGCTCCGGAGGAAGCCGCGCGGACTCAGGTCGGGCTGCTTCTCGAGGCGGAGCTGCGTGGCGTTCCGTCTCACGGACTCCTGCGCCTGCCGCGCCTGATCCGGCGGATCCACAACGGTGTCGCCAACCCCGCCGCAACCGGCCAGCATGAGTGGCGAGCGCCTGGCATGCTCTCCGTGAACGGGGAGAACGGACTTGGACCCGTGGTGGCTCTGGCGGCGCTTGAAGCTGTGAAGCCTCGGGCGCGAGAACTGGGCGTGGCGGTCGCCGCGATCTCCAACAGCAACCACCTGGGGATGCTCGCCTGGTATGCCGAGCAAGTCGCCGCCGACGGGCTGGCGCTGATCGCGCTGACGACCAGTGAGGCGCTGGTTCACCCCTGGGGCGGCCGGCGCGCCTTGGTCGGAACAAACCCGATCGCCGTCGGCGCGCCGACCGGGGGGCGCCCGTTCGTGATGGACACCGCCACCGGTGTTGTTTCGATGGGCAAGATCCACGACCACGCCAATCGCGGCGCGCCGCTGGAGCCGGGCTGGGCGTTGGACGCGGAGGGACGACCCACCACGAACGCTGAGGCCGCCAAGGCGGGGGCGATCGCGCCGTTTGGCGGCGCCAAAGGCTATGCGCTTGGGTTGGCGTTCGAGTTGCTGGTGGCGGGTCTGACGGGTTCGGCGCTGGGCGATGCGGTCAAGGGCACGCTCGACGACGACGCGGTCTGCAACAAGGGCGACCTTTTTATTGTCCTCGACGCGGGGCTAGCGGCTGGCGAAGGGCGGCTCGCCGCCTATCTCGATCTTATTCGCGAAAGTCCTCCTGCCGAGGGCTTCGACACTGTGCGTATTCCTGGCGATCGCGCCCACCAGGTGCGGGCCGGACGGCTCGAGAGCGGGCTGCCGATCGCCGACGAAGTTTGGTTGCAGTTACAGGCCCTCGCTGAAGGGGCCGTCCACGAGGAAACCGTTCCATGACCCTTTTCGCCGCAACGCGGGCGCCCCGTCACATCCTGGTGGGCCCCGGCCAGCGCAAGGCGCTCTCGCACTACGCCGCCAAGATCGGCTCGCGCGCGCTGATTTGCACCGACGAGCGCATGGGGCAGGACCCGGCGCTCCGCGACATGGTCGACGGCCTCACCAGCGCCGGCGTCGAAGTGCGGGTCTATGACCGCACCTTGCCGGAAGTGCCGATGAGCTCCATTCAGGAGGCGCTGGAGATCGGCCGCGCCTTTGGCCCGGACACGGTGATCGGCTTGGGCGGCGGCAGCTGCCTGGACCAGGCCAAGGTCACCGCCTTGCTGCTGACCCACGGCGGCAAGCCTTCGGATTACTACGGTGAGTTCAAGGCGCCCGGCCCCGTGATCCCGGTGATCGCCCTGCCGACCACGGCGGGCACGGGCTCGGAAGTCACGCCGGTGGCCGTTGTGGCCGATCCGGAGAAGACCCTGAAGGTCGGCATCGCCACCCCCGAGATCATTCCGCAGATCGCCATCTGCGACCCGGAGCTGACCCTGACCTGCCCGCCCGGCCTGACCGCCGCCTCGGGCTCCGACGCCATGACCCACGCGGTCGAAGCTTTCATGGCTGCGCCGCGCGATGCGACGAGCGACATCACCTACAGCCACGTGTTCCTGGGCAAGAACGCCTTCAGCGACATGTACGCGCTCCAGGCGATCGGCCACATCGCCCGCAGCCTTGAGAAGGCGGTCAAGCAAGGGTCTGACGTCGAGGCTCGCGAGAGCATGATGTGGGCCTCGATGCTGGCTGGCCTGGCCTTCGGCACGGCGGGCACCGCCGCCGCGCACGCTCTGCAGTATCCTGTGGGCGCCCTGACCCATACCGCCCACGGCCTGGGGGTCGCCTGCCTGCTGCCCTACGTGATGGAGTACAACAGCCCCAAGTGCATCCGCGAGCTGGTTCAGATCGCCGACGCCATGGGCCTGCCGAAGGACGGGCAGGGCGACGAAGCCCGCGCCTTCGCCGCCATCGATGCTATCGAGGACCTGTTCGCCCGCGTCGGCATTCCGCGGACGATCAAGGAACTAGGCCTGGCCGAGGACCAGCTCGACTGGGCGGCCGATCAGGCGATGGGCGCCGCCCGCCTCGTCAAGAACAACCCCCGCCAGCTGGATGCGGCCGCCATGGGTCACATCCTGCGCGCCGCGCAGGACGGGACCCGTCCCGAGCTGCGCAAGCTGCCCGCGTAAGAAGGAAAGTCCAACGTGTCCGTTGCTCAGAACCTCGCCGAGCCCGCCTCGGCCTACAAGACCGACCTCTACATCGACGGCGCCTGGCGCGCCGGCTCGGGCGGCAAGCGCTTTGACGTGGTCGACCCGTCGACTGGCAAGCTGATCGCCACCGTCGCTGACGGCACGGTGGAAGACGCCAAGGCCGCCGTGGACGCCGCCGCCGCGGCTGCCGCGGGCTGGGCCGCCACGCCGCCCCGCAAGCGCGCCGAGATCCTGCGCAAGGCCTTCGAGCTGATGACCGGCCGGGCGGAGGAGTTCGCCCAGCTGATCAGCCTCGAGAACGGCAAGGCGCTGCCGGACGCCCGGGGCGAGGTGGCCTACGCCGCCGAGTTCTTCCGTTGGTTCTCGGAAGAAGCCGTGCGCGTGATCGGGGAGGTGAGCACCGCCCCCAGCGGCGCCAACCGCATCTTCGTGCAGTACCAGCCGATCGGCATCGCGGTGCTGATCACGCCGTGGAACTTCCCGGCCGCCATGGCGACCCGCAAGATCGCCCCGGCGCTTGCCGCGGGCTGCACCTGCGTGCTCAAGCCCGCCGCCGAAACTCCGCTCACCGCCTTCCTGATGGCGGACGTGCTGGAAGAGGCGGGGGTGCCCAAGGGCGTGGTCAACATCGTCACGACCACCGATCCCGGCCCGGTCGTGGACACCATGCTCAACGATCCTCGCGTGCGGAAGCTGTCGTTCACCGGCTCGACCAAGATCGGCCGTCTGCTGCTGAGCGGGGCGTCCAAGCAGGTGCTCAGCTGCTCCATGGAACTGGGCGGCAACGCCCCGTTCGTGGTGTTCGACGACGCCGACCTGGAGGCCGCCCTCGACGGCGCCATGCTGGCCAAGATGCGCAACGGTGGCGAGGCCTGCACCGCGGCCAACCGCTTCTACGTCCAGGCCGGCATCTACGACGCCTTTGTGAAGGGCTTCGCCGATCGCATGGCGGCGCTGAAGGTCGGTCCGGGCTACGAGGAAGCGACCCAGTGCGGCCCGGTGATCACGCCGGTGGCGCTGAACAAGATCGACAGCCTCGTGCAGGACGCGGTGTCTGCAGGCGCCAAGGCGATCGTGGGCGGCCAGCCGCTGGAGCGTGAGGGCTTCTTCTATCCGCCGACCGTGCTGACCGAAGTGCCGGCCAGCGCCAAGATCCTCCAGGAAGAGATCTTCGGTCCCGTCGCCCCGGTGGTGAAGTTCACGGATGAATCCGAGGCGATCGAAGCGGCCAATGATACCGAATACGGCTTGATCTCCTACGTCTACACCAAGGACCTGGCCCGCGGTCTGCGCGTGTCCGAGAAGCTCGAAGCCGGCATGATTGGCCTCAATCGCGGCATCGCCTCGGACCCGGCGGCTCCGTTCGGCGGCGTCAAGCAGAGCGGCCTCGGTCGTGAAGGCGCCCACCACGGGATCCTGGAGTTCCTGGAAGCCAAGTACATCGCCGTCACCTGGTGACGGAATCCCCGGCCGGCGTTGGCACGCCGGCCGGGGGCAACTTGCGTGCAAGTACCGGCAAACGAACTGTGCTTTCCTCTGGGAGCGGTTTGCCGGATTAAATCTTGCATCCAAAAGTGATCAGATGCCGCTTGTTCATCCCACGTAGCGTGAGTAAATCCGCTCAGGATGAGCAAGAATTCAGCGTCCGAAACAGCCGCCATCGCCGATGCCGCTCCTTCGGACATGGTCCGGAAACCTCGCGTGCGCGAGCAAAAGGGCTGGCGACACAAGGATGCGGTCAGCCTTCTGAGGCAGATGATCCTGTCTGGCGAACTGGCGCCGGGCTACGCCCTTCGTGAAGTCGCCATCAGCGAACGGCTCGGGATGTCGCGCACGCCGGTGCGTGAAGCTTTCCGCACCTTGGCGGCCGAAGGTTTGGTCGAGCTGCTGCCGAACCGCAGCGTGGTGGTCGCCGAACTCGACGAGAACGAATCCATCGATGTCTTTTCGGTGCTAGGCACGCTGGAGTCTCTCGCCGGGCAGCAAGCCTGCCAACGCATGACCCCCGAACAGCTCGAACGTCTCGAGGCGCTGCAGCGCGAGATGGAGGAGCACTACAACAACCACGACCGAGCCAGCTATATCCGCGCTAACCGCGCGATCCACGAGCTGATGGTCGAGGGGTCGAACAACAACGCGCTGATCCTGGCCTGGCGGCTAATCCTGCCGCGGGCGGAGCGGGCCCGCTCGGTCAACACTCTGGACCGGCACCGCTGGGCGGAAGCGCTGGAAGAACATCGCAAGATCTTCGCGGCCCTGGCGGCGAGGGACGGCCTGCGCCTGTCTTCGCTGATGCAGGACCACTTCGCGCGCGGCGTGATCGAGCGCATGACGGACACCAAGTTCAAGAACCGGGTCCGTGTGCGCGCGGGCTCCGCCGAACGGGCTGCTGAGCCCGTGGCGGACTAGGGGCGGTGGACGGCGCGCCTCAGGCGCCCGTCCACTCCGTCTTCTTCTTTTCCTTGAAATTCCGCACCGCCGTGCGGAAGTCATTGCTGCCGTAGACCTGCTCAATGAGGTCTTCGATGTCCGGCATGGCGCGGTAGTTCAGGCGGCGCATGGCCTCTTTGCTCGCCTTCACGGTCAGCGGCGCCTGCGAGGCGAGCTTGTCGGCGAACGCGTCCACCGCAGCATCCAACTCCTCGCGCTCGACCACGCTGTAGAGCAGGCCAAGGTTCATCATCTCGGGCGCGGTGATCATCTCGCCCGCCAGCAGCATGCGCTTGGCCTGGGCGATGCCCACGTGACCCACGAGGCGCGCATAACCCCTGCCCGACAGGCAGTTGCCGATGGTGCGGCCGAGCGGCGAGCCGAACTTGGCGTCCGGTGTGGCGATGCGGAAATCGCAGGCGCAGGAGATGGCGACGCCGCCGCCCACGGCCCAACCCTCGACGACCGCCAGCGTCGGCTGGGGAATCGCTTCCACCGTGCCGATGTACTCGTCCATCTTGGCTTCGTAGGCGACGCCGTCCCGACCGCTCTCGAAGGAAAGGAAGCCGGTGATGTCGGTGCCCGAAATGAAGGCCTTGCCGCCGGCGCCGCGGAAGATCACGCAGCGCACGCTGCTGTCGGTGGCGACCGAGCGGCTGATCTCGCCCAGCTGGCCCCACATTTCCATGTTCAGCGCGTTGAGCGCCGGCTGCTGGTCGAAGGTCACCCGCGCGATGCGGCCGTCCTTCTCGTAGTGAACCTTGCCCTCGCTCATTCCGCGGCCGCTTCCGGCTGAGCTTGCAGCAGGCCCTTCTCGACCAGCTCTTGGCGGATCTGCTGGCCGTGCTCATTGAGCAGCGGGGGCGGATAGCGGACCTGTTGCGGTGTCCCGGTCAGCTTCACCGGGAAGCCGAGCGCCTTGAAGGTGCCTTCCACCGGATGCGGAATGTCCTGCACCATGTTGCGGGCCGCGACGTGATCGCTGTTCACCGCCTGCTCGTAGTCGTTGATCGGACCGGACGGGATGCCGGCGGCCAGCAGCGCCTCGACCCATTCGTCGACGGTGCGCGTGAGGAAGGTCGGCGCGAGTTCCGCGATGAGCGCCTTATGGTTGGCCACGCGGTCGCTGTTTTTCACGAAGCGCGGATCATCCGCGAGTTCCTGGCGGTCCATGACTTCCAGCAGCGACAGCCAGAGCTTCTGGTTCGCGGCGCCGATGACGAAATAGCCGTCCTTGGCCACGACCGCTTGGTAAGGGGCCGACATCCGGTTGGCGGAGCCCAGGCGCGCCGGCGACTTGCCGGTGCCCCAGTATTCCGTGGTTTCCCAGACCGAGAGGCCGAGGGCGGCCTCGAACAGCGACGCGTCGATGAATTGACCCTTGCCGGTCTTCTCGCGCCCGATCAGGGCGCCCAGGATGCCGTAGCAGGCGAACATGCCCGCGCCGAGGTCACCCACGGGGATCACGTTCTTGACCGGCTCGCTGTCGGGGAATCCCGTGGCGCTGAGCACGCCGGACATGGCCTGGGCGATCAGGTCGAAACCCGGACGCTGCGACCAGGGCCCGGTCTGACCGAAGCCCGAGATGCTGGCGTAGATGATGCGCGGGTTGATCTCGCTGAGCTTGTCGTAGCCCATGCCCAGCCGCTGGGCCACGCCCGGACGGCCGTTCTCGACCACCACGTCGGCGGTTTTGGCGAGGGCATAGAGCACGTCCCGGTCTTCCGGGTTCTTGAGGTCCAGCGTGATGCTGCGCTTGTTGCGGTTCAGCGCCAGGAAACCAGGGCTGTCCTCGCCCTTCAGACGAAAGCCCATCGAACGGCGGGTCGAATCGCCGACACCCGGGGGCTCGATCTTGACCACGTCGGCGCCGAGGTCACCGAGCAGCATGCAGCAGAACGGGCCTGCCATGACCTGGGAAATATCCAGAACCCGGATTCCGGCGAGAGGAAGCATAAGGATACAATCTCCTGGACCGGCGAAGCGGCCTGAAATTTCGGCCAGCGTGTATACAAGAATGAGTGGGGGTCAAGCGACTTCCCCCCATCAACTCCACTCCGAATGCCACCGCGAAAGACGTCTTCCGAAGGAAATCAGAGCCGGCGAACGCAGCAGCCTGCATTTAGCGGATTCGTCAAATAACGCAGGTCGCCGCTGAAGGCTCCTGTTCCGTGTACGCGGCGTAGCCGTACCTGCTTGTGCGGTTTTCGGTTGTATGCAACGCTCACCTCAAGGCCGGAACAGGTCAGTTTGGGAGGTGCGAGCGGAGTGGCCGAGGTCCGGTCCAGCCGTTTCGCCAGCGCATTCGAGCGCTGCATCGGCGTCCGCAATGACGCGCTCCACATGCTGTACGCTCATCCGGCCGCCTGTTGCAGCGGGCTGTGAAAACAAGCGTCTGGGTGGAGCCAATATCATGAAGCTGAGCCGACTTCGTCACCGTCTGGCCGCGGCCGTCGCCGCCGGTGCTTGCGCCCTGGGGCTTGGCTCCGCCGCCCAGGCCGAAACCACCGTCCTGAAGAACTTCACCCTGATCGACGGAACGGGCGCAGCGCCCGCGCCCAACTCGGGCCTGATCATCCAGGACGGCCGCATCACCTGGGTCGGCCCGGCCGCCAGCCTGCGCGCTCCTGCCGGCGCATCGACCGTCGACCTTTCCGGCAAGTACGTGATGCCGGGCCTCATCGACCTGCACGTCCACCTCGGTAACGTTGTCGGCGTCGTCCAGAACAAGAACAACTTCACCCGGGAGAATGTGGAGAAGGACCTCACCACCTTCGCCAAGTACGGGGTGACCACCGTCCAGAGCATGGGCACGGACGGGGACCTTATCTTCCCGCTTCGCGCTGAGCAGCGCGCCGGGCGCCCGAACATGGCCCGGGTCTACACGGCCGGCCAGGGCTTGGTGTTCAAGGGCGGCTACGGCGGCGTGCCCAACCTCAACAACCAAGTCTCCACCCCGGCCGAAGCCACCGCGGAAGTGAACCGCCAGGCGGACAAGGGTGTCGACTTCATCAAGATGTGGGTCGACGACGAACTCAAGACGATGCCGAAGATGCCGCCGGAGATCACCAAGGCGATCATCGATGCGGCGCACGCGCGCAAGCTTCGCGCCGTGGCCCACATCTTCTACCTGGATGACGCCAAGACGCTGGTGAACCAGGGCGTCGACGGCTTCGCCCACAGCGTGCGCGACCAAAAGGTCGACCGGGCCCTGCTCGACAGCATGAAGCGTCGTGGGGTCTGGCAGATCGCCGAGACCCTGAGCCGCGAAGAGTACATGTTCGCCTATGGCAAGCGCGCGCCCTTCCTTGACGATCCGTTCTTCGCCAAGGGCGTGTCGCCGGACGTCATCGCGACCCTCGCCAGCCCGCAGCGTCAGCAGCAGCAGGCGTCGAACCCTCACTTCCATGAGCTGCCGCAGTTCCTGGACAACGCGATCGCCAACCTTGCCGCGCAAAAGGCGGCGGGCGTGAAGATCGGCTTCGGCACCGACAGCGGCCCGCCGGCGCGCTTCCCCGGCTACTCTTCGCACCGCGAACTCGAGCTAATGGTGAAGGCCGGCTACACGCCCGCCGAAGCCCTGCACATCGCCACCGGTGTGTCGGCCGAGTTTCTCGGCTCCAAGGACCTCGGCCTCGTGAAGCCGAACCGCTGGGCTGACCTGCTGGTGCTGGACGCCAATCCGACGACCGACATCCGCAACACCCGCACGATCCGCGCCGTCTACGTCGCCGGCCGCGAAGTCCCGAACATCAACCAGTAAGGCTGGCGCCCGCGAGCGCACCGGGACGCGGGCTCGATCCCGCGTCCTGCAAACAAGACGAGTAGGAGACGCCAGATGGCGAGCGCTAGCAAAGGCCGGCCGACTGTAACTCGGCACGTAGTCCTCTGGATGACCGTGCTGATCTACATGATCACCTACATGGATCGGGTGGTGATCTCCGCCGCCGTGCCGTCGATCCAAGAGGAGTTCGGCTTCTCGACGGTGACCATCGGGTGGATCCTGGCGGCCTTCCAGCTGAGCTACGCCCTGTTTCAGATCCCGGGCGGCTGGCTGGGCGACCGGTTCGGTCCACGAAAGGCGCTCGCGGCCATCGTGATCTGGTGGTCCAGCTTCACCGCGTTGACGGCCCTGACCTGGTCGGCCACTTCGATGATCGTCTGCCGCTTCCTCTTCGGGATGGGCGAGGCGGGGGCCTATCCGATCGCCACCCGTTCGCTGTCGCGATGGATGCTGCCGTCCGAGCGGGGTTGGGCCCAGGGCGTCACCCACGCCGGCTCGCGTCTCGGCGGCGCGCTCACGCCTGTGCTGGTGGTAGCGATCATCGGCCTCTGGGGCTGGCGCGCACCGTTCCTGATCTTCGCCCTGGTGGGGATCGCCTGGGCCATCGTCTGGTTCTTCTGGTACCGGGACGACCCCAGCGAACATAGCCAGGTCAATGAAGCCGAGCGCGAGCTGATCAAGACGGCGCTGGGCCGCAAAACTGGCGGCCCACGCAAAGCGGTGCCCTGGGGCCAGATCCTGTCCAATCCCCAGATGTGGCTGCTGGCGGCGATGTACGCCTGCTACGGCTATTCCATCGGCATCTACCTGTCGTGGTTCCCCAAGTACCTCGTCGACGCCCACGGCTTCAGCCTGGCCAAGATGGGGCTCTACGCGAGCTTGCCTCTGGCCTGCGGCGTCGCCGGCGACATGGCCGGCGGCTGGGTGTCCGACAAGATCATGGAAAAGACGGGCAATCTGAAGATGGCCCGCCGCCTCGTCGCCATCGCCGGCTTCCTGCTGGCTGGCGCGATGATCCTGATGGCGATCACCTCTTCCGATCCGATGACCAGCGTGGGCTTCTTCTGCGCTGCCGTGTTCGGTCTGGAACTGACGGTGGGCGTGTCGTGGGCTGTGGCGCTGGACATCGGCGACGAGTTCGCCGGCTCGGTCTCGGCGGTGATGAACACGGCTGGCAACCTCGGCGCAACCGGCGCGGCGGCGGCGACGGGCTACCTCGTCACCTACTACGGTTGGAACAGCGCCTTCTCCGTTCTGGCAGGGCTCGCCGCGATCGCCGCCTTCCTGTTCCTGTGGATCGACGCCTCCCGGCGCGTCTACGCGGAGCCGGACGTCACCGGGTCCACCACGGCGGCCAAGCCGCCTGGCGACGGCCCGGGCGCGGTCGCCTCCGCCGACGTCTGAGCCGGAGGCAGCTGTGAACTGCGCCGATGTTGGCGACCTCCGCCTTCTGGCGCGCCGGCGCCTGCCGAGGTTCCTGTTCGAGTACGTAGACGGCGGCGCATTCGCCGAGCAGACGATGCGCCGCAATGTCGACGACCTGCAGGGGATCGCCGTTCGCCAGCGGATCCTGAAGGACGTATCCGACATCAACCTTGGCACGGAGCTGCTGGGCGATGCGGCGGCCATGCCCGTGGCCTTGGCGCCAGTTGGTCTTGCGGGCCTCTACGCCCGGCGCGGGGAGGTTCAGGCCGCCCGGGCGGCCGAAGCGGCCGGCGCGCCGTTCTGCATGTCCACTGTGGCCGGATGCTCGATGGAAGAGGTGCGCGGCGCGGTGCAGCGGCCTTTCTGGTTCCAGCTCTACATGATCCGCGACCGGGGGTTCATGCATGCGCTGCTGGACCGGGCCGAAGCGGCCGGCATCACCAACCTGTTCCTGACCGTCGACCTGCCGGTCAGCAGCACGCGCTATCGCGACATCCGCACCGGCCTCGCCGGCGGGCGAGGGGCCCTGGCGAGCATCGGCCGCATGCTGGAAGTGATGCGCCATCCGGCATGGGCGTTCGACGTGGGCGTCATGGGGCGGCCGCACGCCCTCGGCAACGTCGCCGGCGTGATGCCGCCCGGCACCGGCCTCTTCGGCTTCTTCGAATGGGTGGCCCGCAACTACGACCCCAGCGTCACCTGGAACGACATCGCCTGGCTCCGTGAGCGGTGGCGCGGGCGCCTCGTCCTGAAGGGCGTGCTGGAGCCGGAGGACGCGCAGGCCGCGGTCGCCGCCGGGGCCGACGGGATCGTCGTGTCCAATCACGGCGGGCGCCAGCTGGACGGCGCGCCATCGACCATCTCGGCGCTCCCGGCGGTGGCCGACGCCGTAGCCGGGCGCGCCACCGTGCTGATGGACAGCGGGATCCGATCTGGCCTCGACGTCCTGCGGGCGCTCGCGCTCGGTGCGGATGGGGTGATGGTTGGTCGGGCCTGGGCCTATGCGCTGGCGGCGCAGGGCGGACCCGGTGTCACCCGAATGCTCGAGATCCTGCGCCAGGAGATGAAGGTCGCGATGGCGCTGCTCGGCGAAACAGACGTCCGAAAACTCGGGCGCGAGATCCTGGTCAATCGAGGAACGCTGCCATGACGTGGAAGACGCTTCTGGCCGCCGGCGCTGCGCTCGGTGCGATCCTGGCCGCGCCAGCGCTCGCGGCGGACCTCGTCCTGGTGGGCGTCGACGCCAAGTTCGCGGACGTGAAAGGCGCGGCCGGTGATCCGCGTCCAGCGCCGAACGACAGCCTGGTGCTGCTGGACGCCGCGCGCAGCCCGCCGCGCGTGGTTCGCACGGTGACCGGCCTCGATCATTCGTTGATGGGCCCGCCTCAATCCGTGGCTCTGTCGCCGGACGGCAAACTGGCGGTGGCGTCGTCGCCAACCAGTTGGGACTTCGCGACCGGTCGGGAGAAGACCGAGACTTACATCACCCTGGCCGATCTGCGTCAGGCCGAGCCGCGGCTCGCGAAGGTCGAGCTCGGCGCGAACCCAAACGCGGTGATGTTCACGACGGATGGCCGTCGCCTCCTGGTGACCTGCACGGACGGCACCCTGAAGGTGCTCGCGGTTGAGAACGGGTCGGCCCGCCTGCTGCAGAGCCTGAAGCTCGGCCGTCGCCTGACTGGGCTGGCTGTGACCAGGGATGGCCGGCGCGCTCTTGCGGGCGTCGGCGGGGAGGGGCTCGCGCTGCTCGACCTGACGGGGGATGAGGTGCGGGTTCAGCCCGATCGCCTCCCGACTGGCCCGTCCTCTTACGACATGGAAGTGTCGGACAACGGTCGTTGGTTGGCGGTGACGAGCCTGGCCGGAACACCTGGAGCCGACGGCAAGCCGCGGTCGGACATCGGCATGGTCAGCGTGGTCGATCTTGCGGCCTCGCCGCGGAAGGTCACGCACCAGGTCCAGACTCCCGCCACGCCGGAGGGCGTCGCCATCTCCAAGGATGGCCGCTGGGTAGTCGTGCTTGCCGCAGCGGGATCGAACCTGCCGGCGACCAACCCGGCCCACAGCCCCACCGGACGCATTGCGCTCTACGAGAACCGCGCCGGGCAGCTTACGGCGGTCAACGACCTGCCCGCCGGCGCCGCCGGACAGGGGGTGGTGTTCGCCGCCGATGGCCGCACGGTTCTCGCCGAGTTCAACCTGGACAACGCGGTTGCGGTGTTCCGGGTCGAGGGAGGGCGCTTGGTCGACACCGGACAACGGGTCGCCCTGTCGGCCAGCCCTGTCGCAATCGCACGGCAGCCTTCACGCTAGTTCAGCCCGCGCGGCATTGACCGCCGCTGATCTTGTATGCAGCCTCCGTTGCAAGGGCCGGCACAGGCTCATGAGGAAGCGTCGCGGCCGTGTGTGTGCTCGGCCCGCATTCAAGGAACAAGGGCATGAGCCAGACTGCCGCGATCAACGCGTCAGCGCACCGCGGAAAGGTGCGCTGGCTGCTGGTGATCCTGATCTTCGCCGCTGCTGCGGTCTCCTATCTGGATCGCAGCAACATCTCCATCGCCGCACCGCTGATGAAGAAGGACTTGGGCATCAGCGACGCCCAGCTCGGCGCCGTGTTCAGCGCCTTCGTCTTCGGCTACGCCTTCACTCAGCCGTTGGCTGGACGACTAGCCGACCGTTTCGGCCCTTACCGCATCACCGCGATCGGCATCTTCTGGTGGTCGGTGCTGACTTCGGCCACGGCTCTGATCCCGGCAGGCTACAGCGGCGCGCTGGTCAGCCTGATCGCGGTGCGCTTCATCTTGGGCGCCGGCGAGTCCGTGATCTTCCCGGCAGGCAATCGCCTGGTCAGCGCCTGGATCCCGCCGCATGAGCGCGGTCTGGCCAACGGCCTGATCTTTGCGGGCGTCGGCGTGGGCGCCGGCATCGCGCCGCCGCTGATCACGTCGATCATGCTCTCGCACAGCTGGCGCTGGGCGTTCCACGCGAGCGCCCTGATCGGTCTGGTGTTCCTGGCTGTCTGGTTGCTGCTGGTGCGCGAAAAGCCCGCCAACCACCCGATGATGCGCAAGGCCGAACTCGACTACATCGAGAACAGCCTTCCTTCCCAAACGGTCGAGCCCGGCGCCAAGCTTGTGCCCTGGCGTACGATCATCTTCGATCGCCAGGTCGCACTTCTGACGCTGAGCTACTTCTGCTTCGGCTACGTGGCCTGGATCTTCTTCACCTGGTTCTTCACCTACCTGTCGCAGGTGCGGGGCCTCGATCTGAAGTCCAGCGGCCTCTACGGAACCTTGCCGTTCATCGCCATGGCGATCGCATCGCCCCTCGGCGGCTGGATTTCCGACCGGCTTTGCCAGCGCACCAGCAAACGGATCGGGCGTTGCTGGCCGGCCGCTATCGGCATGGCCTTCGCGGCGATCTTCGTCGCTGTCGCCATGACGGTGCAGGACGCGCGTCTCGCCGCTGTGGTGCTCGCCGCCGGATCGGGCTCGCTCTACATCTCTCAGAGCGCCTTCTGGACCCTGAGCGCTGACCTCGGGAAGGCGTCCGCCGGCTCGGTGTCCGGCGTGATGAACATGGGCTGTCAGCTGGGCGGCGCCACCGTGGCGGCGATCACGCCTCTGGTCGCCAGTCAGTTCGGTTGGTCGGGCTCGTTCCTGGTGGCGGCTGGTGCGGCCCTCGTGGGGGCCATCGGCTGGCTGTTCATCGATCCCACCGCCACCCTGGGCGGCCGCGCCTCGCGCCGCGATGCGGTGGCCGGGGCCGTGTCCGCCGCCTGATCGGCATCGGCCCCGGCTTGCGCCGGGGCCGTCTTTCTCATCGCCGTTGCGGCGCCGTCGCCAGCATGTAGGCGCGCTTGGCGTCCAGATCCTTGGCGACGCCGATCACCATCAGCTCGAGCGGCTCAGTCCCGTCATTGCGGATCGCGCGCGTCTCGCCCAGCCGCACGGGAAGGGCGTCGCCAGTCGCGAGCGGCGCAGTTTGCGCGCCCACGCGTGCAGAGCCACGCCCGCCCAGCACGTAGTAGACCTCGCTCATGTCCGGCTTTGACGCCGGACCCACCGACGCGCCCGGCGCGATCACCACGTGATCGACATAGGACCAGGCCGTGCGGAACACGGCAGGCCCGAGCGCTTGTCGGCGCAGCACCTCGCCCTGGCCGCCATCGAGATTTTGAACTGGCTTCAACAGCGACCGGTCCAGCCTCATCGTCATGAAGGTCGGGATCGGATCCAGCGGCGCGCCGACACGCGAGTCGCCCAGGTCGAAGTTGTCGTAAACCTTGGTCGTGCCGACGTTGATGTTCAGCCACTGAACCGGCTTGTCCGTCGGATTATAGATCGCGTGGGAGTGGCCCATGGTGTTGGGGGCGCCCACCGGTCCCTTCAGCTGCGACGTGCGTCCATCGATGGTGAACTGCGCTTCGCCATCGAGGATGACGAACATCTCCTCGCACGCGTTGTGGAAGTGCGCCCCGATACCGCCGCCCGGCTGTATTTCCCCGCGGTGCAGGAAGATGAAGTTGGTGTCGAGCGCATCGGTCCCGAGCAGGGATCCGAACTTCAGCTCCCCAGCGCCGCCGTGCACCGAACGAGCCGAGCGGAACTTCGCCGGATCAGTATGGGCGATCCTTTGGCTCAGAGATGCGGGCGCGGCGGGTGCGGCGGGCTGGGCCTGAGCGGCGCCGGCGAGCGGCAGGGCGAGAGCGGCGGCGAGCAGCAGCCTGGACATTGGGTTTCCTCCTGGTCGGGAGACGCTTCGCTGCTGGAAGTTCTACCCGCGCGGGAGGCGCGGCGCTCCGGTCAGCTCGACGCTCCGGTTACTCCGGCTTTTTCGCTATTGTGCAGGCAAGTTGTATGCAAATCTCACGCTCGGGGAAAGCTCGGATCTCGCGGCGCCCCGGCTCAACGAAGGCGGCGCTTCAGGCGCCCGCAAAAAGGGGATTGGAAATGAACAGAAGGTCCTTCTTCCCGGCGCTGGCCGGGCTTCTCGGCGCCGCCGGCGCCGTCTCCACTGTCCGGGCGCAGGCCCCCGCGGCCGCTGGCGCCGGTCCCATCGTCCTGTACTGCGATCTGGCCGTGGACCCGGCGCGCGAGCAGGAGATGCTTCAAGCCTTCCGCACGGTCTTCAAGCCCACGGCCCAGCGCCACAAAGGCTACATCGACCTGAAGATGCTCAAGCTGCGGACCGTGCTTCAGGGCGGGCCCAAGCCGCCGCCGGGCGTCAACTACCGCTTCCAGCTGACCTACGAGAACGAGGACCTGCGCCAGAACTGGGTGAAGTCGGATGATCACCAGCGGGTCTGGCCGCTGATCGAAAACACCGTCCTCAACAAGGACTACATCGTTCTGCTCACGGACAGCGTGTGAGGGCGCGTTCGATGTCTAAGTCTCTTATCGTGACCTGCTCAGCCGTGGCGGCCCTGGCTGTCGGCTGGGCTCCCTCGGGCGCGACGCAGTCGCAGCCGCCGGCGGCGAGCACCGCCTCCGAGATCAAGCGGCTGGACCCTGCGCTGGACCGGGTGATCGCGCCGGGCGCGCGCGTCGAAAAGGTGGCTACCGGCTTCCAGTTCACCGAAGGCCCCATGTGGCGCGACGGGCGGCTGTGGTTCTCTGACCTGGTCGGCAACCAGCTGGTGGCGGTTACACCTCAAGGGCAGACGCAGGTGCTGCTGGACAAGGCCGGCGGCCTGCAGGATCCGCCTGCTGGCTCGTACCTTGGCTCGAACGGGCTGGTCACCGGGCCTGACGGCGCGGTTCTGATGACCCAGCACGGCGCCCGTCGCATCGTGCGGCTGGACGAGCGGTTCTCGGCCGCGCCAGTGATCGAACGCTTCGAAGGCAAGCGCCTGAACAGCCCGAACGACCTGGTGTTCACCGCCGACGGCGCGTTGTGGTTCACCGACCCGCCGTTCGGCCTGGCCAAGGGCGACGAAGACCCCGGCAAGGAAGTGGCGTTCAACGGCGTCTATCGCTGGCACGACGGCAAGCTGACAGCGCCGATCCGTGATCTGCCGCGGCCGAACGGTCTCGCCTTTTCGCCCGACGGGCGCACGCTCTATGTCGCCAACTCTGGGCCCGAGATGTTCATCCGCGCCTATCCGGTGACGGCTGCCGGTGCGGTGGGGCAGGGGCGGCTGTTCGCCAGTTTCGCGGCCTCCGAAGGGGCCGGCGTGCCGGATGGCGTGAAGGTCGACAGCGCCGGGAACGTCTGGGCGACCGGACCAGGCGGCGTGCACGTCTTTGCGCCCAGCGGCCGCAAGCTCGGTCTCGTTGCGCTGCCGGAAGTGGCGGCGAACCTGGGTTGGGCTGATGGCGGGCGCACGCTCTACATCACCGGCTCGACCAGCATCTATCGGCTCGGCGTGGCCACGCCGGGGATCATGCCGCGCTACACGCGCTGAGGAGACGCCGGCCCGCCATCGCGGCGGGCCGGCGATCACATCCTACTTGGGGCTGTGGGGCTACTTGGGGCTGTCGGGGCCGTAGTTCTTGGCCAGGTAGCCGACAACGGACTCGAATTCAGCGTCGCTGAGCTTGGCGCCATAACCGATCATCTTCTCGACGGTCTCGCCCCACTGCTCGGCGGTCTTGCGCTTGGCGGTCACCTGGGTGGCCACGTGGCAGGCGGTGCAGTTCTTCTGGACGAGCGGCTTCTCGGGACCAGGACGGAAGTCGCCATTGGCCGGAGTTTGCGCGAAAGCTGCGGAGGAAAGGCTAACGGCCGCCAGTAGAGTGGAGGCGGCGAGGGTACGGCGCATACAGTAGTCCCTTTTTGTCACGACACCGAAATCCGTCCCTGTCGCGCAATCTAGCAAAACCCGAGCGCTTGCGCGCCCGGATTTTTGCGCGCAGGGCAGATTCCTACGGCAGGGCGTAGACGACCAGCTCGCCGGGCGAGTCCGGCCCCGACGAAGCTACGGCGATGTATTGCTTGCCGTCGAGCGCGTAGGTCATGGGCGAGCCCGACTGACGGCTCGGCATCCGCACCTGGCCCACTTCCTTGCCGGTGGCCTTGTCATAGGCCCGCAACCAGCCGCTGCGGACGCCATCGGCACCGGTGGTCGGCTGCCCATCGCCGATGATCACCAGTGTCTTGGTGGTCAGCGGACCGATCAGGGCGTTGCTGCCGGTGCGGGGGATGTTCATGCCCTTCAGCGCCGGGTGGTTCTTCACATAGTCCGGCGTCTCGCCGTGGGCGATCTGCCAGGCGATGTCGCCCTTGTTCAGGTCGATCGCCGTCACGCGCCCATAGGGCGGCTTGATCAGCGGCAGACCTTGGACGTCAATCCGGCCGCGGCGGCGCACGCCCGTGGCGTTGGGGTCGCGGGCGATGTTCAGGCCCATGCCTGCATCGCTGACTTCGGGGTCGATGGGGCCGATGCCCAGTGCGCCGATCAGGGTCTGGGAGAAGACGTAGACCGTGTTGGTTTCCGGATCAAACGAGCCGCCCGGCCAGTTGGTCCCGCCTTGGACGGCCGGCATCATCAGGGTCGCCAGCGGACCCGGCCACTTGCTGAGCACCGGCGGGGTATAGAGCGGCCCGATCTTGTAGTTGGACACGAGCTTCACCGCTTCGGCCCGCAGCTCGGGCGTGAAGTCGATCAGGTCGTCGATGGCCACGCCCTGCCGGTCGTAGGCAGGCGGCTTGCTCGGCATCGGCTGGGTCGGCGCGTACCACTCGCCGGGCACGTCGCCCTTCGGCACGGGCTTCTCGGGGATCGGCCACACCGGCTTGCCGGTTTCGCGGTCCAGTACATAGAGCCAGGCCTGCTTAGTCGGCTGGGCGATCGCCTTGATCTTCTTACCGCGCACGGTGATGTCGGCCAGGATCGCGGCGCAGGGCACGTCACGGTCCCACAGGCCGTGGTGGATCATTTGGTAGTGCCAGCGGCGCTTGCCGGTCTTCACGTCCAGCGCGACGATGCTCTCGCTGAACAGGTTGTCGCCAGGACGATTGCCGCCGTACCAGTCGCCGGTCGGGGATTCGACGCCGATGTAGACGAGGCCGAGCTGCGGGTCGGCGCTCATCTGCGCCCAGACGCCGGTGTTGCCGGTGTACTCGTCCGAGCCGTTCAGCCAGGTGTTGTTGCCGACCTCGCCCTTGCCCGGGATGGTGTGGAAGATCCACAGGCGCTTGCCGGTGCGCACGTCATAGCCGCGCACCGCGCCCTTCACGTTCTTCTTGTTCGGCGCATCGCCGGGCTCATGTGCGGCGCCGACCACGATGATGTCGCCCACCACCAGCGGCGTGGCGTTCAGGCCGATCTTGGCCGTGGTCGGGTCGAGCCCTTCTTGGTCGAGCTCGGCCTTCAGGTCGACGATGCCGTTCTTGCCGAACCCGGGGATCGGCAGGCCGGTCTTCGCGTCGAGGCCGATCATCTGATAGCCAGGCGTCACGTAGATGACGCGCTCTTCCTGGCCGTCGGTCCAGTACGACAGGCCGCGGCCGCTGCCTTGGCGGGGGCCTTCGCGTCCGCGCTGGCCTTCGTTGATCGAGTACTTCCACAGAAGCTCGCCGTTGCGCGCGTCCAGCGCCACGGCGGCCCGGCGGGTGCCGGCCGTCAGGTACAGCACGCCGTTCTTCATCAGCGGCGTGGCCTGCAGGTTGGTGTCCGGCGCCGGACCCATGTTGTCGGCCTTGAAGCGCCAGGCGATCTGCAGCTGGTTGAAGTTGTCCGCCTTCACCTGGTCCAGCGGCGAGTAGCGCCAGGCGCCCAGGTTGCCGGCGTAGGTCGGCCATTCGCCGTTCTGGACGCCGTCGCCGATGGACGGGCCGCCGGCGCTCTGCGCCTCGGCCGTGGTGGAGATGCCGTTGCCCGCCAGGAAGAGGGCCAGGCCGGCCGCGGAGATGGAGCGGCGCGTAAGCTCAGTCATTGTTTCCTCCCGGTCCAGCGTCGTTGCGCCGGAGGGTTCATCAGCGCCCTGCGGGCAGGGCGTAGGCGACGAAAGCGTTGCGGGTCGGCCCCTGGCCTGGCGCGGTGGACGGACGGCTGGAGGCCGCCGGAACCAGCAGGAACTGACGCCCGCGCACAGAGTACATGGAGGGCAGGCCGGCGGCCGCGCCCGGCAGCGGCGAGGTCCAGACAGTCTTGCCGCTGTTGGCCTCGATGGCGTGCAGGGTTTGGTCGCGGCCGGTGCCGACGAAGATCAGGCCGGAGGCCGTGATCAGGCTGCCCACGCGGGCGGGCGCGAGGCCGGTGGGCCCGTCCTTCGAGCGTGGATGCTTGGTGTCGGTGCCGATCGGCCGCTGCCAGACGATGTCGCCGGTGTTCAGGTCGTACGCGGTCAGCTGGGACCACGGCGGCTTGATCATCGGGTTGCTGGTGGTCTTCGACAGCACGTAGCCGTAGTCCGTCCGCCAGCGCCGATCCGCTTCCGCCTGCTCCGGCTTTTCCGGATAGGCGGCGGCTGCCTGTTTGACGAGGCGGCCGTCGGCGCTGCGGTCGTTGACCAAGTAGGCCAGGATGTCGGTCATAGTCGACCCGGCCACCCACGGGAAAGCGGGCATGTGACCGCGACCCTGGTTGATCACTGAAGCCATCTGCTCGGGCGTCAGACGCTCGCTGATGTTCACCAGCGACGGAGCAGTCTCGCTGCCGTTGCGGTCGAAGCCGTGACAGAGGGCGCAGTTCTTCAGGTAGATGCTGTCGCCCCGCGCGAGCGGCGTCGCCCCATAGGTAATGGTCCGAGGGTCCGCCTGCGTCAGCTTGATGATCGACGGGATGTCCGTCGAGATCACGTAGGCCATGCCCTTCTTCGGGTTCGCGAACAGCATGCCCCAGTTGGTGGCGCCGAGGTTGCCCGGCATCTGCACCACGTCCTTGGTGTCGGGCGGGGTGAAGAGCCCTTCGTTCCGGGCCGCCTTCATCTGGGCGATCAGCGGCTCACGCTCGTCGGCCGGCAGGGTCGGATCGATGTCGTCGATCGTAAAGGTCTGGCGCGTGAACGGCTTGAGTTTGGTGGGGAAGGGCTGGGTCGGCCAGGCCTTCTCGCCCGGCACGTGGCTCTTCGGGACCGGGCGCTCCTCGATCGGCCACAGCGGCTTACCGGTAACCCGATCGAAGGCGTAGAGGAAGCCGGTCTTCCCGGCGATCACCACCGAGTCGATCTTGCGGCCGCCGTGGTCGACGGTGAGCAGCACGGGCGGGGAGGGGATGTCCCAGTCCCACAGGTCGTGGTGCACCGTCTGGAAGTCCCAGATCAGCTTGCCGGTGCGCGCGTCGAGGGCA
The DNA here is from genome assembly GCF_003254705.1 of Phenylobacterium deserti. Lineage (GTDB taxonomy): Bacteria > Pseudomonadota > Alphaproteobacteria > Caulobacterales > Caulobacteraceae > Phenylobacterium > Phenylobacterium deserti. Next base: position 112,306 of record NZ_QFYR01000006.1, read on the forward strand.
AGGATCGAGTTGGCGAAGCGGTTGGAGCCCTCGCGATCCACACCCCAGAAGTCGTAGGTGCTCGAGCCGGTGACCGCGTAGACGATGCCGCGCTTCTCATCGAGGGAGAAGCCGGTCCAGTCGTTGGCGCCGCCCAGCTTCTGACGTGCGTCCTTCGGCCAAGTCTCGGAACCGGGCTGACCGTTCCGCGGAATGGTGTGGAAGGTCCAGGCGTGCTTGCCGGTCTTGACGTTGTAGGCGCGGATGTCGCCCGGAGGGGCGCCGTAGTCCTCGCCAGTCACCGCCCCGATGATGATCAGGTCGCCAAAGACGACGCCAGGCGCCGACGGCTGGATGCGGTTGATGGTGGCGGGATCACGATCATCGACGCCCTGACGCAGGTCCACGTCGAAGCCCTCGATCTGAGCGCCGGTGCGGGCGTCGAGCGCTCGCAGGTGCTCGTCACGCGCATAGATGATGCGGGTGTCCTTGCCGTCGGGGCTGGACCAGTAGGTGAGGCCGCGCAGACCGCGGCCCGCTTTGCGCGGCGCCTTCCAGATTTCCTTGCCAGTCGCCGGGTCAAGGGCGACGATCGCGCCGCCGCTGCCGATCAGGAACACCTTCCCGTCCATCATGAGCGGGTTGGAGACCGAAATGTCGTTGCCGAGCTCGTAGGTCCAGGCGACCTGGAGCTTGTTCACGTTGGCGGGCGTGATCTGCGTAAGCTCGGAGTAGTGTGCGAAATCGGCGCCGCCGCCGAACATCGGCCACGGCGTGTCGCGCATGGGCGCAGAGCCCGCGACGGCCAAGGCGCAGCCTGCAAGGACGGCGGCAGAGGCCAGCAGCCGCACGCGCGGCCCTTGAACGAGCTTTCTGACTGAAGCCCTCAACATAAGCGTTCTCCCCCGCGCGACAATCACCGCTGCCTACGCGAACGCTACTTCAATCAGTTGCATACACGTTGATCAAGCCCTGATGCGCAGGTGCAGAGCGGCGCCTAGTCAGTAAACCCGTGTTCACCGACCATGGTTGATGGAGCCGCGGCTGCCCTATTCGATGGAGTTGTGGCTGGGCGAGATTGCATACAGATCGGCTGCGGAAGTCGCGAGCGGCGACCGCTTGGCCTGGCTTCCAAGGCTTTTCCTTTGCTGTCGCAAGCAGATCGGCTGCATTGTTGCTATCAAGAGACGCGGCGTCCCCGCGACTCGCGAAAGTGCGGGGAGCGAGTGTGAGCCAGTTGAAGGGGCTTGGATCGTGGTGAAGGTAGACAAGGAGCTTCCTGTCGCCTTTGAGCCAGCTCAGCCGCTGCGGCGCCCCGTCAGCCTGGGCGACGAGGTCTACAACGCTCTGTTTGCGCGACTCATGTCGCTGCAGATCCCGCCCGACTCACGCATCAAGATCGATGTGCTGGCTCGCGAGTTGGGGGTCTCTCAGACTCCGATCCGCGAGGCTTTGGCGCGCCTGGAGAACGAAGGTCTCGTCGTCAAGACGCACCTGATCGGCTACCGCGCCGCCTCGCAGCTGAGCGCCAAACAGTTCGAGGATCTGTACGACCTCCGTCTCCTCCTGGAGCCCTATGCCGCCGAGAAAGCGGCGGAAAACATGACGCCTGAAGTGCTGGACGTCCTGCGCGGCCTGGAGCGTGAGATGTCGGCGGGCGAAGGCGATGAACTCGCCTACGGGCGGTTTGCGCAGTTGGACAAACGATTCCACGACGTGATCGCCAGGACGGCCGGGAACACCTTGGTCGAGGAGGCGCTGGCGCGCCTGCACACCCACGTGCACCTCTTCCGGCTCATGTATCACGCACGTGTGACCGGCGAGGCGATCAAGGAGCATGCAGCTCTGCTCGCTGCGTTCGAGTCTCGCGACGGCGTCGAGGCGGCGCGTCTGATGCGGACCCATATCAAGAAGGCGCGCGCCCGCTTTGCGGCTCGTTTGCGTCAGGGGGCTCAGCCCTAGACGCCTGCGCCTGCCGCGGTTTTCAGCGGCCGCGCCGAAATTGTATGCAGTGCGTTTGGGGTAGCGGCGCCGCGGCTGTTGCGGCGCGCTGATCTGTATGCAAGCTTTCATTCATTACCTTGACGGCCGCAAATTTTCGGCGTCACCGTAAGAAGCGCCCGATCGAATATACGATATACCAAACAAAAAAACGGGCGTGAGGAAGCGCAAGCAAACCAGGGGAGCGCCCAATGTCGCGCCATTTGAAGTCCGGGGGATCTCTGATCGCCCTGATCGCCGCCACGTCGTTTTTCGCCACGTCGGCCTACGGCCAGAGCAGCACCGGAACGCGGACCGAGACCGAGCTCGAGGCCGTGGTCGTCACAGGGACCAGCCTCCGCGGCGTGGCTCCTGTCGGCTCCACCGTTGTGACGGTGGGCCAGGAGGACATTGAGCGCACCGCTGCGATCAACGCCTCGCAACTGGTCAACACGGTGCCGGCGATCACCACCTCCGGCTCGGTCCCCCAGGGTGAGAACGCCTACTCCTACTACTCGCCGCAGATCCACAGCCTCGCGGGCAGCGCCAGTAACTCGACCCTCGTGATCGTCGACGGCCTGCGCCTGGTCGGCGGCGGCACCCAGTACTCGCAAACCGATCCGAACATCATCCCGACCAGCGCGATTCAGCGCGTGGAAGTGCTCGCGGACGGCGCCTCGTCGGTTTACGGCTCGGACGCGGTCGCGGGCGTGGTGAACTTCATCACCCGCAGCAGCTTCGAAGGCGTGCAGGTCAACATGCGCGCCGGCTTCGCCGACAAGTACAAGAACCGGGACGCCAACTTCATCGCCGGCACCGAGTGGGAGACCGGCGGCTTCTACATCGCCGGGATGTACTCGTATCAGGACGAACTGGACAACACCGACCGTCCGTTCCTGTCCCGCGGCGACTACCGCGACATCGGCGGCACGAACACCAACGCCTTCACCTGCGGCCCGGCGACGATCCGCACGCCGGCTTCGGGCAACAACGTGTTCCTGTCGCCCAGCGCGACCACGGCGGTGCCGAACACGCAACCCAACGCGCCCTGCAACACGTCCATCTATGACAATGCCCTGCCGCAGCAATGGCGCGCCAACCTGATGGTCAATGTCCACCAGGACATCACCGACCGCCTGCGTTTCCGCGGCAAGATGGTCTACAACCGTCAGGCGACCGAAGAGAACTCCACGCCGGGCACGCTGGCCAACGTGGCGGTCTACGGTCCGGGCTCGGGCCGGGGCGGCCAGATCAACCCGTTCTTCATCGCGCCCGCCGGCGACCCGACCGCCACTCAGGCGACGGTCAGCTGGCTCGACAACATCACGGATGAGGAAGACTGGGGCACGGTGAACTCCCAGTCGGAGTTCTTCTACACCACCGGCGTCCTCGAGTACGACATCACGGACGAGTGGTCCGCGACCTTGAGCAACGCCTTCGGGTCCAGCCGCAGCTTCCTCGGAAACAACGACACCTTCTGCGGCGCCTGCGCCAACCTAGCCCTGAACGGCACCACTCAGGTCAGCGGCAGCACCACGGCCAGCTCCATCGCCGGCCAGAACGTCGTCGTCCTGAACCTGCCGCTCACCACCGCCAACGCGCTGGACGTCTGGAACGGTCCAGGCAGCAACCGCACCCGGGCTGACCTGATCCGCAGCTGGTACGTGAACGACAGCGAAAACACGAACTACAACCAGATCAACCAGACCAAGCTGGAGTTCCAGGGGCCGATCTTCAGCGTGCCCGCCGGCCAGGTCCGCCTGGCGTTCGGCGGCGAGTACATGCTGTCCCGCCTGGAGCAGAAGATCCGCGGCGCCAACAACACCGGCACCTCGGCCCTCGGCTCGAGCCAGCGGAACTACAAGTACAAGCGCAACGCTTATTCGGCCTACGCCGAAGTCAACATCCCGGTGATCTCGTCGGACATGGGCGTGCCCCTGGTCCGCCGCCTGGATCTCAACATCTCCGGCCGCTACGACCACTTCGACGACGTGGGCGACACCAAGAACCCGAAGTACGCGGTGGACTGGGAGATCTTCGAGGGCCTGAAGCTGCGGGCCAACTACTCGACCGCGTTCGTCGCTCCGCCGCTGGCGGTGATCGGCGATCCGTCCCAGGGCTACCTCTACGCCTCGGGCAGCGTCGGTGTGCAAGGCTCGCTGTTCGTGCCGGTGGCCTCCTATCCGGAAGTGCTGAACGTTCCGGGCTGCGCCAACGCCACGGTCACCTGCAATATCGGCCTGGGCACCAATCAGGGCCTGCGTCGTCAGCTGGGCGGCGGCTTCCTGAACATCACGCCGCAGACGGGCAAGGCCTGGTCGGTGGGCGCGGACTTCCAGCCGACGTGGCTGCCGGGCTTCGTGTCCAACATCACGCTGTTCAACAACACCTTCGAAGGCGGCGTGAACTCGCCGAACCCGAACTCGATCGTGAACTCGGCGGGCCTGCGTGACCGTCTGGTGATCTGCCCGAACACCTGCTCGCAGGAACAGATCAACACCTTCGCCAACATCGCGGGTGGCGCCACCATCGGCGGCGCCGTGCCGGCCCAGGTGTGGTTCCTGCTGGACCAGAGCTCGGGCAACGTCCTGAACCTCGACGTCCAGGGCATCGATTTCATGTTCAACTATCGCTACCAGACCGAGAACTACGGCTCGTTCCGGATCAGCGACGCGCTGACGTACTTCACCAAGTTCGACCAGAACTTCGGCGGCGGCACGAGCTTCAGCGTGCTGAACACCTCGGGCTACAACACCACCTTCCCGTCGATCCAGTTCAAGCACCGCGCGAACATCGGCTGGGACATGGGCCCGCTGGCCGTGGACCTCTTCTGGAACCACACCGGCAGCTACAACAACTGGAGCAACACCTCGGTGATCCCGATCACCACCGACGCCAACGGCAATCCGACCGGCGGCGGCGACAAGGTGAAGGCCCAGAACATCTTCGACTTCCACGCTTCGTGGGACTTCGGCGAAGTGGGGCCGCTGTCGGAGAGCCAGCTCTACATCGACATCCAGAACGTCTTCGACACCGAGCCGCCGTTCTACAACGGCAACACGGCGGGGATCCTGGGCGGCGCCTGGGGCTTCAACGGCTTCACCTCCAACCCGATCGGACGCCTCGTCTCGGTCGGCCTGCGGGCGGGCTTCTGATCCAAGGCTGAACCCTCCGCCTCCACGAGGCGGAGGGTTTCTCCGTTTTACGGCCGGGGCGAACCCGGCCACTTTGCGTAAACAAGAACAATGTGAGGGAGCGTAGGATGAACAGGCGGACGACCGGGATCCTGCTGGCGGCGACAGTTCTAGCGGGAAGCGCGGCCATGCTGGCCGGCGCGGCCGGGGCCCAGGTCCAGCGACCGCCGCCCAATTCCATCCTCGCCTGGTCGGCGAAGCCGACGAAAGCCACCGCCTGGGTCGCGCCGAATAAGCCGCACACCAAGCTCGCCGACATCCTGCGCAAGCACTCGGGCAAGAGCGACTGGAGCGAGCCGGTGGTCCGCGACAAGGACTTCCAGGCCGACTACATCGCCATGGGTCCGGGCAAGTCGACCAAGACCCACTTCTATGCCGATAACCGCGTGTTCTGGGTCGTCCAGGACGGCGCGATCCGCTTCACCATCGAAGGGCAGGAGCCGTTCGTCGCCACCAAGGGCTTCCTGGTGCAGGTGCCCTACCGCGTGCCCGTGAAGCTGGAGACCGTCGGCGACAAGCCGTCCCTGCGGTTCGAGGTGAAGCAGGCTGGCGTCGCGCCGCTTTATCCCATCACCGAGACGCCGGCTCCGATGGCCGGCAAGACCTATGTGAAGGTCGCGTTCTCCGGGAAGGGCGCCTACGACGACGTCAACAAGCCCTTCCTCGACTTCCAGAAGGACCTGGTCCAGGGCGGCGCGCGGGGTGGCGCCTTTGTGAAGGACGACACCACCTTCGCCAACGTGATCCGCGGCCGCGGCCAGCCGGTGCCCCCGCCCACGAACCTCGGCCACTTCCACGTGGACTACAACGAGTTCTGGTTCGTGATGGAGGGCCAGATCGACTACCAGATCGAAGGCGTGCCCTTCTTCAGCGCCCAGCAGGGCGACATCGTCTACGCACCGCAGGGCCGCTGGCACCGGGCGAGCTTCGGCGGGGAAGGATCGGCCACGCGCCTGGCCATCAACCCGCGCCCCGAAGGCCTGCACAACTACGAAGCGCCGCACTAAGCCGCGCGGCCGATCGCGCCTGCTTCTGTCAGGCGCGGTCGGCTCGCCGTCTCTGAACGAGGTAGGCGGCCAGGACGCCCAGCGTCACGAGTCCAATCAGCAGGGTCGAGACGGCGTTGATCTCCGGGTTCACCCCCAGCCGCACCTGGCTGTAGAGCCGCATCGGCAGGGTGGTCGCGCCCGGACCCGAGGTGAAGCTGGCGATCACCAGGTCATCCAGCGACAGGGTGAAAGCCAGCATCCAGGCCGCCGCGATGGCGGGCGCGATGTTCGGCAGCGTGACCCGCAGGAAGGCTCCCGCCGGCGAGCAGCCGAGGTCTTGAGCCGCTTCTTCCAGAGCGCCATCGAAGCTCGCCAGGCGAGCCTGGACGACAACGGTGGCGTAGCAGAGCGTGACCGTGGCGTGGCTGAGGGTCACCGTCCAGAAGCCGCGCGGAAGGCCCAGGCTGACAAACAACAGCAGCAGCGACAGCCCGAGGATCACCTCCGGCATCACCAGCGGCGCATAAACCATTCCGGAGAATGCGGTGCGCCCGCGGAAGCGCCCGCCGCGCACCAGGGCCACGGCTGCAAGGGTCCCCAGCACGGTGGCGAGCGTCGCGGAGATGACGCCGACACGTAGGGTCACCCAGATCGCATCCAGCATCTGCTGGTCGCGCAGGAGCGCGGCGTACCAGCGGGTGGAAAAGCCGCCCCAGACCGTCACCAGCCGACTGGCGTTGAACGAATAGACCACCAGCAGGACGATGGGCGCGTAGAGGAAGGCCAGGCCCGCCGCCACCGAAACCCGGTTGAAGGTCGAAGGCCGTCTCATCGCAGGACCTTCGCCTGCTGGCGCTGGAACAGCAGGATGGGCGCAAGCAGGGTCGCCAAGAGGACGATGGCCACGGCCGAGGCCGCCGGCCAGTCGCGATTGGCGAAAAACTCGGTCCACACCGTGCGGCCCAGCATCAGCGTCTCGGACCCGCCTAGCAGGTCGGGGATCACGAACTCGCCGACCATGGGGATGAAGCAGAGCAGGGCTCCGGCCGCCACGCCGCGCAGCGACAAGGGAAAGGTCACCTGCCAGAACGCGCCGGCCCGCGTCGCGCCGAGATCTTGGGCCGCCTCGAGCAGCGACTCGTCCTGCTTCTCCAGCACGGCGTAGAGCGGCAGGACCATGAAGGGCAGGTAGGCGTAAACCAGGCCGATGATCACGCCGGCCTCGCTGTTCAGCAGCTGCAGCGGCGGCAGGCCGACCTGCGCGAGCAGGCTGTTTAGCAGGCCTGCGGGCTTGAGAATGGCGATCCAGGCGTAGATGCGGATCAGGAAGCTCGTCCAGAACGGCAGGATCACCGCCATCACCAGCGCTTGGCGCGCGGCGGGCCCGAAGCGGCTCATGCCATAGGCGATCGGGTAGCCGAGCACGAGCAACACCGCCGTCGCCAGGGCGGCGATCCTCAGGCTCGAGGCATAGGCGGAGACGTAGATGCGGTCCTGCGGCAGGCGGGCGTAAGCCTCGAGGTCCAGCCCTCGCACGAACGCCATGACACCGGCCACGCCACGCGACCAGTCCAGGCGCGGCGCATAGGGCGGAATGGCCAGCGCCGTGTCGGACAGCGACAGCTTGGCGACCAGCAGAAAGGGCAGGGCGAAGAACAGCGCCAGCCACAGATACGGCGGGATGGCCGCCAGCCAGGTGCGGCCCCGTTTCATCGCACCAGCACCACCGCAGAGTCGGGCGCAAAGCTCAGCCAGACCTTGTCGCCCCAGCTGACCGGTCGCTCCACCTGGCGTGAAGCATTCGCGCGGGCGACCTTCACCCGGCGTCCCGATGACAGCTCCACCACATAGGTCGTCCAGTCGCCGAGGTAGCCGATGTCGTGCACCTCGCCGGCCATCCGATTGGCGCCCTCAGGCGGCGGCTCCTGGTGCAGGCCCATCTTCTCCGGACGAACCGCCAGCCAGGCCGAAGCGCCGGGCGCGAGCTGGGGGCCCTCCGCCGCCAACAGGCCGCCGGGGACTTCGGCGGACGCGAAGCGCAGGCCCTCGGCCCCCTGCGCCTCCATGCGGCCCTCGAACAGGTTCACATCTCCCAGAAACCCGGCCACGTAGCGATCGGCAGGCGCTTCGTAGACCTGGGCCGGACGGCCGACCTGCACCACCTCGCCTTCGCGCATCACCGCCAGCCGGTCGGCGACCACCATGGCCTCCTCCTGGTCGTGGGTGACGATCATGAAGGTGACGCCCAGCTCGTGCTGCAGGTTCATCAGCTCGAACTGGGTCTCCTCGCGCAGCCTGCGGTCGAGGGCGGCTAACGGCTCGTCCAGCAACAGAATGCGGGGGCGAGGCGCAATCGCGCGAGCCAGCGCCACGCGCTGCCGCTGGCCGCCGGACAGCTCATGCGGCTTGCGGCGCTGCAGCCCCTCCAGCCGGACCAGGGCCAGCATCTCCTCCACACGCGCGGCGATCTCAGCCTTGGGCAGCCGCTGCTGCTTCAGGCCAAAGGCGATGTTCTGCGCCACCGACAGGTGCGGGAACAGCGCGTAGGACTGGAACATCATGTGCACCGGCCGGGCATGCGGCGGCAGCCGGGCGATGTCGCGCCCTTCCAGCAGGATTTGGCCCTCGTCCGGCGCCTCGAACCCGGCCAGCATGCGCATCAGGGTGGTCTTGCCGCAGCCGGAGGGCCCCAGCAGAGCGAAGAACTCCCGCTCGTAGATGTCCAGGCTCAGCCCGCGAACCGCCTGGTGATCGCCGAACCGCTTAGACACGCCCTGGAAGCTGACCAGCGGGCGCGCTGCGGGATCTTCCCAAGGTGCGAAAGTGGATCGCGCCGCGCCCACGCCGCGCCGTTCGTTTAGAGCCGCGCTCACTGGCCGGTCAGCACCCGGGTCCACTGGCGGTTCACATCCCGCAACAGGGCCTGGTCCTTTGCGGTGGTGACGAAGAAGCGGCTCGCCACCTCCTTCGGCGGATAGATGTTCGGATCGTTGCGAACCTGGGCGTCCACCAGCGGCGTCGCGGCAGAGTTTGCGTTGGCGTAGCGGGTGTAGTTCGACGCCTTGGCGATGATCTCCGGCCGCATCATGAAGCTCAGGAAGCGGTAGGCGGCGTCCTTGTTGGGCGCATCCGCCGGAATGGCGAACACGTCGAACCAGACCTGCGTGCCTTCCCTAGGTATCGCGTAGGCCACCTTCACATTGTTCTTGGCTTCCGCCGCGCGGCCCTGTGCCTGGAGAACGTCGCCCGAGTAGCCGATGGCCACGCAGATGTCCCCGTTGGCCAGGGCGTCGATGTACTCCGACGAGTGGAACTTGCGCACGAAGGGCCGCGCCTTCAGCAGCAGGTCTGTGGCCGCCGCATAGTCCGCGGGGACCTTCGAATTCGGATCACGACCCAGGTAGTTCAGCGCAACCGCGTACATGTCCTCGGACGCATCGAGGAAATAGACGCCGCACTCCTTCAGCTTGGCCAGGTTCGCCGGGTCGAAAACCACCGCCCAGCTGTCGATCTTCTGGCCCGGGAGGCGCGCCGCGACCGCATCAGCGTTGTAGCCGATGCCGATGGTGCCCTGCATGTAGGGGACGGTGTAGGCCTGCCCGGGATCGAACGGCTCCATGTGGGCCAGCACATTCGGGGCGAGGTTGGAGAGCCCGGCGATCTTGCTCTTGTCGAGCTGCCCGATGGCGCCGGCCGCGATGTAGCGCGGCACATTATGGTTCGAGGGGACAACCAGGTCGTAGCCCGTGTTCCCCTGCAGCACCTTGGTCTCGAGCACCTCGTTGGAGTCGAAGGTGTCGTAGCGGACCTTCACCCCGGTTTCCGCGGTGAACTGCTCCAGCAGGGCCGGATCGATGTAGTCGGACCAGTTGTAGATCCGCAGCTCGCCGGCGCCCTTACCAGCGCCGCCGTTTCCACAGGCCGTCAGCGCCATGGCGACGGCCGCGGCCGCCGCCCAGCCCAGCGTTCTGACCCATCGCTGCATGCAGCGCTCCCCTCAAGCTGGCGGAAGCTTATAGAGCCCGCTACAGCCGCGTTAAGTCTCAACTTTCGGAGTCACGGCTGATGCCGTTCACCTGGACCGCGCTGGGTCCCATCGTCCTGCTGGTCGCTTCCAATGTGTTCATGACCTTCGCCTGGTACGGGCAGCTGAAGGTGGAGCACCGCCCCCTGTGGCTGATCGTCCTGATCGGCTGGGGCATCGCCTTCTTTGAGTACTGCCTGGCCGTGCCCGCCAACCGTCTGGGGCGGCTCACCTACGAGCCGGCGGAGCTCAAGGCGATGCAGGAGGTGATCACCCTGGTGGTGTTCGCCGTCTTCTCCGTCACCTGGCTGGGCGAGCGCCTGACGCTCAACCATGCGGTCGGCTTCGCCCTTATCGCCGCCGGCGCGGCGGTGGTGTTTAAGGGGCCGTTCTAGCCCGCTCGGCCTCGGCCTTGTTCGCGGCCAGGATCTGCTGGGCCGCGCCTGTCAGAGCCCGAGCGGCCAGGAGGTCGCCGGCCACCACGGCTTCGACCCGCCCCTCCAGCCGCTCGGCAAGATCGAGCAAGGCCGCGGCGCACATAGTCAGGCCATCGGCGACTTCCAGCACCTCCTCGACCGCATGGCTTGCGGCGGCAAGCAGCGCTCGGAAGCTCTCGGCTTCCTCTTCGGCGCCGGCCAGAGCCGCGGCCGCCAGAGCGGCAGCCTCGTCCGCCAGGCGCTGAAGGTCAGGATCATCCCTGCGCTTGAGGGTGATGACCGCAGCCTTGCGCAGGCATCCGGCGGCCAAGGCCAGGGTCACGGCGGCGGCCGATCCGGATCCCGGCGTAATCGCGGTCGAGCCGAGCCGGCGGGTGAAGCTGTCGAGAGTCCGTTCAGCGAGCGGCGGGGGCGGGGCGTCGGACATGGCGCGGGAACGTGAGGCGTTCCCACCGGTTGCGCGGGTTTTCCGTTCGGGCGGCTTTGGCGTTCGGCGGCGAGCGGCCTATAAGCCGCGGTCCCAACGAACCACCGCAAAGCGTCATGTCCCGCATCCTGATCACCTCGGCCCTGCCTTACATCAACGGGATCAAGCACCTGGGGACCTTGGCCGGCTCGATGCTGCCGGCCGATGTCTATGCGCGCTTCCAGCGCTCGCGTGGTCGCGAGACGCTTTATATCTGCGCCACCGACGAGCACGGGACCCCCACCGAACTGGCGGCGGCGGAAGCCGGTCAGGACCCGGCGACCTTTTGCGCCGAGCAGCATGAGGTGCAGCACCGGCTGGGCCGCGCCTTCGGCCTGTCCTGGGACCACTTCGGCCGCTCGTCGTCGCCGCAGAACCACCGGCTGACCCAGCGGTTCGCCCAGCAACTGTGGGAGTCCGGCTTCCTGGAAGAACGGGTGACCCAGCAGGTCTACTCCAACGCCGACAAGCGCTTCCTGCCGGACCGCTACGTCATCGGCACCTGCCCGCACTGCGGCTACGAAGCGGCGCGCGGCGACCAGTGCGAGAACTGCACCCGCGTGCTCGATCCCGCCGACCTGCTGAAGCCCCGCTCGGCGGTGTCCGGCTCGCCGGACATCGAGATCCGCGGCTCCAAGCACCTGTTCCTTCGCCAGAGCCTGTTCGCCGGCAAGCTGCGCAGCTGGATCGAAAGCAAGCGCACGCAGTGGCCGAACCTCGTCACCTCCATCGCCCTGAAGTGGCTGGACGAGGGGCTGCAGGATCGCGGCATCACGCGCGATCTCGAATGGGGCGTTCCGGTGAACGCCTGGGATTGGGGTCCTAATCCGGAGGGCAAGACGCCGGACATCGAGGGCCTTGCCGGCAAGGTCTTCTACGTCTGGTTCGATGCGCCGATCGAGTACATCGCGGCCACCTGGGAATGGGCCGAGGACCGCGCCCGCGAAGCTGGCCGCGAAGGCGCCCAGGACTATGAGTGGGAGCGGTGGTGGCGCGGCGAGGCCGCCTCGGACGTCACCTATGTGGAGTTCATGGGCAAGGACAACGTGCCCTTCCACACCGTGGGCTTCCCCTGCACCCTGATCGGCGTGAACGAGCGCCTGGATGGCGAGCGGTGGACCACCGTCAATCCGCAGCCCTGGAAGCTGGTTGACCAGCTGAAGGGCTTCAACTGGCTCGACTACTACGGCGGCAAGTTCTCCACTTCGCAGAAGCGCGGTGTCTTCATGGACCATGCGCTGGAGCTGCTGCCGGCCGACTACTGGCGCTGGTGGGTCACCGCCAACACGCCTGAAACCTCCGACTCGACCTTCACCTGGGAGCAGTTCCGCGACCAGGTGAACGCCGACCTGGCGGACGTGCTGGGCAACTTCGTCAACCGGATCGTCAAGTTCACCGAGAACCGCTTCGACGGCGTGGTCCCCGAAGGCGGCGAGCCGGGCGAGCTCGAAGCCAAGCTCGAGGACGAGGTGCTGGGCAAGCTGCGAGAACTCACCGGCTATCTCGAGGAGCGCGAGTTCCGGAAGGCCGCCACGGCTGTCCGCCAGCTATGGGTTCTGGGCAACCAGTACCTGACCGAGGCTGCGCCCTGGACCGCGATCAAGACGGACCGCGACCGGGCGGCGGTGGCCGTGCGCTACGGCCTGAACCTGGTGGCCCTGTTCGCCAAGGTGTCGGAGCCCTTCATCCCCTTCGCGGCCGAGAAGATCGCGGTGGCGGTGGGCGAGAGCTTCCCCGGCCGCTGGCCGAGCCTGGACGGGCAGGGGGTGTTGTCCGCCCTCGAGCCCGGTCGGCGCGTGCAGGCGCCCGAGGTGCTGTTCCGCAAGGTGGAAGACGCCCAGGTCGCCGAATGGCTGGAGCGCTTCGGCGGACCCTCGGCGGCTTAAGCGATCGAGAAGACCGCGCCCCGATCAGTGGGCGCGGTACTCGGCGGCTTCTTTAGCGTCGATGTCGGCGAAGGCCGGGGCGGCGGCGTTGTAGCTGTCCACCCGGCCCAAATCGACGACCATCTGGCGATGGCCCTCCCACATCATGTGCAGGGCCACGTACAGCACGATCAGCAAGCCCACGTAGCCGATCCAGCGGTAACGATGGAGCAGGCGAGCGATCCAGCTGGCCGCCACGCCCATCAGCGCGATCGACAGCAGCAGGCCGAACACCAGAATGCCGGGGTGTTCGCGGGCGGCGCCGGCCACGGCAAGCACGTTGTCCAGCGACATGGACACGTCGGCGATCAGGATCTGAGTGAACGCGCTGCGGAACGACTTGGCCGGTTTCACCTTCGGCTGGGTCGTGGGATCGGAGTCTAGCGCCGCCGCCGCTTGCTCTTCATCGTGGGCGGCGTGGTCGCGCATCTCGCGCCACATCTTCCAGCAGACCCACAGCAGCAGGATGCCGCCGGCAAAAAGCAGGCCGATGATCCCCAGCAGCTGAGCTGTGATCAGGGCGAAGCCGATGCGGATCGCGACCGCGGCGATCAGGCCGTAGAGAATCGCCTTCCGCCTCTGGTGCTCCGGCAAGCCGCCGGCCGCCAGTCCGACGGCGACGGCGTTATCCCCAGCGAGCACCAGGTCGATCATGAGCACCTGGAGGAGAGCGGCCAGGGCGCCGGCGTTCATCAGACTGTCGAGCATCGGGCACTCAATGCGTCAGGCGCTCGCCGGCTGCAATGCTCATGCTCACTGTCGGGGGCGCGAAGCCTCGTAGAGCGCCACCGCCGCCGCCGTGGAGACGTTGAGGCTTTCGAAGCCGCCCGGCATCGGGATCTTGGCCAGCTCGTCGCAATGTTCCGCCACCAGCCGGCGCAGGCCTTCGCCTTCCGAGCCCAGCACCAGCACCGTGGGCGATCCGTCGAGGGCCTCGTGGAGATCGCGCTCGGCGGCGCCGCTCAGACCCACGGCGCGCCAGCCAGCCTCCGCCAGTTCCTCCAAGGCGCGCGACAGGTTGACTACCCGCGCCACCGGGATCTTCTCGATGGCGCCCACCGCCGCCTTGGCCAGCGCGCCGGTGAAGCGCGGGGCGTTGCGGTCCTGCATAATGACGCCCACGGCTCCAAAGGCCGCCGCCGAGCGCAGGATTGCGCCGACGTTCTGGGGATCGGTGACCTGGTCCAGCATCAGCAGCACGGCGCCGGGGCGGGCTTCGAAGTCGGCGAGATCGGCGGGCTCGAGCGGCGGGGCCTTAAGCGCAATCCCCTGGTGCACCGCGCCTTGGGGCAGGGAGGAGGCGATGAAGCCGTTGTCGACCACCTCGACCGTCACTTTCCGCCCGAACGCCTGCTCGACCTGGCGAGCGCGGTCGGGCGTGGCGAGCAGGCGATTCGGCTGGCCGCGCGCCGGATTGGCGAGCGCAGCCTCCACGGCATGCCACCCCCAGATCCAGTCTTCCGACGGGGTTTCCCCTCGGCGGTGGGGCCGTTGGGGCGGCCTTTGCTTTTTCCCTCTCCGGGGGTCGTTGCGTTCGGAATACGAGGCCACTATAAGACGCCCTCCAAATCGGGGCCCCGGTCGGGTTTCCGCTTGATCAGGTTCATGCGGCGGGCTTTACACCGCTCGCATCTGAGAGCGGAGACCTTTCTTCCGGTCCTCGACCAGGCCCGCGCGCGAGGGGGAATGTCCCGAGTGGCAAAGGGGGCGGACTGTAAATCCGCTGCTGTAATGGCTTCGTAGGTTCGAGTCCTACTTCCCCCACCACGCGCGCGGACGAACGAGGAGTATGCGGCGACCCCGCAATTCAGCTTCCGCGGGTATAGCACAATGGTAGTGCAGCAGCCTTCCAAGCTGAGGATGCGGGTTCGATTCCCGCTACCCGCTCCAAGTTCCTTTCCCAATTGACGCACAGCCGGCAGGACCCTGATGGCCAAGGAAAAGTTCGAACGTAATAAGCCGCACTGTAACATCGGCACCATTGGTCACGTTGACCATGGCAAGACGACGCTGACCGCGGCCATCACCATCACGCTGGCGAAGAGCGGCGGCGCGACGGCGAAGAACTACGCGGACATCGACGCGGCGCCGGAAGAAAAGGCCCGCGGCATCACGATCAACACCGCGCACGTGGAATACGAGACGTCGAACCGCCACTACGCGCACGTCGACTGCCCCGGCCACGCCGACTACGTGAAGAACATGATCACCGGCGCGGCGCAGATGGACGGCGCGATCCTGGTGGTTTCGGCCGCCGACGGCCCGATGCCGCAGACCCGCGAGCACATCCTGCTCGCCCGCCAGGTCGGCGTGCCGGCTCTGGTGGTGTTCATGAACAAGGTCGACATGGTCGACGACGCCGAGCTGCTGGACCTGGTCGAGATGGAAGTTCGTGAACTTCTGTCGTCCTACCAGTTCCCGGGCGACGACATCCCGGTGGTCAAGGGCTCGGCCCTGGCCGCGGTGGAAGGCAAGACCCCGGAAATCGGCGAGAACGCGATCCTCGAGC
>NZ_QFYR01000007.1 GCF_003254705.1 Phenylobacterium deserti
AAGGCGTGGAAATGATCATGCCGGGCGACAACGCCGAGCTGGACGTCGAGCTGATCACCCCGATCGCCATGGACCAAGGCCTGCGCTTCGCCATTCGCGAAGGCGGCCGGACCGTCGGCGCCGGCGTGGTGGCCAAGATCATCGAGTAGTCACACACTCAAGACGAGCCCAAGGAAGGCCGCCGGGGATCACCCCGGCGGCCTTTTCTTTGGGCGATCGGCGGCCCGGCAGCCGCATCTGGGATCCCGGGCGCGTGCTGCAGGTGCTCAAGAAAAACAGCCGCTTAGTTGCGCTGCAAACTTTCGACGTAACGCTGAGATTCCGATTGCCGCTCCATCTGGGCGGGCGCACAGTCCCATCGTCCGTTCGGGGACAGGACGTATGCGTAAGGAACAAGGCATGCGCGTAAGACTAGGGAGGACGCTCGCCGTGGCGATGTTTGCCATGGCGGCGGGGGCCGGCTGCGGAGACGGAGCCAGCAAGGCCCAGGCGTCAGGCGGCGAGTCGCAGGGCGAGGCGATCACCGCGGTGGGCTGCCCTGCGCAGACCACGCCGCAGTGCGTGACCATCATGGCCGGCGGCAAGGCCTATGACATCACGGAGGCGGGCGTCGACCTGTCCCGCGGCGTCGGCGTCTCGTTGCGAGGCATGGCGGCGGGGGAGGTGACGCCCTGCGGGCCGAAGCTCACCAACGTGAAGGTCGAATACCAGACGCTGAAGTGCGGGCCGCCGCCCGCACCCGCGGCAGGCTGATTTTAGGAGGGGCGTTTGTCGCTTTCGGCCTGGTTCGGCTCGGGGGGATTCGCGTTGGGCGCGCCCGACGTGGGATCGGTCAGGGTCTTGTCGCTCTGGGTCGAAGGCTCCGCGCCATCCGGAACATAGGCGGTGCTGGGCGGGCGGCCGGGCTTTTGCTCGTCGTCCCGATTGTAGTGCTGCTGAATGTCGGGCTCGGGCATGGCGGGCTCCAGGCTGCGATGTTGAGAGCTGTGGAACGGCTGATGCGTCGCTTTCGATCCGCCTTGCCCGGCGCGGGCGCCCCTGCTAAACGACGCCGCTCCGGCGATGAGCCGAGCGCGCCGGAAGGCCTCACCGCTTTCCGGCGCGCTGTTCATTGTTCGGGACTTGAGCCCCATATGCGGGCTTAGGGTCGAAGGAGTGTAGCTCAGCTGGTAGAGCATCGGTCTCCAAAACCGAGGGCCGGGGGTTCGAGTCCCTCCACTCCTGCCACCCTATATAAGTGATCGAGATGAACCGGGGCGCGATGTCGTTGGATTTGGCGCGTCGCCCCAAGCGACGAGTTTGAAAGCCGCCATGGCCAGGAAACCGGGCTCCAGCCCGCAAGCGATGAGGACCCGTGCTGCGAAGACCGCGGCCGCCATGTCCTCGCCCGCCGCGGTTGCGCAGAGCGAGCCCAAGAAGAAGGTGAGCCCCGGTCAGTTCGCCAAGGAAGTCCGCGCCGAAGCGCGCAAGATCACCTGGACGAGCCGCAAGGAGACCTGGATCACCTCGGTGATGGTCGCCATCATGGTGACGCTGGCCGCGATCTTCTTCTGGGTGGTGGACACGGGCCTTAGCTTCGCGATCACTCAATTCCTCAAGCTGGCGAACGCCGGGTAAGTCGACATGTCCGAAGCTCCTGCCGTCACGGCCAATCCGCGCCACAAGTGGTACATCGTCCACGCCTACTCGAACTTCGAGAAGAAGGTGGCTGAGTCCATCAAGGAACAGGCGCACGCCCAAGGCCTCGACGAGAACTTCTCCGAGATCCTGGTGCCGACCGAGGACGTGGTGGAAATCCGCCGCGGCCGGAAGGTGAACTCCGAACGCAAGTTCTTCCCGGGCTATGTGCTCGTGAAGATGGAGATGACCGACCAGGCCTACCACCTGATCAAGAACACCCCGAAGGTCACCGGCTTCCTGGGCTCCGGCTCCAAGCCGATCCCGGTGTCCGAAAAGGAAGTCGCGCGGATCATCGGCGCCATCGAAGAGGGCGTGGAGCGGCCGAAGCCGACCGTCACCTTCGAGATCGGCGAGCAGGTGCGCGTCACTGACGGCCCGTTCGCCAGCTTCAACGGCTCGGTCGAGCAGGTCGACGAAGAGCGCGCCCGCCTGCGGGTCACCGTCTCCATCTTCGGCCGCGCCACGCCGGTCGAGCTGGAGTACGGCCAGGTCGAGAAGATCGCGTAGGCTTTCCGAAGCTTCCGCGCTTTCCATTGCTTCAGAGGGCGGACCCTGCTAAGGGCCCGCCCTTCGCGCTTTCGGGCGCGATCTATCGTCCTTAGGGGCGTCAAATCCGTGGGAGGGGCCGGCCAGCCTAACCCCGCACCACGGCTCAAACCGGTCGGGCTTCCCGACCATCAGGAGTAAACATGGCCAAGAAGATTCTGGGCTTCATCAAGTTGCAGGTGCCCGCGGGCTCCGCGACCCCGTCGCCGCCGATCGGCCCGGCGCTGGGTCAGCGCGGCGTCAACATCATGGGCTTCTGCAAGGAGTTCAACGCCCGCACCGAGAAGGAACAGAAGGGTACGCCCCTGCCGACCGTGATCACGGTCTACCAGGACAAGTCCTTCACCTTCGTCACGAAGACCCCGCCGGCGACCTACTACATCAAGCAGGCCATCGGCCTGAAGTCCGGCTCCAAGGCGCCGGGCCGCGACAGCGCCGGCACGATCAGCCGCAGCCAGCTGCGCGAGATCGCCGAGAAGAAGATGAAGGACCTGAACGCCAACGACGTCGAGTCCGCTGCCAAGATCATCGAGGGCTCCGCGCGCTCGATGGGCCTGCAGATCACGGAGGCCTGAGACCATGGCGAAGCAACCCAAGCGCATTCAAGCCTGGACCGGCGACCGCACCGCGAACCTGGCCGTTGAAGAAGCCGTCCGCCTGGTGAAGGCGAACGCCAAGGCCAAGTTCGACGAAACCGTCGAGATCTCGGTGAACCTGGGCGTCGACCCGCGTCACGCTGATCAGCAGGTCCGCGGCGTGGTGAGCCTGCCGTCCGGCACCGGCCGCGACGTGCGCGTCGCCGTCATCGCCAAGGACGCGAAGCAGGAAGAAGCCCGCGCCGCCGGCGCCGACGTCGTCGGCGCTGAAGATCTCGTGGAGCGCATCCAAGGCGGCTTCATGGACTTCGACCGCGTCATCGCGACCCCCGACATGATGGCCCTGGTGGGTCGTCTGGGTAAGGTGCTCGGCCCGCGCGGCCTGATGCCGAACCCGCGCGTCGGCACCGTCACGCCGAACGTGGCTCAGGCTGTGAAGGACGCCAAGGGCGGCGCCATCGAGTTCCGCACCGAGAAGACCGGCATCATCCACGCCGGCATCGGCAAGGCGAGCTTCACCGACGACGCTCTGCTGGCCAACGTCCGCGCTCTCGTGGACGCGCTGAACCGCGCCAAGCCGAGCGGCGCCAAGGGCACCTACATCAAGAAGATCAGCCTGTCGTCCACCATGGGCCCGGGCTTCAAGGTCGACGCGGGTTCGGTCGGCGCCTAAGCGCCTCCGGCATCGCGACCAGAATGAGGGAGCGGCGGAATCGCCGCTCCCTTTTTTGTCGGGCTCGATCCGCCAAGCGATTGAGTTCGCGTGCGCTCTCGTGTAAAGGGCGCGCCTTCTAAGCCGCTTTCCTTCGGGAGGGCGGCAAGGGCAGGGGCCTCCCAGAGGCTCCTATCCTGTCCAAGAACTGCGCAGACGCCGGGGTCACCGGCGACCGTAACGCGGGGAAGAGCCCTTCCTCGGTCGCAGGGAGACGGGAAGATGAAGCATCCGTCCAGCCGCATCCGGCCTGGGCGCGACGCTGCGGCTTCTCACATCGGACAGGTTTGACTGCACGGCGTGCGCACTCCCGCGCGCGTCGAACCTGAGTATGGAGACCGCAATGGACCGCGCTCAAAAGCAGGACGCCATCGAGACGCTGAAAAGCGATTTCGCCGGCGCCGGCGCCGTGGTCGTGACCCACTACATGGGTCTGACCGTTGCGGAAATGACTGATCTGCGTGGCCGTCTTCGCAACGAAGGCGCCCAGCTGAAGGTGGTCAAGAACACCCTGGCCAAGAAGGCTCTGGACGGCTCGATCGGCGAGCAGGGCGACGCCCTGTTCAAGGGTCCCGTCGCCATCGCCTTTGCGCCGGACCCGGTGTCTGCCGCCAAGATCGCCACCGAGTACGCCAAGGGGAACGACAAGTTCTCCGTCATCGGCGGATTCATGGGCGACCAGGTGCTGGACAAGGCGTCGGTGACGGCGCTGGCGACCCTTCCGTCGCTCGACCAGCTCCGCGCCAAGCTCATCGGCCTCCTGCAGGCTCCGGCGACCAAGGTCGCTGGCGTGCTGCAAGCGCCGGCGGGCCAGCTGGCTCGCGTGTTCAACGCGTACGCCACCAAAGACGCCGCCTGATCATCATCTTCCCGACACCCGTAAATCTGAAGGACTATCCAAATGGCCAATCTGCAAGAACTCGTCGACAGCCTGTCGGCCCTGACCGTCCTGGAAGCCGCTGAGCTGTCCAAGCTGCTCGAAGAAAAGTGGGGCGTCTCCGCCGCCGCTCCGGTGGCCGTGGCCGCCGCTCCGGCCGCTGGCGGTGGCGCTGCCGCCGAAGCCGCTGAAGAGCAAACCGAGTTCACCGTCGTTCTGACGAGCGGCGGCGACAAGAAGATCAACGTGATCAAGGAAGTCCGTGGCGTTCGTCCGGACCTCGGTCTGAAGGAAGCCAAGGACCTCGTCGAAGGCGCTCCGCAGAACGTGAAGGAAAACGTGTCCAAGGCCGAAGCCGAAGACATCAAGAAGAAGCTGGAAGCCGCCGGCGCCACCGTCCAGGTGAAGTAGTCGGCGTCAGCTCCAAGCTGACCCAAACGGAAGGCCGGGGAGCGATCCCCGGCCTTTCTGTTTTTGGCGTGTGTGCGCAACTTCTGGTGAAGTTTTTTGGCGCCGGGCCGGAACATCCTTTTGCGCCCGCCGGTTAGGGGGCTGCGCGACCAGCGTGAATATCGGAAGCTAGCACGACCCTCCGGGGCGACCTGGAGGAAGAGGCGGTGCGGGACACCCTCCCGCGCCGCCTCTCTTTTTCGTTCACTTTTGTGGCGTAAGGGGCTTCCCAAGACCGGCCAAAAGGCCTATCTGCGCACCTTCGCGAAATCTCCGAATCAAGTGACGCGTTTTCGCGCGTGTTCGCTCCGAGGCATGGCCCGCCGCCCTCCGGCCATGCGAGGGAGCGCCCCTACGATACAGGGGCTTTCCAGCGTCCGGTTCCCCTTCGGGGGAATGCCGAGGGTGGACGCAGGATGAAAAGCTTGACGGTGGGATTCTGTTCCCGCCTGTCCGCAAGGGATAAAAATGGCGCAGTCCTTCACCGGTAAGAAGCGGATCCGGAAGTCTTTCGGCCGCATTCCTGAAGCCGTGCAGATGCCGAACCTGATCGAGGTTCAGCGGTCTTCGTACGAGCAGTTCCTGCAGCGGGAAGTCCGCCCGGCCGATCGGGGCGAGGAGGGTCTCGAGGCGGTCTTCAGGTCCGTCTTCCCGATCAAGGACTTCAACGAGCGCGCGGTGCTCGAGTACGTCTCCTACGAGTTCGAGGAGCCGAAGTACGACGTCGAGGAATGCGTCCAGCGCGACATGACCTATGCGGCGCCGCTGAAGGTCAAGCTGCGCCTCATCGTGTTCGAAACCGATGAAGAGACCGGCGCCCGTTCCGTGAAGGACATCAAGGAGCAGGACGTCTACATGGGCGACATCCCGCTCATGACGGAGAAGGGCACCTTCATCGTCAACGGGACCCAGCGCGTCATCGTCTCCCAGATGCACCGCTCGCCGGGCGTCTTCTTCGACCACGACAAGGGCAAGACGCACGCTTCGGGCAAGCTGCTGTTCGCTGCCCGCGTGATCCCGTACCGCGGCTCGTGGCTCGACTTCGAATTCGACGCCAAGGACATCATCTACGTCCGTATCGACCGTCGTCGTAAGCTGCCGGCCACCACCTTCCTGATGGCCCTCGGCATGGACGGCGAAGAGATCCTCTCGACGTTCTACGAAACCGTTCCGTACGAAAAGCGTCCGGGCGGCTGGGCCACCCCGTACCGCGCCGAGCGCTGGCGCGGCGCCAAGCCGGAATTCCCGCTGATCGACGCCGACAGCGGCGAAGAGATCGCGCCGGCCGGCCAGAAGATCTCCGCGCGTAACGCCAAGAAGTTCGCCGATGCGGGTCTCAAGACCCTGCTGCTGGCTCCGGAAGCCCTGTACGGCAAGTACCTGGCCCGCGACCTGGTGAACTTCGAAACCGGCGAGATCTACGCCGAAGCCGGCGACGAACTGGACGCCACCGTCCTGACCGCGCTGGAAGAGCAGGGCTTCACCACCCTTGACGTTCTCGACATCGACGACGTCACCATCGGCGCCTACGTCCGCAACACCCTGCGGATCGACAAGAACACCGCGCGCGAAGACGCCCTGTTCGACATCTACCGGGTCATGCGACCGGGCGAGCCGCCGACCGTCGACGCCGCCGAGGCGATGTTCAAGTCGCTGTTCTTCGATTCCGAGCGCTACGACCTGTCCTCGGTCGGCCGCGTGAAAATGAACATGCGCCTGGAGCTGGACTGCCCCGACGACATGCGCGTGATCCGCAAGGACGACGTGCTGGCGGTTCTCAAGACCCTGGTCGGCCTGCGTGACGGCCGTGGCGAGATCGACGACATCGACAACCTCGGCAACCGCCGGGTCCGCTCGGTCGGCGAACTGCTCGAGAACCAGTACCGCGTCGGCCTGCTCCGCATGGAACGGGCGATCAAGGAGCGCATGAGCTCGGTCGATATCGACACGGTCATGCCGCACGACCTGATCAACGCCAAGCCGGCGGCCGCAGCGGTTCGGGAGTTCTTCGGCTCCTCGCAGCTGTCCCAGTTCATGGACCAGACTAACCCGCTGTCGGAAATCACCCACAAGCGCCGCCTGTCGGCCCTTGGCCCGGGTGGTCTGACCCGCGAGCGGGCCGGCTTCGAAGTCCGCGACGTGCACCCGACCCACTACGGCCGGATCTGCCCGATCGAGACGCCGGAAGGTCCGAACATCGGCCTGATCAACTCGCTCGCCACGCACGCCGTGGTGAACAAGTACGGCTTCATCGAGAGCCCGTACCGCCGCATCCGTGACGGCCAGATCACCGACGAGGTGGTCTACATGTCGGCCATGGAAGAGGCGAAGCACGCCATCGCCCAGGCCAACATCAAGCTGGTGGGCGGCGCGATCGCCGAAGACCTCGTTCCGGGCCGCGTCAACGGCGAACCGACCCTTCTGCCGAAGGATCAGGTCGACCTGATGGACGTGTCGCCGAAGCAGGTCGTCTCCGTGGCCGCCTCGCTGATCCCGTTCCTGGAAAACGACGACGCGAACCGCGCCCTCATGGGCTCGAACATGCAGAAGCAGGCCGTGCCGCTCATCCAGTCGGATGCGCCGCTGGTCGGCACCGGCATGGAAGCGATCGTGGCCGTGGACTCCGGTGCCGTTGTGACCGCCCGCCGCTCGGGCGTCGTCGAACAGATCGACGGCACCCGTATCGTCGTGCGCGCCACGGAAGAGACCGACCCGTCCAAGCCGGGCGTCGACATCTACCGCCTGCAGAAGTTCCAGCGCTCCAACACCTCGACCTGCATCAACCAGCGTCCGCTGGTGCGGGTGGGCGACCGCGTTCAGGCCGGCGACGTGATCGCCGACGGCCCGTCCACGGAGCTGGGCGAACTGGCGCTGGGCCGCAACGCCCTCGTCGCGTTCATGCCCTGGAACGGCTACAACTTCGAAGACTCGATCCTGATCTCCGAGCGGATCGTGCGCGATGACGTGTTCACCTCGATCCACCTCGAGGAGTTCGAAGTCATGGCCCGCGACACTAAGCTGGGTCCGGAAGAGATCACCCGCGACATCCCGAACGTCGGCGAGGAAGCCCTGCGCAACCTCGACGAAGCGGGCATCGTGGCGATCGGCGCCGAGGTCCAGCCGGGCGACATCCTGGTCGGCAAGGTCACGCCAAAGGGCGAAAGCCCGATGACGCCGGAAGAAAAGCTCCTGCGCGCCATCTTCGGTGAAAAGGCCTCCGACGTCCGCGACACCTCGCTGCGTCTGCCCCCGGGCGTCGCCGGCACCATCGTGGAAGTCCGCGTCTTCAACCGTCACGGCGTCGACAAGGACGAGCGCGCGCTCGCCATCGAACGCGCCGAGATTGACCGTCTGGGCAAGGACCGCGACGACGAGTTCGCGATCCTGAACCGCAACATGCAGGGCCGTCTGCGCCAGCTGCTGGTTGGCAAGACCGCCGTCTCGGGTCCGAAGGGCCTGGGTCGCGGCGAGATCACCGCCGACAAGCTGGAAGAGATCTCGCCCGGCCTGTGGTGGCAGATCGCTCTCGACGACGAAAAGGCGATGGGTGAGCTGGAGGCCCTGCGCCGCCAGTTCGATGAAGCCCGCAAGCGTCTCGACCGTCGCTTCGAGGACAAGGTCGACAAGCTGCAACGCGGCGACGAGCTGCCTCCGGGCGTGATGAAGATGGTCAAGGTGTTCGTTGCGGTGAAGCGCAAGCTTCAACCGGGCGACAAGATGGCCGGCCGTCACGGCAACAAGGGCGTCATCTCCAAGATCCTCCCGATCGAGGACATGCCCTACCTGGAAGACGGCACGCACGTGGACATCGTGCTGAACCCGCTGGGCGTGCCTTCGCGCATGAACGTCGGTCAGATCTTCGAAACCCACCTGGGTTGGGCCGCGGCCGGTCTCGGCAAGCAGGTCGCCCGGATGCTCGAAGACTGGCAGCAGGGCGGCGGTCAGCGTCAGGCGCTCGTCGAGCACCTGCGCGACGTCTACGGCCCGGACGTGGAGTTGCCCGACACCGATGAGGAGCTGATCGAGCTGGCCCGGAACCTGTCGAAGGGCATCCCCTTCGCCACGCCGGTGTTCGACGGCGCCCACATCGAGGACATCGAGAACCTGCTCGAAAAGGCGGGTCTCGCGCGGTCCGGCCAGTCGTATCTGCACGACGGCCAGACGGGTGAGCGCTTCAAGCGTCCGGTGACCGTCGGCTACATCTACATGCTGAAGCTGCACCACCTGGTCGACGACAAGATCCACGCCCGTTCGATCGGTCCGTACTCCCTCGTCACCCAGCAGCCGTTGGGCGGTAAGGCGCAGTTCGGCGGTCAGCGCTTCGGGGAAATGGAAGTGTGGGCTCTCGAAGCCTACGGCGCCGCCTACACCCTGCAGGAAATGCTGACGGTGAAGTCGGACGACGTGGCGGGCCGGACCAAGGTCTACGAGTCCATCGTCCGCGGCGACGACACCTTCGAAGCCGGCATTCCGGAAAGCTTCAACGTGCTGGTCAAGGAGATGCGTTCTCTGGGCCTGAACGTCGAGCTTGAGAACAGCTAGGCGCGGTCCAATCCGCTGCAGTCTTCGTGAGGGAAGGGGCCCGTCAGCTCCTTCCCATCACACTCTGAAATACTGACGAACTGGATATCCGATGAACCAGGAAGTCCTGAATATCTTCAACCCGGTCCAGGCTCCGCCAACCTTCGACCAGATCCGCATCGCGCTGGCTTCGCCCGAGAAGATCCGTTCGTGGTCGTTCGGCGAAATCAAGAAGCCCGAGACGATCAACTACCGCACGTTCAAGCCTGAGCGTGACGGCCTCTTCTGCGCCCGCATCTTTGGCCCGACGAAGGACTACGAGTGCCTTTGCGGCAAGTACAAGCGCATGAAGTACAAGGGCATCATCTGCGAGAAGTGCGGCGTCGAGGTCACCCTCGCGCGCGTCCGCCGCGAGCGGATGGGCCACATCGAGCTGGCGAGCCCGGTCGCTCACATCTGGTTCCTGAAGAGCCTGCCGTCCCGTATCGCCCTGATGCTGGACATGGCCCTGAAGGACGTCGAGCGGGTTCTCTACTTCGAGAACTACATCGTCACCGAGCCGGGCCTCACCCCGCTGAAGCAGCACCAGCTGCTGTCGGAGGACGATTTCCTGCGCTTCCAGGAAGAGTTCGGCGACGACAGCTTCACCGCCGAGATCGGCGCTGAGGCCGTTCACGGCATGCTGCGTGGCATGGACCTCGAGAAGGAAGCCGACAAGCTCCGCGAGGACCTGAAGACCACCACCTCGGAAATGAAGCTCAAGAAGGCGTCCAAGCGCCTGAAGCTCATCGAGAGCTTCATCGAGAGCAACAACAAGGCCGAGTGGATGATCCTGACGGTCATCCCGGTCATCCCGCCTGAACTGCGTCCGCTGGTTCCGCTGGACGGCGGCCGTTTCGCCACCTCCGACCTGAACGACCTCTATCGCCGGGTCATCAACCGGAACAACCGCCTCAAGCGCCTGATCGAGCTGCGCGCGCCGGACATCATCATCCGCAACGAAAAGCGGATGCTGCAGGAAGCCGTCGACGCCCTGTTCGACAACGGCCGCCGCGGCCGCGTCATCACCGGCGCCAACAAGCGTCCGCTGAAGTCGCTCGCCGACATGCTGAAGGGCAAGCAGGGCCGCTTCCGTCAGAACCTGCTCGGCAAGCGCGTCGACTACTCGGGCCGTTCGGTCATCGTGGTCGGCCCCGAGCTGAAGCTGCACGAGTGCGGTCTGCCCAAGAAGATGGCGCTCGAGCTGTTCAAGCCGTTCATCTACGCGCGTCTGGACGCCAAGGGCCTTTCGGGCACCGTCAAGCAGTCCAAGCGCATGGTGGAGCGTGAGCAGCCGGCGGTCTGGGACATCCTGGACGAGGTGATCCGCGAGCACCCGGTTCTGCTGAACCGCGCGCCGACCCTTCACCGTCTGGGCATCCAGGCCTTCGAACCCAAGCTGATCGAAGGCAAGGCGATCCAGCTGCACCCGCTCGTCTGCGCGGCGTTCAACGCCGACTTCGACGGGGACCAGATGGCCGTCCACGTGCCGCTCTCGCTGGAAGCCCAGCTGGAAGCGCGCGTGCTGATGATGTCCACGAACAACATCCTGTCGCCCGCGAACGGGCGGCCGATCATCGTGCCGTCGCAGGACATCGTTCTGGGTCTCTACTACCTGTCGCTGGCCAAGGACGGCGAGCCGGGCGAGGGCAAGCTGTTCGCGGATCTCGGGGAAATCGAAGCGGCGCTCGACGCCGGCGTCGTGACCCTGCACACCAAGATCAAGGCCCGTCACTTCGAGCAGGACGCGGACGGCAACACGGTGCGCCGTGTGGTCGACACCACGCCTGGCCGGATGAAGATCGCCGCCCTGCTGCCGCGTCACCCGGCCGTGGGTCACCGCCTTCTTGAGAAGAACCTGACCAAGAAGGAAATCGGCAACCTGATCGACACGGTCTACCGGCACTGCGGTCAGAAGGCGACGGTCATCTTCGCCGACCAGATCATGGGCCTGGGCTTCCGCGAAGCGGCCAAGGCTGGCATCTCCTTCGGCAAGGACGACATCGTCATCCCGGCCCGCAAGGCGCCGATCGTCGAAGAGACCCGCAAGCTCGTGGAAGAGTACGAGCAGCAGTACGCCGACGGCCTGATCACCAAGGGCGAGAAGTACAACAAGGTCGTCGACGCCTGGGCCAAGGCCACCGATCGCGTCGCCGACGAGATGATGCTCGAGGTCTCCACCTCGGCCAAGGACGCCAGCGGCCGTGAAGGCGAGATCAACTCGATCTTCATGATGTCGAACTCCGGCGCCCGGGGCTCGCAGGCTCAGATGAAGCAACTCGGCGGGATGCGCGGCCTGATGGCCAAGCCTTCCGGCGAGATCATCGAGACGCCGATCATCTCGAACTTCAAGGAAGGCCTGACCGTCCAGGAGTACTTCAACTCCACCCACGGCGCCCGTAAGGGCCTGGCCGACACCGCGCTGAAGACCGCCAACTCGGGTTACCTGACCCGCCGTCTGGTGGACGTGGCGCAGGACTGCATCATCACCGAGGAAGACTGCGGCACCACGCGGGGCATCACCCTGCGCGCCGTGGTCGAAGGCGGCGACGTGCTGGTCTCGCTGGGGCAGCGCATCCTGGGCCGTTTCGCGGCCGAGGACGTCAAGGAGCCGGGCACGAACGAGGTCATCGTTCCGGCCGACACCTACCTCGACGAGAACATGATCGAGCTGGTCGAAAGCGCCGGCGTGCAGTCGGTGAAGGTCCGCTCGGTTCTGACCTGCGAGACCAAGACCGGCGTCTGCGGCGCCTGCTACGGCCGTGACCTGGCCCGCGGCACTCCGGTGAACATCGGCGAAGCCGTCGGCGTCATTGCGGCGCAGTCGATCGGCGAGCCGGGCACCCAGCTGACGATGCGGACCTTCCACATCGGCGGCACCGCCCAGGTGGCCGAGCAGTCCTTCTACGAAAGCGCCAACGAGGGCGTGGCTCGCATTTCCGGCGGCAACACGGTGACCAACGCCGAAGGCCACCTGATCTCCATGAGCCGCAACCTGCAGCTGGTGGTCCAGGTGGATGGCAAGGACCGCGAATCCTACAAGGTGCCCTATGGCGCGCGCCTGCGCGTCAAGGATGGCGAGAGCGTCAAGCGCGGCCAGCGTCTGGCCGAGTGGGACCCCTACACCACGCCGATCATCACCGAAGTGGGCGGTCGCGTGCGCTTCGAGGACCTGGTGGAGAACTTCTCGTTCCGCGAGGAAGCCGACGAAGCCACCGGCATCTCGAACCGCGTGGTCATCGACTGGCGTGCCTCCACCAAGGGTTCGGACCTGCGTCCGGCCATGGCGGTGCTCGACGAGACCGGCGCCTACAAGCGCATCTCCAACGGCGGTGAAGCCCGTTACCTCCTGCCGGTCGGCGCGATCCTTTCGCTCGGCGACGGCGACGAGGTCAAGCCGGGCGAGGTCATGGCGCGTATCCCCACGGAAAGCGC
This sequence comes from Phenylobacterium deserti, assembly GCF_003254705.1. Classification (GTDB taxonomy): domain Bacteria; phylum Pseudomonadota; class Alphaproteobacteria; order Caulobacterales; family Caulobacteraceae; genus Phenylobacterium; species Phenylobacterium deserti. The sequence goes on from NZ_QFYR01000007.1 coordinate 12,857, forward strand.
CAAGACCCGCGACATCACCGGCGGTCTGCCGCGGGTGGCCGAGCTCTTCGAAGCTCGCCGTCCGAAGGACTGCGCGGTGATCGCTGAGATGGACGGCCGGGTCGAGTTCGGTCGGGACTACAAGAACAAGCGCCGCATCAAGATCACCCCGGAAGACGGTGGCGAGGCGGTCGAGTTCCTGATCCCGAAGGGCAAGCACATCGCGGTCCACGACGGCGACGTCATCCGCAAGGGCGAGTACCTGATCGACGGCAACCCGGATCCGCACGACATCCTGCGCATCCAGGGCATCGAAGCGCTGGCCGACTTCCTGGTGAACGAGATCCAGGAGGTCTACCGACTGCAGGGCGTGCCGATCAACGACAAGCACATCGAGACGATCGTTCGTCAGATGCTGCAAAAGGTCGAGATCCTCGAACCGGGCGACACCGGCCTGCTCAAGGGCGACCACCTCGACAAGCTCGAAGTGGACGAGGAGAGCGCCAAGACGGAAGCCCGCGGCGGCCGTCCGGCTCTCACCCAGCCCGTGCTGCTCGGCATCACCAAGGCGTCGCTGCAAACCCGCAGCTTCATCTCGGCCGCCTCGTTCCAGGAAACGACCCGCGTCCTCACCGAAGCTTCGGTGCAGGGCAAGATCGACACCCTGGAAGGCCTGAAGGAAAACGTGATCGTGGGCCGCCTCATCCCGGCGGGCACGGGCTCGTACCTGCGGAACCTGCAGCGCATCGCCGCCAAGCGCGACGAAGCCCTGACGGCCAGCCGCGAAGAGGCGATGGAGCCGCTGCCGGAGGTCATCTCCGACGCGGCCGCCGCCGAGCAGGTCGACTAAGTCTCTCTCCAGTACTGCGTATCGGACGGCCCGGGAGCGATCCCGGGCCGTTTCGTTTTGGCGGTCGGCTTCCTAGATGTTGGAGACAACAGAACGGAGGACGCCTTGCCCCTGCTGCTTTGCCCCAACTGCAATCTGTCGATGCAGAACGTGAACCGCTCCGGCGTGGAGTTGGACATGTGCCCCAACTGCCGGGGCGTGTGGCTGGACCGCGGAGAGCTGGAAAAGCTTATGGGCGGCGCCCGCGCCGAGGCCGCCGACTTCGACCACGACCGCCAGCGCTTCGAGCGCGAGGTCGACTCCTTCCATCGCAATCCGGACGCCTGGAAGCAGAGCCATCCCTACGACGCGGCCAAACACCGGCATCGCTACGACGACGACTATAAGTACCGGAAGAAGAAGAAGGGCTTCGATATCTTCGACATCTTCGACTGAGCGGGCGCTCAGCGCAGACGCATCGGGTCCAGGTCCCTGGGCTTGGACGGATCGCCGGAGCTGCCGGGCCCAGGTCCGCTGGGCGTGACGGCGGGCGCGTCCCGGTACTCGCGGTAGGCCCGCTTGCGCGCCGCCGCCGCATCAAACGCCCGGTCCTTCATAGGCGGCAGCGCCAGATCCAGCGGACGGGTCTGGTCCACGCCGGTTCCCAGACGCTGGTCGCACGCCTCCCGCTCCGCGCGGTTCAGGCCCGTGGCCTCGCGATTGCCGCAGCCCACCGGCCCGCTGCGCAGGGCGGCCCTCAGATCGCCGCTGGGCGCTTGGGGCAGGGGTGCGGGGTGACGGACCGCCGGCCGGGGCGCCGGCGGCGCTTCCACCGGCGCTTCGGGCTCGGGCTCGGGCAGGGGCTCCAGCGGCACGGTGATCGGGACGTTCCGCGGCAAGCGCCGGTGCAGCCGGATCGGCTCGGGCTTGGTCGATCCCGGGCGAGGCGGCGCGATCGGCTGGATCAGCACCGGAATGACCGGGAAGGGCGGACCTGCGTCCTCCTGGGGCGCGATCAGCTGGGGCGCGTGCAGGGCGACCAGCGTGCCCACCACGGCGTGGGCGACGGCGGACAGACCGACGACGACGATCCTGCGGCGTCTCGCCGTCTGCATCCGCTGTCCCGTCCTCCCAAGCTTGGCGCTAACCAGCCGCTCGCTCGCGGCGTTTTCGTGGCGACCGTCCGGCCCTGCGCGACAAAGCGGCGGGTCCGGGCGGCAAACATTGACGCGCAAGCCGTTCACGACTATTTAGCGCGCCTCTCTCGGAACGGGGATTCCTTCCTGTCCCGTCGGAACGTACCCCGCCGAACGCGAGTCTCGCGTGCCGGCGAGTTTTTGCGTTTCAGCGGGTGGTTTCGAGCCAGATAACAACGCGAACCCTTATCGAGGCGCCTCGGCCTAACGGCACACGCCTCCACAGCAGAGATTAGATGCCGACAGTCAACCAGCTCATCCGCAAGCCGCGCCAGGACAAGCCCTCGCGGAACAAGGTCCCGGCCCTGAAGGGCTGCCCGCAGCGCCGCGGCGTCTGCACCCGCGTCTACACCACGACCCCGAAGAAGCCGAACTCGGCTCTGCGTAAGGTCGCCAAGGTTCGTCTGACCACCGGCATCGAAGCGGTGTGCTACATCCCGGGCGAAGGCCACAACCTGCAGGAGCACTCCGTGGTGCTCATCCGCGGCGGCCGCGTGAAGGACCTTCCGGGTGTCCGCTATCACATCCTGCGCGGCGTCCTCGACACGCAAGGCGTCAAGGACCGTAAGCAACGTCGTTCGCTCTACGGCGCGAAGCGTCCGAAGTAAGGAAGAAGAAGAATGTCCCGTCGCCGTCGCGCCGAGAAGCGTCAGGTTCTGCCCGATCCGAAGTTCGGGGACCTGGTTGTCACCAAGTTCATGAATTACGTGATGTACGAAGGCAAAAAGGCCGTCGCGGAGAACATCCTCTACGGCGCCTTCGACATCCTGGAAGCCAAGCGCAAGGACCAAGGTCCGCTTGAAACCTTCCACGCCGCCCTCGACAACGTGGCTCCGGCCATCGAAGTCCGCTCCCGCCGGGTCGGCGGCGCGACCTACCAGGTGCCGGTGGAAGTCCGTCCGGACCGCCGTCGCGCCCTGGCCATCCGTTGGCTGGTGAACGCCGCCCGCAACCGCGGCGAAAACACCATGACGGAGAAGCTCGCGGGCGAGCTGCTCGACGCGTCTTCCAACCGCGGTTCGGCCGTGAAGAAGCGCGAAGACACCCACAAGATGGCTGAAGCCAACCGGGCCTTCTCGCACTACCGCTGGTAAGACCCCATATAGGCAGTTTCCGGCGCGGGCGGTTTGAGCTAAACCGCCCGCGCCGTTCGTTCAGCCGCACCGAATTATCCTCTTTTCGCAGAGCAATCCGCTATGCCCCGCACGCATAAAATCGAAGACTACCGCAACTTCGGGATCATGGCCCACATCGACGCGGGCAAGACCACCACGACCGAGCGGATCCTCTACTACACCGGCAAGAGCCATAAGATCGGCGAAGTCCACGATGGCGCGGCCACCATGGACTGGATGGAACAGGAGCAGGAGCGCGGCATCACGATCACGTCGGCCGCGACGACCGCGTTCTGGAACGACAAGCGTCTGAACATCATCGACACCCCCGGGCACGTGGACTTCACCATTGAAGTCGAACGCTCCCTGCGCGTGCTCGACGGCGCCGTGACGGTGCTGGACGGCAACGCCGGCGTCGAACCGCAAACCGAGACCGTCTGGCGCCAGGCCGACAAGTACAAGGTTCCGCGGATCGTGTTCGTCAACAAGATGGACAAGCTCGGCGCCGACTTCGACAAGTCGGTCGAGTCCATCCGCGACCGCCTGGGCGCCAAGGCTGTTCCGATCCAGCTGCCGATCGGTTCCGAATCCGCCCTGCGCGGCCTGGTGGACCTGGTCCGCATGAAGGCTGTCGTTTGGGACAACGACGGCCTCGGCGCGAAGTACCGCGACGAAGAGATCCCGGCTGACCTGAAGGAAAAGGCCGAGGAAGCTCGCAACTACATGATCGAGAACGCCGTCGAACTCGACGACGAGGCGATGGAAGCTTACCTCTCCGGCGAAGAGCCGTCGGAAGAGGTGATCAAGAAGTGCATCCGTAAGGCTGTGCTCACCGGCGCCTTCTATCCGATCCTCTGCGGCTCGGCCTTCAAGAACAAGGGCGTGCAGCCCCTGCTCGACGCCGTCGTCGACTACCTGCCGTCGCCGGTGGACATCCCGCCGACCAAGGGCATCGACTTCCGCACGGAAGAAGAGATCGAGCGCAAGGCGTCGGACGAAGAGCCGCTGTCGATGCTGGCCTTCAAGATCATGGACGACCCCTTCGTGGGCTCGCTCACCTTCTGCCGCATCTACTCGGGCAAGATCGAAACCGGCATGGGCCTGCTGAACTCCACGCGCGACAAGCGCGAGCGGGTCGGCCGGATGCTGCTGATGCACTCGAACAACCGCGAGGACATCAAGGAAGCCCACGCCGGCGACATCGTCGCCCTGGCCGGCCTGAAGGACACCCGCACCGGGGACACCCTGTGCGACCCGACCAAGTCGCCGGTGATCCTCGAGCGCATGGAATTCCCGGCGCCGGTTATCGAAATCGCCGTGGAGCCCAAGTCCAAGGCCGACCAGGAGAAGCTGGGCGTCGCCCTGCAGAAGCTGGCCGCTGAAGATCCGTCCTTCACCGTCTCCACCGACCATGAGTCGGGCCAGACGATCCTGAAGGGCATGGGCGAGCTGCACCTGGACATCAAGATCGACATCCTGAAGCGGACCTACAAGGTCGAAGCCAACATCGGCGCGCCGCAGGTTGCCTATCGCGAAACCATCAGCCGCCGGGCCGAAATCGACTACACCCACAAGAAGCAAACCGGCGGTACGGGCCAGTTCGCTCGCGTGAAGCTGGTGTTCGAGCCGGGTGAAGTGGGTTCGGGCTTCGTGTTCGAATCCGCCATCGTCGGCGGCGCGGTGCCGAAGGAATACGTCCCCGGCGTCGAAAAGGGCCTGATGTCCTCCAAGGACAACGGTCTGCTGGCCGGCTTCCCGGTGATCGACTTCAAGGCCACCCTGGTGGACGGCGCCTTCCACGACGTCGACTCCTCGGTCCTGGCGTTCGAAATCGCCTCCCGCGCGGCCTTCAAGGAACTGCGCGAGAAGGGCGGCGCCAAGCTGCTCGAGCCGATCATGGCCGTCGAAGTCGTGACCCCGGAAGAGTACCTGGGCTCGGTGATCGGCGACCTGAACGGCCGTCGTGGTCAGATCCAAGGCCAGGACGTCCGCGGCAACGCGACGGTCATCAACGCCTTCGTGCCGCTGGCCAACATGTTCGGCTACGTGAACAACCTGCGCGGCATGTCGCAAGGCCGCGCTCAGTTCACCATGCAGTTCGACCACTACGAAGCGGTGCCGCAAGCGGTGGCCGACGAAGTGATCAAGAAGTACGCCTAAGACATCCAACCCTAGTTTAGAGGACAGGCCCGGACAGGGCTGGAGCTTGAAATGGCTAAAGAAAAGTTCGAACGTAATAAGCCGCACTGCAACATCGGCACCATTGGTCACGTTGACCATGGCAAGACGACGCTGACCGCGGCCATCACCATCACGCTGGCGAAGAGCGGCGGCGCGACGGCGAAGAACTACGCGGACATCGACGCGGCGCCGGAAG
>NZ_QFYR01000009.1 GCF_003254705.1 Phenylobacterium deserti
AACGAGACCAGCACGATCAGGCCGGCGTCCACCATCAGCTTGGCGACCTCGGCCACCCTGCGGATGTTCTCCACCCGGTCTTCCTCGGTGAAGCCCAGGTCCTTGTTGAGGCCATGGCGGACGTTGTCGCCGTCCAGCAGGTAGGTGTGCCGGCCGTCCACGTGGAGGCGCTTTTCGACCAGGTTGGCGATGGTCGACTTGCCCGCGCCCGACAGGCCCGTCAGCCAGACCACCCGCGCCTTTTGCCCCTTCTGGGCGGCCCGGGCCTGCTTGTTCACGTCCAGCGCCTGCCAGTGGATGTTCTGGCTGCGGCGCAGCGCAAAGTGCAGCATGCCGGCCCCGACCGTGCGGTTGGAGATCCGGTCGATCAGGATGAAGCCGCCCAGGTCCTTGTTGTCGGCGTAGGCGTCAAAGGCGATGGGCGCGTCCAGCGACAGGTTGCAGACGCCGATCTCGTTCAGCTCCAGCCGCTTGGCGGCCAGCTGCTCGAGGGTGTTCACATTGACCTTGTACTTGGGCTCGGTGACCTGGGCCGAGACGGTGCGGGCGCCGAGCTTCAGCAGGTAGGAGCGGCCGGGCAGCATGGCCTCGTCGTCGAACCAGACGAGCGTGGCCTCGAACTGGTCGGCCACCGCCGGCGGATCGCCCGCCGCGGCCAGGACGTCGCCCCGGCTGATGTCGATCTCGTCGGTCAGCGTCAGCGTCACCGACTGACCGGCCACCGCTTCGGGCAGGTCGCCGCGGAAGGCGACGATGCGCTCGACGGTGCTTTCGCGCCCCGACGGCAGCGCCTTGATCTTGTCGCCTGGCCGGATCACGCCCGAGGCCACGAGCCCCGAGAAGCCGCGGAAGTCGAGGTTGGGCCGGTTCACCCACTGGACCGGCATGCGGAACGGCTTTTCCCGCAGGTCGTCCTCGATGGGCGCATCCTCCAGCCAGCGCATCAGCGGGGGACCGGAGTACCAGGGCGCCTTGTCGGAGGCTTCGGTGATGTTGTCGCCCTTCAGCGCCGACATCGGAATGGCGGTGAAGTCCTGGATGCCGATCTGGGCGGCGAAGTCGCGGTATTCGGCGACAATGGCGTCGAACACCTCCTGGCTCCAGTCCACCAGGTCCATCTTGTTGATGGCCAGCACCACGTGGCGGATGCCCAGCAGGCTGACGAGGTAGCTGTGCCGGCGGGTCTGGGTCAGCACGCCCTTGCGGGCGTCGATCAGGATCACCGCCGCGTCCGCCGTGGAGGCGCCGGTGACCATGTTGCGGGTGTACTGCTCGTGGCCGGGGGTGTCGGCGACGATGAACTTGCGCTTGTCGGTGGAGAAGAAGCGGTAGGCGACGTCGATGGTGATGCCCTGCTCGCGCTCGGCCGCCAGGCCGTCCACCAGGAGGGCAAAGTCGATGTCGCCGCCTTGCGTGCCGACCCGCTTGGAGTCGGCCTCGAGGGCCGCCAGCTGGTCCTCGAAGATCATCTTGGCGTCGTAGAGCAGCCGCCCGATCAGGGTCGACTTGCCGTCATCCACCGACCCGCAGGTCAGGAACCGCAGGAGGCTCTTGTGCTCGTGGGCCTTGAGGTAGGCCTGGATGTCTTCGGCGATAAGGGCGGACTGATGGGCCATCAGAAGTAGCCCTCCTGCTTCTTCTTCTCCATGGAGGCGGCCTGGTCGTGGTCGATCCGCCGCCCCTGCCGCTCGGAGGTGGTGGTGAGCAGCATCTCCTGGATGATCTCGGGCAAGGTGGAAGCTGTGCTCTCCACCGCCCCGGTCAGCGGGTAGCAGCCGAGGGTGCGGAAGCGCACCGACTTCATCTGCGGGGTCTCGCCGGGCTCCAGCCGGAAGCGCTCGTCATCGACCATGATCAGCGCCCCGTCGCGCTCCACCACCGGCCGCTCGGCGGCGTAGTACAGCGGCACGATCGGGATGTTCTCCAGATAGATGTACTGCCAGATGTCGAGCTCGGTCCAATTGGAGATCGGGAAGACGCGGATGCTTTCGCCCGGGTTCTTGCGGGTGTTGTAGAGCCGCCAAAGCTCCGGCCGCTGGTTCTTGGGATCCCAGCGGTGCTGGGCCGAGCGGAACGAGAAGATGCGCTCCTTGGCGCGGCTCTTCTCCTCGTCGCGGCGAGCCCCGCCGAAGGCCGCATCGAAGCCGTACTGGTCCAGCGCCTGCTTCAGCCCTTGCGTCTTCCAGATGTCGGTGTGCAGGGCCGAGCCGTGATCGAAGGGGTTGATGCCCTGGGCCAGCGCCTCGGGGTTCTTGTGCACCAAAAGCTCGAAGCCGAGTTCCTTGGCCATCCGCTCGCGCATCTCGTACATCGCCCGGAACTTCCAGGTGGTGTCCACGTGCAGCAGCGGAAACGGCGGCTTGGAGGGATAGAACGCCTTGGCGGCCAGGTGCAGCATCACCGCGCTGTCCTTGCCAATCGAATAGAGCATCACCGGGTTCTCACACTCGGCCACCACCTCCCGAAGGATGTGGATGCTCTCGGCCTCAAGACGCTGAAGGTGCGTGAG